>JBDIVN010000007.1:0-169293 GCA_039794365.1 Candidatus Neutrinobacter sp. | reverse complement strand
CCTGCTGCGTGATCTGAAAAACGAAAGCAGCGATCAGAATGCCGATATCAAGATGCGCCGGGCGGAAATCTATCTCGACCGGCTGCCCTGGAGCAAAAGCGAAGAGAAGCCATTTGACCCGGTGGCGATCCGCCAGGTTCTGGATGAAGATCACTACGGCATGGACAGGATCAAGGACCGGGTTCTGGAAATCCTGGCCGTCCAGGAACGCCGCCGTCGCGAAGGTCTCTCCGAAGAAGGCGAGCCCCGCATTCTCTGTATGGTGGGCGGCGCCGGCGTGGGCAAAACCAGTATCGTGCGTTCCGTGGCCAAGGCGATGAGCCGTGACTACGAGCGTATCGCCCTGGGCGGCGAGAACCACGAGGAGTTCATCCGGGGTGGCCTGCCGGTCCATGTGGCTTCAGAACCCAGCGAAATCATCAAGGCCCTGACCCGGGTGAAGTCCAAGAACCCGGTGATCGTGCTCGACGAGGTGGATAAGGCGGGGCCTGCCGTCCAGAGCGCGCTGCTCAACCTGCTGGATCCGGAGCAGAACAAGGTCTTCCGTGACAATTACCTGGGCCTGCCCTTTGATCTTTCCGACGTTACCTTCGTGCTGACCGCCAATTCCCTGTCCACGATGAGCGGGCCGCTGAGAGACCGGATGGAAGTGGTGAAGATGCCCTCCTATACGCCGGAGGAAAAGCGCGTCATTGCCCAGGATTATATGCTGCCGAAGATTCGAAAGGATCACAAGCTGTCTGAAGAGGACTTCCGGGTCAGTGCCGACAACCTGATGAAGATTATTCGGGGCTATACCCATGAGGGGGGCCTCCGGCAGCTGAAGTTGCTATTGACCAAGCTGGCGGACAAGCGGGTTTACCAGATGGAAGCCCAAACCCCGGAGCAGGACACCGAGATGACGCCGGAAGTCTATGAACGCGACAACTGGCTGGGACCGCCTCGGCCTATTTACAACAAGGTTGAGGCCTCCCAGGTCGGCCGGGTCAACGGTGCCTACTACAGCGAGGTAGGCGGTGGTCTGATTCCCATGGTCGTGGAAGTTCGTGAGGACAAGACCCGGGAAGGCCCGCCGGAGTTCAATGTCACCCAGGTGGGGAATCTGGGCACAACCACGCCGGAATCGCTGAAGACTGTGTGGGCCTATGTCAAGAACTATGGCCAGGAGCATGGCGTCAACCTCAAGCGCAATATGCGCTATGACGTGACCATTGGTCCGGAAGACCATGCCCAGCCGGTGGATGGCTCCAGTGCCGGTGCGGCATTTACCGTGGGGTTGATCAGCGAGCTGACTAACCGGCCTGTCAAGGGGGATATCGCCATGACCGGGACCCTCACCCTCAAGGGTCGGGTCGGCATGATTGGCGGTGTGCGGGAAAAGCTGGTCGGCGCCTATCTCGCCGGGGTGAAGACCTTCTACATCAGCGATCAGAACACCAATGAGCGCGGTGACCTGGTGGATGGCGACGGCAGTGTGGTCAGGTTGCCGGAAGAGGTGACCGACGCCATGAAGATTGTGCCGGTTACCCACGTCCGGGAGATTCTGGATAACGTGCTGCTGCCCGCCGAGACTGGCGATCAGGATGAGATGCCCGCCGTTTCCGTGCGGACCCTGCGTCCGACGCAGCCGCCGCAGACCGGCTGGGCCAGTGCCTCGACGGCGTATGCCCAGGCGGGCGGCGAAATCCTGCCGGTGCTGGTCGAGCTGTTCGAGCAGCCGGTGGAGGGGCCGTCGGATCTGAAACTCGAACCCCTGACGGAACCCCTGAAGGGGGCGCTGGAACAGCAGGCGAACAACGCGCTGGTCTACGTCAAAAAACTGCTGATGGCCCGCAAGGTGCCGAACCGGCAACTGGGCGAAAACACTTTGCTCACTTTCAACGTCGGCACCAAGGGGGACGATCCGGTAGGCAAGGGATCGGGGGCCGGTATGGCCATTGCCGCCGCCATGCTCAGCGAACTGACCGGCATCCCCGTGCGCCATGACGTGGTGGCTATTGGCGGCCTGGATACCAAGGGCAACATCGAGCCGGTGAAGGATCTGGCCGAGCAGTTGAAAGCCGCGGTGCAGGCCGGCGCCAAAACCGTGCTGATTCCGGCAGGCAGCCAAAATGCCCTGAAGGGACTGCCTGATGAGGTTCGCAGTGCCGCCATCCCGGTCAGCCGGTTCGAGGAGGCTGCTCACCTGTTGTTCGAGAAGGACATGGATGTTTCCCGGACCCACCATTTTGATTTCACCGGCAACCTTCGCCCTATGCCGCAACTGGTCCATAACGCCAACGGCCATGGGAATGGCCGCCGGGTGTTCAACGGATAGGGTAGAATAGGGGGATGACCCCCCAAGCCGCCGTTTTATCCGATACTGAGACAAGGCCCCTGATAGAGCTTCAGGGGCTGACCAAGCACTTCCCCATCCGCAAGGGGTTTTTCAACCGCCAGGTGGGAGAGGTTCATGCGGTTACCGATATCGATCTGACCATCTATCCCGGCGAGACCCTGGGACTGGTGGGCGAGTCGGGCTGTGGCAAGTCCACGGTGGGCCGCTGCATCTTGCAGCTCCTGCGCCCGACCGCCGGCAAGGTTTTCCTGGACACCGGGGAGGCGCCTTGCGATCTGACCCGGCTTCCCAACAGGGCGCTTCGTCCCCTGCGCAGGGACCTGCAGATCGTCTTTCAGAACCCCTATTCCAGCCTGAACCCGCGAATCACCATCGGCGAGACCATTGCCGAGCCGTTGAGAATCCATCATGTCCACAGGGGAGCTGCCCTGACCGAGCGGGTTTATGCGCTGCTCGACATGGTGGGCCTGCCCCGCGATGCCTTCCACCGTTACCCCCACGAATTTTCAGGCGGTCAGCGCCAGCGGGTGGGCATTGCCCGCGCCATCGCCCTGAATCCCCGGTTTATCGTGGCCGATGAGCCGGTCAGCGCCCTGGACGTGTCCGTTCAGGCCCAGATCCTCAACCTGCTTGACGACCTCAAGAAGGAATTCAACCTGACCTATCTCTTTATCGCTCATAACCTCAGCGTGGTGGAGTACATCAGCGACCGGGTGGTGGTGATGTACCTGGGCAAAATCGTCGAGGTGGCCCCCGCGCGAGAACTGTATGAACGGCCTCTGCACCCCTATACCCAGGCGCTTCTCAGTGCCATTCCGGTGCCGGACCCGGACGTGGTCCATGAAAAGCGCCTGGTGCTGGAGGGGGATCTCCCAAGCCCGGCCCAGCCGCCGAGTGGCTGCCGTTTCCATACCCGCTGCCCCTATGTCACGGAAGTTTGCAAAGAGAAAGAGCCGGAAGGCGTCGAATACCTGCCGGGTCATATCGGCTACTGCCATCATATCCCGACCATCAACAGCCTGCCGCATGCATGAAAGCCGCCTGAAACAATGTTTCAAATGGGGGATAATTTTTAAAGTTTCGGGGGCTATAATCCGAAAATAAGGGTATGAATCCAATTTTTCAGTGTGTAGTTAGGAGCTATTTCCAATAGGAGATCACGTCTTGGGAAAAAAACCGCATGCGTGGGACGATCCCTTTGAGTTCGACGGGGACGACGCAAGCAAACAACACCTCTCGCGCTGGGAGGATCAATTGTCGAACGAAGTGATGGTGGATGCCCACGAGGCGCTTACCAAACTCTATACCAAAACCAGCAAGCGCAAGGGGGACGGACGCCTCAAGCGCATGAGGAACAGTTACGACTGACGGATTTTTCGTCTTGTCATCGCAATTGTCTTCGGGCCGGGGCTGCAAGCACCCGGCCTTTTGCATAGGAACCGCCGAAACGTGGCATAATAGATGAAGAAATGACAGGCCTGAGCGGAGTCGGGCGAGACGAGGAGATATTGGCAATGAGGGCTTTGCAAAGCCTCGTTTACCAGATACTGATGTTTGGGTTTTTTCTGTTGCTGCCGGTGGTGTTGCTGGTTGCCACCAGCTGGACGGTTTTCGGCGTGACCCAGGACGTCATCTACGACGACTCCTGGATGGGACCGGCCCTGTTGCTGTTTGCCACGTTCATGGCCGGGGCGTTCAGCCGACAGGCAATGAATATCAGCTACATCGGCTCCGGGGATAGCATGGGGGTTTTCCTGCTGGGGATTCTGGCCCACATCGGCTTTGCGGTGCTCACCTACATGGATCTTCAGACCGAGGCGGGGGTATATTCCGAGTACCTGCCCCGTCCCCTGACGATTGCCATCTACCCGTTCATCTTCGCCCTGCCCGTGGTGGGCATGCTGGGGATTCTGTTCTCCCGGAATTTCACCCTGAGCCGGGACTAGCGCCCTGTGCGGACGTTGCCTAGACCCTTGCCGGAACCGAATCCTCCAGGATGGTGATGCCGGGCAGCGCCTTGCCTTCCAGAAACTCCAGGCTGGCACCGCCGCCGGTGCTGACGTGGGAGTAGCGATCCAGCGGAATCCCGAACTGTTCCAGCGCCGCCACCGTGTCTCCGCCGCCCAGGATGCTGTGGCAGTGGCCTTTCTCGGTCCATTCGGCCAGCGCCAGGGCGATGTTTTTCGTGCCGTGGGAAAACGGCGCCATCTCGAAGACCCCCATCGGACCGTTCCACAGGACGGTGCGGGAATTGCGGACGATCTGGCAGATGCGGTCCACGCTTTCAGGGCCGATGTCGAGGCCCATCCAGCCGTCGGCAATCTCTTCCACGCTGACGGTACGCGTGTTGGCGTCAGCACGGAAGTTGTCCGCAATCACCACCTGTCGCGGCAGGGTGATGACCGTGTCCCGGTTGGCGGCCAGCGTCAGCAGGTCACGGGCGGTGTCGAGGTGATCCTCCTCGATTTTGGACGTGCCCACGTTATGCCCCTGGGCCTTGAGGAAGGTGAACATCATGGCCCCCCCGATGACCAGGTTGTCGACCTTCTCAATAAGGGTTTTCAGCACGGTGATCTTGGTGGAGACCTTGCTGCCGCCGATGATGGCGGTGTAGGGGTGCTCCGGGTTCTCCAGCACGCCGCCGAGCGCCGCGATTTCACGGGCCATCAGAAACCCCGCCACGCGGGTGCCGAGATAGTGCCCCACCCCTTCGGTTGAGGCATGGGCGCGGTGGGCCGCCCCAAACGCGTCGTTGACGTAGATGTCCGCAAGCGACGCCAGATTCCGGGCGAAGTCCTCGTCGTTCTTTTCCTCGCCCGGCTCGAACCGGACGTTTTCCAGTATCAGGATTTCACCGGCCTTGAGGGCATTGACCGCTTCCTGCACGGCGGGGGAGAAGACCTCGTCCACCTTGTGGACCGTGACGTTTTCCAGCAGATCCCGCAGGCGCTGGGTGACGGCGGTCAGCCGGAACTCTTCCCGGACCTGGCCCTTGGGACGACCGAGGTGGCTTGCCAGAATGATCCGCGCACCGCGCTCCAGCAGGTACCGCAGGGTGGGCAGGGTTTTGCGGATGCGCATGTCATCCGTGATCTCCCCCTGCGCGTTCAGGGGAACGTTGAAGTCCACCCGGACGAGCACCCGTTGGTCCTGCCAGTTCGTCACATCCTCGATCGTTTTTTTCATGGGGAAGCACCTCTCATTGATGTTGCGCGGCCTGGTCATTTTAAACAAAAGCGGATGAAGTTTGAAGGGACAGTGGCGACAGGGGGCTGATATACAGTTAGGTGAATCCGTGTTTTGCGGTACCCGCCGAGGGGAATAAAACAAGTTGGGGGCGGTCGAAGGAAAGCTCTTTCGCCGCGTCATGAAATTGTGTACACTGGTTTCATTCAAATTCAATATCGTTGTAAGGTGCTTATGGATAATCAGCAAGCGATGACCAGCCAGGAAAACCAGACCCTTCTCCGTGGTGAGGCCCTCAACGCCGCCGTTGCCCAGTATGTGATGGAGTACAAGCCGATCTTTGACTCCATTCTGGGGGAACTTTGGCTTGTGGAGGAGGGCACCGAGCCGGTGGACACGCCGCCCTTTGCAGCCAGTCCTGATGAGGCCCGCACCGTTATCGGGCAGATTCGGGCGCGAAAGCTGGATGAGGCGTTCCTGAGGAACTTGGCCCAACTTCAGCAGGTGACCATTGTGCTTGAGAGCGGAACGCCGGATGTTGACGGCTACCTCGATCGCCATCAGCCGACGCCGGAGCAAATCTGCCAGGCGGCGCTACTGACCGTCCGGCGGTCAGCCGAGTAGTTCCCGAAACAGCCGGTTCACCACTTCCGGGTTGGCGGAACCTTTCGTTTCGCGCATCACCTGGCCCACGAGGAAGCCGAGCACTTTCTCCTTCCCGCCGCGGAATTCCTCGGCCTGTTTGGGGTTGTTGTCAATGACCCCCTGCACGATCCGCCGCAGTTCGCCCTCGTCGCTCATCTGGGCCATGCCGCGCTCTTCCACGATCCGGGCAGGCATGCCGCCTGTCGTGAGCAGTTCGGGCAGCAGTTTCTTGGCGACGGCGGACCCGATGGTGTTGTTGTCCTGCAGGGCCACCAGTTCGGCGAGGGCCTCCGGAGTCAGCATGGTGTCGGCCAGTTCCTGCTTTTCCGCCTTCAGCCAGCCGGTGATATCTCCCATCAGCCAGTTGGCCAGTGCCTTGTAGTTGTTCGTATGCCGGACGGCGGCCTCAAAAAAGTCGCCCAGTTCCTTGGTTTCCACCAGGAGGCCGGCGTCATATTCCGAGAGGCCGAAGGGGCCGGTGAGTTTTTCGTAGCGCTGGTGGGGCAACTCCGGCAGGCGGCTGCGGATTTCGTCGAGCCACTCGCGGTCGATGTGCAGGGGGCGGAGGTCCGGTTCGGGGAAATAGCGGTAATCGTCCGCCCCCTCTTTGGTTCGCATGGAGAGGGTGGTGCCGGTGGCTTCGTTCCACAGGCGGGTTTCCTGCACGACCTGTCCACCGGAGGAGAGCGTGTCGATCTGGCGTTGCACTTCGTATTCGATGGCCCGCTGGATGGCGCGGAAGCTGTTCATGTTCTTGATTTCGGTCTTGGTGCCCAGTTCCGTGCCGCCCGCGGGGCGGATGCTGACGTTGGCGTCACAGCGCATGGAGCCTTCCTCCAGGTTGCCGTCGCAGACGTCGAGATAACGCACGATGTTGCGCAACTGGCTCATGTACTCGCGGGCCTCTTCCGCTGAGCGGATGTCCGGTTCGCTGACGATCTCCAGCAGCGGCGTCCCTGCCCGGTTGAGGTCGGAAAGGCTGTAGTCGGAGCCGGCCAGCCCCTCGGCCCCCGCATGGACCAGCTTGCCCGCGTCTTCCTCCATATGCGCCCGCAGAATCCGGATCGTGCGTCCGTTGGAGAGGACCATGTGGCCATGACTGGCAATGGGCATGTCGTACTGGGAGATCTGGTAGGCTTTGGGCAGGTCCGGGTAGAAGTAATGCTTTCGGTCGAACTTGGAAAACTCGGCAATCTCGCAGTTCAGCGCCAGCCCCAGCATGATGGCGTACTCTACCGCCTGCAGGTTCAGCACCGGCAGGACGCCGGGATATCCCAGGCAGACCGGGCAGGTGTTCATGTTGGGGTGTTCGCCGAAGCGGGTGGCGTCGGGGCAGAACAGCTTGGACTTCGTCTTGAGCTGGACGTGGACCTCCAGCCCGACCACGGTTTCGTATTGGGTTTGGGTAGCGGTTGCCATAGCGTGCTCCTTCCAGATGTTGGGTATTATACCGGCCACAGGCGGGCGATGCTAGAATGGGTCTGTGGATAACGGGCCTGAAAACGAAACGGATAAACCCGCGCAGCGTGCCCGCGAGCAGGCTTCCATGCGGATGCATGCCGAGGACTCCTCCCGGTCGGCGCTGGCGGGGCTGATGATGATTATCGTCATCGCCTACCTGGCCACCACCTTCCCCGGTTTCAGCCGGCCCCATCCGGAGGCGGTGAGCTGGGGGGCCTGGTTTACACCCGCCATTTTCGCGGGCGAATTCTGGCGCCTGGTGACCCCGGCCCTGCTCCATGCCAACATCACCCACCTGCTCTCCAACCTGTTCGGCCTGTGGGTCTTTGGCCGCCAAATCGAGCCGCTGCTGGGACCCCGCAACATGATCAGCCTGTTCGCTGCCGGGCTGATGGCCAGTGATCTGGCCATGTTTGCGGCGGATACGGTTCAGGCCGTCTCTGATCCCGCCTTTCAATGGAGGGCCTCCATTGGCGCATCCGGCATTGTGGCGGGGGTGATCGCGGCCAACATCACCTTTGTGGTCCTGATCCGGCGCCGAACCCACCCCGATGCCTTCGGGCGGGACCTGTTGGGGGTGATGCTGCTTCTGGTCGTCTACGTGTCCATGGATCTGATGGCTACCAACGTCAACCTGTGGGCACACCTGGGCGGTTACGTGGGGGGGATTCTGTTCGCCCTCGTTTATCACGGCCTGCTGATGGCAAAAGCGCGGAAACTGGGGCCGGGTGAAGTGTTCGATACCCGGCTCTAGCCTTTGTTTGCGCTGTCCAGGCCGACGTTGACGTGTTCCACCGGCCAGTCGGCGCCCTGCTGCATCTCCAGCAGGAACCGCTTGACCTCCAGTTCGTTGTACAGGTCGATGAGAGGAACCCGGCCCTGGTCCGTCCTCAGGAACAGCTCCCACTGGTTGACGCCGTCCCCGTCGGGAACTGGCGTCTTTCGGACGGTCAATCCGTCGATCTCCTTGAAGGGGATGGTTTTAGACCGCCGGAGGAGGGGGTGGACCGTCACCGTATCCTGTTCAAAATCGATTATCACCCGCCCCGTCCGAAAATAGAAAAACGTCCCGGTAATCATGAGAAACACGCCGGCCAGGGCCAGCAACAGGGCGATCCCATGCAGCAGGGCCGGGGCGGGGTGTTCCGGCATGTTGGCCTGGGCCTGGGTCAGCAGCGAAAAAAACAGCAGGAACACGCCGAATACCCCCGGCATAAACGCCGAGTACCGGTAGTCCTTCTCGATGATGAGTTCCTGGTTATGATGGGTGACCCGGTAGGCCATGCGTCTCTTCTCCGGTGTCCGGCCTGAGCGAACAATGCCCCTATTCAACCATAACCATGAAGCCGGAACGGGATTAAAAACAGAATTCGCATTTTGACAGAAACTGGATTTGTAGGAAAATAAAACCGGATACGCTGTTGATTTGAAGGGGAATGCGCCATGCGCATCGGGGGACCTGTTGCGGGTTATCCGCAGGGATTGGAGCCGAACCGTTTCGCGGGGCGGGCGGGGGTGAAGCCGGCTTTCGGCCAGTCACAGGCCGTGCCGCCGGAAACGCGCCACCAGCCGTCGGGGTTCCTGGAAACCTTTCGGGCCATCGGGCGCCGCCTGTGGCCAGGCGCTTCGGGTACGGCGATGACTGCCCGAAAAGAGGCGGCGCTTGCCCGTATCAACCGGCCCATGATGACGGATGATCACCTCAGCGCCTGGCTGGATCAGTTTGAACCCGCCGATCGGCCTACCGCCCTGAAGCTGGTGGAGAACGTGCGCTTCGTGACCTATCCCGAACTGCGCGAAGACACCCGCCGGATGCACGGCAAGCTGTTGAAATCCCTGGCCAGGGACGGCTTTATTGATAAAGCCAACGGCCAGCGGGATTTCGACAACGTGGACTTCGCCCAGATCTACACGGCCAAAAGCGGCGGGGTGGTGTCCTACGTCTACCGCAAGGCCAACAAGATCCCCAACGATCTCTTCAAGACCCTCGATCAGCTCCGAAACGACCTGCAACAGGAGCCGGCGGGCAAGTCGGGCAAGGCTCTGGTGATCCTCGACGACTACATCGGCACCGGTACCCAGTTCCTCACCGAAATGTACGCCCTGCAAGCCCATGACGTGATGGATCAATACGGGAAAATCTACTTCGTGGTGGATACGGCCCACGAGAAGGCGGTGACCCGCTTCAGGCAACTTGCGGCGGGTGATTCCCAGGCGGTGGTGGACGCCATTCTGACGGATTTCCATATGGACGACGATGCCTATAAAACCGCCTGTGAAACCCACCTGAAGAAACTGGCGGGCAACCGGCTGGAGCTGATCTTCGATCAGGAGGAGGTGCCGTTGCTGTCCCCGCGCAATACGGCGATCACGCCGGAGGACCGGGCGGAACTCAAGGCGTTTCTGGAAAAATACAACGTCTACAAGTACCCGTTTGGGGTGGGGCAGTCCCAAGGGCACACGGCGTTTTACTACAGCGCACCCAACACTCTGCCGGACATGCTCTGGAACTCCAAGAGCAGGCGCCAGGACGGCTCTGCGTGGCTGCCCCTGTTTGATCGCACCGAGGACATGAGCATCTACTGGGCCGCCCGGCATATTCCGAGAAAGGCCCAGGTCTGGTAAGATCCCAATCGATGGAAATTCGCGAAGGTACTCAGGCCCCCGATTTCGAGCTGAAAAACCAAGAGGGGCAACTGGTTCGGCTGTCCCGGTTTCGGGGTGGCCCCGTGGTGGTGTTTTTCTATCCCAAGGACGAAACGCCGGGCTGTACCAAGGAAGTCTGCCACTTCCGGGATCAGTACGAGGTCTTTCGAGAGGCCGGGGCCGAGGTCGTTGGCATCAGCCGCGACAGACCGGATGCCCATCAGCGCTTTGCAATAAAACACAACCTGCCGTTTCAACTGCTCAGCGACCCTGAGGATCGGACCCGCAAGGCGTGGGGCGTTCCCAAAACCCTGGGGCTGATTCCGGGGCGGGTGACCTACGTGCTGGACGGGGACGGCGTGGTGCGTCACCGGTTTTCCTCCCAGCTTGCGGTGGCGCGTCATGTGGCGGATGCGCTGGCTGTTGTCCGGGAACTCGGCGTCTCGAAAAGCTGATTGTGCGGTGTCATTTGCCAGGGGGGTCTGCCCTCGGCATAATGAAGGGCATCCGTCTGCCGGAGTCCCTTCCATGACCGCCGACCCCAAAATCCAGCTGGAGAACGTCAGCAAGCGCTACGAGGCTCATGATGTCCATGCCGTCAATGACGTGAGCTTGGCCATCGCGGCGGGGGAGCGGGTGGCCCTGATGGGTCCCAGCGGCTGCGGAAAGAGCACGCTGCTGAATCTCGTCGGCGGCATTGACCGGCCCTCGGCGGGAAAAATCCGGCTCAACGGACAGGACCTCGGTCAGCTTTCGGACCGGCAGCTGACGGATCTGCGCCGTGAGCGCATCGGCTTCGTCTTCCAGTTTTTTAACCTGCTCTCCACCCTGACCGTGGCCGAAAACGTGGCTCTGCCTCTTGAATTGGCGGGAAATGTCTCTGCTGCCGAAGTCCGCCGCCGGGTGGGCGAGGCGCTGGAGGCGGTTGAACTGGGGGATCGGGCTGCTTTCTACCCCTCCCTGCTTTCGGGCGGGCAGATGCAGCGGGTGGCCATTGCGCGGGCCATTATCCACAGGCCGGATGTGCTTCTGGCCGACGAGCCGACGGGCAATCTCGACTCGGAAAACGGGCGCAGGGTGATGGATCTCCTGACCCATCTGTGTCGGGAAGGCAACCAGACCTTGCTGTTGGCTACCCACAGCGAGGGGGCGGCCCGCCATGCGGACCGGATTGCTCATATGAAGGACGGGAAAATCGTGGGTATCGAAACCCCGGTGGGTCAGGTCTAAATGGCGGGCTTCAGGTTTCTGCTCAGGAACTTTACCCTGCGCAGCCTGCTGAGAAACCGGCTGCGAAGCGCCCTGACCGTGCTGGGCATCATGCTGGGGGTGGCCATCCTCCTGGCCATCAACCTGGCCAACCATACGGCACTGGAGCGCTTCCGCCAGAGTGTTGACATCGTTTCGGGCCAGACCAACCTGGAGATCCTGCCCACGGCGGCGGTGGCCATGGACGAGGTGATTCTTGCGGATCTCCACTGGATCTGGGACGAGGGTGGAACCTATGCGCCGGTTCTCGTCCAGACCGCCGTTGCGGCGGAAGGCGGGCGGGGCATCATGCAGGTGCTGGGGGTGGATATGGTCAGCGACTACCGCCACCGTCCCTTCCAGTGGGCCGATGGCGGCGAACCGGACGATCCTCTGTCCATCTTCAACCGGAACCGGCTCTATACCGGCTATGAGTTTGCCAAAGACCGGGGCCTGCGGGTGGGCAGCACGTTGCCGCTGCTGATTAACGACCGGGTCCACGAGTTCACCGTCGCCGGGATTCTGGCCCAGGGCGGCCTGGGGGCCGTTTATGACGGGAACCTCCTGCTGATGGATATTTCCACCGCCCAGGTCGTTTACGACTTCCGGGGCCGGATCAACCGCATCGATCTGATCGTCCCCGACGACCGGCTGGCCGAGGTCAAAGCCCGTCTGGCGGATACGCTCCCCGACGGGCTGACAGTCCAGTCCCCGGAGCGGCGCGGGCAGCAGGTGGCGAAAATGCTGCGGGCCTTCCAGTTGAACCTGATGGCCTTAAGCTTTATCGCTTTGCTGGTGGCCATGTTCCTCATCTACAACACCATGTCCATCTCGGTCATTCGCCGCCGCCCGGAAATCGGAACGCTTCGCGCCTTGGGCACTCCCCGGCGCCGGATCATGGCCCTCTTTCTTCTGGAAGCCCTGGTGCAAGGGGTTGTGGGTTCGCTGCTGGGGGTGGGTCTGGGAATCCTGCTGGCGTTCCAGGCCGTGGAAGGGGTCTCCGCCACGGTGGAAACCCTTTATACCGGCATGCCGGTCACCGGCGTGGACGTGAGCGCTGCGGTGGTCCTGCGGGCCTTTTTCATCGGGGTCGGCCTGACCTTGCTGGCCGCCCTGCCGCCGGTGTTTGAGGCGGCCTCGGTCCACCCGGCGGAAGCCACCCGACGCGCCCAGTTCGAATCACGCATTCTTCAGGTTTCGGGCAAGCTGCCCCTTGTCAGCATTATTCTCTGGGCGCTGGCCTTCTGGGCCTCAGGGCAGCCGCCGGTGGAGGGCTTCCCCGTTTTCGGCCATGCGGCGTCGCTGCTGACCGTGCTGGGTTTCGCGCTGGTGATGCCCCTGGTGCTGATGGCCCTGTTCCGGGTGCTGCGCCCGGTGATGCGGTTTTTCTTCGGTGCCGAGGGGGCGCTGTCCGTCGAAAACCTCAAGGGGTCGCTGGGACGCACGTCGGTGGCGGTGGCGAGCCTGATGGTGGCCATCGCCATGACGGTGAGTCTTGCGGTGATGATCGGCAGCTTCCGCGAAACCGTGAAGGTCTGGGTCCAGCAGAGCATTACGGCGGACATCTGGATCGAGCCGCTGTGGCGAAAGCTCAACACCAGCCGCCGTTTAAGCCCCGAAATCAGCGGGCGGCTGGCCCAAATCGAGGGTGTGGCCTTTGTGGATGACTTTCTTGAATTCCCCATCGAGTACGGTGGCGACCCGGCGAACCTGGCCGTGGGCGATTTTGATGTGTTCGCCCAAAAAGGCAACCTGATTTTTCTCGATGGCGAGCCGACCCGGCAGGTGATCGAGCGGGCCATCTGCTCCCAGGGGGCCATTATTACCGAGCCTTTTGCCTACCGCCACGGCATTGGCAAGGGCGACACCGTGACTCTGGACACCCCGCGCGGCGAGGCGGAGCTTTTGGTGGAAGGGGTCTATTACGATTACGCCAGCGAACTGGGGTATATTGTTATTCCCTGGACGGTTTACCATCAGTATTACGAGGATCATTCCCTCTCCGGCATTGCCCTTTATCTCGATGAGGGGGCTGATGCCGCCGTTGTTCGACGGGAAATCGTCGATGCCCTGGGCGGGGAGACGCGGGTCAGCATCATGACCCGGCAGGGGCTGCGTGAAGAAGTCTTACGGGTTTTCGACGAAACCTTCGCCATCACCTACGCCCTGCATGTGATCTCTATCACCGTGGCCATCCTCGGCATCATGAACGCCCTGTTCACCCTGGTGCTCGAATCCAGGCGGGAATTCGGGATTCTTAAATACATCGGCGCCACGGCGGGGCAGATCCGCAAGATGGTTCTCATCGAAGCCGGGGTGCTGGGCCTTCTGGGGAACTTCGCCGGGCTGGCGGTGGGTTTCCTGCTGTCGTTCCTGCTGATCTACGTCATCAACCGCCAGTCCTTCGGCTGGACCATCCAGTTCGCCGTCCCCCTCGACTTTCTGGTCCAGACTTTCCTGCTCATTATGGTGACCGCCATCCTTTCCGGCCTTTTTCCAGCCCGGCTGGCGGCAAAAACCGTCGCTCCCGCCGTCTTGAGGGAGGAGTGACCATGATTCGGCTTGTTTGGACAGCGATTTTGGCGGCGGTTCTTTTGGGGGGCGGCTGGCTGGCCTTTGCCACGGAGTTCCGGCAGGCCCTGCCCGGCTACCAATACGTTTTTCCCCGCGACCATGCCAGCCATGAGGCGTTCAAGACGGAGTGGTGGTACTATACCGGACACTTGAAAACCGCTGACAACCGGCGTTACGGCTTTGAACTGACCTTTTTCAGGGTGGGCAACGACCGGGAGCAGTTGCCGGACAACCCCCCGTGGGCGCTGAAAAATCTGTACATGACCCACTTTGCCGTCTCCGATCGCAATGCCCGCTCGTTTTTCCACGACCAGAAGCTGAACCGGGCCGCCTACGGCTTTGCCGGTGCGAACAGCGACCGCTATCATGCCTGGAACGGGAACTGGTCCGTGGAACTCGTGGACGGCGTGCATCATCTCAAGGCCCAAACCGCCGACTATGCCATTGATCTGACACTGACTCCGAAGAAACCGCCGGTGCTCCATGGGAAGGGTGGGGTGTCCCAGAAGGCGGCCTGTGAGGGTTGCGCCTCCCACTACTATTCGCTGACCCGCCTGGAGACGGCGGGGACCATTACCTCCCAGGGCCGAACCACTCCCGTGACGGGTCTCAGTTGGATGGATCATGAGTTCGGCAGCAACCAGCTGACCGAAGAGCAGACCGGCTGGGACTGGTTCAGCCTGCAACTTGATGACGACACCGAGGTGATGCTCTACCTGCTGCGGCGCAAGGACGGGACCCCGGAACCGAATTCCAGCGGCACGGTGATCTATGCCGACGGCTCCAGCCGCCATCTGCCCCTGGATGCCTTTACGGTTACCCCCACCGGCGCATGGACCAGCCCCGAATCCGGCGGGGTCTATCCCATGGGCTGGACAATCGCCATCCCCTCGGAGAAACTGCACCTCACCGTCACCCCCGCCTTCGAGAACCAGGAGCTGCACTCGCCTTTTCTAAGCGGCATCACCTATTGGGAGGGGGCTTCGGATATCACCGGTACCCGCGGAACCAGTCGGGTGAAGGGCAGGGCCTACGTGGAAATGACCGGCTATGCCCAGGACTTTGACGAGGACATCTGAAAAAAAGCCCGGCTCTTGCGAGCGCGGGCTTTCGGTCCGAAGCATCGACCTAAGTCAGTAATCGTATACCGGAACTATTCCAGCAGGTGCTTGAGGGACTTGTCCAGTTCGGGGTAGACGAAGCGGTAGCCGCTTTCGATGAGGCGAACCGGCTCCACGCGGGTGCTGGAAAGCAGGAGGGCGTTCCCCATTTCGCCAAAGAGCAGCTTGATGCCGGGGGCCGGAGCGGGAATGAAGTTTGCCAGGCTGCCCATGCCGGGGATGAGAAAGGCCCGGCGGCTCAGCTTTCGGGTGAATTCCTTGTTGGTGATTGGGTTCGGGGCCACGGCGTTGACCGGCCCCGCCAGGTCCTGGTTTTCCAGGGCATAACGGATAATGCCCACCAGGTCGTCTATATCGATCCAGCTCATGTACTGGTTGCCGCTGCCCAAGGGACCCGCCACACCCAGCCGGAAGGCGGGGAGCATCTTGGCCAGGGCGCCGCCCTTGTGGCTGAGCACCACCCCAATTCGCAGGTTGACCACCCGGATGCCCGCGTTTAGGGCCGGTTCGGTGGCCCGCTCCCATTCCAGGCAGATTTCAGAGAGAAAATCGGCGCCCCAATGGGGGTCGAGCAGGAAAAACGGGCGCTTGCGCGACTGGCGATCCACCTGGCAGCCGGGTGCGCTGGTCTCGGTCAGCACTTCATCCCCCCGGTTGCCGTAGTAGCCGATGGCCGAGGCGCTGATGAACGTGTGGGGCGGATTCTGAAGCTCGGTCAGGGTTCTGGCCAGCAGGGCGGTGCCCTCGACCCGGCTGTTCCGGATTCTTTCCTTCTTGGTGCCGACCCACGGCCCCACAATGTTTTCGCCCGCCAGATGGACCACGGCATCGATTTTCAGGGCATCGAGGGCGTCCTTGTCGATGATCCCCCGGCTCACGCTCCAGCGCACCTCGCTTTCGTTGCGGGGCTTGCGCCGGACCAGCCGGATCACCTCATGGCCTGTCTGGGTCAGAAAATCACACAGTTGCGTCCCGACCAATCCCGTCGAACCGGTGACGAGAACCTTCATCGCCGCTCCTCCTTCACATCCATCGATTTCGTTGCGGAAACCCCGCCGATCATCCGGGTCATGTCCTGATATTCCTGGGGTCAATATTACTGCATCAACCTTGATAGCCGATATCTAAACATTCTATCAAGCTTTTTGAAAATGGGGTGCCTCAGGTTCCCTTCAAAAGGCCCAGTCATTCATCCGCCAGAGGGTGAAGTTCAGGATGGCGGCGAAGGTGACCCAGCCCGTATAGGGGACGAGCAGGAGTGCCGCCGTGCGATCCCGCCGCCCGATCAGGATCAGGGTCGGATAAATCAGCAGAACGATGAGCAGGAGGACCAGGAATCCGTAACCGATGTGCTGCCGGGCAAAGAAGACCCCGGACCATGCGATGTTGAGGACCAGCTGAAGCCCGATCAGCCCGAAACCCGGCCATGTTTCCCGGATGGGGCGGCAAAGCCACAGCCGCCACATGGCCAGGGCCATCAGGAGGTAGAGCAGGGGCCAGACGATGCCGAAAACATACCCCGGCGGATTCCAGCCGGGCCGGTTGAGGGTCAGGTACCAGCCGCCGACGCTGATACGGGTCAGCAGGGAACCGGCGGTCATCACCAGGGCGTTGAGCGTGAGAAAGCCGGTCAGGGCCAGCAGCGCTCTGGGGCGATCGGGTTTCCTGCCCGTCATGACCTGATGCGCTCCCAGATCTTCAGGGCCTCCAGGCGGGTCTTGCGGTGATCCGTGATGGGATGGGGGTAGGTTTTTCCCAGGGTGAGGTCCGCCTCCTGCAGGACGCTTTCCGGTGCGCTCCAGGGCTGGTGGATGACCGCATCCGGGAGGGCGGCGGTTTCAGGAACCCATTGGCGGACGTAGCGCCCCTGGGGGTCGAATTTTGTCCCCTGGCTCACCGGGTTGAAGATCCGGAAATAGGGAGCGGCGTCCACGCCGCAGCCAGCGGACCACTGCCAGCCCAGGGTGTTGTTGGCGAGATCCGCGTCCACCAGGGTATCCCAGAACCAGCGTGCGCCTTCCCGCCAGTCGATCCGGAGATCCTTGAACAGGAATGATGCCACCACCATCCGCATCCGGTTATGCATCCAGCCGGTGGCCCAGAGCTGGCGCATAGCGGCGTCCACCACCGGATACCCGGTTTGCCCCCGCTGCCAGGCTTTCAGGGACGCCGGATCGGTGCGGGGGATGAACGTCCGAAAGCGGGGATCGAAAGGCTCATCCGGAGTATGGGGAAAGAAATACAGGACGTGCCGGGCGAATTCGCGCCAGAGCAGTTCCTTGAGGAAAATCGCGTGATCTCCCGGCTGCGTGTAAACGGCCCACCAGACCTGCCGGATGGAGATTTCCCCGAAGTGCAGGTGGGGGGACAGTTGGGAGGTTCCTTCGATGTCCGGGCGATCCCGGAGGCGGGGATAGTCGGCCAGGTGTGCTGTCACAAACCTTGATAACCGTTCCTGGGCGGCAGGCTCTCCCGGTTCCCAGGCCTCGGCCAGGGAGGTGTGCCAGGGTGTTTCGGGCATCAGATTGAGGGCGTCAAGGCCCACGGATGAGACGGGGCCGGAAAACGGCCTGGGTTTTTTAGCCAAAGGGTTGGGGCGGGGCGGATCGGGGGCTTCGCGGCAGGCATTGCAAAAGGGTGTAAAGACCTTGTAGGGGGTTTGCCCGCTGCGGGTCAGGACGGTGCCCGGCTCAAACAGGGTGTCGTTGTGGAACCCCCGGATTTCAAGTTCTTTTACCTGAGTGGCGAGGGTCGCTTCCACCTGCCGGGCGGCGGGTTCTATGCGGCGGTTGAAGCAAAGCGCAGTGGCGCCGGTTTCTGCGGCCAGTTCCTTGAGGACATGCACTGTGGGGCCGGTTTTAAACACCAGATCCAGGCCCCGTTCCTTCAAACGGGTCCGCAGGCTGACCAGGGACCGGTGCAGCCACCAGCGGCTTGCGGCGCCGGGAGGCCACGTCCCGTCATCTTCGGGGGCATGGATGTAGACGGGAATGATCGGCCTGTTCAAAGCCGTGGCATCCGCAAGCGCCGGGTGGTCCGACAACCGGAGATCGCGCCGGAACCAGAGAATAACGGGCTTCTCAGACATGGCCCCATTATCCTGCGGAAAAACCCCCGATGCCATTGCCCGGTTATCCGGCGGCGGGGCTGGAGATTTTCCGGCGGCTGCCGATACAGAGGGTGGCCGGCGATGTGTGCCGGGATGAATTTCACCCGTCCGGGGCATGCCCGATCCGGGTTCATGGATTAAATTAGGAACAGGAGGCAGACAGCCGACCGGGGTCACCATGGAGCAAATCCAGGCCTTTTTCTACCCTATCCTTTACCCGCTGGCGTCGAGTCAGCGGATTTACTGGCTGTACCTGTTCAGCGCGATTCTCCTTGGCGTGCTGGTATATTACCGGACGACCCGCAGGCAGGGCAAGGCCGGTGAGGGGCTGGCCGGGCTGGGGCGGTGGCTCTTTCCCAGGGAGATCCTTCTGCACCCCTCCTCCATCAACGACTACAAATTCTTTTACGTGAACTCCGTCTTCGAGTTTCTGGTCATCCTGCCCCTGTTTGCCGTCCTGGCCCCGACCTTCTCCGTGGTGACCCGCTCGTTCCTGAACCAGTCCGGTATGCCGGGCGATGGCATCTTCATGGCCGACCACTGGGGCGCCCTGGTGCTCTTTACGTTGGTGCTGGCGCTGGTGGGGGATTTCTCCATCTTCCTGGCCCATTACCTGCAGCACAAGATTCCCGCCCTCTGGGAGTTCCACAAGACACACCACAGCGCCGAGGTGCTGAACCCGATGACGGTCTACCGGATGCACCCGGTGGACAACATGCTGAACTTTTCCCTGTTTTCGCTGCTGACCGGGGTGACGGACGGGTTCCTCCAGCACTTTTATGCGGGGGAGGGCACCCTGTTGATTGTCAGCGGCCTGAACGTGGTCACCATCCTGTTCTATCTTTTCGGCTACAATCTGCGTCACTCCCACATCTGGCTCAGTTACGGCCCCGTTTTCAGCCGGATTTTCATCAGCCCCGCCCAGCACCAGATCCACCACAGCGCGGAAGTTCGCCACTTCGATAAAAACCTGGGCTTTATCTTCGCCTTCTGGGACGGGCTGTTTGGAACCCTTTACGTCCCGAAAGAGCAGGAACAGTTTGAAATGGGCCTCTATAAGGGGGAACACAAGGAGTATAACAGTCTTTTCTCCCTGTATTTCCTTCCTTTCATCAAGATTTTCAGGGGATTTCGGCTTTCGAGCCTCTTGCAGCCCCGGAAGATGGCCTATGCTGCGGCATTTTCCGGGCTTGCCCTTCTGCTTGTGTTTGCAGGTACGACCTATACCGCCGAGCTGCCCTCCCCCCGGCCCCAGGTCTACCTGGAAAACCTGACCTGGCAGCAGGTGAAAGACAAAATCCGAAACGGGTACACGGTGGCCATCGTGCCGACCGGCGGCACGGAACAGAACGGTCCCCACATGGTTCTGGGCAAACACAACTATATTGTCCACTTCACCGCGGGCCGGGTGGCGGAAGAACTGGGCAACGCGCTGGTGGCCCCGGTGCTGGCCTATGTTCCCGAAGGCGGTGCGGACCCGCCTACGGAGCATATGCGCTTTGCCGGCACGATTTCCCTGCCGGAGCCGGTGTTTGAGCAGGTGCTTGAGCATGCGGCACGCAGCCTCAAGGCCCACGGGTTCACCACCATCTGCTTTCTGGGAGACAGCGGTGGAAACCAGGCGGCCCAGCAGGCAGTGGCCGATCGCCTGAGCCGGGAGTGGCAGGAGGACGGTGTGACGGTCCTCAACGTGGATCGTTATTACAGGCACAATGGACAGGTCGCCTGGCTGATGAACCAGGGGGAACCCCCGGACCGGATCGGGAGTCACGCCGCCATTCGGGATACCTCCGAGCTGATGGCCGTCTATCCGGCGGGGGTTGATCCGCAGAAGTTCAGGCCTTCCTCCCTGGAGGAGTTCGAGGAAACGGGGGTCCACGGCGATCCGAGAAGGGCATCCGCCGAACGGGGACGGCTCCTGCTGCGTCTCAAGGTGGATACGGCGGTACGTCAGATTCGAAAGGCACTTGAAGCGCGGGAAAAACAGGACGTTCAAACCGCCTCCGCGTCTCATTAGGCCGAAGGATGTGACTTCGGGCCAAAACCGTTTACACTGCCGATATGGGCAGTGAGACGTTTCAGGTTTACGGGCAGGTGCTCGATACCCTCAACCGGCAGGTGGGGGCGCTGTTTGACGAATACCGGGAACAGGTCTCGTGCCGCAAGGGCTGCTCCGGCTGCTGCATCAACGGCTTCAAGATCCGCTATATCGAGGGTTTGAATTTAATCCAGGGCTTCCTACAGGCGACCGCCAACGTGCGTGGGCAGATCCTGGCGAATCTGGCCGATGACACCCGGCCCTTCTGCCCCGTACTGGTGGACGGAGCCTGCGCCCTGTATGCGAACCGGCCCTCCCTGTGCCGGGCCTACGGCCTGATTCTGCGGGTGGATGAAAAAATCGCCACCTGCAAGCTGAATTTTAACGATCCGCCGGATAATCTCAGCCTGAAAACGCTGGATATGAGGCCCTATTACGATCTGATTGACGAATTGTCCCAGGCGGCCTGGACGGCAGCCCCGCTGGAAACCCTCCCGAAATCTGCCGAAGCGCCGCGGGTCAGCATTCGGGACTTTTTTTCGGCTTTTGCGTGCCTGTATCAGGTCTCGCAAAACGAGGCGGTGCAAAGCGCCTCGTAGTCACCGCCACGGTTCAGGTGGCTGCGAAACAGGGTGATGTTCCCGATGGCCCAGTTTGCCGGTTCCGGCCAGCAGTCATCGGGCAGCAGCAGTTGCCCGGCGGGGTCGGGACGGGATTCCGTGTCCGCTTTGGGAGCGTTTTTCCGGGTGGGAAACCGGGCCAGGGTCACGTGGGGGCGAAAGACCCTGTTGTCGGGAAAGTCAAAAAAGGCGTCACGGACGGCCTGCGCCACCGGGGCCATGAATGCGCCCTCTCCGCCCCAGACGGCCATCCGGGGCTGCCGGACGCTGGGCCAGATTTCCACCCGGTCCAGCCGCAGCATGGGTGCCTGGAGATGGGGAGCAATGCGGAGCAACCGGGTTTTCAGGGTTTCAATGCGATCTATCGGCACGTCGCCGAGAAACAGCCAGGTCAGGTGCCATTTCTCCGGGTCGGTCCAGGCGATGCGCCCCGGCCAGTCGAACCCCAGCAAGTCGCGGCGCTGGTAATAGCGCTCAAGGGACCGGCGCCCCTCTCCCGAAAGGCGCGAGCCGATAAAGAGCCTGCAGGTTTCTCCCATATCCAGATGATACCGCAGGTTCGGCGCAACCCTGTATAATAAACCCTATAGCAAAGCCGCAGCCAGCCAGAGGGGACGCCCATGGAAATTTCAATGCACGAGGGCCGGGTCATGAAATGCCCGGTGTGCCATGAAGGCCTGACGATCTTCAACTTCAACGGGACGGACGTGGACATCTGCACCCGGCGCCAGTGCGGCATCTGGTTTGATGCCGGGGAAACCGGTGCGGTGGAGCTGAGCGATACCCTCGAAGGCATTGACGAGGCCTTTGCCGGGGAATTCAACCCCCGCCCGGTGGAAGAGAGCATGGCGGACAAGGAGCGGCTTTGCCCGCGTCATGGGACGCTTCTGGACCGCTACGAGTGGAACCTGGGTTCCGGCATCGTGCTGGACCGCTGCCCGTCTTGCGCAGGAATCTGGATGGATTCGGGAGAGGTTGAGGGCTATGCCGGTTTCGTCAAGCGGTTTCGAGAGAATCCGCCGGAACTGACCCCGGAACTGCATGCCAAGCTCATCGCGGCCCGTACCGAGGCGGAGCGCAAGTTTGACGAAGCCCTCGACAGGGTGACCCACTCCCATGTCGGCTGGGATCTGGGACTGGTGGACGATATGCTGCGCGGCCTGATCAAGGGGATCATCAAGCCTTTTTCAGAGTCTCGCCGATAAAAGCGTCGCGCCTTTCGGCCCAATCCGCGGCAATCCGGCTGATGGCGGCGATTACCTGCGGGTGTTCCCCTGCGGGTGGCAGGAGATCGAGGGTGATCTCCGGGTGGGCCGCCATGGCCTGGGTGGCCTGGTGGGGAATATCCGTGGACACGTGCCCGCCTGCGGCCATAAAAAGGGGCAAAATGGAAAAATGCCGGATGCCCTGGCTGAAGGAGCGCTCAATCACCGTCATCAGGTCGGGTTCGGCCATTTCCATATAGGCCAGCGTTACGGTCTGCTCGCCCAGTTCCTGTTTCAGGGTGCGGCACAGGTCTTCAAACGGCTCGCGCCAGCGCGGGTCCGAACTCCCGTGGGCCACCAGCACCAGTTGACGGTCATGTGAGGTCATCGCAAAGATCCTTTTTCTAAACGCGATGCCCATGCTACCGGAAAACCCGGCGGGGGGATATTCCCCGTTCGGTCAGGACGACTGGGGCGGGACTACTTCAGGGCCGCCGGGTCGTCGGTGGCAAACGTGTCCACGGTGACGTAAACCGTGTCCGCCAGCTTGACGAACAGGGCTTCGGGCCGGTCGATGTCATGGGCGGCCAGTTCCACCGGGAAGGTGCCCTGGATGCGGATCATGTTGCCGGACTTGAACCGCTTGCGGGTGGTGTCCGACTCCGGGAAGTACGTCACCTTCAGGGGAACCGTCTTGGTCACCGTCTTGCCGTGGATGGTAAAGTTGCCGGTGGCGGTCAGTTGCACCGCCTGTCCGTTCTTGAACGGCGGTTTGGTCGTGGTCTGGATGCCGGTGACCGTGTAAGTCGCCTTGGGATACTTGGCTGTGTGCAGGAAATTGTCGCGCATGTGCTGGTTTCTCAGGGGGATGCCCGTATCAATACTGGCCAGATCCACCTCGAAACGGATCTCCGGGTTTTGGAAGGTGAACTTCTCGTCGTAGCAGACCTTGCCCTTGATCTTGTTGGTGCTGCCCTCGATGAGTTCCACCGGCGCGTCGGAAGAAAACTTAACCACGTCGCGGTATGAGGGATCGCCCACGTAGAAGCAGTGGCTTTCGGCGCCAGCGATGCCCGCGCTGAGGAGAACGGCAAGAGACAGGGTGGTTAGCATGGATTTGAGCGGTTTCATGATCGGGTCCTTTACGGGTTGACGAGACTTCGACCGGTGTCAGCCGATCAAAACGATACCGGCAAGAATCCCGGCATCGTGGCAGGTTCGAAAGAGCTTGAGACCTTCGGCAAGCAGTACATCGCGGGGAATGGCCCGGACGGTGGAGACGTTTTGGTGCAGAGTGTCCAGGGCCGCAAGGCAGCTGGGCGCCTGCCGGGATTCCTTCAGCAGCATGGCCGTCAGGGGGTTCAGCTTGAAATAGCGGACGCCCAGCGTTCGGACATCCCGGTAGACCAGAATTTCTGTGGGGTGCGGCTGCAGGCCGGAGAGCTTCTCCAGATTTTCATCCGAAAGCCCTTTCAGCTGTTCGAGAATATCGGGCACCGGAAACCGAAAGGCGCAGACGGTTCCCGCCGGGTTCCAACAGGGCCGGTATTGCGACAGCTCCTCGGCGGATTCCGGCGGACGGCTTTCCAGACCGTCCGGCGGCTCAATATCCGGTGCGCTGCGGAGTTCCGCCTCCAGCCACTCGTAGCGGGCGATTTCGGGGAGAAACGGGAATCGCCGGACGGTTTCCGCCAGCTCATGATCCGGGTGATCAGGATGCGGCGGCTCTAGGGGCAGGGTGGCGAGAAAATCCGGGAGCTGCTTGACCGAGCGAAACAACTGGAACGAGGGGTTGGGACAGCTGCGCCGGTACAGTTCCGCCAGTTGCCGCCACTGCTTGTCCGTGTAAAAGCGCTTCGTGGCCGGGAAGAATCCTTCCATCGTGCCGTGGATGCCGCTGCGAATCAGTGATGTGTACAGCTTCAACTTGTCGCGGGGAATCTCCGCGATGCCCGGATATTGATCCCGGCAAGCCTGCCAGCGGTCCTCGTCGTCCAGGATGCCATGCCCGTCCAGGGTCAGGAGCACCGTACCCAGTTCCTGCTGAAACGTGCGGAGGCTGCTCATGACCGGGCGGCCTCCGTGAGTTGTGCGGCAGATTGCTGTTGGGCGGGTTGGACGGGGCCGTAGTGCTTTTCCCAGAGTTCCCGGATTTTGAGAATCTCCGGCTTCAGCTCCTCGAAGGGCGGAATGTAGAGATCCCGCTCCAGCATCACCCCGCACGGGCGGCAGCGCGAAAGGGTTTCGTCCAGCAGCGTCCAGACGTCATCCTTCACCGTGTTGCCGTGGGTGTCGATGAGTCCTTCCGGGTATTCGTGGTGTCCGGCCACGTGGATCTGCACCACCCGCTCCAGGGGCAGGGCGTCGAGGTAAGAGAGCGCGTCCCAGCCGTGGTTGGTACTGTTGACGTAGACGTTGTTCACGTCGAGCAGCAGGCCGCAGTCGGCCTTCTCCAGAATGGCGGCATGAAAGTCGGCGTCTGACAGCGTATTGCCGGGGTAATCCATGTAAAAAGAAACGTTTTCAATGAGCACCGGAAGCTGGAAGGTGTCCTGCAAAAAGCGAATCCGGTCCGCCGTGTGCCGAACGGCTTCTTCGGTGCGGGGCATGGGGATGAGATCGTTGAAGTACATCCCGTCAATGCCGCTGAAACAGAGATGATCACTGAACCAGGCGGGCCGGATCAAGGCGAACAGCTCCTGGAGTTGTTCAAGATAAACGGGGTCCCAGTCGTCGGTGCCGCCGATGGACATGCTGACCCCGTGGGACGCCATCGGGTAGAGGGCCTTGGCCCGCTTCAGGTTTTTCAGGGCCGTGCCACCCTTGCCCATGTAGTTTTCCGGCGTGATCTCCACCCAGTCGAGCAGGTCCGTGACCGCCAGGGTTTCCTCCAGGAGGGAACTGCGCAGCCCGATGCCGACCCCAAGGATGGGACATCCCTGAAAACCGGTTATTGGAGCCATCGGCAGTTCTCCTCCTGTTGGAAGTTCAAGATCGACAGCGGAAGACGGGCTATTTGTCGCCGTGGTCGTGGTCGTCGCCGCAGTGGTCGTCACCACAATGGTCGTCGCCACACTTGTCATCGCCGCATTTGTCGCTGCCGCATTTCCCTTCGCCGCACTTGTCATCGCCTTCGGCAATGAGCAGGCTGGCGCCGGGGACTTCGGTCAGGCTGAACAGTCCCTGGTCTTCGGCCTGGGCCTGCTGGCTCATGCCGGCAACGCTCGCGGCCAGACCCAGGGTTACCGCCAGCAGCGGAAGCGCTTTTCTGTATTCCATCGATGGTTCTCCTTAAAAAACAATGCCACTTTTTATCACTATAGCCCGCATGGGATCATACGGACTGTCATCCTGCTGACAGATCTACCGGTCACTAAACTCCCCCGCAGGATGACGTACTCGATCATACTCCGTCTTGCGTCAAAAGAGTATATGGTCGCTGACGGATTTCCGGCAAAAAGTTCCCGGATTCCTCCTCTATGTAACGGGTTGTAAAACGCGGCTTTCAGGCCGACGGCGCCCCGGCCTTCTCCAGCGTGAGAACCGCCTCATGGCAGCGCCCGCAAATCGTCGGATGGGCCGGAATCGTGCCCACCGATTCCTGATACCGCCAGCACCGTTCGCATTTCTGACCTTTGGCTGGTGCGGCATAAATTACATCCCAAGGAACCGTTGCTCCTTCGTTTCTGAGCTTGCCATGATATATGCCTTTAAGTTCAAAGGCATTTTCACTAGCCTGATCAACAAACTCGACTTGAGACGAAAGAAAAATTGATGCGAGATTTTCAGAATTAAGTCCTTGGAAAATAAAATAACGGCTTCCCATTCCCCCACCAATTTTATTATCTATTTGGACCCTAGCTTCTAACGAACTCCCGATATTTCCTTTCGCTCTAGCATCTTCCAAAATGACGTTCACAACTTTTCTGAACTCTATTAATTCCTTTACCTTAAATGCAAGTTCCTCATCCTTGTATTTTTCTTTTAGGGCTTCTTGGCTTGGCCACGGGGCGAGCACTACGCTCACCGGGGGAGCCTCAAAGCCGTAGGCGGGTTTTTGGGCGTCGGGGAGGTTTTGCCAAATGTCTTCGGCCATGTGGGGCATCACCGGCACCAGCATGGGCAGCAGCGTCGATAAAAGCTCATGGAGCACCGTCTGCATGGCCCTTCTACGGGGGCCGTTCACCGGGTCGCAGTACAGGATGTCCTTGGCCACGTCGAAATACAGCGAGGACAGTTCCACCACGCAGAAGTTCTGCAGCACCTGGTAGTAGCGGTGGAACTCGTAGCGGTCGAAGGATTCGGTGAGGGTCCCCACCACCTCCTGAAGCCGGTGCAGGGTGTACTTGTCCAGGTCCGAAAGCTGTTCGTAGGGCATGGCGTCCGTGGCGGGGTTGAAGTCATGGAGGTTGCCGATGAGGTAGCGCATGGTGTTGCGGATCTTCTTGTAGACCTCCACGAGCTGGCCCACGATCTCGTTGCCGATGCGCACGTCCACGGAGTAGTCCACGCTGGCCACCCACAGGCGCAGCACGTCCGCCCCGTACTGGGTGATGATGCTGTTGGGGTCCACCACGTTGCCCAGAGACTTGCTCATCTTGCGGCCCTTCTCATCCAGCACGAAGCCGTGGGTGAGGACGCTCTGGTAAGGCGCCTTGTCCCTGAGCATCACGCTGGTCAAAAGCGCCGACTGGAACCAGCCCCGGTGCTGGTCGGAGCCTTCCAGATACAGCTCCACCGGCAGGCCGCCGAGTTCGTCCTTTCGGGCCTCCACCACCGTGGTGTGGGTGACGCCGCTGTCGAACCAGACATCCATGATGTCCATTTCCTTCGTGATGGGCCGCTGGCCCAGCCCGATGGCTTTTTTGATATCTTCCGGCAGGCCGGAGAGGAGTTCGTCGGCGTCTTTGGCCCACCAGATGTCCGAAGTGTGGGTCTTGAACAGATCATGGACATGCTGGATGATGGCGTCGGAGACGCTCTCCGGCAGGGTCTCAAACAGCACCTCGCCGGTGTCCTCATAATAGAATACCGGAATCGGCACGCCCCACACCCGCTGGCGGCTGATGCACCAGTCCGAGCGTCCCTCCACCATGCTGGTGATGCGCGACTCGCCGCGCTCGGGAATCCACTTCACCGTCTTGATGGCCTCCAGCGCGTGCTTTCGGAAGTCGTTGTTCTCCATGCTGATGAACCACTGGTCCGTGGCCCGGTAGATCACCGGGTTATGGCACCGCCAGCAGTGGGGGTAGCTGTGAGTGATTCCCCAACTCCCTTTACCATAACCTTTTTTAGGGTCATCGTAAGAAAAGAGTGGCCCCCCGCTAAGTAGTGCATTTTTCTCCGTGAGGATTTCCAGCACCACCTCGTTGCCCTTGTCATAACGGACGCCTTCCAGCCGGGGACCCGCTTCGGCGGTGAAGACGCCCTTGTTGTTGAGGGGCGACAGCACCGGGAACGGCTTGTCCTTGAATTCAGGACGGCGATTGTACTCCTGGCAGATCATGTAGTCCTCGTGACCGTGGCCGGGTGCCGTATGGACCACTCCCGTCCCCGCGTCAAGCGTTACGTGGCTGCCCAACAAAACCGGACTAACTCGATCCTCGATAAAAGGATGCCGCGTTTCAATGCCAGATAAATGCTTACCCTGCCAGCCGCCATAAATCTTTTGTAACTCCTCGCCTAATACATCAGGGAGCGGGGTTAAACCTATACCAGCAACCTCATAATCCGCTATAACGAGCTTTTCCCCATTGGGCCGTTGGTAGACACTATAGAGTTCTTCTCCGTTAATAGACAGGGCAAGGTTTGCAGGCAGTGTCCAAGGAGTTGTTGTCCAAATTACAAAACTAGCATCTTTTAGGGCTTCTTTCCTTTTTTGTGTGTCCTCTGATTCTGGACCACTTAAAAATTGAGATGGTATAGATTCATTAATAACCGGAAATTTCACATAAATACTATGGCTGGTGTGGTCGGCGTATTCGACTTCGGCGTCGGCGAGGGCGGTTTCGCAGGAGGGGCACCAGTAGACGGGCTTCAGGCCCTTGTAGACGTAGCCCTTCTTGTACATGTCAAAGAACAGGACAATCTGCTGGGCCTCAAACGCGCCGTCGATGGTGACGTAGGGGTGTTCCCAGTTGCCCCAGACGCCGAGGCGGCGGAAGTTGGCCTCCTGGCCCTTGAGATTCTTCAGGCCGAATTCGCGGCAGAGTTCGCGCAGCTTGGCGGGGGAGACGGCCTCGCGGCCGCCCTTGATGGATTTGACCACCGCGTTCTCGATGGGCAGGCCGTGGCCGTCGTAGCCGGGCACGTAGGGCGAATAATACCCCCGCTGGTACTTGTAGCGGGTCACGATGTCCTTGAGGATTTTATTCAGGGCCGTGCCGATGTGGATCTTGTCGGAACTGAGATACGGCGGGCCGTCGTGCAATACGAATTTACGGGCCTTGTCCCGGCTGGCCTGGGCCGTCTCGTAGACCCGGTGCGCCTCCCAATAGGCCTCGATCTCCGGCTCGCGGGTAGCGGCCCCGGCTTTCATCTTGAAGCTGGTCTGCGGAAGATTCAGGGTGTCCTTGTAGCTCGTTCCCTGCCCGGTCTGCTGGCTCATGCTGGGTGTTCCGTCCCTTTCCGTACGTGTCGCTGGCGATACCCTAGTCTATCAGAAAGGTCAGGCTTTTTGCAGGTGGGCGGATTCGGCGTCCAGCAGGCGCTTGCCGATGCTCTCGAAGATGATCTTCAGGGTGACCCGTTCTTCCATTGGGATGACCTTTTCCACCACGCCGTCGCCATATTTGCTGTGGCGCACCCGGTCGCCGGGGTGGTAGCCCGCCTGCTCGGCGATGGCCTGGCTTTCGGGATCGACGGTCTGGTAGACCGGCACCTCGCTCAAGCCGTCGTTCCCTGTGGGCATGGGGGGCATGGGGGGCGGGGCCGCCGCCGTCCGGGGCGCCGGTTCAGGAGCGTATTCCCCGACGGCTCCAGGCTCCGGCTCGGTCTCGATGGTTTCGGACGCCACGGGTGATACCGGTTCGTAATCCGGCTCGAATTCGAACTCGAACTCCGGCTCGTCCGGGGTCGCGTTGTAGATGTCATCCAGGCTGTGGCCTGAAACCTCCGGTTGATGGAGGGTCCCCGTCATGGTAGACACCGGATGGGTTTCCGGTCCAGGTTCCGGCCCGGCTTCCAGACGGGGTTCCGGTTCGGATGGCGGAGGAGGCGGACTGGATTCGGTCGTATCCAGGCTGGGATCAAAGTCGAAGTCCAGATCGGCGACTTCCTCGTTAAAGGCAAGGTCAGGTTCCCGGATTTCGGCCTGGGGTTCTTCCGGTGGCCAGGCACTGGCTTCCCCCTGATCCGCAGGATTTTCGGCAAGGTCTTCGGGGGCGGGTGTTTCGATCCGTTCGTCCCATTCGTCCTCAAGGTATTCTTCGACAGGAATGTCCGAGACTCCCTCGGCAAGGTCTTGGGGTGGGATCTCCCGCAAGCCTCGATCCCCCACTGGACGGCTTTCACCCAGGGGTGGCGGCGGTGTCGGTGGGGTGTAAGAGGGAACAGGGATTTCGTCCTTCAGGGGCGCCGGCTTGTCCTGAGGTTCAGGCTCTTGTTCTTCGGTATCAAAGGTCAGTTCAAACTCAGGCGGTATGGAAAGTTCCAATTCTTCCTCAGGCTCAGGGGCTTCCGGCAAGGCCGTTCCCATCTCCGGGAAGGGGGCGAACTCCTCGGCTTCCGGTGGGGCCTCTATTTTCGAGTCTTCCAGCATTTCCAGTTCTTCGAGGTCTTCCAGCAGCTCGGCTTCGGACTCCTCCATGCCCCGAAGCAGGGCGGTGACCGTCAGGCCCAGGGTCATCTCCCCGCTCAGGTGGACGTAAACCTCGTCACTGCCGATGGCATGCTCGGCCACGAACCGGTTGCCCGCCCGCTCTTCGAATTGACGGCGTCCGGCGTTGGAGGGTAACACCAGCACCTTGTATTCGGCCTCGTCCAGCTTGGTCAGCCAGTGATCCAGCGCCTGAAGGTAGTTCTCCGGGTAGATCAGCACCGGGATGAGGTCATGGACCTTATGGCGCACCAGCTCCTCGCAGATGTGGGCGTAGAAGACCGAGCGCCACGGGTCCTGCAGGTTGGAAAGCTCCAGCACGTTCATCTGGTCCGGGATGGCGGTGTCCAGGGCAAACACCTCCTCCGGCTCATCGGCAAAGGCGCCTTGCCGATGGATGTCGTAGAGCAAATGCAGCAGCGGCCCCTTGGCGGGCATGTCCTCGTAGCGCTTGGGGCTGAGCAGGCTCTTGCAGGGGACGAAATCCAGGGTCATGGGAATGCCCTGGCCCAGTAACTGCAGAGCTTCCTCGTGGAAAGCCTCCGGGATGATCCGGCTCAGCTCGGACAGGAACCGGCTCAGGCCGAAGTCCTGCAGGGACAGCTTCACATCCTGTCCGGCAAAGGCGACGTGATACCCTTCTGCCAATGCAAACAGCCCCAGGGGGTCGATCACCAGCAGACGGTGGTGCAGCCGCAGTCCGTCCATGATTTCTACCGCAGCCTGGTGCCTGGATTCCAGGCTGTCGCCGTCGATGACGGTAAGGGGTCCCATCTTGGCGAGATCGCCCATGAACGTGTCGCCGAGAAACAGGGGCTCGGAGACGGTGCCCAGCAGTTGCTGGAGTTCCGCGGCCAGCTGGGTGCCGTCGAGCATGTGGGCCGTGTGGATGCCCAGGTGCGGCTCTCCGTAGAGGATGTGAATCCCGGCCCGGTAGCCCTGATCCACGGTCTGGATGGTGCAGACCCGCCCGTAAATGGGGCGGTCGCTTTCCAGCCTGAGGATCTGGCCGGTCCTTAATGGGACCGAGGGATCGATATCCACCTCGATCTCATGTCGGGTCAGCTTGACGGGTTTGATGGCGATGCCCAAGGGATGGTCCGCTCCGAATGAAAAACCTTGCCTTCCATTGTAACGTTAAAATCACCGCTGAAAAATCCGGGTGGATGAACCCCCTGTGCTTACACTACAATGGGGTGTCATGGTCAGGAACTCGAAAACATCCGCAACCCCTCTGCTGGACACGCTGGTGGACCGCAACCGCAAGGCGCCGCTGGCGGATCGGCTGCGCCCGGCAATCCTGGCGGATTTTCTCGGCCAGCAGGCCGTTCTGGGAGAAGGCACGCCCCTTCGCAACCTGATCGAATCCCGCGAGCTGACGTCGCTGCTGTTCTGGGGGCCGCCCGGTGTGGGCAAGACGACCCTGGCCCGCCTCATTGCCGGGAATTCCGATGCCGCGTTCATCGAACTCAGCGCCGTCAATTCCGGCCTCAAGGAACTGCGCGAGGCCGTGACCGAGGCTGAAGAGACGCTGAAGATGTCCGGGCGGCAGACGGTGGTCTTTATTGACGAGATCCACCGCTGGAGCAAGACCCAGCAGGACGGCATCCTGCCCTTCGTGGAAAACGGGACGATCATTTTAATGGGGGCGACGACGGAAAATCCGTCGTTCCAGGTGATCTCGCCCCTGCTTTCACGGGTTCTGGTGGTGCGCCTGGAATATCTTCCCCGTGAGGAGATGAAGGTGCTGGTGCGTCGCGGGGTTGCGTTCCTGGAAAATGCGGACATCACCGATGACGCCGTGGGGTTTGTTGCCGATTATGCCAACGGCGACGGGCGAAGCGCCCTGGTGCTTCTGGAGATTGCCCACAAGTGCGCCCCGCTGGAACGGGACCGGCGGCAAATTACCGTGGAACTCCTGGAACGCCTGGCCCAGCAGAACCGGCTGAACTACGATCGGCAGGGGGACGAGCATTACGATCATGCCAGCGCCTACCAGAAAAGCATGCGCGGCGGTGATGCCGATGCGGCTCTCTACTGGCTGGCCAAGATGATGGCCGCCGGCGAAGACCCCCGGTTTATTGCCCGCCGGCTGGTGGTATGCGCGGCGGAAGATGTGGGATTGGCCCGGCCTACGGCGCTGGTGGTGGCCAACGCGGCGGCAGAAGCCGCTGAACGTTTGGGTTGGCCGGAGGCCCGGATTCCGCTGGCCATGGCGACCGCCTACGTCGCCCGCGCTCCCAAGTCCAATCATGCCTACAAGGCCGTGGACCAGGCCTTCTACGACATAACGAAGGGCGGAAAAAACTACCCGGTGCCCCGGCATCTGCGGGATTCCCATTATCCGGACGCCGAAAAGTACGGTCATGGGGTGGATTACATTTATACCCACAATCACCCGGATGCCGCCCAGACGTTTCTGCCGGATGAGCTTGCCGGTACCGTCTATCTGGACCCGGAAACACCCTGATGATAGACGTTCAAGACCTTCCCCGGCTTATTCTGGCCTCCGGTTCGCCCCGGCGCCGCCAGTTGCTCACTTCCCTGCATGTGCCGTTCGAGGTTATCAAGCCGGGGGTGGACGAGTCGGCCTATGCCCTGGACGAACTGCACCCGGCGATGCAGGCGGAGTTTCTGGCGGAGGTCAAGGCTCAGGCCGTTGCCTCGCATTACCCGGACGCCCTGGTCATTGGCTCGGATACGGTGGTGGTGATTGACGGAGACGTGCTGGGCAAGCCCAGGGACGAGGCGGATGCCTTCGAAATGCTCAAACGCTTGCAGGGTCAGACCCACGAGGTGATTTCCGCCATCGCCGTCTGCCATGACAGCCGCTGTGAGCGTACCCATGCGGTGACCCGTGTGACCATGACCCGCCTCAGCGACGCCCATATCCGTGATTATATCGCCACCGGCGAGCCGATGGACAAAGCCGGCGCCTACGCCATCCAGGGTTACGGCAGCCTGATGATTCCGCATATCGAGGGTTGCTACTTCAACGTGGTGGGGATGTCCCTGAACGCCCTCAATACGCTGTTCGGGCGTTTTGGTTTTTCCCTGCTTGGCGGGAGGGCCGGCGGTGATGTCTAGCGGCACCAGCTTTGTCTTTCGCCCGGCGATTGATGACGATCAGCCGGTCTTGCTGGATTTCATCCTGACGATGGCCCGCGAAAGCGAGGACCGGGAACTGGATGAGGATACGGTCCGCCAGGGTATTGCGGCGGTGTTTCGGCGGCCCGAACACGGGACCTACTGGCTGGTGGAGAACCTGCTGGGCGACCCGGTGGGCAGCGCCCTGGTCACAACCGAATGGAGCGACTGGAACAATGCGCCCTACTGGTGGCTACAGAGCGTCTACCTGGTCCCGCATGCGCGGGGGCAGGGGGTGATGGGGCTGCTCGTCAAGGCGATAGGGAAGGCCGCCCGTGAGGAGGGTGCCGCCGAGCTGCGCCTGTACGTGGACGAGGACAATGTCCGCGCCATCCGGGCCTACGAAAAATGCGGCTTCCATCTGGACCACTATCGCATGATGACTCGGAAACTGGACTGAGAGACAATATCAGGGGGTGGGGTTCCAGATGCCGAGGCGCTGCTGTCGGGCCTGGGTTTCCAGGGTCTCGAACTCATCGCGGTATTTTCCGTTGGGCGGAATAAACAGGGTGGACGCATAGCCCCTTTTCACCAGCATGGCGTTGACGGACTCCGTGCTGTCGGGCCTCAGGTGGATGAAGGCGAGGCTGCGGTCGTAAGGGTCTCGGCGCTCCCGGTCCCATTCGAGATAGACCGTTTTCCCCAGGGTCTTTTTTGCCAGGAAGTCCGTGGCCTCCACCGCATAAGGCTCGTCCTCGCCGTCGCCCCTTCTGGAATACCGGGTTTCCGGGGCGTCAATGCCCAAAAGCCGGATATATTCCCTGGGTTTGTTGATTTTTCCGTTATGGTTCAGGTCGCAGGCCAGGGTATCCCCGTCAAAGACCTGTAACACCTTGCAGGCCGTGCGATCGGTCTTCGGCTCTCCGCTTTGGGCGGAGCCGCAGGCGCTCAGAAGCACCGTCAGCAGGCAGGCAGACAGAAGCGCTCTCATGCGGCTAATACTGGAAAAAACCGCGACCAGCCTTGCGTCCAAGGTATCCGGCATCCACGTATTGCTTGAGCAGCGGACAGGGGCGGAACCGGGCGTCGTTAAAACCTTCGTAAAGCACGTTCATAATGGAGAGGCAGGTGTCCAGGCCGATGAAGTCGGCCAGGGTCAGGGGACCCATGGGATGGTTCATCCCCAGCTTCATTACCGTATCGATGTCCTCGGCGGAGCCGACCCCTTCGTAGACGGCGAACATGGCCTCGTTCAAGAGGGGCATCAGCACCCGGTTGGAGATGAAGCCGGGAAAATCGCGGGCCACCACGGTGGTCTTGCCGAATTTCTGGGCCAGTTCGTTGACCGTCCGGTAGGTTTCGTCGCTGGTCTGGGCGCCTCGGATGATTTCCACCAGCTGCATCAGGGGGACTGGGTTCATGAAATGCATGCCGATAACCTGTTCGGGCCGCTTCGTGGCGCTGGCCAGCCGGGTGATGGAGATGCTCGACGTGTTGGAGGTAATGATGGCCTGGGGCTTGAGCAGTTCATCCAGGCGGTGAAACAGGGTGCGCTTGATCTCCTCGTTTTCCACCACGGCTTCAACCACGATATCCGCGTCCTTCAGGGCGCCGAGATCCCGTTCGAACCGGATGCGCGAGAGGATTTTCTCTTTTTCGGGAACGGTCACCCGTTCCTTTTCCACGAACTTGGCCAGGCTCTTGTCAATGCCCGCGCCCGCCTTTTTCAGGGCGTCCTCGCTCACGTCCTGGACGATCACGTCCAGATGGCCGAGATGGGCGGCCACCTGGGCAATGCCGTGGCCCATCTGCCCGGCCCCGATGACGCCAATGGTCCGGATATCCTCTACCGCAACAACGTCTGCCATGACCGTACTTCCCATGATCAACGCCTCCCTTGACTGATGCCGGCTAGAGCATCTCGACGACAACAGCGACGGCCTCGCCCCCGCCGATACACAGGGTAGCCAAACCGCGCTTCTTCTTCAAGTCCCTGAGGGCGTAGAGGAGAGTGACCAGCAGGCGGGCGCCGGAGGCGCCGATGGGGTGCCCCAGCGAAACGGCGCCTCCACGGACGTTAACCCGTTCGTGGGGAATGTCGAGATCCCGCATGGCGGCCATGGTGACCACCGAGAAGGCCTCGTTGATTTCATACAGGTCGATATCGCCGACGGAAAGGTTCAACTTGTCCAGCACCTTGCGGATGGCGCCCACCGGAGCGGTGGTGAACCATTCGGGGGCCTGGCTGTGGGTGGCCACACCCCGGATTTTCGCCAGCGGCTTCAGGCCATGCTTTTCTATGGCGGCTTCCGATGCCACAACAAGCGCGGCGGCCCCGTCATTGATGGTGGAGGCGTTGCCGGCGGTGATGGTGCCTTTCTCCCGGTCAAAGGCCGGTTTCAGGCTGGCCAGCGCATCCGGGTTGCCCTTGAAAGGCTGCTCGTCCTGGTCGAAGGGCACCGGGTCTCCCTTGCGTTGAGGGACGGGCACGGCCACGATCTCGTCCTTGAATGCGCCGCCGCTGACCGCTTCGAGCGCCCGACGGTAGCTGGTCTGGGCAAAGGCGTCCTGTTCCTCGCGGCTGAACTCGTACTTCTGGGCGCACATTTCTCCGGCGGTGCCCATATGGAAGTCATGATAGGGGTCCCACAGGCCGTCATAAATCATGCTGTCGAGGGCCTGCTGATGGCCCATGCGAAATCCCCTGCGGGCGTTGAGCAGGTAGTAGGGGGCCAGGCTCATGTTCTCCATGCCGCCGGCCACGATCAGGTCCGCCTCGCCGGCCAGAATTTCGCTGCGGGCAATCATCACGGCCTTCAGGCCGGAGCCGCAGACCTTGTTGATGGTCATGGCGCCCACGGCGCTGGGAATACCCGCCTTGATCATGGCCTGGCGGGCCGGGGCTTGCCCCTGGCCTGCCGGAAGCACACAGCCCATGATGACCTCGTCGATATCTTCCGGCGGGATGCCCGCCCGTTCCATGGCGGCCCGGATTGCCAGACTGCCCAGAACCGGTGCGGGCACGTCGCAGAGTGAACCGAGGTAACTGCCCATCGGGGTTCTTGCGCCGCTGGCGATAAAAACATCTTGACTCACGATAGATTCCCCTTCCTTGGATTTGGGATCGGCGAATACGCCTTGCTGATGGCCTGGCTGTCAGCATGGACTGCGAAATGCCGCCACTCTATTGTAATAGAAGGTGCGGCAGGAATTCCAATGCAAGCCTGGATTTACAAGTCCAGATTTTTTTCATGGCCCCAAGTCTCTGATTGTAAGCAGGGCGCCCGCAGGCCCATCATGGGTAAACCGGCGCCTCCCGGTTAATCTACCGGAAATCGGCGCCGGCGAATACCGGAAACCTCATACTCTGAATATTGGATGCAGGCTTAGCTGGCGAGCAGGGCGGGCCGTTTCACCCGAATGCCCCGGTTGGCCAGATACGCATCGGTGACCTGCCAGTCGGGTACGCGCTGCTCGGCGTCTTCGCCGCGACGAACCATCAGGTTCAGGCCGGGCAGGGCATCGGCATTGACGGACACCATGCGCGGATAAAAGCCGGTATCCTGCATTCTGCGGGCATACTGCTGGGCCAGATGCTGTTCAAGAGTGGGACGTTGCTGTTGCATAGGGAGAAATCCTCGAGATGTTGTTGTTCAAAATGGGGGACAGAGACAGGGGATATGATCTATAAAAATAAAAACAAAATTAAGATCCCGATTGCCCTGCCGGGCCGAAATTCCGCCAGGCTGTAACAAAACGTTATGAAAACCGCTTTGAAAAAATCTCTGCTTTACGGGGGACAACCGGGGGAGGAGCGGGGAGGACGGGTTGTTGTTACAATGGGAGGCATCGAGAGAGAGGCGAAACCCGATGGATTTGGTGAACACCCTTCGGCGCCGCTGGCGCAGTATTTTCAAGGATCGCCGGATTGCCTGGCTGGAGTTGAGCGGCGTGATCGCCGAGCAGCGTTCCATCTCATCGGCTCCCCAGTTTCTGGAGCATCTGGACGAGGTGGAAAAGCGGGAGTTCAAAGCCCTGATCCTGCGGATTAACAGCCCTGGCGGAACGGTGGGCACCACCCAGGATATCTATGATCGCCTGGTCTGGCTGCGAGAGGAAAAGGGGTTGAAGGTGGTGGCGTCCCTTGGCGATACGGCAGCCAGCGGCGGCATCTACGCGGCCATGGCGGCGGACCGGGTCATTGCCCATGGCGGTACGGTGACCGGCTCCATCGGGGTCATCATCAAGGCGGGCAACTTCCGGGAGCTTTTTGACAAGATCGGCATTCATTCCGACGTGGTGAAGGCGGGCCGGTTCAAGGACATCCTCAGTATGGAGCGCTCCCTGACCGACGAGGAGCGTGCCCTGCTGCAGGACACGGTGGACGATACCTACCGCCAGTTCGTGGAAACGGTGTCCTTGGCCCGCGGCCTGGATGTTTCCACGGTAGAAACCTTTGCCGATGGGCGGATTTTCAGTGGCCGCCAGGCATTGGCGTACGGCCTGGTGGATGCGGTGGGAGGAATAAACACGGCCATTGATGTGGCAAAAGACCTGGCGGGCATGCCGAGGGCGGTGTCTCCCCATCTGGTGAGACTCCAGAAACGGAAATCCGTGATTGCCCGTGTCCTGACCGGGGACACCCGGATGGCGGGTTTGATGCCCGACGGTCTTAACCGCCGCCTGGAGGCCGGAGAGATGCTGGCCGGGATTCCCCTCTGGCTGATGCCCCGTTCCGGCCTGTAGGCCAGGGGTTTATCAGTCCGCCGATTCGAAAAGGATGCAGGCGAAGGTTTCCTCGGTGACGGCGATGTCGTGTTTGCGGCAATGTCCCCGGATTTCGAAATGGCGGCAGCGCCCGCAGCGGTTCCGACGGCGATCGTACTTGCCCTGCCGCTCTTTGGAGCGGCGATCCAGCAGGGATTTACGTCTTTCCTGGCTGTCGCTCACCCAAGCCTCCCGTTACTTCGAGGGTTCCCAGACGAATCTGCCCTTGCGGTCAATGTAGCCGATGGCCTCCTCTGTCTGGATCATGGCGAGGCCATTCTCGAAGTTCCAGGCCATATCATACGCCGGTTCGATGACCATCCGGCCCTTGCGGTCGATATAGCCCCACTTGCCGCCCTGTTTCACGGCGGCCAAGCCCTCCGAGAATCTCCCGACCCGGTCATACGCCGGCTCGATTTCAATCCGGCCTTTCTTGTCGATATAGCCCCACTTGCCGTCCTGTTTCACGTCGGCCAGGCCTTCGGTGAACTGGTGGGTCATCTCGAATTGGGGTTCGATGACCCATTGGCCCTTCGGGTTGATGAACCCCCACCGGTTGTTGCTCCGGGCGCTGGCTTTGCCTTCGGAGAAGGCGGAGACCCATTCGAACCGGGGTTCAATGACCACTTTGCCCGATGGGTTGATGTAGCCCCAGAAGTTGCTTCCATTGCGGAATTCGGCCAGCCCCTCGGAAAACGTCCCCTGGCGCTCGAACTCTGAGGTGAATACCCGTTGCCCCTGGGGGTTGATCACGATCCAGGCATTGCCGGTTTTCACGCGGGCCAGCCCTTCCACGAACGCCGTGGCCTGGTCGAATACCGGCGGAATGACCATCTGGCCCCTGGTATCCACATAACCCCATTTTTGTCCCTTGTTGAGCATGACCGGGGCCAGCCCGCCGGAGAAATCCCCCGCCTGGTAGAACCAGGGCTGGATAGCCACCTTGCCGGAAGCGTCCATGTAGCCCCAGCGGCCATAGGATCTGATCCGGGCCAGCCCCTCCGAGAAGTGGCCGGTCATCTCGTACTGGGGTTCCACCACCACCTTGCCCTTCTGGTTGATGTAGCCCCAGTTGCCGTCCTGGTAGAACGCATAAAGCGAATCGGACCATGCGGCGGCACCGGCCTGCGCTGTCAGCAAAAGAATGGCCGGAATAAGTGCCTGAAAAAGGTTGCCCCGAAAATTCATTGGTGATTCTCCATCCGCGGCTTGCGTTCCTCTCAATGGCCACTGTTGGGCCAGCCCCATTATACCGGGCGGGCGGCCCGGCGTAAAAACCCCTTGGAATGGACCCGGTGGTAGAAATCCTCGTACCGTCCCGCCAGGATGGCTTCGCGGGCGCGGGCCACCGTATCGATGAGAAACGTAATATTGTGAATGCTTAAGAGCGTGGCGGCCGTCCATTCCTGCTGGCGGAACAGGTGGCGGATATAGGCCCGGCTGTGGTGGGTGCAGGCGTAGCAGCGACACCCCTCCTCCAGCGGTCCGAAGTCTTCGGTGTACTCGGCGTTCTTGATGATCTTGCGCCCCTCGCTGTGGAAAAAGGACCCATGACGCCCGATGCGCGTGGGCATCACGCAGTCGAACATATCCACCCCCCGGCGGATGGCGTCAAGCAGGTCCTCCGGTGTGCCGACTCCCATCAGGTAGCGGGGTTTGTCTTCAGGGAGCAGGGGGGCGGTGTATTCCACGATGCGGTTGATCTCGTCGCGGGGTTCCCCCACGCTGACCCCGCCGATGGCGTAGCCGTGGGCGTCAAACTGCTGGACGAACCGGGCGCTTTCGGTTCGCAGATCCTCGTACACGGACCCCTGCACGATGGGAAACAACGCCTGATCGTTTGGCCGGGCATGGTGCTCGAAGCACTCTTCGAGCCAGCGGTGGGTCATGTCCAGGGATTTTCGGGCGTACTCCTGAGTTGCCGGATACGGCGGGCACTCGTCAAAGGCCATGATGACATCGGCCCCCAATGCGTTCTGGATGGCCATGGATTCCTTGGGGCCGATGAAGTGCTCGTCGCCGGTGGCCGGGTCCCTGAACCGGACTCCGTGGGGTTCGATTTCCCGGATTTTTGCCAGGCTGAACACCTGGAAACCGCCGGAATCCGTGAGAATCGCGTGGGGCCAGTCCATCCATGCATGCAGTCCGCCCGCTTTTGCCACCAGGTCATGGCCGGGGCGCAGGTAGAGATGAAAGGCGTTGGAGAGCATGATGGAGGCATCCGTGGCTTTGAGCTGGTCCATGGTAAGGGTCTTGACGGTGGAGTGGGTGCCCACCGGCATGAATACCGGGGTGTCCACCGGGCCATGAGGCGTCTGCAGTGTGCCGGCCCGTGCCGTGCCCACCGCCGTTTTTTCTGTGGCCGCCAGTTGAAAGGAAAACGCGTTCATCGTGGCCGTATCATACTCAAAATAACTGTGGGCGGGAACAGCGTCTGGTATATAATTATAAAAACAATTAAATATAGGAAGTGATACAATCTGTCACCAAACGGCGGAAAGTCCCGTTTATACAAATAGACATCGAGATGGGACAATATGATATAGGCCTGATTTTGTACGACGATCCAGCTTAAGCTGCACTTATCGGGGGATAATAGCAGATGGCGACGGAAAAAGAGCACCAGAACTATACGCCGTTGGAGCCGCAGAGCGTCACGGCAAGACGTTACCGTACGTCCAAGTATTTTTTGAAGGATCAGCTGCGCTGTTCCGAGGCGGTCCACGATTTCCGTTCCGTGAAGGCGATGGTGAGCAGCCTGCCCCAGTTCAGTCTGCGGTCCAGGTTCCAGTTCGCGGCCCAGGCCGTCGAGATCCGGGAATAACAGGCGCGGAACGAGAGCGTAAACAGAGCGTTTTTAGCGGAACGTAACCGGCAGATCCTTGGATAAGGTCTGTTTCACACGGGCCATGACCTCATCGATCACGGCGTCGGTCAGGGTTTCGGACGGGGACTGCAGGGTCAGCCGGTAGGCCAGGCTGCGGTTGCCCGCCCCAAGCTGCTCGCCCCGGTACTCGTCAAACAGGGTAACGTCCGTGATCAACGGCTCGTTGAGACCTTCGATGATGGCCAGAATCTGCCGGTGGGTCAGCGTCTCCGGTGCGAAAAAAGCCATGTCCCGTTTAACGGTCGGGTAATGGGAGACGATGATCCCGGCCTCCGGCTGATCTGCCGTCTGCTTTGCCGCTTTGAAGAGGGTTTCGAAATCCAGCTCAAACAGAAATACGGGCTGGCGAAACTTCAGGCGGCTTTCAAACGCGGGGTGCATCTGTCCCAGAACGCCCACCGGTTTGCCGCCCGCTTTCGGAACGATGGCCGCGGCTTTGCCGGGATGCAGCCAGGAAACGTCCCCTATCGCTTCGAACACATAATCGTTGGTCAGCTTCAGGGAGGCCAGAATCTGTTCAGTGACTCCTTTTGTCAGATAGAAATCTGTCTGTGACAGTGATTCAGGTACATGCCATGTGCCTGAAAACCCGCTGCCGGTCATCAGGCCGGAAATGGTCAACTTCTCCACCACGCCGGAGGACTTTTCCGACGCCTTGCCCCGCTTGAAGTAGGTGCGGCCCGTTTCGTAGAGCCAGATGTTCTCCACCCCCTGGGCCAGGTTGTAGCGGGCAATCTCAATGAGGTTGGGCAGCAGGCTCTGGCGCATCAGCGTGTGATCCCGCGAGTGGGAGTTGGTCACCTGCACCAGTTGATCCCGGTCCACGGTGAAACCGGTTTTCTCCAGCAGGGCTTCGCCAATCAGCGAGTTGGTCACTGTTTCCTGCAATCCTGCCCCGCATAAAGCCGTATGTATGCGGCGAATAAGGTCCTGTCTCAGCGAGTAGCTGGCGGATCGTGTCTTTTTCGGGAGTGTATAGGGTACGTTGCCGTAGCCGTGGATGCGGATGACCTCTTCGATGAGGTCCACCTCGCGGGAGACGTCATGCTGGCGGTAGGAGGGCACGGTGACCGACAGGGCATCGGCAGACGTGTCGTCTTTGACGCCGAAGCCCAGTTTCTCCAGAATGTTGACGGCACTGGTCCTTTCCACGGGGGTGCCCAGCAGCTTTTCAATACGCGGCAGCCGCAGGCCCACGGTGACGGCAGGCGCCGGTTTGGGCGGAGATTCCACGAATCCCGCCAGTTCCGCGCTGGCCAGCTCCTGATAGAGCTGAACGGCCCGAAACAGCGCCTTTCGGCAGGTGTTACGGTCCACGCCCCGTTCGAACCGGGCGGAGGCCTCGGTTCTCAGGCCCACGCTTTTGGCACTGCGCCGGTTGCTCGCCGGCGGGAAAAAGGCGGCTTCCAGAAAGAGATGCTTCGAGTCGTCGCCGATTTCCGTGTCCTCACCGCCCATCAGCCCGGCCATGGCAACAGGCCGGTCGTTGAGGGTAATCAGCACTGAATCTTCGGTCAACTTGCGGGTTTCGCCGTCAAGGGTCCTGATCGTCTCACCGGGCTTGGCCTTGCGTACGCCCACGGTGCCGGTCCCCAGGCGGTCCATGTCAAAGGCGTGCAGGGGCTGGCCCATCTCCAGCATCACGTAGTTGGTGATGTCCACCACGTTGTTGTGGGAGCGTACACCCGCGGCTTCAAGGCGTCGGACCATCCAGTCCGGTGACGGGCCGGTCTTGAGGTTTTTCATGATGGCCCCGCCGTAGTATTCGCAGACCGACGGGTCGTCGAGCCGGATTTGATAGCCGTTGCTTTCCGGGGTGGGGGCAAGTTCCTTCAGTTCCGGCAAAGTCACGGGCCGGTTGTAGAGGGCCGCCACTTCGCGGGCGACCCCGATCATGGACATGAGATCCCCCCGGTTGGCGGTGGGGGCTGTGTCCAGCACCAGGTCCGTCTTCAGGTTCAGCACCGCCTCCAGCGGCTGGCCGATCTGCGATTCGCGGGCGACTTTTGTCATATGCCAGATGCCGCCTTCCACCACGTCATCCGGGTATTTTTCCGAAAGCCCCAGTTCGTCCAGGGAGCAGATCATCCCCGAACTCTCCACCCCGCGGATTTTGGCTTTTTGAAGCGTAAACAGGGTGTTGTCCTTGCGGCTGATGACGGTCGCGCCGATCTCGGCATAGGCGATGAGGGTATCCGGCTGCACGTTGTTGGCGCCGCAGACGACTTTTGCCTGGCCCTGGCCGGTCTCCACGGTGACGAGATTCAGCCGGTCGGCGTTGGGGTGTTTCTCCACGGCGAGCATCTTGCCGAGGCGCACGCCGGAAAACAGGGCGCCGAGGCGCTCAATGGCCTCCACCTCCAGCCCGGCGTTGGTGAGGTCCTCCGCCACGTCTTCCGGCTGGAGGTTGGAGACGTCGACGTAGTCGTTGAGCCATTCGAGGGAAACGCGCATGAATGAATATTCCTTTTCAGCATTTTTTCAGACTAATCAGCCGCTGAAGGCTTTTAAGAACCGCAGGTCGTTGGTGTAGAAGTCGCGGATGTTGGTGATGTTGTATTTGAGCATGGCGAGGCGCTCGATGCCCATGCCGAAGGCGAAGCCGCTGTAGCGCTCCGGGTCGATGCCGACGTTCGCCAGCACGTTGGGGTCCACCATGCCGCAACCCATGATCTCCAGCCACTCCTCCTTTTTCTGGCCGTTGACCATCCGGGAATACAGGACATCCATCTCCATGCTCGGTTCGGTAAACGGGAAATAGCTGGTTCTGAATCGTGTGGGGCGTTCCTCGCCGAAGAGCCGCTTGATGAACTCCTGAAGCACGCCCTTGAGATCAGCGACGGTCACGTCCTCGTCCACCAACAGCCCTTCGATCTGGTGAAACAGCACGTTCTTCTTGGAGCTGACGTCCTCGTTGCGGTAGACCCGCCCCGGCGAGACGACGCGCACGGGGAGGTCGTGGCTTTCCATGTAGCGGATCTGGGCGTTGGAGGTCTGGCTGCGCAGCAGCACCTGCGGGGCCACATCGGTGTAGAACGTGTCCTGCATGTCCTTGGCCGGGTGATCCGCCGGGAAATTCAGGGCGTCGAAGTTGTAGTATTCCGTTTCCACCTCCGGGCAAAAGTTGTCGTCGATGACGTCAAAGCCCATGGAGCGGAAGATGTCGCACAGCTCCTCGGTGATGCGGGTCAGCGGATGGGCCACCCCCTGCGGGATGCAGACTCCGGGCATGGTCACGTCCAGGGTTTCCGAGGCGATTTTTGCCTGGATTTCCTGTCCTTTCAGGCTTTCAAGCCGTTCCTCGATCTGCGCTTCGAGGGCATCACTGATTTCGTTGGCGAGGGCGCCGATGGCGGGGCGGTCTTCGGCGGAAACATCCTTCAGGCCCCGCTTGATGTCGTTGATTTGGCCCTTGCGGCCCAGGTACCGGACCCGGATGTCCTCAACCGCCTGCATGCTGCCGGCGGTTTCCAGCGCCTTCCGGGCTTCGTCACGCAGGGCTTCGAGTTCGGCGCGGACGTCAATGCGGGTGGTTTCTTTGGACATGGGTTCGGTCTTTCTCAGGCTTTCAGTAAATTCTTGGCGATAATCACGTGCTGGACCTCGCTGGTGCCTTCAAAGAGGGACATTACGCGGGCGTCGCGGAAGTAGCGCTCCACGGGAAAGTCCGTGGTGTAGCCGTAGCCGCCGTGGATCTGCACCGCCTCGCTGGCGCACTGGTTGGCGATTTCCGAGGCATAGAGCTTGGCCATCGAGGCTTCCTGGGCGTAAGATCTGCCAGCTTCCTTCAGGCGAGCCGCATTGTATATCAAGCCGCGGGCCGCTTCAATCTTCGTGGCCATATCCGCCAGCTTGAACTGGATGGCCTGGAAGTCGCCAATGGGCTGACCGAACTGCCTGCGCTCCTGGGCGTACTTCACGGACGCTTCCAGACAGGCCTCGGCGATGCCCATCGAAATTGTGGCGATACTGATGCGCCCCACGTTCAGGCTGTTCATGAAGACCTTGAAGCCCATGCCTTCCTCGCTCAGGCGGTTCTCTTCGGGAATTCTGCAGTTGTCGAAGTACAGTTCGCCCCAGTCGCCGCCAATCAGCCCCATCTTGTCGTCGCCCTTGTTGATCTGGAATCCGCCGGCGTCCCGTTCCACGATGAAGGCGGTGAGGCCCCGGTGGCCGGGGGTATTGGGGTCGGTCCGGCCCGTGGCGAGGAACACGTCGGCCAGAAGCGCGTTGGTGATGAAAATTTTGGTGCCGTTGAGCACATAGCCGCTGCCGTTTTTCTCGGCCCGGCAGAGGCCGCTGCCCGCATCCGACCCGGCGTTGGGTTCGGTAAGGGCGAAGGCGCCGATGGTCTGCCCGCCGATAATTCCAGGCAGGTATTTTGCCTTCTGCGCATCCGTGCCATAGCCCAGCAGGGGCAGGCCGACCAGGGAGACATGGACCGACAGGGCGGTGGCCAGCGCCGCGGAGACTTTGGCGATTTCTTCCAGCACAAGAAAGTAGGAGAGGCTGTCCACTTGCGAGCCGCCGTATTCCTCCGGAAAGGGCAGGCCGGTGAGGCCCGTTTCCGCCATTTTCTGCCAGAGGCTTCGCAGGGTGTCAAGATCCCCCGATTCCAAAGGCTTGATGACCGGGGCCACCTCCTTCTCCACGAACTCGCGGGCCAAGGCCCGGATGCTTTGCTGTTCTTCGGTCAGAAACATCCAATTCATTCCTGTTATAAGATGGGCCTATTGTATCCAAAGCCGGGAAAAATTTCGATGACCCCATCCCTCGGACGCCAAAACCACAGACGCATTATCGGCATCTCCGGCAAACAGTTTGCCGGCAAGGACGTGCTGGCGGATCTCCTGCTGCAGGCCCTGCCCGCGTTCCGAAAGCTTCCCCTGGCCCTGGCCATCAAGCAGGAATATGGTCGCCGGCATGGTCTGACACTGGAGGAAATCGAGCGGGACAAGCCGAAGCACCGTCCCGGCCTCATTGCTCTGGGCGACTGGGGCCGGTCGCAGGACCCGGACTACTGGCTCAAACAAGTGATCTCCCTGCCCGGCGATATCATCATCCCGGACGTGCGCCTGAAGCGCGAACATGCCCTGCTCCGCCAGCACGGGGCCTTTCTCATTCGGCTGGAGGCAGACCGGGCTGTGCGGTGCCAGCGCGGAACCCTGGTGAGTGAAACCGACCGGACCGAGTGCGATCTCGATGATGTCCAGGACTGGGACGCTGTTCTGGTCAACAACATGGATGTGGACGCCCTTGAGGGACAGGTTCGGGCGCTTCTGCCCAGGCTGGCCTGAAAACCGGCTTTGGGGTAAGATCCGCCGTATCGTCCGGTCCGTTGGAGGTGCCTCTCAATGAAAATCCTGGTAATCGGTAGCGGTGGCCGTGAGCATGCCATTGGCTGGAAGCTGGCTCAGTCTGAGGAAAGGCACGAATTGTTCTTTGCCCCCGGCAATCCGGGGATGGGCGAGCTGGGGCAGCGCCTGGAAATCAAGGTCACGGACATCGAGGGGCTGGCCCTGTTTGCCGAGCGCGAAGGGATTGACCTCACCGTGGTCGGGCCGGAAGTGCCCCTGTCCATGGGGCTGGCCGATCGGTTCCGGGAAAAGGGCTTGCGGGTCTTCGGGCCGGACCGGGCCGGGGCGCAGATCGAGGCGAGCAAGGTCTATGCCAAGGAGATGCTGGAGAAGGCGGGTGTGCCGACGGCGGGTTACGCTTACTGCGAGGACCTCCCCAGCGCCCGCAAAGCCCTGGCGGTTTTTGTTGCGCCCTATGTCATCAAGGAGGACGGCCTGGCGGCGGGCAAAGGGGTGACCATCGCCCCCGATCGCGAGGCTGCCGAAAAGGCGTTGGAAGCGGCGTTCAGCAAAGATATGCCGGTGGTCATCGAGGAGTTTCTGCAGGGCGAGGAACTCTCCGTTCTGGCCATCTGTGACGGTCAGCGGGCCATTCCCATGATCAGTGCCCAGGACTTCAAGAAGGCGGGCGAGGGCAACATTGGCCCCAATACGGGCGGCATGGGCGCCTACGCCCCGGTTCCCTTCGTGGACAAGGCCCTGACCCAACGGGTGCAGGCCGAGGTCCTTGACCCCATGATGGCGGCCTTTCGGGCCGAGGGCATCGACTACCGGGGGGTGCTTTACGCCGGGCTGATGATTGCCCCGGACGGGACCCCGAAGGTCATCGAGTTCAACTGCCGTTTTGGCGATCCGGAAACCCAGGTGGTTCTCCCCCTGCTGGAAGACGATCTGGCAGCCATTCTCATGCGGGCTGCCGACGGGGACTTGGGCGGCTATCCGGAGGGATTCCGCTTCAAAACGGGGGAGAGTGCCGTCACGGTGGTGCTGGCCTCGGAGGGTTATCCTGGCGAGTACGATGCGGATCAGCCCATCCGTTTTCCCGACGCGCTGCCGGAAAACACGGTGCTGTTTCATGCGGGAACCCGGCTGACCCCCACAGGCGAGATCCTGACCAACGGAGGCCGGGTTCTGAATGCCACCGGCCTTGGGGCCGGATTGCAGGCGGCCCGGCAAAATGCCTACCGCCTGGCGGACGCCGTGGTGTTTGCCAACAAGGTCTGTCGCCGGGACATTGCCGAAGCCGCTACCGGTGAACTGGCCCGTATCTAGCGGTTTTCGACAAACCCTTTCAGCGCATGGGCAAGGGTCTGTGCTGCCGCTTGTTGGTTGGCGGGGTCGATGACCCGCGCGTAATCATCGGGATGGGTGAAGAAGCCGAGTTCAATGAGGACGGCTGTTGCCGTGTGAATCCGGGTCATGGCCAGGCTGTCGTGGAAGAGGCCGTAGTTGAGGGCCGGTTGGTTTCGGACGAGTTCCGCGAGGAGTTTTCGGGCGAGGGGGCGGGCGAAGGCATGGTAATAGTAGGTGCTGACGCCCCGGTGTTCGAGAGGGTTCCTTCCGTCGGGGAGGGCATTGTGGTGCAAACTCAGGACGAGGTCGGCGTCGATGGCAGTTGCCTGGGCGATCCGTTGGTCCAGGGAGACGGTCGCGTCCGAAGTTCGGGTCGGGCGGATGTGTGAAAATCCAGCGTCCTTCAGGGCGCTAATCAGAATCTGGGAGACGGCCAGGTTCAGGGTTTTCTCCGGCAGGCCGTCCGGACCGTGGGTGCCGGTTTCCTCGCCGCCGTGGCCGGGGTCGATAAGGATGACGGCTTCCGACGCCTTTTCGGGCACGGCCTTGAGTGTCAAAATCAGGCCGTCTCCGTTCCAGGCATAGTTGTAACCGGCCAGATGGGGGCAGGTGATATGGAGATCCACCCGGCTCTCGCCGACCTGGTGCCAGGTGATCCCTTCAATCAGCGTGTCTTTTGGGTCGTAGGCGATGACATCGCAGTGAGATTCAGCCCCGTAGAGGCTCAGGGTCAGACTGTTGGTGGTGTTCCGGATGTTCAGGGGAATTTTTTCCCGCAGCGGGATCTGCACCTCGGTTCTCCGGGGCGCCGATTGCCGGGTGCGGACCTGCCGGACGGTCATTCGGGGTATCCAGGTGGTCTGCCGTTGCGGGGTGTTTTCCTGTAAATCGATGTCCGCCTCGGCAATCCAGGCCACCTCGTCACGGCCCAGACGGATGCGGCACCATGGGCCGACCTGGCCGTCAAGGACCAGCCATGTGCCGGGAAGCTGGGGAGTCAGCCGGGAGGCGGAAGCCGAGGGGCCGGTCCGCAGGGTCGCCATGCCGGTCCCGGTAATGACGGCGCATTGCGGCGTCTTTCGGATGCTCAGGCGTCCGGGGAATTCCTGGATCAGCGAATCGCCGTTGGGATGATGCATTTCCAGGTGCAGGGGCATGTTCTCCCTGGCCGGGGCGTCATAGGGAATGAGAATCGAGCCTTCGTAATAGCCCTCGGCGGGGATCATTTCCCGGTCCTGGTGGAGTTCGCCGAAGATGCCCTGCCGGTTGTCCACGTAAGGCCTGTCTTGAGGATGGGGCTTGAGGGGAATCCCGGTGTCAAGGACGCCGGGGATGGTGACGCTCAGGCGGGCGCCCGGCGTGGCCAGGCAAGCTACCTGGAGCCAGTGCCCGGGGGCCTGGACGGTGAACTGCGAGGGCATCATCGTGTCCACGTCCACCCCCAGGGCTTCCGGGGATAGGGGCGCCTTGGGAGGGTGGCGCAGGACGGTCAGAACCCGCTGCTCCCCACTGTCGCTTTCCAGCTTCACCCGGTTTTCGCCGGGGGATAACGAAATCGGAGAGGCGAAGTAACCCCTGGCATGGACATCAATGGCTTGTCCGTTGATGCGCAGGGACGTGCCCGGTACCACGGAGCCGAGGAGGAAGGTGGCCGCTTCATGGGTTTCGTGACCGTCCTTGGGGTAGACAACCTGTATCATCGCGAGAGGGCGGCGGCATCCATTTCGGCAAGGATGGCCCTGGCGGCCTTCAGGGGGTCTTCTGCGCCGGTGATGGGACGCCCCACGACGATAAAATTGGCGCCGTCCTGAAGCGCCTGGCCCGGAGTGACCACCCGTGCCTGGTCGTCTCCCTGGGCATAGTCTTTCGGGCGGATTCCCGGTGTGGCCAGGACGAAGCCGGGGCCGCAGGCTTTCCGAAGCATCCGGGCCTCCCGTGCCGAGCAGACCACCCCGTTGAGGCCGGCTTCCTGGACCATCTCGGCCAGATGAAGCACGTAGTCATCCACCGAACCGTGAACCTGCAACGCCTGGTGAAGCATCTCCTCCGAGATGCTGGTGAGCAGCGTCACCCCCAGGATTAGAGGCTCCGGAGCGCCGGTGCGTTCGGCGGCCCGGCGGGCGCCGGTGGTGGCGGCCTTCATCATCTCCGGTCCGCCCTGGGCATGGACGTTGAAGAAAGTCACGCCCTGTTCGACCAGGGCCTCGGCGGCCCGTTCCACCGTGTTGGGAATGTCATGGAGCTTGAGATCAACGAAGGTGAAGCAGCCCTGCTGCTGGATGTAGCGGACGGTGGGCATGCCTTCGCGGAAAAACAGTTCCATGCCGATCTTGAACGTGACGTTCAGGGGTTTGAGTTGCTTGACCAGCTCAAGGGCCTGATCCGCCGATGTGTCCAGTGCCACGATCAAGCGCTCGGACTGGGAAATGAACCGACCGGAGGTCATGTGGCCTTGCCATCCCTCTGCTCACAATACGGGACTATCTTGCGACAAAGATGGTTCCGGTGCAATTGCGGCGCACTTTTTTACGCAACTTCCATGATTGACCGGTTTTATAAAACCATTGCATGTGGCAGAATCTGCCGTTCCGTTCTGAAACCACGAGGCCCGATTAATGACTAACCCGTTGTTCCCTCCTTGCCAGATTGTTTCTCCCGCTTTTGGCTGCGGCAGTGCCGCGGCGCCGGAGTTTTCCGGTACGCAACGGGCTTCTCTTTCCCAGCCTGCGGACTCCGTTCGCTTCGGTACGAAAGAAAAGACCGAAGGCAAGGTTGCGGGCGTTTTCAAGAACCTGAACTTCAAGGCTGCCTGTAAAGGGGCGGGTGAGGGATTCGTCCAGTATTTCAAATCCAAAAAGGGCCTGCGCCTCGATGTCATCATGCATGGCGCCCTCGCCGTCATCCTGGGCGCCGCCACCTTCTTTACGATGGGCCTTCCCATCGGTGCCGCCCTGGGGATTGGCACGTTTGCCATCCAGTCCGTCGGGCAGATCCTCTGGCGCAGTGGCGCCGGTTTCTTCAAAAACCTCAAAACCCCCAAGGAAGGGGCCGTTCCCGATGCCGATAAGAAATCGTCAGATTAAATAGCAACAATATATATTGAGGGGGTTTGGTACCCGTACGATGGAAAACATTCGCAATATCCAGGGTTTTTCGGCGGTTCCGCGCTTTGGCGCGGTGCCTGCGCCCGTTCTGAAACCTTTGTCCTTTGGACAGGACGGGGATCGCTACGAAAAACCCGGTGACGGCAACGACGGCAGCGGCAACAAGTTTGCACAGTGGGCCAAGGGGCTGAAAAACGGCTTTGTCAACATGGCCGATTATTTCCGGCCAGACAATAAGCGGCAGATCATGTTCGATCTGATCGTTGGGTCCGGGATCGGCCTGATTAGCGCCATCGGCACCCCTGTCTTCCTGGTGACCGGCCCCGCGTGCATTGGCCTGATGATGTCCATCAGCCTGATCATGCGTTTTGCGGAGGGCCTGCTGGCCAAACCGGAAGAATTCGAGGCCATTCGGGAAATGCGCCGGTCCCGTGCAAGAAAATAGGCAAATTTTCGAATTCAGGGGTTTTCACAAGAAAAAGTCTCCCCTAACCACAGGTGACCTATTATGACCGAGATTCGCCCCATCAGTTTTGGTTCCCCACAGCTTCATCAGATGGATCGTCCCGCCCGCAGCCCGATGGCTCCGCTGGTCCGGTTCGGAGGCGGCGACTGCGGCGACAGCTGCGACGTCGGCCACAAGCATGACGATCATGACAAGCATGAGCATGGCAAGAAAGAGCCGGGCCTGGTTGAGAAATGGAAAAACAAGACCGGCAACTTCTTCTCCACCTGGCACCTGATCCAGAACCCCATCACCTGGACCCTGGCCGGGATCGTGGCCGGCATTGCCATCAGTGGTGGCGCCCTGATTCCATTCACAGTTCCTGCGGCCCTGCTGCTGGGCATTGCCCTGGCACCCTTCGAGGGCAAGGGACTCTCTTCCGAAGAGGACAAGGCTAAGCCTGACGCCGATAAGGGCGAAGGCGCTGAAAAAGGAAAAGAACCCGTAAAAGAGGCCCCCCCGACCGGTGCCCCTGAAGGCGGCGAGGATGCCAAAGCTCCTGCGAACGGCACTGGGGAAGATGCCCCCGAAGTGACGGAACCGGCTTCTGAAGCGCCGCAGGTGGATGTCCTTCCCGCCCTGCCGAAGATCGAACTCTCCCAAGCCCAGGCAAACGCCATCGGTCGCTATCTCAGGGGCCCCGCCTTCGCCCACGCGGTGAACGGTGCCTTTGAAGCGGGCGCCCTCAAACTGGACGGCAATAAAGTGGTGCTGACGGATACGGCCTACGAGCCGGACACGACCTCCAAGCCGGTCCAGCGGGCCTTCACCCTGCTCAAGGGATTGATTGCCCAGCCGCAGGAAACCCGTGATGACATCCTGGGCAATGTCACTGGCGTGACGTTCAAAACTCTGGAATTTCAGGATGAGACGGCGGCTCGAGAACGGTTGACGGGTTTTGCGCATATCGTGCGAAAGCTGTCAGCGGAAGGAAAACTGCTGGATCTGGTCGCCCTCTTGAATGGTGAGAAACCGGCCGAGAACGCCTAGCGCTTTTCCGGAAACACCAGGCTGAGCAGGCAGAGGGTTTTGGCATCCACGATCTCGCGGGTGCGGACCTTCTGCCACGCTTCTTCCGGGGTGAGAAAGAACCGCTGGATGTGCTCCTCGTCGTCGGTCGTCTCCACGTTCTCTACGGGACGCAGTTTCGTGGCCTTGTAGAGCCAGAGTTTCTCGTCGCAGAAACCCGGTGAAGTATAGATGTGGGTGATTTCTTCCCATTCATCCGCCGCATAGCCCGTCTCTTCCATGAGTTCGCGCTTAATCGCCGCGTCCGGCGGCTCCGGCGGGTCCAGCTTGCCGGCGGGCAACTCCAGCAGAGTGTGGCCGAGGGCATAGCGAAACTGGCGGATGAAGATGATGCGCCCGTCGTCCAGAATGGGCAGGGCCACCACGCCGCCGGGGTGCATCACCACGTCGCGGGGACGGACCTTGCCGTCGGGCAGCTCGGCCTCGTCGTAACGAATCGTCACCACCCGGCCCTTGTAGACGATCTTTTGGGAGAGGGTCTTCTCGAATAACTCTTCTTCCGTACCCGTATCAGAACTCATGCTTGGCGAAACACTCCAGGATGTTGACGAGGAAGTCGGCGCAGCGGCGCAATTCGATGACCTTCACCCGCTCGGTGACCGCATGGGGGTCCATGTAACTGGCGCCCATCACCACGCCGGGCAGTCCCCGATGGACGAAAATGTTGTTGTCGCTGCCGCCGTTGGTGCGAATCAGTGTCGGTTCCAGCCCGGCCTGCCTGGCCGCCTGCATGACCAGCTTCACCCCGGTCTGCTCCGGGTTGATTTTATACCCCCGGAATTCATAATGAGACGTCAGGGTGTAGCCGGAACCGGGCAGCTTCGCCTTTTCCTCCTCCAGCACCTGCCGGATGAAGTCCAGTTCGGATTCGAGCACGGTCTCGTCGTGGCCGCGCAGTTCGCCACGGATTTTGACGAGATCCGGCACCACATTGGTCCCCTTGCCGCCCTCGATAAACCCGATGTTGCCGGTGGTGTCCGGGTCAATCCGGCCCAGCCGAAGCCGATCGATGACACGGCAGGCGTAGACGATGGCGTTAACGCCTTTTTCCGGCATGATACCCGCATGGACGCTCCTGCCGGTGAGTTCGATGTTGAATTCGATGTAGCTGGGCGCCTCGTGGATAATCGTCCCCTGCTCGCCGGTGTGGTCGAAGATGACGGAAAAATGGGCGTTCAGGGCGTCGTCGTCCAGGTCTTTCGCGCCGCCCAGGAAGGTTTCCTCGCGGGTGGTGAAAATCAACCGGACGGCGGGGCGGGGGAGGTCGTGTTCCAGGGAGAGGGCCAGGACTTCGAGAATGGGCGCAAGCGCCGCCTTGTCGTCGGCGCCGAGAACCGTGGTGCCGTCAGTAACCACCATGCGTTCCGCGCCCTCGCCGATAATGGCGGGTTGGATGCCGTGGCAGGGGGGCACCACGTCCAGGTGGCCGGAGAGGACCAGGATGCCATCATGATCGCATTGGTTTTTCGGGAAATCGGCGATGAGATTGCCGCCGCCGTCCACCCGGCAGGCGATGCCGAGGGCGTCCAGGCGGCGCTCCACGTAGGCCCGCATCTCCTCTTCGCCCCCGCTGGGGCTGTCGATGCGGACCATCTCCAGAAAGGTCTGAAGAATCCGTTCCGTGTCCGGTGCGATGGTCGCCATAGGCTCTATCTTATCGGGTCCCGGTCAAAAATGCGAATTTGGACCCGCCCGTGTCTCTGTGCTAGCATTGTGCCCGTCAACAGGCAGTTCGTAAGGAGAGTCGGGCGATGCTCAACAAGATTTCAGTCATCGGCGCCGGAAACGTGGGCGCCACATTGGTACAGCGGCTGGCCGAGGCCGAATTGAGCCGGACGGTGGCCGTGGTGGATATCGTGGAAGGGGTGCCCCAGGGCAAGGCGCTGGACATCCTCGAATCCGGCCCGGTCTACGGCTACGACACCAAGGTCGTCGGCGGCAACCAGTACGACATCATCAAGGACTCGGACATCGTGGTGGTCACCGCCGGGATGCCCCGCAAGCCGGGCATGAGCCGCGATGATCTCCTGGACGTGAACGCCAAGATCATGACCGACGTCTGCACCCACATCAAGAACTTCGCCCCCAACGCCATCGTCATCGTGGTGTCCAACCCGCTGGACTCCATGTGCCACGTGGCATTGAGCACCACCGGCTTCCCCCACAACCGGGTCTTCGGCATGGCGGGCGTCCTGGATACCGCCCGGTTCCGCACCTTCATCGCCGAGGAGCTGGATGTGAGCGTCGAACAGGTGAACGCCTTCGTCCTGGGCGGCCATGGCGATTCCATGGTGCCCCTGGTGCGCTATTCCAGTGTGGCCGGAATTCCGCTCACCACGCTGATGCCCCAGGCCACCATCGACAAGCTGGTGGACCGGGCCCGCAACGGCGGCGCCGAGATCGTGGGCTACCTCAAAACCGGCTCCGCCTTCTACGCCCCCAGCGCTTCGGTGGTGGAGATGGTGGAATCCATCGTGAAGGACAAGAAGAAGATCCTCCCCTGCGCCGTCTATCTCACCGGCCAGTATGGCGTCAAGGATCTCTACGTCGGCGTTCCGGTGAAGCTGGGCAAAAACGGCATTGAGCAGATCATCGAGATCGAGCTGAACGCCGAGGAAAAGAAAATGCTCCAGATCTCCGTGGACGACGTTGCCGCCAACGTGGAAAAACTCAAAGGCAAAGTCACCGCCTAGATTTTCACAGTCTGGATTTTTTGCAGTGATTTCTTGCAGGCCGGACCCTTGGGTTCGGCCTGTTTTATTGCTGTCACTAATCGTAATTCGGATCGTTCGGGTCCGGCGCCTGCGTCTCCGGGCGAAAGAACCGCAGGGCCATTTCGTTGACCACCGGGTCGATCTTCTGCACTACGGGGTGATCGCTGGGAATTTCCCGATCCCCGGTGATGCTCATCAGCTCGTCCTCGGTGGCAACATCCAGGGCGGCGCCTTCGCTCAGGCGCAGCATCAGGGCGCCGCTCTCCTTGCGCAACGCGTCTGCCAGCCGGCCCCCCTGCCAGTGGGTAATGGTGCCGCCGTAATCCCAACTGAACCCGTAGAGGCTGAAGGCGCCCCCGTTGGCCAGTTCCAGTTTGGATACCGGCGTGCCCAGGGTAATGCCCTCCCCGGTATGCCAGACGGTTGTTTCGCCCCGGATGAGAATGACGTCCGGCTTCTGGCGCTGTTCCGGGTCCGCCCAGAGAATCTCCAGCCGTTTTTCCGGCGCGTCGGGAAACACCACGGTCCCCGGTTCGCTCAACCCCTCGCCGACGTAAATATCGTCGGCGGCAACGTTCTCCTGGCCGTACAGGCGAATCAAATCCGCCTCACTGCTGTTCGCCGTGATCTCGCCGATCCGCTTGCCGGGGACGATGAGCCACCGGCTGTCTTTTGACGGGTCCATGACGGTTTCGCCGGAAACCTCGGCATCGGATGACACCGTTTGGGGCGTTGGACCGGTGCAACCCGTGGTGATCAGTAAGGCCATCAGCAACAGGGCGGGGGGTAACGACTGCATGGGAGACTCCTTGTCTTGAATTCCGGAATGGGTGACGAGTTGTTGGACCTAGACCGGCGTTTTTCTTCGCCCCAGGGCTGATGCGAGATAGCGATGGGTGTCTTCGATGGGATGGTGATAGTCCTGGGCCAGTTTTTCCCGAATCCGGGGTTTGCCCTGGGCAAACTCGTGCTTCATCTCCTCGGCAAAGCGTCCCGACGTGATCTCCGAGAGGACCTGGCGCATGGTTTCCTTCACGTGGGCGTCGATGACCCGCTCCCCGCGGGTGACATCCCCGAACAGGGCGGTGGAGCTGATGCCTTCGCGCATGCCGGTGATGCCCCGCTCATGCAGCAGATCCGCAATGAGCTTTACTTCATAGAGGCATTCGAAATAGGCGGCCTCCGGCGAAAATCCGTTTTCCACCAGCACCTCGAAGGCGTTTTTGATGAGCGCCGTGAGGCCCCCGCACAGCACCGCCTGCTCCGAGAACAGGTCGCACTCCGTTTCCTCCTTGAAGCTGGTGGGCATTACACCCGTGCGGGCGCAGCCGATGGCCTTGGCGTAGGCGAGGGCAACCTCCGCCGTATCGCCGGACGGGTCCTGTTGGACGGCATACAGCCCCGGCACGCCGGAGCCTTCCATATACTTGCCTCGAACGCCGCGCCCCTGCCCCTTGGGAGCGACGAGGAACACGTTGAGCGCCGGATCGGGAACAATCCAGCCCGCGTGGATCACCAGTCCGTGGCCGAAGCCCAGGTAATGGCCGGGGCGAAGGTAGGGCGCGATGCTTTCGGCATAGACATCCGCCATCACTTCGTCGGGCAGCAGGAGCATCACCACATCCGCCCATTGGAGGGCGTCGGGGAGGGACAGCATCTCAATGCCGTCCTCTTCGGCCTGTGCCCGGTGGGCGCTCTCAGGCCGGGCGCCGATTTTGACGCTTAAGCCCGAATCGCGCAGGTTCAGGCCCTGGGGCCGTCCCTGGTTGCCGTAGCCGATGATGGCAACCCGCCGGTCCTTCAGCGGTGCCAGCGAAATGTCCTCGTCATGAAGAATGGGTTTCATCGTGCTCTTCACCTTAAATCCTGTGACTGACTATGATAATATGACCACACCCAATCTCAAAGCGGCGGCAATCCGTGAATCACAAGGACAATGAAGGACACACGGCTACCATGACTACTCCCTCCCCGGCGGAAACCGAATCCTCCCAACAGGCGGTTATCCGACAGCAGCGTATCGATAAAATCGATAAATGGCGCGAACTGGGGGTCAATCCCTTCCCCTACAAGTATGAAAAAAGCGCCAGTAACGCTGAGTTGCAGGCGAAATACAAGGATTTGCCCGATGGTGAGGAAACTGCTGACCGGGTAAATGTGGCGGGGCGGGTGATGGCCGTGCGAAACAGCGGCATGTTCATCGATCTGCAGGACCCTAGCGGCAAGATCCAGGTCTTCTGCCACAAGGAAAACTTGCCCGAGGACAAACTGGCACAGCTCAAGCTGTTGGATATTGGCGATATTATCGGCGCCACCGGCACCATCCGCCGCACACCGCGGGGCGAATTGTCCGTGAAGGCCACGGATTTTGAAATGCTGGGCAAGAACCTGCTGCCCCTGCCGGAGAAATTCCACGGCTTGACCGACATCGAGACCCGTTACCGCCAGCGCTATCTGGATCTCATCATGAACCCGGAAAGCCGGGAAACCCTCACCCGCCGCAGCGGGATTATTGCGGCCATCCGACAGTTCCTGATGAACCAGGGTTTCCTGGAGGTGGAAACCCCCATGCTCCAGCCCATTGCCGGGGGCGCCTCGGCCCGGCCCTTTATCACCCGCCATAACACGCTGGATATGGATATGTTCCTGCGCATCGCGCCGGAGCTGTATTTGAAGCGTCTCATCGTGGGCGGCCTGTCCGAGAGGGTCTTTGAACTCAACCGGAACTTCCGCAACGAGGGCATCTCGCCGCGGCATAACCCGGAATTCACCATGATGGAGCTGTATCAGGCCTACGCCGACTACAACGACATGATGGACCTCACCGAGGCCCTCTTTATCCACGCCGCCGAAACCGTTCTGGGAACCACAAAGATCACCTACCAGGGCAAGGAAATTGATCTGGCCGGGCCGTGGCCGAGAAAATCCATGATCGATTCGGTGAAAGAGGCCACCGGTCTGGATTTTAATACAATTCAGACCGATAAGGAGGCCCGCGAGGCCGCCCGGAGCATCAACGTTCACGTGGAACCCGATGAAAGCTGGGGATCGGTCCTGGAGCAGGTCTTCGAGGTGAAAATCGAGGACAGCCTGATTCAGCCCATCCATATTACGGACTACCCCCGCGAGATCTCGCCGCTGGCCAAGGTACACCGGGACAATCCCCGCCTTGTGGAGCGCTTTGAAACGCGGATTAACGGTTGGGAGGTGGCCAATGCCTTCTCCGAACTCAGCGACCCGCTGGACCAGCGCCAGCGCTTTGAGGATCAGCTGAAGAACCGCGAAGCCGGGGACGAGGAAGCCCACTGCATGGACGAGGACTACGTGACAGCCCTCGAATACGGCATGCCCCCCTGCGGCGGCCTGGGCGTGGGCATCGACCGGATGATCATGCTGCTGACCGACTCGCCCAATATCCGTGACGTCATTGCCTTTCCGACACTGAAGACCCGTGCGGATTAAACGGGAGGAAGCAGGGCAACCGGCAGCCTGCTTTGTTTTTATTCTCCTGAGGTCCCTCTCAGGATGGAAACGCCCATGCAGGTTACCCCCCTCTCTCCGGTGCCCGTTTTCAGGCAATCATTCCCCCGGACGGCTCCGTCCGCCGCGACGGAAAATCCGGCCCATCCCAATCCGGTCAGGAAGCTGCCCGCCCCCTATTTTCTGGGACAGCCGTTGCCCAGGGCGCTTCAGGTGCCCGATCCCAGCGATCTGGATGATTCATGGGGGCTGTCGGATATCCGTAAGGGCCGCCGGGAGATCCTCAGCATCCTGACGCCGGATTTTCTGCGGAAGCTGGGCGAAAAGCCCCGTGTTCATCCCAACGGGTTCGTCCAGGTGGATATCACCCCGAAAAAGCGCCTGCACATTTGGGGACACCCGGATATCCCAAAACAGAAGGTGGCCATGCCGATCCATGATCACGTCTACGGCTTCCGGTCCCTGGTGCTGGGCGGGCGGCTGGTGAACATCAACTACGAGGCGGACCCCGACGGCAACGAGTTCGACCTCTGGCAGCCCAAACGCGACCGGGGCATGGGCGGCGGGGCCATCGAACCCACCGGGGAGCGCTGCGGCATCCGGCCCCTTTCCACGGAAATCGTGGTGGCCAAGGACAGCCCCGACGACGGCAGCCCCACCGGGCACTTCTACGACATGCCGCCCTGGGTGCTGCATGAGACCTTCGTGCCCGAACCGACGATTACGCTCATCGACAAGGACGGCGCCACGCTGGACCAGAACCCGGACGGTCCCCGCCCCCGGATGCTGGTGCCTGCGGGCAGGCAGCCAGATGTCTTCAGTCGTTTTACGATGGATGAAGCCCAACTCTGGCGGATCATCGACGAAGTGTTGGCCGATGCCGCCGGTTAAATGGGACCGGTTTTTCCGGCTTGTCCCGCCGGGCTGTTTCGGGCATGATCAAACAGTTGGATCTCGGATATCACGGTGAGGAGTTGCCCATGAACAGTGTTTCCCTCCCCCGCTTCGGTCATGTGATGGATCATGGGGCTGATGAAAGCCAGGCCCGCCAGTATGTACGGGATTTGCAGAAGCGCAATGAGCCTGCGGTGATCATGCGGCTGCCCCGGCTCCGTGAGCTGCCCCAGGACGAACTGCGTATCCTGACCGTGGACGATGTGAACGGCGACGATCCGGAAGCCAGCCGGATCACCCTGGCCCACCTCCGGCACTGGCAGGGGAAATGGAGTACGGAGGGCAAGAACAAGCAGGCCCGCAAACTGCAGGAAGCCCTGTGGGAGCAACTGGCCCAGGCGGTGGGCATCAAGCGGAAAGAACGGGAAACCTACGACGCTTCGCGCATGCAGTTTATGTGGTATGGCACCCGCGACACGGTGTGACGGTTATTTCTTCCCAAAAAAAAAGCCTTTGCTGCACCAGGCGCATGCATAAGGCACAAAGGATAGAGAGTTAGAGTTTCACCGATCTTACATGCTAAGACCGGTTCTGTCTCGCAGATATACTACATGATTAATAAATTTTTACAAAACAACACAACCACCAAGGTTCCCACGTTTGTCGCAGACGTGGTTGAAACCCAGGCGGGCGCTTTGGGATCTTGCTATGCGTATCGGGCCAAGTCTGACAGCATCCTGTCCGCAGAGAGATGCTTGAGGGATTCCGGGCTTTGCTTTATGAGTTCCAGTGTCCCGGTCACGTCGGCGGACAGATCGTACCAGCGGTTCGCGGATGCCGGAACCGTTGCGGCGGCATGCGTCTTGCCTGCATGGATGGCGAGAAAGCCCACCAGGTCTTCCAGCACCTTCCGGCGGATGTGCCGGGGGGCCAGGTATAGCAGCTTGAATGCAAATGCCAGTTTGGGATACGGATCGTACCAACGGCAGTGCTGGTAACTCATAACTCTGACTCTCTAAGCCTTCGTCTCTAACCCGTGTCAACAGGTGATACGCTAGGCAACATTATAAGGGTCGGTGATCCGCAGGGGAAGGGGTCAGTTTCCGGGAGCGGGAACAGGACCTGGAGCGATCGTATGTTCTCCCCCGCCCTGCCGGAAGGCGGATTTTTTGCCCTGTGAGGCAGAGAGGGCACGCGACATCCGACCGGTGAAATGGGCGGTGTCGAAGATGGCGAATCCGCTGGCTCCGCCCACACGGGCGGCCTCGATCTGATCCAGCATGTGTTCGGCGGTGTTGTTGTTGAACGGGCCGAACACCCCGGAGATCACCGGCACCTTGCCCTGGGTCAGCCGGGCGACGCGCTGCGTATCCTCCTCCACCACCTTGATGGCGCTGGTCAGGGTGATGGGAGCCAGGTAGTCCACCCAGCCGTTGACGGCCCATGTGGCCCAATCCTGGTGTTTTCGGACCATGGACTCTTCCAGGCCGGGGAAAATGACCGCAGAAAGCCTGACCTTCGGGTTGCTGTCACGGATGGTTGTCGAGGCATCCCGGACAAAATCATTGATCAGCCCGACCTTGAACTGGTTCCACTGCTGCCATAGGAGGTATTGATCGGTTTCAATGCCTTTTTTCGTGAAATCGGCGGGGTCAAAGCCGGTGCGTTCCTTGAAAACCCATCGGGCCGAGGGTGTATAGCCCCATGTGGTAGAGATGTAACTGAACCGGTCCGGCGGGAAGCTGGCGGGATAACGGATATAATCCAGCTGGAAGGCATCCACATCGTAACGCCGGACAATCTCCTCGGCCAGCTGTAGCAGGAATCCGCGGGCACGCGGATTGGCCGGGTCCAGGAAATAGCCGCCGGACTCCAGGGTGGAGGGGATGAGCTTGCTCTTGTCCTTGGCCGAGTACTGGATGTTCGCCCAGTCGGGGTATTTGCTCAGGATCGGCCCTTCGTCCGGGATGCTGCCGTTGTAGGCCTGCCTGTTTCCGGCATAGAAGGTCTGGAACCAGACCCCGACTTTGATGTCCCTCTGATGCGCTTCGTCAATCCAGATTTGAAGCAGGTCTCCCGCCGGGGCGAATTTGGGGTACTGCGCGGGCAGGTCGTAGGCCCTGTAGGTTTCCGAGGGAAAGATGGTGTAGCCATGGAAAAACGTTTCGAGATATACCGTGTTGATGCCGGACTCCTGTAAAAATTCCAGGGTCTGGATCACGTCATGGCGCGAGGTTTCCACGGGGCGGTGCCAGATGGCGCGGACGGCCTGGGGATCAAAGCTGGGGTATTCCTTCCACAGGCTCTTGTTCAGGCCTTCCAGGGCGGCGACCGCCAGTTGGGCGGCATCCTCATCACGTCCCCGCTGCTGCAGCTGCTCGATCTGAAACTCGGCATCGCTAATTCCCCGGCAGACGCCAACGGGTACGGTGCATTGGGCGTCTTCGATTCGTCGGGCCAGCTGATATCGGTAGGTCCAAACGTCCACGGTGCTGGTCAGCGCAGTGCCGTCCTCGTTGACGGAGATTCTGGCGCCCAGCGGGGCGTTGGCCACCAGCCAGTCGCGGGCCTTGCCGTGCCCGCTGATGACGTAGCCGGTTTCCGGGATCGTCGAGTCGGCCCCCTCGTGGGCCACCACCATGCCGTCCACCACGGTGACCTCGAAGCCGAACTCGTTGGTGCCGGTTTTGGGTTTGCCGTAATCGCGGTTGTAGATCACCATCTGGTTCCCCCCGCGGCAGCCGGGAAAGCCGCAGGACGGCGCGTTGTTGCTCATGTTCGGGTTGATGACGGTGATGGGCACGGTCTTGCTCTGGAACCACTGGGGCCTCAGGACGAAAGGGTCACCGGGGCGCAGGGCCTCAAGCAGGGGGCTTCGCATGGCGCCGCTGGCCGACAGCACGATGCCTTTTGCGGGGATCTCCGCGTTGCCGCAGGCCCGCAACTCGCCCTTCTGGCATTCGAACACGCTGGTGACCCTGCGCACCACGTATTCGCCGTCCCGCTTCGTTTCCTCGGCAATCACTTCCACGCCGTAGGGGTTGGTGCGGGTTTTCGGGCCATACTCCGGCGTGTACAGCACGATAGTGTTGTCCGGGCGGGACTGGTCCCGCAGGGTGACGTGGAGGTTTTCGCCGCCGGCGCTTTCCACCGTATAGGCCACCTGCCCGAAGGCGGTGCCGCTGATGCCGCCCCCACTAATCAAAAAGCCGATGGCGATTGCCAGAAATGCCATGAATCCGTAAAACAGCCGCTTTGCCAAAGCTGGGACTCCCTTGGGTTATGCCTGAATTGCCTGTTTACTGCAAACTGACGCCGGAAAAGCCGGGGGGTTCCCTGGGGCGCCGGGTCAGTATCCACTTAAAGTTACTGCATCCGGGCGTGTTTGTAAAATTTTGTAAAAAAGATATATCGATTCGGTATACTGGTATTGAAGATTGGACGACATCCGGTCGAAGCCTATAGAGAGGATAAAGAGCGTTGGAGTTTTGACCTTGGCCATTGGCGGAATCAACCTGAACCGATTCAACGGTATGACCCGGCGTTACCTGGAGCAGCCGCAGCCGAACCTGCAGTTCTTTTCGGTCAGCGGAAACCGGACCCAGGCGACGAATGGCAGCCTGAACGCCAATTCGTCGTTCACCATTCCGGCAACGGAGTTTACCCCCGCCTATGACGTGAACAAGCCGCCGACCCGTCCGATCGACTATGGCCATTACCTGGCCATCCGCCCGGACACGCGTTTCCTGCGAAACCCTTCTCCCATTGAAAGCCGTCCGGTCAGCGAGGCCGAAAATTTCAACCGGCCCCTCAACATCGGCTATGCCCCGGCCAGCAGCAACGGTTTTCGTCCCCACATCACCACCGGCCAAGTGCCTGCCGTGGCCCCGGAAGTGCCCGCGGCATACCAGGAGCGCATCCAGTATTTCTCCATTTCCGATGCTAATTTCGACACCCTGCGCAACCAGCCGGAGTTCCGCATCCCGCAGAACGGCATGGGCTTCAAGGTCTTTACCGACGGGGCGGGCAACATCGACCGCATTGAAACCTCCCCCTCCGCCCAGGGTCGCCTGCCCCGGTTCGGCGCCACGGCGGACAACTTCGGCCTGTCCAACCGCTTTGACATCACCAACGGCGCGACCTTTACGGTGAACCCGGTTCCGGCCCGTGAGATCGCCGGACGCGACGGCATCAACCCCAACCAGCCGGCCAATCGTCTGGACATCCAGGACTTCCTGACCCGGCAGCTCCAGGAACTGCAGGGGCAGGAGAAGCTCCAGGGCCTGTTTGGCCGCCAGCAGACCGTCAACCCGCTGGAGAACGCCAATCCCTTCGCCTTCAACCTCCAGACCAATCCGGTGCTGGATCGCCTCAAAGCGCTTCAGCCCCAGGAGACGGGCATTGCCGTGGCCGGGGCGGACTCCGAGGTGGATCTGACGACCGCCCGCCAGATTGCCGCCAACAAGGCCAAGTTCGACGTCAACGTCAGCGACAGTTTCGCCCGCAATCTCAAGGGCCTGCAAAACGCCGCCATCCAGCAGGGTCACCTGTACTCCCCGGCCAAACATGCCGCCGAACTGACCGGCAGCATCCCGATGGCCCCGTCCCTGCCTGCCCCGTCCAAACCTGCCACAGAATCCATCGGCTTCGCCGGTCTTTCCCGGGATGCCGGGATGGGCCTGAACCCGGACACCATGGAGAAAAAGGGCAGCGGCGGCTACATTCCCTTCCGCATGGGCGGCGACGGCGCCGGCCAGCAGCAGCCCGGCGGCGACTTCTTCGGCTTCGGCGGCGGCCAGTCCCAGCAGCAACAGCAACACCAGCAGCAGCAGCAGCGCCGTCCTTTGTTCTACAACGCCTAGACCCCTCACTCCATATAGGAAGGGGACGGGGAGGTCTGCATCCGTTGGCGACAAAGGAGCCTTACGGAGGCGGATGACCTTTGGTTAGAACGGACCCGTTCAAACAAACTTCTTCCTCTTCCTTAAAGAATGTTGAGCATCTTGTGGGTCTGGGGAATGACGCGGACGTCCTTGAAGGTTTGGGACAGGCGCTGCTCGATGGCGAAGAGGCGCCGGGGGTCGAGATGCACCTGGCGGTCGGTGAGCGACGTCACCGGCTGGAGAATCAGGGGCAGGCGGCAGTCTGGAATGGCAGCCTCTATGGCAGCCATCTCACTTTCAGTGATATCCGGGCCGAAGACCAGCTTGAGGAAGACCGCCGTTTCCGGGCGGCTTGCCGCCACGTCCAGAAAGGCCCGGTGCTCGTCGAAATAGGCCCGCTCGCCGGTGGCCGACGGGAGCTTGATGTCCATCGCGATGATGTCGGTCCAGGGCAGCACTTCGGCGAGAAATTCCGGCTGGGTGCCGCTGGTTTCCAGATAGGTCCGGCTGCGTTTCTGAATCTCCGGAAAAACGTGCCTGAGAAAACGGTGGTAGAGCAGCGGTTCGCCGCCGGTGAAGCTCACGCTGTGGTGCCGGGCCTGCGTCAGCAGCCCGTCGATGACGTTCAGCAAATCCTCAGGGGAAACCGGGTTGTCGAGGACCAGGTCTTTGCCTTGACCCGGCATGGTCTCCACGTGCAGCCGCCCGTCTTCGCTGCTCATGGCCGTGTCGCAGTAGCGGCACTTGAGGTGGCAGTGGGCGAAGCGCACGAAGACCTGCCGCCTGCCCACATGGATACCTTCCCCCTGGACGGACGAGAAGACTTCCTGTAGCAGTGCCTGCGGCGTCTGCTGCGAGGCAGCCGCGTCGGCAAGGGGCTGGACGTGGGGCATTGAGGTCATGACATCATCTCCGTGACGCTATCATAACGAAAACGCCCGTTTATGTCAGATTGCCGGGGCCGGGTTTAACCGAGGGTTTCCTGAATCAACCGGATGGTGGCCTCCAACCGGGTGCGTTTGGCCTGGATGCGCTCGGCGGCCCCGGCGAGATCGGCGTCCAGCTCGGCACAGATTTCCTGCGATTCGGCGGGGATGTCCACCCCTTCGCACAGCGCCTGTTTTTTCTTGTCCACAACGATGTTGGACCCTTCAACGGTGCTGTCCAGCTGGCGTTGGGCAATCTGGAGCGGCGTTTTGCCGGGAGTGACGCTGTGCGACCGGCCTTCCTGGCCGTTGTCATAGGGCCTTGTCACCGCGATCAGGTACGTTTGGGGATTGCCGAAGGTTTCCGTATCGTTGATGACGATCTGAAGCGCCCCATGGTTGCCGAAAAAAGCCAGGCTATGGGCCAGGTGCCAATCATAGACATCTGGTTTGGCAATGTCCTCTATGCCTGCCTCCTTCATGGCGTTCAGGGTCTTTTCGAACACCCGGACTCCGCCGTCAGTCGTACTGGCGGCCATCCGCTTCAGGAGGTTCATGCCGTTGGATGTCCGCTCGGCCAGCATCTCCGGCGTGGCGCGATCCAGCAGGAAGTCGGCAAGGGCCTCGTTCCCGTTGCGGGCGGCGCTGAGCATCCCGTTGGCAAACAGGGTGTGGCCTCCGAATCTGTCGGCCAGGTCCCCGCCCTCGTCCAGATGGCTTTCCACCACGGCCAGATCGATACCGGGCCGTTGGAAGGCCTGATAGATGGCTGTGGAATGGGGGTTCTTCGGTTGGTGCTGGCGGATAGTCGGCATCCGTTTTGCCGTTTCGGCAGGAGGCTGAACTTGGGGCGCCGGTCGCTCAGCCACGACGGGTTCCCGAACCGGCGACTGGCCGGAGGCGCCGTAGAAATAGCCGCCCAAGGCGCCCATCCCTACCAGGGCAAGAGTCTTTATGAGCCGGCCTAACCGGCTGGGTTTTTGTGGTTCCGGCGGGCTGCCCACCAGTCCTCCCTCAAAGCGAACCGTGCCGGCTCCGGCATGGTTGCCCGACCTGCCTGCGAACCGGCTCTCCGGTGCTTTCTGTTCGAATGGCCATGCGGCGGCGGGTCCGATCCCTGCAACGCGTTCCATAGATTATCCCCTTCTTAAAATAATTAGACACCCTGTCAAAACTTGACGCCGGTCATGTTACGACAAACATCGTCAAAAGAAAAAGCCAGGTCGCTTTTTTAAGGAGCGCCTGACCTGGAGAACAACACTCTGCAACAGGGCAGTTAGAAAGAAGTCTGTAAAGCCCGGCAAAAAAGCCAGGAGGCAAAACGCGGCTTGCGTGTGCGTCGGATCGCCTGGAAAGACGGTCTAGTTGCCGATGGACTCGATATACTCGCGGTTTACGGAGATGAAGATGAACCGCTTCTCGACAATGGCCTCATCGTCGATGGCCTCGGCAATGCGGCCAATAAAATCCTCGTTGTGCGCGATTTTCGTGCCGGAAAGCTCGCTGTGGGCCGCCTCAACCGCGGCAGTCAGCTTCTTGCTGCGGACGAATTCATCAAAACTGCCCGTAAAACGTCGCTCGATGTCTTCATGGTCCGCAATGGCGTCAATGTTAATCTCTGGGGTCAATGTTTTTGTCATGGCTCTACTGGGTCCTCATCACCAACGTTACACACACGATACCTGATCGTTTTTGTCGAGGGGGCGATGGCTGTGTTCCATCTGTGAGTATTAAAGGCGTCAAACAATTTTGATGCTAGCCGGCATGACGAAACATGCAAACTTGTTACAAAGCTTAATAAATACTACCGTCCGGCGCGGGCGGCCGCCTCTTTCTTCTCCTGGAAAGCCCCGATTTTTCGGAACTTTTCGTACCGGGATTCCAGCAGGGTGTCGGGGTCCTGGTCCGACAGATCCGCCAGGCCGGTGAGCAGCGCCTTGCGGATGCGTTTGCCGGCGGCTTCCGGGTCGCGGTGGGCGCCGCCCTGGGGTTCCTCAATGATGGCGTCGATGATACCGAAGCCCTTCAGGTCCTGGGCAGTGATCTTCAGGGCTTCCGCCGCTTGGGAGGCGTATTCGGCGCTGCGCCAAAGAATGGAGGCGCAGCCTTCCGGCGAGATGACCGTGTAAAGGGCGTGTTCCAGCATGTAGATCCGGTTGGCCACGCCGATGCCCAGGGCGCCACCGGAGCTGGCCTCGCCAATGACCAGGGACAAGATGGGCACCCGCAGCCGGGCCATTTCACGGATGTTGAAGGCGATGGCCTGGCCGATACCGTGTTGCTCCCCCTCCAGGCCCGGATAGGCGCCGGGAGTGTCGATGACGGTGATGACCGGCATGTTGAATTTTTCCGCGTGGTAGAACAGGCGCAACGCCTTGCGGTAGCCTTCGGGGTTGGCCATGCCGAAATTGTGGACGAGGTTTTCCTTCATGCCCCGGCCCTTCTGGGTGCCCACGATCATGACCGGCTGGCCATCCATCTCAATCAGCCCGCCGATGATGGCCCGGTCGTCGGCGCCGCCGCGGTCGCCATGCAGCTCGATCCAAGTGTCGGGCGAGAGCATCTGCACAATTTCCAGGAAGTTGGGCCGCTGGGGATGGCGGGCAATCTGCAGCCGGTTGGCCGGAGACAGGTTTTCGTAGAGCTTGGACTTCACGTCTTCTGCCTGCTGTCGCAGCTTGTCGATTTCATCTTCAAAGTCCAAACCCATTTTCTGGCTCATGGTCACCAACTCTTCAATTTTTTCTTCCATCGCGATGAGCGGCTTTTCAAATTCCAGCGGATGGATTTTCTGCTTGCTCACGGCGCTTATACCTCACTGGACGCTTTTTCCCGCTTGCGACCGGAGGCGCCGCGGCGTCCCGGCCCGATGCCGGAAGCGACCCGGTGCAGGCGGATCAGATCGATGAGACGTTGCCGAAGGGCCGGGCGGGGCACAACCATGTCCACCTGGCCGTAGTTCAGCAGGTAACCGGCGGTCTGGAAATCCGGCGGCAGTTTCTGGCGGATGGTCTGCTCGATGACGCGCCGTCCGGCAAAGCCGATGCGCGAGCCTTGCTCGGCGATGAGGATGTCCCCCAGGGTTCCGAAGCTGGCGGTGACGCCGCCAAAGGTGGGTTCCGTCAGTACGCTGATGTAGAACAGCCCTTTCTCGTGGAAACGGGCTAGTGCCGCGCCGGTTTTCACCATCTGCATCAGCGAAAAGGTGCCTTCCTGCATCCGGGCACCGCCCGAAGCGCTGAAGATGACCAGCGGCAGGTTCTGCTCCAGGGCCGCCTCGATGAGCCGGGTGACCTTTTCGCCCACCACGCTGCCCATGCTGCCACCCATGTAGGTGAAGTCCATCACGCCCAGCGCCAGCTTCTCCTCGCCCATGGTGGCGATGCCGGTGATAACGGCTTCGTTGAGGCCGGTTTTCTCGTGGGCCTCCTTCTGGCGGTCGGCATACTTCTGGGTATCGGTGAAAGACAGGGGGTCCGCCGGGATGAGCAGCCGATCCAGCTCCTCAAAGTGATCGTCCTCGCCGGAGAGAAGCTGCTTGATGCGTTCCGGTGCGCCAATGCGGATATGGTAGCCGCACTGGGGACAGATCATCAGGTTGGTTTCGAACTCCTTGCGGGGCAGGTTGGCGTTGCAGCTGTAGCACCGCAGCCACAGCCGTCCCAACTCCTCGTCGCTAAGCTTGCTGTTCACCGCGTTGGCGTCGAGTTGCTTGTTGGCTTTGTTTTTCTTTTTGGAGGCGAACCAGTCGCGAAGTGACATGGTGTCATCCTTGTTCAATATCTGATTTGCCCGGCGGGTGCGGTCAGCGTGCCCGGTTGCCGTTCATCATGCCAACGTCCTGAACATCGAGCATGGGATTACCCGGCATGGCCATCGGGCTGTTGGGGTTGACGGTGTCCATGGGGTTGCCTTCGAAATCGGCGGGCTGGTAGATTTTCATGCGATCGTAATGAAGGGTCTTTCTTTCATTACCGGGGATATAGTTTATCCCAAAAAAGGAACGCTGGCGAATGAAATCGTAGGCGAGGTTAAGCTTGACGTCATCCGGCCCAAGCAACAGGAAGATGGAGTTTCCCGTAAACAGGGAACTGGTGGCGTTGTCGCGGGCCAGGCTCACGTTGGTCCGCATTCCCATGGTCACGTACTTGTTGATCCGGACCTGGTTGACGGACAGCACACTGTTTCTGCCGCGGTAATAGGTGTCGAAGACAAAGGGGGATTCCCCGGCGCTGGCGGCGTAGAAATACCGGACGTAGGAGGAAAACCGGTCGCCCATCTGCATCCGGACGTTGGGACCGGCGCGGAGGATGCCGACAAAGTCGCCGGTGGTGTAGCCAGACAGGGCCACCTGGCCTGAGACGCCGAAGTTGGCGTAGTGTTTTTCGCTGCCCACGGTTAGCAGGGGCAGCACGTTGCGGAATTCGGTCTGGAGCTGGACCCGGCCCGCGGTGACCGGCTCGGCGTCCGAGCTTTTGGGCTGGACGAAATAGTTCTCGTCATTCGTGGGAAAGAATTCGTCGTGGGCCACGCCGATGCTGCTGAAGGAGGTCGCCCGGATGTTGGCCTTTTCAAAGAGTTTCCGGCTGTCCGTGATCTGGGCGATATATTTGGGGCGCTCCCAGCCCAGGTAACCCTGGTTGTAGTCCTCGTTGGCGGCGATGATGGCACGGGTCCGGGTGGTGCCGAACAGGTTGTGGCGGGCATAAATGACCGGGGTGCCGATCTTGTGGGTGTAGCCGAGGCGAACCTTGGTGTCATGGGACATGTAGTTCAGCAAGCCGCCAAACCCGGCCCCATCGGCGCTTTCCAGCACCTGTCCCCGGCGGCTGCGGCGTCTGCCCGCCCCATAGCTGAGCAGGGGAGAAAACCGGACCACGCCCTTGCCGAGACGGAAATCCAGGCCGGGACCCATGTAGAAGCCGCCGAGATCCGGGTCAATACCGATGTCCGGCCCCAGGTACTCCACGTCACCGGTTTCTCCGAAGTGGGCAAAATCCATCTGAGGCAACTTCATGAGGGTAAAGTTGCCGAACTTCAGCTTGGGGTTCTTGAGGTTGATCTCGTCGTAGCCGTCCCTGCTGCGGTGAACCTCGATCTCGCTGGAGTGGATGCGGAACTTGTTGCGCCAGCCGCCCTGTTCCTGGTCCCAGTCCATGTTCATGTATTCTTCGACGATGGAATTTTCATAGGGGTCACTGGCCCGCAGCGGGTTGGCCAATGCCAGCTGGGACAATTCGCCGTGCTGCGCCTCGTCATACTGGTAACCGGCAGCGGTGCTTGCCTGGTTTTTGGGTGGTATGACCAGCTTGCCGTTTTCCAGTTCCAGATACCTGTCAGTGACGAAAGCCTGTTTCGCCTTGACCCGCACTTCCTCCAGGCTGGTAATGGGATCGTTGATGAGGGCCGATTTGCGGGTGAGATCGATCTTGGCGTAGGTGCCGAAGGTTTTCTCCCCCTTGTTGGAGATGATGACGTTGCCTTCGGCGATCATCAGCTCCTGCTTGGGGTCATAGATGACCTTGTCGGCTTCGAGATCCGTGTTCTGCTCGGAGACGATGACGTGAACCCCGCCCACGGCGATGTAGAGGTTCTTCTCCGTATCGTACTCCAGCGTGTCGCTGACAATATCCACCACCACGGCCTTGGCTTCCAGGGGTTGCATGGGGCTGCCCAGTGCCGGGGCCGGCTTGCGCGGCGGTTCGGCGCCCAGATCTTCCATCTCCAGTTGGGGAACCTTGGGGGTCAGTTGCGGAGCTTTCGCGCCGTTTTTGCCGGCTTTCGGGCTTTTCGCCCCCTCTTTTGCCTCAAGGGCGGATGTTGCCTGCCAGACCTCGTTTTCCGCCGGACCGGGCTGGGGGTCTGCGGAGGCGCTGAGCATCAGGAGGCAGCTGAGTGAGAGGCAGAGGGAGAATTTTCGTTGGAGCAGCTGATGTAACAAGCCGGAGACTCCTTAGAATTGCAGGGCTGTTTTGTTCGGGGGCACACACCGGGAATCAAAGATCATAAACCGAAATCCGGTGAAAGAGAATCGATCTTATTAAAAACTGCTTATCTGATTTTAATATCTTCTTTATCACACCCGTCCATTGTAGCAAAGGAGATCGCTCAGAGGAGGACTTAGTTCAGATAGGGGCGGGGATCGACCGGGGCGCCGTTGACGCGGATCTCGAAGTGGAGGTGGGGGCCGGTGGCGGTGCCGGTGGAGCCGACCCGCCCGATGACCTGCCCCTTGGAGACGGTCTGTCCGTTAGAGACGCTGCGGGCGGACATATGGCCGTAGAGGGTGACCAGGTTCTTGCCCCCCCGGTTGCCGTGGTTGATGATCACCGCCTGGCCGTACCCGCCCCGCCAGCCGCTGAAGATAACCGTCCCGCCGTCGGCGGCCTTGATCGGGTGCCCGTTGCCCTGGGCAATGTCAAGGCCGGTATGCATCAGGCGCTTGCGATGGATGGGGTGGCTCCGGTAGCCGAAGTTGGAGGTGATGCGTCCGATGACGGGCCAGGCAAAGGAGCCGGTGCTGCTGGCGACGGTGGTGTTGCTGCCGCCGGTCAGCCGCTGGATCTCGCTGGTGATCCGGGCCGATTCGGCGAGAAGTTCCCGCTCGGCCTGCTCGTAATACTGGGCATCTTTCCAGTAACGGTCCCGCAGCCGCTTGTCATGGACCAGGCGGCTGTGGATATTGGTCCGGAGCCCCTCGATGTTGTTGATAGCCTGGCCCAGATACTGCTGCTGCCGGGCCAGCTCCTCGCGCTGGTGTTTGAGCTGCTCTGACTTGCGGCGCAGATCGTTGAGCACCTTTTTGTCATGGGCCACAATTCGCTGCTTGTAATAAATCCGGTCCAGGAAAGTGGCGATGTCCTCGGCTTCGAGGATCATCTGGAGCATGTTGACCCGCCCGCCCATGTAGAGTTGCCGAAGACGTTTGGAGGCATCCTCGTTGAGGCGGGAGGTCTCCCCGATGGTCCGGTCGATTTCCTCCGTCAGGCCGGTGAGGGTCCGGCGGGTCTGGGTCAGCCGGTTCTGGGCATAGTACAGCTCGCTCTGGGCCTGGTTGAGCTTGCGCTGGTTGTGGACGATCTGCGACGTCATCTTGTTGGCTTCGCGCAGCTTCTCGTTCTTCTTCTGCTGGATCGCCCGGCGCTTGGCCTCAAGGGACTCGCTCTTGCTTTCGAGCTTCTGGAGTTCCTGCTCCTTTTTCTCGGCTGCCACAGGCGGGTTCCCCGCCAGCATTCCAATCAGGAGCAGGGCGGACAAAAGGGTCAGCATCCGTCTTGCGACCGCGGCGATCATAAACCTATAGAAGGCCTCCGAGGATGAAGAAAAACGCCGCCATGATCAATGTAAAAAGGGCGATCCACCGTGCGTTCTGCCTGAAAAACTCAATCATTTCGGGGAAGACTCCGGTTGTTTGGATGAGACAAAGCCCTGCGGGCCTGTTCGCAAGGGCCTTGAGAGATTCTATAACGCCTTTGCGTCCAAAGCAAAGCCTCGCCTGCAATCTGTCATCCTCTTTAATATTAATTTATTTGAAGGGGGTTTGTCAGTTTTTTTAAAGGTTTGCGTACGCACGTCGATAACACCTCCAGAGAGTTCAAGAGCCCGGAGTTGTGTTGAATGAACAAATCAGAGAGAAAGCCCGCCCGCAACACGTCGTTTGCCATCCATTTCGTGATCAAGGGCGCTGAAAAACGCCGGAGTCTCGCCTATCTGCGGGCCAAGACCCTGCAACGCGAACTGGGGGTCATTCCCAAACTGGTGTGCGTCAAGTAACCCGCACCGTTTCTTGATATCAGATTTCAAACCTCCTCCTCCAGAAACCGGCCTCGGAAAAAGGCCGGTTTTTTACGTATAATCCCCGCATGAGTTTTGCGTCCCATCCGACTTCCTCGCCGGCTCTCCCCGGAGGCCAGCGCATCCAGGGTGCCGAGGCTGTGCTGAAAGACACCTGCTGGCCCGCGCTGGAGGCCGTTCAGTATGCCGTCTTTGAGCGTGTGCTGGAAGGCTTTGCCCGGCATCGGGTGGGCGAGGAGCATTTTTCCTCGGTGACCGGGTACGGCCATGATGATCTGGGCCGGACGGTGACGGACAAGGTCTTTGCCCACGCCCTTCAGGCCGAGGCTGCCCTGGTGCGCATGCAGTTTGTCTCCGGCACCCATGCCCTGGCCGTGGCGTTAGGCGGCGCCCTGCGAGCGGGCGATACCATGCTGTCGCTCACCGGTGCGCCCTATGACACGCTGGAGGAGGTCATCGGCATCCGGGGCGCTCATCCCCATTCCCTCAAGGCACGCGGCGTTCATTACGATGCCATCGACGTGCTGGAAGGCGGCACATTCGCCCTGCCCTCAACCCCCGAAGTCGAGGGCAGAATCAGGCGCTCGGCCATGGCCTACATCCAGCGTTCCCGTGGCTACAGTCTGCGGCCAACGCTGACCATCGCCCAGCTGGAGCAACTCTGCGCCTGGGTGCGCCGTCTGAATCCGGGAGCCGTTATCCTGGTGGACAACTGCTACGGCGAGTTCACCGAGGATCGGGAGCCGACCGCCGTGGGGGCGGATCTCATCGCCGGTTCCCTCATCAAGAACCCCGGCGGCGGCATCGTCCCCACCGGCGGCTACCTGGCCGGGCGTGCGGATCTGGTGGAAACTTGCGCCGGAGTGCTCACCGCGCCGGGTATTGGCACTGGGGGCGGTTATACCTTTGATCTGACACGCCTTGTGTTGCAAGGGCTGTATCTGGCCCCCGGCGCGGTAAAAGAGGCCCTCAAAGGCATGACCCTGGCGGCCCACGTGTTCGAGTCCCTGGGCTACGAAACCCGGCCTCACTGGCAGGACGTTCGCGGCGACATCATCCAGGTGATCACCCTGGGTGATGCCGACAGGCTGGTGGCTTTCTGCGAGATCCTGCAGGCCCTCAGTCCGGTCAATTCGGCGGTAAGGCCTATCCCCTCCCCCGTGCCCGGTTATGCGGACCCGGTGGTGATGGCCGGGGGGACGTTCATCCAAGGGGCCACGCTGGAACTCTCCGCCGACGGCCCGCTGCGCGAACCCTACGCCGTGTACCTCCAGGGGGGGCTGACCTATGCCCACACCCGCCTGGCGCTGGAAAGGGCTGTTGACCGGCTGCAGGAGCTATAGGGCTTTTTTACAGGGCTTTAATCCGGGCGGTGATTTCGCGGATTTGCTGGCTCAGCACCGGGTGGGCGTCGAGTTCGCCGACGATCTTCTCGTGGGCGTACAGCACCGTCGTATGCTTGCGTCCGCCGAGAACCTGGCCGATTTTGGGGAAGCTGGCATCCGTCAGGGTGCGCAGCATGTAGACCGTCACCTGCCGGGCGAAGGAAATGTCTTTTGCCCGCGAGGTGCTCTTGAGATCCGTGGGGCGCAGGTGATAGTACTGGGCGACGACCTCAATGATCCGGTCCAGCGAAATGCGTTTCGGATCGCCCTGATACCCCAGCACCCGCTGGGCCACCGGTAGGCTGACGGGGGTGTGAGTGAGCATGGCGTAGGCGGAAACCTTTTTCAGGGCGCCTTCGAGTTCGCGGATATTGTGGGGGTGGGCCTCGGCGATAAAGGCCAGCACGTCCGGCGGCAGTTCAATGTTGTCCAGCTTCGCCTTGTGCTGAAGGATGGCGAGGCGGGTCTCCACGTCCGGCGGCTGGATGTCGGCGATCAGACCCCATTCGAAGCGGCTGCGCAGCCGGTCTTCCAGGTCTGCCAAGTGCTTCGGCGGGCTGTCGCTCGACAGGATAATCTGTTTGCCCGACTCGTGCAGGGTGTTGAAGGTGTGGAACAGTTCCTGCTGGGTCCGGTCCTTGCCGCCCAGGAATTGAATATCGTCGATGATCAGAACGTCGATCTTGCGGTAGCGGTCCCGGAACGGGGTCCACTCCTTCTTGGAGAGGGCGTGGATCAACTCGTTGGTGAACTGCTCCGAGGTGACGTACTTCACCTTCACGTCGCTGTTGTGGGCCAGGATGAAATGGCCGATGGCTTGAATCAGATGGGTCTTGCCCAGCCCCACACCGCCGTGGATGAAGAAGGGGTTGTAGCTTTGGGCCGGATTTTCTGCCACGGCCAGAGCCGCCGCGTGGCAGAACTGGTTGTGCTGGCCGACCACGAAGTTCTCGAAGGTATATTTGGGGTTCAGGTTGCTTCGGGTGGTTCTGGGGGTCCAGGGACGTTCCGACCGGGCGACGTTCTCATTGCGGCGGGCGTCGGCTGAGGCCGGATCGGGCAAGGCCGTCTCAATCTCGGAACGGTCGGCGACGACAACCCGAAGATCGCAGGTTTCGGTACCCAGAACGGCGCAGAAGGCGTTCTGCAGGTCGTCCCGGTAATGCCGCACCACCCAGTCCCGCTTGAAAGTGCTTTCGGTCTTGAGGCAGACGGTGTCGTCGCGGACTTCGGCGATAACCAGGGGGCTGATCCACGTTTCGAAGCTGGGCGCCGTCATGCGGCTTTTCAACACTTCCTGGACAGCGGACCAAATGTCGTCATGGTCCGACTGGGAGAGGGCACTAACCATTCCTTGAGACTCTCTTTCCCTTAAAGACTTGATTTCTATTCTGCGTGCATTAACTGGAAAGCCCTGATACAAAGCGGAGCGTTTGCTGTCCGGGCACCGGCCTCTGAATCTTGCCGGGTAATTGAGTCTAGCATAGTCCCCCTCTACGACATTCGTTGCATTTCAAAGCTTTTACATTAAATTTTTTGTCGATATTTTGCATTTGATGAAGATTTTCGGTATAACCAAGAGGAATCCCATCCCTTGCGGAGTTTTCCAACATGAAACGGACATTAGAAGGTACCCAACGCAAAAGAAGACGTGTCAGCGGTTTCCGGACCCGGATGCAGACCGTTGGCGGGCGGCGCACTCTCAGCCGCCGCCGGGCCAAGGGACGGCACCGGATCGCAATCTGACCTTGCCTCGTGCTCAGGAAGTCTTTCCGTCTCAAGTCTCCGGCGTTGTTCAGGCAGGCCATGAATGGCCGGCGAATTTGCCATAACGACTGTTTCGTCGTTTACGGCCTGCCCCGGCATGCATTGCAGGATGGGGCGCTGCCCCGGTTCGGCCTGATTGTCAGCAAGAAGGTGGACAAGCGGGCCACCCGCCGCAACCGGATCAAGCGCCGGATTCGTGAAATCATCCGGACTGTTCTGATTCCCCGCTATCCTGAGCGCCTGCGCGAATACCGGGCCGTTGTCATCATTGCCCGTTCCGGATGTCTGAAGGCCTCGTTTCCGGATATGCAGACCCGGCTCACCGGTTGTTTCCGTCCCCGGCAACGAATTGCAAAGACCTCATGATGAAAGCCCTTGTTCTTGGTTTAATAAGGCTGTACCAGAAGACCACCTGGTTTCTTCCCGGCGTGTGCCGGTATTATCCGAGCTGCTCCAACTATATGGTGGAGGCCGTGAAAACCCACGGTACCGGCAAGGGGGTCTGGCTGGGCATCCGGCGGATTTGCCGCTGCCACCCGTTGAGTTCCGGCGGCCTGGACCCGGTTCCTCCCCTCACCGCGAAACATTAAAGGAGTTCCCCATCCCGTGGACATCATCTATAACTTCATGTTTTTCCTGCTGAACCTCATCAAAGGGGTGGTGGGCGGTTATGCCCTGGCGATTATTGCCCTGACGGCCCTGATCCGGGTAGTCCTGTGGCCCCTCAACACGGCCCAGACCCGTTCCATGAAAAAGATGCAGGAGCTGCAGCCCAAGATCAAAGCCCTTCAGGACCGTTACAAGGGCGATCCCCAGAAGATGCAGGAACAGCTGATGAAGTTCTACAGCGAGAACAAGTTCAACCCGCTGGCGGGCTGCCTGCCCATGCTCGTCCAACTGCCCATCTTCATCGGCCTCTACGGGATGCTGGTCAGCCCGGACTTCCTGGCCGCCGCGGGCACCGAGCGGTTCTTCTTCATCGACAACCTCTCCCACACCCTGTACAGCCATGCGGGGGAGCCGATGGACCAGCGTTTCAGCATCGAGTCCAAGGACCAGTTCGTCACCGCCAAGCACGTGACGGTGGTGCGCAAGAGCGGCACCGTGGTGGACTATCCCGTGCGTGACGTGAAAAAAGTGCTGCAAATCGAACCCCAGCCGCTGGTTCCCGGTGAACCGATGACCATCAGTCTGAATCCCCAGTACCTGGGAAGTGAGGGGTTCTCCGAATCCTTCGTGCAGGACATTGCGGAGGCCAGCATGGTGGTGGTGAACGAGTCCACCAAGGAGCTGGAGCGGATGACCTTTGCTCCGGCACAGGCGTCGGGGGCTACGGCGGAGAGTCCCAATGCGCCTTCCTGGATGCTCTCCAGCACGATTCCCACCGAGAAGGGCGAGTTGGGAATTCACTGGGGCGTTCTGTACCTGATTCTCATCTATGCCCTGGTCACGGTTCTCTACCAGAAGGTGATGCAGAAAGGCGCCGCGCCGATGGAAGGGCCGCAGGCCCAGATGATGAAGCTGATGCCCCTGATGTTCGTGGGTTTTCTCATCTTCTTCCCCATCCCCGCCGGGGTCATTCTCTATCTCGTGGTCACCATGCTGCTGATGTTCGTGCAGACCGCCTGGGTCCGCTGGATAGACGAGCGCGAGGAGAATGCCAAGTCCGGCAAGAAACCCCCCGCCAACCAGGTGGTGGATGTCAAGCCGGAGGCTTAGGTAGAATCGGCATTTGACCCTAGTGAGAAGCGCCCTGTCATTCCGGACGCCGATAGCCGTAAGCGAGGCCAAAGCCGAGCTGTACGGTCTTCAGCGCTTCGCGAGGAACGAGCGTTAGCGATGAGGATCCTTGAACAAGGGATGGGGGTGAGCCGGAATTCATTGACCGGAAGAATCGGAATGGATTCCCATTGGAATTTATCCCTGCGAAGGCAGGGACGGGGATGACGGCAAATGTTTCAGGTTTCAATGTCGATTCAACCTAGGTTTCTTTTCGGGCTTTTCTAAGCCGGGCAATATAGAAACCGTCGCTGTCAAAGGTGATCAGTCGGCGGGTTTCCCTTTCCAGGGAGAGATCCGGGTGTTCCTGCACCAGCGCCTGCACCACGGCGGCGTTTTCGCTTTCCTCCAGGCTGCAGGTGCTGTACACCAGGATTCCTCCCGGCTTGAGCAGGGTCAGGGCCTTTTTCAGGAGTTTTTTCTGAAGGGGCGGGTAGGTCTTTAAATCGGTTTCCTGCACTTGCCGCAGGATTTCCGGGTGCCTGCGCACCGTGCCCAAACCGGAGCAGGGGGCGTCCACCAGGACCCGGTCCGCCAGTTCCCCGTCGGGCAGGAAAAAATTTTCGGCCTTCCGGTCGCTGACTGTTACGGTGCTGATGCCTAGGCGCTCCAGATTCTGATGAAGCATCTCCAGGCGCTGGGGGGAGGGGTCGATGGCGATGACCCTGCCTGTGTTGCCCATCAGGGCCGCGATATGGGTCGTCTTGGAGCCGGGGGCAGCGCAGAGATCGATAACGGTTTCATGGGGGCGGGCCTCCAGCCAATGGGCGACCCGCATGGAGCTGATGTCCTGGACGTAAAAAAGGCCCTCCCCGAAACCGGGCAGCCTGGCCGGGGAGCCGTAGAAACCTTCGAGTACCAGCGCTTCCGGTGCCTCTTCCGAGGTGTGGAAGAGGATTCCGGCCTCGGTGAGGCGCCGGGCATAGTCCTCCGGAGAGGTCTTCAGGGTGTTTGCCCGCAGCGTCAGTGGGGGTGGGATATTGATCATGGCGGCCATCGCCAACACGTCTTCCGTGGGATACTGGACCAGAAGGCGCCGGGCGAACCACCGGGGCAGCGACCCCTCGCTGGACAGATAGCCTTCGGGATCGTCCACCGGATCGGGAAAGGGAATGGCCTTGCCCCGGCGCTGATACTCCCTCAGCAGGCCGTTGATGAATCCGGTGGTCTTCGCGGAAACCTTGAGCTGGCGGGCCATCGACACAGTGGTGTCGATGGCGGCGTAGTCGGGTACGTCATCGAGAAAACGCATCTGGAACAGGCCCAGGCGCAACAGGGTGCGGACCCGCGGTTGGATCTTGCCGACGGGAAAACGGCTCAGGGTTTCCAGCAGGGCCTCCAGCAGAAACCACCGGCGCAGAACACCGTAAACCAGGGTGGTCAGCAGGCGGCGATCCGCTTCCGGCCAAGCCTGCGCCGCCGGTTTCTCCAGCGCCTCGTGGATCAGCCGGTCCGCCTTCAGGTGGCCGGGAGGCCGTTTTTTTTCGAAACGCTCCAGAACCAGCAGGGCGGCATGGCGGGCGGAGCGGGTCTCCGTCTTCTCAGACATTGAGGGTTCGGCCCGGCATTTCAAAACGGATGTCCGTACGATCCCGCAGGGCGCCGTTGGCCCAGTCGCGGGCGTTCATGACTCTTTTGCCGGCGGGCTGGACGTCGAGCAGCAGCAGCGCCCCCTGGCCGGTCTGTACCATAAGCCCGTCGGCGGTGGTTTCCAGGACCCGGCCCGGTTCGTCCTGGGACGACAGGGCCTCGGCCACCCGGCTACGCAGAATCTTGACCGGCTGGCCGTCGAGCCAGGTGACGGCGCCGGGCCAGGGTTGCTGGCCGCGAATCCGGTCGTGGAGCCGTTGGGCCGGTTGGGACCAGTCGATGAGCGCGTCCTCCTTCTGGGCCTTGGGGGCATGGGTGGCCTGGGCGGGGTCCTGCGGTTCGGGGCGTATGCTGCCGTCCGCCAGGCCGCGCAGGGTGTCAAGCAGCAAGGGGCCTGCGGCTTCGGAGAGCATATCGTGAAGCTCCTGGGCGTTGAGATCCGGCGTGATGGGCACGACGGTCTTCAAGAGCATATCCCCCGTGTCCACGCCGATGTCGGTGAGCATGGTGGTCAGCCCGGTCTCCGTCTTTCCGTCGACGATAGCCTTCTGGATGGGGTTGGGGCCTCGGTATTCGGGCAGCAGGGACGCATGAACGTTCACCGTCCCCTTTTTCGGAATATCCAGCACCTCCTGGGATAGAATCTGGCCGAAGGCGATGGTGACGAGAAAATCCGGCTGCTGCTGCCGCAGCCAGTTCAGCAGGTCGTTGTCCCTGCGCAGGGATTTGGGCTGAAAGACGGGCAGATGGGCGCTCTCGGCCAGAATTTTGACCGGGGGCGGTGTCAGCCGCTGGCCCCGTCCCGCCGGGCGATCCGGCTGGGTGATAACGCCAAGTACCTGGATATCCCCGGCTGAAAGCAGCGCCTTGAGACAAGGCACGGAAAAAACCGGGGTTCCTAGAAAGACGATGGAGATGGACACGCGGCGCTCAGTCCGAACAGACGCTATAAAACGCTAGAAGCCGACGAGGATCTTGTCGAGATCCGGCTCTTCGAGGATGAAATCCGGATTGATGGGGGGCAGGTGATGCTCCCTGAGCTGTTCGTCGGTACCGAAGCGGTCGATGACGTGATCGACGAAGAGGATGCCTTCGAGGTGGTCATACTCGTGCTGGATGGCCCGTGACAGCAGGCCGCCCCCTTCCACGGTCATTTCGCGGCGTTTGCCGTCCAGGTCCATGTAGCGCACGGTTACGCTCTCGTAGCGCTTGACCTCCGTAAAGACGCCCGGAAAGCTCAGGCAGCCTTCCTTGCTGTAAATGGCACCGGACTTCTGCACGATGACCGGGTTGATAAAGACCATCTGAGGCATGGGGCCTTCGTCCGTGGTGCAGTCCAGGATGAAAATCCGCTTGAGGATGCCCACCTGCGGCGCGGCCAGGCCAACCCCGTTGTAGGCGTACATCGTATCGAACATATCGCCCACGATCTTCTTGATCTTGGCCGATACCTTATGCACTTTCTCTGTTGGCTGGCGAAGGACGGGATCGCCGTATTCGACAACTTTCAGAATTGCCACGGGAAAGGGGCCTTTCTCTTGCTTCCACTGTTCCTTGCTTGTTGCTGGGTCAGATTGGTCTATACTTGATTATAGCCTAATCCTTCAGGATTTTTTACCCCTATGTCCATAAACCGGCCTTTAAACCCGTCAAAGCAGCCTGTTGATATCCATGACGCCCTGTCAGAGGTTCGTCAGATGGACGAATTTCAGCGTCAACGCCCGGACGACTGGCTGGATAAACTTCCCCCCGAACTCGCCCGGTGGCTGGAGGAACAGAAAGAGAAGCTGGACAAGGCGATGGACCAGTTCTATGAGTTCCTTAAGGGTATTCTGCCACAGGATTCCGGCCTGTCGGGGATTGACTTTGCTGGTCCGTGGGCCCTTTTGATCAAGTACGCGCTGATGGGAGCCACGGTTGTCCTGACCCTCGTGGCCATTTACATGGGGCTGATCCTTGTCCGGCGTTGGTGGAAGGCCCGGGCGGGACGTCCCGCCGGAGAAACCCTGAGAACGCTGGACGGCACGCCGCTAAAAAGCGCCCGCCGGCACCGCGATGAAGCTCGCCGCCTGGCTCAGGCGGGCCAGTACGAGGCGGCGGTCCGCGAACTCTACATGGCCCTGCTCTGCCTGCTGGATGAAACGGACGTGGTTCCCTTCGAGACTAACCGCACCAACCTGGAGTACCTGCGGCGCATCCGGTCCCTGGAGATGACGGGAGAAGTGCGGGACCTGCTGCAATCCGGCTTCGGCGAACTGGCCCGGACCTTCGAGGCGGTTCGTTACGGCGGGCGAAGCGCTGATGTCAGCGGATACCGCCATTGCGAGGATCGCTTCGACCGGCTGTCGGAACGGCTCCAGGTGAAGGAAGGTCAGGTCGCCTGATGTCCAACCGCCGCTTCATGTGGATGATGGTGGGGGTGCTGGTGGTGCTTGCCGTCCTGTCCTCCGTCACCCTGCTCTTCGAGCGGCGCCAGGCGGTGAAGGAGGAGCGTCCCGATCCGTCCGTCTACAATGCCCGTCCCTCCGGATACAAGGGGTGGATGAAGACCATGGAGAAGGCCGGCCTGAAGGTCAGCATCTGGCGGTCGGACTTTGACCGGCTGGGGGAGATTCCCGTGCGGGCCACGATGATTATTATCGCCCCCAGGGAAACCATGCGGGATTCGGGTTTCGGCGGCATCCGCCGTCCCATGACCGAAAAGAGCGTCGAGCAGCTCATCGAATGGGTGGAAGAGGGCAACACCCTGGTCTTTTTCGACGACTTCAACGACAAGACGGGGAAACGGCTGCTGTTGCAGGCGGAACTGGTGGACCTCGACAAGGACGAGGAGCAGTTTCTGGTGTCGGACGGGCCGGTTTACCGGCTGAAAGTGCCGGAGGAGGCGGAGGACTACCTGCATCGCCATATCCGCGAAGCCATTCGTTCCCGCAGTGATTTGCGGCTCAAGCCGGTCTCCACGGAGGTGCTCCTGCGGGACATGCAGGGGCGCCCCCTGATCGAGCGGCGCCAGCTGGGTAACGGCAGGCTGATCCTGGGAACGGTGCCTGATTTGGCCAGCAACCATTATCTCTTCGGCGAGGACAACGACAACTTTCAGTTTTTCACCAATCTGGTCACCGCCGAGCGCAAGGCCATTCTGGTCAACGAGTTTGTCCACGGCTACCTGCAGGACCCGGATCTCTTCTCCTACTACATGAAAACTCCCCTGAGCCACGTGCTGTTCCAGCTGGTTTTCCTGTTTTTCGTGCTGCTGTGGTTCAGCTTCCTGCCCTGGAGACCGATCCGGCGGGAATCCGAGGAGCTTGACGGCGTGACCATGCGCGAATTCGTCCAGTCAATGGCGGGAATCTACCTTCGAGCCAACGCGGCGTCGCTGGCCGTCGGTCCACAGATGGGCGCCATTGAGCAGACCCTGCGGCGGCGCTACCGGATCGAGCCGGATGCGCCCGAAGATCATCAAAAGCTCGCCTACTTGCTAGAGAACCTCTTTGCCGATTATGATAGTCAACACGGCCAGGTGGCGCTCGATGCCATTCGGAAAGGGCGGCAGGTGGTAAACCGGCGTCTGCGGATTCCGCAGGACGATCTGGTGAAACTTTCCCGGCAACTCTCGTTAATACAGGAAAGGCTGGACTATGGCCTCCGCAAACGGCAAAACCCTTGAGTCAGTGGCCCAGGCCCTTACCCGGCGGCTGACCGATGTGATATACGGGCAGCAGGACGTGATCGAGATGCTGGTGGTGGGCCTGTTGTCCGAGGGGCATATCCTGCTCGAAGGCATTCCCGGCACCGCCAAGACGACCCTTGTCAAGACCCTGGCCCAGTTGACCCGGCTGGAGTTTCGCCGTGTCCAACTGACCCCGGACATGCTGCCCGCCGAGATCATCGGCACCAGCGTCTACGACCTGAACACCCGGAGCTTTTCCTTCCGGAAGGGACCGGTGTTTACGGATCTGCTGCTGGCGGATGAAATCAACCGGACCCCGCCCAAAACCCAGGCGGCCCTGCTGGAGGCCATGGAAGAGCACCAGGTGACGGCGGACGGCACCCGTTACGAATTGTCGCCCCTCTTTACGGTGGTGGCCACCCTGAACCCCATTGAGTTCGAGGGGACCTATCCCTTGCCTGAAGCCCAGTTGGACCGCTTCATGATGAAAATCCTCGTCTCCTACCCGGAGAGGCAGGCGGAGCGGCAGATGCTGGACGCCTTTTCCGGACACTCCAGTACCCGCTTTATGCACCAGCAGACGCTGGAACCGATTACCAGCCGGGACGAAATCCTGACCTGCCGCCAGCAGCTCAACACCATTCGGATTGACGAGAGCATTCTGGACTATATTCTCCAGGTGGTCCATGATACCCGCGACAACCCCAACCTGGAGCTGGGGTGCAGTCCGCGGGCGGCTCTGGCGCTGATGTCGGCGAGCCGGACCCATGCGGCCATCTATGGCTCCGACTTCGTGACCCCGGACAACGTGAAGGCGGTGGCGCCGGCCATCATCCGGCATCGCCTGATCCTGACTGCCGAAGCCGAGTTGGACGGACTGACCCCTGATGATATCGTCAAGCAGACCCTGAACAAGATCCCGGTTCCCCGCTGATGCCCTGTGACACCCCGCTTCTGGACTATCACTGCCACGTGCTGGATCACCGCACGGTAGGCAACCGGTTGAAGCTCCTGACACTGCGCCCGGTTTATGCCCCAGGTGATCCGGAGTTTCATTGCGAGGCGGGCCAGTTCGTCATGATTGATCTGCCAACGCCGGTATTCCACTTCCGTCGTCCCATGAGCGTGCTGACCACCTACGAGAGCGGGGTGTTCGAGATTTTCTACAAGATCCACGGCAGGGGCACCGCCATGATGGCGGAACTACAGCCGGGGGACGAGCTGAATGTCCTGGGGCCGTTGGGCAATACCTTTTCCCTGCCCGCAGACCCGGACTCGGCTCTGCTCGTCGGGGGCGGCATCGGCATTGCCCCCTTGTACTTTCTGGGAAAAGCCCTGAAGGAGTCGGGCCAGCCGGTTCCCTCGTGCTATTACGGTGTGCGCTCCCAGCGCGAAATTGGCCTCCTCGAACCCCTGACACAAGTTTTCGGCGACTGCCTGCATATCGCCACCGATGACGGCTCCTGCGGAACGCCGGGCAATGTCTGCCACCTGCTGAACCTGCATGAGTCGGCCATCCGGCAGGCAAAGGAGGCTTACATCTGCGGGCCGACGGTAATGATGAAAGCGGCGTCCACCCTGCTGAAAACCCTGAATCCGGCCATCCGAACGGAGGTTTCCCTGGAGGAGCATATGCCCTGTGGCACAGGCGCCTGCACCGGCTGCGTGGTGTTTCGCACGGACCGTCTGCTGCCCTCCAAGACGTGTGTGGAGGGACCGGTGTTTCCGGTAGAGAGTATCGTTTGGCCCACCGATGACCCCTTTCCCAGGGGCGGCAACGCGGAGGCAGCCGCATGCGCGACGACGTAGATCTCGGTGTGGAGATTGGGGGGCTGCGCTTCCCCAGCCTGATTCTCAACGCCTCCGGCTGCTTCAACCCGTCCCTGTTTCACCGGGTGACGCCGCTGGAGACGTGTCTTGGCGGCATCGTAACCAAGACGGTGACCCGCCAGCCCACGCCGGGAAACCCCCAGCAGCGCACGGTGGAGCTGCCGGGTGTCGGGATGCTTAACAGCATCGGCCTGCAGAATCCGGGGCTTGACGATTTTCTCGATCGGGAAATCCTGGAACTGGCGCAGTATCATCTGCCGGTGGTGCTCAGCATCTCCGCCCGTTCCGTTGATGAGTTCGGCGAGATGGCCCGGTTCGTGATGGAACACCCCCATGGGGACGGGGTGAAGGCCATCGAGGTCAACCTTTCCTGTCCCAACATCGCCAAGGGCGGGGTGGATTTCGGCAACGCGCCGCAAACCGTGCGCGACTGCACCCGGATTGTGGCGCAGACCTTTGACCGTCCGGTTTTTGCCAAGCTGACCCCCAACGTCACCAGCATTCTGCCTGTAGCGGAGGCGGCCATCGAGGGCGGGGCGCATGCGCTGACCGCCATCAACACGGTACTGGGCAGCGCCATTGATATCCGGGCGAAAAGGCCCCACCTGCGCCGGGTGTCCGGCGGCTACAGCGGGCCGGGCATCAAACCCATCGCCATCCATGCCATCTGGCAGATTCACCGGCATTTTCCCGACACCCCCATTATCGGGGTGGGCGGCATTGCAGATGCCGCCGATGTCCTGGAGTTCCTGATGGCCGGGGCTTCCCTGGTTCAGGTGGGAACCAGTTGTTTTCGGGACCCGGCGGTTTTCCGGAAAATCCGCGAGGACCTGCGGCAATACTGTCAGACGGAGGAACTGGCGCGACTCGGTGCCTTGACCGGTTGCGCACACGGCGAGAAAATGCTGACAAGCTGACGTATAATTGAGAGGCACAGATTGTGGCAACAGATGATATGGCATTGGAGAAAAGGGCGTGTCTGCGATGAACAAAACAATTTCTACTTTTATGCAGGGGTTTCTGGCGGTCGTGCTTGCGGGCGGCCTGGTTTTTCTGACGGCCTGCGCCGGAGGCGGTTCGTCATCGTCCAAGGAGGAGCAGCCGAACGCCAATATCCGCCTCGTCAGGCTGGACCAGTACAAGAAACTGCACAAGAACGTCAGCAACGGCGGACAGTACCTGATTGCCACCGTGGCCATCAACAACATATCCAAAGAGGATCAGAAGTTCCGCCCCCACGAATTCGTCATTCGCAAAGTTCCCACTGAGGCCAACCCCCAGCCCTTTGAGCAGAAGGTTGAGCAGAATGTGAACCTGCATTACCAGCTTCAGTTCGGCCAGGAGGCCATGACCCGTCTTTTTGACAAGGAGGAGGTCGTCCATCCGGGCTTCACCATCAAGAAGGAACTGGTTTACCAGGTGCCGGAAGATGCCAGCCTGGACGAATACGAAATCCGCTATATTCCGTATGATGAGACTTACCCGTTCAGTGATTCCGAGGTAGAGATCCTTGACCACCGTGAAGGAACCCAAGCGACAGAACCTGGGCGCAATGCCCACTAATCCCATCGTCCGCAACCGGGCCAAAATCATTGCCACCTTGGGACCCGCCTCCTGCTCGGATGCCGTCATCCGCGACATGATCGCCGCCGGAGTCAGCGTGTTCCGGCTCAACATGTCCCACGGGGATCATGAGACCCACCAGGCCAATATCCGGCGGGTGCGTACGATTGCCGGGGAGTCTGATCGGGCCATCGGGATTATGGCGGACCTGCAAGGCCCGAAATTGCGGACGGGCGAACTGGTGGACCATGTTCCCGTCCTCCTCGAAGAGGGGGCCACCGTGGCCCTCAAGGCCTCTGAAGAACCCGGCACGGCCAACACCATCACCACCGACTCTCATGAACTTATCGAGGCCCTGATCCCCGGTTCGTCGGTGCTCATCAACGACGGGATGCTGCGGCTCAAGGTGACGGAAAAGCCGTCTGGCGACACGGTGCTTTGCGAGGTGATTCAGGGTGGCGAGCTGAACGAGCGCAAGGGCATCAACGTGCCGGACACCCCGCTAACCTTCCGGGCGCTTACGGACAAGGACAAGGAAGACGTCCTCTTCGCCCTGCGCGAGCAGGTGGACTTTGTGGCCCTCTCCTTCGTGCGCTGTGCCGAAGACATCCAGGATCTCAAGACGTTTATCACCGAAAACCGTTTCGAGGTCCCGCCCATCATTGCCAAGATCGAGAAACCTCAGGCCCTTGACGATATTGACCGGATTCTGGAGGAATCCTTCGCCCTCATGGTCGCCCGCGGCGACCTCGGCGTGGAACTTTCCGCCGAGCGGGTGCCGGTGATTCAGAAACGGCTCATTGAAAAGGCCACGTACCAGGAAAAGCCCATCATCGTGGCCACCCAAATGTTGGAGTCCATGATCACCTCCCTGCATCCCTCGCGGGCCGAGGTCAGTGACGTGGCCAATGCCGTCTTCGACGGGGCGGATGCCCTGATGCTCTCCGGCGAGACCGCCGTGGGTCAGCACCCGGTGGAAGTCGTCAACATGATGCGCCAGGTCATCGAGGAGTCCGAGAAGCATTACCAGAGCCTGCAGAGCCGTCCCCACGAGGCCAGCTCCATCCAGTCGCCCCACTTCCACCACACCATCGCCCATGCGGCCAGTTACGCGTCCATCAAGGCGAACGTGAAGGCCATCGTGGTGCTGTCCAACTCCGGCAGCATGGCCCAGCGGATCTCCAAGCTCAAACCGCCCCCGCCTATCGTGGCCCTCACCCAGACTGATGCGGTCTGCAACCGCATGAGCCTGCTGTGGGGCGTGCTGCCGCTGAAAATCCCGTTTGCCGAAACGACGGAAGAAACCCTCAACCGGGGCGAGGAGCAGCTTCTTAAGCACAAGCTGCTCACCATCGGTGACGATGTGCTGTTCTGCGCCGGCCAGACCCACATCCTGGGGGCCACCAACATGATCAAGTTCTTCACCATCGGCGAAGCGGTGAAGTCGTCTATTGGGATTCTCTAGGCTTCCGCGGTGCTGATATCCACCACCGAAGGCTGGTAGGGGCGGCGTTCGCCTTCGAGATACCACGCTTCCAGCATTTCCACGTTCATGGTGTTGGCTTTCCAGGCGAAATCCAGCAGGTCTCCGGCCACCGGCACCAGGCCCACCAGGTAGTCGATGCCGATGTTCACCGCCATGCGAACGAGTTTGTCATGGGGAAGCTTCAGATCCCAGGCCACCCAGAGGATATAGCAGGAAAACAGCAGCATCAGCGCGTCGCCGCCACCGGGGATGGCGCTGACAATGGGGTCCAGGCCGATTCTCTTGCGGATCACCGGGACGGTGAAGGCCTCGTCCAGCAACCACGCCAGTTTTTTCGCCCGTTGGATGGCGGGCGGCAGAAAGCGACCCCGGTCGTGTGCAAACTTTGCCATACTTGTAGTATAGCTGATCCGTTCCCCGGTTTCAGTCCTCCGGATTCTGTATGCAACAACCAGGAAAACAGACCGGCAATAAAGTCCATGAAACTGTTTTTATATATATAGATTTTTCTGCGGTGGTTTTTCGGGTCGCGCAATGCAATAAAAAGGTCATTTCATGGGAAATATCCCACAGGCCGAATTCAATGCCGGATCGCCAGTTCGCAGGGCGGCCCCTTCGGGTTCGGGCACGAAAAGCGCCCAGGGACCCGACCAGAAGCAGAAATTCGGTGGTCATGGCGGTCGTCGGGGCCACGGCGCGGGAGATACCCAGTCTGAGGTGTCTGCGGTGGATTCCCTCATCGCACAGCTGCCCGCCGGTTTGCAGGGGGCTTACCAGTCCAGCCTGCAGAGCATCATGAGCGATCGGGGCGCCGATAGGCGAAGCAGCCTGCAAAGCCTGCAGGCCGCCATTCAGGATACGCTGGATATGCTCAATGCCGATCCGGGCGGTGAGGGCGAAGACCACCTGCCCGAAACGGGCGGCATGGGCGAAGGCGGCCTTGGCATTGCCCAGGTGTTCCGAGGGGCGAAGTCCGGTGGTGGATTGAGCGGCGTGCCGCCGACGGCGCTGGCTGAGGCAGGACGGAACGCGGCACCGGCGCCGCCGCCTCCGGCTTTTACGCGTTTGACGGCGCGGGCCTGACCAGGGGCGGATGGGACCTTCCAACGCGAGGCTTGCCTCGCGGGGCAAATCCTGTTATCTTAATCCCGCACTGTCGCAAGATTCCGGCGCGACACGGGCAATCCGGCGGCAGTTTCGGTTTTTACTCCGATGCCGGCAAGGTGTAATCTCTGGCCTCCTCTCTTCCAGATATGAAAGGCGGACTCATGGCGCTAGTCGTTCAGAAATTCGGCGGAACCTCCGTGGGCGACGTGGAGAAAATCCGTAACGTGGCCCGCATCATCAGTGATACCTACGATCAGGGTAACCAGGTGGTGGCGGTGGTGTCGGCCATGGGCAAGACGACTGACGGTTTGGTGGCGCTGGCGAACCAGGTTTGTGAAAATCCGTGCGGACGCGAATACGACGCGTTGCTCGCCACCGGCGAGATGGTGACCACGGCCCTGATGGCCATGACCCTGAACAGTATGGGCTATAAGGCCGTCGGCCTCAACGGTGGCCAGGCCGGAATCATTACCGAGGACCTCTTCAATCGGGCCCGTGTGCTGGAGATCAAGACGGATATTGTCAAAAAATACCTGGATGACGGGGCAATTGTCATCATTACCGGTTTCCAGGGGGTTGACAGCCAGGGCAGCATTACGACTCTGGGCCGGGGCGGGTCGGATACCTCTGCCGTGGCGGTGGCTGGTGCCCTGGGGGCGGATCGCTGCGATATCTTCACCGACGTGCGCGGCGTGTTTTCCACCGATCCGCGCATCGTGCCTGAAGCCGTCAAGCAGGACCGGATGGCCTACATCGAGATGCTGGAGCTGGCCCGCGTAGGGGCCAAGGTACTGCATCCGCGGGCCGTGGAAACCGCCCGGCAGGCCAACGTCACGGTTTGCGTCAGAAGTACGTTCGATCTGGATGACCCAGGCACAATGGTTTTAGGAGTGGACACCATGGAATTGGATCGCAGTGTGGCAGGGATTGCCTGTGACAAGAATCAGGCCCGGCTGGCGCTCACCGGCGTCCCGGACCGCCCCGGCATCGCCGCCGAAGTCTTCGGCAGTCTTGCCACCCAGAACATCAGCGTGGATATGATCATCCAGTCGCTGTACACGGAAGACGCCGAACGCACCAACGACATCGCCTTTACCGTGAGCCTGACGGATCTCCATGCGGCGATGGGTGTTCTCGAAGAGGTCAAGGCCCGTATCGGCGCCCGCGAGGTCCTATCCGACACGGACATCGCGAAGGTCAGCATCGTGGGGGCGGGCATGATTGACCGTCCCGGCATCGCGGCGGACATGTTCCGCGCCCTGGCATCGGCGAGTATCAACATCAAGATGATCTCCACCAGTGAAATCAAGATCAGTTGCCTGGTGGCCAAAGATCAGGCCGAAGACGCCATCCGCGTGATTCATGAACAGTTCTTCCCGGAGGCCAAAGTCGCCGCCGAAGTGCTGGTCAACGAGAAAATCGGCTACTAGCTTTACTGGTGACCCGCCGGGGCAATTTCCGCCGGGTCGTTGTTTTGTTTCGGGAAACGCGAGTGTTAAGTGAGTGTAGAAAGGGGAGTTCTCCATGAACGTGGGAGCCATTCATTTCGGAAAAGCCTACCGGGTTGTGGGCCTGGATGGGAATCATGTGAAAAAATTCTGTGAGGAGGCGGTCAAGGCGCACCCTAACCAGGTAGCGGACTGGTTCTCGGCGGACGAAGAGGTGGATGCTCCTGGGGAGACGGCAAAGAAAGCCCTACAGACCCGGTTCTATTACCTGACGTTTCAGGACGCCGCCGACTGGAGAGGGATTCGTGCCGGTGTGGAGGCCCTGTTCCCTGAGGCGAACCCGGACCCGCTGACCCAGCAGATGCGCCAGAATACGCTGGAAAACCTCAAGCGCAGTTTTGTCGGTTCCCGTGACCAGGTGGATACCCTGGATATCGCCCCCATAAAGCAGGGTGCCGACGGACTCATCCTGGGCGGGATCACCGCAGGTGACCAGCGCCGGATTGATCTGAGCGGTTAGCTCTATTCACATGGATTCGCGTTCGGCGGCTTTCAAGCGGGCCACGGCGCGTGTTAGGGCCAGTTCGGCGCGGGCGGTGTCCACGTCTTCAACCTTTTCGCGCAGGCGGGCTTCGGCACGTTCGCGGGCATGCTTGGCCCGTGTGGTGTCGATTTCGTCGCTGAGTTCCGCTGCGTCGCTTAACACGGTGATTTTCTGGCCGTCGGTGCTGAACATGCCGCCCATCACCGCCGCCGTGTAGTGCTTGCCGTCCATTTTATAGGTCAGCAGGGCGATATCGAGCGGGGCGACCAGGGGCAGGTGCCGGGGCAGCACCCCGAACTCACCGTGGGTAGAGCGGGCGGTGACGCCGTCCACGTTTTCCTCGTCCAGAACGATTCTTTCCGGGGTCAGGATTCTCAGATGCATGGTGCTAGCCCTCGGCTTTCAGCTTTTCGGCTTTCTCGACGACTTCCTCGATGGAACCCACCATGTAGAAGGCCTGTTCGGGAAGATCGTCGTACTTGCCGTCGAGGATTTCCCGGAAGGCGCGGATGGTGTCTTCCAGCTTGACGTACTTGCCGGGGATGCCGGTAAACGTCTCGGCCACAAAGAAGGGTTGGCTGAGGTAGCGCTGAATCTTGCGGGCGCGGGACACGGCTTGCTTGTCCTCGTCGGAAAGCTCGTCCATCCCCAGAATGGCGATAATGTCCTGCAGATCCTTGTAGCGCTGGAGGATGGACTGCACCCCGCGGGCGACCTGGTAGTGCTCCTCGCCCACCACGTGGGGATCAAGCGCCCGACTGGTGGAGGCCAGCGGATCGACGGCGGGGTAAATGCCCAGCTCGGCAATCTGCCGTGACAACACGGTGGTGGCGTCCAGGTGGCCGAAGGTGGTGGCCGGCGCCGGGTCGGTCAGGTCGTCGGCGGGAACGTACACGGCTTGTATGGAGGTGATGGACCCGTCCTTGGTAGAGGTGATACGTTCCTGCAGCTCGCCCATCTCGGTGGCCAAAGTCGGCTGGTAGCCCACGGCGCTGGGCATCCGGCCCAGAAGCGCGGATACCTCGGAGCCGGCCTGCACGAAGCGGAAGATGTTGTCTACGAAAAGCAGCACATCCTGCTTGGCCTGGTCGCGGAAGTACTCGGCGACGGTGAGGCCCGTCAGGCCAACCCGAAGACGGGCGCCCGGCGGCTCGTTCATCTGGCCGTAGACCAGGGCCACCTTGTCGAGAACGCCGGAGTCCTTCATTTCGTGGTAGAGGTCGTTCCCCTCACGGGTCCGTTCGCCCACGCCGGAGAAAACGGAGACGCCGCCGTGCTCCTGGGCGATGTTGTGAATCAGCTCCATGATGATGACGGTCTTGCCGACGCCCGCGCCGCCGAACAGACCGACCTTGCCGCCCTTGGAGTAGGGGGCGAGGAGGTCAACGACCTTGATGCCGGTCTCGAAAATCTCGATATCGGTGCTGCGCTGGTCCAGGGTGGGGGCAGGGCGGTGGATGGGCCAGTGTTCCTCGCTGTTGACCGGGCCTGCCTCGTCCACGGGTTCGCCGAGAACGTTCAGGATGCGGCCCAGAGTCGCGGGGCCGACGGGGATCGAGATGGGAGCGCCGGTATTGACCACTTCCATACCGCGGGTCAGGCCATCCGTACTGTCCATGGCGACGGAGCGGACCCGGTTGTCGCCGAGCTGCTGCTGAACTTCGGTGGTCAGGCTGATCTGCTGGCCGTTGGGAGCGGTGCCGCTGATTTTGAGCGCCGTATAGATTTCCGGCAACTCGCCGGGTGGAAATTCCACGTCGACGACGGGGCCGATAATCTGGGTGACGATGCCTGTGGATTTTTTGGTTTTAACCGCTGTGGCCATGACCTTCTCCCTAAAGACCGCTAATAACGTAGAAATCGTATCCCGATTGTGCCATAAAAAGGCCCGTCGTCAAATCCCCGGCGGATTTTCCTTTGAGGATTCTCAGTTGCAGAAGGCCGGGTTTCTCCCGTATTCGAAGGAGATACGCAGAAACAGGCTCGTCCCCAAGCGAATCTGGTGGTAAATTAATAAAGTAGCCGCCGTTTTCGGTACAGAATTAAATGGCTCATCCGAGATTCCATGGTTTATACACGCCAAAGCTTAGGACGTTGGAGCATCTGCGAAGAGGCTTGGCAGGCGGTAGTCAGCTAACCGACTACTATGCCCCCGGCTTTTTTGCGGACCGCGAGATGGTCCGGCAGTTTATTGCGCTGTTTGCACTCTGCCGACGGATGGCAGAGATCGGATTTACGCCGGAAGAGTTGGAAGACAAGGTATTAGGTGATCGTGACGTGCAAAAGCTCATCCGCAGCCTGGCCCTGGCCAAGGCGCGGGTGATGAACCACTTTGCCCTGGCCAAGAAGCTGCCACGGGTCATCATCGAGAACCGACCGGCGGACGCCTACATGGACGAGGCCAAGTTGTTTCTCATGGAACTGCAGGGCCAGCATACGGTCACGGTCAACTTTTTCCGGAAATTCTTCGGTTTTTCCGAAGATGAGGCGGGTATCTACGAGCAGTTCGTCGCCCGCACCGTCAAGGCCCTCTATTCTATGGGCTACCCGGACGTGGTCCACCACTCCTCGCAGGTCAGCCGTCTGTGCGTGGTCAAGGCCATGGATGAGAACGCCTGCCGGCCTGAGGTGCTGCAGTCGGCTCTTGTCGGCTGGCTGCACGATCCCAAGTTCGAGACCACCCTGTCCATCGATAACCTGTCCACCCATCCCATCATGGGCAGCGCCATTGCGTGGCATATTCTTAACGAGCCGGAGTTTCGCACCCGCATAGCCAACTACGTCCAGGGCAGCGGGTTCGGTCCGCGAACCTTCGCTTCAGGGATTGTGGAGGCCCTCTCGGTCAATAACGATTCGCGTTTTGTCTCGGAACGCTTTATTTATGACCAGGTGGCCCTGCAGATCGTCCAGCAGTATGGCGAGGATCTCGGCACGCAGCTCAGGGAAAAACTTTGGGACCGGCATCAGCAGCGCCTGGCTGCTCCGTCCAAGGGTGTGGCTCCTCTGCCCTTCCCTCCCAGCCTGGTTGAGGCCATTTCAAAAACCCATCTGGACAGCGGCATGTTCGGCATCCGCAAGGCAGCCTGGGAGGAAGCCTGCCGGGAGACGGGGCTTCAGGAACCGCCGGAAGCGCTTTATCACCGGATGGTGGAGGGTGAATATCCGGATCGTGCCGCGGTGGACAAGGTCAGCGACTACCTGCTGGAAAAGCAGGCCCTCACCAAGGAAGTGGCTGTGGAATGGGGGGTCAACGGTTTGCACCTCTTCAGCCATCATGATGAAGTGGCTCGCTATGCCCAGGTGGCGGCCCTTTCCCTGGTCAATTCGGACCCCCTGCTGCTCAGTCCTCACAAGGTGTTGGAGGTCCGTCCCGAAAAGGAGACCCTGCTGGACCGGCTCAAGTCCTATATCGGCTCCCTCGACAGCAATATCAACGATCTTCCCAAGGCCTCGCGGGAAAGCGCCTTGTCATGGCAGCGTTCCATTTTTATCTGCATCCTCAAGGCTGCCCAGGATTTGACCGGCGTCGACCGGCTTACCGAATTTCATCAGAGCCACCGCTATACGCCCACCCAGACCGACGTGGACGAACTGCGCCGCCGGGTGCTTGAAATTGAAACATGGCGGGAGTACACCAAGCTGGCTGCCAGCCCCCAGGAGCGTCCGCGTTTTGACCAGGTGCTTGAAATCATGCGCCGCCGGTATCTCGAAATGTGCGAGTTCTACCGTGAAGCGGCCATGTCCAGCGACATCAACGAGTCCAAGATTACCTGAGCGGAATTGTCCTGTACAATAAGAGAGATACGAGTTGAGAGGATAATGCGCATGTGGAACCCTGGACGGCGTTTGATGATTGCATCGGTGGCAGTGTGTCTCCTGGCGGGGATTACACCGGGTTGGGGCCAGGATGCCCTGCCGACCACGTCGTTGAAACTGGACACCCGGTCCCAGAAGGTGCCGGCGGGGACCATGCTGACGGTCCGGTTCAACTCGGAGCTGGATTCGCGTATTTCCACGGAAGGGGAGCCTTTTACCGCATTTATCCAGCAGGACTTCAAGGCCCCCGGCCTGGACGGGGATTCGCGGGTGATCCTGCCGCGGGGCACCCTGGTCCGGGGACGGGTGGATGCCGTGAAAAAGCCCGGCCTCTTCAGCCGGGGCGGAACCATCCTGCTGACCTTTGACCACGTGGTGCTGCCCACCGGCGATCTCATGCCGCTGGATCTGGACCTCTCCGCCAAAAACGATGCCGTCAGGCGGGTGAGAAGGCCGGGAACCCGCGAGGCGGAGTTTGCCCTTTACGACGATCCCGGTGTCGGGTACAAGATCCACAAGAGTTTTGAGAGTGGCGTGAATACCCTGGGCCGTTTCAAGGATGCCGGTTCCCAGGCGGGCGAGGACCTTGCCGGGGGGGCGGGCAAGATCGTCACGGTGCCGGCTGCCGTGGTGGGCGGAGTTTTTGCGGGAACCGCGGTGACGGCGGGGAAAAGCGTGATGGCCCTCGTGGGCAAGGGTGAGTCTGCCACCATTGAGCCGGGCGATACGGTGAACATCGACTTCGGCGGCGCTTTCAACCTGCCCGCCGAGTAGAAAATTTCCCGAAGCGGTTAGTTATTATATCTATCCGCTGCAAGGTCAACGTAGCACCTGACTCCGTCATCGCTTATTTGGCCCACAATTAGTCTGTGTCCGCCCGTAAATTGCATGTTGGGGTTTGCTTGCATAGATTTTTTAATGACGAGTTTAAGTTCCTCGTGTATAGATTTGGGAGTGGGCGATTCTGGGATCGAATGATACACGAGCCATAGGATCCTCCCATCGGGCAAAACATAGCTGTCTAAGAATTGAGTCCCCATTATAGTTTTTCCAGGCCACTCTTCTGTATCTGAAGGCTCAGTTTCTATCAACAAAGCTACTTCAAGATGACAGCCTTGGGGAGGTTCAGGTAGCCATTTGATTTTGTTTGGATTGAGTTTTGGGTCGCTGAAAAGCCGAAGATCAGACTTTGGAAATGCTATGGCAAATTCCAAAGTTGTAGTTTCGCTAATTTGATAACCCCCTATCCATTCATCAGCATGTCTATTGGCAAGGCCCCACATTTCCAAAGTTCCAGGCTCTTGAAAAAATGTGCTAGTTAAACCACTGTGGCGTTTGCCTGACTCGTGCAGACTAGTTTTCATAGAGCCGCCGATATTACGGCCCGCAATATAAATATCATTCCTGCTTGTCCAAACTGTGAACGCCCCTGACCGTAAGCCTGTTGGGCTTCCTACAGCAAAACGGCATTTGAACCTACCCATCAGCTAACTTAGGCACTCCCGGAGAGGGCGTCCTTGAACCGGTCGAACAGCGTCGAGGCCGCATGGCGGTCTTCCTGGCGCTGTTTTTCCCGATCGATCTCGTTGAGACGCTCCAGCAGCTTTTTTTCCTCGCCGCTGAGGCGGGTGGGAATGTTGACCTGCACCTGGATGAAATGATCGCCGCGTCGGCTGGGATTGTTCAGGTGGGGAACCCCCTGCTGTTTCAGGGTAAAAACGTGGCCGTTCTGGGTGCCTGCCGGGATTTTGATCCGGGACGTACCTTCCAGAACCGGCACCTCCACCTCGCCGCCCAGAACCATCATGGAGTAGGGGACGTTCTGGACGGACATCAGGTTGTACGCTTCCCGGTTAAATACCGGATGGGGCTTGACGTTGACCACCACGTAGAGGTCCCCGTTGGGGCCTCCCAGATACCCGGCGTTGCCCTCGCCGGCCACCCGGAGCCGGGTGCCCCGGTCCACACCGGCAGGAATGTTGATGGTGAGCTTTTTGGCGCCCTGGAGCCGGCCTTGGCCGTGACAGTCCTTGCAAGGGTCCGTAATCACCTGTCCTTGCCCCTGGCAGCGCGGGCAGACCGTGATCTGGGTGAAGTGGCCGATGATGGTCTGGGTGGTCTGACGGATCTGGCCGCCGCCGCCACAGGTCTGGCAGATGCTGGCACCTGACCCCGGCGTTGAGCCGGTGCCGCTGCAAGGAGCACACCGGTTCAGGCGTTGGATTTCCACCTCTTTCTTCGCGCCAAAAACCGCTTCCATGAAGTCGAGTTCGATATCGAAACGCAGGTCGTCCCCCTGGTGGGGGCCTTGGCGCCGGCTGGCGGCAAAGCCGAAATCGCCGCCAAAGAAGGAGGCGAACAGATCGTTGAGATCCGGAAAGCCCTGCATGAAGTCCCAGTTGGTCTGGTAGCCGCCGGAACGCAGGCCATCATGGCCGTAGGTGTCGTAGACCTGTCGTTTCTGGTCGTCGCTGAGCACGTCGAAGGCTTCGCCGAGTTCCTTGAACAGTCCTTCGGCGTCCGGACTCTTGTTCACGTCCGGGTGATATTCCTTCGCCTTGCGGCGGAAAGCCTTCTTGATTTCCTCCGCGGTGGCGTTGCGCTGTACGCCGAGGATTTCGTAATAGTCGCGTTTGGCGGTGCTCATCAATGATAGTTGCCTGTTATGCTTTCTGTGGCCTTTCGGGGGCGTCTGCTATTCGGACTGGGCGAACGGGTTCTCCCGGCTGTCGGCTTCGGAGGGGGCTGGGTTTTCCTCGCCGCTGCCGCTGGAGGCCACCATCACGAGCGCCGGGCGAAGCACCCGGTCATGGAGCTGGAAGCCGGGCTGGACCTCAAGGGCAACCGTGTTCTCCGGATATTCATCGGTTTCCATCTGGCCGGTGGCCTCATGGAAATTAGGATCAAAAGGCTGGCCCACGGTTTCAATCTTCTTCAGCCCCTGGGAGGCCAGAGTGTCCATCAGCTGTTTGCTCAGCAGTTCGAAGCTCTTGTAGAGCATGGCCGGGTCCGATCCTTCGGACAGGCTGGATGAGGCCCGCTCCAGGTTGTCAAGGATGGGCAGAAGCGACTGGATGGTATTTTCGGCTCCGTATTTCAGCAGGGCTTCCCGCTCCTGGAGGACCCGCTTGCGGAAATTCTCGAAATCCGCCGCCAGGCGCATGTGCTGATCCTGCAGCACGTCGAACCGCTCCTGCAGGCTGTTGCCCGAAGGCGGCAGCTCCTCATGGACGTCTGTTTCCGCTTCTTGCGTTTCGTGCGGCCCCTTCGTTTCTGAAGGTTGCGGTACCGTCTCCTGTTGTTGTTCCTGTGCCATCGGCAATCAAATCCTTTTCAAGGCCCGGACGTGACATGCGGGGGAGCCTTTGCCACTGTTCAGGTGCAGCTTTGGGCAACCTCATTATAGCAGCCATTTTCAGGCGTCACAGGTTCCTTAAGGTTTTTTTAAGAGCTACTGCGTCAGAGGGCGGGGAAGGTTCATGGATTGATTGAAATTCGACTTTGTGATTCTGTATTGCCAGGGATGAGGCATGTTCGGTACGTCTCAGGTGGTGCTCTCCAGCCGTCGGCATGGCTTTCCCGTCATCGTCCCGAAACAAGGAACACTTTCGGCGTGTAACAAAAAATTAATATTCATAGGGGCGGATAGCAACATGGCAGGTTCATCGGTCTTTAACGTGTAGATTCAATTCCAGAGCAAATATTTCAATCCAGCTTTCTATAACAGAAGGGGTCAAGGCAGCAAATGGTCACAGCTTATCCTCAATTACCTCAAACTTCGTCGGCGGTGAATATCCAGATCATCGAGCCGAAGAACTTTCCGGGCGGCGCCGTCCCTGGCCAGATTGGTCCTGCTGCGGCTCCGTCGCCCTATGCATCGCCTTACGGCCCCGCTGCCGCGCCGCCGGCTTCCGTTTATGGCGCCCCGGCCAGTTCCGCCCCTGCGGCCTATCCGGCGAACTACAACAACATGTTCCCGTCGATGAACCCGCAGCAGGCGCTTCAGAATGCGTATGCCGAGGCGCTGAATGCCAAGAATCTGGCTGAACAGGCGAGAAATTCCTATTTGAACCTGGCGAACCAGATGAACGCGACCGCTTTCCAGCAGCAGATTCCCTTCTATCAACAGCAACAGCCTTATCCGAGTCCGTTCCAGGCTCAGCCCAATCCGTGGGCCTACCCGTATCCTGGGCAATATCCGCAGTATCCGGGACAGTACCCTGACCCGTATGCCCAGTATCCCCAGTACCCGCAGGATCAATACCCACAGCAGCCCCAGCCGCCCGTGGATCAGTATCCGCAGCAGCCTCAGCCGCCGCAGCAACCCCAGCAGCCCGGCCTGAAGACGGCGGATGTAGAGCAGCTCAACGCTCTGATTGACCAACCCTCCACCCTGCAGGAGCGGGTGGATGCGATGGAGGAGATCGGTGTTCGGGGTTATGGAACCGCCCAAACCTACGATCTTCTGAAGCGTGAGGCCCTGGCCGACACCAGCCATTTGCAGGGACAGGCCAAGGATGATGCCAATTACGTCCGCCAGGCGGCCCTCTGGACCCTGGGTATGCTGAATGCCTCCCAGAATGCCAGTGTGCCCACCAAGAATCTTCCCGGCCTGGATGTGATCAAGCAGGTGGTCCAGGACAAGAACGAGAACCCGGACGTCCGTGCTGCCGCCATCCAGGCGTGGCAGGTGATCAACCGCCAGGACGACAAGGAAATGAAAAAGGTTCTGAAAAATGCGGCGGGCAAAGGCTGGTTCAACTTCTTCAACAAGCCCAACCCGGATCTCAAGCGACTGGCCGAAGAGGCCCTGTCCGGGAAAACGATCCCGCTGCCGTCAGGGCCAGCCCTGAAACTGGCCTAGCCTTTCACGGCGATCCAGGAATCTTCCATCCCCGGTATCCCAGCAGATCCGGGGATTATTTCCGGTTTTGAAACGCTGCCGTTGTTTATGGGGATGGGCGCTTAATGAAAATTTGGAATATCCGTGGTGATCGGTTGACCCCCAAACGGGAAGGGCGTGGTATACTTTTGCTTGTAGAGTATCTTGGACACAGGCGTTGACACCCTGCTCATCGGGTACAGACCGGAAGGGTCTTTTCTAGCGAATGAGAGTTAAGAAGCAGTTCCATACTGTTGCCCTGACTTTGGTTGGGGGTTCCATATTCCTGTTTGAGACCATGTTTGCCCCCACCCTGGCCTGGTCCGCCGAGGGCGTGGTTGAGGGCATCCAGTACAATCCGCTGCGTCAAAGCTTTACCGTGTCCAGTTCCGGTCCAGTGAGGTCGTCGTTCAACGCCACGACGGTCAACGGAAACAAACGCCTGATCCTTGATATCGAAAATGCCGGTGTGGGGCTGGCCCTGCCACGCGAGGGGGAGTTGCTCTCCAGGCTCCAGTCCCAGTGGTCTGCCGTCCAGAACGTCTCCATCAACCAGTTTGGCGGGGCACGCCCTGTTGTCCGGATACTCATCGACCTGGTCGGAGACAGCTATAATGCCCGTCTGGTGGAGGGGGCGGGGGGTTCCCTTGAGTTGCGGGTGGAGCCGGTCAGTGCGGCCCGTCCCGTTGCTGCCGATCCGCCGGTTCTCCGGAACGAGCTGCGCCCCCTGACGCCTGAGCCGCATCGGGAGCCTGGCAACGTGAGTCCGCTGGAGTACCAGCGTGCCCTTAATACCATTGAACAGCAGAAGCGCGAGCTTGACGATCTGCGTGTCCGGTTGGGGCAGGTGGGGGACAAGCTGCTTCAGGTGGAGAGCTTGCGGGAGCAGGTCCGCAGCCTGCAGCTTCAGTTGCAGGACGTCAACAGCCGCTACGAGCAGGCCACCCAGGCTCGATCCCGTCTCTCCGATGCGGAGTCGCGTTATTCGGCCTTGAGCAGCGAATACCAGCAGAGCCAGCGCCGGGTGCAGGAGCTTCAGGCTCAGGTGTCCCAGCTGGCCGAGCGAAACCAGATCCTGATGAGCCAGCAGGGCGATGTGTCCGGCCTCAAGGATGATTATGAGCGACTCAAGGCCCGTTACCGCCAGCTTATGGAACAGCAAGGCCAGTCCGGAGATCTGGCGAGTCGTCTCGCCCGGCAGGAAACCGTTATCCGGGACCTGAAATCCCAGCTGGCGGATGTTGAGACGCGTTACCAGAGTAGCCAGCGGGAACTCGGCCAGATTCGCCAGGATGCCTCCGGGCGGCCCGATGGGCAGTCCGATGAGTTGAAGCGCCGGTACGAGGAATTGCAGCGCCGCTACCAGGAACTGGCCGACCGCTACAGTTCCAGCCAGCAGCTGGTCCAGGATCTTCAGGCCCGGATGGCGGAACTGGCCAGCGCCCAGCGTCAGGCTCAGCAACAGCAGGACCCCGGACTTCAGGAGCGCCTGAGTCGCCTTCACGCGAATTACAGCGCCAGTCAGCAGCAGGTCAGGACCCTGCAGGAGCAACTGGCCGAGGTGAGCCATCGTTACAAGCAGCTGGAGCAGCAGCTCGCCCAGCTTCGTGCCCAGGCGTCGAGTCCGTCCGAACTGGACGGACTGAAACAGGAAGTGACCGCCCTGACGCGTCGGAACCAGGATCTCCAGCGGGAGCTTGCCCAGGCCCGCAGCCAGGCGGCTGAGGGAGAACGGGCTGTCCAGTCCCTGCGCAGTCAGCAAGACCAGTCTTCTGCGCTGGCCGGCCGCTATAATGAACTCAATGCCCAGTACCAGGCTCTGCAACAGGACAGTGCATCCTACCGGGAGCGGGTCCAATTGCTGGAACGGACCAATGCGGATTTGCGCAGCCAGCTGGAACGGGCGCTGGCCGAGAAGCCCCCCTTCTCCTTCGAGGATATGAAAAAGGCGCTGGCGGTGCTTAACCGCAAGTACGGCGAACTGGAGTCGGAAAATCGCCAGCTCCGGTCGGCCCACGTACCGCCGGATCGGCTGAATGCCCTGAAGGCCGAGGTGGAAAAGGCCCGTCAATCCCTGGCCCAGTCTGTAGAGACCATCAACCGTCAGAACAAGGAAATCGCCGCGTTGACCGAGCAGCTCAACGAGGTGCGTCAGGGGATGGATGCAGCGGCCAGGCAACAGGTGGCGGCGCTAAGCCAGAAGCTGGAGGAGACGGAAGCCCGTCTGGCCCAGCGGGAGGATGCGCTCAAGAACCTGTCTGCCGAGAACTCCGGCCTTCGGATGTCTGTGGATACCCTGCGCAAGCAGCTGGCTGACGGCCAGGAGGGAGAGGAGCAGCTGACCCGGCTGAAACGGGCGCTGGCGGCGATGAATGAGCAACTGGAGGCTCTCCATAAGGCGAAAAACGCTATGGAGGAGGCCCTGCTGACCGCCCGCTCCGAGAACAGCCAGTTAAAAGAGGCCCTGGCGGAGCGGCCGACCGAGGAAAAGGTCAAAAGCCTGCGGGATTCCCTGACGGCCCTGAGTACTGAAAAATCCGATTTGCAGGCGAAGTTGCAGCAGGCGAGCCAGGAACTTCAGCAGGCCCGCGCCACCCAGAGCGATCAGGTTCGGACCCTGCAGGCAAAAGTGGAGGAGCTTCAGTCGACCCTGAATGCCGCGGAGAAAGAGAAAAACACTCTGAGCGCCGAGAAATCCGATATGGAGGTAAAACTCGGGCAGACCCGCGAAGCACTTCAACAGGCCAGCCAGGAGCTTCAGCAGGCCCGCGCCACCCAGAGCGATCAGGTCCGGACCCTGCAGGCAAAGGTGAATGAGGTTCAGGCGGCCCTGAATGCCGTGGAGACGGACAGGAAAGCGCTTCAGGACCAGCTCGACTCGGTCCGAAGTGATCTTCAACAGGCCCGTGCCGACCGGCAGGGCGCGATCTCCGAAGCTCAGAAGATTCAGGAGCAGATGGGCGAACTGAGCCGCAAGTATCTCGCCAAGGTCAACGAGGCGGATCAGCTGAAGGCGGATCTCAGCGCGGCGCGAACCCATGGGATTATCCCGCCGCCGCCGCTGGAGCAGAATCCCAAGTATCTGGCCCTGAGCCGGGACTATGAGAATGCGATCCGGGAAAAGGAGGCCTTGCAGGCGGAACTCAAGGCCATGCAGTCCCAGGCTTCGGTCAAGCCAACGCCGGTGGAGCAGTCTCCCCGGTATCTTGCTTTACAGGAACAAACCCAGGCCCAGAAGTCACGACTGGTTGAATACGAAAAGCAGCTGGGTGATTTGCAGGGCCGTATCCGTAATCTGGAAGACGTGCAGCGCCAGAACCAGGTGTTGAAGTCCCAGGTGGCCGCCCTGCAGGCGGAAAGCACCTACCGGCCACCGGTGGAGCAGATGCCTGAATACGTTGCCCTGCAAACGCAGCTTTCAAGCCAGCAGGAGGAAATCTCCCGCCTGCGGGATGAGTTGCAGACGACCACCCGCAATTATAAGATGGCGACAGCCCAAAATGAGGCATTGAAGCAGCAGGTGGCGGGTCTTCAGGCGGATTCGACCCAACAGGCGCCGGTGGAGGGGTCGCCCCAATACGTCGCCCTGCAACGGCAGCTCGAGGATCAGCAGGGTCAGCTTTCCCGCCTGCGCGAGGAATTGCGGGAGACCGCCGAGAATTATAAAGTGGCGGTGGCCCGCAACGAGGCATTGAAGCAGCAGGTGGCGGGTCTTCAGGCGGATTCGACCCAACAGATACCGGTGGAGGAGTCGCCGGAGTACATCGCCCTGCAACGGCAGCTCGAGGATCAGCAGGGTCAGCTTTCCCGCCTGCGCGAGGAATTGCGGGAGACCGCCGAGAATTATAAAGTGGCGGTGGCCCGCAACGAGGCATTGAAGCAGCAGGTGGCGGGTCTTCAGGCGGATTCGACCCAACAGACGCCGGTGGAGGAGTCGCCGGAGTACATCGCTTTGCAGCAGCAACTGGCCAGTCAGGAAAGCCGCCTGACCGGCTACCAGTCCCAACTGGCCCGGCTGGAGCAGCAGCTTGAGGAGGCCAACCGCAATTACCAGGCCGCCCTGCGGGAGAATGACACCCTGAAGCAACGGATTGCGAGTCTGGAATCCCGTCCGGCAAACGATACGCCCGTGACGCAGTCGCCGGAATACATTGCCCTGCGGCAGCAACTGGACGGTGAACAGGGCCGCCTGGCCAGTCTGCAGTCCGAACTGGCGGAAGCCAACCGCCGTTACCAGGATTCACGCTCCCAGATCGATACCCTCCAGCAGCAACTCTCCCAGGCCCGTGCGCAGGCCGGCGGCTCCAGCGGCAATGATGCCCAGATTGCCCGGCTCAACGAGGAGCTTCGGCAGGCGGCGGCGAAAAATGCCTCCCTGGAAGAGGCCCTTCGCCGGTTGCAGCAGCGCCAGCCTACCACCAGCGCCAACCCTCGTGCCGAAGAGTTCTATATCCGCGGAAAAGAGCTGGAGGACAACGGCAAGATCGTGGAAGCCACGGTGCTGTACCGCGACGCCTACAAGCTGGAGTCCGACGTGACCCGCTACGTGACGGCGTATGCCGACGGGTTGCTCAAGACCGGCAATCCGGCGGAAGCCACCCGGATTCTCGAACTCTTCCTCACCAACAACCCCTACGAGTTGGAGGGCTATAACCTTCTGGGGAAGGCCTATCTCCTCAGCGGACGTCTTGAAGAGGCCCAACAAGCCTTTGCGATGGCTATTCCCGTCAGCGTGCTGAACAACTACGCCACCACCCTGAAGAAGCTGGGGCGTATGGACGAGTCGGAGCGCATCTTCCTGACAGCCCTCTCCCTGAACCCCAATGACAGCGATCTGCTCTTCAACCTGGGCAACCTGTACAACGCCACCAACGATTTGCAGAAAGCCAGGAATGCCTATCAGCAGGCCCTTTCCATCCGGCCCAACTTCGGTCCGGCCCACTACAACCTGGGTCTTATATACTCCAAGATGGGAGACAAGTCCAACGCCATCGTCCACCTGGAGCGGTTTCTGAGCCTCTCGCCGAACGCCAGCAATGCGGATGTGGTGCGAAAGTATGTCGAGAAGCTCAAGAGCGGGGTATAGCGTCATGGGGAGTCTCCGGCGCTTTCGGAACGGGCTGACCGGCGGGCTGCTGGTTCTTTTGGCGGTGATGGTGCTTGCCGGAGAGAAGGTTGACGCTGCCGTTGCCCGTATTGTGGGCATCACCGTGGAGCCGGGGACGACGGATATTCTGCTGGAAGTTTCCGGGGGCGTCTTTGATCCGGTCTTGTGGGTGGAAGAAGGGGATAAAGGCACGTTCCGTATTGTCATCGAAGGGGAAGGCGTCCGGTTTGACGATGCCTTGCAGGAGAATATCCCCGCGCTCAGCCGGACCCTGGCTGATACCATTCGGGAGGTGCGCTCGGTGAACCTGATGCAGCACAAGGACGGTCAGAATGCCATCCGGATCGTTCTGGAGGTGAGCAAGCGGCTGCGCCCCCAGGTGCGTGCCAACACGGGAAGCCGGGTCAGCATTGCATTGGTGGGTGCTAGCCGGGGACAGCCGGCGGTCGTGAAAAAGCCGGAACCCCTGTCCGTGGTGACCCTGGAAGATCCGACGAAAAACCCGGCGAAAACATTGGCATCGGACGCGGGCTTCCCCGGCGTGACAAAAGTGGCTAGCCCGCTGCGGACACCGGCACCGGATTTCTCCATCTATGCCCTGGAGGCGGGTCAATCGAGCGGTTTCTCGGCGGAGATCCTCCAGGCTTGGGATGCTTACCGGGGCGGACGCTTGGACAGTGCCCGCATGACCCTGGAAACTTGGCTGGGGAGCCAGCCTCATGATCCGGTGGGCCGTTATCTGTTGGGGCTGGTGCATCTGGCTTCGGGAGAAACACAGCGGGCCACCCTGGCCCTGCAGAAAGTCACCGAGGAGCACCTGCGCTTCCTGCCCGCGTGGCTGGAGTTGATCCGGCTGAACCTGTCAGAGGGGAACTTTCCTGAAACCGATGAGTTGTTGCGCCAGGCAATGCGGGAGTTTCCGGAGAATCCCGAACTCCTCTACGCCCGCGGACTGCTCCAGGAAGCGCGGGGGGAGGCGGACGAGGCATTGAAAACCTATATTTCGGTGCTTTCCGGGAACCCGGATCATCTGCTGGCCCACTACCGCCTTGCCATTGTGGAGCTGAAACGCAACCGCCCCGCCTCGGCAGCCGTGGAGCTGCGTCGGCTGATCCTGGCCAACCCCGACGACCTGGCTGCCTTTAAGGCGCTCGGCTATGCCTATCACCGCGAAGGTGATGATATCAGGGCCGCGGAAGCGTATCTGCGGGCTTTGAAACCGGATGTGCTTATCAACTACGCCGGTTTGCTGAGTGAGGACAACCGGCAGCAGGAGGCCCTCACCCTCTACCGGGCGGCTGAGCTGCTGGCGGGCGGGGATGCCAACATCCAGTTCAACCTGGGGATGATCTACGCGGATCTCAATGAACCCCGGCGGGCCGTGGCTTCCCTCAACCGGTTCATCGAACTGGCCCGCGACGACAAGGATGCCGCCAGCCGCGAACGGGTCAGAAAGGCGAAGGCGAAAATCAAGGCGCTGGAAACCCGGACCCCCGAAAGCGCCGTTCCGCAGAATCCGCGCCCCCAGTCAACGGATCGCCCACCGGGTCCGGTGGACTACCGCTTCGCCGTTTCCTCCGGGCGCTAGCGATTGCTGCGAATCTTGTACAGCAGGCGCAGCATTTCCAGGTAGAGCCAGACCAGGGTGACCATGAGTCCGAAGGCGGCGTACCACTCCATATGTTTGGGTGCCCCCTGGCGTGCCCCCTGCTCGAAAAAGTCGAAGTCCAGCACCAGGTTCAGGGCGGCGACGATGACAATGACCACGCTGATGCCAATCCCGATGGGACCGGTGTCATGAAGGAAGGGCACGTTCATGCCGAAGAAGCTCATCACGAAATTGACGATATAGACGAGCAGGATGGCGCCGGTGGCGGCGAAAACCCCCATCCGAAACTTCTCGGTGACCTTAATCATCCCGCTACTATAAGCCAGAAGTAGGGCAGCCAGTGTTCCAAAGGTGAGAATAACGGCCTGAAAGACGATCCCGGCCATGCCATCGCCCATGTAATGTTCGAACGCGACGGAAATGCTGCCGAGAAAAACGCCCTCCACCAGGGCGTAGGCCGGGGCGGTGGCCGGCGCCCAGTCCCGTTTGAAGGCGGTGATCATGGCGAGGATGAACCCGCCGATGAGTCCGCCCCACATCAGCAACGGAAAGATCGCCGGGTTGGCCAGCACCATGTTCCAGCTGATCATGGCGGTGGCAAAGGCGAGGGCCAGGAGGATGGCGGTTTTGTTGACGGCACCCTGGACGGTCATGGTCCCTTCGCCGGTCCGGGCCGGGGAGCGGAACGCCTTTTCACTCAGGGCCGGGTTTGCTGTGCGCATGGTAAGCCTCCTTTTCGCCTTTTCTTTATTATACAGGCCCCCAGGAGACGCTTCAGGAGACGACGTACTGGGATTCCAGCACTACGCTGCGAAGCACACTGATAAGCGGGTTGTCGAAGAGCCGGAATCGTCCCTGGCCCAGCACGGGCAGGGCATCCATCGGCTCGTAGGCATGGGTCCGATAGGGGCGTGGCGAGATCAGGGCCGAATAGGCGTCGGCAATGCCCAGGATTCTTCCGGCCACGGAGATCTCGATGCCCTTCTTACCGCCGGGATAACCGCTGCCGTTCATACGCTCATGATGCTCGCCGCTCCAGTTGCCGATGGCCTCGAAACCCGGAACGCCCTTGAGGATATCCATCGTGTGCCGGGGATGATCGTAGATCCGCGACCACTGTTCCCGGCCCAGGGCTTCGGGGTGCAGGAGGATGTTCAGGGGAACCGACAGCATGCCCAGGTCATGGACCAGTCCCGCAATGGCCAACTGGCCTGTCTGGTGGTCCGGGATGCCGATGTGGCGGGCCATGCCCAGGGCGGCATCGGCGGTCTGGAAGGAATGATTCTTCGTGTAGAGGGGGAGCAGCCCGTCGGACAGGGTGCCGAGCGTCTGGCATACCGTTCGCAGCGATTCCCCGGCAAGGGGCTGTCTGCGATGGGGCAGCAGTTCGTCCAGCATGGATTCCGCCTGCCGGGTGTAGAGGCGGCGCATAAACGTGTCGTCCGGCGCGGAGATCGTGACGGCCTGAAGAAGCTCGATCAGCTGCGGGTCGAACCGACCGGGGGCTTCATGGCCGAGAAACTGCTCCAGTGCGTCGCGGCGGGCATTGAGTCCGCCCGCGAAATCCATCCGGGTTTCCGCCGTGTCCGCGAGGGCCAGGATTCTTGAGGTGACAGGAATGGCATCGCCGGCAATGCCCAGCGGATAGCCGGAACCGTCCATCAGCTCATGGCCAGAGGTGATGATGTCCCCCACGCCTCTGGAAACCTGGAGCGGTTCCAGAAAACCGGCGGTGGCCTGGGGGTGTCCCTTCAGGATCTGCAGGGCGGTTTCCGGCAGACGCAGGTTGTCCGGCCAGTGGGCATTCGGGTCGAGGCCCAGGTTCAGCAGGGGGTGAACGCCGAAGAGTTCCTTTTCGGTCAGGCCGCGAGGTAGGCGGATAGCCACGTCCGACGCGACCCGGACCAGCCCCGCGTCATGGAGCAGGCTGGCCAGGACCAGGGCGGTCTGCTCACGCTCCGGCAAGTGGGCCAGGCGCCCCAGGGTTCCGGCAATGACCGCGACCCGGATGCCGTGGCGCAGGCTGCGCCCTTCCAGCAGGTCAATGGCTTTGGAGGCGGCCACCAGCAGATCGCACAGGGAAGGCAGCAGCGGGGCCTCCAGAGGTTCGCCCGTCTGGCCCGGCCAAGATTCCACTACCGCTTTGAACGCTGACACCGACCCAAGTCCCCGCAATTTTTTCCCCATTATTGTATTACAAGTTCCGTATTTAGGGTATGCGGCTGCCGGCGTGTTACCGGCTTTTTACAGGGTAAGCAAATCTGAATCCACTTTTGAAGTGTTTGTGTTACAACTCCTCGTATGAAGACGGTCCAATCCTCCCTGGTCCATGCCTCCTGCCGTCCTGTGGCGGGTGCCTCCAGTTGCCGCAGGACGGCTGCCGTCCGGTTCCGGCAGGCCCCGGTACAGGATGAGGCACGGTTTTCAGAACGGACACGGCCCGGTTTCTTCAGCACGAAAATCGGGGACGCCATGGAATTTGCCATGGCGATCCACCAGTCCCAACTGCGCAAGGGGTCATCCGTTCCCTATTTCTCCCATCTCATCGGGGTCATGAGCATCATGCTCGAATTTGCCCCCATTCAGGATGCGCGTAACGGCTTTGTGCCCGCCCCGGACTACCTGCTCGAAGTCTTTCGTCGCCCTGGTCAGCCTGATGTCCGGATTACCCTGGAGGATGCCGTGATCGCGGCCCTGCTCCACGATGCCATCGAGGATCAGGGGGGTAGGGGCATGCGGGATCGGATCGAGGCCCGCTTTGGCCCGGTGGTGGCCATGCTGGTGGATTACTGCACGGACTATGGGGATGACCCCTCCAAAACCTACAACGAGCGCAAGGTGGCCTATCTGGAACGGGTGGTGAACGAGGCGCCGGAGACGGCCCTGCTTATTTCGGCCAGCGACAAGCTCCATAACATGCGCACCATGCTGCGGGAGTACCGCCAGCAGGGGGAGGGCTTCTGGCAGCGGTTCAAGCCGTCGAGGGAGGAAAAGCTGCAGTACAACCGCGATATCGTTGGGATTTACGGACAGAGCGGCAAATTTCCGGAGTTGATGGACGAGATCGCCTATACCCAGCGCCAGATTGAAGCGCTGGCCGAGAGCAACCGGCATCCGGTTCTGAGGCTCTGGCGGGCGGTTGCGGAAAGTTTGAACTAGCTTCGCCGGAACTGGCTAGCCCAGGCATTTTCCACTGCTGAACTCTCCGCGCCCTGCCGAGCAGCTGATTTCCGCCGCTTTCAGCATATGCCGGGCGTTGTTTTCCAGCAACTGCGTGGCCTCGCTTTCGCGGGCGCTTTCGCTGATCTGTCCGGCCAGAAACCGGGAGGTGGCCTCCACGCGGGAGGGATCGATCCGTTTGGAGGTGGCCATTTCCTGCAGGCCGGAGATGATCTCCGGATTTTTTGCGAGGATGCCCACCACCGATTTGTAGAGATCCTGATTCCGGGCACCGTCCTCGGCGGTATCGGTGATGGTGGCCAGCAGTCTGTCCATGGTCCGTGCGGCAACGGCGTTTTCCAGGGCGGCCTGTATGAGGCGGGTTCCCGCTTCGGAGTCACTGAGGACGTCATCACGCAGTTTGGTGGCGATTTCCCGGCTTTCCCCGGAGTTTTCGGCAAAAAATTCACCAAAAGCGCTCATGGCCAGCCGGGTGGCTTCCTTTATGTCCGGGGTGCCGCGGATCAGGCTTCGGGCAAAGGCCTCATCGGCCAGCAGGGTTTTCTGGATCTTCTCGATCAGGTGGGTGACGGTCAAATCCACCTGCTCGTTGCTGTAGCCCATGTAGTTGTCGTTCTTGTACAGGCTCTTGGCCAGTTCCTCCGTGGCGGTGCGGGCGTTTTTCTCCTGGTTCATGCTGGAAACCAGGCTGTTGAGATAGGACACGTTGGTGGTCAGGGTGGCGATAAAATCCTGGATGTCCACTTCGCTGTATCTTTTTACAATGGGCGGATCTCCCTCCATCAGGACGGCAATCCGCCGGGAGCGATCCTCAAGGGCGCTGAAGACGGTATCCAGGGCGCGAGAGGCACTGGGGATCTGTCCGATATTTTCGTCCGCCGCGATTTCCTGCCGGACCAGGGCAATCTGTCCGGTGAGGGAAAGGGGATCATTGGCGGGAATGATATTGTAGAAGAGGCCGTCGCCGGCTTCGATGCAAATGGCCGACGGCAGGCATTTGTCCGAGATGTAGACCTGGCTGCCCCCGTTGATTCGCTGGACCAGTTGCCGTGCCCGTGCGCTGTCTCCGCGGCGCAGGGCGTCTGCCAGCTGTTGCTGGGCTGAGGCCATCTCCTGGGAGAGGTTCGCCAGTTCACGAAACTTCTCCTTAAGGGATTCGGGGACGTTTTTCTTGCCTAGAATGTCCTTGATGGCCGTCATGATGTAGTTGGTAGCCATATCCAGGTATTGCTGCTGCCCCAGGCCGCCGGAAGTTTCCCCCAGACCGCCGAGGGTGTCCTCGTCGTTCAGGGCGTTCTCGGAAAATGAGGGGAAGCACACCTGGCTCGTATCGATGCATGCAATGGACATCTGGCTTACGATGGTCTTGACGTTTTCGTTCTGGAAGCCGGCAATGGCGGCGAAGGGGTCGGTGGGGGTGCCGAAGGACTGGGCAATGACCTGGTTGTTATCCGTGGTGGCATTGACCGTGTTGACGAATGAGATGTTCAGGGCGCTGGGGAGGATGAATGCGGCCACGCCAATGAGCGCACCGGCCACCAGGCCAACCCCCAGCGCGTATTCCCAGATCGTGGCGCCTCTGTCACTTTTCCGAATTGCCATTATCCCATCCTTAAGTGCCGTCTCATTCCAATCAGACATTCTATTATACATTCGGCCAAAGGACCGGTTTCTTTAGCCTGTCTTTTTGATCCCCGGCATGATTAATGATTGTTTATGTTATAATACAATCTAATAAAAACCGGGGGAAAGACAGACGTGGTTGGGACAGTTCGGTTCGGATGGTCCTTGCGTGGCCATGCGGCCATCAATGACGCGGCCTGGGGCATGATGCAGGCCGGGCCTCTGGCGGCTTTTGTGGATGGGAACCGGGCGGAAATCCAGGATATCGCCGACCTGCAGGATAAGCAATTTTCCGGCAGAGGCCATTTCCTCAACGCGGAACACTACTGGCAGAACAACCTGCCGAAAAAATTGCCGGTCAAGGATCGGCAGTTCAGCAAGGTGGCGGACGTGTTCCGGCCCGCTCAGCGGAAAAAGCGCCAGGCCGAGTTCGAGCGCCATGTGGACCAGGTGGACGACGGCTGTTGCGGCAAACCGGAAAACGTCTACCAGTCCGTCCTGAAGAATTACGAGGATCTGGTCCGGCTGCTGAAGTCCCTGAGCGGGGGCAGGCAGATGGGCAAGAGGGCCAGAGCGCAGAAGGAGGCCGCCATTGAGGGGGCCATCGGGCGGCTGGTTCATTACGCCGGTGATCTCGCCCAACCCATGCATGTGACCCTCTATTACAACTGGCATCTGCCCATCTCTTACAAGAACAGCCACGCCTTTTTCGAGAACCGGCTGTTTTTTCCGTCAGAACTTCAGGACTGGGCCAGGGCTGAGATTCGGGAGGCCCAGAACGACGGATACCAGCCACCTGTCCGGGACCGGGACACCCTCAGGAGCGAGCTGAAGAAGACCATGACGGCGGGTTATGGCCACTTGTTCGACATCGTGGCGGTGGATCGGGATGCCCGGAACCGGAAGCTGGACGAGAAAGCCTACCGGCAGGCTCTTCGTGACGGCTGGCAACCCATTGCCGAGCGTCGAATGAGCGAGGCCGCCCGGCTCATTGCCTCGTTACTCGACAGTGCCTATAACGAAGCGGGGCAGCCATCCCTCGATCAGCTGGCCTGAAACCGTTGGGTCCGTCTCAGGCCGTAACCGGCTGGTTGGACTCCTTGGCTTCCAGGTATTTCTCGGCGTCCATGGCGGCCATGCAGCCGGTCCCCGCGGCGGTGACCGCTTGGCGGTACTTGTGGTCCATCACGTCGCCGCAGGCGAACACCCCCTCGATGTTGGTGTTCACCGTGCCGGGGCGCACCTTGATGTAGCCGTTGGATTCAAGCTCAAGCTCGCCCTTGAAGATGTCCGTGTTGGGCTTGTGGCCGATGGCGACGAAGACACCCTCGGTTTTGAACTCCTGGGTTTCGCCGGTCTTCGCATTTTTCAGGCTGACGGATTCCACGCCGGTTTCCTTGGTGCCGTTGACGGCTTCCACCACCGTGTCCCATATGAATTCGATCTTCGGGTTCTTGAAGGCGCGGTCCTGCATGATCTTGCTGGCCCGCAGCTCGTCGCGGCGATGGATGACGGTGACCTTCCTGCAGAAACGGGTCAGGAAGTTGGCCTCCTCCATGGCGGTATCACCGCCGCCGATGACCACCACCTCCTTGTCGCGGAAGAAAAAGCCGTCGCAGGTGGCGCAGGCGGAAACGCCGTGGCCGCCCAGCTCCTTCTCGCCCGGAATGTTCAGCCACCGAGCCGAGGCGCCTGTGGCGATGATGACCGTGTCGGCGGTGTAGGTGCCTTCGTCGGTTTTTGCCGTAAAGGGCGCCCGGGTGAAGTCCACCTCGTTGACCATCTCGTTGAGGACCGTGGTGCCGAAACGTTCGGCCTGGGCCTTGAACTTCTCCATCAGCTCAGGTCCCATGATGCCGTCGGGGAAGCCAGGGTAATTCTCCACGTCGGTGGTGATGGTCAGCTGACCGCCGGGCTGAAGCCCTTCGAAAACCACCGGTTCCAGGTTGGCCCGCGAGGCATACAATGCCGCTGTGTACCCTGCCGGGCCGGAACCAATGATCATCACCTTGTAATGTTGCTTTTGAGCCATAGCCTGTCGCTCCTTAAAACTACGGCGATTTTAACACAATCCGTTTTCGCCCCGGCGGGAGGGGTCAGGCTGAAAAATAGTGGGTTGGGGTATCAATTCGCTGTTGTCCGCCCTTTGCCCCTATCCGTGACCCCCATAGTTTTAAGAAGTGTTACGACAGTCGTTTAGATTTCTCCGCAGGTTGGAATTATTTACGTGTAAGGCACACTGTTCGGGAGACCCGGAGATCGACATTAAAGATTTTGGGCTGTTGGCCGACAGTGTTCTTACAAGTTCCTGTTATTACATTCTTTCCTCGGTAAAGTCGTTCGAGTGAGAGTTGGCAAGCAAGGAGAAACTCGCATGAAAAATTTGAAAAAGAACAAAGGCCAAGGGATTGTTGAATACGTCGGCGCCCTTGTTGTAGCCGCTGTCCTGGTTGCCGGTATTCTGGCCCTCGGCCCGGAAGGCCTGGGTGACATCTTCACCAACATTCTGGACGCCATTGAGGCCTACTTCATGGGTCAGGTGCCTGGTTAATTCGGATTTGTTCGGGAGTGGGGGGCTTACGGGTCCCCCCTCTCGCCTTTTAAAACCCAGGGAGAAAGCGTTTATGGGCGCTATGAGAAGTTTCGTGGTAAAACGGGCGCATGCGAAGGGTCAGGCGATTATCGAGATGATCTTCAGCGTGATCATGTTTACCTTGATGCTGGTTTCCATTGCCAGTATCAGCGCTTACCTGTACGTCCAGCATACGATGGTCACGGCAGCCCGCGAGGGTGCCCGGATTGCCTCGCTCAATACGGATCTTGGCTCCGGCATGGGAGGCGAGGCCGAGGTGCAGGAGCATGTCATCGAACTGGTGCAATCCACGTCGGGCATCACCCTGTCGGCGGATGACATCGATGTAACGCCGCCCGATCCGGGGGGCGCCGTGGGCGAACGATCGGTGACCGTTGAGATCGACTATGCCATGCCCAATCCCCTGCCGCTGGAAGCCATGCTTTCCGGCTTCGCCCACCGGGAGTTCGGGCTGGATAACATTCCGGTCCGTGCGTCGGCCACAATGCGCTATGAAGAATAACAGGACGCGGATCAGGGACCGCCAGCGGGAAAATATCCTGATTCTGGATGAGTCGGCTCCGGCCCTCTCCGCGGTAGAGTGTTAGCAGAGGCAGGTGTCTTCCTGCGGAAATCGGTTAGTGAGCAAACTGTTGAGGTAAAGTTCTATGCCACGCAAGTCTGGTGGTGGGATGCCGTTCAAGACGGGTCATCTGTTTCTGCTGGGTGCCATTGTCATGGCTGTCGTCACCGCCGTGCTCTTTACCAACATGATGAAGACCACGTCCGCTGAGAAGCCCAAGGCCGTGGAAACCCAGAAGGTCATTGTTGCTTCGGAATATGTGCCGATGGGGACCGTTCTGATGGCCTCCCAGTTGAAAACGGTGGACTGGCCGAAGAAGTTCCTCGTGCCCAACAGTTACTTCGAAAACAAGATTGACCTGGTGGGCCGCATGGTGAAATCCGACCTGGTTCCCGGCGAAATCGTCTACAAGCAGAAGCTGACCAGGGACAACTCGCGGGTGGGTATGCCGGTGATGATCCCGGACGGTTACCGGGCGGTTTCCGTCGGAGTCAGCGAAGTCAAGGGTGTGGCCGGCTTTGTGAAGCCGGGGGACCACGTGGACGTGATGGCCACCTTCGAGATCCGCAGCAACAGGGGGTCGGGCAAGCATTACGTGACCCGAACCATTGTTCAGAACGTGGTGGTGATGGCTTCGGCCCAGACCATGGTGGATGAAACCGATGTGGCCATCGACAAGCCGGAAGTCCTGACCAACGAGGCCACTGAAGACGACGACTCCGGAAAAAAGAAGAAGCAAAAGTCGGACCGTGACCTGGAAAAAGAGCGGAAAGCACGAGAAAAGGCGAAGCGTGAAGCTGAGAAGCGGGCGAAAATGACCTCGTCCGTCACCCTGGCCCTGACGCCGGAACAGGCCGAGAAAATCGCCCTGGCCCAGGAGTCGGCGGAGATTCACCTGGCCCTGCGTCCGGAGGGCGATCAATCCATCGCCGAGGCGCCCGGTGTCAGTTCCGCCCAACTGCTGCTGGGGGACACCGATGTGGCCGGATGGCCGTTTCATGAACCGGATGACGAGCCTTCCGGCGAATCGTCGAAACCAGCGGAGCCTGCGCCGGCCCCGGCGCCTGCACTGGTAAAAAATCCGGGGGTCAATATCGAACTGATCGAGGGCACCGCCCGTTCCTCCGTGAATTTCTGAGGCCGGGAGCCTTCCTGGAGGCTGTATAATGTAAGAGGTATCATTCAAGCGGCAAAAAATGTTGTTGAAATGACAGACGGACTGTAGGGAGAGCTTTTTTGCCGGGTGTTTAGCGATGATTGACATAAACTGACATTGTTGTTGAGCGGATAGTTCGTGATCGAGAGCAAAAGGTTGAGGAATACCTGCCCATGAAATGCAAGAAGTTTGCTGCTTTTCTCTTAAGCAGCCTGGTGGTGCTGATGACTGTGGGACCCAGCCGTACCATGGTGTACGGTGAGGAGGAGCAGATTCCGGTATCCTTTTTGGACAAGGCCAAAATGGAGGTCGTGACGCCAACGGCAAAGAGGGCTGAACCGAAAGAATTGAGGACGGCGGCCATTCCGGCTGTCTCCAAGCAGAAGTTCCCTGAGCCGGTGATGGATCGCAACGCCGACAACCGGCTGCCGGGCCAGCACTTCCTGAAAGCCCAAAACCTGACCTCGCCGGGAACCCTCATCAAGGGCGGACTGACCGCCACCCTGGAAGAGGTGGACCTCACTCTGGGCAAGGCGCACATCATCAACCTGAACAACCCAACCAGCCGGGTCGCGATCAGCAACCCTGAGATCGCCAGCGTCGTGGTGATCTCACCCACCCAGATCCAGCTCGTGGGCAACAGCGTGGGCGTGGCCAACCTGCTCATCTGGGACAACAACGAGCCGGACAAGTACGCGGTGATTGACATCAACGTCCACCGCGATGTTTCCGTGCTGGCCAAGCAGATCCGCATGATCAATCCGCGCATCAACGTGATGCCCATGGCGGCGGTGGATTCGGTCATTCTCACCGGCATGGCGGAGTCGCGCGAACAGTCCCAACTGGCGGTGGAAATCTCGCGGGCCTACTTTGCGGGAAACGCGGGGACCGCCGGAACGGTTCAGCAGAGCAGCCTGTCTCCCGGCACGGCGACACCGGGTTCGGCCCCCAACATCATCAACCTGATTGAGATCCAGGGCGAGCCGTCCACCAAGGCCCAGGCCGTGCGCGAGATGCTAAAGGAGATTGATCCCAGCATCGAGATGGAGGTGGTGCCCGGTTCGGACGGTGTGGAAAAAGTGCTGCTGACCGGCAAGGTGCGCATGGCTTCCCATGTGAGCAAGGCGGTGAACACGGCCAGTATTTTCTACGGGCAGCCCGGCCTGCAGGTGGTCACCGGTCCCGGCGGCAACGCGGTGCGCCCGACGGGGAACGCCCAGTTCCAGAGTTCCAACTCATTCAACGACAACATGGACATCAACATCCTGCAGGGGTCGATTATTACCGATGCGTCGGGCAACGTGGTGAGTATGCTGGAAGTGGCCTACCGTCCCCAGATCCGGGCGCGGGTCAAGATTCTTGACGTGAGCCGCACTGCCCTCAAGCAACTGGGTTCCAACTACCTGGCCAACTACGGCGACGTGGGCGTGGGCAGTTTTAGCGGCACCCAGTCACCCGCTCCGGGTAAGCCGATTGCTACGTTCGATCCCCAGGATACGGGCAGCATTATTGGGCAGACCCTGAACAGAACCTCTGGGAATGCTGCAGCGGACTCCGTTTCACGAACCGCCTCCTTCGGGGCGGGGGTGAACCCCATCTTCGGTGACGGGGTGACCCAGTTCCTGACCCTGAACCAGAAGCATGCTCTGGCCATCAGCGCTCTGGTGGAGCGCCGCAAGGCCCGCACCCTGGCTGAACCCGTCCTGACCATGCTCAGCGGCGAGAAGTCCAGTTTCCTGGCCGGGGGTGAGGTCCCCATTCCGGTCATCGGGACCAACGGTCAGATTTCCGTGCAATTCCACGAGTTCGGCATCCGCCTGAACCTGGTGGCCACCGTGAAGGACGACGGGAAGATCCATATGCAGATCGCCCCGGAGGTCAGCAGCGTGGACAACGCCAACTCCGTCTCCACCAACCAGGTGGTGGTGCCCGGCTTCGCTACGCGGCGCTTCCAGACTACCGTGGAACTGGAGGAAGGCCAGAGCTTCGTGATGGCCGGCCTGTTTAACCAGGAGGAAACCGATGCCGCCAGCAAGTTTCCGGGTATCGGCTCCATCCCGATCATCGGGTCCTTTTTCCGCAACAAGTGGTCGGATCGCCGGGACCGGGAGATGGTGGTCATCATCCAGCCTGAAGTGATGATGGTGCCCAATACGCCAGCCGCCTCTTCCAGATGAAGAATGGGCAGGGTCCGGTAAAGAATTGCCGGACCCTGCCGATAGTGATACTAAGCGTTTTTCGAGCAACGTTCCTGTTCGATCCCGCTATTGAGGAAGCCAGCAAACCTTTGTCGTACTCATCATGCAGAACCTGAAGGTCGTCGCCGTCGCAAGCTCTGAGGAGACACGATCTGCACTGTATTCGCAGTTGCAGGGGCTGGACTATATCGACTTTGACGGTGTTGTGCTGGAACTGTCCGACGCAGCCATGAAATGCCAGCAGGCGGCCCCGGATATCATCGTTATCGATTTGACCGGACGCGAACTCGACGGCGGGCTGTTTATGCAGACCATCAGCATGAACCCGGACAGTCCCTGCACGATTTTTGCCCTGCACCGCACCCTGGATCACCAGACCATTCTGGATGCGGTGAAAAACGGCGCCAAGGAGTTCATCCAGTACCCCGACGAGGAGGAAAAGCTGGAACTGGCCCTGCGCAAGTACCTGGCCATGATCAACCGGGGCAAGCAGGAACCCTCCCAGCCGAAGGAGAAGGGGCAGCTCATCACCGTGTTCTCAGCCAAGGGCGGGTCCGGCTGCTCCACCGTGGCGGTGAATCTCGCTTACGAGTTGGGTGAGCAGGACGGCGCCTCTGTGGTCCTCTTCGACCTGGACCAGGTTTTCAGCAACACGGCGGTGATGCTGAACCTCAACCCCAGCTATGCCGTGGGCGATCTGTCGGACACCAACCCCGATGAACTGGATATCCAGCTGATGAAACGGATTCCCGTGGCTCACGAAAGCGGTCTGCACGTGGTGGTGGGGAGCAAGAGCGTTCTTGACGATCACGACATGATTTCTCCGGAACTGCTGGAGCGGACGGTGAGTTTTCTGGCGGACCACTATACCCATGTGGTGGTGGATTTGCCGACCCATGTGCTGGACCCCTACCACCAGTATATGATCGAGCGCTCGGATCTCATCCTGCTGGTGGCCAGCCTGGATATTCCCAGCCTGTCGCGGACGCGCCAGTACCTGGATCTCGCCCGCCAATACCTGGACATGGGCAAGGTCAAGCTGGTGATGAACCGCTGGACCCGCAAGGCCGCCTACGGCATGAGCAATGAAAGCGTGGAGGAGCAGTTCGGCTACCCCATCTTTGCCCGGCTTCCCAACAATTGGGAACTCAACGTGGAGGCCAACAGCCTGGGCTGTGTCCTGGCCAAGGTGAAGCCCAACGACGAGCTGGTCAAGGCCATCCGCCAGCTGGCGTCGATGGTAAGCGGTGAAAACGTGCAGGCGGAGCCGTCCGAGGAGAAGGGTGGTCTGCTGGGCAAACTCTTTACGGGTATCAAGAAAAAAGGAAGCCCGACGGATGTCATTCGCAAAACAGAACTGGGGTAAATGGGGCCGTAAAGGGCCTGACGACAAGGAATCCGGTGAGACACCGGCTGCCGAGGCCGTGGAAAAACCCGCTGCTTCGGCTCCTCCCATGCCGCCGCTCAAGAAGGAGACCTTCAAGCCGACGAAGGACCCCTATGCGGACGTGAAGGAGGATTCGGAAACGGACCTCAAGGCGAAGATTCACCGGCGGCTCATTGAGGAGATCGATCTCACCCGGATCGCCGAGGGGAATGACGCCCAGTTGCGCCTTCAGATCAAGCACGCCATCAGCCAGCTGCTGATGGAGGAGGAGGCCCTGATGACCTCCTCCGACCGGGAGCGCCTGGTGGAGGAGATCCTCAACGAAACAATGGGCCTGGGACCGCTGGAGCCTTTGCTGCGCGATCCCAGCATCACCGAGATCATGATCAATGGCCCCCGCCAGGTGTTCATCGAGCGCAAGGGTAAGGTCCACGAGTCTGACGTGCGTTTCAAGGACGATGCTCACCTGCTCCAGGTGATTGACCGTATCGTGTCCGCCGTGGGCCGTCGCGTGGATGAAACCCAACCCCTGTGCGACGCCCGGCTGAAGGACGGATCGCGTTTCAACTGCGTCATTCCGCCGCTGGCCCTGGATGGCCCCCTGGTCACCATTCGGAAATTCTCGAAAGATCCCTTCAAGATCGACGACCTCATCGGTTTCGGGACGCTCACTGAACAGGCGGCATCCCTGCTGCGCGGCTTCGTGGAAGCCCGGCTGAATATCGTCATCTCTGGTGGAACGGGGTCTGGTAAAACCACCCTGCTGAACGTGCTGTCGAGTTTTATTCCTGATGGCGAACGCATTGTCACCATTGAGGACACGGCGGAACTGCAACTGCAGCAGCGTCACGTGGCCCGAATGGAAACCCGTCCGCCCAACATCGAGGGCAAGGGTGAGATCACCCAGCGCGAACTGGTAAAGAACTCTCTGCGTATGCGTCCTGAGCGGATTGTTCTAGGGGAATGCCGTGGCGGTGAGGCATTGGACATGCTTCAGGCTATGAACACGGGTCATGACGGTTCGCTGACGACGCTTCACGCCAACAACCCGCGTGACGCCATCCGCCGTATGGAGACCATGGTGATGATGGCCGGCTATGACCTGCCCCAGAAGGCCATTCGGGAGCAGATCGCTTCCGCCGTCAACGTCATCGTGCAGGCTGCGCGTCTCAGTGACGGCAGCCGCCGGGTGATGAACATCACCGAGGTGGTGGGCATGGAGGGCGACGTGGTTTTGTTGCAGGATATCTTCATCTTCCAGCAGTACGGCCTGGATGAGGACCGCAAGATTGTGGGTGAGTTCAAGTATACGGGTGTACGGCCCAAGTTTCTGGAAACCCTCATTGCCGAGGGGGTTGAGGTCGATATGGCCATGTTCGAAATCTAGAATCAAAGCCGGGTTTGAAATCCGGGCGGCAGTGGAAAACAACAATTGAGGGCCCCGAATTTGCCGGGTATGAGTGAGTGCTATGAATGCAGATAACATCCTGATCCTCATTGTGGCAGGAACGGTTTTTCTGTTCCTGATGGGCATTTACAAGATGTTTTTTGAGCGGACGGTGCAGGCGCGTGAGCGTGTGCAGGAGGTGATTACCTCGCCAACGGGCCGGGTTCAGGGTGTGGGGCTTTCCATGCGCCCTCACGACGACGTGGTGCTCAAGCGACGCAAACGGCCTGATGAAGATGAAACCTTCATGGACCGGATCGAAACGGATCTGGAACGGGCCAACATGGCCATCCGGGTCAATGAGTTTATCCTGATGTGCGTGGGCACCGCCGTGGTGGGGTTTCTTTTCGTCATGTTCATTCTGGGCCAGCACCCGGTGGTGGCCGTTCTTGCCGGCGGTGCGGCGCTTTTTCTGCCCGTGGCCATGCTCAACATCAAGATCTGGCTGCGGATGGGCAAGGCGGCGGCCCAGTTTGCCGATATCCTGGATGCGCTTATCAGCTGTTTCAAGACCGGCTTCGGGTTTAACCGGGCCATCCAGACCATTGCGGACAACTTTGACGATCCCTGGGGCACGGAGTTCGGCAAGATTGCCGCGGAGATGAACCTGGGGGCCAACCAGGAAACCGTCCTCTACAACCTTTCGCGGCGAATTCCCTCCCCCGACGTGGACCTGTTTGTGACGGCGCTGCTCATACAGAAGGAAACCGGCGGAAATATGGCCGAGTTGCTGGGCAACCTGAGCCATACCATCCGCGAACGCTACAAGCTCAAGCGCAAGGTATCCGCCATTTCGGCCCAGGGCAAGCTGTCCGCCGGCATTGTCACCTGTGTGCCCTTTTTCCTGATGGGACTCATCTACCTGTTTCTCCCGGACCCGGTCACCAAGTTTGTGATCAACCCCATCGGTATCATCATCCTCATTGCCGCTGGGGTGTGGATGGCTATTGGCATCTGTGTCCTTTTCAAAATCGTGCAGATCGAGGTGTAGCCCGATGGAGATGATAGTGCTGGTAATCTGTGTGGTCGCCTTCCTTGGCATGCTGGTGGGGGCGGCGGTGCTGAACCAGAGTGAGAACAAGGAGGTGGCGGAGCGGGTCAGCAAGCTGGGCGGTACCGCCCAGCCGGAAGATGCCCGAAAGCTCCTGCGCAAGAAGGATCTGGAGAAATCCTTCACCGAGCGGGTCGTCTTTCCGCTGGCCACCCGGATTTTTGACCAGACCCAGCAGTTCATCCCCCTGGGCAGCAAGTCGTTCGTCAAATCGAAGCTGGTTCAGGCCGGATTCCTCAAACCCCACTACCCCAAGGTGTTTCTGGGGATTCAACTCCTTTCCAGCATTGTCATCTTTGGGTTCCTGTTTGCGGTGACCACCCTCATTGGCCGGGTAGACTGGGGCATTGGGGTGGCAATTTCCCTGATCTTCGGGTTGGCGGGTTACGGCCTGCCCCTGGTCTGGCTGATGCAGCAGGCGGGCAAGCGTCAGGAGAGCATCCAGAAAAGTCTCCCTGATTTTCTCGATGTTCTGGTGATCTGTGTGGAGGCTGGGCTGGGCCTGGATATGGCCATTTCCAAGATTGCCAACATGAATACGGCCAAGACCTCCACCTATCTGCGCGAGGAGTTGTTGCGCTATAACAAGGACGTGGCTTTTGGCCGCCCCCGGAAGGAAGCCATGCTGGACATGGCCAAACGCACCGGGGTGGATGACTTCAACACCATCATCAACGCCCTGGTGCAGGCCTACGAGATGGGATCCAGCGTGGCCCATACCCTGCGGGTGCAGGCGGACACCCTGCGGGTCAAGCGGCTGCAGAAGGCCGAGGAGAAGGCCAACAAGATCCCGGTCAAGATGGTCATCCCCATCTACGTCTTCCTGTTCCCCGCCATCTTCGTCACCATTTTCGGACCCATCGGCATGGTGCTCGTCGATACGGTGGTCACCCTCTTCGGCGGGATGGACACGCTGCGCTGAAGCCGGTTGTGTGAAGGCAAGTTTAAAAAAATCATTAACATGCGAAGGCTTTCCTCAAGCGTGATGGTATAGTATGAATTACCATCCACGGTATGCAGACAGGATGTCCAAAAGGAGGACATCAAGAAGCAGACAGGTTTGAGTTTTCGACGGCATACTTCTGGACCTTGACGGAAATTGGAGACGGTTAAGGTTTCGGGAAGGATGTCAAACGATGGTGGATCACAATAAAGGGGAATCGCACCCGCAACTCGGTTTGGGCCAACAAGTCGGGGGAGGACAGCTATTGTCTTCACTTACAACCAGCCATGTCCACCTGGGCGAAGAAGTGGACCGGTTTCTGGGTCGTATTTCCGGTAGCCGCGCCGAACTGGCGCCTCTGGGCGTCCCCATGCGCTATGCCCGGCGGGCGGGCCTGGATGCTTCGCCCCTGAAGATGGTGCTGTCCAAGGTTGGCACCACCATCGGGGAGTTGCTCGACGCCATTGCCTACGATCTGAACCTGCCCCGGCCCGATGGCGAGGCCTTGGCCGATACGGCCAATCCGCCGCTGCTGGCAGAGGAGGAGCTTCAGCAGCAGGAGCGCCGTCAGAGCCTGGAAATGGGACTGCGTGACGTTAACGGTGTCTGCGTGCTGACCCGTCTGCGCAAGGTGCGCGAGTCCATCCAGCAGACGAGCCGGGATATTGCCCATCTGGAATCGCTGGATCTCTCCAGCGCCCGACCGTCAACCTGTCGGCTGCACCGCGATGCCTTGCTCTGGTGTTATGACATGCTGCGCCAGGGGCGAAGAATCGAGAAAGATTTGGAAGCCTTTATCCTGGAGGATCAGATCCAGGGGGCGCTGCGGCGCCAGGCCGGGGTGGACCCCTGCTCGCACCAGTACCTGAAGCTTCTGCTGGAAATTGAGAACCTGGAAATGCGCAAGATTCGTCTGCGCGAGACCCTGGCGCAGGAGGAGCGCCACCTGCTGTCCAAAGAGATTTCTCTGGTCCGTCAGGCGCTCGACTCCCTGGAGCCGGGCTGCGAGGAGGGCCGGGAGATGACGGCGAGACTCCGCGAACTGCAAGGAGAATCGGAAATGCTAAGCAGTTCGTAAGAACTCTTGCCACACACAACGATGCCGTTCCGTTTGAGGGTTCACACCCCTCAAGCATAAGGGAAGCCCGTCCTTCACGGGCACGGGCTTCCCTTTTTTTATTTCCCAACGTGTTAATGCAAGGAGGCTGAGGTGAATTTGAAGAATCTTGAAGGCATTCTTAAGGGAATCTTAAATCTCGCGTGTAGAGAACAATTCGGGCCGTATGATGGGTTTTATTCTATTAGTTGGAGCTACGCGCATATCGCGGTTGAAGGCAACAGAAATTAGAGGGAACAATGACAAGAATCGGCTTACCCAGACCCCAGGATCTGAACGTCGCCTTTCAGGGTGCCCTCGGTGGTGCGCAGCAGGCGGGCGGGAGTCAGCAGGCCAGACCGCAGGAGCCGGGCCGCGAACTTGGTTTCGGCGGCCAGCAGACCGGCAGTCATCAGGCCGGCCATCAGAATCCGTTTGCAGGCGGCTCCAATCCGTTTGAAAGCATTTCCGCCGGACCCACGGCGTCCACCAAGTTCGGTTCCTACCAGGCCAACGGCCTGGAGGCGGTCAAGGGTGTGGATATCTCCAACCCGCAGAACGTGGGCCATGCGCCCGGTTTTGGCGGTCAGATGAATCCGGTGGGCCAGCGCCTGTACCTGAACGCCTGATAATTTACTGGGGGCAGTAGACGCCCGTGTCTTCGCCGCCGCCGGTATTGCAGATGCTGCCGGAATCCAGGTGAGTCAGTTTGGAGGCGGCACCGCTGGCGAGATCATCGGTTGTGATCATATTGTCCACTTGGTATTCGGCCATCCCGGCAATGAGGAGGATCTCGCTGGCCAGGTAAGTGACCACCGTCTTGATGGCAGGGTCGTCCATGGCGCCTTTTTTCAAGGCCTCTTCATAGCGCAGGGAAAAGATGCCGATGGGGCTGTCGGCGTAGTCCATTTTGGAGCGGTCAAAGGGGTTTTTCGCAAAGGTGTCGATTTTTTCGCCCTTATAGCCGATTAAGTTGCCCCATTCAGTGACGGTGTGGGTCTCGCCTTTGTAGGTTAGGGTCATGTTGCGGTAGGCATTGATGTCGGCGCCGGAAGCAATGGCGGCCTCCTCCAGCATCCGTTCCACCTCGGCCACCTCATGGCCAGCGTTGGCCAAATCCCGCAGCATGTTCACCTGCTCAGGGGTCAGATCCCCGGCGGTTTCCAGCTTGTCAATGAATGTTTGCATGTTGGCCAGCAGGGTTTTCGTGGCCCCGTTAATGCCGGCGGTTTCCACGGCTTGCGAGGTGCTTCCTGGGAAGCCTGGAAGGGTGACAGTTTCCCCGTTGGCCAAGGTGATCTTAACGGTGCCCGGAATTCCAGACGGTGCGGTGGGCATGGTTCCCAACGGCTCCGCGCTGGGGGCATGGGCTACTGTCACCGGGGCATCACCAAAAATGCGGTTGAGCAGGTCCGGCAACATGCTTTGCAGCGACCCGGACAGGAAAACCAAGGCGCCCAAGCCGACCAGGGCGATCAACCCGCCCGCCATAACGTACTCGACCAGGGTTTGCCCCCGCTGCCGGTGCCAATGGCCCACTGAGTTTTCTTCTCTCATAATCTCATAAATTGTGGATTCTTCTTAATCGTTCGAATGCTTGTGCCTGTAAATGGATTATCGGCGAGCCGGCTGGATTCTTGATATATTTTTCCCGGACGGTAAGATGGACCCATTGCAAGGAAACTGGCGCAGCCGCCCCGGAAAATCCCAATGAAAGAGCGCGATATCCTGGAAATCATCGGTACCCTGCTCCCGGAGCCGGAGGTACTGGCTGATGATGCCTGGTATGACGCTGCTTCCAGGCTCGTCTTCACTGCGGACATGCTGGTGGCCGGCCACCATTTCAGCCTGGACTATTTTTCGCCCGCCGATGTGGCGGTGAAGGCCCTCGCCGTCAATATCAGCGACATCGCGGCAATGGGGGGGCTGCCCCGCTACCTGCTCATTTCCCTGGGATTGCCCCAATCCCTGGCTGATGCCGCCTTCATCCGGGAATTTTATGATGCCTTGCGGGGAATGGCACAGGCTTACGGTGCGAAAATCATCGGTGGAGACACGGTGGGGGCGGATCAGCTGACCGTCAACATCACCGTCATTGGGTGTTTGCCGGATGGCTACGCCTTGGGGCTTCGAAGCGGGGCGCGGCCCGGTGATTTCATCATTGCCACTGGCTGGCATGGCCTGAGTGCGGTCGGGCTGGCGGTGTTCCGGAGGAATCTGCCGGGATACCCGGATTCCCGGCAGGCCCACCTGCGACCGGTTCCCAGGGTGCGCGAAGGTTTGCTGCTTTCGAGCCGTTTTCCCCGGTATGCGCTGATGGACAGTAGCGACGGCCTGGCGGATGCCCTGTTGAAAATTGCCGCCGCCAGCGGTGTTCGCCTGGAGGTCCAGGCGGAACGAATACCCGTTCACCCGGAAATTCGCGCTTTCGCGGAGGCCACCGGCACGGTCCCGATGGCGCCCGTATTATACGGCGGTGAGGACTTTCAGCTGGTGGCCACGGTGCCCTCCGTGGCGGGGATTGAAACGGATTTCACTGTTATTGGCCGGGTCCTCGAAGGAAACGGCGCTGTTGTTCTGGACAGAAGCGGTCAATCTGAGCGATTGGAGAACGATCGGACGTATCAGCACTTTGACGGGGTGGTGGCTCATGGGTGAAGCATGGGCGGTGGTTCCGGCAGGAGGCAGGGGCCAGAGGTTTTCCCAGAGCGCAGACAAATTGCTGGCCAGGTTTGCCGGAAAGCCGGTGCTGGTTCATACTCTCCAGGCCCTGCTTTCATCGGAGCGTATCAACGGGGCGGTGGTTGCCGCCCATCCCGACCAGTTGGCAGTGTATCAGGCTGCCCTGGAAGAAGTTCGTCCGCGAAAACCCGTGCTGTTCGTGCCGGGGGGGGCGACCCGGCGGGAGTCGGTCCGGCTTGGGCTGGCGGCGGCCCCTCAGTCCGCGGACATCGTGGCGGTCCATGATGCCGCCCGCCCCCTGATCCGTCCGGCCATCGTGAATGAGGCCGTCCGGCGGGTCGAGGCCGGGGTGCATCTTTCGATCCTGGTGGCCATTCCCGTGGTGGATACGGTGAAAGAGGCGGACCCGGAAACGGGCCGGGTCAAGGCGACCGTGGATCGTCGTCGGTTGTGGCAGGCCCAGACTCCCCAGGTGTTTTGGCGAAGCGTGCTGACCCAGGCCCATGATTCGGTGCCGCCGGATCAGGCCGTGACCGATGATGTTCAACTGGTGGAACTGGCCGGTTTGGGTGAGATCGCCATTGTTGAGGGCGAGGCGCGGAACCTGAAAATTACGACCCCGGGCGATATACGGGTCGCAGAGGCCTTGCTGGAGGAATGGGCGGATGTTTGACCAGGAACGGGATCGGATGGTCGAGGAGCAGATGGCGGCCCGCGATATCCGGCATCCGGCGGTTCTGGAGGCCATGCGCCGGGTGCCCCGCCATGCGTTTGTTCCCCCCGATCTCTGGGACCGGGCTTATGCCGATGCCCCTCTCCCCATCGGCAGTGATCAGACCATATCCCAGCCTTATATGGTGGCGCTTATGAGCCAGGCGCTGGTTTCCGGATCAGAGCAGCCGGAATCGAGGCGCAAGGTGCTGGAAATCGGCACCGGTTCCGGCTATCAGACGGCGGTCCTCTGCGAACTCTTCGACGAGGTCTACACCATCGAACGCCATGGGGAACTCTCCGAGCGGGCTGCGGCGGTGCTGGGCGAACTGGGCTATGCCAACGTCCATTTCAAGATTGGGGACGGTACGCGGGGCTGGCCTTCGCAGGCGCCCTTTGATGCTGTTATCGTGACCGCCAGCGCCCCCCAGGTGCCGGCGCCCCTGATGAACCAGCTCAATGTCGATCATGGCCGCCTGCTGGTGCCGGTGGGCAGTGACGCGGACAACCAGGAACTGGTCATGATGGAGCGGACCCCGCAGACCATTCGCCGGGTTTCTTTCGGCGATGTCCGGTTCGTGCCCCTGATTGGCCAGCATGGCTGGTAGGGCTTCTGGTATGATGGGACTATGATTACGTTTGTCCGAGGACTTCTTGCCGCCAAGGTTTCCCAGTCTCCACGGGGGGCGGTTCTCATCGTGGACGTCCAGGGCATGGGGTATGAAATTCTGACCAATACCCGTTCCGTGGCCCTGGCGGGGATGGTGGGCGAGGAAATCCGGGTTTTTACCAGCCTGATCGTCCGCGAAGATGCCATGTCCCTGGTGGGGTTCATCTCCAAGGAGGAGCGGGACCTTTTCAACATCCTCCAGAGTGCCAGCGGCGTGGGGGTCCGGGTGGCGCTGGCGCTGCTCTCGGATCTTTCGGTGCCGGAGATTGTCCAAGCCGTTGTTTCTGGTGACTACAAGCCCCTGACCGCCGCCAAGGGGGTCGGCCCCAAGCTGGCCCAGAAGATCACCCTGGAACTGAAGGAGAAAATGATCGCCTGGCGGGATGTTTCAGCACCCCTGGAGCCGGAGAACGGTGCGGTACTGGCGCCCTTGCCCGAAACCGAGGCGTTTGTGGAGGCGGAAACGGTGCTGCTGTCCCTGGGTTATACCCACGAGGAGATCCGTCACAGTCTGCGGGCGGTCCAGCAGGAAATGATCGAGCCGACCCCCTCGTCTGAAGCCGTATTGCGCGAATCCCTGCGGTGGCTGGCACAGGTGTAATGTAAACAATCTGTAGCCTTTTTGCCGTCCTGAACCCGGCAATTTCTAAATGTTTTCTTATCTATTGCCGATAGCATGATTGATAACCGGTTTCACAGTGGAGCGTTGTGTCATTTTGGATATCCTGAACTGTTCCCAGTGCGGCAAGCCTTTCCGCAAAAAGGGCAGTGTGCAGATCTGTACGACCTGCCTGGACCAGGAACATGAAATGTATGAGTTCTACTACCAGAAGCTTTCAAAGCTGATGGGCCATGTGGACTTTGAGTCACTGGGGAGCAAAAGCCCGCTGAACATGAAGCGTCTGGAGAAAGCGCTGGAATACCGTCTGGGGACGGGAGACGTGAACGAACTGGTCTATTGGAAGCGGGGGACATGCCACGTTTGCACCGTCCGGCTGAAAAATCCGGATTCGGTGGAGCCTATCTGTGTGACCTGTCTCGATCAGGTTGTTGTCCTGCTGGAGAAAGAGCCGCCGGTACCCCAGCCCTTGCCGGAGGATTCGGTGCCGGGTTCATCACAGCGGCATTCCGGAGAAAGTACAGAGATTCCGTCCACCCCGGCTGCCGAAGAGGAAATGGTTCCCCGCTCTCTCTATGAAAAGGTGCTCTGCGAACTCGATACCTACCGCAAACATTTCGGCCCCCTGCCGAATCATTTGCAGGCCCGGCTGGGTGTTTCACCGGGAAGCAGTCCGTTCTCTGCCGACTTTATCGAGATCATGGAAATCCTTCAGCAGACTGACGAGGACATTGTCCTGGATGTCCTTGAGCTGGAAACCGCCAAACGCGGTATGACCGGGATGGAACGGATACAACATTACGGGTTCAAACGGGTCTTCTCGGCCTGATATTACAAGGAGACGCGGTGGAAAGACAGCATCAGACTTCCGGAAGCATTATCAATTGCAGGCGGTGTGGCCAGGTTTTCCGGCGGCAGGGGGAGGCCTATTGCAAGGTTTGCGCACGGGAAATCCAGGAGGCCACCCACCGGGTCTATGATTACCTGCACCAGAATCCGGGGCAGACCATTCAGGAGATTGCCAGGGCCTGCGACGTGGTGGAGCGTGATATCGAGGCCATGATTTATGAGGGCGGGCTGGGAACGGCGGCGGCTTCCGTGATGGTCCACTGTTATCGGTGCAGTCGGATTACCCCGCTTTCACGACAGAAGGGCCGGTTCTGCGCCGATTGTGCCGACGCCGTGGAAGAGGGGGCCCGGTTGGAGCAGGCCCTGCGCAAAGAAGGCACCCATAAGCCGTCCACGAAAGCTGTTCCCGAAAAGGGGACAAAAATCCCGGATCAATCATCCCACCGGCAGACGGAATCCTCCCCCGCGCAACCTGGCCTCGAAACGGAAGAAGCTCCCCGCAGCAGGGGACTTCCGCCGGAAGTTGCCGGAGAGAACTTCAACCCGTATGGCTTTAAGCGTCATTACCGCTAGGGCCGGACGGTATTCGGCCTTCAAACCTGCTGCCAGCGCTGCTTTCGCTGCTCGGTCAGTCACGTATTGCAGAGATACGCTACATTTAAACCTGAAGCATGCTCTCTGCTGTCATTCCCGTCCCTGCCTTCGCAGGGATAAATTCCAACGGAATCCATTCCCCGCATTCCCGGTCAATGGATTCCGGCTCACCCATATCCCTAACGCTCGTTCCTCGCGAAGGGCTGAAGACCGTACAGCTCGGCTTTGGGCCTCACTTACGGCTATCGGCGTCCGGAATGACACGGGTTGATTTATCTTAAATGTCGATTGGCCCTAGGCGGGAATGATATGAATCTTCGTGAGTTTCCGGCTCTTGGTGAACTGGACGGCCCCATCGACGAGGGCGAACAGGGTATCGTCACCGCCGCGGCCCACATTGGCACCGGGGTGATACTTGGTGCCCCGCTGGCGAACCAGGATATTACCGGCCCGCACACGCTCACCACCGAATTTCTTGACGCCCAGCCGTTTGGAATGACTGTCGCGTCCGTTCTTGGTTGAACCTACACCTTTCTTATGTGCCATGGCGGGTTATTCCTCTTTCTCGGTCTTCTTTTTCGCCGGTTTCTTGGCGGCAGGCTTTTTCCCGGACGGGGCTTCCGATTTGGCCTCGGACTTCTTGGCCCCGGCTTTCGCTTCGGACGCTTTCTTTGCCGTCTTGGCCTTGGACTCCTGCGTCTCAGCCGGGGCTTCAACCGTGGCCTCGGCAGCTACAGGCTCCGCCTTGGCGGGCTTTTCCTGTTTGGCGGGCTTGGCGGAGGCTTTCTTGCCGGGGAAAACCAGGTCCTCGATCTGGAGCCGGGTCATTTCCTGCCGGTGTCCGTTCTTGCGGCGGTAGCCCTTTTTGCAGCGCATCTTGTAGACGAGCACCTTGGGGCCACGGAAGTGGTTGAGGACCTTTGCCCTCACGGTGGCGCCGTCCACGAAGGGAGCGCCGACGAGGGAGTTCTCGCCGTCCACCACCATCAACACGTTGCCGATTTCAACCGCCTCATCGGGTTGCTGGGCCAGGCGGTCCACGTCGATGTACCGGCCTTCTTGAACTTCGTACTGTTTTCCGTTGAGATTGACGATGGCGTACATGGTCGTCGATGTCCTTTTAATCTGTCTGAATCTGGTCGTCTAACCCAAAGTGGGTTCAGTGTAACCTAAAGGAAAAAACGGTGTCAAACTAGGCGTCGGCCAGATACTCCAGGGTGATGCGCCGATCGTCCGCGTTGATGGAGACGATGCGGAACCGGTAGGACTCGTTGAGGTAGAAGTACTTGCCGTTGGAGCCAAAGGCGCAGTAGGCTTCCACGCCGGGGGTGAGTTCCACCAGCACGCCGGAGGTCAGCATCTTGGAGACACGTCCCACGATTTCGTCCGTCACGGCGAAATGGTCGTGAACCGTATCCCAGGGGTCTTCCTCCAGCCGCTTCTTGCTGAGGCTGATGCGCTGCAGCTCCTGGTCCACGGTGAGAACGCGCACCTGGAGGCGCTGGCCCAGCTCAAGCACTTCCGACGGGTGGTTGATGCGCCGCCAGGAAATTTCCGACAGGGGCAGCAGGCCGTCGATGCCGTTGATGTCCACGAAAACGCCGAAATCGGTGACCTTCACGATTTCGCCTTCCACAATGTCGCCTTCATCGAGCTGTTTCAGGGTGGCGGCCCGCATGGCGGCCTTGGCTTCAAAGACGGCGGCCCGGTTGCTGAGGATCAGCTTGTTTTTGGATTTGTCCACTTCCAGGATCTTGGCCGGCAGTTTTTCGCCCACCAGTTCGCCCAGGGTTTTGGCCACGCGGATCTGGCTGGCGGGGATGAAGCCCTTGAGTTCCAGCACGTTGACGAGAATGCCGCCCTTGGTGGACCCGGTGACGGTAACTTCCACCGTGGCGTTCTCTTCCTTCAGCTCTTTCAGCTGATCCCAGTTCTTGAATGCGGCCACGCGGCGGATGGAGAGGATGTAGTAGAGCGCATCCTCGTCGCCACCCTCTCTCAGGATGAAAAATTCCTTGACCTGGCCGATCTTGTACGTGTTCTTCAGGTCTTCCAGGTTATAGCAGCCGTTGATTTCCTTGAGGGGAACGAAGCCTTCGGACTTGCCGCCGACATCCACCAGCAGGCCGTCCTTTTCGAGTCTGAGAATTTCTCCGACAGTGATGGTGCCGGGCTTGAGTTCGGCTTCGAAACTCTGTTCCAGAAGCCGGGCGAAATCCTCGCGCAGGGCTTCGGTTTTTTCAATCACACTAGACGTCACGATAAATGGGTTCTCCTTCCTTACGTCCCGGTTGGTATACAACAGGGTCCTACAGTTTTACTACAGGGACTGAATGTAATCAATCACTTCCTGAACCAGCCAGTCCGGGGTGGATGCGCCCGCCGTCACCCCGACGGTCTGGGCCCGATCCAGCTCGGCGTTGCCTTCCAGTTCCTTGTAAGTCTCGATATGCACCGTGCCGGTGCCCTCGGTGCGGCAGATTTCCGCCAGGTGGGTGGTGTTGGAGCTGTTCTTGCCGCCGACCACCACCATGAAGTCCACTTTACCCGCCAGTTCCAGGGCGGCGTTCTGCCGGAAGAACGTGGCCGGGCAGATGGTGTTGAACACCTTCAGCTCTTTGGCCACTTTCGAGAGTTCTTTCACCATCTCGAAGAAGTTCTCTTCCTTCTGGGTGGTCTGCGACACCACGCCAATGCGGCGCCGGGGCAGATCCTTCAGCTTTTCGGCGATCTCTTCCACTGTGTTGATGGCGACAATCTTTGCGCCACCCACCCGCCGGGCATGGGCGGTGATGCCTATAATCTCCGGGTGGTCCATCTTGCCCACCACGACAACCGTGTAACCTTCCTCGGCCAGCTCGATGGCCTTGTTCTGAACCAGGCGCACGTCGGGGCAGGTGGCGTCCTTCACTTCGATGCCCCGCGCTTCGGCGGCCTCCACCAGTTCCGGGGCGGCGCCGTGGGTCCGGATAACGCAGACGCTGCCGTCGGGGACCTCATCCAGGGAGGCGACTGTCTGGATGCTTTCATCGGCCAGCTTGTCGATGACCTGCTGGTTGTGGATCAGCTGGCCCAGAACGTAAACCGGCTTCTCGCTGGTCTGCCCGGTATCCATCGTCTTGTCCACGGCTTTTTTTACCCCGTGGCAGAAGCCATGATGCTGGGCCAGGATGACGGTTTTCTTCTTCTGGAGGACACGTTCCACGGTGCGCACCTTTCGTGGTTTTTAAAAGAGCAGGGCATTATGGGAAACCCTCCTAGTTATAGAAAGTCAGCATCATAAAATCAACCCTGGGAATTTGAAAGCAGGCTGCGGCGACGATCGTCGGATCGGAGGATCTTGAGAAGCTGCGGGGCGGGGAAGCCGTAAAAAATGTTATAATCACCCTATATAGGGAAGTGCGCGGGTATCCGTTTTCAAGGTTTGCCTATGCCCAGAGAAAAATCGCGAGAAAAGTCGATGGATGACGTATTTACCCCGGAGCTGGATGACATGCTCTGTGAATACGCCCTGCTCGACGAGAGCCATCCGCGCCGGACGCGCCTTCGCGACAAGATCATCGAACAGGCGATGCCCTACGTCAAAAAAATCGCCCACGGCCTCGCCCGGCGAAGCACCGACCCGGTGGACGACATCCTGCAGGTGGGCAACATCGGCCTGATGAAAGCCGTCGAAAAGTTCGATCCCACGGCGGGCACCAGTTTCAAGACCTACGCGACGTATCTTATTACCGGTGAAATCCGCCACTACCTGCGCGACAAGACCAGCATGATCAAGGCGCCGCGCCAGATCTACGAGCTGTACTACCGCGTTAACCAGATTGTCCAGAAACTTTCCGATGAGCTGGGCCGGATGCCCACGGATCTTGAAATCGCCGAGGAGCTTCAGTGCCCGGTGGACAAGGTGACCCAGGCCCAGGAGGTGGAGCGCCGCCGCCAGCCCCTGTCCCTGGACCAGTTCCTGACGGGGGGCAGCACGGATGTGGTTTACATTGAGAAGCTGGTGGACGACAAGTATTTTGAACTGGCCCAGAACCGCGAAAACCGGATCACCCTGGAAAAAGCCCTGGATACCCTGAAGGAGGAGCTTCAGGTGGTGGTGTGCATGACCTACTACGAGGATATGAGCCAGACGGAAATCGCCAAGGTGCTGGGCATCTCCCAGATGCAGGTGAGCCGCCGCCTGAGAAAGGCCCTGGACATCCTGTCCGAGAACCTGCAACCCGATGCCGTGGACCTTAAGCAGTAAAAATTTTTCGAGAGAGTTGAGAGCAACCCCATGCTCCCCATGCCTGAACTGGACCCGCAACTGCAGCCCTTTATCCTGGGACTGGCGTTCATCGTGGGGCTGTGTTTCGGCAGCTTCCTCAATGTCGTTGCCCACCGGTTCCTGACGGACCAGTCGGTCATCAATCCGCCCTCCCATTGCGTGGCCTGCAAGACCCCCATCGGCAAGGCCGACAATATTCCCCTCGTCTCCTACCTGCTGCTGGGGGGCAAGTGTCGCCAGTGCAAGGCCTCCATCGGCCTGGAATACCCTCTGGCCGAGCTGGCCACCGGCCTGTTGTTCGTGGCGGTGGTCTGGTACGCCGGGCTGACGCTCCAGACCCTGTTTCTGCTCTTTCTGGCCTGCAATCTCGTGGTCATTTTCCTCACGGATCTCAAGGAAAGCCTGATTTTCCAGATCAATTCCCTGTCCCTCATCCCGGTGGGGCTGGTGTACAACTTCTTCGATATCGGCGGGCGGGCGGAACACTACCAGGATTTCGTGGTCTTCCAGCTCCCCGATGTCTTCATCTCGGCGGTTATTGCCGTGCTGGCAGCGTTCCTGGTTTTCGAGGGACTGATTCTCTTTAGCGAAATGGCCTTTGGCACCGAGGGCTTTGGCCATGGCGACACCCACCTGATGATGGGCGTGGGCGCTTTCGTGGGTTGGCAGCTGATGCTGATTGCCCTGTTGCTGGGCTTTATTTTCCAGTCCATCCCCGCTATCCCGGTGCTGGTTTACCAATGGATCAAGAACAAAGATTACATTTCCCTGGGGTCAGGCGCCGCCGGGGTATTCTTCGGCCTGGCCCCGGTCTGGCTGGTGAATGTGCCCCTGGAACCCGGCCTGCGTTCCATCCTGATTCTGGCCAGCTTCGCCATTACCATCGGGGCGCTGGTCGTCTTTTTGCGCCGCATGAAACACAACCAGACCTTTACCTACCTCCCCCTGGGGCCGGCGCTGATTCTCGGTTCGCTGACCGTACTGTTCTTCGGTCCGGAGATCACGGATTTCCTCTTTCAGAACTGGCGCTGACGCAAAAACGCTCCCCGGTCAGAGGAGCGTTTTCAGGCTTTTGAAACCGCGACTACAACTTGATGGGCTGGGGGTTCTCCCGGTTCATGTGGATGGTGTCCACGAACCGGACCAGGCCGGTGCTGTAGGTCATAATCAGGCTGTGGGTCCGGGACCCGCCGCCGAAGTAGGAAACCCCCTTGAGCAAATCGCCGGTGGTAATGCCGCAGGCGGCAAAGACGATCTCCTGTGCCGGGGCCAGGTCATCGGTAAAGTAGATCTTGCTTTCGGAAACATCCGTAATGCCCATCTTTTCCGCCCGAAGCTTCTCGTCAGCATTGCGCCAGCGGAAGCTGGCCTGGATTTCACCGCCGAGGCACTTGACGGCGGCGGCGCTCAGGACGGCCTCCGGGGCGCCGCCCGCGCCCATGACGGCATGAATCCCCGAACCGCTGACGGCGGCGGCGATGGCGGGCATCATATCCCCGTCGCTGATGAGCTTGATCCGGGCGCCCGCGGCGCGAACCTCTTCAATCAGCTCCGCATGGCGGGGTCGGTCCAGAATGACCACGGTGAGGTCCTCGATCCGGCGGCTCAGGCTCATGGCGATGACGCTCAGGTTGTATTTCACCGGGGCGTTGATGTCGATCTTGCCCTTGGAGGCCGGACCCACCACCAGCTTGTTCATGTAGGTGTCCGGAGCATGGAACAGCCCGCCGGCGGGCGCGAGCGCCAGGGTGGCCACCGCGCCGGGCAGCCCGTGGGCCACCAGGTTGGTGCCTTCCAGCGGGTCCACGGCGATATCGAGGTCCGGCATTTCCGGGCTGCCCCGGCCCACTTTTTCGCCGATGTAAAGCATGGGGGCCTCGTCGCGCTCCCCTTCGCCGATAACGATGGTGCCGTTGATGGGAATATCCCCCAGGGTCCGGCGCATGGCGGTGACGGCGGCCTGGTCGGCGGCGTCCTTGTCACCCATCCCCATCAGACGGGCGGCAGCCAGTGCGGCGGCTTCCACCACGCCCAGCATTTCCCGCGCCAGGAAGCGCTCGGTGGTGTTGTTCAAATCCGGGGTGCTGAACACGTTCTCTGCCATAACGTCGTTTACCGGTTCCCTTTCCAGACTCTGGACCATGTGAATACCCTCCTGATGTGGAATCCATGACGGCTCATGAATACCCTCTTCTGTTTCCTCAAGTGCGTGAAACAGATTCTAACAAAAACACGGGTCAAGGTATCCCCCGGTCGGAAACGGCTATGATCCCGCCCCGGCAGGGGCCGGTTTTTGGGCCAGCCGGTTCAGGGCAATAATTGTGGCGGCGGCCAGGGCCATAATGGCCAGCGGAATAATAACCGACTGGCTGGCGGCCTGGGCCGGGTCCGTAAAGAGGATGCCCGCAATGGCGGCGGAGACGTAGGAGGCCATTGTGCCGCAGAGCATGGCCCGGATGCCCAGTCGGGCCAGATCATGCTTGCGTTCGGGAGCCATCTCGCCGATGCCGCCGATCTGCATGGCGATGGAGCTGAAGTTGGCAAAGCCGCAGAGGGCGAAAGAAACGATGGCCACGGACTTGGGATCGAGGACCCCCTGCCCCAGCATGGGCGACAGCTGGCTGTAGGCCACGAATTCATTGATAACCATCTTGGTGCCCATCAGCGAACCCACCGTGGCGGCATCCGTGGCGGGGACGCCGAGCATCAGGGCAATGTAGTAAAACAGGCTGCCGAGCAGGACATTGAGGGACAAGCTGTTGAGATCCAGCCCGATCAGCACCGGCTCGAAGCCCGAAGCCAGGAACGCCCCGGCAAGCCCCTTGCCCGCCATGCCGATAAAGAAGTCGACGCAGGTGATAAGCGCAATGAAGGCGATGAGCATGGCGCAGACGTTGAGGCCGATCTTCAGGCCATCGGCAGCCCCATGAGCGGCGGCGTCAATGAGGTTGACGGTTTTCTTCTCCACTTCCAGGGTGACCTCGCCCTTGGTGAGGGACTCCTCCGTTTCCGGATAGACGATTTTCGCGATGACCAGGGCGCCAGGGATGGCCATGATGCTGGCGGCCATCAGGTATTCCGCCGGAATGCCCATCTGGATGTAGACGGCCATTACGCCCCCGGCAATGCAGGCCATGCTGCCTGCCATGACGGCCAGCAATTCGGACATGGTCAGGCTGGAAACGTAGGGCTTGATCAGGAGCTGGGCTTCCACCTGGCCGACGAAGACGCTGGCGGCGTTGGAGAGGGCCTCGGAACCGCTGGCTCCCATAATCCGGTAGATGGCCCAGGCAATGACCTTGACGATGCGCTGCATCAGGCCGATGTGATAGGCAATGGAGGCCAGGGCCGCGACGAAGATAATGGTCGGCACCAGCTTGAAGGCAAAGATAAATCCGCCCGCCGGGCCGAAGAGTTCGATCATCTTGTCGGGGTTGCTCACCAGCGGGCCGAAGACAAAGCCGGCGCCCTGGTCGGCGAATTTCAGGAGGGTTTCCACTCCCAGCCCCAGGTAATGGAAGAGTTGCTGGCCGATGGGCAGCTTCAGGATGAACATGGCCAGGATCAGCTGCAGGCTGATGCCGCTGATGACCAGGCGCCAGTTGATGGCCTGGCGGTTGTTGGACATCAGGTACGCTGCCGCAAAAATGGCGGCGATGCCGATGAGGCCGGTGAATTGTCCCATGAGTCAGAACTCCTCAAGCGTGCGAAGGCATGTTTTTTCCGGGCAGGGCTTTATTTTCTCTAAAACCGAAGGTCGTGTAAAATTGTGTTCCTTTGAGTGCCGGAGTCCTTCATGACCCTCGTTTCTTCCCCTTTGTCCTATGATGCTGCACTGGCCTTTCTTGACGGGCTGGATGTGTCGGCCATGAAGCTGGGGTTGTCCCGAATTCGGGCTGTCCTGGCCACCCTGGGAAATCCACAGGACAGGCTCCCGATGATTCATATTGCGGGAACCAACGGAAAAGGCTCTACGGCGGCCATGCTCACCGCCATTTTCAAATCCGGGGGCATGCTCCCCGGCACCTTCACCAGCCCCCACCTCGTGGACGTGAGGGAACGCATTGCGGTAAACGGAGAGCCGATTTCCCCCGAAGACTTTGCGGTGGAGGTTGCTTTCCTGAAGGGGCATCTTGACGCCCTGAACTGGCCCCGCGACGACTGGCCCACCTATTTCGAGTTCCTGAACATCATGGCCTACCGGATCTTTGAGCAAAAACGGGTGGGGATGAGCGTTTTCGAGGTGGGGCTTGGCGGTCGGCTGGACTCCACCAACGTGGTTAATTTCCCGACCATCACCGTGATTACGGGTATCAGTCTCGATCACCAGGAACGCCTGGGGCAGTCGCTGGCCGAAATCGCCGGGGAGAAGGCGGGGATTCTCAAGCCCGGCGTTCCGCTGGTGCTGGGGCCGGCCATTCCCGCCGAGGCCTGGCGGGTTATATTGAGACGTGCCGAGGCCCTGAATGTGCCCGTGATCGAGGCCGAGCCGGAACGTTTCCAGGTGGAGTCCGCCGACATTGAAGGCGGCCAGCGGCTGCGCGACACCCGAACGGGCGAGCGGCATGAACTCAATCTGCTGGGGCCGTACCAGTTGCGGAATATGGCCACCGTGTTCGGCGTGCTGGCGGCTCTTGAGGCCGCAGGGCGAAAAATCCCCGCCGGGGCGGTCCGGCAGGGGCTGGCGCGGGTTCACTGGCCGTCCCGGTTCCAGTATGTGGCCGATCAGAACCTGCTGATTGACGGCGGCCATAACCCGGAAGGGTTCGAGGCACTGGCGCTGGGGCTGACCCGGTATTTTCCCCAACGTCCCAAGATCTGGCTGGTGAGCTTGCGGGCCAACCGGAACATCGACGATCTGCTCGACGTCATTGAAGCGTCGGCTTCGACCCGCGGCCTGGTCTTTTCCTCCGGACCCAAGGCACACCTGTATCATCCGCCGGAGGCGCTTCTGGCCCGGTGGCGGGCGCGAAACCCGGACGCCGGGATCGTGGGGCGGGTCTGCGGCGATCCGGTTGCCGCCCTTGGGGCGCTTCGATCCCTTCAGGACGATCATCCCGGATCGCTGGGCGTGGTGTGCGGATCGCTGTACACGGCGGGCGCAGTCCTGCAACAGGTCGGGACCCCGGCGTCTGCCGATTAACACAATTGTTACTTAACATATTGTTGAAGTCAGTTGTCTGTAGAACAAGCCGCCTTCTATACTGTTCCCGTAACGTCTTTCCAACTGCCCCCTGCCGGAAGGAGCCGGTTCTCCCATGCAGAAGACTCTCCTGAAGTTTCTCGCCTTTGAGCTGGTGGAGCGTGTCGCCCGTTTTGACGGCCTGCTGCTGTCGGTGGCCAACAGTACCGAGCCGCCCGCCCCCGCCCTGCTCGCCGGTCTGGAAGCCCGCCTTGACGCCCTGAAGGACCGGATTCTCGGCGAGAAAAAATTCCTCCTGCGGGTGTTTGACGAAAAAAGCCTGAAGGACCAGAGTTTTCAGGCCAACCTGCCCCGCAAGCTGACCGAAGCCATCTATGGCCCTTATACCGAGCTGTGTGAACTCTCCCGCTGGCTGCCGCGCGTCTATCACCGGCCTCTGCTTCCGGAGACGGCCATCTTCCTGCGTGACAGCATTCCCGGAGAGCTGGCCGCAAGGGTTGGTCGCCGGGCGGTGGTGTTTGAGCCGGAGGGAGAGTCGAATGCCCCCGAAAACGGGTTTGAAGGCGTTTTTATTGAGCCGCTTTCCTACCTGCAGCGAAACAACCCGCTGGGCTGGCTGGGGCTGGGCCGTGCCTTTGGCCATGAAATGGCTCGCAGCGGCCCGGTGATCCAGAGCCTGGAGAAAACCCGCAAAGGGTTGCTTCTGGATGAGGCCTTTCTGGCGACCCTGATGCGTGACGCCCTCTCCCTGCGGCTTATGGGGCCGGGCTATTATTACTATGCCGTGGCCGAAGCCCTGATTCGCCGCGACTTCGTGTTCCTCGAAAAAATCGAGCCGGCCCTGTTCTATGGGTTGAACTACTTCAACTACGTGGACAAGAGCCTGGTCATCCTTCACGAGGCGGCGGAGAAGTCCCGTGAGGTCTTTGAGTTCAATGGCAACGGCGCCAATGCCCAGGACCGGCTGCTTCACAAGGACCAGATGGCGCTGGTGCTGGCGACCGTTGAAAAACTGGTGCCTGAGAAATTCGCTTTTTCCGAACGCCAGTTCCGCCGGGCGTTGTCTTTGCAGGATCGGCTGGGACAGGGGATCATGCTTGGCGCCGCCGGCGTCTATCCCCTTGACGAAGTTGAGGAGCGCCTGGCCTGCTCCCTGAGCGGCGGGGAGGAGAGCGGAGCCATCTACGATCTGCTGGGCCTGGTGGGCGAGGTTCCCAATACCTCGAGGGAAATCGTCAATGCCGGCTGGGTTCACAAGCTGGAGCGCAGCCCCGTCTGGCTCTACGATACGCTGGATGGTTCTGGCGGCACCGGAGAAGGCTTTGATCGGCTGCTGGAATTGCTGGATGCGCGGGATCACCTGCTGCTCAAATCTGTTGAAACGTCTGAAGTGCACCGTGTGCTGCTGACCACGGCCTGAGAAAAGGGAGCGAACGCATGATTCTCAACGAAACCCAGATCCTGGAACGGCTGGTCGATCCGGACCCCGAACGGCGCATCATCATCACGCCGCTCATCAACCCGGAAGAGCAGTTCGGCCCGACCTCCGTGGATCTGCGCCTCGGCACCGACTTCCAGGTGATGCGCCGTTCCAACCTGACCCATATGGATCTGGTCAAGGACCCGGCGGAGCTTCGCCGGGATGTGCAGCGATCCATGCACCACGTGAAGGTCCGGCCCACGGAGCCTTTCGTCCTGCATCCCGGTGAATTCGCCTTGGCCTCCACCCTGGAGTTCGTCCGGATTCCCCTGGATCTGGCCGCCCGGCTGGAAGGGCGCAGCACGTGGGGGCGCCTGGGTTTGCAAATTCATGCCACTGCCGGGTTTGTGGACCCCGGTTTTGTGGGTGCCCTGACCTTTGAGCTGTCCAACGTCAGCACGGTGCCGCTGGAGCTGTATCCCGGCGTGCGCATTTCACAAATCTGCTTCTTCGAAGGAGAGAAAACCCGCCTGCCATACGCCCGCAAGCGGTTTACAAAATACAGCGGCAAGATGTCCACCGCCTCGTCGGAATTTTTCCGGGACCCCGAATACGAACGCATCCGCCGGGCACGCCGTCGTAAAGATCCTGCCGTCCTCTAACGGCTATCCTTGTTTCTGCTTGGGGGCGACCATCCACTTACAATAGGTTTCGTATTGAAGTGGCGCAAAGGTGGCTTGAGAGGAATGCCAAGGGTTTGAATGCCACCGGCAGGGCGAAGCAGTGTTGAATCAGCATTTTGAGAAGGGGAGACGTGGGGCACAGTGCTATTCAAAAGCTTAAGACAACATTAGGATTGGGCTTGGGCTAGCATCAACCGGCCTCAAACGTTTTTCATGCTCTTGGATGGAGAACTGGAAAAACTCGAACGGTCTGTCGGACCGGGCGTGAGGGTGTGGGATCTTCGCGTGGGATCGAAATAAACAGGATTACGGGAGTAAAGAAGCAGGGAGCAGTCGAAGCATATGCTCAACAGCGTCGCGGGCGGTTTGTCACAGACCGCCGAGTCGAATGCGAATAACGGTCGTGCGGCATCGGAGAAATTCGGCGGGATTCTTGGTGCCGTCAGGAGCTTTTTTTCGGGCGGTGCTAACAAGCCCACCAACAGTTTCGGGGCGATTTTTGGTGGCGCAGAGCCTGCCTATCCCGACATTCAGCCGGTGTCTCTGACGCCGGTGGTGCCGGGGCACCAACCCCGTGTGTTCGAGCCGTCCGCCTTCCAGCAGACGGGAAACGACTTTCAGTATTTCAATAAATCTTCGGACTTTGCCGGTATCGGGGAATCGGCAGCTCCTCCTGGCGGGGAGAGTCACTCAAACCTGAACAACCCTTGGAACCTGATGTTCTCCTAGGAATAGTGCGGCGAGAAGAGAGCGGAACGACGGCGGCTTCGGGATCTCAGACGGAGGCCGCCGTTGGCTCGTCGTGAAACGGGCTGTCTCCCTATTTCGAGGCGGTTTTCTGGTGTAGGTTGCCGAGGGCGGCTTCCACCTTGGTGAGATCCACCGTGGTTCGGCTGTCCATGCCGGCGATGGGGTCTTTCTTGATGCCGTCGGCGAGGATCAGGCCGTCGGCGTGGAGATAGTAGGCGCCCACCTGATCCGGGGTCAGGCTGTCACCTGCCAGTACCGGCATTTCCGCGGTTTTCCGAAGCTCGATTACGTCTTCGGGGGAAACCTCGCGGTCGGAGAGGATCAGGGCGTCGGCCACGTTATGTCTGCGGATGGCCTGAATGACCTGTTCGAGATAGGCCAGCGGGGCTTTCCACGGGGCCTGGCGCTGGGGGGCCGGGATGATGTGGTTCATGGTGACGTTGGCGAAGATGCGGATGTGATCGGCAGCCTGAAGCCGTTGGCGGTAGGCGACCATCTCGTTGAGCTTGCCCTCGATCATTCCGGCCTCGCTGATCAGGGTACCCACCAGAACGGGAACCCTGATAAAGCGGGCACCCACGTTCATGGCGATGGCCAGCGCCGTCTCCGGGTCGTTCTGCAAGACGGATATGCCCAGCGGGGTATCGGTGAAATGCTGGATACGATGGGCAATCTGGGCCATGGCGATGGCCCCGGCGGTGTCCATCCGATCCCGCGGGTAGGGGGCGTCATGGAAGTTTTCTATCAGGATGCCGTCGACACCGCCGCTGGCCAATGCGGTGGCCTCCTGTTCCGCACGGGCGATGACTTGCGTAAGCTGGCCGTCCCAGCCTGCCGAACCGGGCAGGGGCAGGAGCTGAACCACGCCGATGACCGGCTTGGGTTTTTGGAAAATTTCCGATAACATAACCTCTATTCTAAGCCTTCAAGGGCATTCGAAAAGCTTCCTTGAAAATTCCCCCGACATTTACAAGACGAATTCAGGACGTAGCACCGTGAAAAAGCCTGTGGTCGCAGTCATCGGACGGCCCAACGTGGGCAAGTCCACCCTCGTGAACCGTATCATCGGTTCCCGAAAAGCCATCGTGGACGATCAGCCCGGCGTGACCCGCGATCGCAGCTATTACCCCGCCGAATGGCTGGGCCGGGATTTTGAGCTGGTGGACACCGGCGGCATTGTTCCGGACTCGAAGGAATTTTTCGACGAACTGGTCAACCGGCAGGTGGATGTGGCCATGGCGGAAGCCGACACCATCGTGTTTCTGGTAGATGGGCGTGATGGGGTGACGGCGCTTGATGAACTGGTGGCTGCCCGGCTGCGCCAGGCGAAAAAGCCGGTGATTCTTGCCGTCAACAAGATCGATACCCCGGAACAGAAACACCTGGTCAACGATTTTTATTCCCTGGGCCTCGGAGATCCCCAGCCGGCATCGGCCATGCATGGCTTCGGCGGGGTAGGGGATCTGCTCGATGTTATTATCGCCACCTTTCCGGAGCCGGAGGAGGAGGGTCCCGAAGTTGAGGATGCGGATCAGCCCATCCGGGTGGCCATCGTGGGGCGGCCCAACGTGGGCAAGTCGTCCATCCTCAACGCGCTTGCCGGGATGGAGCGCTCCATCGTCAGCGACATTCCCGGCACCACCCGTGACGCCGTGGAAACGGTGCTCGTCCATGCGGACCGTCAGTTCATTATCGTGGATACCGCCGGAATTCGAAAAAAGGGCAAAGTCGGCTACGGCATCGAGATGTTCTCCGTGGACCGGTCCCTTCGCGCCATCACCGAGGCGGATGTCACCGTGGTGGTGATAGACGCCACCGAGGGGGTGACGGACCAGGACAAGAAGATCATCGAGCGCTCCAACGAGAAGGGCTGCGGGCTGGTCATCGTGGTGAACAAGTGGGATCTCGTTCCGCAGAAGACGACGAAATCCACGGACGACTACAAGAAGACCCTGTTTCATCAGTTGCCCCACGCCAGCTTTGCCAAGGTGGTGTTTACCAGCGCCGAGACGGGCCAGCGCCTGCCCCAGATTCTGGACCGGGTGATTGAGGCTTACGAGAACGCCCACCGCCGGGTGAAGACGAATCTCGTCAACCAGGTGGTTTCCGAGGCGGTGTCCCTTTCGCCGCCGCCGCCGGTCAAGAACCGTCTGCTCAAGATTCTTTACGCCACCCAGGCCAGCGCCGGTCCTCCCACGTTTATTCTCTTTGCCAATGATGCTAAACTCATGAAAGACGCCTATCGTCGGTACCTGGAGAAAAAATTGAGAGAGAGCTTTGAATTCACCGGCACCCCCCTGCGTCTGGTGGCCAGAACGCGGGGCGAAAAAAAGGGCTAGGCTATGAACGGGGACATTGACAGGAGACAGCGATGATTGAAGGTCTTCCCCTCTGGGCCTCCCTGGCGATCTATGCCCTGACTGGCTATCTGCTGGGGGCGATCCCGACCGGCTACCTGGTGGTGAAAAAGCTTACCGGTGAGGATATTCGTCAACATGGCAGCGGCGGCACCGGCGCGACGAACGTGCGTCGGGTGGCCGGAGGCGAAGCCGCCCGGCTGGTGCTTCTCATCGACTTCTTCAAAGGCTACCTGCCGGTGGCCCTGACGAAATTCCTGCTGTGGCCGGAGCAGCCGGCGGCGCACGTGCTGGTGGCGATTACCGCCGTTATTGGGCACAGCAAGTCGGTTTTCCTGGGGTTTACCGGGGGCAAGTCGGCGGCCACGGGGCTGGGTTCCGTCCTGGGTCTCAACAGCTGGGTCGGCCTGATCCTGGCCCTTCTTGCCTTTTCCACCGTCAAGCTTACCCGGATCGTCTCCATCGGCTCCATGCTGGCCGCCGTGCTGGCGCCCCTCCTCTTCTTCGTCTTCGGCGATCCCTGGGAGTATATCGGATTTAGCGTTGCCTCCGGCGTGTATGTGCTGTATCTTCACCGGAGTAATATCGCACGCTTAATCAAAGGGACGGAGAACAAGCTGGAGTGACCACGGTAACGATACTTGGGGCCGGGAGCTGGGGGCTGACCCTGGCATGGCTGGCCTGCGGGCCGGAGAAAACCGTTCGCCTCTGGGATCGCAAGCCGGAAAAAATCGAGGCCCTGCGCCGGGATCGCCAGGTGACGTTTCCGGTCAATGTCCGGCTTCAGGACGAGATTCAGCTGACCGACTCCTTGGTGGATGCCGTTCGCGGCGCCGACGTTATCCTGCTGGTGGTGACCAGCAGCGGTACCCGCGAGGTCATCGAAGCCATGATTGCCACGGGCGAACTCTCAGACCGGGCCATGGTGGTCAATGCCTCCAAAGGCATCGAATATCCCAGCCTCAAGACCATGAGCGCCATCATGGAAGAGCTGCTGCCGGATAATCCGCGGGCCGTCATTTCCGGGCCGACCCTGGCGCCGGAAATCCTCAAGGGTCTGCCAACGGCGGCGGTCATTGCCTCCCGCGAGTCGGGAACGGCTGAGTCCTTGCAACACTTGCTGACTACCGATCTGTTCCGGCTCTACACCAATACGGACGTGGTGGGCGTGGAACTGGGCGGCTCGCTCAAGAACATTTTCGCCATCGTCAGCGGCTACATGGAAGCTAAGGCGCTGGGAGCCAATGCCCGATCCACCCTGATCACCCGCGGACTTGCGGAGATCACCCGGTTCAGTGTGGCTTTTGGGGCGGATGTTCAAACACTGTACGGCCTCAGTGGCCTGGGGGATCTGCTGGCCACCTGCACCAGTCCCCTGAGCCGGAACTACCAGGTCGGTTACCGTCTGGCCCAGGGTAAAACCCTGGAGCAGGTGCTGGATGAACTCAAGATGGTGGCCGAGGGGGTCAAGACCACCCATGCCGTCAGCCGCATGTCGGACCGGTTCGGCATTGACATGCCGGTGGTCAAGCAGGTGGAGATGGCACTAACCGGCAAGTTCGCCGAGCATGAGATTATCCACACCCTGATGAGCCGAAAGCTCAAGGCGGAAAACATCCAAAGCCCGTCCTCCCTCTGATTATTATTCGCCTCTCTTACTTCTCTTTGTTTAAAATCGGCTCACTCACCCCGGCGTGCTTCATTTTTATGCCGATAATCAGGGCCATGATCTCCTGGGAGTAGCGGCCCTGTGGAGCCAGACTCATGTACTTCAGCCCGGCGATGAGGGATTCATCATAGCGCTGGAGCCGGTGCAGGGTAACGGCCTGAAGGTAGTAGGCGGTTGCGTAGCCGGGATTACGCTCGATGGAGGCCTGGTATTCCCGCGAGGCGTTTTCCAGGTCGTCCGTCTGGAAATAGACGTTGCCCAGATACAGGTGCGCCCAGGCGTTTTCCGGCTCGTACTGCAGGGCTTCCTCGTAGAGTTTTCGGGCGGTGCGGTACTTGCCCTGCTCCGCGTACAGGTTGCCAAGATTCAGCCGGGCGAAGTTATAGCTCCTGTTCTTTTTCAGGGCGGCCTTGTAGACCTTTTCCGCCTGGTTCGTGTCTTTCAGGATCTCGTAGACCAGCCCCAGATTGTTGTAGGCGAACACGAAATCCGGGCTGAGTTCGATGGAACGTTTGTAGTGGGCGATGGCTTCATCATAGCGCTTCTGTTCGTCATACACGCCAGCCAGGTTGAAGTGAAGCACCGCGTTGTCCGGGGCGATTTCCAGCGCGGCGCGGTAGTAATGCTCCGCCTGCTCGAAGTCGTTGCGGGTCAGGGCAATCTTGCCCAGGCGGAAATAGGTCATCAGCAAGTCGGCATTGAGACTTTGGACCCTGACAAAGGCATTTTCCGCCTGGACAAGATGCGCATCGAACTCGGTCCGGTTCTTTGCCTCGCGGGCCAGATCGTAATGGCAGGCACCCAGGTTGAACAGGGCCATCAGGTTGGTGGGACTCTTCTCCACCGCCGCTTCCAGGTGAGGGATGGCCTCCGTGCAGTGGTGTGCGCCGATGAGTTCCGTGGCCTGGTGGAGTTCATGGTAGGCCGTGTCCCTGGCGTTTTCCTGCACGTCATAGAGCGGCAGGCTGTGCGAGGTGACCGGCTTCGCGTCGGCCATGCCCGCAAGCGTGATCACGGTCAGCAGGCAGACCATCAACAGGGTGTGGAACATCCGTAAGGCAAACATTCTCAAGACGCTTTCCGCCTTATTTTGTATACTAACTCTCCAATCAGTAATTACTATAAATAGTATAGCAGGTAAATTCCTGCAAGAAAAGAAATTTCTTAACAAAAATTAAACAAATACACCGGGAAGGTGACTCTCTCCCAAGGATTTTGGAGAGAAACAGGCTGAGACATGGGCTTTCAAAGCGGCTTTCAACGGATCTTTTTCCGGGTTTTCGGGGAGGCTATTGCCCTTTCCCGCAACAGGGAGTATATGTTTTCTATGGACAAAGACGTGGAGCTGACCTGCCGCATCGCCTGCGAAATCCTCAGGGCGACGGATGCCTGGACCGCCGGTGACAAGCTGGAGGATGAGCTGCCCAGCGCCACCGAACTGGCCCGGCAGCTCGACGTCAAGCTGGAAAAGCTGAAGAAGAAGCTGCGCCTGCTGCGTCAGGAGAATCTGATCCGGTCCGTCAGCGTCAGCCCCAAGCGTTACCGTTTCGACCGCTACGCCCTTCGGGAAATGCCTCCGGACCATCCTCTCTATGCGCTTCTGTTCGGGGAGGATTCGCCGTATCGGATTGCCGACTGAGGGGGACTCCGGCTATCCTCCGGCGTTCCCGGTCTCCGGAGCTTCTTTCGCCGCTTCCGACAGCTGTCCCGGATGCTGGTTCCCCCATCGGGTCTTGCTGTTGTGGTGGGCGCCATCAAGCAGCGCCCATTCCATCAGGCTGTTGGAGAAATCCGCGCCGTTCAGGCGGGCGCCGGTAAAATTGGCATCGTTGAGCTGGGCGCCAGTGACGACGGCCTCCGTGAGATCCGCCTCCGTGAAATCCGTCTGCCGGGCCTCCACAGCCACCAGTACCGCCTCGTTCAGGCTCGCGGAGGCGAAGTTGGCCCCGCGCAGGTTGCTGTGGGAGAGATCCGCCTCGTCGAGGTTGGCCATGAAGAAGTCCGCCTCCACGCAGGAGCAGTTCTTCATCTCCGCAAATACCAGCCGGGCCTCGGCGAGATACGCATGATCGAAGATGCTGTGGTTCAGGTAGGCGTTGCTCAGGTTGATGCCGGTGAGATCCCGGTGGGAAAAATCCAGGCCGCCGAGGTCCAGGTAGTTGAAGCCCACCTCGCGCCGGTAGGCGTTGAAGGCCTCCACCCCCTTGGTGTTGAGGAGTTCGACCAGTTCGTCCTTGGTTTTGGTTTTTGCGGGTTCGCCCATAATGGAAGGCATTTAAGCCGAAAGCCCGGCGAAATTCAAGTTTTCTTGCGATAGACTGGTCGAACGGCTTTGTTTGCCCAATAATAGCAGTGTTCGGCCTCCACGAGGCCAGACGGCTCCCTCTCTCGTCCGCGTCTGCAATAACGGAGAATGACTGTGACCGTTACCGCCACCCCCGTCATCGAGAACCTCCAGGACACCCTCCGGCGGCTGAACCTGACCGAAAGCGAGTACAGTAAGATTACGGGCCATCTGGGCCGCGATCCCAACTTCAACGAACTGGCCATGTTCAGCGTTCTCTGGAGTGAGCACTGCTGCTACAAGAATTCGCGTCATCTGCTGAAGAAATTCCCCACCACCGGCCCGCGGATTTTACAGGGGCCAGGCGAGAACGCCGGCGTGGTGGACATTGGCGACGGCATTTCCGTGGCCTTCAAGATCGAAAGCCACAACCACCCCACCGCCGTGGAGCCTTTCCAGGGCGCGGCCACCGGTGTGGGCGGCATCCTGCGCGACATCTTCACCATGAATGCCCGGCCCGTGGCGAACCTGAACTCCCTGCGATTCGGGCCGCTGACGGATCATCCCAACGCTGTCCGCAACCGCTACCTCTTTACCCGTGCCGTGGAAGGCATTGCCCATTACGGCAACTGCGTGGGGGTGCCCACCGTGGGGGGCGAGGTATTCTTTGACGAGACGTATTCGGGCAACCCGCTGGTCAACGCCATGGCCGTCGGGGTGCTCTATGACAACGAACTGATGGCTTCCGGCGCCAAGGGCATCGGCAACCCGGTGCTTTACGTCGGCTCCGCCACCGGCAAGGACGGTATGGGCGGCGCCGCCTTCGCCAGCCGGGAACTCGACGAAAAGAGCAACGCGGACCGTCCCGCCGTGCAGGTGGGCGATCCCTTCTCCGAAAAGCTGCTGATTGAGTCCTGCCTGGAAGCCTTTAAGAGCGGCCTCGTCGAATCCGCCCAGGACATGGGCGCGGCGGGTCTCACCTGTTCCGGGGCCGAGATGGCCGCCAAAGGCGGGGTGGGTATGCTGATTGATCTCGATAAAGTTCCCGCCCGCGAGCCGGACATGCTGCCCTTCGAGTACCTCCTCTCCGAATCCCAGGAGCGGATGCTGATGGTGCTGAAAAAGGGCCAGGAGCAGCCGGTCATCGATATCTTCAAGAAATGGGGCGTCCCCGCCGTCATCGTGGGCGAGGTCACGGGCGATGGTCTGATTCGCTTCACCCACAAGGGCCAGGAGGTGGTGAACGTCCCGGCGGCGCTGCTTACCGATCTGGCCCCCTCCTACAAGCGGGGCGAAAACCCCCAGGAGCCGGAGGCGGCCAAGGCCCGCCGCACCCGCCAGCCGGAAGCCGAAATGCCGGATATTGCGCCGGACGAGCTGGAAGACTGGGTAAATCGCCTTTTTACGTCACCCAATATCGCCCGACCTGTGGGGGTTTTTCGCCAGTATGACCGTCATGTGAGGAACAACACCCTGTTGTCGTCCGATCACAATGGCGGGGGCGTCATCCGCCTGCGAAAAAAGGACGGCAGCTTCTCCGGCAGGGCCGTGGCCGTCACCGCCGACTGCAATTCCCGCTTCGTCTATCTGGAACCCTACATGGGCAGCATGGCCGCCGTGGCCCAGGCGGCAAGAAACCTTGTTTGCACCGGCGCCGAGCCTTTGGCCGTGACCGACAACCTGAACTTTGGCAACCCGGAAAAGCCGGATATCTATTACCAGATGTATTTCGCCGTGGAAGGCATCAGCGAGGCCTGCAAGGCCTTCGCTACCCCGGTGACCGGCGGCAACGTGAGCCTCTACAACGAACATTCCGGCGAACCGATCTGTCCCGCGCCGGTCATCGGCATGGTGGGGCTGATCGAGGACGACACGAGGGTCATGTCCCCTGGTTTCAAGCAGGCCGGACATCAGATTGCCCTGGTTGGCCGGTTCAAGCCATCGCTGGGCGGCAGCGAATACCAGAAGCGGCGTACCGGCGAAAGCTTTGGCGAACCGCCTTCGGTGGCCGTTCGGGACGAGAAAGCCCTGCATGGATTGATATTGTCCCTTATCCGGGAGCAGAAGATTGCTTCAGTGCAGGACGTTTCGATGGGCGGCCTGCTCACCACCCTGATCGAATGCACCTTCTCGTTGGGGCTGGATGCTGAAAGGTCCGAACTGGGCTTGGATCTGACGCTGGGTGTTCTGAAAGAGGGCCGGCTGGATGCGGTGCTCTTCGGTGAAACCAACGGCAGCTATATTGTGTCTTATGCGCCAGAGCAGGAAGCCGCCGTTCAGGCCGCCTGCCAGTCCGTCAAAACGAGCTTTGTCCCGCTGGGGCAGGTGACGGATCAGCCGATCCTGAAACTGGACGGCAGGACGATTTCTCTTGAAACCGCCTTTAACGCCTGGAGAACGACCCTTGATTTCTGACCCATTCCTCGATAAATCTCTCCATGAAAAGTGTGGCGTCTTCGGCATCGTGGACACGGGCGCAAAGAACATCGGCCAGCTCCTTTACTTCGGGCTGTATGCATTGCAGCACCGGGGCCAGGAGAGCTGCGGGATGGCCTGCTTTGACAATGACCAGCTGCGCATTCACAAGGACATGGGCCTGGTAAACCAGGTCTTTGCCGCCTCCACCCTGGAGAAAATGACCGGCCAGGTGGGCATTGGCCACACCCGGTATTCCACCACCGGCGGCAGCAACCTGGATAACGCCCAACCCGTGGTGGTGCGTTCCCGTCTGGGGGCCATTACCCTGGCCCATAACGGCAATCTGATCAACACCGAAGAGCTTCGCGCCTTCCTGAAGGAGCGCGGCTACACTGGCTACGGCGATAGCGACAGCCACATGATGGCCCACTACATCCGCTATGTCCTCCAGGAAGAGGCGGAACTCGGCAAGTATCCGCTCATCACCGCCGTCAGACGGGCGCTGGAAGCCTCCAGAGGGGCCTACTCGCTGGTCATTGCCACCGGGGATACGGTGATTGCCGCCCGCGACCCTCATGGGCTGCGTCCCCTGTGCTACGGGGTCCGGGATAACGGCGCCGTGGTGGTGGCCTCCGAAACCTGTGCTCTGGATATCGTGGGGGCCGAGTACGTGCGGGATATCGAGCCGGGCGAGATTTTCGCCGCCCGCCTGGACGGCTCCACCGAGTCCGTCTTTCTCGACGGGGAGCGGGAGGAGAACTTCTGCTTCTTTGAACTGGTCTACTTCGCCCGCCCGGACAGCCTGATCAATGGGTCCTCCGTCTACAACTACCGCATGGGTTTGGGGCGCAAGCTGGCCCGGATTTCCGCCGAGCGCGGCCTTGCCCATGACGCCGACATGGTCATCCCTGTGCCCGATTCGGGCAACGTGGCCGCCGTCGGCTACAGCCACGAGTCGGGGATTCCCTACATGGAGGGCTTGATTAAAAATCGCTACGTGGGCCGGACGTTCATCAATCCCACCCAGGAACTGCGTGAGCGCAGCATCCAGCTGAAGCTGAACCCCCTGACCGATGTGCTGAAGGATAAGCGGGTGGTCATCGTGGACGATTCCGTGGTGCGCGGCAACACCAGCCGCAAGCTGGTGAAAATGCTGCGCGAATGCGGTGTGAAGGAGATTCACCTGCGGGTATCCTCGGCCCAGGTCAAGCATCCCTGCTTCTACGGCATCGACATGTCCACCGAATCGGAACTGATTGCCAACAAGATGGACGAGGCGTCCATTCAGGAATGGCTTGGCGTGGACAGCCTGGTGTACCTCTCGGTGGACGACATGCGCGAAGTCGGCAAGGGCCTCGACTACTGCATGGCCTGCTTCAACAACGAATACCCGGCGGGCAGGCCGGAGAACGAGGCGGCGATTTCTCGCTGCTAAGAGGCACTGCCCTCTTCCCTGCTGGCGCTATATTGTCATTCCCGCGAAAGCGGGAATCCATTTCAGGATTTGTCGGATAACTCTCCGTTCATCTGCCTGTGGAAAATCCATGAAGCAGAAGATAGATTATGTTAGGATTGATTTTCGCCGCACTACACGGGGAGCTAGCGGTGCCCTGTACCCGCAATCCGCTTTAGCGGGGTGGACTACTGCTCCGAGGCTCCTTCGGCTTATGGACCCGTGTGGGCGATCGATGAAGGTTCGACTCTTGGCCGACGTAAGATCGGCGAACCATGTCAGGCCGGGAACGGAGCAGCATTAAGCCGGACCCTGCGGGTGGTCAAGGCCACCGAACCGGAGATCGCAAGCACGAAACCCAGAGGCGGAGTTGTCGACGGGCAGGGTGCGGCGTATTATTTTCTTCTGATGAATGCCCAAGATGCCCTATACCAGGAATACGTCCGCAAGCTGCATGCGGTTGCCGTCGCCGGCGGGGAGCATTCCTACATCGATCCCCGCACGGGCTATATGGTCATGACCGAGCTTCACCACCAGGCACGCGGCCATTGCTGCCAGTCGGGCTGCCGTCACTGCCCGTATGGGTTCGAGGGGTAAGGCGGGATGGCGTATATCTTGCGGGTATATAAATGATTGTAACTTTCGTTCCCGTTTCGGGCTGTTCGGTAGCATCAAAATCCGGTAACATTTTTTTATGCATGCAGATGCATGGAAAAACGGATCGTTTTTTATCGAAACGCACTTGAATACGCGCAGTGATCCACGCGACATAGGAAGGGAAACGTCGAGAAACCAGGGGAAATAACGCCGCAGGCACCGGCCTGTTTCGGCACATCGAGCTGTCCAGGAGAAAATCCCAAGGAGGGAATCTGTTGATGAGAAAGTACCACGCTGTTGTGGACCAGGGGGACCATCCGTCGAGAGAAGAGAAGAGCGCCAGCAAGATCAAGCAGCAGAAGCTGAAACAATTGGTGGCGCGATACATGCAGTACCAGTGGAACGTCTTCAAGTCGTCGCCGCTGGACCTTTCGCAAATTGAGGACGAGCCGGGCAATTAACTGGCAGGCACACTAGCCCGCCGTCTGGGCTTTAACCGGGTCAGTCGTCACTGACCCGGAACGAAAAAAGCAGCGGTCCAGCAGATCGCCCACGCGGCTTTCCATCGCCACCGGCATGAAATGAAACCCGGTGGCGATGGGCTTGAGCCGTTCCACTACCTCCGCGCAGAAGGCGATGCTCTCCTGCCTGGGATCGTCCGAGCGCTCCAGCAGGTCGATAAACGACTCCGGGATATTGATCCCGGCGACCGTCTGGTTCATGAACCGGGCGGCTTTGGCGGAACTGGGCGGCACGATGCCGATCATCACCCGTGGCACCGGGCAGCCTACCTCGTCGCAGGCCTTCTGTAAAATCTCGTTCATCTGTTCCACCGGCTCCGGCTCGTACACCGGCTGGGTCTGGAAGAAATGCACGCCGCGCTCCAGCTTGGCCTTCAGCCGGTTCTGCTGGGCGACCTTGGAGAGCCGCAGCGGGTTCAATGCGCTGCCCACGGTAAAGTCCGTGCCGTTTTTCTTCAGGTCCGCCCCGGTGGCGTTCTGGCCCCGGTTCAGGGTATGGATGAGTTCCAGCAGCCGGGTGGATTCCAAATGGAACACCTGCTGGGCGTAGTCCTTGTGATCTCCCACCTGCACCGGGTCGCCGGTGAGGGCCAGCACCGTGCGGATGCCCATCGCCCAGGCACCGAGGAGATCCGCCTGCAGGGCGATAAGGTTGCGGTCCCGGCAGGTGAGCTGCCAGACGCATTCCACGCCGGTTTCGTCCTGGATGATTTTCGACGTGGCCAGCGAACTCATCTTGAGGATGGAGCGCTGGCAGTCCGGCACGTTGATGGCGTCCACCTTCCCCTTCAGGCTGGCGACCCGCTCCACCAGAACGGCCATATCCGTCCCCTTGGGGGGGGACAGTTCGACCGTGATCACGGTCTGGCCGGATTTCAGTTTTTCGCCGAATTGCACAGGTCTGTTTGATCCCGAATCGGACTGAGGGGTTACGGTGTCGGATGGAGTACTAGCGTCTTATTCTAGCAGAGAAGCGGCCTGATTTTGCGGGGGAACCAGATTGGTCAGCCCCGTTTTCTGCTCGAAGGCGTAGGCGGCCTGGAACAGCCGGACCTCGGAAAGATGCGGGCCGATGAGTTGCAGGCCGATGGGCAGGTTCTGGCGGTCGAATCCGCAGGGAATGCTGATGGCGGGGACGCCTGCCATATTGACCGGAATCGTCGCGATGTCCGACAGGTACATGGCCACCGGGTCATCGGACTTTTCGCCGATTTTGAACGCCGTGCCGGGCGTGGTGGGGCAAAGTAGCACGTCCACCTGCTCAAAGGCAGCCTTCAGCTCGCGCCTGAGCAGTTCACGGGTCTTCTGGGCCTTGCCGTAGTAGGCGTCAAAGTATCCGGCGCTCAGGCAGAAGGTTCCCAGCATGATCCGCCGTTTCACTTCGGCCCCAAAACCCAGGGAACGGGTTTTTCGGTACATGCCATGAAGGTCGATATTCGCCTCTTCAATGCGCAGACCGTAGCGCACCCCGTCGTAACGGCCCAGGTTGGAACTGGCTTCCGCCGTGGCGATGACGTAATAGGCGGCGATGGCGTATTTGATGCTGGGAATGGAAACCGCCTGAACACTCGCGCCCAGGGCCTCAAAGGTTTTGACCGCTTCACTGACGGCGCCGGCAACGTCTTCCTGGATGCCATCCCCCTGGAGTTCCTGAATCACGCCGATTCTCAATCCGCTGACGCCGGTTTCGATATCCCGAAGATAGTTCAGGTTCCGAAGATCCGGCAGGGAGGTGGAATCCAGGGGGTCATGCCCGGCGATGATCTCCAGCATGGCGGCGGCATCTTTCACAGTGCGCGAAAAGGGGCTGATCTGATCCAGCGAGCTGGCGAAGGCCACCAGGCCGTAGCGGGACACCAGGCCGTAGGTCGGTTTCATACCCACAATGCCGCAGAGAGCGGCCGGTTGACGGACGCTGCCACCCGTATCCGAGCCGAGGCTGACCGCAACCATGTCCGAGGCCACTACGGCAGCGGAACCCCCAGAGCTGCCGCCAGGGACGCGCTGGGTATCCCAGGGGTTCCTCGTAATGCGAAGGGCACTGTTTTCGGTGGAACTGCCCATCGCAAATTCGTCCAGATTGGTCTTGCCCACCACGGGCATCAGGTTTGTCCTCAGTTTCTCAAATACCGTGGCGTTGTAGACGGAGAGATACCCGTCAAGAATCCGGCTGCTGCATGTGGTTGGGTAGCCCTGGATGTTGATGTTGTCCTTGACCGCCACCGGAACACCTGCCAGCAGGGGAAGCTCCTCTCCGGAGCGGACCCTGCGGTCAACCTCTTCCGCCGTCCGGCGGGCCAGGTCTTCGGTGACGAGGTTGAACCCCTCGATAACGGCGTCTTTTTCCCGAATCCGTTTCAGGGTTTCTTCCAGGACCTCGATGGCCGTTGTCCGGCCAGACCGGATCTGCTCGTGAAGCTCAAGGGCGCTGGGGTGGTGGGTCATAGGAGGGCGGTTCTTTCCTGTGGACGACGGACGCATTGTAGCCCAAACCGGGGTGTTTTTGAACGGCGGGGAGGGGGTGGAATATCTGGTATATATCCTGAATATATTTCGGTATGTAACAATTGTTACAAATGTCGTCAAAAAATCCGGCAATGGTGTTTTTTTATATATAGATAGAGACACAGCAAGGCACGATGGATAGATCAACCAGGATCGAAGGGTAGCATTTCACCATGGCCAATCCGCAGTTAATCTGGCAATTGTCCAAGGGCTTCTGGAGCCGGAACAATCCGGTGGATACGCTGTGCCGCTCGATTTTCGAGTTCTGCCACAACGCCATCACCTTCAGAAGCAAGATGAAGCTGCTGCGCTACAAGTTCATGCTGGCGCGGCAACAGTTGCAGGCCATGGAAGAGCACGTGACCGCCAACCCGTATGAACACGTCGGAAATTCGTTCGATCGGGCGTTTTGATTGAGCCTGCTAACACAAAAATGCATTCAACCGATTTAATATACTGAAACACTTGAGGGGGATATCGCAACAACCACAGGAGACAATCACACCAGGGGTAACAGAACAGTTTTGGGGTAACCACTATACGACATGGGGTTCACGGCAAGTCAAGCAAGATTGATGTACCTGCTCGCTCGCAAGAGTGATCTTGAGCTTGAGACGCAGTTCATCAGCCAGCACCGGATGTACTTGGCCAACCAGGTTTCCGGCTTGTTCAGCCAGCAGGCCCAGCTCGATCCCGAATCCAGGGCGGCTAAAATCCTGGAAGCACGGATCAAGCACCTGCAAACGGCGGACAAGCAGCTGGAGATGCACCTGAACCGGATCAAGTCCCAGCATGACGCTGTGGAGCAAGAGGTCCAGTCCACCCGCAAGATTATCTCGAAGAACATTCGGGATTCCTTCGGGCTGATGGGTCAGTAGCTTACGGGTATAGGCAATCTTTCATAACCGACCTTTTCAGAGAGGCTTCCTTTGGTTTACTTTAAAGGGGTAGACAATCAGGGGAAGGTTTTGGCGTGTCCGCAACCCGGAAGTTTTCGGTCAAACAGAAACTCGGCTCCCCCATCGCGCGGGAGCAGTTCAAGCAAAAGCTTATGACGCTTGGCGGCATCAGTTGGACAGAAAAAAGTGAACAGCACTGCGAATACCGTCTTGACGGCGAACTGGAAGGCGGCGGCTGGATTCGGGCCAAGCAGTACACCAACGGTACCCTGTTCCTGGAAACCAGCGCGGAGGACCTGCTGGAAACACTCACCGGGATGGCCCCCGATGTCGGCCAGACCAGCCTGAACGGGGTTAAAAAGCCGGAAAAACGCTCCGGCAAGCTGGATCTGGAGGGCGCCTACATCGGCACCGACGAATCCGGAAAGGGGGATTACTTCGGTCCCCTGGTCGCCGCGGGGGTCTACGTGACGGAAAAGGCCATCCCCATCCTCGTGGAGATCGGCGTGATGGACAGCAAGAAGCTTAACGACAAAACGATTGCCGTGCTCGCGCAGCAGATCCTCCAGACCGTGGGAACGGATGCCGTGGCGGTGGTGGAGATGGGGCCGAAACGCTACAACGAGCTTTATGCCAAATTCAAGGCGGGCGGCAAAAACCTCAACCACCTGCTGGCCTGGGGTCATGCCACCGCCATCGAAAACATCCTGGCCGCCCACCACGACACCTGCACCCAGGCCGTGGCGGACCAGTTCGGCAACGAGCGCTACATCCTTTCGCAGTTGAAGGACAAGGGGCGGCAGATCAAGCTCTTTCAGTTGCCCCGCGCGGAAGAAAACGTGGGGGTGGCGGCGGCCAGCATTCTGGCCCGGAACCGGTTCGTCAGCCGCCTCAGGCGCCTCTCAGACCAGTACGGCGTGGAGCTGCCCCTGGGGGCTGGACCCAAGGTCAAGGCCCAGGCCAGACTGTTTATTCAAAGGCATGGCCGCGAAAAACTCGCCGAGGTCGCCAAGCTCCACTTCAAGACGACCGAAGAACTATAAGGCCGAGGCCATTCCCGCCGGAGTTTATCTGGCGGCTTGATGGTTTTCTGAACCGGGTGTATGATGGCGAATGGCGCCGAGCCTGGGAAATCCGGTGAAAATCCGGAACTGTGCCGCAACTGTAACCCGCCGGGAAGATGAATCCGGCAGGAAGTCAGAACACCGGGGAGGGCGTGTCGAATCTTGCGAGCACAAGTCCCATGCAACCGTCTCCATCCTGCATCGTTCCCAAGACCTTCAGCGCTTTCAGCGCCCATGCCCGCGGTGCTTCCCCGGCTGTTCCCCAGTCTTTCGGCCAGGTTCCCGCGGCTTTTCCGTCGTCGGAGGCGGATGAGAAGCTTTTTGTCACCGATGGCGTGATCTCCGTCAGGCGGGCGGCCCTGCTGTTCATGAGCGGTTTTGCCCTGGCCTTTGCCGGGCGCAAGGTCCTGCGATCCCTGTTTCACGAGTCCGGCGAGAGGGCGGCCAGCCGCAGCATGCCCCATAACGAGAGCCAGACCTACCTCTTCTTCCAGAAGCCGCTGTCATCCCTGTTTCAGCTGGCGCTGGAAGAGCCGAGGCTGCTGAAGACCCTGGCCACCTATGCGGCAGCCAGCGCGGGGGGCTATGTCTCGTCGAGTCTCCTGCAAGGCTTGCAGGAAACCTGGGTGCGCCGGGAGGAGACGAAAATCCGCGCCGACCTGCTGTCGCGCATGGGCAAGACCTTCCAGCAGAGTATCCGTATCAAGCAGGACGGGGATGAAGCCCTGAAGGAACGCGCAAGGGACGACATCCGCCGGATGCTGCAACGCTACAATGTCGCGGATGTTGAGGTTTTTCTGGATGAAAGGGCGCTGGTCGAGCCGGAGGAAATTCACCGGCGGTATTTCTATGAACCCACCCACCGGACTGTGCGGTTCGGCCAGTACCTCACCGCCGATGATCCGCAGGAGTACCACAAGCCGCCGCTGATACGGGGGCTGGATGTCCTGTTTGCCGGAGCGGGCCTGATGGCCGGGCTGGTGGTTCAGGGCATCGGCAGGGCCTTTAAAAGCTTCCGGGTGGTGCTGGGGCGGCATGAGAGCCAGGTTGCCGACGGGGCCGCCAAGGTGACCGCCACCATGACCAAGAGCATCGGCCTCTACGATCTCGAAGCCCTGCTAGTGCTAGGGCAGAAGCTTAACAACAAAATGCTGGTGTTGGGCTATGGCCTGATGGTGGGACTGGCCGGAGCCGGGAAGCTGCTGATTGACGGGTTGCGGGAAATCGAGGTGACCCGCGTGAACGCTTCAACCGAATATCGCTACCAGAAACACAACTGGACGGCGCTGGACCCGACCTTTCACCGGATTGCCGAAGAGGAGGCGGTGGCCAGCGATCTGAAACGCCTGGAACAGGATCTCGCCTATTTGCGGCTTCGTCCGGAGCAGTTGAAGAGCCGTATTGATGCCATCCTGACCAATATCGGACGGAATTCCGCGCCCAAATACTTCCCCATGACCCCGCCCGTGGGCCTTGTCGTGGCTCGCAGCTAGTCGTCCGCGAAATTGCGGGCGAAGCGCCCGTACCAGTGGGAGATGGCAACCAGCCCCACCCCCATCGCCAGGAAGGTGACCACCTGGTAGAGGCGTCCCGCCAGGGCCAAATCGTTGATGATGACGTTGAGACAGGCGATAAGAACCCAGCTGATGCCGATGAGCCGGTATTTGCGCAGCCGGTGCAGAATGCCCGTACACAGAAAGGCCAGTCCGCTGAGGAAGAAGGCGATGCTCAACCAGACGTCCGGCAGGCTGTAGTATAGGGATGCGCCATAGGCGGCCTGGATAGCCAGCAGGAATCCGCTCCGTTGCCAGGGTTTCCACCGGGTCAGGACACAGTGTTCGATGAGCAGGCCGTTGAGGCTGACAATAAGGGCTGTCGTGAGATGGAGCCAGAGGGCATCCGTAAACTGGAACGGCAGGAACATGACCAGGGCCAGGGCGTAGTAGAGGATGGCGCTGATGTGAAACGTCCAGCGGTAGCCCAGGTGGCGCGAGTACATGCCGAAGCCCATCGCCCAGAGGCTCAGCATCATGGCCAGGATCTTGCCCTCGAAGAACCGCAGCGTGGCCACGGCAAAGAAGAGCAGGGCCAGCACCGTGCAGCTGTCGGTCAGTGCCGCAATGCTCAGGTTTCGGCGCAACCGGCTGTAGGCATAGGATGAGATGATCTGGAAGCTGACCATCAGGAATTCCAGCAGCCCTTCAGGATGCATGACCGGCTGGGTCAGGCGGTAGACGAGGTAGAACCCCAGGGTGTTGAGCATGTTCAGGGTCGGATCGGCCCGGCGCTTGGGGTACAGAACGAAGAACGAGGTCAGCAGGAACACGCCCCACAGGAACGGCGCTTCCTCGCTGGCGCTCAGGTAGCCCCGGTTGCTGCCGGTCAACCCCGGCACATAGTGCCAGAACAGAAAGAGCACCAGAATGGCCAGAGCGTTGGCCTTGGGCAGAATGCGCCAGCCGGGGTTCTGAAAACTCAGAAAAAGTCCTGCCGTCAGGGTGATCACGGCGATCAGCAGGCCGTAGGTGTCGAGTCCGGGGTAACAGGCGGTGAAATAGGCCAGAAACGAGGCAAAAATGGCGGTGTTCTGGGTCCGAAAGACGTGGGAAACCGCCAAGGCCCCCAAGCTATAGGCAAAAAGCAGCGAGATGCCCATGAAGGGGGCCTCCCACAACTGGAACCCGGTGAAGAAGAAGGCGGCGTACAGGCTGAAATAGCCGGCGCCCACGCCCAGGCACTGGAACATCCGCCCGATGACCGGCATGGCGCCGGAGAGTTTTCCTCCCAGCAGGTAGAGTCCGGCGGTGATCAGGGCGCCCATGCCCAGGCGCATTTCGGGGGGAGCCAGGGGCAGCAGGTGATAGACTAAAAGCCCGGCTCCTGCCAGGGCGATGAGAATGCCGGCGCGGCGGAACCAAAGGGTGCCCACCGTGGTTTCCACGTCCCCGTCGCGGCGGCGCAACTGTTCGCGCAGCAAGGCGTCTACCGAGTGATCGATGGGCAGGTCGGCAGACAGGGAGAAGTCGGCCATATGGGCGTCGGACACTTCGAGAATCCGGGCGATGGCGTCGCTGATCTCCTCCGGACGCTTGCCCTCGGCTTCGATGACCAGCTCCTCGATTTCCTGCTGGCTCTGGATAAGTTGCCCCAACTGTTGTTTCAGGTCACGGATCTGTGCTTCCACCCGTGCCAGCCGGACCTCCACCGCTTCATTGCGGGGGCTTCCCTCCTGCCGGGAGTCCTTGAGTTCTTCCATTTCCCGAAGCAGGACGTGGAGTTCGTCGAGTATGGAGCCGTAATGTTCGAACCGTTCGCCCATTAGTGCGAGCCAATCCCGTCTGCGCGGATTTACATCATCGTATCACCTTTTTTGCATCTGGATTTTTCAGGATCGGCATGGTGTGAGCCGTTTCCCTAGGATGGATCAGGGGATGAGGGGGGTGACGGTTCGAGATGCATGACCACCCGGTTGCGTCCTGCGGCCTTGGCTTCGTACAGGGCCATGTCCGCCTCTTTCACAAATTCATGGAAGGTCATGGACGGCGAATACTCGGCAATCCCGATACTGATGGTCATATGAAAATGGCCATCCGGCAGGTATATTACGCTTTCCGCCACGTCCTGGCGGAGTTTTCTGGCCAGGCAACCGGCGCCCTCCAGGGCCGTGTTGTCCAGCACGATGACGAATTCCTCGCCGCCGTAGCGTGCCACGGCGTCTGATGTCCGGGTGCTTTCCGTCAGGATGCGGGCCAGGTGCCGCAGGGCCTTGTCCCCCACGTCATGGCCGTAGTGGTCGTTAATCTGCTTGAAGTGATCGATATCGATGGCGAGGCAGCACATGGAAATACCGAACCGGCGGGCGGCCTGAATTTTCAGCCGGGCTTTCTCCTTCAGGCCCCGGCGGTTGAGCAGGCCGGTCAGCTCGTCGGTCAGGCTCAAACGTTCCATCTCGATGACAATGCGGTTGCACAGCAGGGCCAGATCCGCCTGGTTGATAAAGCCGTCCTCGTTCACATCACAGGCCATCAGCTCTTCCGCCGTCATCCGTTCCTGCAGGAACTGGCCGACCGAATCGTCGGCAATCAGGTGTTGCAGAATGTCGAGATCGTCCTGATCCAGGTGGCCGTCCCCGTTGATATCGCCGAGGACATACCGGATCGTTCGTCCGTCCGGCAGGGCCTTTTCAATGACCTGGCCGATCCGTCCGAGATCGGCGGTCAGCGGGTCAAGCCCGATTTCCGGTTCCGGGTGGGTATGGCGGTGAGTGTTCTGCATCGCGTACTCCTGAAAAAGCCAATAAAAAACCGATGATGTGTGTTTTCATCATCGGTTTTGAACGGGCAAAACTTTAATCCGGCGGGGTGGATCTACTGGTGATTGTCCACACCGAGCAGATATCTGTAGGACACCGGCACCACCTGCTGGGTCAGGGCCTCGATAGCGTCGGCGTAAACCCGGATCTCGTACTGGGCGCCGGGGTGTTTGCGAAGCCGGATAAAGTTGACGATGGCCTGCAACGAGGCGGTCCAGTAGAATTCGGTATAAATGCTCAGCGGCAATGCTCCGCGGGCCTGTTCCCTGGCGACACCCGATTCGATGAGCCGGTGGTAGAGGTTGAGGGCCTGCTGGCAATGGTCCGTATAGGCCTTTTTGAGCAGGCCGTCGGGATCGGCGACCAGGTCATCCGTGGAAGCCTGCCGGTTGTCCTCCGACTGGCTGCGAAAACCGGGCTGCGGCGTGTAGAAATCGAACTCGGAGGCGTTGACATAGCGCAGGCTGATCTCGTTCCAGGCGTGATCCACCGAGGCCTGTTCCGTGTAAGCGATGCCCACCACGTGCTTATACCACTGCCGGGCGACGAACTCCGGCACCTTGCAGTGAAACTGGAGCTGCACATGGCGAAACGGACTCCAGTGCTTGTGTTCGGCCAGATACTTGATGAGTTTCTCGTCCTTAGCATCGAATTCAAGCTTGCGCTTGCCGAAGGAAACGCGGGCAGAGTTGACCACGGTCAGGTCACTGCCCAGGGCGTCCACCAATTCCACGAACCCGTGATCCAGCACCTTGCGTGTGCGGGCCTCAATCTCCTGTTGCGTCATTGCAGGCGCCATGCAACGCTCCTCTCTTCTCTTATCGGACAGACTTCAGACACCATTGTACGCCTCAGGGCAGGCGGAATGAAGACTATGCGACGGATTGTAAATCAAGGCGCCCATCAAAGATTTTTATGGGAAAATAAAAATTCAACAAGGTGGGGGAGGGTTCATGCGGTTTCAGAGGGCGCACTACCCGGTTGTAAACAGTGGGTCCGCGCCGTGCTTCGGCAGGGATGCCGGGGCTGGGGATAAGGCCGGGAAAACGGGCGGGGTTCGGGTCATTACCCTGGTCCATCATGACCCGGACGTATCCCGGTCTTTCGTGCAGACCATCCTGCGGGAACGTCGGGAGCTGCCCAAACCGATCCGCCAGGTGATCGCCTCTTACACGATCATGCTGACCTCGCTTCTGGTCAGGGCGCTGCCCCACCTCAAAGGGGTGGCGGTGCAGGGGCATGGGGCGGGGTTGCGGTGGGATCACTGCGTGGGCCGTTGCGACTGGGAGAACCGGGAAATCCACGTGGCGGAGAAGTTTGTTCCACGCATCATCCGGTGGCAGAACATCGAGGATGCCCAGGCCAAAACCGACCATGAGGCGGTGGATGAGGCCACGGCCCTTGCCAACCTGATGACCACCCGGAATCCTTCCCAGGTGTTTCGGCATGAGGTGGGGCATGCGGTGGACGCTGACCAGGATCACCTTTCTCAGACCCCGAAATTCCGCGAGTCGGTCCGGGCGGATCTTGAACGGTTGACGCCTTCGGCCAGACGCCATCTGGTTCATATCTTTCCTGAGGAATCCCTGGACAACCCGGATGCCCATGTGCTTCGCGAAATTTACGCCGAACTCTTCGCCGAGTGGCTCCAGTGGCACGAGGTCTTCTGGGGGGCTTTTCTGCTGCACTATTTCCCCGACACGGTGGCGGTCATGACCGAGGGCCTCAAGGCCCGTTACGATCTGGAATAGTCTTCCCCCCAGGGACCACGAGGTTTCTCATCGGAGACGACGCTGCCGTCGAGGAGGGTGATGACCCGGTCCGTCCGGGAGGACAGGTCCTGTTCGTGGGTGACGATGACAAAGGTCACCCGGTCGTCTGCGTTGATTTCGCGCATCAGCTCGTAGACCTCGGCGCTGGTTTTGGAATCCAGCGCCCCGGTCGGCTCGTCGGCAAAAACGATGCCGGGGCGGTTGATGAGGGCGCGGGCAATGGCAACCCGCTGGTTCTGCCCGCCGGAAAGCTCGCTGGGCTTGTGATGCATCCGATCCCCCAGGCCGATGCGCTTGAGCAGGTTTTCGGCCTCCTCCTCGGCTTCCCGTGAATACCGGTTATCGATGCGTACCGGAATCAGCACGTTCTCCAGCGCCGTGAATTCGGGCAGGAGCATATGGGCCTGGAAGATGAAGCCGATTTCCCGGTTGCGAAAGGTGGATTTCCGGCGTTCACTCCAGGCGATGACTTCTTCGCCCTTGTATTTCAGACTCCCGGAGGTGGCGGTGTCCAGCAGCCCCAGAACGTTCATCAGGGTGCTTTTCCCGGACCCGCTGGGGCCAACAATGCTGAGGAACTCGCCTTCCTCCACAACCAGGTCAATCTCCCGGATGGCGTAGACCGGTTGAATGCCGGGGTAGACTTTGGTCAGGTGTCGGGTTTCTAGCAGGGCAGGCATGGCGTTGGGCTACTGGTTGATGGCTTTCACGGGGTCCAGGCGGCTGGCCCGCCAGGCGGGAAACAGGCTGGCCAGGATGCTGCTGAGCATGGCGTAGAAGATGGCATAGAAGGTGTATTCCAGGTTCATGGTCACGGGCTGGCGTCCGATGCCCAGGAAGGTCTCCGCCTTGGCGTAGGGGGTGGCGTTATATAGTTCGATCAGCCCCAACCCGCCCAGGACGCCCGCGATGCTTCCCAGAATGCTGAGAAATACCGCCTGGGAAACGAACATCCGGCGGATGGCGGCGGGCTGGAGGCCCATGGCCTTGAGGATGCCAATCTCCTTCGATTTGGAGGACACCACCATGATCAGCACGCTGGTAATACTGGAGGCGGCGGCAAAGACGATCAGAAAGCTGATAAAGCCGATAATGACCCGGAACATGCTGATCTGGTCCAGGATCACCTCGTTGTCCTCCATCCAGTTGCGGGTCTTGACGTTGAACGTGGAGGCGATGATGCCGGAAATTCCCGGCGCGGCATAAATGTCGTCAACCTTCAGCTTGATGCCCGTGGCCGTGTTGGGCATCCGCAGCAACTGCTGGCCGGCCTGCAGGGAGATGAGCACCGTGTTGATGTCGGTCCGGTAGATGCCGGAGTTGATGAGACCCGCCAGCTTGAAACTTTTGGTTCCCTCGGAGGTGACCAGCTGCACCCGGTTGCCGGGGCGCACCCCCAGTTCATCCGCCAGGCGCCAGCCGAGAAACACCTCGTTGGTTCCGATGGCGTTGAGGTTGCCGACGGCCACATCCTCCTCCAGCTTGCGAATGCGATTCTCCAGTTCTGGAACGATGCCCTCCAGCGAGGCACCGCGAACCTGGCTGCCGTGGACCACGATAATCTGTTCGCTGACGTAGGGAGCCGCCTCCACCACACCGGGAATGGCTTTCAGTTCATCCATCATCTTGCGGTAGGCGGTGATGTTGCGCCGTCGCGTCAGGGTTTGGTCGCTGAAGAGGATCGCATGGTCCACCGGCAGGACGCCCCGCATCAGCGCCCGGTTGCGGGGCATGGTTTCCAGTTCGCGGGTCACGTGGATGTGGGCGGCGTTCTCCACGGTCTGATCGAGAAAGTACTCGAAAAAGCTCAGGTTCACCGAGGGGATGAAGATGATGATAGCCACCCCCAGCCCTACGGCAAAGGCGATCATCAGGGACTGGCGGAGGTCCGCCAGGGTATAGCGGACCGCAATGTAGAATTCCACGGGCAGACGGCCAAGCCCCTTCATGACGGCCCCGGTGGCGGTGGAGCCGTGTTGTCCGGCTCATCGGAGGGAACCGGGACGGGCTTGGCCCGCAGGGTTCCCAGTAGTTCCGGGTCCGCGGTGCGGGCCACCCACTGGCCCGGCTCCAGGCCGTCAAGAATCTGGTAATATTCCAGCGAGACCCGGCGGGCGTTGACGGGCTTCTCATGGACCCGTCCCCCGGAGATGACGTAGGCCCAGAATCGGTTGTTCCGCTTGGTGATGGCGGTGGAAGGCAGCACCATCGCGTCTTTCAGTTCTCCGGTAATGATGTTGATGTCCGCGGTCATTCCCGGCAGCAGGGTGATCCCCTGGGCGGCCAGGTCTTCGGGTTTCAGGTCGACCTCGGCTTCCACCGTGCCGTTTTCCGGGTTCACCTCGTTGCCGATGCGCCGGATGATGCCGGGCAACGCCGTATCCGGGTGGGCATCCAGAACGACATAAGCCGTGTTGCCCACGGCAACCCGCGAGAGGTCTGACTCTTCGATGAAGCCCACCACTTCCAGCGTATTGCGATCGGCGATACGGAGAATCGGGCTGCCGGGGGCGGCGATATCCCCCGGTTCCAGCAGGCGGTTGAGAACCACGCCGTTGAGGGGGCTTTCGATGAACCGGTCTTTGATTCGGGCGCGGATCTGGTCGGCTTGGGCCAGGGCCGCGTTGTAGGCGGCGCGGGCTTCGGCCAGTTCCGGGGAGGTGGGGCCGGAGCGTCCCCGGCGGAGTTCCTCAGCGGCCTGGGTCAGCCGGGCGCGGGCGACGGCGATGGCGGCCCGCTGGCTTTCGGTCTGTTCACGTGCGGCATTGCGCCGGGAACGGGCTTCGTCAAACTCGTTGGCACTGATGGCCCCCTGTTTTGCCAGAGGTTCCAGGCGTTCCACGTAGCGCTGGGCCTGCTCGTAGTCGGCCTGGGCCGCCTGGTGTCTTGCCTGGGCTTCATTAACCTGTTGTTGGGCTTCGAAAGCCCGTGCTTCCAGGCGGGCAAGCTCTTCCTCGCGGGTGCCCTGCTCCAGAAAGGCGAGGGCGGCACGAGCCTGCCGGGCCTGGGCCATGGCCTGGCTCAGCTGGGCCTGGGATTCATCCGCCTCCAGCTGCACCAGCAACTGGCCCTGGGTAAGGATGTCCCCCTTGTCCACGGCAACCTGGACGATGCGGGCCTGGAACGGGGCGCTGACGCTCACCGCATAGTCCGCCTGAACCTCGCCGGTGATGGTCAGGGTGACCAGCACGTCCTCTTTTCGGGCTTGGTAGGCGAGGATTTCCTCCGGGGCGAACAGGCGCATCAGCCAGACGGCCAGGACGGCCAACAGGCCCAGCCCCAGCGGAATCAGCCACCAGCGTTTCCTGATCGTTTCCAGCATGACCCCTCCATTCTACAGAAAACGGCCCGCACAAAAATGAGATGAAACCCCTTGCGCCGGATCATTGGCGCGGACGGGCCGATGCTGGTAAGCTAGGCTTACGTTTTACCCACCCGGCTTTTTTTCGAATCCCGAACATCATGACCCAATCCCCCTTCAAACACCTGACCGTCATCGGGGCGGGCCTTATCGGCGGCTCGTTCATCATGGCCTGCCGCGAAAACTTCCCGGCGCTCCACATCCGCGCCATCGATCGCGACGCCGAAACCCTCCAGTACGCCGTGCGTATGGGGCTGTCGGACGAGGTTTCGCTGCACCTGCCCGCCGAATGGGAGGACGAGCACCTCATCGTCCTGGCCCCCCACCTGATGGCCAGCTTGGAACTGCTGGAGCAAATTGCGCCCAGGGTTGCCGGGAGAAGCATCGTCGTCACCGACGTGGGCAGTTGCAAGCGGCGCATCTGCGAACGGGGCGAGGAGCTTCTTCCCAGCCAGTTCATCGGGGGCCATCCCCTGGCCGGAAAAGAGTTCTCCGGCATCAGGCACGCGACCCCCCTGCTGTTTGCGGGGAAACCTTATGCCCTCTGCCCGCCAGGGCGGCTGCAAACCGACGAAACCCTCCAGGCCGCTTATGACCGCCTTCGCCGGTTTATTTCCCTGGGCCTGCGGGCCAAGGTGCGCGATATTGAAACCGGCCCCCATGATCGTTACATGGCCTACGTCAGCCATCTGCCCCAGCTCTATTCCATTGTGCTGACCAACATTCTCTACAATCATGAGCCGGGCAGGCTCCTGTCATGGCACGGGGGCGGCATTGACGACCAGCTGCGCCTGGCGGCCAGTCCTTATGAGATGTGGCGCGACGTCTTCACCCTCAACCGGGACAACATCCTGGCCGTTGTGGAGGAGTTGCGCGGCTCGTTCGGCCAGGCGGAAGAAATTCTCGACAAGCCCGCGATGGCCACCTGGTTCGAGCGCTCCAACACCATCCACCGGGAGTTCCACGAGCGCAGCTTTCCCGAATGGGAGACTTGACGGGGGGTCAGGAGAGCTTGCGCCCTCGTATTGATTTTGAAAACCGTTCACGTTATATATAACCATACCCTCACGGGGGATTGGCGCAGTTGGTAGCGCGTCTCAATGGCATTGAGAAGGCCACCGGTTCGAATCCGGTATCCTCCACCAAGAGCCACAAGCCTTTTTAGGTTTGGTGGCTCTTCTGTTTATGGCATATAAGTGAAACATAAGTGAAATAGATAAAGATTACGGCACCGCCCGTGGGTCGCGGTCATACTGGCCTTCTTTGCCAAAAAGCCCTTTAACAGCCTACTTTGAGGTGGGGACACCCCTCTCAATCGCCGTCTAAATAACTTCCGGCTTGATGCCAAGATACTCATGGAAACACTTATTATGTCATTTTTAGAATAACTTGAAAACAAGAAAAAAATGACCTATAATATGACCATAGTAATATGACTATGGTGGTTTGCTGATGTCGAAGTTTTCTGACGAAATGCCTGCCGGAGAGTTTAAAGCCAAATGCCTGAAGCTGATGGACGAGGTCCGGCAGACCCATAAATCGATTATTATTACCAAGCATGGCAAAGGGGTTGCCAAGCTGGTTCCTATTGAAGAAGAACCTCCCGATCTTTTTGGGCTGCTTAGAGGAAGTATCTCTATCCAGGAGGATTTAACACTTCCTCTTGATGAACCTTGGGAGGCGGACAAGTAGTGGCCCTGAAAACCAATACGGTCGTTCTGGACACCCATGTCTGGATCTGGCTGTTCAATGGCGATCCCCAATTGTCTCAAAAGCAACTTGCGCTAATCCAACAGGCAATTTCCGGCCAAAAGGTAGGCATTCCTGCCATTGCAGTCTGGGAACTCGCCATGCAGGAAAAAAAGGGGCGGATCACCTTGTCCATGCCCATCCACACCTGGGTGAAGCGGTCTTTGGAGGCTCCAGGGACATCACTTTTAGATCTGACCCCCGAAATTGCCATAGAAAGTTGTCATCTGCCTGGAGAGTTCCATGGCGATCCGGCTGATCGGCTCATCGTTGCCACCGCCCGCGTCCATAATGCGATTCTGCTGACCAAGGATCAGCAGATTCTGGACTACGCCAAAGGGAAACACGTGCAAGTTCAAGGTTAAGCGGTAAAGGCCATCCCCCCTAAAATCCGG
>JBDIVN010000006.1:0-200175 GCA_039794365.1 Candidatus Neutrinobacter sp. | reverse complement strand
ACTGCGACAATTTCCGGTTCGACGAACCGGGTCAGTATGGGTTCCGGTGATGATACTGCGACAATTTCCGGTTCGACGAACCGGGTCAGTATGGGTTCCGGTGATGATACTGCGACAATTTCCGGTTCGACGAACCGGGTCAGTATGGGTTCCGGTGATGATACTGCGACAATTTCCGGTTTGACGAACCGGGTGAACATGGGCGCCGGCGATGACACTGCGACGGTCTCCGGCTCATCGAACCGGGTCAGCATGGGTGCCGGGGATGACACTGCGACGGTCTCCGGCTCATCGAACCGGGTGAACATGGGTGCCGGCGATGATACGGTTACCGTGGAGGGCAACGGCAATACCATTGCTGCCGGCAAAGGTGACGATACGATTTTTGTTGCGGCCTCGGCCAGCGGGAACATCATCAATGGCGGTCAGGGGGATGACACGGTTATCTTTGAAGGCGCCGCCAGTGATTACACCGTTACCCGGAAAAAAGGCATCACCATGTATACCAACGTGAACACCGGATTCTCGACCACGCTGCGCAATGTGGAAACGGTGAACTTCAGCGCCTGAGGGCGGACCGCGCTAAGGTGCGGCCAGCATCATCGCCGTGTTGATTACGGCCACGTGGGTGTAGCCCTGGGGAAAGTTGCCGGTGAGTTCCCCCGTGTTGGGATCGATGTCCTCGGAAAACAGGCCGACGTGGTTGGCAAACTTCAGCACGTGCTCAAAATACCGGCGGGCACGGCGTTTCTGGCCCATCATGATGAGGGCGTCGATGAGCCAGAAGGTACAGATGGTGAAGGCGTTCTCCGGCTCCCCGAAGTCGTCCTGGTTGGTGTAGCGAAAGGCCAGGCGGTTCTGCATCAGCACCTCTTCCGAGCGCAGGACGGTGGAAACCATCCGGGGATCTTGCGGGTCGATGATCCCCAGCAGCGGCATCAGCAGGTTGCTGGCGTCGAGATGCGGCGAGCCGTAGGCCTGGGTGAAGGCCTGCACGTCCGGGTTCCAGGCTTTCTCCAGCACCTCCTGCCTCATCCGGTACTTGGCCTTGCCCCAGCGCCGCCATTCCTCCTCCTTTTTCAACTGGCGTGCGATCTTCATCCCCCGATCGACCGCGGCCCAGCACATGAGCTTGGAGAAGGTGTAGTGCCGGGGGAAGTTGCGAAACTCCCACAGGCCGTTGTCCTCCTCCGCAAACTTTTCCATGGCCACTTCCACCAGGTAGGAGATGATTTCCCAGAGATGCTGGGTGTCGCTGCGCACCACCCGTTCGTCGTAGAACATGGGGGAGAGGGCCAGGATCATCTCGCCGTAAACGTCGTTCTGGAAGTGGGTGGTGGCGTTGTTGCCGATGTGAACCGGTTTGCTGTTTCGATAGCCGGACAGGTTGTCCAGGCGGATTTCCTCCGGCACCACCTTGCCCTCGATGGTGAACATGGGTCGCAGGTAGTCCATGCGATTGACCAGAAGGTCCTTGAGGTAGTTGGTGAAGCCTTCCACCACCTCGAAGCGCGAGAGCTGAAGCAGGGCCTCGACGATGAAGTAGGCGTCTCGGAGCCAGCAGAAACGGTAGTCCCAGTTCCGGTTGCCGCCGATAATCTCCGGGATGCTGGTCGTCGGGGCGGCGATGATGGCCCCCGTCGGCTCGTATACCAGCATCTTCAGGGTCAGGGCGGAGCGAATGATTTCGACCTGGTAGTCCTTGGGCAGGTAGCAGGTTTTCACCCAGTAGCGCCAGTAGCTGATGGTTTTTTGGAGCTTGTCGATGACCCGTCCGTTGCTGGCGTTCGTCACCGGCTGGCGGTAGGAGAGGATAAAGAAACTGGCCTGGGGCAGACGGATAGGCTCCCCGTCCAGGATGGTCCGGGAATCCAGGTTGGTGGTGAGGAACAGCCGATCCGGCAGTTCGCTGTGAGTGGCCATCAGGGTCCATTCGTCCACCGGGCTGATCCGGGTCTCGCCCCGCGCATAGTCCAGCCGGGGCCGATACTCCGCCACCACTTCAGGCGATCCCCGCAGGACCTCCACGTAGCGGTAGATTTCATGGGGGGCGTGGTGGTTTTCCTCGGCGTCCAGAAGCCAGCGGGGGATGAAGTCGGTGATCCGGAAGGCGGCTTCCGACCCGGTAAACGTGGTTTCCAGGACGTTGGTGTTTCGGATGTAGCGTTGTTCGATGAGATAGGAACCGATGGGGCGCAGGGCAAAATGACCACCGCGGTTCTCGTCAAGAATCCGGGCGAAAACCGAGGGGCTGTCAAAGCCGGGCATGCAACACCAGTCCAGACTGCCACGCGAGGAAACCAGTGCGGCGATCTGGCAGTTGCCAATCAGGGCGTAATCCATATAAACCATGCGGTACCTGTCTTCTATTCTAATCGTCCGGACCGGACCTGAGAAAACCGCCGGGCTGATTACTCTGTATAACAGGTCTGCGAAAACCGCAAGGGACAATTTATCCCCCGGTTCCTGAAAATTCTTTATAAAGTTTTGTGAACTTCTGCCGAGGCTTTTAACAAGGTGTTCTACGGATGGTTGCCTGGCAAAAGGATTTGCCCTCATTTCGCCAAAAACCCCGCTCCAGAGGCAGTTAACCGCATGGATAGGTCCGTTTTATGACCCAGCAAGACTTTTTTGAGCAGCCCTTTTCAGGCGCCCCCGAAGAACCTGCCCACCTGCCATCGCCCCTTCATCAGGAACAGATTTCCGCCATCTACTACCTGGCCCTGGGCAACCGCCATTACACCAGCTACCAGGTCCGCGCCCTCAAGCGGGATCTCGACACGGCCATCCGGCATTACCGCCGGGCGCTTGAGGCGGAACCCAGCCTGTCGCAGGCTTATGTCAAGCTGGCTTCCGCCTTGTGGGACAAGGGCGAGATTAACCTGGACAATGCTATCAACTATTGCCACCTGGCCCTGACCTATAACCCGGAAAATGCGGATGCCTACCTGTTTCTGGGTTATTTTCAGAAGCGTTCCGGCGATCTGGCGGCGGCGCTTGCGTCGTTTCGCAAGGCCATTGCCCTGCATCCGCTGCGTTACCCCAAGGCCCGCATTGCCCTGGGTACGGGGCTGATCAACCAGGCTTCCCTGTCGGCGCATCTGCCCGCGATGCAGCGCATGGCGCTGACCGGGAGGGGACTGGCCCATTTTGTGCTGGGGCTGGGCCTGCTGCCCCTGGATCGCGAAACCTTCGGGCAGCTTTGCAACGCGATGGTCGCCGATTTTAGGATTCATGGCGTGCTGCTGGCCGGGCAGGCGCTGAATTTTTTCCATGCCCGTTCCGTTAGCCGCAGGCTCTATGAATGGGCCACCTCGGTGATGCCCTCGGAACCCATATTCTTCCATCTTTTGGGCGACTACTACCGTGATACCGCCAATGTGGATGCCGCCATCTACTATTACAACCGGGCGCTGGAACTGGACCCGGAGAGTCTGAGCCTGCACCGGAAGCTGGGCAAGGCCTACAGCCACTGCAACGACTCCATGAACGCGGTGCGCAGCCTCGAAAAAGTGGTTGAACTGGACCAGGACGATTACGCAGCCATGTACGATCTGGCCCAGCTTTACACGGATCGCAAGGAATTTATCCGGGCGCTCTATTACTTCAAGGAATCCGCCAGGCATGAGCCGGGCAACCCCTATGTCCACAGCAACATGGCCTATGTCCTCTTCAAGCTGGAGGATTACGACGGCGCCATCGAGGAGTACGGCCTGGCCATTCACTACGGCGAGGATGCCATCTGGACGGCAACCGTGGCCCAGACCCTGGGGACCCTTTACTACCAGGTCAAGGAAGACGTCGATGAAGCCGTCGAGATGTTCATGCTGGCCCACGAACTCGATCCGGGCAACCTGGAGTGCATGACCATGCTGGCCGAGCTGTACTTCGAGCAGGGCAACCTGCAAGGGGCACTCGATATCTACGGCGCCATCGTGCGCTGCGATCCGAAAAACGCCGACTGCCACAATTACATGGGCTATCTCCTCTGGCAGATGGACCGCAACGATGAAGCCATCGAGCATTATAACCGCGCCATTGCCTGTGATCCGGACAACCCCATCGCCTACAACAACCTGGGGGTGATCTATCTTGACGAGCGTTTCAGTCCGGCGGACGCCCACGACGCCTTCGGCAAGGCGCTTTCGTTGAAGCCGGACTATACCCTGGCTGCCTTCAATCTGGGCCGGGCGCTGGAAGCCCTGGGCAACACTGCTGATGCTGCCAAGCATTACAGCCATGCCCTGTCCCTCAACGCCGCCAACCCTGAACTGGCCGATGCCGAAATCCTCGAACGCATCGACGAACTGTTCAAGGCCTGAAAAAATTCCGCTTTTCATGTTTGCGTTTTAATGCTAAAGTAATTCAAATTTCGGATTTGTTGTCCGATTTTCAGGTGGGATGGAAAGCACTGTTTGGGGAAGCGTTCATGAAGCCTGTGATGCCAAAAACCTTCATGCCGAGGTTCGGCCTGTCCTTCAAGGTGGTCAGCGAGTCCGATCCGGGCCGTGGAAAACCGGTGGAGGGCGAGGTGACGGATCGCGGCGTGTTGCGAAACCGTACCATTGCCACTTCCCTGCAGATGGAACTGGCGGATCGGTACATGCAGGTCTGGCGGGCCAACAACCTGAACCTGTCCCAGGGGGACAACCGGGGCGAGTTCGAGCTGACCCGTGTGGACGATGAGCCGTTTTACGGCACCGTCCTGGTGGGCGAGGACAGTTATCTCTACCGGGCGCTGGGCAAGCTGCGCCAGGCCATCGAGAAGAAGACGCTGCCCTACGGTATTCTGATCAACCTGGAACCCCAGGAAGAGGAAAAAGTCCTCGCGGCCCTTTCTGACGCGCAAAACAAGCTGGTGGAAGGACTGGAGCGCTCGCGCCTCGATATTGTCGTCTAACGGGTTTGAGCCAGCCTGGAGACGATTTCCTGGACCTTTTGCGTGCGTGGAAACGGTACGGGAAGCCCCTGTCGCAATGCCGACAACATGCCCGCCGCTTCGTAGTAGCTGCGGGCGGTTAAGATTGGGGAGTCTGCCGGGAAATCGTCCGGGGTGATCCCCATGCGGGAGGTATTTTCCGTCACGGCGATGACGGGAATGTTGCGGCGCAGGGCTTCAAGCACCGGAATCCCGCCCAGGGCGTCACCGGGAACCACCAGCACGTTAAGATGGGAGATATTGAGGGCTTCAGGGTGTTCACCCGCTGCAACCGGCCGGGGTGCCTGCTGCAGGCCGGTGAGGACGCAGGGCAGGAAGGTGGGGGCGATAAACTCCGGGGCGGTGCGCGGATCTAATACTTCGGACGTTTCCGGCTGGGCGTCCGCCATCGAAAACACCGGCGCGTGGGCGCAGGGGATCTGCAGTCGGGCGACGGCGAGATGGGAGAGGATCGCCTCAATACCCCCCACCGGATCGACGCCTGCGCCGGACTTGTAGTCGGATTCGCCTTCGAGTTCGGGCATTTTCGCGCAGATAGCCAAGGCGTCGGCCCCCTGTCGGAGAAGTTCCCGGCAGGCGTCGAGCAGAGCCTCCGGATTGTCGATGCCGCCGGTGGAGGCGCCGGAAGGGTCGAAGCCGCAGTGGAGCGACAGCGGCTCCTCGGTGAGGGTGTACCCGGTGAAATCCACCCCGTAGACACTCTGAACGGCGTTGATCGTGTTCAGATGGAGGGTGAGCATCTCCGGGTCGATGCCCCGATCGAGAACCACACCCACCCGGTTTTTCCGTACCGGCTGAAGATCCCAGGCACCCTCGAAGAACCGGTCCAGGGCATAGCCTTCCACGTAGAGGGCATTGGCCGGCAGCTTCTGGAATACGGCGGCGTTGGCCACGTTGGGGTGGGTGATCAGCACGTCGCAGACGCCGGCAAGCAGGTTCATCTCTCCGGCGGCGTCGCCACCATAGCCGCCAATGGCTGCGCCAATCCCCGTGGGGATGATCATGGCGGCGGTGAATGGCCGGGGGGCTGCCATGATGGTGTCCTAGGCGTTGTCGGGGACAACGGCGATGTAGGGCAGGTTGCGGTAGAATCCGGCGTAGTCCAGCCCGTAGCCTACCAGGAAGTCGTTGCCCACGGTGAAGCCGGTGAAGTCGATGGGGATGGGGTTGACCTTCTCCGCCCGTGCGTTGGGCTTGTCCAGCAGGACGGCCAGGCTGAGTGACCTGGTCTTGTGCAGCGAGTGCAGGTACTCCATAAAGAAGCTCAGGGTCACGCCGCTGTCCACGATGTCCTCCACCAGCAGAACGTCTTCGTCGGCAAGGTTGGGCAGGGTGAGATCCACGGGACGAACGGTGCCGCTGGTCTTTTTGTTGTTGCCGTAGCTGGCAAGACGGACAAACTCGATCTGGCAGGGGACTTCAATATGCCGGATGAGGTCGGCGAGAAACATGAACGATCCCTTGAGGATGGCGATGATGACCAGTTTCTCGGTTCCCCGGTACCGGGCGTTGATATCGGCGGCCATTTCCCGGATGCGGGCCTGCAACTGCTCTTCAGGAATCAGGACGGTCAACTGGTCCCGGCTCAGCGGTTCGGTCCGGCTCACGTCCGGTGCGTCGTTGCTGATGGTGTTGGTCATGTTCACGGGTTCTCCCTCGTCTTGTCTGGCCTTACCCGGCTTGGATGCCGGTGGTCTGCCCGGAGGTCCGGGGGTTTGCCGGTTCCGGAGCGATATGTTCAATCTTCAGCAGGTGGGTGGGTTTGTCCACTACCCGAAGGGCTTCGCTGATGCCCACGCCTGCGGCCCAAAGCACGTGCCCCTCGCTGACCAGCAGGGGAACCTGATCCCGGTCGAACCGGGGGATGCCGCGGTTGATGAAAAAGTTCTTGAGGCGCATGACGGTGGCCATGCCGAAGGGGTGGATCTTGTCGCCGGGGCGGCGGGTGCGCAGTTCCAGCGGGCGGTCGAGATAATCCGAGAGGTCCGCGTAGATTTCCTCGCTCTGCTGGGGACGAAGCAGGCCCTGGGTGTTGCGCTCCTCTTCGCTCAACTCCACGATGCGCAGGCGGATGTTCAGGGGGGCGTAGACAAACTCGCCGGGAATGGTCACCGGGGTGCCGGCGGCTTCGGCTTCAGCGCCGAGGGCTTCCCATTCGTCCTGTTCATCCCCGGTCAGGTCATCTTCGTCAACGGCGGACGAAGGCTCCAGCTGGTCCTCGCGCCGGGTGATGACGGAGATGCGGTTCTTATAGATGAACAGGAAGCGGGCTTCTCCGGCGGGTTCCATAAGATTCCCGCGTTCCTTGTCCCGTTCCCGCTCCTCGCGGGTTTTTTCCAGCGACATCAAGGCGCTGGCCAGGTTTTTACGGTTCTCGCCTTCCACAAAATCGATGATGTCCTCGATGCGGTTGAAGTCCGATTCGAGGCGGTGATGCATCAGGAACCGCTTGATGATGCGCCGCTGGTAGGGACGCCCCAGCTGGTTGAAGAGGATGGAGTCCAGGGTTTCGTCGTGGTAGACCCGGCCCCAGATCTCGTCGATCTTTTCGTTGATGATGCCTACGTCGCCGTCGGCCACGTGGCTCAGGCGGAACAGGGCGTCCTTCACGTTGGGGAAGCGCTCCTCGATGTAGGGCAGCATCTCGTTTCGGATCATGTTGCGCTGGTGCTTGACGCTGGCGTTGGTGGGATCGTCAAAATAGCTCAGGTTGTTGCTTTTGGCCCAGCCCTTCACGTCGGTGCGCTTGATGTCCAGCATGGGCCGCAGGATGGGCACCGGCGCCGCCACATCCTCATGCAGCACCAGCTTCTTCTGGATGCCCACCAGCCCGTCAAGGCCGGTGCCCCGGAACAGGCGGAACAGCATGGTCTCAATCTGATCATCGGCCTGGTGGGCGGTGATGAGGGCCTGGGCCTTGAGATCTTGGGTCAGGCGCGTCAGAGCGTAGTAGCGGGCTTCGCGGGCCGCGGTTTCCGTATGGGGCACCCGAAGATCCGTTGGAACGATGACCAGGGGCACGTCCAGCGCCCTGCAGTTGGCATCCAGAACGGGGAGTTCGCCTACGGGAAGGCCCCGCCAGCCGTGTTCAAAGTAGGCGGCGGTGATTCTCAGGTTCTGGCTTTCCCGCAGCCTGGCCAGAATATGCAGCAGGACAGTGGAATCCATTCCTCCGGAGTAGGCCAGAACCAGATGGACCTGTCGCCGGTCCACCAGCAGGCCTTCCTGTTGCAGGTTTTTCAGGACGATTTCGTGAAGCACGGTGCGGTTACTGCCCAAGTCGCCTATTCGTCCGAATATACCCCAAAGGGCGGGAATCCTCAAGAAACAGGTCGCCTGAACGGGAACTTTGCTGGCCGGTCACAGTCTGGATCTGTTATAAATGACTTATCCCCATGTTCGTTGCAGGTCTGAGTGCAGAAGGAGGACAAGCCGTGACCCTTGACGCTGGCTTTTTGAAAAAAACGGTTTTATGGACTGGTATGCTTGTATTCTCTGTGGCTGCCGTGCTGGTCGTCTCTCCGGCGTCGGCGATCGACGCTTTTGAGGGGATGTCTCCGGAGCGGCCCCTGCTGGCCCAGAAGGTGGGCGGCCCGTTTCGCACCATGTTCGGCAGCAACCCCAACCTGGTGGCTGATGTGGCCGAGGCCGTTGCACCTTCGGTGGTGAACATCGACATTGCCCGCAATGGCCGGACCCCTTCCTATGATGCGCCCATGTTTCCGTTTCGCGACGAGCTGTTCCGCCGCTTCTTCGGCATGGACGAGACGGCCCCCTTCCGGCGCCTTCCCGGCGAATCCCAGAAGCAGATTATCCAGGGCAACGGCTCCGGGGTGATTATTGATGCCGCGGGCTATATTCTCACCAACAACCACGTGGTTGCCGGGGCGGACGAGATCCGGGTGACCCTCAACGACGGGCGGACCCTGCCCGCCACCCTCATTGGCACGGACCAGTACTCGGATATCGCCGTGCTGAAGGTGGATGCCGATAACCTCATTCCGGTTCGCCTGGGCAACAGCGACACCCTGCGCCCCGGCGAGTGGGTCCTGGCCGTGGGGAGTCCTCTGGGCTTCGACCACACCGTGACGCTGGGCATCATCAGCGCCATTTCGCGCCGGGTGCCGGACATCAACCTGAACCTCGACTTCATCCAGACCGATGCCGCCATCAACCCCGGCAATTCCGGGGGGCCGCTGGTCAACCTCAACGGCGAGGTGGTGGGTATCAATACGGCCATTTCCGGTCGGGGGCAGAACATCGGCTTTGCCATTCCGGTGAACGTGGCCAAGCGCGTCTCCGAGAGCCTGATTGCCCACGGCAGCGTCAAGCGGCCCTGGATCGGCATCGCCATGACCGAGCTGACTCCCCCGCTGGCCCAAAGCCTGGGACTGTCCCCCGCCACCCAAGGGGTGGTCGTGGCCCAGGTGATGCCGGACAGCCCTTCGGAACGGGCGGGTTTCCGCCAGGGGGATGTCATCCAGCGGGTCAACGGCAAGCCCATCACCGACCCCAAGGCGGTCCAGGAACTGGTTCAACGCGAGCCGGTGCGCACCACCCTGAACTTTCAGATCCTGCGCGGCGGTCAGATGATGGCCATCCCGGTGGCCACGGACCAGTTGCCCGACAACTACACCCGCTAGGGGGCCGTCCGGCCCTTTAGACAGGGCTTTGGCGTAAAGCCTTCAGAGGGCGCGGCCTGACATCAAAATAAAAAACCCTCCGGCTCTTCGTGGCGGAGGGTTTAAGTCTGAGTAGAGAAAAATCTGAGTAGAGAAAATATAAGAGAAAGATGAGATTAGAGAAAAAACTTTGATTTGCGGAAGGTCTTTGACCTTTGTATTTGCATAAAAACAATCATTTGGTTTTTGATGTCAGAACGTGAAGAAACGTAAATCCGGATTTTAAAAATCTCAGGCCGGGCTGGATTCCATGCGGCACATGCGCAGGGTCCAGGGGAAGGGCGCGGCGGTAAGGCGGATCTCGGCGTGCCGGTTCAGCAGCCGCTTCAGGTCGGAGGGGGCGGGTTGTTTTGGGGGGATGCCGCAGCCCAGAACGTTCAGGGCTGATCTCATGCCGGGCAGCCAGCCCAGCAGACGCCAGGCGGTGGGGCGGAAGGTTCCCACCAGCAGGTTGTGGCGGGTGATCCGGGCCAGTTCCGCCAGGGCGGCCTCACCGTGTTCGGTGTATTCAAACAGGCTGTGGGCCAGGGTGAGGTCGAAATAGCCGTCTTCGAAGAGGGTCTGTTCCACCGGGCTGTGGACGAACTTGAACCGGCAGCGGATCTCTTCCTGGGCTTTCTTGTACTGATCGTAATCCGGGTCCAGCACGTGGATGGCGCAGAAGGGCAGCATGAACGCCAGGCGGCGGGCCATGTCCCGCTGGCGGCAGCCGCCGACGATGAGGATCTTTCGCGGCTCATCGGGCAACTCGTCAAAACAGAGTTCCATGGCACTGTAGAAGGCATCCACCAGGGCCTTGGTCACCGGATGTTCCGCTTTGGGGATGTCGCAGTCCGGGCAGTCGCCGGGAGAAACCTGGGATTGCTCCTGCGCCTCAATCTGCGCCTCGATTTCCTTCAGCCTGGTCTTGAGTTCCACCTGCTCCGCCACATGTCGGCGAAGATCAGCCAGATCGGGGGTGTGCTGTTCGGAGGTCATGACCCTTCCTGCGTTTGCGGACCGTCCCCGTATTTTGTCCCAAAAATCGGGAGGATTCAATGCGCCTGGGAGAGGGTTGGCGTGGAGAGCACTTTCCAGATGCGGAATTCGGGATCGTTGTAAACCAGTACCGCATGGGTTCCCGGCGTGTCGATGAGGGGGGCCAGATGCCGGCGGCTGTGGTCATCGTTGCGATCCTCCACCACGTAATCGCCTTCTTCAAACTGGGTGCGGCCATGGCGTGGCGGCGGTGTCAGGGGCTGGCCGCGGCGCTGGCTGAAAAGGCGGACATCCTCCGGTTTCGGACTGATAACCCGCGCCTCCTGCGGCGTGTTGGTCCGAAGCCAGCGCATGGCCCGCAGATAATTGCTGTTGCGAGGCGTCTCCGTCAGCCCTTTCTCCGTAAAGATTGGTCGGCTGACGGCCATGACCCGTTCGCGGTGCATGCTTTGCAGGTGGCTGTTCAGGCTGTTGAAGAGGATCAGCAGGGTCAGTACCGGCACGGCGACTTTTGTCAGGGGCAGATGCAGAATCTTTTTGGCCCCCCTGCCCAGCCACATGACGGCATTAAACAGGAAGAACAGCAGCAGGGGCAGGACCGGGAAGATGGACAGATGGCCTTCGAGGGGCAGGAAGAGGGTTGTCGTCAGAAAGGTCAGCAGATAGGTGCTGCCGATGCCCGAATATTGATAGAATCCGATGAACACCCCCAGCAGGACCAGAGCGCCCAGTGTCCAGCGCACCGCCGGGATGTCGGCAAAGCGGAACTCCATCTCGTCCATGCGCAGTTGCCGGGTCACCGGACTTCTCATGTATTCAAAGTTCAGCGAGCCGATGGTGGCATGCGTCATCTCGGCCATGGCGGCGTCGGCGTTGCGCAGCAACTGGCCGGTAAAGCTTTTGGGCTGGGTGAAGGGGCTGCTCAGGGTATATTGGGTGGTCAGGCTCTGGTGAATGGGACTGGCGACGGCATCGGCGAAGTTGCGGTGGATAATATCGCGCAGGAACCAGGGTGAGAGGATGATGAGCACGGTGCCCAGCGTGACGAAGGCCCGCTTGGTGCCGAGGCGGTACCAGCTCAGGATGAAGAAGGCCAGCATCAGGGAGATGCCCAGGTTTTTGGTCAGCATGGCCGCCACCACCCAGAGGCAGCACCATACCACCTGCCAGCGGCGTACCCCCGATCCTTTCTCGACGAAATACTTGTCGATGGCCACCATGGCGAGCAGGGAGCAGACGAGGTAGGCCATCTCCGGGGTCATGCTTTTCACGGCGGACAGGGTGAGCGGCGAGACGGTATAGAGCAGGGTGACCAAATAAGAATAGGGCTTGCGGATGCGGTGACTGATAAAGTTATAGACCAGCAGCACCGAGCCGAGGTACAGGCAGAAGTCCAGCCCCATAAACGGCCCGGCCAGCGCATGCATGGAGGTGGTGCCCGCCACCAGCATGATGCCTGCCAGCAGCAAGGGGTAGAGGGGAGGGGTTGCCAGGTAGGGGACGTGCTGGCCACCTTCCACCAGGGTGTAGCCGTGCCCCTGGGCCAGGGATCGGGCCAGTTCGATGAACTGGTTGCTCACGACGGCGTTCTGCATCCAGGGGGCGTTGATATACTGCCAGAGAAGCCAGGCCCCGGCCAGGCAGAACAGCAGGATCAGCCCCTCGAACCACCAGGTGGCGAAGAATGGACGCTCGCTGTAGTTCTCATCGATACCCATCGTCTTCCAACACCGCCCCTGGGGGCGATCTGCGCTCCAACACTCTACCGGCCATCTTCATGGCTGTATCGCCCCCATCATAGCAGATTCCCCGAAAGTGAGGGAGCCTACTAGAAATGGACCACCTTGACGCTGGAGCCGGAAATGACCTGGACGGACTTGCCGCTGGGTCGGTAGTGCTGGGCTTGAACGGCGTCATAGTATCCATTGGGGGTGGAGGCCCGGTAGGCGTGCGGTACTTCCGGACCGCCCAGGGCGCTCTGGTAAGCCGTCGGAACGTAGGGTTGCTGATGCGGCAGGGGGGGGGCCTGATGCTGGGCAATGATGGGCATGCCGGCACCTTCCAACCAGGCGAGATACTGTAAAGGGTTCACGTAGCCGTTGTTCTGGCGGACCTCAAAGTGCAGGTGCGGCCCGGTGGAGCGCCCGGTGGAACCCACCTGGGCGATGACCTGCCCCCGGTGGACCGGCTGCCCGGTGGCCACAAGCAGACGTGAGGCATGGCCATACAGGGTGTAAAGGTTGGGCTGGTGCCTTACCACCACGACGTTCCCGTAGCCTTTGTAACGTCCGGCATAGGCAACCACCCCGTCCTGGGGCGCATAGATGGGGGTGCCCTCGGCGGCGGCAATGTCCACCCCGGCATGAAAACGTTTCTGACCGGAGTAAGGGTCGTTGCGCCAGCCGAAGTCGCTGGTCATCCGCCCTTTTACCGGCGAGTTCGAGTATGTGCGAGCCTCGGCCTGCTGCGGCAGGGCGATGGCAAGCCATCCGGCAAGCGCCCCGATGAACAGAAGGGATAATCCGCGTTTGAAAAATGGCATCAGTTCCCTGACTCCCTGGCTGCGGATTCGGTTTCCGGGCGGTTGGCGCCCGCTCCACAACACGTTTGCTAATGCTCCTCTGATCCCTTTATACCCGTTTTGGGACTTTTTTAATTCCCCTGATTGAAGGAGTTTGGTTGGTCCGGTTTCGGGGCGTGATTGTCGCCGGGGGCCGTTCCTGCTAGAGTGCTGATAGTGGTTGAGAACCGCTCGAAAGAAAGTGACATAGAAGAAAATCGCCGTGCCGCAGCAGGATACCCGAAGAGAGCCGACCGAGATCCGTCCCTGGGGAAATTTTACCGTCCTCGAGGATCTGCCCCACTGCAAGGTCAAGCGGCTGGTGGTGCATCCGGGTCATCGCCTGAGCCTTCAGCTCCATCACCGGCGGGAGGAACACTGGACGGTGGTGCGTGGAACACCGACTGTCACCGTCGGAGATCGAACATGGGAGACGAAAGTGGGGGAGCATATCTTCATTCCCAGGGAAGCGAGACACCGGATCGCCAATAACGGAAAGATGGACGCCGAACTCATCGAGGTGCAGCTCGGCGAGTACTTTGGCGAGGATGATATTGTCCGCTTTGAGGACGACTATAACAGAGACTAAAGCTTTCTCATCCGAACGGCCCCTAATAATGGGGGGAGAAGGTTTGGAGGTTGAGGGCTTCCTGGCTGTAGATTCTGGTCAGCGTGTTAATGTCGCGCTGGGAGGGCCAAGGGTTTTTGACGGACGCCGGATCGGTCAGGTCCGATGGCCGGGGGGAGCGCCGACGCCAGCGATCAGGAATGTCCGTGTATTCGAAGTCCTGGGAGGGGAACATGATATCGTCCGGCACCCGGCTGTGTCCCCAGATGCCGAACGCATGCCCCAGCTGGTGCAGCAGCCCGCGCAGCAGCACGTCGTCCGTATCCTGGTGGCGCGACAGGGTCTTGTAGGGGGTCATGTTGACCAGGACCACGGTGCGGATGGTTTTCTCGGTATCCAGATGCAGGATGGGCCGGGTGACGGGGATCTGGGGCGTGACGGTTCCCTGCCAGTCCACGATGACATCCGCCGAGTAGGGGGAGTCGGCGCTGGTAAGCGGAAAGTGGGGCTGCCAGCGTTCCAGGGCTTTTTTCGTCAGGGTCTCCTCGTGGCTGGTGGCGTTTCTGACATGGACCCGGACCGGCAGATTGGTCCAGCGAAGAAAACGCCCGTCGCTCTGGCGGAAGGAGGTGTCCATGAAGTCGCCGGTGATCACCGTTTCCCCCCGGCTGGTTTCCCGCACCGCCTGATGCCGTGAATTGCTGCCGGCGGATGAAGCCGTGGTGCGTGGCCGGGTGGTGGCAACCACCGTCCCTTCGCTTTTGACCCGGATCTCCTTGGCCACGATGGGGACGGTATAGGTCAGCTTTTTGACCCGGACATCCAGGGGATAGTGGGAGAAAGTCCGCCCGAAGACGTGGGATTCGAGCTGGGCGATCCGGTCGTCGAATTCCATTTCGCTGAAATTGCGTTGAAACAGCTTGCGTTCCAGGTATTCCACCAGCGGTTCGTCGTCGTTGACGCCGGTTTTTGCCACGTTGGAGAGTTTCAGCTTCCGCTTGATGTTGAGGAGCCGTTCTTCCAGCGACCCCCGGCTGTATCCGCCGAAGAGGGTCTTCTCGATGCGCTTGAGACGATCCTTGATGGATTCGCCGCTGTAGGTTTTGGCGTACAGCCGGGTTTCGACGGTATTGAGATCGGCATAGACTTCGTTCACCGTATGAGAGGCGAAAGCGCCTTCGCTGCTTTCGGGGAGCTTCAGGTTTTTCTGGGGGCGATTCCCCAGCCCCGGTCCGAAGTTATAGGCGGGTGACTGGGCATGCGCGGCCAGAATCCCGCCGCCAAGCCAGAGGGCCAGGCAAAAGGCCAGAATCATGGCCGGTGCCGGAATCGGCAAGCCGGCCCGAAACTGCGGGCTTGGCGGAAATTTCCGAATCATGGGTCCAATTGGTTCCTAAAGGCACGAAGAGGCAGGCTGCCCCCTTCCATATATAACGATAACATTCCCGGCGTTAAAATTCTTCCCGCGGTTTTCGGGGGCGGATGCCTGCGGCGGGTTTTTCGGGGGCTATTCATTTTCACTGCCGCTTGTGTTACAGTGATGCCTCTCAAAAAAGACGTGGAGGATCGGCGAAACCGTGAATACCTACGAAGCCTTGATTGTGTTCAAACCGTTTGTGGATGCGGACAATACTGACAACGCCCTCAAACCGGTGGAGAAGGCGATTAAAAGCGCCGAAGGCAAGATTACCAAAACCGAGAAGCTGGGCCGCAAGCGTCTGGCCTACGAGATCAACAAGTTTAAGGATGGCTTTCTGGTCACCTTCCTGCTGGAAATGCCCGCCGAAGGCGTGGAAAAATTCCGCAAGGCCTGCCAGCTCAATGATGACATCCTGCGGCTGACCATCCTGAAGCTGGATGAAACCGCTTTAACCGCCGTGACCACCGTCCGGCCCCGCGAAGAACGTCCCGAACGCGAAGAGCGTGGCGGCGGTCGCGAATTCCGGGGACCGCGCCGGGGAGGCGACAGAGGGAGGTTTGACCGTTGACCTTCGCCAAAGTTGTTATTTCCGGAACGGTTGCCAGCCAGCCTGAAAAGCGGTTCACACCCAACAACACCGCCATCGTCAACTTTGACCTGGCGGTGACGCCGCCGCCGCGTTTCAACGGCCAGGTGGAAGAGCCGTTCAACATCAAGATCACCTGCTGGAGCCGTCTGGCCGATTCGGCGGCTGACAGCCTGAATCCCGGCGATCAGATCCTCCTTGAGGGCAAGCTGATGATGGTGAGCGCCCAGTCTCCCGAAGGGATTCAGAAAAAGAACTTCGAGATCGAAGCTTCCGCCATCACGCGGGTTGCCGGCACCCTGGAGGACGTCAGTGGCGAGGGCCAGTCTTCCGGCGGCGGGCAGGAAAACTATTCCGCTCCCCGCCAGCAGCCGGCTCCTGCCGCCGGGGTGGGCGCCTCCGTGCCCAGAACCTCTCAGGCCCAGGCCGGAAGCTTTCCGTCCGAAGAGGACTTGACTGAGGACGACATTCCGTTTTAACTGCTGTCTGGAGAAAGAAAAGGAATCCATTCGCATGGCTGACTACAAATCCAAGAAAAAATCCTGCTACTTTTCGGTCAACAATATCGATTACATCGATTACAAGGATGTGAACCTGATCAAGCGGTTCCTGACCGACCGAGGCAAGATTCTGCCCCGCCGGATTACCGGGGTGAGCGCCTACCACCAGCGCCAGTTGGCCAAGGCCGTCAAACGTGCCCGCAGCGCCGGGATTCTTGCCCCTATCCTGGAAGGCGCCTAGACCGCTTTTCACTTTTCTCTGGAAAAAAGCTTATAATGCCCCGTTCGTGATTTGATGACGGGGCATTAAGGTTTTTTTAAGAATTGGGCGGGAACTTTTCAGGGTGACAATGCGTCCTAAGGGTCAGAGACTGGACAAGGCTGTCTAATTTGGAGAGTGTTCACAGTGTTTACTGTGCTGCCGATAACCGATAACCAGGTCAAGGGCGTGTCCGGGATCAACACAGAAGTACGCACGGTGTGACCAGGGAGAGTGGTCTCATGACGAATACACAACATGTATTGCTTTCCTCTGACGGCGAAAAATTAATGGATATGAACATGGAACTTGAAAAACTGGCGCCGGTCGTTGACGTCGATAACGTCGAACCGACCGATGACGAAATGGAGCAGGCTGTTCAGCCTGTAAAGCGTGCTGTGTACGGCTCCACCGACGATATTTTTCAGATCTTCCTGCGTGATGTCGGCAAGGAATCCCGGATCTCGCACGAGCGGGAGCTGGAGCTGGGACGCAGAATCCGCAAGGGAGGCCGCGAAGGCAAGCTCGCCCGTGATGAGTTGGTGCGTGCCAACCTGCGCCTGGTCATCAGTATTGCGAAGAAATATGTCGGCCACGGCGTCAGCTTTATGGATCTGATCCAGGAAGGGTGCCTGGGCCTGATGAAGGCGTCGGAAAAGTTCGACTACCGCAAGGGCTTCAAGTTCAGCACCTATGCCACCTGGTGGATTCGCCAGGCGATCTCGCGGTGCATTGACAACACCTCCCGAACGATCCGGATTCCGACCCATATGATTGACAAGATCCGTCTGCTGAAAAGCAGGGGACACGAGTTGTCGCTGGAACTGAACCGGGAGCCGACGCTGGACGAACTGGCGCAGGCCATGGAAATGTCCGCCGATCAGGTCAAGACGATCCTCAACGCCATGGGCACCGAATCCATCAGCCTGGATCTCGAAATCGGCGAGGATCTGACCCTGAAGGATTATGTCGCCAACCAGGACGAGGACAACTCGCCTTCCTACAGCACGGCGGAAAGCCTGCTGCATGAAGATCTCCGGCAAGCGATTTCCTTTCTGTCGCCGCGGGAAACCTACATCCTGCTGGAACGGTTCGGAGTCAACAAGGGCGGTATCCGCAAGACCCTGGACGAACTGGGCAAAGAACTGGGCTACTCCAAGGAGCGGGTCCGGCAGATCGAGAGCCGGGCGCTCAAGAAGCTGCGTGCCAACTCGGAAATCTATCACCTGAAGGAATACCTGAATTAATTGTCTTAATCTCCACTCTCTTCACCTCCAATTGGTTAACGGGTTCTTTGTACTGTCAAAGGACCCTTTTTTTCTTTCCGCTTTACAGTCCTCCTTTCTTTTTTTTGCTTTTTTCTTTGCGAAGTCTCAGTTGGGAAGGTCTGCGGCCAGGCGGTGTTCTCATACAATTGGAGGAGGCTGCCGGAAGGGGATTTCGCGCGATCCTCCCTCAACCCGATGGCCCGCTCTGATGCATTCTTTCTGAAAAACCGCCGGACCCATGATGCTGTTAAAAAGGACCAGCACTGATTAATCTCCTTTTAAACATTCAGTAAAGTGTTGACCTTATTTGTGATTTCTGTTCTACTTATGGGTAGAATAAAGAATATGTACTTACGTATTGGTTCGCTGGTGTTGCCGGGATGCATTATTCCGGGCATACGGTTTGTAGGAATTAGACAATAGGATAGGATAGCGATATGCCGGTTACGATTCAGTTTGACAACCTCAAGGATCTTCAGGCGTTTCTTGAAGGACGTGAGGTTAAGCTGGGGACGACGACAAAGCGGAAATCTTCGAAGTCTTCCGCCAAGAAGTCCGCAGCCAAGAAAACCACGGCGAAAAAAGCCGCCAAGAAGACGACTGCCAAAAAGGCTGCGGTAAAGAAAACCGCCAAGAAGGCGACTGCCAAGAAGGCTGTAGCGAAAAAAGCCGCCAAGAAGACGACCGCCAAAAAGGCTGGCGCCAAGAAAACAACGGCCCGGAAGTCTGCAACCCGGAAAACGGCTGCAAAGGCTACTAAAAAGCCCGCAGCTAAAAAAGCCGGCGCGAAGAAAACCACGGCGAAAAAGTCTGCGGCGAAAAAGACTGCCGCCAAAAAACCGGTTGCCCGCAAAACGGGGGGTGCCAAGGGGCGTCCCAAGGCCGCAGGCAGCCTGACATCCAAAATTCAGGATACGATCAAGAAGTTCATCGACAAGAAACAGTCGTTCACCGCGAACGATATCTACGATGATCTGTCACAGCGCGACAGGTCCGTCAAGAAGCAGTCGGTGATCACGTCGGTTCTGAAGCAGATGAAAACCAATTTTGCCGATGTGAAGGTTTCCGAGAAACCGGGAGCCGGTCCGCGTCCGGTCAAAGTGTATCAGCCTGCCTGACCGGCCTGTGCTGTTTCAAAACCGGTCCCGTGTTTTCGGGGCCGGTTTTTTACGTCCCTTTTTTCCGAACCTGTCCTAAAATGGAAAGGGATGGAACGGGAATTTTCCGGAAGGAGTCGCCGTTAACCGATCGGTTCTTGCTGCACAGGAAATCGTATCCGGCGTTCAGGCATGGCTGGAGCGTATTCCCGCGCACATCGATTCGGGGTTTGCGCCTGCCGATACCTGGTTGTGTGATCTGCCTGAGGGCTTCAATCAGAATTGTGACGGGCTGGGAGAAGACTTGGATTATCTGTCCCAGGTGCCGCTGAAAACCCGGTTGTTGCGCGGCCAGTATTTTACGCCGCGGACGGTGTGCGATCTGATGCTGGCCTGGGGCGTGACAGGGATGTCAGATTGCCTGTTGGAGCCGGGCTGTGGTGACGGCTCTTTCCTGGTGCGTGCGCATAATCTGTTGTGTGATCTGAGCCGGGTTGCTGCCGATTTCTCTTTATTCGACGTACCCGAGAAAAACCCCGGATTTTCAGGGCAGTTGCTCGGCGTTGACAGTGATCCGCGGGCGGCTGTGTTGTGTGCGCATCGCTTGCGGGCGGCGGGCATGAAAAAGACCGATATCCTGGCCGGTGACTTTCTGTCCACGGCCCTTCCCGACGTTTTGCCGCAGACGCCGGATCTCATCATCGGCAACCCCCCTTACGTTCGGCATGAGCATCTGAAGCAGAATCCCCTGTTCGACATGCCGCGGGTCCGGCAGGCTTTCGCGTCCTTCTTTGGCGATTATCTGTCGCGGCACCCTGAACAGGCGCCCCTGTTTTCCGGGCGCGGCGATCTCTCGGTGTGGTTCCTGCTCCAGGCCACACGCCTGCTTCAGCCGGGCGGACGCCTGGCGTTCATCATCAGCGGCGGCTGGCTGGATACTTCCCAGGGCCGGTATCTGCGGCAGTTCCTGCTGGATTACTACACGCCGCACGCCCTGATGGAATCCGCCGTGGAACCCTGGTTCCAGGATGCGGCCATTAACCCGGTCATCCTGTTTTTGCGCCGACGCAATGAAAATGAGAACCGGACAGTCGTATCCGATTCTGACGCGCCGGTTCACCTGATCCGTTTCGGGCAATCCCTGGCCGACTGGCTGCCGGACCCCGGCGCCGCAGACTACTGGTCGAAACTGCGAGCGCGGCTTGAGCCGTTGAGGCGGGGCGAATCGGCACGCGGGGTCGAATGCCGCAGCCTGCCGGTTTCCCAATGGAGGAGTCATCCGGAGCGCTCCTGGTTTTTTGACTGGCGTGCCCCGGATACGTTGCGAACCAGCTTTACAGCGGGCGGCATGGATCGCCGGGAACGCTGGTGTGTGCTGGAAACCCTGGGCCATGTGCGTTACCCGGTCAAGACCGGGATCAACCGTTTTTTTTACGTTACCGGCGAGATGGCCGAACAATTCGGCATCGAGCCGGAATTTCTGGTGCCGGTGGTCAAATCCGCCAAGGCGATCCGGCGCCCGGAAATTTTCGCGGAAGCCCTCGACCTGCGGCTGTTTTCCTGTCTCCAGTCGATGGCCGAACTGGAAAGGGGCGGAAAGACCGGTGCCCTGGCCTATATCCGGTGGGGCGAGGAGCAGGTGGCCCCGTCCCGCCAGAAACGCGCACGGCCCATTCCGTGGCCGCAGGTATCTTCCGTTCAGGGGCGGCCTTACTGGTATGCGCTGCCCTCGCTGCCGCCCGCGGATATTCTTTGCTCGCGGTTTTTCGACCGGCGTTTCTTCTTTGCGGTCTGCCGGGAACCGGTTGTTGAGGACCAGACGTTTTACGGCCTGACCCTGCGCTCCGACCCGGTATTGAACCGGGCGCCGAATCCGGATTTTATTGCCGGGTTGCTCAATGCGCTGCCCACGATGCTGATGCTTGAGCTTTGGGGACGCAGCAGCCTGGGAGAAGGGGTTCTTCAGTTTTCACGCGAGGACATGGCCCGCCTGCCTGTTCCCGATCCCGGCCTGTGGCGGGAGGCGGCGCGGCAGGAGGTGGCCGAAGCCTTCCGAATCCTTTGCCGCCGACCGGTCCTGCCGGTGGCCGAGGAGCTTCGCCAGCCGGATCGCCGACTGCTCGACGGGCTGGTTCTGGCCGGATTGTTTCCGGGAAAAAGCGCCGCAAAGCGGGAGGCGATCCGGAACGAATGGGCGCAGGCCCTCGTTCGCCGGGTGGCGGAGCGGACCGGCATGGCCGCCGGGCGCCGCAACAAACGCCGGGTCTGAACCGCCTCTGTGACACGCGGGCGGATTTTCCCCTATAATAGGCCCAAGCGCACAGTTAGGAACATGATTCGTGTCGGATTCCCTGAAGGCATTGCTCGGTTTGGACCCTCCCTCGCCGGAACGGGTCCGAAGTTGCGTGGATGAAATCGTGGGTGAGACCCTTGACGGCGCTCCGGGTCGAGGGCGGCAGTTGGGCGACGCCCTGGCCGATCTCTGCGACGGACTGGATTGCCTGCTGGCCCGGATGGAAACCCGAAGGCCCGCTGAAAGCGATGCCGCCTGCCGGGCGGTGATCCTCAAGGCCCTGGCCCGTCTGGTGGGCGGGCGGGGGCAGGGGTACCTGGGCATGGCGCAGATTAACCCGGCTCCTGGCGATCTGGCCGGCAACGCCCGCAAGATCATGGCCCGGATGCAGGTGGCGGAGGCCATTGGACTGGATCTGGTGGTTTTTCCGGAACTGTCCCTGATGGGCTACCCTATTCGGGACGTGATCATCCGCCACCCCTTCCTGGTGGACGAAAACATGAAATGGCTGCGGGCGCTGGCTGGACAGTCCGGTAAAACCCGCGCCCTGGTCGGCTTCGTGGAGCCTCGAAAACCGGCTTCCGATGGCAGGCTCCTGGGCAAGCCCTTTTACAACAGCATGGCCGTGCTGGGCGAGGGAACGATCGAGGCCATTGTCCGAAAATCCCTGTTGCCCGTCTACAATGAATTTTACGACCCCCGGACCTTTGAGCCGTCTCCGGCTACCGGTATGGCCGGGGCGGAAGAATCCTCCGGCGTGCTGCAGTCGATTTTCAGCCATCGCTACGGCCTCTCCATTTGCGAGGACATCTGGAACGACCCGGACTTTTTCGAGCGTCCCCTCTATTCCCGCGATCCCGTCGCGGAACTGGCCCAGGCCCGCCCGGACGTTCTGGTGAACATTTCCGCCTCGCCCACCCGCTCGCGCAAGGAGCAGATGAAGCATCACATGCTCTCCCATGTGGCCGCCAAATATGCGCTCCCCCTGGTTTACGTGAACCAAACCGGTGCCGTGGACGAAATTTCATTTGACGGCGCCAGCCGGGTCTACGATGCCAATGGAGAGCTTGTGGCCAGGGCACGGGCTTTCTCGGAGCAGTTTCTGGTGGTGAATCCCCTCAAGGGCGAGGGCCGGGTTTGTTCGCTTCCCAGTGGCCTGGAAAAAACCTTCGACGCGCCCAAGGTGTTTGACGCCTATGATGATTCGGATCTGGGCCGGACCTACGAGACCATCACCCAGGGCATCCGGGATTATTTCGCCAAGACCGGTTTCCAGCGGGCCGTCATCGGGCTTTCCGGCGGGCTGGATTCCGCCGTGGTCGCTGTGCTGGTGACGGACGCGCTGGGACCGAAAAACGTGCTGGGGGTGAGCCTGCCTTCGGTGCTGACCTCGCCCGAAAGCCGGGAGGACGCCCGTGAGCTGGCGGAAAACCTGGGTATCGGTTTTACGGAAATCCCGATTGCCGAAGTGGTTTCGGCGTTCGTTGGCGGTATCGAGGCACGGCGGGCGGAACTCGATTCCTTGTGGGGTGAGGCGGACCCTGGTTCCTATGCGCTCGACAACGTCCAGGCCATCAGCCGGGCCACCGTCCTGCGCATGCTGGGCAACGACTACCGGGCGCTGCCCATTGCCACTTCCGACAAATCGGAACTCTACCTCGGCTACGCCACCGTCAACGGGGACATGTCCGGCGCCATCGCGCCCATCGGGGATGTTCCCAAAACCAAGGTGCGCCTGCTGTTTCGCTGGCTCAACGAAAACCGGGCGGAGAGAAATGTTTTGCCCGAACGGATTCTGGAAAAGCCCTCCGGCGCGGAGCTGGCTGTTGATCCCTCAACCGGCAGGGCGCTGACCGCCGAGAGCGCCCTGATGCCCTACGAATTCGCCGACGAGATTATCTGGCGCATCGAGAGCCTGCAGCAGAGCAAGGAGCAGATGGGCCGCGAGACCTTCCAGTGGGAGATGCGCCATCCCCTTGCGCCCGGGCAGAAGCAGGAGTGGCTGGATCGGTTCTTCCGGCGGATGGCGGCGGCGGTCTTCAAGTGGTGGGTGGCGCCGCCGATGATCATCGTCGAAGGCAACGGCTCCATCGCCAAGACGGATTACTATCACCCCCTCACGGCGGGACGCATCCGCTGGGAGGGCACACCGGCGGAAGAAATCGATGCCCTGCTGACCGGCGTCCGGCGGGACATTTCGGAGACAGAGCGCCTCAGCCCATAACGAACGGGCCGAATGGCCCCTAGCGTTCGGGGAACATCTTGGCGGGCGCCTGCAACTGGCGGTCGCTTTCGATGAAGTTCCTGTCGAACTCTTCGGGGACGCCCAGGATGAAGCGCTTCTTGAACATCCGCCAGATTTCCTTGTTGCCCTGGGCGGTGCGCATTTCGATGATGAAACTGCCCATGTTCATCAGCTCGCCGAGGTACTTTCGGTCCTTGTTGGTCTCAAGAATGTCACGGCGGCTGGCCAGTTCGATGCGCTTGATGGTGGAGAGCGCCCCGGTGGTGGTCCTGTACTCGATGTATTCCCCGGTGACCTGCTGGACCTTGCCGTGAATGACCTGGCCGTTGGCCAGGTGCAGCGTGTCCAGTTCGCACCAGCCGCTGGCCTGGAGCATCCCGGCGGTGGCGGCGGTTACCAGCAGGGCGGTCAACCCGCGTTTCAACGTCATGGCAAATACCCTTTTCCGATACGTCATCTTTTGATGCCACCATAGACGACCCGGCCTGAAAAAGGCATCGGCTGTTTGAAGGAGGTGCCGTCAGCAGGCGTTGAGAACGTAGCGGATGAGGGTTTTGACGCCAATGCCCGTCGCCTTTTCATCAGGGGTCATATCGGCCCCGGCAATATCCAGGTGGGCGATGGGCAGATCGTCGGGGGCGCCGCTCATCACGAACGCCGCTGCCGCCTGGGCGCCCCGGCCCTTGCTCTTGTGGGTGTTGCGGATATCGGCGCCGTCGAGCTTGCTTTTGATATCGTCAAAATCTTCCTCCAGCACGTCCAGAGACTGGACTGGCTCGCCAAGGTGCCGGGCGGCCTGCTCCACCCGGTTGCGCAGTTCGTCGTTGTTCCCCATCAGGGCGATACGAAGACCGACGGCTTGGGAGGCCGAGCCGGTGAGTGTGGCGACAGTAACCATCTCGTCCGGCTTCTCCCTGGCGGCCATGGCGACGGCATCGATGAGGGTCAGGCGGCCTTCGGCGTCCGTGTGACGGATTTCCACCTTTTTGCCGCAGGTGGTGCTGACGATGGAGTCCGGGATCATGGCCCGGCTGTCAATCTTGTTGGGCGTGGCGGCAAGATACGCCGTCACCTCCACGTCGGGCTTCAGTTCGGCCAGCGCCCGCATGGCGCCCAGCACGCAGGCCCCACCGGCCATGTCGCCTTTCATGGTGTTCATGTAGTTGCCGGTCTTCACCTGGTAGCCGCCGGTGTCAAAGATGACGCTTTTTCCAACCAGGGCGATTTTTTTCGTGGATTTTTTCTTTTTGCCCGATGCGGCGGGTTTGTAGCTGAGGGTGATGAACTTGGGCGGATCGCTTTCCAGCGAGCCGCGGGCTACTTCGAAGAAGCAGGGCATGTTCTTCTCGATCCAGCTTGTGCTGGCCTGAACCTTCGTGGTGATCCCCGGCAGTTTGCCAATGGTCCTGGCCGCATCCACCAGCGTGTCGGTGGTCTTGATGTTGGCGGGCTTGTTGACGAGATCCTTCGTGAAGCTGCGGGCCTCGGCCAGGGCCTGGGCTTCGTGCAGCGCCGTCTTCATGGCGGTGGAGGCGCTCTTGTCCGTCAGCAGCAGGACCTCCTTGAGTTCGGGACCTTTTTTCGTCGCCTCTTCGGATCGGTAGGTGGTCTGGTGCGCGGCATCCGCGACGGCCTGAAGCAGGGCGTCCGTTGCCACAGGGGTTCCTTCGGGGAGGGAGACGGCGACGGTTTTGAGATCCCTGAGATCGATGATGGCGCCAAAGGCTTTGATATAGGCCTGCTCAACGGTTTCCACCGAGAGTTTGTCCTTGTTGCCAAAGCCCACGAGAACCACGCGGCGGGCCTGAACCTTATCCGCCGGGGTCTTTCGCAGGGACAGCAGGCTTTTTTTCGCGCCGGAGAATTTCTCCTCGTCCGCCGCCTGTTGGATCATCCCTTGCATGGCCTTGTCGAGTGCCTTGAGGTCGCCGGTCAGGGGCAGTTTTGAGGCATCCTCGTCCGGTTTTTTCCCGCCCTTTTTGGCGGAGCTTCCGCTCTTTTCCTCGAACACCGGAACCATCAGGACATCGGCCTGAACCTCGGCCCAGACCCCCCTGGAAAACTTGAAAGCCGTTCTGGCGGAACCCATAACCTCTCCATCTCCTTCCTGTTTCAGGACAAAACCGCATGGACGTTCCCTATTGTACCTGATCCCGTCCCGGACCAGAAGCGGGAACAGGCAAGATGACGGCTAGAATCCGTAATACCGGCGGTAGGTGTTCCAGTCCAGCAGTTGGGGATTGACCAGTGGTGGAACGCTGTCGGCTTTACGGTCCTGGAAGTAGGCCATCGGGTTGCCGTACAGGGGGTTGTAGCGCACGATGCCCGAAGGCGGCATGCCCTGCTGCTCCATCTGCCAGGCGGGGGTTGAATGGGTTACCCACTGGCTGTAGTTCTCGACGGCCCGCCCCGGATCGATATGGGCCGGGTTGAGGTGGCCCAGGCTGATCGGCAGGGCGGCGGGACGGGTCGGGAATCCGGTATTGGGGGTTGAAGGGGGGATCAAGGGTCTTTCTCCTGCGTCTCTCTGCTAGGTGCTTTGCAGATGTTCACGTTTATTAAGAAAACGCGGGGAACCGCTTTTTTGCCTGCGCGTCTGAATCCTGTGTCCAAGCCGCAAGTCAGGCGAGGGTTTCGCGCAAATGATCAAGGGCGGCTTCGGCCATTTCCGCCGGGACCCCCTGACCGCTCCACAATCCGAACGAGACGGCGCCCTGTCGTACCAGCATTCGCAGGCCGTCCTGGGCCTCGAACCCGGCTCCCGTGCTTTCCTTCACCAGCCGGGTGGGCTTTTTGCCGTAGACGAGATCGTAGACATAGGCCCCTTCGGGGAGGGTGCGCAGCAGCCGCGGGGAAACCGGGGTTTCGTTGGCGCCGCCGTGGGGCAGGCCGATGGGGGTGGTGTTGACAATGAGCCGAAAGCCGTCCATGCTCTTGAGATCCTGGAGGTCGGCCAGTCCCAGGACCGTGTCCGCTTCGTAATGGCGCACCAGTTTTCGGCCCAGGTTCAGGGTTTCCAGGGCCTTGTCCGGGTTTCTCACCGCCAGCGTGATGGCGGCGGCCTGGTGTTGGATCAGCGCCGCCAGAACGGCGCGGCAGGCACCGCCGGCACCCAGGATGATGGCCGGGGTGTCCGGCAGGGACGCTTTCACCGCCGAAGGCAGGCTGTCGGCGAATCCGGCGATGTCCGTGTTATGGCCTTCAATTCGTCCCCCTTCCTCGAAGACCAGCGTATTGACCGCCTGGACCAGCCTGGCCTCTTCCCCCAGGTGGTCCACCCATTCCATAACGGTCACTTTGTGGGGGATGGTGACGTTGACACCCCGGAACCCTTCCTGCTGGAACAAGGCCAGCCGGGGACCCAGGTCGTTCGCCTGGATGGGAAAGGGGTCATAGGTCCCCTCGACGGACAGCGCCCGCATGAAAAAACGGTGCAGGGCCGGGGACAGGCTGTGATCCAGCGGGTCGCCGATAATGCCCAGCTTCAGCATCAGGCCGGAACCAGGGGCTTCAGGGTTTCATCCAGGACGCGGGTGAGATCGCCAATGGCCTCGATGCCGATGGACAGGCGGACCATGCTGCCGGTGACGCCCCGGTTTTCCAGATCCTCCTGGCGTTCCAGCGGGTACAGGCTCTGGGCCGGGAAGGCCAGGGACTCCACCCCGCCCAGGCTGACCGCCGCCGAGAACGGGTGGGGCAACCGGTTCAGGAAATCCAGCACCGCCGGGCGTCCGCCATGGAGTTCCGCCGTCACCATGCCGCCAAAGCCCTTGGGCATCTGTTTTTTTGCAAGCTCATGCTGCGGATGGGAAGGCAGGCCCGGATAGATGACCCCGCTCACCGCCGGATGGCCGTTCAGGAACTGGGCTACCGCCAGGGCGTTCTGGCAATGGGCGGCCATGCGCAGGGGAAGGGTCTTGATGCTTTGGTTCATCTGCCAGGCGGTGTCTGGCGACATCACTCCGCCCAGAATTCGCTGATACTCGCGCACCCGCTGGGACAGGGGTTTCCCTTTGATTGTGGGGCCGTCGTCCTTCAGAACAATGCAGCCGCCAATCTCGTTGCTGTGGCCGCCGATGTACTTGGTCATGCTGTGGATGACCCCGTCTGCGCCGAAAGCGATGGGGTTTTGAAGGTACGGGCTGGCGAAGGTATTGTCGATGACCACGTAGAGGCCGTGCTCGTGGGCAATACGGCTCAGTTCGGTAATGTCCACGATCTCCAGCGTCGGATTGGTGGGGGATTCGAGATACAACAGCTTCGTGTTGTCCCGGAGGGCGGTTCTCAGATTATTCGGGTCGGTCAGGTCCACGAAGGTGGTTTCCACGCCGAAATCTTCGGGGAGGTTTCGGGTAAGAAAGTGGTGGGTGCCGCCGTAGACGATCTTCTCGCAGATGATATGATCCCCCTGACCCAGCAGGGAGAGGAGAAACGTGGTGATGGCCGCCATGCCGCTGGCGAAGCAGTAGCCGTGTTGTCCCTGTTCCAGTCTGGCCAGCTTCTCTTCCAGGCCGTTGACGTTGGGGTTGCCGTAGCGCGAATACACGTACCCCTTGCCGAAGGGGTCCGAAACGTCCGTCAGCTTGTAGATGGAGGTCCGGTAGACGGGGGTGATCACGGCCCGCTGGTCGTTGCCCGGCTCCTCCAGGACGACGGTGGAGAACTCAAAGGCGCAGCGATCGGGGTTTTGTTCGGACATGACGGGTCCCCTTCTAGGCCAGGGCCTTGCTGTTAACGGCCTTCAGGGCGTTTTCAAGATCCGCCTGGAGGTCTTCCACGTCCTCGATGCCCACGGAGAGGCGCACCAGATTGTCCGTGATGCCCAGTTGCTCGCGGACGGCCCTGTCCACGGAGAGGTGGGTCATCAGGGCCGGATGCTCGATGAGGGATTCCACCCCGCCCAGGCTTTCGGCCAGGGCGAAATACTTGACGCTTTTCAGGAACTTGCGGGCTTCCGCCTCGCCGCCCTTGATCCGCAGCGTGATCATGCCGCCGTAGCCGTTTTTCATCTGTTTTTGGGCGAGGGCATGCTGGGGATGGGAGGGCAGCCCCGGATAAATCACGTCCTGGACCCCCGCATGGGCTTCGAGGAACCGGGCCAGGTGCAGGGCGTTTTTGCTGTGGGTTTCCATTCTGATGCCCAGGGTCTTGACGCCGCGCAGGGTTAGCCATGAGGCAAAGGGGTCCGGCGTGGCGCCGATGGAATTCTGGTGGAATTTGATGGCGTCCCTGTGCGTATCGTCCCGGAGGATCAGCGCCCCGCCCACCACGTCGCTGTGGCCGCCGATGTATTTTGTCGTGCTGTGCAGGATGATGTCCACGCCGAAATCAAAGGGGTTCTGAAGGTAGGGGCTGGCAAATGTGTTGTCCACGCAGGTGGGGATGTTATGCTCCTTTGCGATGCTTACCGCGCCGTCGATGTCCACCAGCTTGAGCAGCGGGTTGGTGGGGGTTTCCAGGTAAATCATCTTTGTTTCCGGGCGGATGGCCTTCTTGATGTTGGCCAGGTCTGTCATATCCACGAAATCCACGGTTACGCCGTATTTCTCGTAGACCTTGGTGAGAAAGCGGAACGTGCCGCCGTAGACGTCATCGCCGACAACAAGGTGATCACCGGGCTTGAAGAGGGCCATGCAGAGGGTGGTGAGGGCGCCCAGGCCGCTGGCGAAGCAGAAGCCGTGCCTGCCGCCTTCCAGCGCCGCGAGGACCCCTTCCAGCACGGTGCGGGTGGGATTGCCGGAGCGGGAGTAGTCGTAGCCCTTGTGAACGCCGGCGTCCTCCTGCACGAAGGTGGAGGTCTGATAGATGGGTGTAATCACCGCGCCGGTAACCGGATCGGGTTCCTGGTGGCTATGGATGGCACGGGTGTTGAATTTCACGGCGAGGCTCCTCTCTGCTTCCTGTAATGCGTATGCTTCAGCCTAGAGCAAAGCCGGTGCCGGATCAACCTTTGTCCCCGGCGGCTTTTCGGGACGTCCAGCCGTCGGCGCGTTGCCGGGCCTCGTCAATCTCTTCCGCGGTGAGATCCGCCTCCAGCTGCACCAGCAGCAGTTCCGCCTCGGCGCTGCCGTGTTCGAAAGCGAGCAGGGTCCACATGTAGGCTTCGACGAGATCCGGGGCCACGCCGTCCCCGTTGGCATAAGCCAGCCCCAATTGGTTCATGGAGGCTGCGTGCCCTTGCTCGGCGGCAAGGCGGAACCATCGGACAGACTCCGCCTGCCGGTCCGCGGATTTGCCCGCATAGATGATGCCGAGCAGATGCTGGGCGGGGGCGTAGCCTTCGTCTCCCGCCCGCCTGAAATACTCGGCGGCCTTGTACAGGTTCTCCTTGACACCAATGCCCTGGTAATACAAAAGCCCCAGATCGTAGAGGGCCTCGATCCGTCCTGCGTCCGCTGCCCGGCTGAACCAGTGACGGGCCTCGGCGGGATCTTTCGCAACGCCCTGCCCTTCGAGATAGAGCCTGCCCAACTGCTCAGACGCTTTGGCGTGGTTGGCCACTGCCGCCTTGCGGAAAAAGAGGGCGGCATTGCCGTAATCCTTCCCCTTCAGGGCGGCCTCACCCTGCCGGTAATAGGTTTCCCCCTCGGATAAAACGGATTCTTCCGTAACAGGCTCTTCGGGTGCCAGGTCCGGATCGGCCACGGCGAAGCCCACCGGCAGGCAGGCGGATGAGATGAAAAGCAGCGTGAGAATAACCGGCAGACGTTTCATCACGGGCCTTACGCTTTATCGAGAAAGCCGTGTTCGCGCATCCAGTCGTCGTTGTAGATTTTGGTCAGGTAGTTGCGGCCCGTGTCGTGGATCATGATGACGATCCGCTTGCCCTCGGCCCCGCCTTTTTCCTGAAGATTGTTCAGGAACTGCCGGGTGCCCGCAATAACCGTGCCGCTGGAGCCGCCGCCCAGGATGCCCTCCTCGCGGCACAGGCGCCGGGCCTCGTGGAATGAGTCCTTGTCGCCGACGCGGACCATCTCGTCAATGATGTCGCGGTTGAGGACCTTGGGGAAAAAGTCGTAGCCGATGCCTTCCACCTGGTAGGGATGTGGCTCCCCGCCGGAGAAGATGGAGCCTTCCGGGTCGATGCCGATAATTTTCACGCCGGGGTCCTGCTCCTTCAGGTAGCGGCCCGTGCCGCTGATGGTGCCGCCGGTGCCCATGCCGCAGATGAAATAGTCCAGCTTTCCCCCGGTCTGTTTCCAGATCTCCGGGCCGGTGGTGGCGTAATGGGCGCCGGGATTGCCGGGGTTCTCGTACTGGTTCAGCAGAACCGTGTTGGGGCGTTCGCGGGCGATGCGCTTGGCCACTTCGATATACCCGTCCGGGTGATCGTAAGGCAGTTCCGTGGGGGCCAGGATCAGTTCCGCGCCGAAGGCCCGGATGAGGCGGCGCTTCTCTTCGCTCATCTTCATGGGCATGGTGATAATCATCTTGTAGCCTTTGACGGCAGCGGCCATGGCCAGCCCCAGGCCGGTGTTGCCGCTGGTCGGCTCCACCAGCGTGTCGCCGGGCTTGATGCGGCCTTCCCGCTCGGCATGTTCGATCATCCCCAGGCCGATGCGGTCTTTCATGGACCCGTTGGGGTTCATGAATTCCACCTTGGCCAGCACCTCGGTGTTTGGGAACTCGCTGAAGAGCCGCTGAATCCGGACCATCGGGGTTTCCCCGATGGCGTCAAGGATGGTGTCGCAAATGCCGGTTGTGGTGTTTTCTCTGGTCAGACTCATCGCCATGGATACCCTTCCTGTACTGTCCTGTTGCTCTGAAATCGTACCAGAAACACGGTCAATACACGAAGCGCCGCCATGATGCCTTTATGGGCAACGGTTGCCGTGGCCCGAATTTTAAAAAGCTGCTCCGGGTGAGGGTTTTCCGGCTCATCGACTGGGTTTTGCTTGTCAAAATGAGCCGTTGGGTATATAATGTTTTAATTCGGATACGATCCAATTTTTAGGTTGTGAGGAAAAAGTAATTTCAGGAGTGTTGCCCGTTAAGGCTGTGCCTTTTGGGCATGGATGCTTCCTGGGGGGAATGCTGCCTGTGATCCGGGTTGTGAATGGGTTTGGAGATTTAGTGCAACCTGTGGGGGTGCCGACGGCGCCGGTCCGAAGACCGGTGTCCGTCCTGCCGCTCTTTGGCCGGGCGCAGACGCCGCGTGAGCAGGACCGGCTGGAAAGCCTGCGCCGGTTCGAGAAGATGGCCTGGGTGGAACCCCTCTTCGACGCCCTGGGCGACCAGAGCCTTGGGGTCCGTAAAGAGGCCGTGGCCGCGCTGCGGCGGATGGAAGCCGTGCCTTACGGCGCTGCGGAGCGCCGCCGTTATGAAAAGGTTAAAAAGCTTGCCGATGAGGCCCTGAAGCGTTATCAGAACGGGAAGGATATTGCCGGCGCCGTCCGGGATCTCGATCAGGACGGCTACACCGTCCTCTACGGTTCGGATGTCGTGCCGCCCCGGTTGTTCAGCAAGGAGGCGCTGGTGGATCATGGCCTGAGCGATGACGAAGCCGGGGAGGTGCGAAGCGGTGAAACGGTCCTGCGGGTCAGGGCGCTTTTCAGCAAGCCGGGGGCGGCGGAGTTTGTCGCCCGGCGCAACAGGTCTCGCGGATTTATTCTGTTTGCGGACGGGAAAGGGAAAATTTCGCCGGAAACCTTCTGGCATGAATACTTTCACTATCTGCAATACAGGAACGGCCTGTTCGGCAAGACGGCCTGGGGAATGGACGTGCTGTTCAAGCGGGAGATGGAGGCCAACCAGTTTATCCTGGACCGGGCCTCGCGCCTGAAAGTTGGCCCAAAGGCCCTGATGCGCGAGATTGCCCTGTGGAAGCACAACTTTCAAGGTTACCGTTATGTTACGATGGGAAGTGAGCGGATGAGCGGCGGACGGTTGGATCGGTCGGCCTGATCCTTCCGCCGGGAATCAGACAGACGGATAGGCGCGACATTGTTCAAGAGATCAGGCAGTTGGCGGCAATACGGTTGATGCACCCTTTCACAGAGATTCGGGGGCCGTTGGCCTGCCTTTTGATTGCCGTCGGAGTGGTTGTTTCGGGCCTTTTACCGCCGGGTTTTGCCGAGGAAATCCTGCCGGTGGAGGAACCGGCAAAGGACACCACCTTCATCCACAGCCACAGTGCCCTGCGAAAATCCATGCCGCTGGTGCGCTGGCGCAAGAGCGGGTTTCTCAACCACATCTACAAGTTTGACGAGGAGCCGCTGGGCGAACGGGTGCCGGTGATCCTGGTGCCGGGCCGGGCGGAGGAGTTCCAGCGCAGTTCCTGGTGGAAGAAGTTCCGCAAGATGAGCCGGAAAACCGAGGGCTTTGAGGAGCATTACAAGCTCTACGCCTATATTTACGATTCCAAGGAGGAACTGGATGCCCAGACGGACGACTTTGTCCGTGAAATGAAGGCTTATTTCGGCGATTTTCTCCGGGACGATCGGCAGGTCATCCTGGTCAGCTACAGCCTGGGCGGAATGATCACCCGCAAGGCCATGCTGGAGGACGAGGACATCGACGAACTGGTGCATACCATGTTTGCGGTGGCGGTGCCGTTTCATGGATCGCCCCTGTTCGATCCCGAATGGTTCACCCAGTACATTCGTCCGCCGAACCACTCGCCCGTTCGCCGGTGGTGGGACAAAACCGTCTACCGGCTTTATCTTTTCGGCAAGGACAACCTGAAAAAAGGGCTGAGCTGGAACAATTTTGACGGGTCCAAGCCTATGTACGACGGCGAACTGCAGGGCCACATGCTGGTTTCGGAGATCGATCCCTACCGGCCCCACCCGCGCACGGATGTGATCAAAAGAAAAATCATCATCTATGCCAGCTACCTGGAAAACGAATACACCAACCCGGTTGACGGCGACTGGGACTTTCTGGGGCTGACCTGGTACGTACCCAAAGCGGTGGTGGGGTCCATTTTGCCCGCCTATACGTCGGTTCACTCCGTCTTTACCTACATGAACCGCCAGGTGGCCAATCTGCCGACCTACTCGCCGGAACACCCCATGGGCCGCGAGGAGCACCTGTACCGCTATAACGACGGCGTTTTCCCCATCAGCAGCATGCTTTACCTGCCCCCGCGCGATACGCCGTACCACGAGGACTTTGACGAACTGGTGCAGTTTATCGATGTGCAGAAGGCTCGGATTTTCCTCAACATCGACCATATGCATATCGGCGAATACGCCCTTCGCCGCAGCCAGATCCGGGCAACGGACATCCTGCATCCCGACGAGGGCACGCGCAGCCCGAACGAGTGGCTGATTCATGACTTGATGATGCTTTCGCAAGAGTTTCCCGAACCGGCGCCCTCTTCTGGGGAATAAAATGGTTCGCACCAGAAAAACCGGTCGGTCCGGATTTTTTGCAAGGGGCGGATACCGGCGCTGCCGGCCTCCTTCGGGGATAGGGTTACGTCGTACACTAACATAGGGTACAATGAGCCTAAAGACCGGAGTCCTCCGGGTTTTTGCCGGGGTTTTTTCCTGTTCGCTCATGCGGTTTGTGTCTATCCGGGTATTTTTATGTCCGAGTGCCTTAAGGAAGATGAACTATTTCGCCAGCTTGTCGATGTGCTTCGGAACCAGCAGCGTTCCGAGGAGGAGATTGCACGGGTGGCAAAGGCCTTTGAGTATGCCCGCGAAAAACATGCCGGCCAGAAGCGCAAGAACAACGAGAACTACATCGTTCACCCGGTGAACGTGGCGCTCATCATCTCGGACATGCCGGTGGATACGGACTCCATCATCTCCGCCATCCTGCATGACACCCTCGAGGACACCGACGCTACGCCGGAGGAGATCGAGAAACTTTTCGGGGCGGACGTGCTGCGCATCGTCAAGGGGGTGACGAAGCTGGGCAAGTTCCAGTTCTCGTCCGCCGAAGACCGGCAGGCGGAGAACTTCCGCAAGATGTTCCTGGCCATGGCCCAGGACATCCGGGTGGTGCTGGTGAAGCTCAGCGACCGCCTGCACAATATGCGCACCCTGGAATTCATGAAGCCGGAAAAGCAACTGAAGATTGCGGCGGAAACCCTGGAAATCTTCGCGCCGCTGGCCAACCGGATGGGGATGGGGAAAATCCGCGCCGAGTTGGAAGACCTCTCCCTCAAGTTCCTCAAGCCGGAACAGTACACCGAGATCGAGGATGAGATCGCCCACACCCAGCAGGAGCGGACCCAGAACATCGGCCTGGTGATTGAAAAAATCCACAAGCAGCTCGAAGAGATCGGTGTCGAGGCGAAAATCTACGGACGGGTGAAAAACTATTACAGCATCTACAAGAAAATCGTCACCCAGCAGAAGACGGTGCATGACATCTACGACATCAGCGCCCTGCGGGTGGTCGTGAACAACGAGAAAGAATGCTATGAAGTCCTGGGCATCATCCATAATGCCTTCAAGCCCATTCCGGGCCGGTTCAAGGACTACATCGCCATGCCCAAGAGCAACCTGTACCAGTCGCTGCACACCACGGTCATCGGGCCGTCGGGCAAGCCGATGGAGGTGCAGATCCGTACCCACGAGATGCACCGCATTGCCGAATACGGGATTGCGGCTCACTGGAAGTATAAAGAAAGCGGCGATTCCGTTGCCGCCGAAAGCTCCGACGACCAGAAGCTCACCTTCCTGCGCCAGATGCTGGAGATGAAGGACGAGGCGGCGGACGCCACGGACTATGTGGAATCCGTCAAGCTGGATCTCTTCCGTGACGAGGTGTTTGTCTTCACGCCCAAGGGCCGGGTCATCGACCTGCCCAAGGGGTCCACCCCCGTGGATTTCGCCTACCGCATCCACACGGAGGTCGGCCACACCTGCACCGGCGCCACGGTCAACGGCAAGATGGTGACCCTCGACGCGGTGCTGAAAAACGGCGACATCGTGGAGATCATCACCAACAAGAAGAGTACGCCGCGCCTGGACTGGATCAATTTTGTCGCCACCAACAACGCCAAAAGCCGTATCCGCCTGTGGTTCAAGAAGAACCTGAAAGACGAGCATGAAGTTCAGGGCCGCCGCCTGCTCGAAGACGAACTTTCCAAGGCGAAGGTCGAGGAAGCGGTCAAAAGCGGCGAACTGCTGGAAGTGGCCCAGGAACTCAATTACACCACCCTGGAAGACATGTTCGTGGCCTTGGGTTATGGTGAGCTGAACCTCTCACGGGTGGTCAACCGGCTGAAAAAATCCCAGGCGGTGGCCAACGCCGTCGCGGGTCATGAGGAATCCCTGAAAAAGCTGCGCAAGTGGCAGGGGGCGGGCAAAAAGGCGGGCAAGTGCGAAATTTCCGGTCTTCAGGGTATGCTCTATCACCTGGCCAAATGCTGCATGCCGGTGCCGGGCGAGGACATCACCGGCGTGGTGACGCGCTCGCGCGGGGTCATGGTCCATCGGGCTGACTGCATCAACCTGAGCCACGTCAACACCGAGCGGATGATGGAACTTGAATGGGAAGGCGCCGTGGATACGGGCAAGCTGCACACGGTGCGCCTGGAGATCCTCGCCATCGACCGCATGGGCGTGCTGAAGGACATCCTCGGCAAGATCGCCGACACCCACACCAACGTCTCCAACGTCCGGGTCAAGATCATGGACAACAACACCGCCCACATCGAGCTGACCCTGGATGTTTCCAACCTGGCCCATCTCGACAGCGTGAAAAACGCCATCAAGCGCCTGCCGGACGTCATCAACGTCAAGCGCCAGCAGTTCCGGGTGGGCAAGATCGAAGGCAAGGGCGGCAAGGGCAGCCGTGACGACGAGGACGAAACCCGGGCCCAGGCCTTTTAGCCTGAAATCCTGTCATTCCTGCGCAGGCAGGAATCCATCTCCCCAGTAACGGATAAACCCAACCCATGGACTTCCTGACAAACCCAGCCTGGTGGACCTCCCGCGACGGCATCGCAAGCGCGGGGCTGATTCTCTGCCTGCTGGTCCTGGCCTGGCAGTTGTACACCCTGGAACATCGCTCCCTCTATCATCCCACCGTGGGCAATCCCAGGGACCAGTTGTTTCTGGACGTGGGCCGGGATTCCAAAATCGGTGAGCGGATCGAGGATGTCCGGTTCACCACCTCGGACGGGGTGACGCTTCATGGCTGGTACGTGCCGCCGGTGGAAAACCGCCCGACCCTGCTGTTCGCCCACGGCAACGCGGGCAACATCGGCTATCGGCGCTGGACCATCAAGGGCTTTACGGATCGCGGCTTCGGCATGCTGGCCTTCGACTACCGGGGCTACGGCCTCAGCGAAGGCACCCCCAGCGAGCAGGGGCTTTATTTGGATATGGACGCCGCCAACCGGTTTCTCGAAGAAGAAAAAGGCGTCCCGACGGGCGAGCAGATCGCCATGGGCGAATCCCTCGGCGGCGCCGTGGCCATCGAGATCGCCAGCCGCAAACAATTCAAGGCCCTGTTCGTCTACTCAACGTTCACCTCGATCCCTGAGATGGCCATCGAGATGCGCAAGGGCTGGTGGGTTCCCCTGCCGTGGGAGTGGTTATCACGCCAGCATTTCAATTCGGCACAGCGCATTGGGAAAGTCGAATGCCCCATTCTGATGGTGCATGGCGATCGCGACGAGATGATGCCCGTGGAGATGAGCCAAAAATTATTCGAGAACGTGAAATCCCAACGCAAAAAACACGTCATCGTCCCCGGCGGCACCCACAACGACGTCCTCTACGACGGCTTGATCGAGGAGTTGAAGGAGTTATTGTCTTCATCTACAAAATAGTCAAATTTGAATATTCAAATTTGACGTTTCAGGATTGATATGTCAGGACAAAAATGTCACAATGAAAAACGCCCCTAGGCATAACCTAGGGGCGAGAGCGCCGCGGGAGTCCAATCACGTCGGTGCTCTTTTATTTGGATGGTGGCGGAGGCATTGGCCTCACCCCCTTTCTGGAATAAATTTCTCTCTATCGGATATGATTAGCGGTAATTCGCTAATCGTCTCGATTTGCCGTTTTTTGAACAGCAAGATAATACTACCAGATTAAATAATGAACTGAAAAGGGGTGACAACTGTCACCCCTCCTGGTTTTTTAACCGAAATCTCAGAAATGTATTGAATGTGCAAACAAAATGTCCAAAATGGACAAGTTATTGTCAAAAAACCACAACTTTCTTTGCCAAAATTAGATTTAATAAAGCTTTACTTTTTTTCTATCCATAGCTTTTGAATTCCGGCTTCCTCAATCGTTTGGATCACGGTGTGGCCTTCCTGGCGGATGCTGTTGGGGATGTTGAGGGCGGACTCGCCTTCGGCGAGAATCCAGACCTCCAGCACCTGCCCGACGGCCAGCTTCTCCAGGGCCAGCTTGGTCTGCACGAAGTTCAGCGGACACTTGGTGGTGCGCAGATCGAGGGTCTTGATGGGCTGAACGTCATGACTCATCCCACCATTTTACCGGATAAGTCACCGTGTCATTCCCGCCCCTGCCTTCGCAGGGATAAACTCCGGCGGGAATCCATTTTCAGGAGTTCGCGCCAATCCTGCCAATGGATTCCGGCTCACCCATATCCGTACGGCTCGACGTTCGTCTCGCCTACGGCTATCGGCGTCCGGAATGACAAAGAATGGCGTGGGCTGACAAGGGACATTATCCATCAAGGCTTCTGGCAGTAACAGGTGTGATCCTTCAACCTGGGGCAGGCGGCGGCGTCGAATTTCAGCCAGGGGTCCTTGAAGCAGTCGCGGCCCTGCACGTAGCCCCAGCAGAAGTCCGCCATTACCGCTTCGCTGCGCTCGTGGTCCTTGGCGAGACACGCCAGGCAGTAGGCGTCCTCCGTGAACCCGAGGGCCAGGTTCATCAGGTTCACCCGCTCGCAGAACATCTCGCCGCAAGCGTCGCAGGAGTAGTCAAAAAAGTTTTCCTGAGTCATGGCTCTTAATAGGCGCCCGAACGAGCGGCTTTGCCGCGAGTGAGGGCAAATAAATAACTTAGGGAGGGGTCCAGGGGAGGGAACGTCCCCTGGTCAAGATGCTCAGTCTACTCTACCCGAAACCATTTTTGGCGTACAATAAGGGCCTCTCATTCCCTCTCTGACAACGAAAGGATCGCGCGTTATGGCGTTTCAGCCCTCCGACAAGCCTTATGCCTTCATCAGCGTGTACGACAAGACCGGCCTGGAGCCTGTGGCCCGTGCCCTCGTGGAAAAATACGGCTACGAACTGCTCTCCACCGGCGGCACGAAAAAGTTCCTCGAAGAGCGCGGCATCCCCGTGGTGGAAAGCTCGGAGATCACCGGCTTTGGCGAACTTCTCGGCGGACGGGTGAAGAGCCTGCACCCGGAAATTTTCGCCGCGATTCTGGCCAAGCGCAACGATCCGACGCACAAGGTCAATTTCAAGATTGATACGGTCATCGTCAACCTCTATCCCTTCGAGCAGGAACTGAACTCCCCCAAGGCGAAAGAGGACGAGGCCTACCTGCTGGAATACATCGACATTGGCGGATCGTCGCTGATTCGCGCCGCCGCCAAGAACCACCCGTCGGTGAACGTCCTCTGCCAACCGTCGCAGTATGAAGGTTTCCTGAAAGAACTGAAACTCGGCGGCGGCGAGACCAGCGCCCCCTTCCGCAAGCAACTGGCGTCCGAGGCCTTCAGCCGCTCCGCCACCTACGACGGCGCCATCTCCAAATATTTCACCGGGCTGGTGGGTTCGCCGGAATCCAAAGACGTGCCTGCCGGGGCCGAGCTGCCTGAGAGCATTTCCCTGAATTTGCAAAAAATCGCGGATCTGCGCTACGGCGAAAATCCGCACCAGAACGCCGCCCTCTACGGCCTCAACCGCAACACGGTGGACTTCGAGCAGTTGCAGGGGAAAGAACTCTCCTACAACAACATCCTCGATATGGAAGCCGCGTGGGGCATCGTGACGGAGTTCAACAACGCCCCCTGCTGCGCCGTCATCAAGCACAACAACCCCTGCGGCGTGGCGATGGGCCGCACGGCGGCGGAAGCCTATCAGACGGCCTTCGGGGCGGACCCCCTCAGCGCCTTCGGCGGCATTGTGGCCCTGAACTGCCCGGTCACGGCGGACGCGGCGACGCAGATGAAAGAGGTGTTCCTGGAAGTCATTATCGCTCCCGCCTTTGAGCCGGACGCCCTGGAACTGCTTTCGGCCAAAAAGAACCTGCGTCTGGTGAAACGCCCCATGCCCGTGGGCGACCGCGAGCCGAAGCCCGAGTACCGCCAGGTGTCGGAGGATCTGTTCCTGGTACAGGTGGCCGACCCATCCAGGGTCAAGCTGGTGGATCAGCTGATCCAGAACGAGCAGATCGAAATCGTCACCGCCAACCGCCCCACGCAGGAACAGCTACAGGATATGGTCTTCGCCTGGAAGGTGGTCAAGCACGTCAAGTCCAACGGCATCGTGCTGGCCAAGGGCGGACGCACCGTTGGCATGGGGGTGGGGCAGACCAGCCGCATCGGAGCGCTGGAAAACGCTATTCGTCAGGCCTGCGACGAGGCGAAAGACGCGGTGCTGGCCTCCGATGGCTTCCTGCCCGCGGTGGACAACATTCACGCGGCGGTTCAGGCCCGCGTGGGCGCCATCATTCAGCCCGGTGGCAGTATCAGGGACAAGGACGTCATCGAGCTGGCGAATCAGCACAACCTGCCGATGGTGACCACCGGCATTCGTGAATTCAAGCACTAAATGCCCGACACACCCTTTGATGTGCGTGCGTCAATTCTTCCTTCGTGTCGCGCGTGAACCGGCTTGGTGTTAGGCCAAGGCGAACGGGTTGCTGGCTTCCTTCTCCAGCGCCTGCTGGAAAGGATTGCCGCCCGCGGCCTTCGGCAGCGAACCAAACGCAGGCTGTTCCTGCTTGTTCCGGGTCGTCTTGAAGCTGTCCCCGCCTTGGCTGGCCGCAGCCGCCACCAGCTGGGTAAAGCTCGGACCCTCGGTCGTCTTGCCGGTATTGGACCCCTGACCGAACGCGATCTGGAACTTCTGCTGGCGTTGTTCTGCAGAGGTTGCCCCCGTGCTTGCAGCGTAAGCGCCTGCATTGCTCAGATTGATTGGAGTAATCGGTGCCATAATTGGTGTCCCCTAACCTGTTTGGTTTCCCCGTTGAGACTTCTGATTTCCTGAGTGATTGAAGAAATTCGTACCCTTACAGGAGCATAAAAACATTTTCTTAAGAATTGGTGCCGGAATGTTAAGCACTTTGATCGAATGTGTTACATCAGGCGATCTGATCCAGTTTCAGCCCGGAAATAATGCCGCCCAGGGTTTCGCGGGTGAAGGTGGGGAATTCCATGGCGTAGAATTCGGCCAGGTTCCGGTCATTGGGCGTAGAGTACGGTTTGGGCGGCGTGGACAGGTGCTGGTTCAGGAATTCACCGGCTTCCCGAAGCTCGCGCTGTTGCTCGGCGCTGAAAATCGCGCTCTGATCGATTCCAGCGTAAGCCTGTAGAGTGGTGTTGAGCAGGTGGGTGGGGGCCAGGCTGTAGATGACGGAGGCGGCGCTTTCGGCCACGTCAATGGCGTTGTCGCCGTTGACGTCGTAAGCTTTCAGGAACTGGTCGGCCATGGCTTTGCTGCCGCCATAGACTTGTGCCAGCTCGTCGGCATCCAGTTTGCCGTCCTGCTTCGTGTCGAAGGGTTTCATGTCCTCGCGGGCATAGCCCACGGCGTTCTGCGGAATCTCTTGCAGTGTGGGTGCAATGTGAATATCGGCCTGTTGGATATTCTGCGGCGGCGTGTTACGGACGTTGAACGCCGTGTTGGCGCCGTACCCGCCGGGGGTCGAAAGGCTGTGAGGGCCGGTTGTGCCGTTGATCGTGATCGTCATAATGCTCCGTTGCCGGATTGCTGCTCCTGTCCTTAGAAAACACGTCAACGGGATTTGGTGCTATTAAATATTGAAAAAGGGCGAGGTCTGGCAATGGATTCCTGCCTGCGCAGGAATGACAATTAAAGCGCAGGAATGACAATTAAAGGCTCGCGGTGGAAAGGCTCTCGCGCCATTCGCGGACGATGGCTTCGCGGCTCTCGATATCGCAGTGGTATGGGCATGCCTGGCTGACCACGGTGACCGAATCGGTGCTCAGGTTTACGTCGCGGCCCTTCTTGCCGAAGAGGCAGACCCCGGCGTTCTTCACCGCCCCCGGCACGTCCGCCGTGGGGTTGTAGAAGTAGCCGCAACTGCCGCAGGTGACAATGCTCACCCCCCGGCTCATCAGCTTGGATTCCAGCTCGTAGAAGGCCTGGTCCAGAATCCGGTATTGCTGGGTGGAGAAGGAGAGGCTCTTGTACTCCAGGGTCATCTGGTACAGTTCCTCCCCCTGCCCGTTGTAGTCCGTCTTCATTTTCAGAATGCAGTTCACCTGGCGCTGGCCGTTGGAGATGGGAACGGTTTTTTCGATGACGCGAGCCTGCTTGATGGGGGTTCGGGGCGCTTCCGGTATGGTGGTTGTTGACGCCGGGATCTGGTGGGCATAGTTCTGGTAGCGGCGGCCAAAGCGCTCGCGGCGGTACTGCCCCATCTCGTCCTCGTCCGGTGCGTGCTGTACCAGCATGTCCCGGATGATGGCCTCCTGGTGATGGGCCGTATCGAACATGGAGGGTTCGGGGTCGATGGTTTCGTTGAACCGGGTGCGGGTCTGGCTTTTATAGCTGCGCGGACTCTTGGAGCCGGCGGTTCCCATGGCGAGAGACACCAGGCAGTTGGCGGCGGCGATGGGGGAGGCCAACAGGCCGAGGGCGTATACCAGCGGCGTCCAGAAAATGGCGGTAACGTAATCGTTGGCCTTGCAGCGGGCCACCACGAGGCTGAGCAGGTTTAAAACCACCACGCTGAGCGCGAACAGCGCCCATACCTCGGCGCTGCCCGGAACCATAAACGGGCTGAACCAGGCTGCGGCGGCAATCACCGAGAGCAACAGGCCAGTGATAAAGTGGGGCGGTTTAAGGACGGTAAGAAACTCTTCAAAGTAGCTGAAGTCCAACCGGACCAGCGAGCGAAACAGCAGGGGCAGGCTGTAGCCTAGCGCAATCTGGAACCGGTTGAAAAAGGCGCCGACGCAATCCGTGAGATACGGAAGGAACCGGATGGGTTCATCGCTGTAGACCACCACGTGGGGGGCCCAGGTGACCCGGAAGTTGGCCAGATTCAGACGCAGGGTGTATTCCAGGTTGTCGAGATCCAGGCCGCGCCGGTAGGGGATCATTTCCAGCACTTCCTGCTTGATGACCCAGCCGCTGTCCTGCAGGCGGCAACTGAGACCCAGATGGTAGCGGCCCGCGTTGCCGATGCGGTTGATAAGGCGTCGTGACAGGGCCACCACATGCTCCAGCGGAGTGGTGGGGCGGCGCTTGGTGGCGACGTATCCCTGCACCACCGGGTTTTCAAACCCGACGGCGACGATGCTCTGGAAGAAGTCCGGCTTGATGACGTCATCGGGTTTCAGGAAGACCATCAGCCCGGCGTCGCCTGCGGCCAGGCAGCGTTCAATGAGCCAGGAGGTCATCTGGCCGAACCCGGCCTTGTTTTCCGGGTAGATCCACCGCCGGACGTTGGGTTTCAGCTTTTCGGGGTCCAGGTCGTCGGCGTTTTCGCGGGTGCAGCCCACATGCACCGTCACCCGGCTGCGCGGATACTCCTGCTCTTCGATGAGGCGAAGCAGGTGCAGGAGGCGGGGCAGGCTGCGCGAATCGAGATAGGGAACCAGGACGGAGATGCGGAATTCGGTGCGGGCCTTGTACAGTTTCTTGACCAGATCCTGCTTGCGCCCCTGCTCGGCGGAAAAAATGACCAGCAATTGCCGGAGGACCAGCGCCGTTCCCAGAATCACCAGCCATGTATTGAATTGAAAGAGCACTTCCACGCGTTAACCGTCCCCGTATTCCTTGGCTTCTTGGCTACTCTCTTGGATGCTTCGTGCCAGGTTCATAATCTGCTACTACTATTCTAACTAAAAAATAAGGCGGGGTTAAAGACGGTTTCGGGCTGCCGGAGCCAGGCGAGAATGCGGCTGAAGTTCCGAAAAGCGGGAAAAGGCGTCCTTGGCTTCCTTCAGGGCGCCAGCACGCTCATGGGCAAGCCCCAGAAGGTACCATGCCTCCGCATCCTCCGGATTCAGGGCCACGATGCTTCCCAAGTGTCCTCGTGCGGCTGAAAGACTGCCCTGCTCCTGGTAAGTTCGAATTAAATTTTTGTAATACAATTCAAAGTTGGGTTGAATTCGAATGGCCCGCTGAAAGGACGTCAGCGCGAGCGGGTAATTGCGAAGCTGCAGGTACGAAATGCCCAGGTTGTTGTACACGGCGGCGGAGAGCGACGAATAGGGGTTGAGCCGCAGGGCGATCCGGAACTCCTCGATGGCCTCGGCGTACCGGCGTCGTCCCATCAGCAGTTCGCCCTTGCGGGCGTGGGCAATCACGTTGTCCTCGAAGTCATAGCCGGCGGCAGGGGTGGGCATGGCGCACAGACCTGCCAGAAAGCAGGCCGGCAGCAATCCGGCAACCATGCGGAAAAATCGGCGCATGGCCTTATTGTAACCTGCCTGCGCCCTTTCGTCAGGAAGCCGTTTTGGGTGTCCAGTGCCCCGGCAGGGTCTGGGCTGCGTAGATTCTCATGAGAACCGCCTTGTCGGTGCAACTGGCCGGGTCATCGTCCGGGCAGAAGAACCGGCTCTCCCAGCGCAATTCGAGGCCGAGGGCCAGGGTCTGCAGGGTCTCCGCGTGGGTCCGCAGCAGGGTCGCCGCTTCCGGGTATCGTTGCGAAAATCCGTTGGCTTCCAGGGCGCTCAGGCGTTCCATGAAATGGGAGAGGCTGGCACCGGGACGCCGGCCTTCGGGGCCGAGTCCGTGATCCTGGCGCTTGCCGGTTTCGTCTTCGTCAATCAGATGAACGGCCCCGCTGTTGAGTTCGTTGAGGTGGGCCATGATCTGGCTGCGCACCCGCAGATGGTTCATGTTGCCGGTGGGAGTTCCCTCAAACCAAAGGCGACCGCTTTCGCGTACCGAGAAGCCCAGTTCGTCCGCATCCGCCGCCAGGCCGTTGAGTTCGTTCCGCCAGTCGGCCTCCTCCACCTGCATGGCCGCCTGCCGGAACAGCCACGCCGTATAGGAGAAGTGTTCGCCCCCCAGCTTGCGGTGGGTCTGATCCAGCCGGAACGGATTTTTGAGGATTTGCAGGGTTATTCCCTCGCCGGTTGTCAGGTGTTCCCATTCGGGAATGTAGCCTGTGGGCAGCGGCGCAAGGAAAGATTCGGCGGCAGCGTCGGCAACAGCCGTTTTTCCGTCGTTTTCCGCCTCCTCGGTCTCCTGGCTTAGTACCGGGTAGGTCGCCAGGGCAGCAAAAGCGGGTGTCCGGCCCCGATCGTCCGGAGGCTCCACGGAGTCGGCCTGCAGCCCAGTATGGGGCCGGTTAATCACCGCCAACGTAACAAGAACCAGACCGATGATTGCGGCAGCTCTTACGGACGCCAGCAGGCGCCCCCGTAAAAATACAGGTGCCAGTCCCGACAAAGTCAGATACTCCCTCTTTTTGTGGATGATGCACAACACTGATGTATTAGAGGTATCGGAGAAATCCCGATTTTCCCAAGGGCAGAAACCGGCAATGTGAAGAAAGTGTTACAGCCGCCGAAAAGAAAAAACCGCTGAATCTTTGAGGTTTCAGCGGTTTTTTCCCATTGCGGGTTTTGAAAAAGCTTTTTAGCGCGAGGAGGCGGACTTCCTGGAGGTGTCCTGAATGCGCACCGCCGCTTCCACCAGGCCCTTGAAGAGGGGATGAGGCCGGTTGGGCCGGGACTTGAATTCGGGGTGGAACTGGGAAGCCACAAACCAGGGATGGTCTTTCAGCTCGATGATTTCCACCAGCCTGCGGTCCGGGGAGGTGCCTGAGATGACCAGCCCGGCATTGCTGAGGATCTCCAGATACTCGTTGTTGATCTCGTAACGATGGCGGTGGCGTTCCATCACCACGTCCGCGTTGTTGTAAGCCTGGGCGGCATGGGAGCCTTTCAGCAGGTGGCATGGGTACTGGCCAAGGCGCATGGTGCCGCCCACGTCCGTCAGGCCCTGCTGTTCCTCCATCAGGTCCACTACGGACTGGTCCGAATCCGGCGCGAACTCGGCACTGTTGGCGCGGGTCAGCTGGGCCACGTCGCGGGCAAACTCAATCACCGCGCACTGCATGCCCAGGCACAGGCCCAGGAAGGGCAGCTTGTTTTCGCGGGCATAACGGATGACGTTGATCTTGCCCTCAATGCCGCGGTAGCCGAAGCCGCCGGGCACCACCAGGGCGTCCACATCTGCAAGCAGCGCCTCTGCCGTGTCCATGTCGGCGCAATCCTCGGAATTGATCCACTTGATTTCCACCGAGGCGCCGCAGGCGGACCCGGCATGGTTCAACGCTTCGATCACCGAGAGATAGGCATCGCTGAGGCCGGTGTATTTTCCGGCCAGCGCAATTTTCAGCTTGCGGGTGGGGTTCTTGACGGCCTTCACCATCGCCTCCCACTCGCTGAGATCCGGCGTTTTATTCTCCAGGCCGATGCGATCGAGCACCTGCTTGGCCAGTCCCTCCTTCTCCAGGACCAGGGGGACTTCGTAGAGGCATTCGAGATCCGTGTTCTGGATGACCGCTTCGGGGTCCACGTTGGTGAACTGGGCCAGTTTCAGGCGTTCGCCCTTGCCCAGCGGGCTTTCGGTGCGGCAGACGAGAATGTCCGGCTGAATCCCGATGCTGCGCAGGGTGTTGACGCTGTGCTGGGAGGGCTTGGTCTTCAGCTCGCCGGAGGTTTTCAGGAACGGGATGAGGGTGACGTGGATGCACAGGGTGTTCTTGAAACCCACGTCATAGCGGAACTGGCGGATGGCTTCGAGGAACGGCAGGCCCTCGATGTCGCCCACCGTGCCGCCCACCTCGCAGATGAGCACGTCAGGGGCCAGCGAGGTGGCCGCTTCGCGGATACGGGACTTGATTTCATCGGTAATGTGGGGGACCGTCTGCACCGTGGCGCCAAGATAATCGCCCCGGCGCTCCTTGTTGATGACGCTGAGGTAGATGCTGCCGGAGGTCACGTTGTTGATGCGGGTCAGGCTGGTGTCGATGAAGCGCTCGTAGTGGCCGAGATCGAGATCCGTCTCCGCGCCGTCGTCGGTGACGTAGACCTCGCCGTGCTGGAAAGGACTCATGGTGCCGGGGTCCACGTTGATGTAGGGGTCGAACTTCTGGATGGAGACCGAGATCCCCCGCGCCCGCAGCAGCCGTCCGAGGGAGGCGGCCACGATGCCCTTGCCCAGCGAACTGACGACGCCGCCGGTGATAAAGATGTACTTGGTGGAGGTCATAAGGGTCATGTGTCCTTTGTTTCAAGAATTCTGGGAACCCGGAAAAATCCGTCCTCGGCTTCGGGGGCATTTTTCAGAAGGTCATCGCGCTGAAAACGGCGTTGAGCTTCATCTTCCCGGAAGCTGACCCGGTGTTCCAGGGTCATGGGGACGTCGATCTGCGAGAGATCCAGTTCGTTGAGCTGCTCGACCCAGGTGAGAATCCCGGCCAGTTCGCGGGTGTACTTTTCCGCCTCGGCCTCGGTCAGCTCCAGCCGGGCCAGTTTGGCCACGTGTTGTACGGTTTCCTGCGTAATGGTCATGAGCGTGTCCGGTGTTCAGTCCCTAATCATCCTATTGTGACGGAAATCCCCGCCTGAAATCAACGGATGATTTCATTTCATTAAACAACGGGGCAATTGAAAAATTGCACCGGGTTTGGTTTTCGTATCAGCAATGGACCCGGATTCTCCGCATGCAAAACCACTCCCTTCGTTTTCATGGACTCATCGTCAAGCGCTATCAGGACGGTCGTCCGTCATTCGATGAGAAGCTCCCCCACGGTTACAGGATAGAGGTCGTGCCTGGCAAGCCGCCATATTCTGACCTGGCGGCGGATGAGGTGAGTCTTTACGGGGATGGCCTGGCGCCGTGTCGTGTCCGGCTTCCCCGGGCCGAGACGTTGACCGGGCTTCTGGAGCGCGGTGCCTTTACGGAACTGAGCCGGGAGTTGCGTGAAAAGGCCGTCCAGGTGCTGGAATCCCTGGGGCTGAAGCCGGACCTTGAGCCGGAGCGGATCAAAACCGGTGAGCCGGATATAACCCACTGGGGAACGGTGGAGGGAGGCATGCGCCTTCAGGTTTTCTTTCCGCGCCAGGAACCGGTTGAGGATCTGCTGAGCCTGGCGAGCATCCGGGTTGACGTGGACCCGTCGGCGGACCTGGAACTGAACGCCAAGGCTCCTGGCCAGGCGTTGGACTGGCTGGTGGAGCGGGGTTTTCTGCCTGAGGAATAACCGCCTTCAGACGGACGGAAACGCCTGAACAAATGCCGCTTTTACCGAGGTCATGGGGAACGGCTCTTCCGTCAGCGCCTCCAGGGAAGTCATCACGCCGCTCTCCAGGCCACAAGGGTTGATTTGCCGGAAGTAGGCCAGGTCTGTACTCACATTGAAGGCGATGCCGTGGTAGGTGACCCATTTTTTGACGGCTACGCCGATGGAGGCGATCTTGCGGTCCCGTCCATCGCTATCCGTTACCCAGATCCCGGTCAGCCCTTCGCGGCGAAAGCCGGTGATGTCAAATGTCTCCAGGGTGAGGATCAGCACTTCTTCCAACCGGCGCAGATACTTGTGGAGATCCCGCTCCTCCTCCGCCATTTTCAGGATGGGGTAGGCGATGAGCTGGCCGGGGCCGTGGTAGGTGACGTCGCCGCCCCGTTCGATCTCGACAACCGGAATGGTCGGGTTGAGGAGGTTCTGGGGCTGGGTTCCCCGGCCCGTGGTGATGACGTGGGGGTGTTCGCCGATGAGCAGCGTGTCCGGGATGCGATCCGCCAAGCGTTCTTCCACCAGGCGCTTCTGTTCGGCGTAGACCGTCCCGTAGTCCGTCAGGCCGAAGTCAATGACCTGTCGCATCTTTTCCGGCGCGGTGATCACTTGCTTTTGACCAGTTCGGGCTTTTCCTTCTGGTAGATGTGGATGGCCTTGCCGTGGACGGCTTCCGCCGCCTCCATCAGGCTTTCGGGCAGGGTCGGGTGGGTGTGGATGGTGAGGGCCAGGTCTTCCGCCGTGGCGCCCATCTCGATGCCCAGTGCCGGCTCGGCGATGAGTTCGGAGACATCGGGACCAATCATGTGGACACCGAGAATCCGGTCCGTTTCCGCATCCACCACCATCTTCACCATGCCTTCGGATTCGTTCATGGACAGCGCCCGGCCCGACGCCTGGAAGGGGAATTTGCCTACCCTGACCTTGTAGCCCTGGGCCACGGCCTCTTCTTCCGTACAGCCCACCATGGCGATTTCCGGGTCCGTGAAAATGGCCGATGGCAACGCCCGGTAATCGAGGATCTCGTTGCGGCCCGTGATGACCTCGGCGGCCACAAGTCCTTCTTTGCTCGCCTTGTGAGCCAGCAGCGGGGCGCTGGTCACGTCGCCGATGGCGAAAATATGGTCCACCGAGGTTCGAAGCTGCTCGTCTACGGCGATAAAGCCGTTTTCATCGGTTTTTACCCCCGCTTTCTCAAGCCCCAGGTCCCTGCTGTTGGGTTTCCTGCCCACGGCAACCAGCACCTTGTCCACTTCGATACGATCTTCACCCTTCGGCGTTTCAAAGGTCAGGGTGGCCGTGTCGCCGTTCACCTTGACCTCTTTCGCCTTGGTGTCGGTGTAAACCTTCACCTTGCGCTTCTTGAGGGAGCGGTTGAGGACCTGCACGATTTCGCCGTCCACCTCCGGCAGCAGCCGGGGCATCATTTCGACGACCGTGACCTCGCTCCCCAGCTTGGCGTAGAGAATCCCCAGTTCCAGCCCGATGACGCCGCCGCCGATGAGGGCAAGACGCTTCGGCACCTCCGTAAGATCCAGCGCTTGGCGGGATTCGATGACCACCTTGCCGTCGAAGTCGAAGCCGGGGATCTGGATGGGCGAGGACCCGGTGGCGATGAGGAAGTGCTTTGCCTCCACCTGCTCAATGCCATCCGCTGTTTTGACCGACAGCTTGTGCGGGCCGTTGAACTCCGCCTGGCCAGAGATCGTCTGGATGCCGTTGGCTTTAAAAAGCTGGCCGATCCCGCCGGTGAGCTTTTTCACCACCCCATTCTTCCATGAAATCAGCTTTTTCATGTCCACGCGGGGGTTGTCCACCAGGATGCCCATCTCCTCGGCGTCCTTCACCTTTTCGTAAAGAGATGCCGCGTAGATGAGGGCTTTGGAGGGGATGCAGCCCCAGTTCAGGCAGACACCGCCGAGGGCTTCTTTTTCCACAACCAGGACTTTCTGCCCCAGTTGGGCCAGCCGGATGGCGGCGACGTACCCGCCGGGTCCCGCCCCGATTACAACAACATCCGCCTTGTGGGTTGCCATAAATCTTCTCCTCGCGTGTAAAACAGACTGAATTAAACGTCCAGCAAAAGCCGGGCCGGTTTTTCAAGATACTCGATGACTTTTTTCGTGAACAGGGCGCCTTCGGCGCCGTCCACCACCCGGTGATCGCAGGACAGGGACAGGTTCATGATGTCCCGGATCACGATCTGCCCGTCGCGAACCACGGGGCGCGGGGTGATCTTGTTGATGCCCATGATGGCCACTTCGGGATAGTTGATGATGGGCACCCCGAACAGGCCACCGATGGAGCCGATGCTGGTCAGCGTAAACGTGCCGCCGGTCACTTCGTCCGGCTTCAGCTTGCCGTCGCGGGCGCGTTGGGAGAGATCCTGGATTTCCAGGGCCAGCTGGAAGAGGTTCTTGTACTCGGCGTGCTTGAGCACCGGGACGATAAGACCTTGCTCCGTCGCCGTGGCGATGCCCATGTGATAGTAGTTCTTGTAGACCAGTTCCCCCTTGGCCTCGTCCAGGGTGCTGTTGAGAACGGGGTACTCACGCAGCGCGGCAATCACCGCCTTGATGATGAAGGGCAAGTAGGTGAGCTTGACGCCGCGGGCCTGGGCATCCTCCTTCAGCTGTTCGCGCATGCTCACCAGTTCGCTCATATCCACCTCTTCCACGTAGGCGAAGTGGGGCGCGGTCTGCTTGGACTTGACCAGGTGCTCGGCAATCTTGCGGCGCATGCCGATAAACGGCACCCGTTTTTCCGTCTCCTCCCCGGTTATGGGCCGGGAAAGGGGCTGGGGAACGGTGCTGTCGCCGCCGGAGAAGCTTCTGACGTCATCCGGCGTGACCCGGCCACGGGGACCGGAACCGCTGATCAGCGCCAGATCCACGCCCAGTTCGCGGGCAAGTTTTCGGGTGGCCGGGGCGGCCAGCACCTTGCCGCCGGTCCGCTGAGGCGCAATGGCGGGACGCGGAGGCGTGGCTTTGCTGCTGCCGTTGGTGAGGGCCGGGGCGGCGGCTTCCACTGTCTGCTTCGTTTCTTTCGCTGCGGGAGCAGCGTCGGCGGTTTCGATGACCGCGATGACGGCCCCCACCTTGATAACCTCACCGGCGGCGCCGAAGGTTTCCTTAATGACGCCGCTGACCGGCGAGGGAATCTCTGCGGTGACTTTGTCCGTCATTACCTCCACCAGGGGCTGGTCTTCCGCCACCGTATCGCCGGCCTTCACCAGCCACTGGACGATCTCGCCCTCGGCAATCCCTTCGCCGATATCGGGGAGTTTGAATTTGAGTGCCATAATCCTCTCCTGAAACCGTCTGAAACCTTTTACTTGAAGTCCATGACCTCCTGAATCCCCAGGAAAATCCGGATGGCGTCCGGCACGTAGATTTTTTCCAGGGTGTAGGGGAAGGGAATATCGAAACCGCCCACCCGCTTCACCGGGGCTTCCAGGTACTCAATGGCCTTCTCGGCGATCAGCGCCGCGATCTCCGCGCCGTAGCCGCAGGTCTTTGGGGCTTCGTACACGATGAGCGCCCGGCCCGTCTTTTTCACGGACTTGAGAATCGCCTCCTCGTCCACCGGGTAGAGGGTCCGCAGATCGATGATCTCGATGCTCAGCCCCTCTTTTTCCTTGGCCTTCTCCGCCGCGACGGTGCAGGCTTCCACCATAGCTCCGTAACAGAAGATGGAGAGATCCGTGCCCTCCTGAACCACCCGGGCCGGGCCGATGGGGACGGTGTAATCCGCTTCGGGAACTTCGCCCTTGGCGCTGCGGTAAATCTTCTTGGGTTCCATGAAGATGACCGGGTCCTCGCCGCGAATGGCGTCGGCCAGCAGACCCTTGGCGTCGTAAGGCGTGGAGGGAATGACCACCTTCAGGCCGGGAGTGTGGGCGAAATAGGCTTCTGGACTCTGGCTATGGTACAGGCCGCCTCGAATCCCTCCGCCGTAGGGTGTCCGAATCACCACCGGGGTAGTGAATTCGCCGCCAGAGCGGTAGCGGAACTTGGCCAGTTCAGAGACGATCTGATCGAAGGCCGGATAGATGAAATCGGCAAACTGGATTTCCGGGACGGGCTTGAGGCCGTAGACCGCCATCCCGATGGCGGCGCCCACGATGCCGGTTTCGGTCAGTGGCGTACTGAAGGCACGCTCCTCGCCGAACTTGGCCTGGAGTCCTTCTGTGGCGCGAAACACGCCGCCGTTGACCCCCACGTCCTCACCGAAGACGATCACCCGGTCATCACGTTCCATCTCGGTGGCCAGCCCGTTGTTGACCGCCTGAAGCAACGTCATTTGTGCCATAACCGTTCAAACCTCCTGATCAAGTCCTACAGTGAATTAGAGGGGGAATTCGCCCTCGTTGGCCCGGTCCAGCCCGGCTTCCTTCTCCAGGAACTCGTCGCGTTGGGCAGCCAGGGCCGGGGGCATTTCGGCATACACGTCGTCAAACATGCTGGCCCAGCTGGGCTCCGGGTATTTCTCCGACTCGTTGGTCGCCGTGTTGATCTTGAAGCGGGCCTGCTCCCAGATCTCCTGCTCGTATTCCTCGCTCCAGATGCCCAGCTGCTGCATGAACCGCTTGGCCCGCTCGATGGGGTCTTTCGACTGCCACTGGTCGGACTCGTTGCCCCGGTAGCGGGTGGGGTCGTCCGAGGACGAGTGGGGACCGGCTCTATAGGTCAGCAGCTCGACAAGAGTCGGCCCCTCGCCGCTGCGGGCGCGACCGTAGGCTTCTTTGGCCGCCTGGTACACGGCGAACACGTCGTTGCCGTCCACACGCACCGCGGGCACCCCGTAGCCAGCCCCCTTCAGGTGCAGGGTTTCGGCCCCGCACTGCTTGTCCACGGGGAGCGAGATGGCGTACTGGTTGTTCACGATGAACAGGACCACCGGCGGCTTGTAGACGCCGGCAAACGTCAGGCTGGAATGGAAATCATTGGAGGACGTGCCGCCGTCGCCGATGTAGGTGACGACCGCGCAGTTGTCCCGGCGGTACTTGGCCGCCATCGCGCAGCCCACGGCATGGATGAGGTGCGTTCCGATGACGCTGGAGAAGCTGACGAACTTCGTGTCCTTGTGGGTGTAGTGGGCGGGCATCTGCCGACCCTTGGCGAGATCCGTTTCGTTGCCGTAGAGGTGGTTCGAGAGAACCTCCATCGGCACACCCCGGTACAGCAGAACGCCGTACTGTCGGTAGTAGGGGAAGACCCAGTCGTTTTCCTGCAAGGCGTGGGCGGTCCCCACCTGGACAGCCTCCTCGCCGGTGGAGGTGACGCAGAAGCCAATCCGGCCCGAACGTTGCAGCTTTTTCTGGCGCTCGTCATACGCGCGGATCATCACCATGCCTTCGTACATTCTCTTGATGTCCGCCTCCTCCAGGCCTGGGGGCAGCTTGGCGGATTTCGCGTTGTCCTTGATGACCTGCAGCAGGTTATCCGACATGGATGGTCTCCTCTTGAAGTCGCTGTTTTTCGATAATGCCCTTGATGAAGAATTCACCGGCCCGGTAGGAACTGCGGACCAACGGACCGGAGGCGCAGTAGAGAAACCCCAGATCCTTTTCGGCAATCCGGCCCCATTCCTGAAACTTCTGGGGGGTCACGTATTCAGACACCGGCAGGTGTTTTTTCGTGGGCTGGAGGTATTGGCCGAGGGTGAGAATATCCACCCCGTGCGCCCGGAGATCTCTCATGCATTGCAGGATCTCCTCGTCCGTCTCGCCCAGCCCCAGCATGATAGACGATTTGGTGAAGATGGCCGGGTTCATGGCCTTGACCTGCGCCAGGCAATCCAGGGTCCGCTGGTAGCCCGCCCGGCGATCCCGAACCGTCCGGGTGAGCCGTTTCACGGTTTCGATGTTCTGGGCGATGACTTCGGGCCTGACGTCCACCACTTTCTTCAGATGCTCCGGGTTCCCCTGGAAGTCGGGGATCAGCACCTCGATCATAATCTTCGGGCTGAGGCGTTTCGTCTCGGTGATGCAGCGGGCGAAGTGGGCGGCGCCAAAGTCCGGCAGGTCGTCGCGGTCTACAGAGGTAATGACCACATACTCCCAGCCCGCTTCGGCGATGGTGGCGGCGAGTTTTACCGGTTCCTCGCGGTCCAGCCAGCCGTTGGGGTTGCCGGTAGAGACGGCGCAGAATCGGCAGCCACGGGTACAGACCTCGCCCATGACCATGAACGTCGCCGTGCCCACAGTCCAGCATTCCCCGATGTTGGGGCACCTGGCCTCCTCGCAGACCGTGGCGATCTTCAGGGATTTGGATTTCTCCCTGATCCAGTTATAGCGCTTGCCGGACGGGGGCCGGATTTTCAGCCACTCCGGCTTGCGGGCGCCAGTGCGCGGCCCGCTGGGCGACGGCTCCATAATCGACGGTTCGCTGATGATTCTGCCCTCTCGTGTGTATACTGGACGCTCGCTGGGGTCATTATACATAAAAAAAGGGACGGGTTTAATAAAGCGTCATAAACCCCGTCCGTCTTTTGCATCCATGTCGCCCGCGTGATAAAACGACTGTTGTCACATGACTGTGATGTTCGAATGATGGGATTCCGGCAAGGGACCATGAGAGTGCCGGGAGAAGACGGTGGATTTTCCCGAAAAATGATCAAGGTTGGACTTCAAGCTTGCGCCGAACGCCGCGCCCTGACGGGTCTGCTGCTGGCCCTCTGCCTGCTGGGGACTGTTCTGCCGGGCTGGGCCTATGCGCCCCGGTTTGACGCCGAGGAGCAGGAAAACATCAGCGTTTACGACCGGGCCGCCCGTGCGGTGGTCACCATCAACGCCCTGGTGGCGGGCCGTCCCTCCAGCGGTGCGGGGGTCATTATCGATCCGACGGGGATGATCCTCACCTCCAGCCATGTGATCGGCAGCGCCACCAGTGCCACCGTATCCCTCGAAGACGGACGCAAGACCCGCGGCATGGTGGTGGGCCGTGTGGGAGAGAATGCGGATCTGGCCCTCCTCAAGGTCAGCTTTCCCGAACCCCTGCCGCATCTGCCGCTGGGGGATTCGTCCATGAGCCGGGTGGGGCAGAAGGTGCTGGCCATTGGCAATCCCTACGGCTTCGAACGGACGCTGACCATCGGGATCATCAGCCGCATTGACCGCGAGCGCGACCGCATCCAGACCGACGCCGCCATCAATCCGGGCAACTCCGGCGGGCCGCTGCTGGACAATCAGGGCTACATCATCGGCATCAACCAGTCCATCTTCAACCCGGACGGGAACCGATCCAATATCGGCATCGGCTTCGCCGTTCCCGTCAATGCCGCAAAAGACTTTCTCAAACGCCTGGCCGCCCAACCGGGGACGCCTGCGCCGCTGGCCGCCGACAGCCGCCAGCCCATTATCCGCATCAACCCGGCCTATGGCTACGAGAACGTGTCCATGATCCTCAAGCGCTTCAGCCAGGATTTCTAGGGCGCGGCTTCTAAAGCCAACACCGCCCTGCGGTCAGTGACGGGCGGTGCTGTTGGAGGAGATACTGGCACGGAAAATACTATTTGGCGGCTTTCTTGGCCTGGGCGATCTTGAATTTCGCCGTGTCGAAGGCGTCGGGCTGACGGGTAATAAAGCTCTTGAGGGCGCCCCAGACCGTGCGGTTCTCGTCGATGCCCAGTTTTCTGTCGTAGGCATGGAATTTGGACTTGCTGGCGCCGGAAATCAGGTTCATGTTGATCAGTCCGTTGCGGCCCGATTTCTTGAACAGCGTGTTCGCCCCGACCAGGCCTTCCACGAAGTGTTTGGCGAAGAAGGGGGGCACGAACATGGTTACCCCGGTCATCATGCAGGCGATGTCGGCGATCAGTTCCAGAAAGCCGACAGGACGCAGGTACATCCGGAAACCCCGGCCAATGCCGCTCATGAGGCCGCCCTGAATCAGCGGGCCGCGCTTGGGTTTGGCGACGTCCAACTGGTCGGCGGTCACTGGTCCCGGCTTGCTGCTTGCGGGCGGCTTGTTGCCGTCACCGGGCTTGTCGGCGCCGAACATGGGCTGGGCGGGTGTGATTTTCTGGATGGCAGTCATTGAAGAAATCTCCTTCTAGAGATTCGATTCTAGCGAATCGAGTCGAAATATTCCTGGCTGAGGTAGACCGGCGAGAGGCCGCCAATGCGGGCAAAAATCTGCAGGGCATTCAGCCCGGCGCGGGTGGTCATCAGGTCGTGGTCGGCGTTGTCCTTGCCGTCGCGGATGAACCCGCCGGCTTTTCCTGCCCGAAGGGTATCGTCAGTGCCTGCGGCTTCGTGTTCGCGGGCAACGCGTCTGCTTCTGGCGGTCTGGATGGAGACGATGTTCTGGAACTCGGAGGACTGGTGCATGATCCACCTCTCTATCGGACGAACTTCATTTCTAACGGCGTGTTGTACACAGTTGCTTACCCCCGAATGAAGATCCGTGAAGGTGGGTTTGTGTCAGTTTGTTAAATTGTGTAAAGCGTTCAGAGCTGGTTGATGAACAGCGGCTTGTTGGTGCTGTATTCGGGGCTGAAGTAGTCCAGCGTAATGATCTCTGTCCGTTCTCCCGGTGAGATATTGATGATCAGGCGGTCCACGAGGTTGTGCATCAGATAGACCCCGCGCCCGTGGCTGTCCAGAAGTCCCGCGCCGCTGATGTTGCGATCCAGCCAGTAGAGGATTTCGTCCGCCGTGATGCGTCCGCCCTGATCGACGATGCCCACGCCGACCCGGTCATCGTCGCGGCCATAGTAGAGGGAGACCGCCTCATGCTCTTCCAGGTGTTCAATCTCCTGGCCCTTCTTGTATTTCAGGGTGCCGTCCGGCAGCTTGGCGGCATGGTAGACGGCGTTGGTCATGGCTTCAATCAGGGCGGTGGAGAGGCTGTCCACGTTGCGAACGCCGCTTTTCTCGCAGAACTCGCGCAGTCGGTAGAAGGTTTCCATAATCTGCTTGCTGTTGCGGATGACCTCGTGGTGGATCTGCGATTCCGGTGCCAGGTAGTTTTTCAGGCCGAAGGCCGAGGCGGGGTCCAGCAGGTTGGTGACCACGCAGGAGAGTTCCTCGAAATTGAAGGGCGCCGTTTTGGCGATGATGTTGCAGATGCCGGTTTCGCGGGCCAGGCGGACGTAATCCTCCACCTTGTAGGCGGTAATCAGGGCCGTTTTGCTCTGGGGGCGCTTTTGCCGCGCGAACTGCAACAGCCGGAAGCCGTCGTCGTGGGGCAGGTTGATATCCGAAATAATGAGATCGAAGGGGGTCTGCTCGATCCGCTGCCGGGCTTCCGGCGCGTCCGGGCTGGACTCGATGGCCAGATCGTAGCCGGCCTCATGAAAGTTTTCTAGATAATGCACGATGCTCTCGCGGATCGTGTCGTCGTCATCCACGATGAGAATGCGGTAGAGGGATTTTTCCGTTGCAATGCTCATAGGCTCAGATCAGGATTTCGTCCTCTTCAAAGACGGGCAGGGCGACGTGGAACACGGTGCCTTTGCCCTTTTCACTATCCACGGTGATTTGCCCGCCGTGCTGCTCGATGGTCCGGTAACTGATGCTCAGTCCCAGGCCAATGCCTTCGGCGCCCTTCGTGGTGAAGAACGGGTCAAAAATCCGGGCCAGGATGGTCTTGTCCATGCCGGGGCCTTCGTCGGCCACGTTGACCACGAGCATGTGCCGGTTTTCCCTGGGTTCCGTCGTTTCGTGAAAGCTGATTCGGATGGTCCCCTTCCCGCCGGTGGCGTCCACCGCATTCTTGAACAGGTTGTAGAACACCTGCTCGATTTTCAGCCGGTCGCAAAGCACCTCAAGTTCCGCCGGGCCGGGCTGGATTTCGAAGCGGATCGGGGAGAAGTCCGGGTGGCTCTTCAGGGCCTGCACCATCTCTTCGATGACCCGGCTGAGGTTTTCCAGGGTCAGGGTCATCTTGGAGGGCCGGGAATAGTTCAGCAGTTCGCTGACCAGCGCCGAGGCCTTCTTGGCTTCCCGGTCCGTCTTGTCCAGTTCCTGCAGGGCTTTTTCCAGGGCGCCCCGAACCCGGGGGTCGCCGTTGCCGTTTTCATCGAGTTTTTTCAGGGCGGCTTTCAGGGTCATGCGGGTCAGCTGGGTGCTCATGGAAATGCCGGTGAGGGGGTTGTTCAGCTCGTGGGCCACCCCGGAGATCATCGTCCCGATGGAGGCGAGCTTCTTCGACTGGTACAGCTCCTCTTTAATCTTGTCCATCGCCCGGCGATCACGCACGATGTGGGTGATGTCGTTGAAGACGAAGATTCGCGCCTGCGCCACCGTATCTTCCAGGCGGATATGCTTCATCGAGAAGCCGATGGTGGAGGTTTCTGCGGCCTCCGGAAACAACAGGTTGATTTCCGAGCGGGGGATGTCCTCCTCGGCGTTTTGGAGCAGGATGCGCAGTTCCACCAGGTAGTCCGGCAGGTCCCGCAGGGTCTGGATGCTTTTCTGAAGAGGGATTTTTAACAGCTCTTTGGCCCGGCTGTTCATCTGGATGACGTTTTCGTCATGATCATAGATGAGCAACCCGGAAGGCAGGGTTTCAAAGATGGTATAAAGGCCGCCCAACTGCTGCTGGTCAATCTTCATGACGCCTCCTCCGTGCTCATGGGAACCAGCGCACTGACCTGCTGCCGGGTGTCGAGGACTTGCCCGGCCACAAGATAGGCGTTGGCGGAGAGGCGGGTGAGCTGACGATCCTTGCCCACGGCGTCCGGCTTGGGATGGCAGATCAGCATGCCTCGCTCGTCCTGGGTCAGCGACTTGAGGGTGGACATGGTAATCCGGTCGTAGACTTGATTGAGCTGGATCTTGGCCGCAGGGCATCCCGCTTTTTCCGACAGGGCATGCCGGAATCGGGAGCGGGTTTGGCTGTCAAAACGGTGCAGCGGAATAGGGGCCTTGATCATCGGTAGCACCATCAGATTTTTGGGGGCTGGGTGGTTTTTTACCCTGATGCTGCCGAGTTTTCGAGCCTTCTGGGTGGCCTTGAACCGGATCGGGGGAATCAGAAAGACTTTTCTCGGCTTCTGCGGTCCGGCGGTACTGACCCCATGAGCCGGCGGTGTCGAGGGTTCGGGAATCGGCACCTGAACCGGGGCTTGAAGGACCATGTTTCCGAAGCTGACCCCGTGGACCGGCAGGAAGGGGCCGTCAAATACGGGAACCTGGCCGGTGGCGGTTTTCAGGCTGGCCAGACTCCCCACGTTCTCGGAAATCCGCGGGGTTTTGGCGTTGAAAACCTCCACGGCATGGGATCTGGCGAAGTCCACCAGCGTCCGGCACAGGTAAACGGGGGCTGCGGGTTTTTCCAGCGCAACGGCGACGCTCTTGCAGCGGAAGCCGGTGGAGAAAACGGTCAGGCTGCCGCCAATCTCAAAATCGACGGCATGCTGGCGAACCTCCTTGCGCAGCATCGCCAGGGTGCTGCGGATCTCGCTCATCAGCTTGTCCGTTAGCTTGTCTGGTTGATGCCCGCTTCCTGACATATGGTTTCCAGTGCCTTTTCGATTCGCTTCAATGGTTCGTAGATATCCATGGTCTGCCCGGCCTGCACCAGCAGGTCGAAAACGGTTTTCGTCGCCACCCCGCCAGATTCGGGGGGTGGAGCGCCGTCGGGGATCTGGAGCCGCAGCGGACTGCCTTCGCGGGTGACCTGCAGGAGCATCTCGGTGGGAGACAACTCCTGAACGGTGCCCATGTCTCCGATTTTGGACGACTTGGTTTCGCCGATTCGGATGACCGAAAACCCTTTGCCGGGGTAGTCCAGCAGGCTGTCATCCTCCACCAGCAGGTGTGTGAATTTGGTATCCAGGCTTTTGAGCAGGGTTTCCAGGATGACCTCGCGCTTGATGTAGCTGCTGAGGACTTGGCTGTAGAGGATCTGCTGGATCTTGGTTGGCTGGATAGGCTCGGTATAGCGGAATTCCACCGGCAGGCCGCGCCCGTCCGTCACCATCGCCCCGCCAATATACGTGTTGGGCAGGGGCATGTTGATTAGCAAATAACCTAGACGGGTTTCTTCCGGTTTCATGTCGCGTTAACCACGGTTTCCATCAATCAAACAATCAGCAGGAGAGAGAAAAAACTGCCAATGCTACTGGCTGAGCTTGCCCTTGAGCCTGAGAATCGCCTGGGCGTGGAGCTGGCAGACCCGTGACTCGGAGACGCAGATGACCTCGCCGATTTCGCGCAGGGTCATGTTCTCGTGATAATACAGGGCAATCAGAAGCTTTTCCCGTTCAGGAAGGGAGGAAATGGCTTCGGCCAGGCGCTTTCTAAGCTCAAAGGCCTCGAATTCGCCTTGGGGGTCGGGGCTGTTCTTGTCTTCCACCGTGTCGATGAGGGAGCTGGCGCTGCCCGAATCATCACTGCCCCAGCTTTCGTCCAGGGAGAGGACCAGGTTGCTGCTTTCGGCGAGCATGGTCTTGATCTTGGTTTTATCGACGCCCAGTTCGGCGGCCAGTTCGTCATCGGTGGGGGTGCGGCCCAGTTTTTCCTCCAGGCGCAGCATGGCTTCGGAGAGATCCCGGCTGCGCTTGCGCACGCCGCGGGGAATCCAGTCCTGAAAACGGAGCTGATCGATAATCGCCCCCCGGATTCGGGTGACGGCGTAGGTTTCGAATTTCAGACCCCGCTCCGGGTCAAATCGTTCGACAGCTTCCATCAACCCCATCGTGCCGTAGCTGATGAGATCTTCCTGGGCGATGCTGACGGGCAGGGTGATGGGAAGACGGCTGACCACGTAACGGACCAGGTGCAGGTAGTTAAGGATCAGTTGTTCTCGCAACTGGGCGTTGTTGGGCTGCTTTCGGTAACTGCGCCACAACGTGGTGATGTCTTCCGTACCGGACGTCTTTGCATCCGCCTGTTTCGAAGATTTTGAGAGCGGTTTTCGAGCCTCGGACATAGCCTATCCAGCACTGAACTCCCAATGTTTAAACATCTTCATTATAAGGCCATTTTGGGGCGGACTGCGGTTTTCCTTTGCCCGTTGCCGAGAAATCATTTGAATAGTCGAGTCCGGTTGCGAATTCCGGTTCCCGAAAACCCATGAAGCAATTACAATCTATGTTTGTTTTTCATTCTCGAAACGCCAGTAACCTGTTTTTTGAAGAATGCAAGCGATTTCAGGCCTTCGCGGGCAAGCCGGTTTGCCGGTATGGGACATAGGGTTCAGGGGTGATCAGGGGTCAGCCCCGGTCAGGCTGCGCCGTCATTTGGTGGTGCCGGTTCTTTTTGGCGACCGTGAAGACGTCAAGGCTTTCCGGGACGTCTTCAGCCGAAAGTCCCTGACCAAATACGGCCCTCCCATCGCCATCGAGGAAAAATACGATCAGCTGCCGCCGCTGATGAAGCGTCTGGTGGACAACATCCTGGAAAACAACCGGGTGACCCAGGCGGATGTGGCCCGGTACTATGCCCAGGGGCGGATGGATCTCTTCGAGGAGTGCGGTGATATCGTCTTTGAATACGAGATGTACGAGGCCCTGGCCCGTAAGGTGATTGGCGGACGTCAGATTCGAAGCTGGATTCCGGAGTTGTTGGCGCTCAAGGAGCAGGGCCGGCCATTCGAGGATATCCGGGATTTTGTCCGGGGGCATATCTCCCAGGTTCAGTACGACAAGTTCCACAAACTGACCGGCCTGAAGGACCCCGGCCTTTCGGAGGCGCTTTTTGTCATCAGCTGTCTCAAGCCGGCCCAGTTTTCCATGCGGGGCCAGGATGACGTGCTGATCCAGGATGCGCGGGAACGGCTGAAGAACGAGGCGGCGGAAATGGTGGACGCCCTGAGCCACAGGCCCCTGCTGCAAAAATTCATGCGGTTCTACCTCAGGCTTGTCCCTGTCCTTCAGCCCGTTTTAGGCAAGTATGTGATGAGCGTGCCCGTGCGGGTGGTGCGGTGGGTGACCCGCCTTCCGGCCCTCGAAAAAGAGGACCTGATCCGGTTTATCATTATCAAGCAGACGGGTCGCCAGGAGTTGGACTATATCTCCCGGCTCCAGTACAACGAACGCAAGCAGGTTCTTAAACCCTTCGAGGCCTTGGCCGAGGCGGACATTATCCGCCAGCTGGAGGGTCAGTCCTACAAATCCCGTAGGGCCAGCAGTGCCGTGTAGGTGGGCAGCACATAGAGGGTTTCGTTTTCGGGGGTCTGCTTCACCGCTTTTTTTAGGGCCGCATGGATGTCCGGCTCTATCTGCAGGTACTTCTCCTCCACCCCGGCGTATTTCAGGCGGACGGCCATGTCCGTGGCCCGCACGCCACTGACGACGATGGGTTTTTCGGTGCGAATGCTCTCGAATGTGGCGTCCCAGATCCAGGATACGTCCCGCCCGTCGGCATAGTTGTCGTTGAGGGCGATCATCAGCCGCCCGTCAGGGTCGGTGCCCACCAGTTTCAGCACCTCCGAGGCGCCCACCGGGTTCTTGATGAGGAAGATCATCACCCGGCGCCCGTTGATCGTCCGGCGCTCCGCCCGGCCAAAGACGCTATGATAGTGACTCAGCCCGGATTCAAACACGTCGTGGGGCAGGCCCATGTCATCCGCCACGGCGGCGGCGGCCAGAAAGTTGTACACGTTGAACACCCCCGGCAGGGGCAGGTGGAGGTCCAGCGTTTCATCCTTGCAGCGCAGTCTCACATCGCTGCCCTCCGGTTTCACCAGCACGTGCTCCGCCACCACGGTGGGGGCGGGGCGGTCGTAGCCGCAGCAGCTCATGCACTCGTAATGGCCCAGATGCCCGTAGATGACCGTCTGGTAATACAGATCGCTGCCGCAGCGCGGGCAGGCGGTAACCTCTCTCGGAAACGGCACCGGGAAGTCCGTGGTTACGGGGTGGGCGTATTCCACGTTTTTCACGGCGTAATATACCGCCCGGTCCGCGTTGACTCCCATCGAGGCCACCAGCGGGTCGTCGGCGTTGAGATACAGGCAGCCCCCGTCATTGACCCGGCTTTTGTTGATGCCTTTTTCAATGAGCCGGGCCGTGGTATCCAGTTCGCCATAGCGGTCCAGCTGATCCCGAAACAGGTTGGTGACGGCAATCCGCGAGATGCCAATCTCCGAGGCCACCCCCACAAGTGACGCCTCGTCCACCTCCAGCACGCCGTAATCCACGGCAAGCCTGCCCGAAAGGGAGCTTTGCTTGACGAGCGCCGCCGTGATGCCGGGGACCATGTTGGCCCCCAGCTGGTTATGGGCGACCGTATGTCCCGCCTCTTCGAGAAACCGGGCCAGCAGGCCGCAGGTGGTGGTCTTGCCGTTGGTGCCGCTGACGGCGACGGTTTCCTTTTGAATCTGGCGGCCTAATACCCGCAAAACGTCCGGATCGATCCGCCGCGCCACTTTTCCGGGCAGGCTGGTGCCCTCGCCCAGATGCAGGGCGGAAACCAGCGATGACGTCAGTTTGCCGGCGCCGATGGCCAGGGTGGTCTTCAGCATAAGGCTATTATAGCGCTGATTGCGCTAGACCGAGGAGGCGGCGCGGGCCAGTTGGGTGAAGGTGACGCCGTTTTTCTCCATGCGTTCCAGGGCTTCATGCAAGCGGTCTTCACTCTGGGTGAGGGCCACCCGGAAGAAGCCTTCGCCTTCGGGACCGTACCCGTTGCCCGGAGGCACCACCACGCCGCATTTCTCCAGCAGCATCGCGGCGAACTCCTCGCTCTTCATGCCGGTGGGCACGGGCACCCACAGGTAGAACGTGGCCACCATCGGCTCCACGTTCCAGCCCATTTTTCGCAGGCCTTCCACGAAGATATCCCGGCGCTTGCCGTAGATGGCATTGAGGTCCTGGGTCAGCTCGTCGGCCCGTTCCAGGCCGTAAGCCGCCGCACGCTGGATGGCGGTGAAGGCGCCGCTGTCCGTGTTGTTCTTGATGGTGCCCAGGGCTTTGACGGCCTCCGCATTGCCCACGGCGAAGCCGATGCGCCAGCCGGTCATGTTGAACATCTTGCTGAAGCTGAACATCTCGATGCAGACGTCTTTCGCCCCCGGCACGCTGAGAAAGCTCGGCGCCCGGTAGCCGTCGTAGGTCATCTCGCTGTAGGCGTTGTCGTGGCACAGCAGGATGTCATGCTCACGGGCAAAGGCGATGGCCTCTTTCATGAACGCCTCGTCCGCGATGGCGCCCGTCGGGTTGTTCGGGTAGTTCAGGAACATCAGCTTGGCCTTTTTTGCCACGTTTTCGGGGATCTTGGAAAGATCCGGCAGGAAGCCGTTGTCCGCTTTCAGAGGCAGGGTGATTGGCTCGCCGCCACACAGCAGGGTGTAGTTGTGATACACCGGGTAGCCGGGGGAGGGGCAAAGTACCACGTCACCCGGCTGGATGTAGGCGAGGATCAAATGAGCGATGCCCTCTTTGGCGCCGATGAGCGCCATCGTCTCCGTGGAGACATCCACATCCACGTTGAAGCGGGACTTCATCCAGGTGCTGACGGTCTGGCAAAAATCCGTGCTGCCTTTGTAGGCCGGGTATTGGTGGGTGGCCGGGTCTTCCACGGCCTCTTTCATCTTGTCCACGATGGCCTTGGGCGTCGGCAGATCCGGGTCGCCCACGCCCAGGCTGATGATATCCACACCCTGGGCCTTTTTTTCGGCAATCTTGCGGTCCAGTTCGGCAAAAAGATACGGGGGCAGTTTTCCAAGGTTGGCGGAGGGTTTCGGCATCGGTCTTTTCCTTCTGGTTCTGAGGATATTGGGGTCTGGAAACGCAGTACCTACGTTCTTGTATAAGGGAAGGGAATAGTGTAATACTAACAGGCTAGGTCATTGAATATGCTTGGCCGGGGTAGGCGAAAAAGAAAACCCGTGAAAAAGTTTGAACTGTTCGGGGAAGGTCTTTTTCGCCGAAGGGGCGGAGCCCCTTCATTCAGAACCCGAACGGGTTTAATCTAGCACAAAAGAGGTGTGGCCAAAAGTGAAAACCACGGATACCATTGCCGTTACCATCGAGTGCAGCACCGGCATTCCTCCGGAAACCAGCGGTTTCCTGGGCGAGTTGCTCTGGACGGTGGACGGCGTGCGCGGGATCGAGGAGGTCTACGAAGGCCCGCTGGGCGAGGAGCGCGTTGCTAAAATCCGGGTTTTTGCTGATTCTCCGATGATCCGAGAACGTCTGGACGGTCTGTTTGCCCGTGAAGAGGCCTTTTCCGTTTGCCGGATCGACAGTGAGTCCCTCATCGCTGCCGAGGATTGGGCTGAAAGTTGGAAGCGCTTCTGGCATGTGACCCACATTACCGACGGTATTGTGATCCGCCCCAGCTGGGAGACTTACGCGCCTTTGGAAGGCGAGACGGTCATTAACCTGGACCCCGGCTGCGCCTTCGGCACCGGCACCCATGCCACAACAAGGCTGATGCTGGCCGAAATGGAGCGCCTGGCCACTGAAAAAGACTTCTCCCGGCTTGCCATGCTGGATCTTGGCTGTGGCTCCGGAATTCTCGCTGTTTATGCCGCCATGCGGGGTTGCCGCTCCGTGATGGCCCTGGATATCGATCCCGCCGCCGTGGAGGCCACCGCCGAAAATGCCAGAATCAATGGCGTTGCCGATGTGGTAACGGCTTCAGACACGCCGCTTCAGGAGATGTGCCGGACGAAATACGACGTGATCCTGGCCAACATCCTGGGGCCGGTGATTATCGAACTGCTTCCCGAAATCACCGTCCGGCTGGAGGCGGGCGGGCTGTTGCTGGCCAGCGGCCTGATTGAAAAATCTGTGGGACCGGTTCAGGACGCTCTGGAAAAGGCCGGGTTTGCGGACATCATCCGCCGCCAGGACGGGGACTGGTTCCTGCTGCGCGGGGTTTATACGCCATGAAGACGGCGAACACCCGGCGGCTGAACCGGTTTTTCATCGCCCTCCCCGATGCAGTAAAGGCCTTGCCCTATGCCTCGTTCGTGGACGATCCGCCCTCGGTGCATCATATCCGAAACGTGCTGCGCCTGACCCCCGGCGATCACATCGTGGCGGTGGATGGCCAGCGCCAGCAAAGTTTTATCGCCGAAGTGACCGAATTGGATCGGGATAAAATCTACGTGAGCCTTCTTGCGTTGCATGAGCAGGCCTCGGAGGGGGCGGTTCCCCAGATCATGATGGGGGCGGCGCTCATCAAGGGCCAGCGGTGGGACTGGATGCTGCAGAAGGTCACCGAACTGGGCGTCAGGACCATTGTGCCTATCGAGACGGAGCGGGCCGTGGTCCATATCGGCTCGGCGGAGAAAAAACAGGAGCGCTGGGAGGCGGTGGCCCGGTCCGCGGCGGAGCAGTCCGAGGGACTGTTTGTGCCCCGCGTGGAAATGCCCATGAATCTGCCCGCCTTCTGCGAACTGGCCCGTCCCGCCGCGCTGAAAGTCGCCCTGATTGAGCGTGGCGACAAACGAGAGGCCCTGCGCATGCTGCTTCGCCAGCATGCGGTGGCCCGGTCCATCGCCTTTGCGGTGGGGCCGGAGGGCGGCTGGACCGAGCCGGAGGCGGCCTATCTCATCGCTGCCGGGTTTCGGCCCGCCAGTCTGGGAGCGCGGATTCTGCGCAGTGAAACGGCGGCCATTGCCGTAATGAGTGCTCTTGCGTATGAGTATGATATCGCCCGACAGTAATCTTCAAGCGGTTCTCAGCGATCCGGCCCTGATGCGGGTCCGGGAACTGGCCATGGCGCATCGGGCCGGTGTCTTTCTCGTGGGGGGCGCGGTGCGCGATGCCCTGCGAACCGGCCAGACGCCTTCGGATCTCGACTTTGCCGTGACCGGTGTTTCCGCTGAAACCCTGGCCCGGCAGACGGCGGATGTGATGGATGGTCATTATGTTCTTTTGGACGCCGATTTTGGCATACACCGGGTGGTTGTTTCTGAAAAGTACCTGGACATTGCCGACGCGCTGAACGGAAACATTTTATTGGATCTGGCCCGGCGGGATCTCACCGTCAATGCGATGGCCGTGAGTCTGGATACCGGCGAGTTTCTGGACCCCCATGACGGTCGGGCGGACCTTGATGCTGGGATTATCCGCATGGTGTCCGAGGAAAATCTGCTGGATGATACTTTGAGGATGTTGCGGGTCTTCCGCTTTGCGGCGGTGCTGGAAACCACCCGGATCGATCCGAAAACCCTGGCGGTGATTGCCAGGCATAAGGATCGCCTGCTGGAATCCGCCCCGGAGCGCATCCACTTCGAGTTTCTCAAAATGCTCAGTGTCCGGCGGATGTTCCCGGTGCTGGAGATGATGGGGGATTGCGGCCTGCTGGAAGTGATCCTGCCGGAGCTGACCCCCACCCGCGATGTGCCGCCCAGCGGATACCACCACCTCTGGCTTTTTACCCACACCCTGGAGTTGGTGAACCAGGCGGAGCTGCTCTGGAACGATCTCCCGCAACAGGCGCAGGCAGAACTTTCCCAGTGGAAGGCGCCGTTTGCCACCCGGTTCGGGCTGGTGAAGATGGCCTGCCTGCTCCATGACATCGGCAAGCCGGATACGATGGCGCTGCACAAGGACGGGACCCGCCACACGTTTTACGGTCATGATCAGGTGTCCGAGGAGATGACCGCGGTCATCTGCAGGCGCTGGCGCCTGAGCAACGAAATTGCCGACTATCTTAAAAAACTGGTGCGCTGGCATTTATACCCCTGCCAGTTCGGGCCGGAGTCCTCAAGAAAGGCGGTGCTGCGGTTCTTCCGGCGCATGGGCGACGAGACGCCGGATGTCATCCTGCTGGCGCTGGCCGATCGCTTCAGCACGCTGGGGCCGGAGGTCACCCTGGACGATCTCAACCGCAGCCATGCGGAGCATCTCTGGCTGCTTGCGCGATACTACGAGGAGCAGGCCGTCCTGAAAATGCCCCGTCTGCTTGATGGCAAGGCGGTAATGGAAATTCTCGGCATGCCGCCGGGCAAAAAAATCGGCGAGGTGCTCGACGCCCTCCAGGAGGCCCACCAACTGGGCGAGGTAACAACGGAAGCCGGCGCCCGCGCCTGGGTCCGGGACCACTTCGGAGTTTAGGACGTCCTTGGGGTAGGCGAAAAAAATCCGAACGAGCCGCCGAAGGGGCGGCGCCCTTTTCTTACAGTTTCGAATGGGACCCGTCGCAATAAGGCGGGTTCTTCGTGTGTTTGCAGTTGCAGAAGGCGATGGTGCGCTTTTCGGGCACATCCAGCATGACGGGCATCATGCCGTGACGGATGTGTTGCCCGTCGCAGAAGGGTTGGGTGTCCGAGTAACCGCAACTGCACCAGAAATAGCTGCCCGGCGTCACGTCGCGGATGTCCGGCTTGCGGGAAAAAATACGGGGCGGTTCCAAAAAATTTCCTCCGGGGTTGTCTGAACTTCCTCCGGTTATTCGGTTAACATCATACACCGTATATCATGCCGGATGCCAGGTAAAATGGGTGGAACGCATGATTTGTCATGGTATACAGCCATGCCGGGGCATGTGGATCGCATACGAGGTATTTATCCAGTAGCGACGGGTGTTTACCTGGACATGGGGCGTGCTTTGTTGTATACATAATCTCGGCTGCCGAAGGGGTTCTTGTGGGGTAAAACTCGGAAGGATCGCTTTGCGTAGTCGGTTAGAGAAAAACGAGTTAGAAAAGGAGTGCAGTTATGGATATCAAAATGCCAGCACTGCCCATGTTCCAGAAAAAAGCCGAGCCGAACTTCGGCCAGCAGATTGCCGCCATGCCCGCGGTGACTGAAGCCAAGCCGGCCGCGCTGAACGAAACCCAGGGAACCAAGCTGGATATCCAGAAGGCCTAGTTCCCGGTTTCCTTAACCCTCCTGACCCCGGAAGCTGCCCGCTTTCGGGGTCGCCTTTTAGAGCTGTCCGAGCAGCCGTTCAACTTCTGTTGCGGCTTTCAGGTCGTACTCCGTCACGCCGCGTGCCGTATGGGTCCAGAACCGGAGGGTGACCTTCTTGTAGTGCATGAAAATGTCCGGGTGGTGGTTCAGTTCTTCGGCCAGGTGTCCCACCCGGTTGACGAGATCCAGCGCCGCCCGGTAGGTGGGCGGTTCAATGACCCGCGTGAGGGCGCCGTCCTGATAGTGCCAGTGGGGAAAACCCTCCAGCCAGTGGCGGATTTCCGCTTCGCCCATTGCCGTTCGTGTCATGGCTGTCCTCCTCCCGCCGTTTTTTATTGTTGTCCGAAGAAGGCCCGGATGGCATCGGCCACCGTTCGTACCTCCGCCTCGGTCAGTTCGGCGAACATGGGCAGGGAGAGGCAGGTTTCACCCAGCGCCTCGGCGTGGGGAAAATCCCCTGTGCCGTAGCCTAGATCCCGGTAGGCCGGTTGCAGGTGCAGCGCAATGGGGTAGTGCAGGCCGCTGGTGATGCCCTTTTCCTGCAGGTGGGCCTGCAGCCGGTCCCGTTCCGGTGTGCGGATAACGTACTGGTGCCATACATGGGTGCGATCCGGCCCGGTTTCAGGCAGGATCAGTGCGTCGATGCCCTGCAGGAGTTCGGTGTAAAGGCTGGCCCAGCGCTGGCGGGCGTTGTTCCAGCCGTCGAGGTGCCGGAGCTTGACGTGAAGAACGGCGGCCTGCAAAGCGTCCAGGCGGCTGTTGATTCCGGGGAATCCGTGCTTGTACTTGTCGAGGCGGCCATGGTCGCAATATTTCCTCAGCCGGTCCGCCAGTTCGGGGTCACTGGTGGTCACCGCCCCGCCGTCACCGAAGGCGCCCAGGTTCTTGCCGGGATAGAAGCTGAATCCGGCGGCATGGCCCAATGACCCGGTGCGTTGGCCCTTGTAGACGGCCCCGTGGGCCTGGGCCGAATCCTCGATGACCATCAGCCCCTTTTTCTGGGCCAGCCGGTTCAGGGCGTCCATGTCGGCAGGCTGGCCGTAAAGGTGGACCGGCAGCAGCGCCCGCGTTTTCCCGGTGAGGGCTTTTTCGGCCTGCGCCGGATCGAGATTGCAGGTGACGGGGTCGATGTCGGCCAGAACCGGTTTCAATCCCAGGGTCGTCAGCGGCTCAAGGGTGGCGATGAAGCTCATGGCCGGAACGATGACCTCGTCACCGGGAGCGAGGTCCAGGGCGTGCAAGATGCCCTGGAGAGCGTCCGTTCCGTTGCCCACGCCAATGCAGTGTTCCGCCCCGCAGTAACGGGCAAAGTCCGCCTCGAAGTCCTGGACCCGTCGGCCTCCGATAAAGGCCGTGTTATCCAGAATATCCGCCCAGGCGGCTTCAATCTCCGGGCGAATGGCGTCGAGCTGGCGCCTGAGGCTGAGTTGGGGAATGGGGTGGGTGACGGACATGCGCAATCGCTCCCTTGATCCGGCGGACAATCCAGGCACCTATCATCGCACAAGCCCCGCCGGACTTCCAAAAAACTTGAAAAACGGCTAAAATAAAGCTAAGTTATATGTAAACCAGTATACGAATTTTTTTTCAGATCCCGAACATTTTCAGGTTGAATACTATGAGTAGCATGGTATACAACTATAAAAGAACATGAGTAAAACAGCCCATCGGTTGATTGCAAACGGCAGAATGCAGGGAAACCTCCGTGAAACGGCGTTGTGTATCAGCGGAAAGTGAGGACTGACGGCCACCCCAGTTTTTTCTGTGTGGGGGTACCGGGTTTCTTCGGTAAAAAGGAACGGCATAGAACGACGCATGCTAAAAATATTGCTTATTGACGACGATCCCCTCCTGATCCGGGACATGGTGACGATGTTTGGTTACGAGGTGGACGTGGCCGAGGACGGCTATGCCGGTATCCAGAAGTTTTCCAACCCGGATGTCCGCTATGATATGGTGATTCTGGATGTTCAGATGCCGAAGATGGATGGCTGGGCAACGTTAAAATATATCCGAAGCGGTGAACACCGGCCCAACGTGCCGATTATCATGCTGACCTGCGCCGACGAGGAGCAGTCCAAGATAGCGGGCCTGCGGCGCGGCGCCGATGAATATCTCATCAAGCCCGTGACCCCCGGTGTTCTGCTGGCCCATATCGAGGCGATGTCGCGCCGTTCCCAGTGGGAAAACGAGGCGGCCCAGAATATGAAGGACCCCGAAGATGAGCGTCTGGGCGAGGCTCTGAAAATGCTGACTCCGCGTGAGCAGGAGTTGCTGCGCTACATTGCGCAGGGGCATTCCAACGCCAAAATCGGCGATATCCTGTCCATCTCCGAAACCACGGTGAAGAACCACCTGGCCAGCATCTTCCGCAAGCTGGAAGTCTCCAACCGGATGCAGGCGGCCTATATCGCCCAGAAACTCAAACTGGTCTAGGGTCACAATCGACATTTAAATAAACCTGAAACCTGCTTTCTGCTGTCATTCCCGCATTCCCGGTCAATGGATTCCGGCTCACCCATATCCCTTGCATCGCTAACGCTCGTTCCTCGCGAAGCGCTGAAGACCGTACAGCTCGGCTTTGGGCCTCGCTTACGGCTATCAGCGTCCGGAATGACACGGGTTGGTTTATCTTAAATGCCGATTGACCTATTCAGCTAAAACAGGGATTTATTGTCATTCCTGCGAAGGCCGGAATCCATTTCCCGGTTTTTCCCGACATGACACGGTTGATTTTTTAAGGGTCGATTCGTCCTGGCCCCCTTTTCCCGCCGGGCTTGATTCGGTGTTGCGGGTCGGGCAGAATGGGGAGCGTCATCATTCGTTTTTGGTAATTGTTCCTCATGGCCAACAAGCACCTGCGGCTTTATTCGTGGAATGTCAACGGCATTCGCGCCGTCATCAAAAAAGGGTTCTGGGACTGGTTCAACGCCACGCAGCCCGATATTCTGGGCCTCCAGGAAACCAAAATCAGCGGCGACCAGTTGACGCTGGAGATGGCGTCCATCCAGGGTTATCATACCTACTGGAGCCATGCCGAAAAGCGGGGCTACAGCGGCGTGGCGCTTTTTACGAAGGAAGAGCCTCTCAGCATCCGTGAAGGGTTGGGCATCGAACGCTTTGACCGCGAGGGACGGGTCATTATCGCCGAGTACCCGGAGTTCATCCTCTACAACATCTATTGGCCCAACGGCCAGCGCGGTGATGAGCGGCTCCAGTACAAGCTGGCGTTCTATGATGCCTTTCTGGACCAGGTGAACGAATTGAAGGCCCAGGGCAAGGCCCTGGTGATGTGCGGGGATCTCAACACCGCCCACAAGGAAATCGACCTCGCCCGGCCCAAGGCCAACGAGAAAACCAGCGGCTTTCTGCCCGTGGAAAGAGCTTGGGTGGACAAGTTCGTCGGCTGCGGCTATATCGATACCTTCCGGGAATTCTGCCAGGAACCGGAGCAGTATTCATGGTGGAACCAGCGGTCTTTCGCCCGCGAAAGAAACGTTGGGTGGCGGATCGACTACTTCTTCGTCACGCCGAACCTGAAGGGCAACCTGGTCAACGCCGCCATCCACCCGGACGTGATGGGGTCCGATCACTGCCCCATTTCGCTGGAACTGAAATTCTGAAGATCCCTCAGGGTCTTCAGCCTGGGGTTCTCTTTCAGCAGCCGGTAAAGCAGCCGGGCCGTGAGCCGGGCGTCGCTGTCGGCCCGGTGGCGGGTGTCTTCAGTCAGCCCGTAGTGGTCGCGCAGGCCGTCGAGGGTCAGGTAATCGGGGCGATCCTTTTGTACTTGGCGGATGTTTTCAATGACTTCCGGCACCAGGTCTTCCGCCAGGCGCAGGGTGCAGACGGTCCGCCCCGGATCGAAACGGTCCTTGAGGTGATCCAGTCCCAGGCGGTCCAGTTGCCGGTGGATTGTTCCCAGGTCAAAGTCCGCCGAGTGGGCAACCAGCAGGGGATGCTCCCCGACGAAGTCAGCCAGCTCATGCAGGGCGGCGATGGGACCGGGCGCGTCTTTGAGCATGGCATTGGTGATGCCGGTGATCTCCGTGGTTTTGGCGGGGATTCCGCCGGAAACCGGCTGAACCAGGGTTTCAAACCGCCCGGTTTCCCGGCCATTGCGGAACTTGACGGCGCCGATTTCAATGATCTCGTTCATGGCCGGGTCGGTGCCGGTGGTTTCCAGGTCGATCACCGTAAACGTTGTCATGGAGAGGGGCAGCCAGTGTTCCATGCGCTGGATGCCCGTAAAAAATAAAGCCCGGAGCCGCTGAAACAGCGAAACGGGCTTTTGAGGTGTATTTACTGGAGGTCTGAGATCGATGGGCTTGCCGAAGGCAGGTTGTTTCAGGGGCAGTCGCCGTGCCGACGGCACGGTGGATGTGTTTACAGCAAGATAGCCCCCTGATAGCAAAGCAGATCCTCAACGGATTGGATCGGGTGTTGCCGCTCCCTGAGGCGCCGGATGAGTGAGAATAATATGCCGGCGCTCATGCGCACGTCGTACTCCGCCCGGTGGGGGTTGTCATTGATGACACCGCACTGGTTGGCGACGACGATCCCCTCGTAACTGGGAAGGCCGGGTAGGACCTTCTGCGCCAATATTTTAGTACAAAAAGCCGTCGCCGGATCAAACCGGGTGATAAAAGGTGAAAGACCGCTGGTATCCAGCTTTTCCCGCAGAAAGTTGAGATCGAAGGCTACATTGTGTCCGACGATCAGGGGGCTTGTGCCGACAAAACCGCAGAGTTCGCTGAGCGCCATGACCAGGGCCGGGGCCTGGGCGACCATGTCGTTGCTGATGCCGGTAATGGCCTCGACCTCAGGGGGAATCGGCTCGGTGGGTTTTACCAGCGTTGCGTATTTGCCCATTTCCTCGCCGTTTTTGTACTGGATGGCCACGATCTCCGTGATGGCATTCTTTCGGGCGTTGAGGCCGGTGGTTTCCAGGTCGATGACCGTAAAAACGGCGTCTTCAATCGCCGAAGCCAGCGGGGAAAGTTTTGGGGCGGCCTCGTCCTCTCCGCTGAGTACGACACTGCCGAACAGTGATTGCTGCATGTCTCTGACTCTCTCTATCTCGGATGCGACTGCCTTCCATCATAGGAAACCGGGCCGCCCCCGGCAAGTAAACCCTGGGTTTACATTAACAAGTCGAAACGCTTGAACCGGCAGGGGATCTTGATTAAGATGTCGGGTACTTTATATCGGAGAGACAGGGAAACAGCACGATGGTCAGCGTTGACGAGATACATGCGACGGCAGAGGAAAAAATGAAAAAGGCGGTGGCCGCCACCCAGAATGAGATGGGAACGGTGCGCACCGGACGGGCCAACCCCCTGATGCTGGACCGGGTCCAGGTGGACTACTACGGCACGCCCACGCCGGTGCGGCAGATGTCCAACGTCTCCGTCCAGGGCGGGACGACCATCGTGATCCAGCCCTACGACAAGTCCATGCTCGGTGAGATCGAGAAGGCCATCGCCAAATCCGAACTCGGCCTGCCCCCAAACAATGACGGGTCCGTCATCCGCCTTAACGTGCCGCCGCTGACGGAAGAACGGCGCAAGGAAATGTCCAAGCTGGTGAAGAAGATGGGCGAGGACGGCAAGATTGCCATCCGCAACATCCGCCGCGATGCCAGCAACGAGCTGGACAAGGCTCAGAAGGAAGAGAACCTGCCCGAAGACGAGTTCAAGTCCCGGCAGGAGCAGATCCAGAAGCTGACGGATCGCTATACGGCGGAACTGGACCGGCTGGTGGCGGAAAAAGAAAAGGAAGTGATGGAAATCTGATCCATCCGATCGCGCGGAGGCCCTTATGACAGAAGAACAACTGGCGACGCCTCCCGCTGCTCCGCGCAAAGGCCGCCGGGTGGGGATGGGAATCCTGCTGGGTTGCGTGATGGCGACCCTGATCTTTACCGGCGGCTGGGTCTGGACCGGCGCGGTTCTGTTTACCCTCTACCAGGGGTTCCGGGAGCTGACCTCCATCATGAAGGCCAAGGATATCCGGCCTTCCCAGCTGATCGTCCTGACCACCGGCATTGCGCTGATCCTCCTGGCCCACTTCGACAAGACCCAGTACTTCCTGCCCATGATCACCCTGGGGATTATCGGCAGCTTCATCCGGCTGCTGTTTCGCAAACCCCGTGCCACGATCAACGACATTGGCGCCACGTTTCTGGCCATCTTTTACGTGGCCTTCCTGCCCATGCACTTTATTCTGCTGCGCAACGTTTCTGCCGAGGGTGCCTACTACGTCTTTTTCACGGTGCTCGTCATCAGTATGTCCGATGTGGGGGCGTATTACGTGGGCAAACTGATGGGCAGACACCCGCTCTACCCGGAAATCAGCCCCAAGAAAACCACAGAGGGAGCCATCGGCGGGCTGGTTGTGGGCATTATCGCCGGCACCGGCTTTGCCTTCCTGGCGTATTTCAACTGGCTCCATGCCTTGCTCCTCAGTGTCCTGTTGGTGGTGGTCTCTCAGCTGGGCGACCTGGCCGAATCCCTCATCAAGCGGGATGCCGGGGTGAAGGATTCCGGCGGACTCTTCCAGGGGCACGGCGGGCTGCTGGACCGTCTGGACAGTTATCTTTTCTGCGGCGCAATCTCGTATTATTATATTCATTGGGTCGTTCTTCAGCAGGGGCTGGTCAAAGATCTCCTTCCCCTGTTTCCCTGAAAAGCGGTCCATATTTTAAGATTTTAAGGGCCTTGGGAATATGGGACGCTCGCGATGACCTATCCTTACGGCATTGACGAATCACGCATGCGCCAGATTGACGAACTGCTCGACAGTCTGGGCATCGATCTGCCGTCCCATGAAAGCATCTACGAAATCTATGACCGGGCGCTGACCCACAGTTCCTATACTTACGAGAACAAGCTTTCGCACCTTGAAAACTACGAGCGCCTGGAGTTTCTCGGTGACGCGGTGCTCAAGCTCATCGTCAGCGAGTATATTTTTGAACGCTTTCCCGATTACCGCGAGGGCGAACTCACCAAGATTCGCGCGGTCATCGTCAGCGATGCCACCCTTGCCAAATTCGCCCAGCAGCTGAACCTGGGGGAATACATGATTTTTGGCGTCAGCGAGGCGAGAAGCGGGGGACGCAAGAAAACCTCCAACCTGGCCTGCGGATTCGAGTCCCTGCTGGGCGCCCTGTTTCTCGACGGCAAGATGGCGGCGGCCCGCGAGATGCTCCTGCGAGTACTCGAAGACGAAGTGACCCAGGTGGACTTAAGCCCCACGAAGGACAACTTCAAGGCGGTGCTGCAGGAGCTGACCCAGGCCGAAGGCGACGGCCTGCCCGTTTATCGCACGGCCCGCGAAAGCGGCCCCGCCCACAAGAAGACGTTTTATATCGAGGTGCTGATCAATGACGAGGTGATGGGTTACGGCAAGGGCGCCTCCAAGAAGGAGGCCCAGCAGGCCGCCGCCAAGATGGCCCTGGAAGTCATGGACGCCCTCCCCGACGAAATCCCCCAGGAGCCGGATGACTTCGACGAATTTGAATAACGTAAAAAAGCTGATGGAATTTCCATCAGCTGCTCTCCTGGGTACTTACCTGCTCTATCCGGTTTTTAAAAACTGAAATTCATCTCACCGTTCTCTATGGAAGACTTCTTGACTCGCGTTATGACTTCAAGCGTCAGGTTTTCTTCTTCACTTGCCAATTCTTCCAGGGCGTTGACAATCTCGTCCCGGTAATCCGGGTCATATTCAACCAGGCCGCCACCGGCCAGGAAAATAATGCCATCAGCCCATGCCGCCAGGTCTGCACCGGTGATTTCCTGATTCAGAAACCGGTCTGCTTCCCGAATCACATCGGCTCGAGTCGCGATGACAAAGGCATGTTCAGGACAGTTCCGCTCATGAAACTGCCAGACATTTTTGCGATCCTCGGGAGAGGGATACCCTCCCTGTTTCACAAAGGCCTGAACCACCGGCTTTATTTTGTCTTCAGCGATCACCACCGGGCTCCTTTCTAACCACGCCATATTCTCGAGATTACACTTAGAGACTTCGCATTCTCCAATATAATCCCGTATTCACCCACTGAACGTTAAATCTTCTCCCTAATCAGAAAACCTCGAAAGGTTCTTTGTCTATTTTACCAAAATATCCTGTACAAGGGGAACAAAAATCTCATAGGAATGGGTGGACCTAAAAAAAGGCTGATGGAAGGTTCCATCAGCCGCTCTCTTGATACTTGCCTATTCTATTCGGTTTTTAAATGTGCAGATTGAATCAAGCCTCCACAGGGTCAAGCTTGGCGTTTTCCAGTTCGTCAATAAGCTGACGGATAAACTCCGGCGTGTGTGGATGCCCCCGCTCAGGCTCATATGTCAGAATTTCCAACACATTGTCAATGGCATCTGTATAGTTTGTTTCCATTTCGAGGGGGCCACTGGTCGGTACATCATAAAAGAGGCGATCAAAGACGAGATCGGCCCAAAATTCCAGCGTATCTCCGTCAAATTCTCCGGCCAGATAACGATTCATCACTGAAATAATATCCTGCCGGGTAATGTGGGTAATGGGAGCGGAATACCGAAACTTAAGCGGCCATACTAAAGGCACCAATTCCTCTAAGGGCCGGTTAAAAGCAACCAATGAATCCAGAATCTCTTTTTCCGTTTCCATATTATTCTCCTACCTTGTCTAATATTTGTTGCCAAGTATTGTAATATTCATCTTCGAAGGGTCCATCAATTTGTGGCTTTACCTTTTGGCCACGCCTAGCTGCTTTTTGAAAAAGTTCCGAAAAAGGTCCTTCTTGATCGATTCGCCAATGACGAAAAGAGCCGTTTCTCAGTTGAGTTTTATGCGCTTGAAACAAGAGCTTTCCATTTTTATCTACTAGGTACTCTCTAACCGTATGAGAGCCATCTGCAATATTGGATTTTATCTTAGTCCGAAAAATTGCAGTGTCTTTCGGTCCCTTGTAGACTTCGATGTGCTCAAATCGTCCGTTTCTGAATTTTGTGGGATCTTTTTTGAAAGCGGCAATTTGAGCGTCGGTCAGCTTCATTTTCTGCTGAAGCTGCCGAAGGGCTCGAGGACTTCGGGCTATATTCGCCGGAATCTTGCCACTGGCCTTGGTGATGCCTCTGAGTCTTCTAAAGGCCGTGATTGTCTTCAGCCCCAGCTTACCTATGGCAGCGCCGGGGATGAAGTTGGAGGCCAGGGAGATGCCGGACCAGGTTTTCTCCAGCAGATTAGCTTCAGGATCGAGCAGGGTGTTGATATCGTCGCCGATCCAGAGTTTATAAGCGCCCATAGCGATATCCAGCGCTGCTTTCTGCAACTGGGCCGAGGTCAGATGACGGCCAGTGTCTTCGACGTTCTTTACGTCGGCATAGGCAAGCAACTGGGCGTCTTCGATGTTATCCATCGCCTGACCCCGGTACTCCCAACGGCCATCTTCGAGTGAGCGGCCATCGTTCAGCAGCCAGTTTTTGGCGACTTCCGCCTTGAGGCCCACGGTCAGTTCCCGGTGCTCATCAGTGGTGATCATATTGAGCAAAGCCGAATATTTATGCCTTGTATGGTGCTAATTACTTAGTAGAATGGGTAAATAGAGTTGTTACTCGGCGGGTATGAGGTTCCAAGTGATCAAAAATATTATGATTGCTGCGCTTCTAGTAGGCATGATAGTTACCATTTGGACGGGTAGAAATGAAGTTGAACGGTTACATAGAGACCGTATTGAACAACAGGAAACTATTCAAAAACAAGCGGATTCACTCTTTGATATGAGAAAAGCGCTTGAAAAGTGTGGTGTTAATTCCGGACAAGACATGCAGTGGAGTAAAAGAGCGAAAGCTGTTTCTGACAGATGCTTTGATGCCAATGGTGAAATTTCCCTCCATTCTGACTTCTGTAAAAATGAGGTTAGTAGTATTGTTCAGAGCTATATTGCTAATGACTAGATTTACGTTCCTGGCCTTAAACGAGCCGATTGTGGCCCAGTAAAAACCGGAACGGTATAGTCACGTCCAGGTTTATAGTATCCGTTATCAATGAAAAGAAACTGCCGCCCAGGAACCCATCCATTAGGGCCAATATCCGCATGCATTCCTGGATAGTTATTATCAGGTTGTCCTATACGTTTGATCTCGGGAGTTCGTCTCAATGCTGTATAAAGTGGACCGTCTTTCCAGGCCTTCGTTCCTTCAAAATCCACTGCCAGACCCTGGCCGTGGTAGCGGCGATTACCTGGACGGATCCAGTTATTAATAGGAGCCTTGGAACCCAGATTATTGCAGACTCTGTCCAAAGCCTCCGCCAGATCCACGGCGTTTTCGTAAGCTGAAAGGGGAATGGTCTTTGCATTACCCGCAGTAACGTGGGGAGCCTTTAGTATATCGCCCCAGTTATACCATAGGGAGACGCGCTTTGTTCGTACCTGACTAAGATGACCAGCCTGAACCATTTGATAAGCCTGCTGAGGAGGCAACGGTATTGCTTCAAGAAGGCTCTCGATTACCTGATCTATTTTATCAGTTAGAGCATCAAGGGTTTTAAGAGCCTCAGCATAACTTCCAGGCACTGGGGAGGAGGATTGAGCCTGGGGGAAAACTTTTACCGGCTGAGCCAAGGCCTGCTGTTGATTTCCGGTTCTCAAACGCTGCTGGTATTCCACATTCCGTCGGACGCGCTCTTGGCGGGTCTGTTCCTCATAATAGCGCTGCTGGGCGTACAGGGCATCGCGTTGGGCGCGTTCCATGGCGAGGGCGTTTTGCTGGCGGAGGTAGTCGGCGCGGCTGATTGGTTTTTGGGCGCCGGGGATGGCGTGAACAATCGGCAGGCTTTCGGCAATCAAAGGGCGTATGTTCGTCTGGCCGATGCCGTGGCGGGCCAGGGAGCCGGGGATGATTCCCGGTATTGTATCAAAGGCTGTGGCCTGCTGGCGGTGGAAGCTGCGGGCCTGCTGCATCTTCTGCGCTTCAGCCGTTTCCACGATGGCGCGGGCCAGGCGGGCCATCTGTTGATCGACGGCCTCCATCTGGATGGCCTGACGGCGGGCTTTTTCCTTTTCGATTTCGTTCTGGATGACGGCATTGTGAATCGCCTTCATCCCGGTGTTTCTGTTCGGCTGACGGCGATCCAGTTCGGCGTTGAGTTCTGCGGCATCGGGCAGGGGTTCAAACCGGGGGATTTGGATCAGGCCGGACGTCTTGAACGCATCCGGGTCGTCACCCAGGTGGTCATTCTGCTGACGGATCGCCTGCTTGATGTTGGCGGCCTCCATGAGCAGGGCTTGCAGCAGTCCGCCCGTCCGGTTTCGTCCTTCTGGCGGAAGGGTTTCGTGTTTGCGGACGCTTCCTTCCAGAATCACCGGTAAGGCGGATTCAGCCCGTGGATCGATTTCCGGCCTAATGGGGTATGGGTTTGGAGAATTGGTCATGACAAAACAACTCCTGAATTGGAAACAGGGAGTGGGTGTGTATGGCCTCGCTGAGGCGGCGGATCGGGTCGCTTCAGTCTGAGAGGTTGTTTTAACCACTATGGCATATGTTTCTGAAAAACCATAGCGAATAACTTTTATGATCTTGGGAACACTCTCAGGGTATGAGTTGTAGCGTGCGGATTTCTTGCTGGTGGCTGTCTGTATATACAAAATGAATCATTTTGAGGTGGCAACAAAATCGGAAAAACGGGTTTAATGCTTAAAGACGTCGAGTAGATGAAAGAAGGCTGTGGGTTGTTATGTCACCAATTACGCTGTTTTCAGGGCTGAGCGGCATTAACGGCGCCAACAACGCCGCGTTCGGCATCCAGAGCAATAACGAAGCCCGCATGGGGCTGGCGAATCGTGCCGCCGCCAACTACAACAATCCGCGTTTTCTGGGGCAGATTGCCCAGGCGGATACCCAGTTGGAGATGAAAAATAACCTGAACGCCTCCATGTACGAGGCCCACTCGCTGATGGCCGAAGCGGCCCGAAAGCGGCAGAAGCAGGAGACGGCTCGCCGCCAGCAGGCCATCAGTTCCGGCCTCTCCGTTTTTGCATAAGCCGAGGTTTTTCGTTATACCACCAGACCCGCCTTGAAAAACAAGCGGGTTTTTAGCGCCTGAAGATAGATTTGGTACATCTGTAGCAAATATAAAAGACTTATAAAAATTAAAAAAGTTAATATGGGAAAGGCTTTCGGGGAGAGGTTTTTAGCCTAACGCCCCGTTCTCTGCCAAAACAGGCTGTCACAAAAAATCAAAAGCAGGTTTTTATGCAACCGGTAGGAAAGCGAAAGTAGCGCACAAGATCCCCCGTAACGTTTCAACAAGTCAAATCCGTACGTCTGTCTATTGTGTGGGAGATACAGGTCGTGAGTATTGGAATCCTCTTTGGCGAACTGGCAACGATTGCCGCGCTGAGCGATGCGAAATCGCAATTCAACAATGCGCTCTCCGAGCGCTCCGCGTTGGCGGCCAGCCTCAGCAACGATCTCATGGTGTCACGCGATACGGTCCATTTCACGGGCCGGGTGGAGAAAAGGCAGGTGTCCGACTGGTCCAGCTATTTCCCGCAACTGGCGGTGCTCAACAATATTCTGAAAGCCATCATGGCCGAGATTGAGAAACTGGAGGTGCAACTGGACCGCTTCAAGCGGATGCGCGAACAGGACCGGATCTCCGAGGAGAACGCCATCGCCCAGGGGCATGTCTTCTACTAGGTTTCAGTGAGGAAAGTGAGGAAAGATCCGTTTTTGGAAGTTGGGAAGTGAATGACCGGAGCGCGGCCCCCCGCGTTCCGGTCAAATTTTAAGAAGCTTCTTTTGTAACGGGCGGGCAATTTCGAACGCTCTAATGTTTTTATAAACATGAAGAGCAGTTTGGAAAGAGCAATTTCCCGGAGTGTGTGTCTAATGTCTCTGTCCGGTGTCCCCCTGGCACTGAATACGGTGTTTCGCCCGTTGGGCAGGCCCATTTCCGACGTGGCCGCCCAGGTCGCTGGAAATCCCGGCGCCTACCGGCACCTGAGCGGACGCGCCCTGGACAAACTCGTCGGCAGCGGCGACAGCTTTTATTACAGCGATCAGCGCATTGCGCTGGCCAACAGCGTGAGGCCCGACATGTCCCTTAACGAGATGCTGGCCGTCAACCAGTTGGATCGCCAGTTGGCGATCCGGGCCGAGCAACGCAAGATCATCGAGGAGATCGAATACCTGCGCATGCAGGCGCGAGACGAGCAAAAACGCCGCCGCCGCGCCCAGTCCCAAGGGCTGTTCGATGCGGGCGCCGTTTTTGGAACCTGAAAAAATGCTTTAACTGTTTTCTCTTGCTATCTCTTGCTGAATCTCCTGACAATGCATCCATCCAGCCCGGCGAAACCCGGCTGGGTGGATGTCCTTAACCTCCTTATTTCAAACTATGAAAAGATGGAATTCATCTCCAGCTTTTGCGCCTGCTGCGGATTCTTGCCGTCCTGCTGATTGTCCAGCCCGGGGAACCCGGTGCCTTCCGGCGGCTTCGGACCGCCCTCGGCGCCACCCGCCTGCTTGGCTCCGCCAGCTTGGCCGTTTTCACCGCCGCCAAACTGAACCTGCGGATTCTGAATCTTTTGTCCGATTTCCAAACCCATACTTGCTGTCAAACCTCCTGTTATCCCCTGCCTGTACCTGATACCGATTCTGTAGGAGTGTGTTGCTCCCTGTGCTTGCATAAAAACATTTTTTTTGCCGCTGGTGCATAAATAAAATCTAAAGCCCGTCAAAGCCTTTTGGAGAGAGGCGGGGCAATCCGCACCGTAAAATCGTTTTTATTTTTATACGGCAACCGTGTGCGATTGTGATCGAAAAACGAAGTGTTCGGAGAGAGGAGAGAGCGTTTATGCTTGGCAGTGTTGGTGCCCTGGGCATGGTGCAGGCCATGCAGAAGAGGCCGGGCCGCGACGGATCAACGTCGAATGCAAGCCTGGAGAGTTACGGAAGCGACGGCTCGGCCACCGGCCTGATGGCCCAGTTGTTGGATGTCGCCCGTTCGGAGAGTCAGAGCGCGGATGACATTGTGTCTATTGCGGACCAGATGAACGACAAGGACGCCCAGAAGCGCCTGGAGATGCGCCAGGATCTCTACGAGGCAGGCGCCATCTTCGCGTAAAGCCGCCTGTCATTCCCGCGAAAGCGGGAATCCATTCTGGATTAAGCGGAGATTGACCCTAGTCGAGATTGATTTTCGTCGGATGCAGCCGCCGGCTGGATTCCTCGATCTTTTCCGCGATTTTGGCCTGCAGGGCCGCATCGTCCTGTCCTCCCGGCTTGCGGGGACGCCGTGAGGACGACGTGCTGGATGTGGGCGATTTCTCCAGCCGCTCAATCACCTTGGTGGCCAGCTGCTCCTGCTCCAGTTCCTTGCGCAGGTTCTCGTTGTCCTTCTTCAGTTCGCGGATCTGGGCCTTGAGCAGGGCGATTTCCGATTCTTCCTTCTGCTTCTCGACGGCCCGCTGGGCAACGGCTTCGGTCAGCGAGGCGATGGCTTTCTCCATGGAACTGTTCACCGTGGCGTGAAAGTTCATGCCCGCCTCCGGCGTGGCCCCGGCGTGTTTGCAGTGGCGCTTGCGGATCTTGATCTTCTTGGTCATCCCCTTGCTGTAAAAGTAGAACTCGCCGGGGTGCAGAGCCTTGATCTCCGCAAAGGAGATCCCCGCCTCGTTAAGAAAGGGCCGAATGGCCTTGTAATCCTGCTCGGAGGTGATCCCCCCAAACCAGAACCGGTTGCACTGGCTGAGAATATCCTTGCTGATGCTGGCGGGACGCTGGGTGGCCCACAGGCTGTCAATGGCCCGCTTGCGGCCCCGCTTGGCGATCTTCTGGCTGGCCAGCAGCGGGTCCATCTTCTTGGTCTTGCTGCGCGAAGACGCAGCTCCGCCCATGGTTTTCTGGGGGGCGTAGATCTGGGCCTCCTCCACGATGAGGCGAATCTTGCGGCGGTACTTCTGTTCGGCCTGGAACAGCTTGTCCGCAATGACGCCGTACAGATGCTGCTGCTCGTCATCCAGATACTCCGAGAGATCGAAGACGGCGGAGAAGCCGGTTTTCAGCATGGCGTCGATGAAAAGATCGATGGCCGCCTCTTCCAGGGGCAGGTTGCCGTGTTCACCGCCGATGATCATCATCGGGTAGCGTTCCGCCAGGGTGAAGTGTTCCCCTTCCGGGTCAATGACGCAGATGCTGCAGCCGCTTTCCAGCGTCTCTTCCATGATGACGCCGGTCAGGTAGGATTTACCCATCCCGGACGAGGCCAGAATGGCGTCGCGTTCCCCGGTGGCCTTGTACTCGTCCAGGGGCACGCTGAACAAAGGCGCCACGTTCAGGGCGCGGGCACCGGGGGTCAGTCGGGTCTTGATGAACTTGAACATAGCCCCATTATAGGCCCGGTTTCACAATTCGGGGAAGGTGCAGGCTTTGGGATCATGTGACGGGCAGCATGGCGGCGGTATACAACGCCGCCGCCACCATGGTCAGAGAAGAACCGCTTCGTAGAAAGCGCCGTAGGGCTGCTCCGGGTGGCGGATCTGAATTTCCAGAATCCAGATGCCCGGCTCCGGGGGGTAGGGATAGGTGTTGAGGCCGTTGCGCCAGCCCTTGTGGGGAAACGTCCCGATGAGGTGTCCGGCGGGGTTCAGGTGAAAGTCGTACCCGGCGCTGCTGGCGGCAGCCTTCAAATAGTCGTAGAGTTCCACCCCGGTGGGCCGGTGGTTTTTCCAGTAGGCGACCCCCTCATGAAACAGCCGTTCGCTGGTGGCCTTGAGGTCATGAAACAGGAGGTTGTCGCCGAAGACCACCGTGTGGCCCACGTCTCCTTCCACGTCGAGGCCGCCGGCATCAATCACCGGGCCGAGATCGATGTAGGCAATGTCGTCTTCGCCCAGAACCCGGTCGTCTTCGGGCTTGTCTGCAAAGGTGAGGATGCTGTGGGAGCCAAAACGGATATAGGGCTGGTGCCAGTGTTTCGTGACGCCGCGATCACGCATCAGGGCCAAGGCCTGGTCCTTCGCCCCGGATTCGCGGATGCCGGGTTTCAGTAGCAGCGTAATCTCTTCCAGAAGCCGCCAGGCCGTATCGGCGGCCAGCCGGGTTTTCTCCAGCACCTGCTTTTCGGTGAACTGTGAAACGGCAGGGTCTTGCAGGCCCATCATGACGCGCAAACTCCAGGGTTAGTCTGAAAACACGGCCTATTGTACCAGGAGGGGGTTCGACATTCGAGGGGCCTTTCGTTAAGATCCGGGTAGGAAGCGATTCGAAAAAGGAGACTGCCGATGGCAAACGAACCCCGTTCCGGCTCCGTCCCGGTGGGCGGCATTCCGTGGCTGGCCCGGATGATTGACAAGGCCCGTCTGGAAGCCGCCGGTGAAATTGAGCCGTTTGATCTGGAGTACCCCTGCCCGATGGACAGCGGCCTGTTGAGCCGGCTGGGCGTCGACGCCAAAACCTTTCAGCGGATTGCGGTCAATGCGAAGACCGATGAGGAAATTCTGGCCGAACTGAAGAAGATTGGCGCCGCAGTATAAGCCGGCTTTATTTTTCCTGATTATCGGGAATAAGGCAATGTATCCATGCCTGTTTGCTATACCCGCATGTGTCATTCCCGCGAAGGCGGGAAGCCATTTCAGCATTTCGACGAGTCGGCACAATGGATTCCCGCCTTCGCGGGAATGACACAGGGGCGAGGGCGGATACCCTGCGAATGACATACGTTAGGGTTGATTCCCGATAATCAGGTTATTTTTTGTCCAGATCCATGGAGTAGGGCAGGAAGGGCATCCGGCACTGGATGTCCAGGGTTCTGGCCTTGGAAATGACCGGGATGAACCGTTCGCCGTTCTTCTTGGAAAAGGCCGTCACCAGGATTCGCTCCGTGGCACCGGGTTCCACGTTGCCGATGTGGTGGGTAAACCGGTTCTCGTCGCCGGCATCCCGGTTCAGGATGACGGTGCAGTCGTGCCACTGGGCATTGTCCAGGTTGCGGATCTGGAATCCCAGCATGCTGCCGGTGACCTCCGCATTTGGTGTGATGACCCCCTGGCAGCCGCTGAGAAGAACCAGCCCCAGGGCGGCGGCCCGCAGGGAAAAGGGGGTGGATTGTGAGAATTGTTGCATGTGGGCGTTTCCAGATGCTCGATGACAGTCTCTATGCTATCACAGGGGGCCTGGTTGTCGCGAAACTTTGTCTGGACTTTGAGAGTAATCACAGACTTTGCATTTTCCGTCGCCTATGATGAGGTGCGTGCGGCATATTTAGGTGTCTGTGAAAAAGTTGTTTTCTGAATGGAGGAAGGCCGGTGGCGAACACTTCTTCGGTGCTGGAGGTGAACGGGGTCGGGCAGACCGAGCGTAATGACGCCTGGTGGGTCCATCCGTTGCTGGTGTTTCTGGGGCTGGGCGCCTTTATCGTCTACGCCACCTGGGGCGCCCTGCAGGGCCAGTTTTACCACATGGAGGAGGCGTCGGGAATCATCGTTCCGGCAGGCTGGAGCGCCGCCGAAGCCGTAAGGCCATACCTGTCCCCCTTCTATTCGCCGGATCTTCCCCGCTGGGCGCCGGAGCTGTTCGGCTGGTGGCCCCTCTCCCCGGCCATTCTGATCCTGCCGTTCCCCGGCCTTTTCCGGGCCACCTGCTACTATTACCGTAAGGCCTATTACCGGTCCTTCTTCACCACCCCCTCCGCCTGCAACGTGGGCGGCCAGCCCAGCCCGCTGGCGTGGCTTCTGGGGTCGGGCAAGGGCTATACCGGCGAAACCCGGTTCCCCATGACGATCCAGAACCTCCACCGTTACACCTTCTACATCGCCGTCATCTTCATGTTCATCCTCACCTGGGACGCCATCTGGTCCCTCATCGGCTGGGAACACGTCGGGTATACCGATGGCCGGATGTTCCACCTGGGGGTCGGCTCCCTGGTGCTGATTCTCAACGTCATCTTCCTGGGGCTGTACACGTTTTCCTGCCACTCCTGGCGCCACCTGCTGGCCGGAAAGCTGGACTGCTTCAGTTGCAGCGACTTTAGCAAGGCCCGCTACAATGCCTGGAAGCGCCAGTCCTTCCTCAATGAGCATCATATGCTCTTTGCCTGGGTCAGCCTGTTCTGGGTCGGCTTCTCCGACTTCTACATCCGCATGTGCGCTATGGGTATCATTCAGGATAAGGTTCTCTTCTGATGGTCAAAAGCTACGAAACCAAGTATGAGTGTCATCATCACGATGTGCTGGTGATTGGCGCGGGCGGAGCCGGTTTGCGGGCGGCCATCGAAGCATCGGCCCTCGGTCTGTCCGTCGGCCTGGTCTGCAAGTCGCTTTTGGGCAAGGCGCATACGGTGATGGCGGAAGGCGGCGTGGCGGCGGCCATGGCGAATGTGGACCCGGATGACGGCTGGACGACCCACTTCCGCGACACCATGCACGGCGGCAAGTTCCTCAACAACTGGCGCATGGCCCAGATCCACGCCCAGGAATCCCCGGATCGCATCCGGGAGCTGGAGCGCTGGGGCGCGGTGTTTGACCGCACCAAGGGTGGCAAGATCCTCCAGCGGCCCTTCGGCGGCCATACCTACCGCCGCCTCTGCCACGTAGGCGACCATACCGGCCTGGAAATCATCCGCACCCTCCAGGACAAGGGCGTCCATTCGGGTATCGACGTCTACATGGAAGCCACCGTCACCAGCCTGCTGAAGGACGGTGAGCAGATCTCCGGGGCGTTGGGCTACTGGCGCGAAAGCGGCCGCATCGTCGTCTTCGGGGCCAAGGCCGTGATTCTGGCCACCGGCGGCATCGGCAAGGCGTTCAAGGTCACCTCCAACTCCTGGGAATACACGGCGGACGGCCACGCGATGGCGGCCCGTGCCGGCGCCGAGCTGATTGATATGGAATTCGTCCAGTTTCACCCCACCGGGATGGTCTGGCCCAACGGCGTCAAAGGGCTGCTGATTACGGAAGCCGTTCGCGGCGAGGGGGGACTGCTCACCAACAGCGAGGGCGAGCGGTTCATGAAAAACGTAGACCCGGATCGGATGGAACTCTCCACCCGCGATATCGTGGCCAAGGCCATCAACCGCGAGGTAAAAGAGGGCCGGGGCAGCCCGCATGGCGGCGTGTTCCTCGACATCTCCCACCGGGGGCCGGAGTATATCAAGAAGAAGCTGCCCGGCATGTACCGGCAGCTGCTGGAATTCGCCGACGTGGACATCACCAAGGGGCCGATGGAAGTAGGCCCCACCACCCACTATACGATGGGAGGCATTCGTGTGGAGGCCGATTCGGCCATGTCCACCGTTCCGGGGCTGTTTGCCTGCGGCGAGGTGGCGGGCGGCATGCATGGGGCCAACCGTCTCGGCGGCAACTCCCTGTCGGATCTTCTGGTCTTTGGCCGCCGGGCGGGTATCGGTGCCGTTGAATACGCAAAAAGCCTGGGCAGCGCCCCGTCCATCAGCGATGAAGCGGTGGAGGCGGCGGTGAAGGAAATCACGGCCCCCTTCGAGCACGAAAACGGCGAGAACCCCTATGCCATCCACCGCGACTTGCAGGAATTGATGCAGAGCAACGTGGGTATCGTGCGCAACGAGGGCGATCTCAAGCTGGCCATTGAGGAGTTGCAGAACTTCAAGCGCCGGGCGGCTAACGTCTCCGTGGAAGGTTCACGGCAGTTCAACCCCGGCTGGCACCTGGCCATCGATCTCAACAACATGCTGATGGCGTCCGAGGCCGTGGCCCGCTGCGCCCTGCAGCGCACCGAAAGCCGGGGTGCCCATACGCGCATTGACCACGAAGGCTATGACGAACACTGGGGCAACACCAACTCCACGGTCAACATCCGGGGCGAGGAGATGACCATCGGCCAGTCGCCGAAAATGCAGATGCCCGATGATCTCAAGAAACTGTTCGAGGAGGCGAAATAATGGCGCACGAAGAAACCACCGTACAGAAAGAGGCGGTCTTCCACGTCTACCGCGGCGACGGTGAGTCGGGCGCCATGAAAGAGTACCGGGTACCGGTGGAGGAGGGCATGGTTGTTCTCGACGCCATGCACTACGTCCAGAACTACCAGGCCCCGGATCTGGCTCTGCGTTGGAACTGCAAGGCGGCCAAATGCGGCTCATGCAGCGCCGAGATCAACGGCAAGCCCCGCCTGATGTGCAAACAGCGCATGGACGATCTGCCCCTGGATGAACCCATCACCGTGTCACCCCTCAAGACCTTCCCGGTCGTCCGGGATCTGGTGACCGATGTGTCCTGGAACTACGAAATGAACAAGAAGATCAAGCCCTTCAAACCCACCAACGAGAATACCGACGAGTGGGAGGTCTTCCAGGAGGACGTGGACCGCATCCAGGAATTCCGCAAGTGCATCGAGTGCTTCCTGTGCCAGGACGTCTGCCATGTGTTGCGCAACCACCAGCAGAAGCCCAAGTTTGCCGGGCCGCGTTTCATGATCCGCCTGGCCACCCTGGAAATGCACCCCATGGACGGCGAGGACCGTGTCCCCTTCATCAAGGAGGAGGCGGGGGTCGGCATGTGCAACATCACCAAATGCTGCACCGAGGTCTGCCCGGAAAACATCCACATCACCGACAACGGCATCATCCCGCTAAAAGAACGGGTGGTGGACCGCTATTACGATCCGGTCATGTGGCTGTTGCGCAAGATGGGCGTGAAGAAGTAGCGGCCCGCCCAAATGGCGTTGGGACTGCTCCAGGAATTCAAGAAGTTCGCCCTGCGCGGCAACGTCATTGACCTGGCCGTAGGGATCATCATTGGTGGCGCCTTTGGCCGCATCACCACCTCGCTGGTCAACGACATCCTCATGCCGCCCCTCGGTATTCTGTTGGGCCGGGTGGATTTCAGCAACTACTACATTAACCTCTCAGGCGGCGAGTACGAGTCACTGGCCGCAGCCCAGGCGGCGGGGGTTGTTACCATCAACTACGGCGCCTTTATCAGCACCATTATCAATTTTATCATCGTGGCCTTCGCCGTTTTCCTGCTGATTAAACAGATCAACCGGCTCAAGTTCAGCCCGGAGCGCCGCGACGATCCGCCCGATAACAAAGAATGCCCCTTCTGCCTGGCCAGCATCCCCGTCCAGGCCAAGCGCTGCCAGATGTGCACGTCGTCCCTGGAGCCTGCCTGAAGTGGCTGTAACCGGCTTAAATCAGCCGAACCACACCCGCTGGTCCTGCGGGGCGCGGGGCAGGTATTGGTCGATGGTTTTGGCGTAACGCCGTTCGAGATCTTTAAATTCGGCGATGACCTCCTGTTCCGCCGCCTTCTTCTCGTCGGCGGGCAGGAAGGACATGCGGACGCCGTTTAACGTCAGGCGCACCAGATCGTCCCAGGTCTTGACCACCCCATGTGCCCAGAGCTGGCCCAGCTGCCGGGTCAGGGTAATTTGCGACATCATCCGGTTGTCCGTGCTGAGGCTTACGTTCATGCCGTCTCGTAAAAAGTTGCTCAGGGGGTGCTTGTCATAGGGGTCCACATAGCCCAGCTGCACGTTGGACCAGGTGCAGACCTCGATGGGGATCTGTTTTTTGATGAGCAGCTGGCGCAACTCCTCGTCTGATTCGGCCTGGATGCCGTGGCCGATGCGATCCGCCCCCATCGAAAGCGCCTTGCGGATGGCCTGGGTGCCCGAAAGGCTTTCGGACATCGGCGTCTCGCCCGCGTGGATGGTCAGGCCCATGCCCAGCGGCTTGCCGTATTGATTGATGTAGTCGAAGGCTTCCTGGAATTTTTCCAGCGAATGGTCTGATTCGCTGCCGGCCAGATCGAATCCCCGCACGAGGCTGCCCGGCTCCGCCGCCTTTTTCACCGCCAGCTTGGCGTGTTCCAGAGCCTCTTTGGGGTCTTTGTAGCGCTGGGCCAGCACGGTGTAGCTGACCTTCATGTCGAAGCCGTGGTGTTTCTTTACCCAGTTGCTTCCTTCGCGCAGCCCGTCCTGGATGGCGTCAATGAGTTCCTCGCCGGAATCGCCCTTGCCCAGCACGCTGCTGCGCACCTCCATCACCCGCACGTTTTCGCGGGCAGCCTCTTTCACCAGCTCCAGGGTGGCTTCCTTGAACTGGGCTTTGGTCTTCACATGGGCGGGGACGACGTAGTAGGTGGCGAGGAAATCGTTCAGGTCCTTGTATTCGGATTTCAGCATGCCCAGTTGCTGTTTGATCTGCGCTTCATCCAGGCCGTTTTCGCGCATGAACTTTTCAATGGTGCGCTCCGGGACCGAGCCGGAGAGATGCAGGTGGTTTTCCGTCTTGGGAACCTTCTGAAAGAGCTGCATCAGGTGGTAGGGCACCGGCGGGTCATAAGCCGGAATTGGGGCCGGGATGGTTTTTGCTGTCGATGTATGGCCAAAGAGCGGCAGGATATTGTTGGCCTGTTGTGGCTGCACCGGCCGGACCGGCTGGGGCCATGACGGCATGGCCGCGCGAAACTGAATCACGTGCTTTCCCCCTGCGATTCATAAAAAATCGATTTCCGGACGCCAGCGGTCGTCCGATGTTTCTTTCGATTAATAATTAAACATTAAAACAGATTGGATGCAAGCGGTGAGGCCGGGGCTAAACGCCGGCGGGCGCTTTTTCCCAAATGGGCGAGCCGTTGGGGTACCGGCGCCGGATTTCAGCCTGAACCTCCTCCACGATGCGGTTCTTGATCTTCGACACGTAGGCCTGGGAGTAGGGGACTTCGGGCAGTCGGCTGATGTCTCGTGTCGTCAGCTCTTCGCCGGTTTCGTCGAGATCAAAGAACCGGCTCAGGATCACCTGCTCTTCGGGTGTATACCGATCCAGCTTGGCTTTGAGCATTTCACGCATCAGGCCGGTGCCTTCGCTTTTTTCCATGAACACCTGGGGGCGGCTCGACTCGCCCGGTACCGGGGGAAAGACCACCATGCGAAGCTCCCGGTTATGGTTGTTGGGGTCCAGGGAAAACGGGTTGAGGTCATTCTTGTAGACCAGGTGCAGGTCCGCATGGGCGGCCAGAAATTCCTGAATCTCCACCAGGCGCTCGTTGAAGGCCTTCGGCTTGAACTGCTGGGTCCAGTCGTACCGAATCATATAGCCGTTGTGGTTTTTCGGCAAAGCCGGATGGAGTTTGCCGAGGCTCTGGCTGTTGACGGGGCTTATCTCGGTCATGGGGTTTTTCATGCCGAAGCGCTGGCCCAGCTTCACCAGCAGGAGCATGATGTCATGGGGCGGGAGAAAGGTCGCCGCCTCCGCCGGAGAGATTTCGTCCAGCAGAATGCGGGTGGCATGGCGGGGAGAGACGGAAAGGTCATCCGCTCCCGACAGGTTGAGGGCCTGTGCCACGGTTTCCGCCAGGGTTTTCATGCCGGTAAATTCGGCTACCGTAATGGATTCCCGCCCTCGCGGGTTGTCCGTCAGGGTCACCAGTTCCTGGGCAATCTCTGTCTGAGGAATGGCGGGCATGTTCGGCCACAACCCATAGTGTCGGGCAAAAGCATATTGCTGCAGCGGGGTCAGGCGGGTGAAACCGTCGGCTGCTGCCGTGACCATGGCCGCTCTGGCGCGGGCCATATGGGTCAGATGCTCCGGTGTGGGAGACGGGTCGGCGATGTATTCCGCAAGCAGCCGGTCGTCGCGGCTATCGCCCATGGCGCTGTCCATCGAACGCTCATGGCCTTTGGGGCCTTCTTTCAGCATTTTCTCAATCAGGGTCAGATACCGGGGCTCCATCTCCTGCTCGGTGGCAACGGTGAGGATTTCCTCAGGAGTGGGTTGGCGTCCGTTTTTATTTTCCAGCTGATGGGCGATGGCAAACAGCTTGAGAAAGGCCACCTGGTCATTGTGGGTCTCCGGAACCTGCCGCAGGTTGCGCCAGATATAATGGAGCATTGTCCGGGCATAGAGCGTGGTGACGTAATTGACGAAACTCTTCTCGGCTTTCTCCAGCTTGATGCCCTTGCGATGAAGGGCTTTAAGAAAAGCCTCGTTTCCGGTGTTCACCAGGTCCATGGGCTGGATCTTTCCATGGTTTCCGAGGCCGCGCCGGTAAAGCAATTTTCCGGCCATGGCGAGGGCCAGCGGCTGAAAAGGCATCATCAGTTGTTTGAGGGCTTCATCGTCGCCGGGATTTTCATACAGCCGGGCCAGGACGGCAACCCGTTCTTTCGGCGAGAGTTCCGGGTAGCGTCGCGCTTCGCGCTTGAGCAACTGCTCGGTGGTCAGTTCGGGGTCCTCGGCTTCGTTCCTGCGGCTGAACCGCACGGGTTCAAACCGATCGCTGCCGAAGGACGGAGTTCTGATTGCCACTGCGGTTCCAAAATCCACACGGGCAGGAAGAATAGAAGAAGTTCCCTGTACATTCATCATCATGGACACCCAAATACACCCTGTTCCTTAAAATCCTTTTAAAAAAAACAGGGCGGATCTATAAATTGCCGGACGGAGAGCGCTGGCTTAACAGGGCTTTACAAAAGGGGCCGGATAAGGCGTCCTAATAATGATCCTGGGGGACTTCGGCGCCTTTGGGGATGACGGTGATACCGCTGTCCGTGACGAAAAAGCCCCTGGCGCGGTCATGATCCGGGTCGTAGCCGATTTCGCAACCGGCGGGGATAATGACGTTCTTGTCGATGATGGCCCGGCGGATCTTGGCATGGCGGCCAATATTGACGCCATGCATAATAATACTCTCCTCTACCCGCGAATAGCTGTTGATGCGGACATGGGGAGAAATAACGCACCGGCTGACCCGGCCTCCGCTGATAATACAGCCGTCGGAGATCATGGACTCCGTGGCAAAGCCCCGTCGTTCGCCTTCGTCATGGACGAACTTGGTGGGGGCCGCCTGGTAGGAGAGGGAGCGGATGGGCCATTCGTTGTTGTACAGGTTGAAGATGGGTTCGACGGAGACGAGATCCAGGTGGGATTCCAGGTAGGCGTCGAGATCGCCCACGTCGCGCCAGTAGCCGCGTTCGCGCTCGTGCACGCCGGGCACCACGTTGGTGTGGAAATCGTAGACGTAGACGTAGCGGCGGCGGATCATGCTTTTGATGATGTCGTGGCCGAAATCATGGGAGGAGTCCTCTTTCAGGGCGTCCTGGGCCAGCTCTTCAATCAGGATGTCGCGGTTGAAGACGTAGTTGCCCATCGAGGCCAGCGCCCAGCCGGGGCGATCCGGCATTTCCTTGGGGTTCTGGGGTTTTTCCTGCCAGCCGATGACCCGGTAGTCCTCGTCAATCTCGATGATCCCGAAGGCGCTGGCCTTGTCCACCGGCACCGGGATGGCGGTGATGGTGAGATCGGCGTGCTTGCGCTTGTGGTAGTCGATCATCTGGCCGATATCCATCTTGTAGATGTGGTCGGCGCCGAACACGCAGACCAGTTCCGGCTGTTCGTCATAGATCAGGTTCAGGTTCTGGTAAATGGCGTCCGCCGTGCCCTGGTACCACGTCTGGCCGGTACGCATCTGGGCGGGGACCAGATCGATGTAGTGTCCGTAGATGGGCGTCATGGGCCAGCCCCGCGAGATGTGCTTATTGAGGGAATCCGACTTGAACTGGGTGAGAATCTTGATCTTGTAGATGGCCGAGTTGATGAAGTTGTTCAGCACGAAATCGACGATGCGGTATTTGCCGCCGTAGGGAACCGCCGGTTTCGCCCGGTCCTGGGTCAGGGGGAAGAGCCGCTTCCCTTCGCCGCCTGCCAGAATCATTGCCATCACGTTCATCATAACGGGCACCATTCTAGCGCAGCCAGCGCGGAATCAACATCCCCCTTGCGGCTAACTCGTCCGGGTGGTTGAGATGGATTTCCGCCGGAGTTTACCCCTGCGGAGGCAGGGGCCGCAATGACAAGCAATCGGCGGTATTCACCCCTGGTTCTGAAGGCTTTACGCCCTATGCCATATCTAAGGGGCCGAATGGCCCTCACAGGTGGCGCAGACGCGGTTGCGACCGTGTTCCTTGGCGAGATAAAGCTGTTCGTCGGCAATGGCCAGGGCGTCGGAAATCACCTCGCGCGAGGGGCGCCCCAGGCCGCGATCCGTGTTCACCTGGGCCAGGCCCACGCTGACGGAAACCTGGAGGACCTCGTTCTCGATGCCCTGGATGGCTGTCTGGCTGACGGTCTTGCGAATCCGCTCCAGCAGGTCCGTGGCCGCCTGGAAGGAAGTGTCCGGCAGCAGGATGGCGAATTCCTCACCCCCGAAGCGGCAGATCAAATCGCTTTTACGCAGGCTCTGGCGGAAGATCTCGGCCAGTTCGCGCAGCACGCAGTCGCCGCTGAGATGTCCGTAAGTATCGTTGAGGCGTTTGAAGTAATCCACGTCCACCATGGCCACGCAGAGGGAGGTCTGGTTGCGGCGGGCGCGTTCGATCTCCGCCTCGAACCGGTCGTAGAAGCCCCGGCGGTTGGTAAGTCCCGTCAGCTCGTCGGTGCTGGCCATTTCCAAGGCCAGCTCCAGAACCATGACGCGGCTGAGGGCCAGCGACACCATGGCGGCCACTTCTTTCGCCACCTCCAGGGACTCCGGCACGATGTGGTGGGGCCGGGTGCGGTACAGGTTGAAGGTGCCGCGAATCTTACCCGTGGTCGGGTCCATCACCGGCAGAATGACCGCCGAGTGAATGGCCTGATCAGCCTTCTTGCCTTTCTGGATGCCGAAAATCTCATGCAGCGGCTTTTCCCCCAGGGTGTTGCCCGGAATGTGCAGGTACGGGCTGGAACGGGCGACGGAGGTAAAGAGGCTCACCAGCGAGGCAAAGCCGTCGATGACCTGCCGCTTGCTCTTGAGGCCCGCATGGATGAAGCTGTGAATGTCGCCCTGGCGGTATTCCAGCAGCACTTCCCCGACGCCGGTTTCCGGGTCCAGGTGGATGTACTGGCAGATGCCGAAGTCCAGCTGGCTTCCGAGCGAGTCGAGGGTGGCGATGAGCACGCCCTCCTGATCTACCGCCGTGATGAGCTGGGCGGAAATCTCCAGCACCGTCTTCTGGACGAGGGACAGGGTCAAGGTCTGCCTGAGGTTCTGGAAGGCCAGCACCTTGGTGGACAGGTATTGGGCGGCCAGTTCCAGCAAAATCTCGTGGCGGATGCCCAGCGGGCCATCCTTCGGTTCGGCGACGGCCACGATGCCGATGAGCGAATCATCGGAGAACAGATACGTGTGCATCGCCTCGTCGGTATCCAGCAGATCCCGCAGAAAGCCGTCGGAAATCTGGGTCAGCTCGCGGGGTTTGCGGTCCGGGTGAATCTCGTCGTTGAGGCACGTATACGTTCCCAGCCGGTCGTTGAAGACGAGGATGACATTCTTTTCCGTCTGGGTGAAGTTGGAGACGGCGTTTTCCAGCATCCGCATGGCCATCGAGAGGTCTTCCGGCAGCTCGAAGTTGAACAGTCGGGCGCATTCCACTTCCTTCTGAAGCAGATCAAACGCCAGCGAATTGGCCTCAATGATCTCCGACTGGTTTCTGGGCAAAACCAGCGCGGTTTTCAGGGCCAGCTTGAGGCGGGAGACTTCAACTTCGTGAAGTTCCTGTTCCTCGACTGGATGCGATATGCCCTTCCGTTTGCGAACCATTTCAACCCTTTACCTCGTGCGCGAGAGCCTACCATAAGCATGAAACCCGTTGTGCCGTTTTTTTTGTCATTCACATGGTTTCCGAGAGGAGGGCAGCGGGTTTACAGGGGTTCCACCGGCTCCTGCGTCCGGAGGAGAACACCCCAGTTATCCGACAAACAACGGGGCCTGAAATCCTCCAACCGGTTGAGATTGAAAAGCGCGGTTTCCCCTCTTGATTCCCGTGAGAAGTCGGGCTATATTTAAACATCGATCCTGGCATGCCGTCAGGGTGCTCCTATGCGGAAGTGGTGAAATTGGTATACACGCATGTTTCAGGAGCATGTGGCCGCAAGGCTGTGGGGGTTCAAGTCCCCCCTTCCGCATTCTTCTCCCTTCTTTATATAATCTTGTAACATCCGGTTTGAATGTGAGACAGGAGGATACGCTATTTCCAGGTTTTCGCCCCCCCCGCCCAAAAAGGGTCCCCAGTTGCTGACCGACCGCATCAAGTGTTCCGAAGTGAGGCTGGTCGACGGAGAAGATAACACGGTGGTCTCGCGTACCGAAGCGGAACGGATGGCCGAGGAACGGGGATTGGATCTTGTGGTGATGAGCCTGGACGCAAGCCCTCCGGTGGTTCGCCTGGTGGACTACGGCAAGTTCAAGTTCGAGACGGAAAAGAAAGCCCGCGAGGCCAAGAAGAAGCAGCACGTCATGGCCGTCAAGGAAATCAAGATGGGTGTGCGCATTGACGATCATGACTACAGCGTCAAAATGAACCGTGCCCGCAAGTTCCTGGAGCAGGGAGACAAGGTGAAATGCACCATCCGCCTCAAGGGACGCGAGGTTCAGCATTCGGAACTGGCATTTGACTTGGCCAGGCAGTTTGTAGCAGACTTGGAGGAGGTCGGTACCCTGGAGGGTCATGTGCGCCTTGAAGGTGCCCGCAACATCACCCTCAACCTGAATCCGGGCGGAACCGGCAAGCCCAAGGTCTCCGAAAAATCAGAATCAGAAAGGGATGAAGACGATCATGCCGAAGATGAAGACTCATAGAGCCGGCGCCAAGCGCTACCGTGTGACGGCCACCGGAAAATTCATGCGCAAGCAGGCCGGGCGGAGCCACCTGAACTCGCACATGTCTTCGCGGGCCAAACGCAGCCTGGATCATACCGTGGTGGTGGACGATACCCTGATCCCCAAAATCAGGGTCCAGCTTCCCTATCTGAAATATTCCCGCTAGAGAAAATATCCCATTATAATTATCCCCCGCCAGGGGATGCATGCAGAACACACAGACACAACAAGCATAAGGTGAAACGACCATGTCCAGAGTCAAAAGAGGAAATGTTTCCCGCCAGCGCCATAAGAAGATTCTGAAGCTGGCCAAAGGCTTCCGGGGCAGCCGGAGCAAGAAGTTCAAGGTCGCCAACCAGGCGGTCATGAAGTCCCTGAAATACGCCTATCGTGATCGGCGCAACCGCCGCCGGGATCTAAAGCGGCTGTGGATCACCCGCATCAACGCCGCCGCCCGCCTGCATGGCCTGTCCTACAGCCGTCTGGTCCATGGGCTGAAGGCTGCCGGGATCGAGCTGAACCGCAAGTTCCTCGCCGATCTTGCCGCCCGCGAGCCCCAGGCCTTCGCGCAGATTGCCGAAAAGGCCAAGGCCGCCGTTTCGGGCTGACCGTTTGAAAACCATCTCATCCCTTGCCATCGCCCTCGTATTGATTGCGGGGGCGAGGGTGTTGTGACGGGCGCAACAAAATCGCAGAGCATGTTTTCATGCATGCGGAAGGATTTTTGATCACGCGATTCGTCACGCACTAGGGAAGTCGAGAAGAGATTAACGAGTCTGAGCGCTCTTTCGAAGAGAGGGGACCAACGCGCATGAGCATTTCCGCAGTCAACTTCGGAACCTACGCGCCCGCCGGTGTGAACACCGCCCAGGCGAACGAGGACGATCTCCTGAATAACCGGGAGATTGCCGAACTCCGGCAGATTCGCCAGCAGGTGGCCGGTTTGCCGTTTCTCAACGCCAAGCTGCCGTCGCCAGGCGAACTGGGCGAAGAAGGCGGTTTTTTCAAACGTCTGACCGGCAACCCCACCACCTGGCGGGTGGTTCAGGGACTGGGCACCGCCGTGGCCATCGGCCTGGCCATGACGCCCGCCACCCTGCCGCTGGCGTTGGTTCTGGGGGCTGCCATCGGCGGCGTGACCGAGCCGCTGGTCAAAAACGCGCAGGCCCGGCGGGAGGGCGCGGAATATACCCTGAACGATGGCCTGAAGGATGCGGCGAAAGGGGCGGCCATCGGCGCCCTCACCGTGGGCATCGGGACCGTCATCTCCCGTGCGGCGGGTTGGGTAATGGGCCGGGCCACGGGCCATATCTCCAACTGCGCCTCCAAGTGCGTCTACTACACCGGCGGCCAGGCGACGGTCGTTGCCGGTCATGTGCTGGGCCGATCCGCCGGTCCGGGTGGCACACCGGGTGGTTCCTCGCCGTTTCGCCGGGGAGGAGGCCGTGCCTGAAACCGGTATAATAGGAGGCATGCCATAGGGGATTAGCGAAGGTCCGAAAGCGCATGGGTTCCTACACCACGCAGGCGGTTTGCCTGAAAACCTACGACTACGGCGAGTCCAGCCGGATTATCCATTTCTATTCGCCGGATCGCGGACTGGTGAAGGCCATTGCCAAGGGGGTCAAGGGCAATAAGAGCAAGCTGGCCGGTGCCTGCGAGATCCTCAACCTCAGCCGGATTCACCTGGCGACGGGAAAAAATCTGGATGTGCTCTGCCAGTATGAGTCCTTGCAATCCTTCCGGCGGATTCGGGAGGATATCCTCAAGCTGGCCCTGGCCACCCTGTTTGCCGAGCTGCTGAACCTGCTGGCCACGGAACATGATACGGACAGCACGCGCATGTACGAGCTGCTGCGTGAGGCCCTGGAAAGCCTGGAAGGTGAAGCGCCCCCCCATGCCGACGGCGCCGGGGATCTTCGCCTTGCGGCCATCGGGGCGGATTACCAGTTGCGACTGCTCAATGCCGCCGGTTATGCGCCCGTGCTGGATCGGTGCATTGCCAGCGATGCCCCCATGCGTTTTGACCGGCCTCACTACCCGTTTTCGCCGGAGCAGGGCGGCGTGGTGCTGGAGCGAAACCGGGAATGGATTGGCGACACCACACTGGTTAACGTCTCCGTGGAGACGCTTAGGGTGCTCTGCAATCCGTTGGCAGAAGATTGGGCCGAGGCGAGCAGCCTGAAAGTCTACCGGTTTCTGCAATATTATTTTTCCCACAAGCTGGAGCGCCGGATTAAGGCCTACGATTTTGTTCTGGAACTGCTGGGAGGCGCATCCGTTCCCGCCCCCGCCCATTAAATCCCTCACTTTAAAGCGCCTCTTGTGTACAGTACAATGATAGGACTGTGGCCAAAGGCGAGATTGAACAGGGACTATGACCCTCCAGACTCCCGTTGAAGAAAAGTTGGAATCGTTTGTTCCGGTTAATGAAGGCTACCGGTCGGTTCTGGCGAATAAAAACTTTCTGGCGCTCTGGATCGGTCAGATCTTTTCCCAGTTGGGGGATCGCGTCGTCTTTGTCGTCTTTATCGCGGCCATCGCCACCTATTTTGGGGCCAATGACCGCTACAACAGTTTTCTCTATATTGCCTTCACCATCCCGGCGATTCTGCTGACCGCAATTGCCGGGGTTTTTGTGGACCGCTGGCCCCGGCGCCTGGTGCTGGTGGTCACCAACATCCTGCGGGCCATCTTCGTCGCCTTCCTGCCCCTGGCCGCCCAGAACAACCTGATGGGCATCTACGGGCTGGCCTTCCTGCTGTCTTCGGCCACCCAGTTTTTTGTTCCGGCGGAAGCCGCCACCATTCCCATGATCGTGCGCAAAAGCCAGTTGCTGGCAGCCAATTCCCTGTTCACCACCACCATGATGGCTTCCATTATCTTCGGTTTTGCCCTGGGTGATCCGCTCATCAATATCTTCGGGCTGGAGGAGGTCCACTGGTCCATTGTGGGTCTGTTTGTCCTGGCCAGCATCACCCTGGTCTTCGTCAAGGCCCCGCCGCCACCGGCTGTTGCGGCGGAAAACGGGACGGGTAACGGGGCTGTTCCTCAGCGGAAAGGGGCGACGGAGGCGTTTCGGCAGTTTTTTGCCGAGATGCATGACGGCATCGACTACATCCGTAACCATTCCGTGGTTCTTAATGCCATCCTCAAGCTGGCCCTGCTGTTTTCCACGGTAGTGGCCCTGTGCATCCTCTTCATCAGCTTTGCCCGCGACTTCCTCTACGACGATCCCAAAGTGGCGGCCCAGAAGTTTGCCTACATTGTCACCTACAGCGGCATCGGCATGGCTCTGGGCGCCGTCATCGTGGGCCGGTTTTTCCGGGAGGTCCGCCGGGGCTGGCTGGTCTTCGGCGGTTTTACCTGCGTGGGGCTGTTTCTTGTCCTGCTGTCCATGATTGACATGATCCCGCGGGAACTGGCCCTGCTTTCGCTGGGCCACTCCCAGATAGACTTGCCCTTTCGCAGCGTCTACCTGGAAAACTTCAACCTCACCGCCCGAATGCTGTATACCTACGTTCTGGCGACGGTGATGGGGGTTGGGGCTTCGTTCGTGGCCATCCCCCTGCAGGCCATGCTTCACGAGATGATTCCCGAAGACAAGCGGGGCAAGGTGATGGGGGTGCAGTTCACCATCCTGAGCACCTGTTCCACGGCGCCGGTGCTGGCCGCCGGGCTGGGGGTCGAGTATATCGGCACCCGCACGATGTTGCTGTTGATTGGCGGACCGCTGCTCCTGCTGGGGCTGGCGGGTCTCTACAAAAGGTTCGTTAAATCCAATGCAGTTGCTGACGATTGGTAAACGCAAACGCGCGTTTCCGGAAATTCGACGGCGCCTTTACCTCTCCGTAAGCAGCGAGGGTTACGGGCACTCCAGCCGGGCACTGGCCATTGCCGGACACTTCGATGACGACGAGGTGCTCATCGGAACCTACAGCTACGCCCTGGAACGGGTGGAGGCTTTTGGTTATCCCTGTGTGGCCGTCCCCCAGGAGGTCAAGTTTATCGGGGCGGAAGGCTCCTTCGATGTGGGCAAGACCATCTTCCACAACCAGGCCCGCGCACTGGGGTTTAACCAGATCGTCCAGGACGAGATGGACATCATGAAGAACTACGGCATCTCGCTGGTGGTGGCCGACGGGCGCATGGCCCCGGTGCTGGCCGCCTCGCGCCTGGATATTCCCTGCGTGGTCGTCACCAACCAGAGCGCCTTCTACCCCTTCTTCGCCCGCGATTCGGCCCTGGTCCAGCTTTTCGGACGCTCCTTCGAGTGGGTGATGAAGTTCTGGCTCTCAAGCGCCGAGGAGATTTTCATTCCGGATTTTCCGCCGCCGGATACGGTCTGCCTGCCCAACCTCTCCGCCAACTTTCAGGTGAAGAAGCGCACCCGTTTTGTGGGGCCGCTGGTGGCTTGGAAAGCCTCCGAAATCCAGCCTATCGCAAGAAAAAGTCCTGACCGTCCGCTGGTGGTGGTGGGCCTGGGGGGGCACAGCTACCGAAAGCCCCTGTTTGATGCGGTGCTGGCCATGGGGCGAAATACCCCGGATGTTGATTTTGAACTGCTGACCCCGTTCGAGAGTTCGGATCTGCCGCAGAACGTGCGCATCAACCGGGCCGTAAAGAACGCGGCGGCCTATTTCAAGGCGGCGGACCTGGTGGTGACCCAGGGTGGCCACAGCACGGCCATGGAGCTGATGACCCTGGGGACGCCCTCGCTGGTGGTACCGGACTCCAACCAGATTGAGCAGGAAAACAATGCCCAGCGCCTTGTGGAACTGGGGGTCTCTGAAATGGTTCGTTACGATGAATTGCATCGAGGCTTGCTTAAGGTCAAAATGGATGCCATGCTGGAAACGTCAAACTATCGGGATCGGGCGCAGGAATTTGCGGCGAAGGCCTTGGAAATCGACGGTTCCAGGCAGGCGGCGGAGGTGCTTCGTGACTACGCGAGCCGTTTGCTGGCCTACTGACCGGGAACGAGAGGCACAGGAATCCCCTCATGCTGGTTAAACTCATTCTTTTCGGTCTGATCTGCACCACCTGGATCTTCATCATCCTGATGGGGCGCTGGATGCCGTGGGCGTCGGCGGTAGTCATCCTGTTCGTCATCATGTTCGGCTACATGATGATGGTGACGGCGGCCATGGTCCACCACAAGCGCAAACAGCGCAAAAAACCCGTCGAGATGGACATGACCTACCTGCCGAAAATCTCCGTGCTGGTGCCCGCCCACAACGAGGAGTTCGTCATCGAGGGAACGGTGCAGACCCTGATGGCCCTCGACTACCCGGATTATGAGGTCCTGGTCATTGATGATCGCAGCACCGACAATACGCCGCAGAAACTTCAGAAGCTGGTGAAGGAGTATGGGGACCGGTTGCGCTATCACGTGCGCAGCGTGGGCAGCATGCCGGGCAAGTCCGCCGTTCTGAACGAGGCGCTGGGGATGACCGATGGCGAGGTGATTGCCGTCTTTGACGCCGACGCCTACGTGGAGCCGGACTACCTGCGGCGGATCGTGCCGTTTCTGGCGGAAGACTGCGTCGGGGGCGTACAGGGTCGCAAGGTCATCGCCAACTACACCCATAACTGGCTCACCCGCTGCCAGAACTACGAGTATTCCATGGATTCCTACTTCCAGTGTGGCCGCGACACCATTCGCGGGGCGGTGGAATTCCGGGGCAATGGCCAGCTGGTCAAGCGCCAGGCCCTGGAAGACGTGGGCGGCTGGAACGAACTGAGCCTGACCGACGACCTCGATCTCTCCACCCGGTTTCATCTGCGCGGCTGGGATATTCGCTTTGCCCATAAAGTGCTTGTCTGGGAGGAAGGCATCGTGCGCCTGCCCGCCCTGCTTCGCCAGCGGCGGCGCTGGGCGGAGGGGTCCCTCACCCGCTATCTCGAATTCGCCCCCCGTGTTTTCACCCGCGAAAACGTGTCGCTGCGGACCCGTGCCGATCTCATCGCCTACGTCATCGAGTTCCTCTTCCCCATCTGGATGCTGTCGGACTATCTCTATCTCTCCTGGCACTTTCTGACGGGCGAGGTCCACAAGCTGCACATGCTCTCCTCCCTCTTCGTGTTGCCGGTGCTGGCCATCTTCTTTTACACGATGCTGCTGATCGCCATCATCCGCTTCAACCGTCCTGCCATTCTGCATGCCATCTGGGGCGCCATGATGACGTCGTTTTACCTTATTATCGTCTGGGTTCCCGTGGCCTACTGGGTCACCGCCAAGATGCTCCTTCAGAAAGAACGATCCATGAACTGGGGCAAAACCGATCACGGGATCGCCGCCGACGGCTAAAAGTCTAAAGGGGGTGCGCCAGCCCCGAAAGAACCTTTTTTCGCGCCCTTAAGATTTTCTTTATGCACAAAAGATATACTTTTTGTGTTTATGCAATTACAATCGCCTTTTCGAGAAAGCATGGATTGAAAAGGCAGGGATACAGGGCAGGTTACAGAGTGTAGCAAAAGAGGGCGTTAGACAGCACGCTGAAGGGCGCGTGCCGACGATGGGTATCGAGCGTCCTGGAGATACTTAGGGGGGGTATAGGCAGGCATGTCACTGACGATTGGATTCAAGCCGGATCAACAACAGGCTCAGGGCCAGCAAGGCTTGGGCCAGGCCGGTCAACCAGGGCAGGACCAGGGACGGAATGCCGACATTCTCAAGCAGCTGACCGAGGGGGATCAGCAGCTTCAGCAGAACCAGGATATGATGGCCAAGCTGACCGGTTCCCAGAACCCGGAAGGGGTGGAAGTGGGCAGCGGTTTCGGCGGTGGCGCCAAGGCCGGCGGCGCCAAGGGCAACCAGCAGAACCGCAAGGAAGACCGGGTGGAGAACGTCCGCCGGTCGCTACAGGAAGTTCAGGCCGAAGGCAACGAACTGGCCGGGCAACTGGCTGAACCGAACCAGGAAAACGGTCGTAATGCGGCCCGTGGTACGGCGCAGTCCGTAACCGGCACCCTGGAAGGCGTCAACCAGATTGGCAAGCAGATTCGCCAGGCGGAAAAAATGGATCGCCAGGGCAAGCAGCAGATTCAGGTGGGCAAGGGCACCCAACAGAAAGGCAAGGGCCTGCAGAAGTCCGGCCAGGGAATGCAGAAGGCGGGCCAGACGATGCAGCAGGTTGGTCAGGGATTGATCCAGGCCGGGCAGGCGTTGCTCTCCAACCCGTTCACCGCGGCGGCGGGCAAGGCCATGATTGCCAAGGGAACGGCTGTGAAAACCGCCGGGGCGGCCTTGGAAAAATCGGGCCAGGCTCAGGAAAAAACCGGCCAGATGACCGAGCAGAAAGGCAAAGCAACCGAAAAGAAAGGCGACAAACAGGTCAAACTGGCCCAGAAAACCGAGGAAAAGGCCAATAAGCAACTGGACAAGGCCAACGACACGTCACGCGAAGCCAACGACGTCCTGGACCAGATTCGTGCCGGGCAGGATACGGAAGGGCTTCAGGGCAAGGACAGACGTCGCCGCGAGGAGCGCCGCGACACCCGCCTGGCCAGGAACCAGCAGAACCAGAAAAACCAGCAGAAGGATGACAAGGACAGGGCGGACAACAACAAGACCGATACGGACAACCGCACGGAGCAAAGTCGCGAAACGGTGGTCGCGGCCAACGGTTCCGAGAACAACGGCGGCAATCCTTTTGCCGGCGGCGGCAACAATCCGTTTGGCGGCGAGGCCCCTGCGGTGGCGGCAGCCCCGGCGGGTGGCGGACTGGGAGCGGCCCCGGCGGGCATCCCCATGATCCAGCCGAGTGCGGTCGCATAACGGGTCGGCAGGTATCTGCCAGAAGGCGGGTAAAAATAGTGCGAGTTCAGGGTTTCCGGCAATTTCCCGGAGACCCTGAAAAATTTTTTGGCACAAAAATCCAATAACTTGTTTTTATACAAATACAAATAGTGGGAACAGGCATGGAAACCGACATCAAACGACCCGGCGCATCGGGCGAGTGGGAATCGCGGCGCTGATGGAACGTTTCAAAATTTTTCCAGGGGGTAACAGGCATGGTGGATTTAAGAATTAACGGATTCAATTCCGATCCCGGCGCACAAGCGCAACTGGATCAGATGCTGGCCGGAGCCGGTGGCGGACGACGGGACCCCAGGCGCGAGGAAGCCCTTCAGCTACTGGCAATGGCGGGCGGCCAGCTTGGCGGCAATGTCGATCTCAACCAGGGGGCTTTCGGGTCCACGGTACCGGGGGGTATGCAGGTTGCCAACGCGGGCCAGCAAGGTCAGGGCCAGCAGGGTGCCCAAGGCGGCGGGGCTGGCAAAGGTCGGGGAGTACAGGAAAACCCGGCGGATCAGCTGCGTCAGGATATGCTCAGGGTCCGTACGGAGGCTGACGAAGTTCAGGGCACCAGTCAGAAGGACGGCATCCGTTCCGCAGCGGGGACCATCAGCCAGCAATTGGGCGGGCAGATGGGCCAGGTGAGCCAGGTGGGACAGCAGGTCAGAACGTCTCAAAGGCTGGGGGACCAAGCCGATCAGGTTTTGAAAAGCGCTGAAAAGACAGAGCAGAAGGGTCAGTCCCTTCAGCAGACCGGGCAGGGTATGCAGCAGGCCGGTCAGACCATGATCCAGACCGGAACCTCGATGATTGCCGTCGGCAAGGCGTTGCAGTCCAACCCGTTTACGGCGGCAGCCGGGGCGGCGATGGAAGCGGCAGGCCAGGCCATCAAGCTGGCCGGGCAGGGCATCAAGACCGCCGGCCAGGCGCTGGAGCAGTCCGGCCAGAACATGGAACGGCTTGGCCAACTCCAGAAGAGAACGGGCCAGCGGCATGAAAAACTGGCTGAAAAGATTGGCAAACAGGCGGACGAGGCCGTGAAGCATATGCGCGAAAGCACCCGTTCGGGCCAGGAAGCCGTGGATCGGCTGCGCCAGGGCGATGAGTCCGGCGATTACCGGGGGGCCGAGCGCGATATCCGGAACCAGGGCGGTCGCACGGCTGATCGGAACCGGGCCTTCAACGAGCGGCAGAGCCAGAGCCAGCGGGAAATCGACGAGATGTTCCGCGAGGCGGAGGCCGGTGCCAGCGGCAACGAACAGCCGGGCCGTGGGCGGGTTGAAATCGCCGGCAACGGGGCTGGCGCTGGCGACAACGGGAATCAATTTGGCGGTGGCGGCAACAATCCCTTCGGCGGAATGGCCATGGCCAGTGCAGGCGGAGGCGCAGGCGCTGCTGTCACAGCAGTCCCGATGCTTCAGATGGGCGCGGTTGCGTAACGCAGAGCGTGAAATACAGAGAGCGGCCAGGGTTTCCGGAAACGGAAACCCTGTGTATTATGGAGCACCGGAAACGGAAAGCCGGTGTTCTATTGAACTTCGGTTACAGGACACTAGACTTCGGCTTCCAGCTTCTCGGCCAGCGTGGCCGGAATCTTCCGGAAGGGCTTCCACCGGGAATCCAGTACCATGCACGTGGTTTCCGCCTGGACGACGGGCTTGTCCGTCTCCAGTTGGCAAAATTCCTGGTGGAAGATAATCTTGTGCCCCTGTATCTCCGCGGTGGTCGACAGGGTGAGGACATCCCCCATCCGGGCAGGGGAACGGAACTTCAGGTGCTGTTCGACGACAGGATAGACATATCCTTCGGGATCGTCGGGCGGTGACAGCTCGATGCCATGGGCCTTCAAAAAGTTGACCCGTGCCATTTCCAGCCATTTGGTATAGGCGCCGTGCCACATGACGCCGTAACAGTCGGTGTCGAAAATGTGGACATCCAGGTTAAATCGGTATTCTTTCATCGCTATTAGCCAGAAATCTAATAAAAATATGAAACGGCACCGGTCATAATGAAGAAAAGCTTATAATAGTACTGAAGGAGAAACCGCACAGAGCGTTATCATTATGGATACTTTTAGCATAATCCAGAATTTCTTTACAAGGATGGCCTGCCATTTCTGCGGTGTCGCTTTTGAGCCGGACGATGTCCAGCTTGTGGGCGAAGGGGATGGCTACATGATTGTCAGCGTCCATTGCCATGACTGCGGCCAGCACAACGGCGTGGCGGCGGTTGGCGTGGAAACGCGCGAGGAAGGTCTGTCCGAAACGCGGCAGTTCAAAGATCCGGAGTTCACTGACGAAGACTACGTGCGGCTGTCCGAGTTCGACGTTATCCAGGCGGATGACGTGCTGGAGGCCCACGAATTTTTCCAGAACCTGGGCAGCGACTGGATGAAGTTCATTCCGCCAGAAATTCGTGAACGCTGTACAGGGAACGATACGGAATCCCTGCTCTAGACAGTGCCTCCCGGCCCCCCTCCTCCCGATCGACGAGCGAGACGATCCGGGTGATGTCCACGGACGGATAATCCCGTCGAATGGCGTCGATGCCCTTGAGCAGCGATCCGCCGGTGGTGATCACGTCCTCCACCAGGGCGACCCGCATCCAAGGCTTCAAATGGCCTTCGATCTGCCGTCCCGTGCCGTGGCCCTTGGCTTCCTTGCGAATGAGGAAGCCGTCAACCGGTTGGCCTGCCTCGGCGCTGCGGTATGTGATGGCCGTGACCATGGGCGCGGCGCCGATGATGACGCCGCCCACGGCGTCGATATGGCAGGGTTCGAGCATCTCGAAGAGCAGGCGGCCAATCAGATAGGAGCCGCGTCCGGAGAGGGTGGTGGTGCGGCAATCGATGTAATAGCTGGCCCGCTTGCCGGAGGCCAGGACGAAATCGCCCCGGCGGAAGGAGAGTTGTTTCAGCAGTTCAAAGAGTTCTTGTCTATACGGATTGTTGGCGGATGGCACGTTGGGTTTCCTCGATTTTTTCGTCCAGCAGCCGGCGGCTGTCGTCGGAAAGTTCGCTGAGCGGGGCGCTGGCCTTGGCGGATTGGTAGTGATCCAGGGCCTTCTGCCAGTTGCCCAGTTGCCGGTGCAGATTGCCCAGCTTCAGGTAGACGTTGGCCTTCCAGGTGTTGTTGTCTTCCTTCAGGGCGATGGCCATGGCGTTCTGGTAGCAGGTGTCCGCCTGTTGCCAGCGTTTCTGCCGCAGGTGCACCTGGGCGATGAGGTCCAGGGTCTTGTATTCGCCTTCGGCATTTTCCTGCCGGCGATCATAAACCAAAGATCGCTCGAAGTAACCCAGCGCCTCGGCAAGCCGTCCCGCCTCCAGGTGGATGCTGCCGATGTTGGCCAGCGTCGCGGCGCAGGAAACGTCGTTGCCCTGGGCCTGGTCCAGGGAGAAGGATTGTTCGTAGTAGTTGATGGCGTTTTCCGGCATGCCCATCACGTCATAGACTTGCGCCAGCTTGAAGTAGACCTCCGCCTGGCTGGCCGCCTCGCCTGCGGCACTGTAGTCCTCCAGTGCCTTGTAGAAGGCGCCGATGGCATCGTGGTGCTGGCCCCGGAACGCGTGGATGTCGCCGAGATCCTGGTATAACCGGCCTTCTTTCGACAACTGGCCCGCGTCCTTCATCTCGCCCATGTCCTCGAAGGTGCGGATGGCCTGCTTGATATAGTCCATAGCCGAGTTGTGCCGGTAGGTTTCCTTGTGGATGGTGCCCAGTTGGGTGTAGATATCTGAAAGCTCCCGTGAACCGGCGTACTGCTTAAGTTCCAGTGCCTTGGTGAGGCAGTCCTCCGCTTTGCTGAAGAGTCCCTTGGAGCTGCGGTGCCGCGCCAGCGAGGCCAGGTGATGGACCATGCCCCGCCGGTTGTGGCTGGCGACGGCGGCCACCAGTTTTTGCTGGATCTGCTGTTCCACCGGGTCCGTTTCCTCGATGCTCAAGCCGGATGCGACGAGGGTTTGGGTCTTTGGGGCCTTCCCGGACGTTTCCCCGAACGGCGTGTCGGCCACCAGCGAGTCGTCGGTGTCGTCAATGAACACGGCGGACGTTTCGTCTTCAGGCGCCGGTTCAGGGGTGTCCGCCGACCAGATCTGATCTTCCCGTGCGGCGGTTTCCAGGTGCTCGAAAAACGAACCGGACCTTGCCGGCGCTTCGCTCTCCGGCGTCATTTTCTCTCCCCTGGCCAGCAGGGCCTTCTCCTCGTCGGTCAGTTCCAGTTCGTCCCAGGAGAAATTTTCGGAAGCAGGACCCTCGGCGTATTCCTCCACATGGCTTCGGGGGGCGAGTTCCTCTTCCGGCAGAATTTCTCCGGGGACCGCGGTTTCCGCCGGCTCCCATCCTGCCTGTCGGACGGGGGGGCGCTGGCCGCCGGAAACAGGCCGGATGCCGCTGTAGAGATAGGATTGGGTACTCACGTCCCGGTTGCCCGTAAAGACGGTCCGGCGTTGGCGCGAGGCGTTGCCGTGGAAGCGGGCTTCCGTGACCAGTGCCTTGCTTTTGACCTGGTACACCCGCTCGGCGAAGGGCTTGTTCTTTTCCTTCAGGTAGAAATCCTGCAGCAGCCGGTGGATACGTCCGCGCTCCGCCGGGGGAACGCTCTGGTAGAAAAGTTTCTTGATTTGCCGGTAGAATTCATACCAGGGCTGGAACTCCGAGGGCGGCTGGTGGCGGTTTCGGATGTGGTCCAGCACGGCCTGGGGCGGAAAGGTCCGCTTCATCAGGGGTTTGAGGACCGAGTGATCGAGGATCTCCCGGAAGTTCTCCGGTGCGCTGGCGGCCAGTTCCGGTTTGCAGTAGCGGCTGATGGCGATGACCGTGCTGAAATCCGCCGGGTGGCGCAGAAAGGTCAGTACCTGCGCCACGTCCTTTTCCAGCGGGGTCAGACGGTCGTAGATATAGCGGGCGATTCCCTCCACAGGGTGCGCCCGGTGGGTGTCCAGCAAGGCGTTGAGTTCCTGTAGCGATTCCAGGGGGTCATCGCCCCGCCGTTTGAGGTAATAAAGAATTTTCAAAAGCCACGGAAACCCCTGGGTCTTGCGGTAGAGATCCGTCAGAAGCGCCCGTTGTTCCTCGCTTCGAAGACCCTCCTCGGCGTCCTCCTCTTGTAGCAGGTCCAGCACGTCCTTTTCGGAGAGGCCGGAGAGCTTGATCTCCGTAATGACGGCAGAGTTGGTGCTCATGTCGGCGTAGGGCAGGCGTTCCCCGCAGAGGATCATCTTGATGTTGGGGAAGGACAGCAGGAAGTTCAGGGTTTCCTTCAGCGGATAGGAGTGAATCCGGTGTTCCGGGTTGACGATGTGCTCCACGTTGTCGATGACGATGAGCAGGGGGATATGGGAAACCTTGAGAACCAGGGCTTCGAGCTTCTCGAAGGGATCGTCCGGCAGGTTGTCCGGTCCGGCTTCGGTCTGGGCGTCGTCGTTGTCGATGCGCAGGGCATTGCAGATGTACGTGATGTATTGGATCAGGAAGATGATGATCTCGTCGTAGTCCGTGTGGGCGTTCACGTCGAACCACAGGAGCTGTTCCTGGCCGCCGCCCATCAGCTCGATGATGCCGCGGGTCAGGCTGGTCTTGCCGCACCCCTGGGGACCCGCCAGCAGCACCAGTTTTTTCTGGGGGCTGTTCAGGCTCTCGGCGATGTCGATGATGAGGTCTTTCCGGTTGAGGAAGACGTGGTGATCGTAGCGGACGCAGCGTTTGCTGACGGCCAGCGGTGAGATGCTGTCCCGCCGTTCCTGCATCTTGAGGCTTTCCGGCTTGGAACGGCGCTTGGCAACGAACGTCCCCGCCCGGAGACGCTCGATGACACTCTCGCTGATGTACTGCAGTTTTTCCACGTGGCCCGTGTTTGTGCCGATATTACCGGAAAACATCCTCTTTTATTGTACACTTGTTTGCATCATGACGGGCCTATCACCACACTGGCAGGCGTGGCAGGACGCCTGCGAATCGCTGGGCATTCCGGGGATCGCCGGAAACGACGCTCTGCTGAAAGACTTTGAAACGCTCTATACCCGCATGCTCGCCTATAACGAGAAGGTGAACCTCACCCGCATCACCGCGCCTGAAGACTTCCTCTACCGGCACCTGCTGGATTCCCTGGTTCTGGCGCCCTTTATTCCGGAAGGGGCCAAGGTGGCGGACGTGGGCAGCGGCCCCGGCTTCCCTGCCCTGCCCCTGGCAATGGCGCGGCCCGATATTACCGTGACCGCCATCGAGGCCGTGGGCAAGAAGTGCGCCTTTATCGAGGAGATCCGCGAGGTGCTGGGCCTGGAGAAACGCCTGCGGGTGGTGAAGGGCCGCAGCGACGAGCTGGGCCGCAAGCTGGAGTATCGGGAGAAATTCGACGTGGTGACCGCCCGCGCCGTGGCGAGACTGCGGATTCTGCTGGAGTACTGCATTCCCCTGCTGGACCCGGACGGTATCTTTCTCGCGCCCAAGGGGTCGGCAACCTATCAGGACGAACTGGCCGAGTCCGGCAAGGCGCTTCACATGCTGCGGGCCGAACTGGCGGACACGGTGCGTTTTGACCATCCCAAACTCTCCGGCACCGTCTTGCTGGTGTTCTCCAAGATCGAACCCACCCCCGAAAAATATCCCCGCGCCGCCGGCATGCCGGTGAAGAAGCCGCTTTAAATCCTAGCGGTCTTCCACGGAGATTTCCGGCACCTGGAACTGTTCGGGGACCTCGAAGTCCTCTTCGGTGGCGATGGCCTCGTCGATGGCGGCCTCGTCCATCTCTTCCGGCGTGGCGGCGGGCATGTCCACCTCTTTCACGGGATCGCGGATGATCAGCTTTGCGGCGGCGCGGGCGTTTCTCGACAGTGTTTGGGGAAGCCCCTCGATGCGGCTCAACTGCCGCAGGAGATCCGCCGTTCGCCGGGTGATGCGTACGAGGTCGCCCTCGGAAATGTTGGTGGCTCCCATCAGCCGTTCCCAGGGCAACCCTTCGGCCCAGGCCTCCACCAGGCCGCTGGCCACCGGGTTGAGCAGAAGGGGCACATCCACGCCGTGGCGTTCCTGCAACTTCGTGATGCGCTTAAGCTCTTTCAGGATGTCGAACATGGCCTGCTGGGCCTGGGGCGAGTGATCGAGATTCGAGTACAGGTTCTCCCGGTTGCTGTCGTTGGTGAGGGCGCAGATGACGGCGGCCAGGGCCGGAGGGGACAGGTCGTTCAAAATGCCCTTGTTGATGATCTCGGTGACGGCAAACTCGTTTTCCGCCCGGATGCGCGAGGTGAGCACCCCCTGCTCCGTGGGCCGGTCGTTTTCGTTGAGGTAGGCGGCCTCTTTCAGCAGGTTGTAGATGCTGGTGAAGCGCCGCCAGTAGATGTCTTTTTCGTTCTCAAACCGGTATTTAAGATGTTTCAACTGTTTCCGCGCCCGGCTGATCTTCACGTCCAGGTGCTTGTGCTTGCTCAGGAGCTGGTAGATATCGACCGACCCCTTTTTCAGACTCTTTTCCAGGTTGTCGCGCTTGGCTTCCTCCTGCGAAAGCTGGACCATAATGTCCTTCTGCTTGCCGTACTGCTTGATCTGGCGTTTGAGCGCCCGGACGAACCGATGGGTCTCGTTGAGCATGGCGCGGGTTTTGAGCAGGTTGCCGAACTCTTTTTCCGTCAGCCCCGCCGACTCTAAAATGTTCATGTAGCGGTTGTAGCGGGCCTCGGTCTCGGCGATCTCCGCCTCCATCGGTTCCATCCGCCGTTCCCACGTGAACTGGCCGAAGCTGCGGCTGATGAGGAAATGTGCTTCTTCCAACGTATAGCGCTGCAAAAGGTTGAGGACCATGCCGTAGGTCGGCGTGAACTGGCTGTTGAGGGGGTCCGCCTCGCTGCTGGCCAGTCTCGCCGCCTCCGACGCCCCCTCCCACGGCGAACTGACCACCACCACGTAGCCGACCTCGTCCATGCCCCGACGTCCTGCCCGCCCGGACATCTGAAGGAACTCGCTCGCCGTCAGCAGTCGGTGGCCGTCGTCCGTTCGCTTGGAGAGGGCCGTAATGACGGTGGATCTTGCGGGCATGTTGATCCCCGCAGCCAGGGTCTCCGTGGCGAAGACCACTTTGATCAGTCCCTGCTGGAAGAGCTGCTCGACCAATACTTTCAGCCCCGGAAGCAATCCGGCATGGTGGCTGGCCACCCCGTTTTCCAGCGAATGCAGGTTGGGGTTGTTCTGCAAAAACGGGTGCTGGGCGGCGAACTCGGCGATCTTCTGTTTCAGGGTCTGGCGTTCCTGCGGGGTGAGCAGCTGCAGGTCGCGGGTGTTTTTCATGGCCTTGTCGCAGCCCATCCGGCTGAAGGTGAAGAAGATGGCGGGCAGCATGTCGCGCCGGTGCATGTCCAGTATCAGCGGGTTGGGGTTGAATTCCCGGTTTTTCTTGGCGAAGCGGTTGCCCTTGATGTCGAACTTCAGCTTGCGATTCATCTGGCCCGGCCCTTCGAACAGGGGGAGCAGGTCCTTGCGGGTGAAATAGAAGAACCGCAGGGGAACGGGGCGGTAATCGCTCTGGATGAGCCGGGTGTCGTGGTGCACCTCGTTGATCCAGTCGGTCAGCTCCTGGGCGTTGGCGATGGTGGCGCTGAGTGCCACGATCTGGATGGTCTCCGGGCAGTAGATGATGCTCTCTTCCCAGACAGTGCCCCGCTCGGCGTCGTTCATGTAATGGCACTCGTCCAGCACCACGTAGCCCACGTCGGCCAGCAGCGAGCTGTCTTCGACGTGGCCGTAAAGCATGTTGCGGAAAATTTCCGTGGTCATCACGATAATCGGCGCTTCGCGGTTGACGGAGATGTCCCCGGTCAGCAGGCCCACGTTCTCTTCGCCGTAGGCCTTTCGGAAATCATGGAATTTCTGGTTGCTGAGCGCCTTGAGCGGCGTGGTGTAAAAGGCTTTTTTGCCGGTTTCCAGCGCCTTGAAGACGGCGTATTCGGCCACGATGGTCTTGCCGCTGCCCGTTGGGGCGCAGACCACCACGCTATGGCCGTCTGAAATGGTGCCGATGGCCTCCAGCTGGAATTCGTCCAGCTCGAAGGGCAAAGTATCGAGAAATTTTTCCATGTCCTTGATGGTACTTTATCGCAAGGGGCTTGTCGATGGCGCAAGGGCCAGGCGACGAAGCACCCCTTCGAGCAGGGCGATGAAATGCTGCCGGACCCGCTGGCCCGTTTCCATCACTTCCTGGTGGGAGAGCCTGTGGGGGGAGATGCCCGAGGCCAGGTTGGTGATGCAGGAGATCCCCAGCACTTCCATTCCCATATGATTGGCGGCAATGACCTCCGGCACCGTGGACATGCCCACTGCGTCCGCGCCCAGCGTCCGGAGCATCCGGACCTCCGCCGGTGTCTCGTAGGTGGGGCCGCTGCCTGCGGCGTACACGCCCTGCTTCAGGTCGATGCCCAGTTCTTTCGCCTTTTCCTGGGCAATGATCCGCAATGTCGCGCTGTATGCCTCGGACATATCCGGAAAACGCGGACCGAGGTCGTCGCAGTTCTTGCCGATCAGGGGATTATTCCCGATCAGGTTCAGGTGATCCGTAATCAGCATGAGATCCCCGGCCCTGAAATCGGCGTTGATGCCGCCTGCGGCGTTGGTGACGATAAGGATTTCCGCCCCCAGCTGCTGCATCACCCGCACCGGGTAGACGACGGTGCCCATGTCGTGGCCTTCATAATAATGAAAACGCCCCTGCATGCAGGCCACGGAGAAACCCGGCTCGAATTCCGCCAGTACCAGCGTGCCGGAATGCCCCTCCACGCTGGAGCGGGCAAAGTGGGGAATCTCATCATAGGGGATGCGGACGGCGTTTTCCAGGCTGTCGGCAAAGGCGCCCAAACCGGAGCCAAGGATCAGCCCGGCGCTGATCGGTTTGTCGTAGCGCGACTGGATGATGCGGATGCTCTCCGCCAGGTCCTGCATCAACTGGTTGGGATCGGAAATCACGGTGCGCCCTCTCTGCCTATTGTTTGCATATCCCCGGCGATACTGCTATAAATGGGCCATTGCCGGGTTCGGGAGGTTGTTGAATCGATGAACGTCATCCAGATTATAGATAAAAAACGCCGGGGCGAAACGCATGGCGAGGAAGAGATCCGGTTCCTGGTGGAAAGCATGGTCAGCGGCCAGGCCGCAGATTATCAAATCTCCGCCTGGCTGATGGCGGCCTGCATCAACGGCCTCAATCTGGATGAAACCACCTGGCTGACGAAGTATTTCGTGGAATCCGGCGAGGTGCTGGACTTCTCCAAAGTGGATGGCGTCGTGGTGGACAAGCACAGCACCGGCGGCGTGGGCGACAAGACCACCCTGGTGCTGGCTCCCATGCTGGCGGCCTGCGGGGTCAAGGTGGCCAAGCTCTCAGGCCGGGGGCTGGGCTTTACCGGTGGGACCATTGACAAGCTGGAGGCCATCCCCGGTTTCCGTGTGACCCTGAGCAACGACGAGATTATCCGGCAGGTCAATCAAATCGGGCTGGCCATCTCCAGCCAGACGGCAGATCTGGCCCCCGCCGACGGCAAAATGTATGCCCTGCGTGACGTGACCGCCACGGTGGATAACATTCCCCTGATTGCCGCTTCTGTCGTCTCCAAGAAGGTGGCCTCCGGCGCAAAGGTCATCGTGCTGGACATCAAGTTTGGCCGGGGGGCCTTCATGAAAACCCTGGACGAGGCCCGCGAGCTGGCCCGGACCTGCCGGGAGGTGGGTCGCCGTCTTGGGCGCTCCATCTCCACCGTCATCTCCTCCATGAACCAGCCTCTGGGTTATGCCATCGGCCATACCGTGGAAATTGTGGAAACGGTGAACACCCTCAAGGGCGAAGGGCCGAAGGACCTGCTGGCACTTTGCGTCCAGTTGGGGGCCATTACGCTGGTCAGCGCCGGAAAGGCGCCGAATCCGACGCATGCCGAGGCCGAGCTGATGGCCCGGATCGAGGACGGATCGGCGTTTTCCAGATTCCAGGAGTTGGTGGCCGCCCAGGGTGGGGATATAGAAGCCCTCGCCGACTTTAACCAGTTGCCCCAGCCCGCCCGAATCCGGCTGTTTCCGGCCTCGCGCTCCGGTTATATTGCCGGGATTGACTCCCTTAAAATCGCCCAGGCGGCGAAGGCTGTGGGCGCAGGCCGGGCGAAAAAAGGGGACCCCATTGATCTGGGCGTGGGCGTGGTGCTGCACAAAAAAGTCGGCGACTGTGTGGAGGCGGGCGAGACGCTGGCAGAACTCCATGTCGGCCCCAAAGGCGAGGCGGATGCCCTGGATCTGCTGCACGAGGCCATCACCTTCTCCGACACCCCCGTCGACCCCCCGCTCCTCATCGACGAAATCTGCATGGGCGAGTCGGTTCAAGCCATGTCGTAATCTGGCAGTTGGTGGTTGAAGGATTCACTGCCGTAGCAGATCTTCAGGAATGGGTGTGACGGTGGGGCGGATAAACGAAAACCGAGTGCTGTACCGCGTAACTGCAAAAGCGCCCAGTATCAGATAAAAAGCTCCCTCTACAGGGAGACGGAAGTTGAAAATAAACATAGAGAGAAGAAGCCAACCCAAGGGGAGAATCAATGGCCCGGCTTCAACAAGGCCAGCCAACCAAGGTTTTTCGGCCACGCAGCATTGGTAATGCTGGACCTCTCTGTCGTTCACTGTGACCGGCAGCGGGGGGCTGATCCGTTTTCCCAGAAACAGAAATTCCCATGCTTCACTGTACAGGTTGACGCGTTGTCGAAGTTGAAGATTATAGTTCCCGGGTTGCAGGGTCAGCCGGAAGGTTTTTCCATTCTTTACCAGTCCCCTTTCCTCCCCATCCACCAGGATCTCCAAGGGGTATGGGAGAAATTCCTTGGAACGCTGGAAGATGAGTTCGGTCATGCTCTGCTGCTCTCCTAAAACAGCTTGCGCTGGACCGGTTCGGCTTCGAAGAGGTCGCCGACGGCGCAGTCGAGGATGTCGCAGAGGCGGTCCATGTTCTCGTAGCTGGGCTGGGTACGACCGCTGGCCCACGAATACACCGTCTGTTGAGGCAAGGACAACTCCTTGGCCAGCTTGTACAGGCTCCAGTCCTTCTTGTCCTTGGCGACTTCCTTAATTTTGATTTTCATCCCGGCAGGCCCCGACTCGATCCGACTATCCGAAATTTATACAACAAATAACCTGAATTCATACAAATTATACACCATCCGTTTGTAGACTAATCGCATCTTTTAAAAATATTGATCTATCCGGGATAATAAAAGCCATGATGACAGGAATCGGCATGATGAAATTCTTGTGCGGTATGCTCGTGCTCCTGCCCCTGCTGGCGATGATACCGGCGGAGGCGGCGGAAAAGGCGATCTGGCGCAAGGAGAAACTGACTTACCAGGGCATGCCCCGCGAATACTGGGTCTATGTTCCGGCGTCTGCACGGGTCAAGGATGCCCGTCCCGCGCTGGTGCTGATGCTCCATGGCGGCGGGGGCAGGGCGGACCGTTTCGATGCGCTGGTGAAAAACCGTCTGAAACCCCTGGCGGATCGTGACGGGGCGATTCTGGTCTATCCACAGGCATACAAACGCCAGTGGAATGACGGACGCGGCGTGGCGTCCATTCCGGCCCATGTGGAAAACATCGATGACGTGGGCTTTATCGATGCTCTCATCCGTAAGATGGAGGGGGCCTACCCGATTGATCCGCGGCGGATATACGCAGGCGGCATTTCCAACGGCGGGATGATGTCCGCCCGTCTGGCCTGTGAACTCTCCGGAAAAATTGCCGCCGTGGCCCTGGTGGCCTCGGCCATCCCGGAAAGATTGACGCGCCGTTGCCAGCCGTCATCACCGGTGTCCATGCTGATGATCAGCGGTACGGACGATCCCCTGGTTCCCTTTGCGGGCGGGCAGGTCAGGGTGGGGCGGCAGGATCGGGGCGCCGTTCTTTCCGCTTCGGAAAGTGCCCTCTATTGGGCCGGACAGCTTGGCTTCAACCGGGATCTCCATCCGGTTCGCCGGACCGTTCTGCCGGAAATGAACCCCGGCGACGGCACCCGCGTTACGAAAACCATCTATCCGGGGAGCGACGGTAGCGTTGTGGTGCTGTACGTCATCGAAGGCGGCGGCCATACCTGGCCGCAGGGTCAACCCTATCTCCCCGCCTGGATTGTGGGACGGGTCAGCCAGGAACTGGATGGGACACAGGCAGTCTGGACGTTCTTTCAAGGCCAACCGCGTCCCTGATTGCGAAGAATTATTACAACGTCGCGGCGCCGACTTTTTGGGGGGATGCCCGAAAACCCGGATATACAGGCTCCTGGAGGAAAAATAGTACGAAAGAACTCCCGGAAACCGGCTAAAGCTTTGGCCCGGTTTGGTCGATGCATCTCATAATTGCGTGAGATTGTGTGTCCCCCGAAAAAATAAGGAAGACTGGCTGTGGTCGTGAATGCTGAGAATAGCGTTGGTAACGGCGTGGATGAACCCGTTTACATGCGGACGTTCGTTGCCCGGCAACCCATTTTTACCCAGAACAGGGACGTGTATGCCTACGAGCTGCTGTTTCGAAAAGGGCTGGACAATGCCTTTCCCAAGGATGTGGACGGTGACGTGGCCACGTCCAATATCATCATGGACCTGGTTCTCGATACCATGCAGGGCCTGGTCAGCGGGAAAAAGGCGTTTATCAACTTCTCCGAGCAGCTGCTGCTCGACGATTTCGCCATGCATCTGCCCAAGGAATATGCGGTGATTGAGGTGCTGGAGCAGGTCAAGGCGAAGGACGAGTGCATGGCCGCCTGTCGGCGCCTGAAAGAGGCGGGTTACATCGTGCCCTCGACGATTTCGTCCTCGATGACGAGAACGCCGGTCTGCTGGATTATGCCGATATCATCAAGGTGGACTACCGCCTCAGTTCCGACGAGGAGCGGCTGGCCGTGGTGGAAAAGGCCAAGGCCCGTAATATCAAGCTGCTGGCGGAAAAAATCGAAACCCATGAAGAGTTCCGGCAGGCCGTGGAGGAGGGGTTCGTCTACTTCCAGGGCTACTTCTTCTCGAAGCCCGAAATTGTGGAAGGTCGCCGCATGCCCGAATCCAAGCTGGTAAAGCTGGAGCTGCTGCGCACCATCAACCAGGCGGACGTGGATTTCAACAAGGTCAGCGATGTGATCAAGCGCGACGTGTCGCTTACCTACAAGCTGCTGCGCTATATCAACTCCGCCGCCTTCGGCCTGACGAAGCAGATTGAGTCCATCCAGCAGGCCGTGGTCTTTTTAGGGCAGATGCAGCTCAAAAAATGGGTTAACCTCATCGCCCTGGCCGAACTGGGCAGCGACAAGCCCACTGAGCTGCTGGTCAACGCCGCCATGCGGGCCAAGCTGTGCGAGGATCTGGCGGCCCAATCCAACCTGAGCAACCTGTCCTTTGACGAGATGTTCCTGATGGGGATGTTCTCGCGGGTGGATGCCATTCTGGACAAACCCATGGGCGATGTGCTGGCGGATATTCCCCTGCCCGGCGAGATCAAGAACCCCCTGCTGGGGCAGCCGTCCACCCATGCGCCCATCTATGAACTGGTCAAGGCCTACGAAGGACTGGACTGGGATCGGGTGGAAGCCCTCTGCGCCGAACTGGATCTGGACCCGGAAGCGATCCCCGGCGTTTATGCCGAGGCCATCCAGTGGGCGTCCGAGGTCATGGTGCTGGTCAAGGCCGCGCCGGACAAATAACCTGCTCGTCAGGCGGCAGGTTTCAGTTTCTGGTCCCTGGTCAGGGGTCGGATGGCGGGCTGCTTCCTGAAAACTTCCGCGTCGATAACCCGGCCGGTCTTGTCGACGGCCTGAAACCGGATCGTGTCCCCCCGGACCTGGAAGTCCAGGAAATGATGGGTGCTCAGGCGCACCTTGGAATGGGGCTGCTCTTTGGCGAAAGAGCGCAGCCAGGCGCCGCCGCCGCCGGAAACCAGGTGAACCACGCCCCGGATCGGCTCAAAGCGCTCGTAGTTATGCTCGTGGCCCGCGATGTAGAAATCCACGCCGTGTTTGATCAGCAGGGGTGCCAGCCGTCGGCTGAGGGCGGTGTTGGGGCCGTGCTGGCCGGATGAGTGGATGGGATGGTGGCCGTAGACGATCTTCCAGCGGGCGTCGCTTTTTGCCAGGGCCTCATCCAGCCACTGGCGCTGCTCGTCCCGGTTCATGATGTTGGTGTCGATGGCGAAGAAATCCACGTTGCCCCTGGAAAAATGGTAATACCGGTCCGGCATGCCGTAGAACGCCAGGGCGCCGGGATCGTAACCGTAACGGACGTCGTGGTTGCCCAGAACCGTCCTGAATTCGACCCCCTTGTCCATCAGGGGGGCATACACTTTTTTGTACAGTTCGTCGCCGCTTTTGCGGAATTCGCCGCTGGGATAGATGATATCGCCGACGTGGAGCACCAGCGTGTAGGGCTGTTGCTCGTAGCGGGCCATCATCTGTTTGGCCACGTCGAACTGGAACGACGCGCCGGAGCCGGTGTCGCCGATGACCAGGAAGTCAAAACCGTCCGGGCCGTTTTCCTGGGTCGGCGGGACCGGCAGCGGCTCGATGGCGTGGGGGCCGGCTTCGCCCACGGTGCGCACGGTCAGCAGGAATCCCACCAGCAGCAGCCACAGGCCGACGATGAGAAACTGGACCAGGCGGTTGGTTTTGAGGACGTGAATCATGCTCATGCCTAAAATGTAGCGTGAACTGGACCGGAAAAACAATTTTCTCCCTCATATAACAGCGTCCGTGCGGGAGAAGGTTGCTTGCTTCGTGATTTGCTGTTGTGTTACATTGGCGATTCTCAAATTTACGTATTAATTGAAGGATTTGGATCAACGATGGACAACGCACAAGCCAAGCAAAAGCAGCAGTTGGCAAATCCGAGTCAGGGTGCCCCGCAGGCCGCTGGCGACAGTGACTGGAAAGAGAAAGTCATCCAGATCCGCCGCGTGACGAAAGTCGTCAAGGGCGGCAAGAAGCTGAGCTTCCGAGCCGTGGTGGTTGTTGGCAACAACAACGGTCAGGTGGGTCTGGGCATTGGCAAATCCAACGAAGTCATCGGCGCCATTCAGAAAGGGGTCGCTGCGGCCCGCAAGAACCTGATTGACGTCCCGCTGCACAACCGTACGATTCCCCACATGGTCAAGGCGAAAGCCGGCGGCAGCTTCATCGTGATGCGGCCCGCCTCCGAAGGGACCGGGGTGATTGCCGGGGGGGCCGCCCGTGCCGTCTTTGAACTGGCCGGCATTGGCGACATTCTCTCGAAATCCCTCGGATCGAACTCGCCGCTGAACGTGGCCCGCGCAGCCATTCAAGGTCTCGAAGAACTCAGGACCTTTGAAACGATTGCCAAAGGCCGTGGTATGACAGTGTCGCAGATTCTTCAGTAGCTTTTTCGGAGGTAACACGCATCATGGCTCAACAGAAAAAACTCCGCATCAGGCTGACCCGCAGCCTGATCGGACGCCCGGAGAAGCACCGCAAGGTGGCCCGGGCCCTCGGACTGAAAAAGCTGCACGACGTGGTCGAGCATGCCGACAGTCCCACCATCAAGGGAATGGTGACCCGGATTTCCCACCTGATTACCGTGGAGGTGGCATAACAATGGCCAAGACAACTTCAGCGAAAACAAAATCCAGGCAAGGCCAGGATTCCCAGGAATCCCCGGCAATCACCCTGACCTCCCTGCGCCCGGCCAAGGGCGCAACCCGGCCCAAGCTTCGGGTTGGCCGGGGCCGGGCGTCCGGTGCCGGTAAAACCTCCAACCGCGGCCATAACGGTGAAGGTCAGCGTTCCGGGAACTCCCAGAAACGGGGCTTCGAAGGCGGACAGATGCCGGCCTACCGTCGGCTCCCCAAGTTCAAGGGCTTCTTCCAGCCCAACGTTCGTAAATGGCTGGAACTCAACGTCTGCGATCTTGAGGAAGTGCTTCTGCCGGACGAAACCGAACTGACCTATGACCTGCTCATCGAGCGCGGCCTGCTGCGCCCTGGCATGGACGGACTCCGTCTGCTGGGCAAAGGTGACTGCAAGCGCAAGGTGACGGTGCATGCCCACTACGCAACGCCCGGTGCCCGCGAGAAGCTTGAAGGCGCCGGTGGCTCCGTCGTCCTGGTCGGTGCTGAGTGAACGTTCCGTTGAATTGATTCGAAGAGGATAGTTTTTCCGTGGCAAAACCCAAGTCCCAGGTACCCCGGCTCGATGATCTGGTTGCGATGTTCCAGGCGTCGGGACTCAAGGAAAAAATCCTCTTTACCATTGCGGCTATTGCCATCTACCGTCTGGGTGTACAGATCCCCATCTGGGGCGTACACCCGGACGCGATGGCGCAGTATCTTCAGGGGGGTCTCGGCGGCTTCCTGGACCTGTTCTCCGGCGGCGCCCTGGGTCAGCTCTCCATTTTGGCGCTGGGCATCGGTCCCTACATTACCGCCTCCATCATCATGCAGCTGATGACGGTGGTGATTCCCCGCCTGGAGGAGTTGCAGAAAGAGGAAGGAGAGCAGGGCCGCAAGAAGGTGTCCCAGATTACCCGGTATCTCACCGTGGCGCTGGCCATCCTGCAAGGCTCGCTCATTGTCCGCCTGATTACCCAGGGGGGGACGAGCCTGCTGCCCGGCGTGGACCCGACGTTCTTCTGGATCGCGGCGGTGGCGTCGCTGACCGGCGGGGCGGTGTTCGCCCTGTGGCTGGCCGAGATGATCACCGAGCGCGGGATCGGCAACGGCGGGTCACTGCTCATCTTTATCGGTATTCTGGCCGGGATTCCGGTCTATGCGGACCGGACCTACACCCTGGTTTCCGGCGACCCGGAACGGTCCTTCCTGCTGGTGCTGCTTTTGGCCGTCTTCCTGGCGCTGGTGGGGCTGATCATCATCCTCCAGGAAGCCACGCGAAACGTCTTTATCGTCAGCGCCAAACGCCAGGTGGGCAACAAGATCTATGGCGGCCAGAACACCCACATCCCCTTCAAGATCAATCCGGCGGGGGTGATGCCCATCATCTTCGCCTTCGCGGTGCTGGCCTTTCCGGATACGGTCTTCAACCTGGCCACCCCGGAACCGGGCAGCTTCTTCGCCGAGGCCAAGACCTTCTACCAGGTCTGGATCGGTTCCAACGGCTGGTTCTACGGTCTGATCATGTTCGGGCTGGTGATCTTCTTCACCTTTTTCTATGCCTCGATCATCCCCAGCATGCAGCCCAAGGAGATTGCGGAGAACCTGAAGAAGTACGGCAGTTCCATTCCCGGCGTCAAGCCCGGCAAGCCGACGGCGGACAAGCTGGAGGAGATCCTCACGCGCATCATCTGGATCGGGGCCTTCGCCATTGCGGGTATTACGCTCATTGCGTCCTACGCGCCCCAGGTTTTCCGGATTCCGACTCTCGCCGGTCTGGGGGCCACGTCGCTCATCATCATGGTAGGTGTGGCACTGGATACGGTGAACCAGATCCGGGTCCATCTGCTAGCCCGGCAATACGAGGGCTTCCTCAAGTAGCAAACGTTCACTGAAAACTGAATATCACTGAGAGAGACACCGGGGGAAAGGGGAAAAGCAAATGAACACAGCAATTTCACGGTTTGGAAGGAGTTTTCCGATGGCTGAACAGCAGGATTTGAAAGGTAAGCGGTTTTTCCCGTTCATCGCCCCGCCCAATGGCGGCAAGGGGACCCAGACCGGTGCCCTGTTGAAAACATACCCGGACAAGCTTTCCAAGGTGGATATGGGCGCCTTGCTGCGTGAAGCTGCCGCCGACGAGAGTAACCCGCTGGGTCAGAAGATCCGGGATGCCCAGAAGGCGGGCAAGCTGGTGGATATCGATATTGTCATCGGGGTGCTGGAAGAAGGGCTGACCAAGGCCGCCCGCAAGAACCCCAACGTCACCGGCTTCATCCTCGACGGCTTCCCCCGCAATATCGAACAACTCGACAAATTGCTCGATATGTGCAATAAAGTGGGCGCCGATCTCGCCAAGGCTTTCTACCTCAAGTTCGAGGACCCCCAAACCCTGATTGACCGCGCCGCGGGCCGGGTCTTCCACAAGCCCACGGGCAACGTCTACAACCTGCGCATCGCGGGCTTCCACCCGCCTGGGTTCGATCCCGGCACGACCGATGAGAAGACCTTCCTGGCCAGCAACCCGGATTATTACCAGCGCGACGACGACAAGGAAGAGGTGGTGCGCAAGCGCCTCGAATCCTTCAAGGCGGACACCCAGCCGATGATCGACAAGCTCGACGGCATGGGCCTGCTGACCGAACTCAACGGGGATCGCAAGCCGGAGGCCATCACCGAGGAACTGCTGCTGAACATGGAAAACTATCTCAAGGAGCCGCAGCCGGGGCTGAGCAAAACCCTGGGAATCCTCCTGGCGCTGGCCGTGCCCCTGGCCATTGCTCTCCTGATGAAAGTCGTTCGCGTCTAGCGTCAGGCGTGTAGCGTCTTTTTGGGAATCGGATAAAATGAGTATTATGAGCGCAACCGTCGATCGAAAATCCCGCCACGAGATCAGCCTGATGAAAAAGGCGGGCCGCATCGTGGCCGAAGTTCATGCCCTGGTGCGCGAGAACCTGCGCCCCGGCATCACCACCAAGGAACTCGACACCCTTGCCGAGGAGCATGTCCGAAAATCCGGCGCCCTGCCCACGTTTCAGGGGTATTACGGTTTTCCCGCGACGCTGTGCACCTCCGTCAACGACGAGGTGGTCCACGGTATTCCGAGCGAAGAGCGGGTCCTCAAGGAAGGGGACGTTATCAGCGTGGACGTGGGCGCGACGTACAAGGGCATGATTGCCGACGCCGCCTTTACGGCGGGTGTGGGCGAAATCCCTGAGGATCTGCAGAAGCTGCTGGACGCCACAAAGGAGAGCCTCTTTGCGGCCATCGCCATGATGCGTGACGGCAACCACCTGGAGGATGTCTCCGGCGCGGTGGAGGATGTGAATAAAAAATACGGCTACGGCCTGGTGCGAAACTACGGCGGCCACGGGGTCGGGCGCAAGCTTCACGAGGAACCCTTCGTTCACAACTTCCGTACGGGGCAGCGCGGACCGGTATTGCGTCCGGGTTCGGTGCTGGCCATCGAGCCAATGTTCAACCTGGGCGGTGACGACGTCTACACCGCCGAGGACGGGTGGACCGTCTTGACAACAGACCACTTGCCATCGGCCCATTTTGAGCATACAGTAGTCGTTACGGAAGGTGATCCCGACATCCTCACAATCCTTGATTAGGGCGTTGCATCCGGATTTGCGTGTAAATGGAACAGGCTGGCTGAAACAAACCCATGGCCAAAGACGTCATTGAAATGGAAGGAACCGTCAACGAGGCGTTGCCCAACGCGACCTTCATGGTCGAACTGGAAAACGGCATGGTTGTCCTGGCCCACATTTCTGGTAAGATACGAAAGCATTTCATCCGGATATTGCCCGGCGACAAGGTCAAGGTGGAGCTTTCTCCCTACGACCTGACCCGTGGACGCATCACCTACCGGCTTAAAAAATAAGGTGTTCCCAACGAAAGAAAGAAGGATTTCAAACCGCCATGAAAGTGCGCGCATCCGTTAAAAAGATTTGCGAAAAGTGCAAGGTCATCCGTCGTCGGGGCCGGGTGGCGATTATCTGCGAAAACCCCAAGCACAAGCAGCGTCAGGGCTAGTTGTCCATGGCGGGCGCCGACGGGTCGCAATAAGGTGCCGGTCATTGCGACCGGCCCGTTGCCGTGTCCTTTCCACGGCGGCACAATTACAAAAGTTAATCCCCTCGCGGCGTTTTTCGGTGTAACCTCTTGATTCCCTATCGTTTTTACATTACTTTATTGACCCCACCCGCAGATTGTCCGTAATCAGACAGGTTTGAACAGTTTAGGAGTCGTTAATGGCTAGAATCGTAGGTGTCGATCTTCCCCGGAAAAAGAAAATCCGGTTTGCCCTCCCCTATATTTTCGGTATCGGGTCCACGCTGAGCGTGAAAATCCTGGCAGCCACCGGCATCGATCCCGACAAACGGGTCGAGGATCTTTCCGAGAGCGAAGTGACGGCCCTGAAAGACGAGATTGAGAGCCACTACCAGGTGGAAGGCGATCTTCGCCGGATGGAGGGCCTCAACGTCAAGCGGCTTATCGAGATCAACTCCTATCGCGGCCAGCGCCACAGAAAAGGTCTGCCAGCCCGCGGCCAGCGCACCAAGACCAACGCCAGAACCCGTCGGGGCCGTCGCGGCGCTCCGATGAAGAAAAAAGCCTAGAAAAGTCCCCGTTTGAAGCAGCAAGCATAGAGACGACAGGAACAGGTTAGACCGCCATGGCAAAACCGAAACAAGCGACCAAAAAGCGTAAAGAGAAAAAGAACGTTCTCCAGGGAACCGTTCACATCCAATCCACGTTCAACAACACCATCGTGACGTCGACTGACCCGCAGGGCAATGCGATTGCCTGGGCCAGTGCCGGCAGCTCCGGATTCAAGGGTGCCCGCAAGGGGACGCCGTTCGCGGCCCAGCAGGCAGCCGAATCCGTGGCCCGTAAGTCCATGGATCAGGGGATGCGTTCCGTCGAGGTCTACGTCAGCGGCCCCGGAGCCGGTCGGGAAACCGCCATCCGGGCGTTGCAGGTAGCCGGACTCGAAATCACCATGATCAAGGATGTCACCCCGATCCCTCATAACGGGTGCCGTCCTCCCAAGCGTCGTCGCGTGTAATCAAAGGAGTCCCCGTTTTGGCACGTTACAGAGGATCCGTTACCAAGCAGGCCCGCAATTCGGGCGGAACCCTTGACGGGTATCCGAAGACCGAGAGCCTGCGTCGTCCCTATCCGTCGGGTCAGCATGGCCAGGCCCGCAAGAAGCTGTCCGAATATGCCATCCAGCTGCGCGAGAAGCAGAAGGTGCGCCGGACCTACGGTCTGCTGGAGAAGCAGTTCCGCAAAATATACCAGTATGCCGCCAGCCGCAAGGGCGTGACCGGCACCATCCTGCTCCAGCGCCTTGAAAGCCGCCTGGACAACATTTTCTACCGCTCCGGCCTCGCCCATTCCCGGCCTCAGGCCCGGCAGATCATTGTTCACGGCCATGTGCTTGTCAACGGTCAGAAGGTGAACGTCCCCTCCTACCTGATGAAGCCGGGTGATGTCATCACCATCCGCGAGCGCAGCAGGGCGATGGTGACCGCCCTCCAGGAAGGCCGCTCTCCCCACGTTCCCCAGTGGATCGAGACCGACGTCAAAAACCTGACCGTGAAGTTCCTTTCCGTTCCCGAACGCGAGGAAATGGACCAGACCATTAACGAGCAGCTCATCATCGAGTACTACTCGCGCTAGGAAAACTGCGCACATCCCCTTTTAAAGTTTCAGAAATTCTTTGGAGGCCTCTGCCGAACATGGAGCACCAACTCAATATCAAATGCGTCAATACGACCACCGATTCCGATGGTTCCATCTACGGTAAATACGTGATTGAGCCGCTGGAAAGGGGCTACGGAACCACACTGGGCAACTCGCTGCGCCGTGTGTTGCTGTCGAGCCTGTCGGGTGTGGCCGTCACGTCTGTTCGCATTGAAGGCGTCACCCATGAGTTCACCACCATTCCCGGCGTTGTCGAGGACGTGCTGGACGTGATGCTCAACCTCAAGGGTGTGGTGCTCAGGTCTGAAAGCGACGAGCCGCAGTACTTGCGACTCGACGTGGACAAGCCCGGCCCGGTGTTTGCCGGCGACATCGAGGTGCCTGCCGACGTGAAGGTCGTCAACCCGGACTGGAAAATCTGCACCGTGACCGAAGGCGGCGGTTTCCATGCGGATCTCACCTGCGAGACCGGACGGAGCTACGTGTCTGCCGAAGATCACGTCACCAGCAAGGGCAAGGCCGTGGACACCCTGATGATCGATGCCGCCTTCATGCCGATCCGGCGGGTGGCCTACACCGTTGAGGAAACCCGCGTGGGCCAGCGCACCGACTACGACAAACTGGTGCTGGAAATCTGGTCCAACGGCAGCATCGAGGTCAGCAACGCGCTGAGCCAGGCCGCCAACATCCTCATTGAGCACCTGGTGCCCATCGCGTCCCTTTCCGGCATTCCCACCCTTGTGCCCCAGCCGAAGGAAGAGGAAAAGCCCAAAGAGGACAACGTGGCCGCCAACATTACCATTGAGGATCTCGAACTGTCCGTCCGGGCGTTCAACTGCCTCAAGCGGGCCAACATCAACAGCATTTCCGAACTGCTTCAGAAGTCCGAGGCCGATCTGCTCGCTATCAAGAACTTCGGAAAGAAATCGTCCGACGAGGTGATCGAGCGGCTCAAGGCGTTCGGGCTGAATCTCAAGCCGAACCCGGAAGATGCGGAAATCGAGTCCGCCTACTAGAGCGATTCAGAAGACAGGAACCAAAGCGCCATGAGACACCGCAGAAAAGTTCATCACCTCGGCAAACCCGCCGACCAACGCAAGGCCCTGATGCGCAGCCTGGCCACCAGCCTGTTCACCCACGATCAGATCACGACCACCCTGCCGCGGGCCAAGGCCCTCAAAGAGGTGTCCGACAAGATCGTTACGCTGGCCAAGCGCGGCGATCTCCACGCCATCCGCCAGGTTTCCCGGTTGATCTACAACCAGAAAACCGGTGAGTTGATCCAGGACGGCAAAAGCGGCAAGGAAATTCCTGAAACCGTTCTGCGCCGGATCTTCCGCAACGTCGGCCCCCGGTTTGAAAAACGCCAGGGCGGCTATACCCGTATCATCCAGGCGCCTCCGCGCCGGGGCGATGCGGCACCGATGGCCGTGATCGAACTGGTTGATTAGGGACCAAGAAGCGGCGGCAAATGACCTCTCCGGCAACGGAAGCTTTTATTCTCCAGCAGCGCCATGCGTTGCTGGTGGAGTATAACGGCTCGGCCTACTGCGGCAGTCAATACCAGGTGCATCACGGCGTGGTTCGTCCCACCATCCAGCAGGCGTTGCAGGATGCCCTGCGGGCGCTGAACCTGGAGGTTTCCGCGGTGAACCTCTGCAGCCGGACCGATGCGGGGGTGCATGCGCGGGGCCAGGTGGCTCATTTCGATCTGCCGGAAAGCGGACTGGCGAACATCCTGGATCTTTCCGCGGCGCTTAATGCGGTGCTGCCGGGAGATATTACGGTAAAGGATGCCGCCCTGGACGTGGGGCGGCAGTTCCACAGCCGCGGCAAGGCCCGCCGCAAGTGGTACCGGTACCGGGTGCTCAACCGTCCGCAACCCTCCGCTCTTGCCCCGGCAGACGCCTTCTGGTGCCCGCATCCGCTGGATGAAAACGTGATGAATGAGGCAGCGAAAGTATTTATCGGGGTCCAGAACTTCAAAAGCTTCAAAAATCCTGATACGAACGTGGTTGATGATATCTGTCATGTGGAGTATGCTAGGGTGACCCGCGAGGGCGAAATGATCAATTTTGATGTTGTCGCCACGCGTTTTCTGTATAAAATGGTTAGGAACCTGATGGGCCTGCTTTTGGCCGTTGGGCGAGATCGGGACCCCGTTCCCCTCGAGCAGGTCCGCAGGATCATCGAAAAACAGGACCCGGTTTATGCCAATCAGTTCGGGCCGACAGCCAAAGCCAGTGGATTGACCCTAATGGCCATCGACTATCCCGACGATCAGGCACCCTTCAAGGACGATGAATTGGTTCAGGCATTGAACCGGCTAGTAACAATGGAGTTTCAACCCAATGAAAACATACTCTGCAAAGCCTCTTGAGGTTGAGCGCAAATGGTGGATCATCGACGCCGAGGGCAAGACCCTGGGGCGTCTGGCTTCACTGGCGGCCAACCTGCTGCGGGGCAAGCACAAGCCGCAGTACACCCCGCACATCGATACGGGCGACTTTGTGGTCGTCATCAACGCCGAGAAGATCAAGGTCTCCGGCAAAAAGCAGACGGACAAGCTCTACCGCCACCACACCGGTTATCCGGGCGGGCTGAAAACCCTGACCTTCGAGCAGATGATGGAAAAGCACCCCACTCGTGCCGTCGAGAAAGCGGTCTGGGGCATGATTCCCCACAACCGTCTGGGGCGTCAGCTTATCACCAAGCTGAAGGTCTACGCGGGTTCGGAGCACCCGCATGAAGCCCAGAAACCGGAAACCTACACGGAACTGGAGGTCATCAGATAATGGCAGAGAAGCAGAAATACCCCAAGGTCGGCACCCGCGGAACGGGCCGTCGCAAGGAAGCCATCGCCCGCGTGCGCATCAAGCCGGGCACCGGCAAGATCATGATCAACGGTCAGGATGCCGATCTCTACCTCGGTTTCCGCAAGGCGCTGGAAGTCCCGGTGATGCAGCCCCTGGTGGCCGCTGGTGTGCAGGGACAGTATGACGTGCTGTGCAAGGTGACCGGCGGCGGGAAGTCCGGCCAGGCGGACGCCATCCGCATGGGTCTGGCCCGCGCCCTGTCCGACACCAACCCGGAATTCGAGAAAATCATGCGTGACGAGGGCTTTATGACCCGCGACGCCCGCGTGAAGGAACGGAAAAAGTACGGCCTGAAAAAAGCCCGCAAGGCCTACCAGTTCTCCAAACGCTAGAATCATCCCAATTTAGCGTTTATCGTTCCGATTATCATTACTCCATGTTACTAGGCCCTCGGTTTATTCCCGAGGGCTTTTGCTTGGAGCGGGTTCTTCCGAAGGCTGCAGAGTTTCGGTGGTATTCCTGTCTTTCAGTTTTGTTTCAAGAGCAGCGACTTTCTCTTTCAATGTCTGCACTTCTCCTAGTATAATCTCACCTCTGGAGAATCTTAACTCGATTTCCTGCTGGGCTTTTTCCACTTGGTTTGAAAGAGAAAACAAGAATAGCTGCACTAGGAGAATAACAAGAATGCCGAAGTATAGGCTATAAGTACGGTGGGTTTTTTCAAGTTCTTGCTTTGCGTCATCTAATTGTTTGGTAAAAGTCTCTTTAAGCTCTTGCTCAAGTCTCTCAATTCTTTTGTTGTGGTGCTCCAAAAGAGCCTTAATGCTTTTTATCTCGGTATGAAATAATTGGTTTAATTCTGGAAGAGGGGCTCTGGTTTTTTCACTTTCTTGCTGTTTTACAACATAATCTTTAAAAACTCTTTCTAAATCATGATCTAGCTTGATCACATCTTTTAAGGCAATATCTTTATGAATAGAGATGGGGCGAATTATCTTATCTTGCACCTTCAATGTAAGAAAGGCTTTGTTCTCATGAAGAGTGTCAGGACCAAAGCTAACTATTTCTATGCTTCCAGCCTCAACCAATGGACTAAGTAGTCTTTTGGTCGCCTCAAGTGTTAGCTCTTCTAATTTGCCATCCATGTCATTGCCCAAAAATTAAGATGCCTTAATGAAAGACATCTTAATATACAATAATTTGTTTGGTCAACAAATAAATTACTATGCAAAATGTGCTTCTAAATAATTTCTTATAAGATTTCTCAGCGCTTCTTCTTGGTTCTCGCCATAAGCGCTAAGTGTAGGGTTTTCATCATCCCAGGCTACATAAAGGCCTGTCTCGTCGTTACGACGGACATAAATTGGCCTCTGCAGAAAATCTTGCCTAAGAGCTTCCATAAAGGCTAGTTCCATATGGTTATGACGATCCTGAATAGCCATTGGAGACTCCTTGTGTTTCTCTCTTTATCGACTGTAAGAGCCTGCTTCTTTAGTTTTTAGGCTCTCATGTAAATAAAAACGAAGAGGGAACGAGAGTTGCGGACCAACCCCAAAGCGATTTCTCTCCAGTATTATATCGTGTATACAATTCTTAGTTCATTACCCGGATGGAGGAGATGGTATCTAATAAAGGATTTTAGCCCACTTTTCAGAAAAAGCATAGCGAATAACTTTTACGATCAGGTGAAAAACATGGGGATGATCAGCACGTTGATGGCCCAGAGCAGGATGATGGCGCCGATGAACAGCGAAAGGGTGATCAACGGGAACAGGAGAATCATGAACTTTTCGGGGTTTGCGTCCTTGGGATATTTCACCGCCATGATTGACTATGCCTCTTTCAAATGATGCCTTGCATGCAAATCGTACAGAAAATCTGCCGCGTACTGGAGTCTATTTTAGAATAAAAGAACGATGAAAGACTATCTTTTGGCCAACCGGGTTTTGCCGGTCAGCGGTCCTCCTCTGACGGAGGGCTTTGTGGCCTTCGAGGACGGGCGGATTGCTTCAGTGGGGCGAATTGCCGATCTGCCTTCCTCGCTGCCCCCCGGCTGCCGGGTGACGGATCTGCGCTCTGACAGCGCCCCGTCGCTGCTGACGCCGGGTCTCGTCAACACCCACGCCCATCTGGAGCTCTCCTTTGACGAGCCGGTGCCGATGACGGCCTCCATGGACCAGTGGCTGCTCGATGTGGTGGCGCTTTCCCGCAAATACGGCTCTTCGCAGGAACAGCAGGCCCGCTGCGCGGCGGGGGTAGAGGAGATGCTGGCCGCCGGAACCACCTGCGTCAACGACATCAGCAGCCGGGGGGCCAGCCTGGCCGGGCTGGACGAATCCGGCATGCGGGCCGTGGTGGCCCTGGAGTTCTTCCATCCCGCATCCCATCCCGTTGATGTGACGCCTGCTCTTCAGACCTATCAGGCGTTTTTTGCGTCTTTTGCCGGGCATCCCCGTATCCGACCGGCGATTTCTCCCCATTCCCCCTACAACGTCGCGCCTGACGCCTGGAAAGCCGTGATTGAAGCCTGTTCCCCATTTCTGGTCCATACCCATGCGGCGGAATCCCGTGCGGAAAGCGACTGGCTGGCGGGCAGGCAAAGTTCGCTGAACCGCCTGCACCAGCAACTCCTGGGCCGGACGTTTCAGCCCACGATACGGGGACTGTCCCCGGTGGCCTATCTCCAGGCGCATGGCTTGCTGTCCGAGCGCCTCATTGTGGCCCATGCCGTCTGCCTGGCGGCGGCGGATCGCCGGGTGCTTCGGGAGCATGGGGTCGGCGTCAGCCACTGTCCGCGCAGCAACCTGATGCTTCACGAGGAAACCCTGGACTGGGCTGATTGGCGGGATTCAGGCATTCCGGTGGGGCTGGGAACCGACAGCCGCCTGAGCAACCGGGACCTGGATTTGCGAGCCGAGGCCCGGATGGCGTCGTCGCTGCATGGCTGGTCCGCGGCACAGGCTCTTCGACATTGCACCCTGGAAGGGGCGGCGGCCATGAAGATGGATGAGAGGATAGGTTCCCTGGCGGTCGGCAAGGCTGCGGATATGGCCCTGTGGCTTACGACGCCGGGCCTTTTGGCGCATTCACCTGAAAAAGCCTGGCTGGATGGACACACCCAGGCTGTGGCGGTCTGGATCGACGGGATTCGGGTATGGGATCGAAAAAAGAGTACCTGCTTCGGTCAATAAATACGCGGTATATCACTCTTTTTGTGGACTTTTGTAAAGATACGGGTGCTATGCCGCTCATAATGGGCAATTATTTCTTATTAATTGTTTTTTTATAATTACATATAATTATATATCCCATAATGAGCGAATAGATATTTTACCGGCATCCCGAAGAGCATGACTTGAAGAGCGAGGCGTTAGAGCAATGTCACTCTACGTTAATTTTAATAATCCCGCTGGCAACCCCTACCAGTGGCAGGCCACGACTACGGCGCTGAACGAGGAAGGTGGCCAGGATCAACCGCGTTATACGTCCCAGGCGGTAGGCGAGGAAGGCGGCGATCGCGGTCAGCGTCCCCCTGAGGAAGATTTGACCCTCACCACCCTGGCGGTGGGTGAGGAAGGCGGCCAGGCGGGCTTTCAGACCAACGAGATTCTCAATATTCTTCAGAAGGCCGACGGGGGTCCGTTGGGTCAGGGCGATGGCCAGTTGACCCCGCAGGAACTGGACCGTTACGCGGCCATGCTGAACCAGCAGATTGCCATCCTGAAAGGCTTCGATCAGGCTTTCCCGTGGCTGGATCTCGGTGGCCACATCAAGAATCTGGAGCGCCAGGCGGACGCCGCCCGCTTCATGAAGACGAATTTTGGCACGATCGCCGGGGCCGATGGCAATGCCGCCTCCATGACGGCCAACGACGTGCGCGAGACAGCGGCCCGTGACGGCAATGCCGATGATATCAGCCAATATGATGTATTGCCGTACCGGCAGCCGAGCCGTCCACAGAATACCATCGACCTGATGCGCCTGGCGGGGCAGATGGATGCCAACCGCGACGGCCAGCTGAGCCGTCAGGAACTGGATGAGGCCACGGGCCGGATGCAGGACCGGTTGCGGTATCTCGAAAGCATCCGCACCCTGGTTTATGATCCGCGCCTGGCAGCGGAGATCGCCCAGTTGCGAAAAGACGTGGAGGCGGCGGATCTGCTGCGCAACAACTACGAGAGAATTGCCGGTGCCGATGCACGGTTCGGCGGCAACGCGAACACGATGAGCCAGCTCGACATCATGATTTCGGCGGCCCGCGACGGGAACATCTTCCAGTTGGACCCGATGGAACTGCCGATGGAAGCGGTGCGCCACAGTTATACCCCTCCGCCTGAGCCAGCCGAGGTGCCGCCCAGGTACTATTACTACCGGGGCCTGATGCCGTCACGTTCGGCAGCAAGCCAGGCCCAGACAGCATAACCAGATGTTCGCCCTCCGGGTATACCGGGGGGCGACAACGTTAAAACCCCTGTTGAGGTTTTAATGGGCAAGCAGCGGTTCCTTTGAAAGACGCTTTCAAGGGGACCGTTGTTCGTTATAATGGGGCCACGATGATTCTTGTCCTTGGTTCGCCGGAAGAGGCCCATGCGGCCCACGTGCTTGAGCGGATTCAACGGCAGGGCGGTGAGGCCTGCTATTTCGACACCCGCCGTTTTCCCGGCGAAACGCGCATCACCTTCGATGAAAATTCCCCCGCCGGCGGATTCTTCCAGGCGGGCCATGGCACGAAAAACATCCCCCTTGCCGACATCCGGTCCGTATACTGGCGGTATCACTACGGGGTGGAGACGGGGCATATTCCCGATGCGTATATTGCCTCCATGGCGTACCGGGAGATCGAGTCGGCGCTGGGCAGTTTCTGCCGGGTGCTGGATTGTCTCTGGGTCAACCCGGCAGCGGCCATCGAGATGCACCGCTACAAGGGGTACCAGCTCAAACTGCTCAAACAGGCGGGGTTGCGGGTGCCGGAAACCATCGTCACCAATAACGGTGCGCATGTGCAGGCTTTCTTCGATCGTCTCCAAGGCCGCGTCGTCTTCAAGCCGGTGCGTGGCGGCGCCCATACCCAGCCGGTGACGCAGGCGGATTTGTCTCCGGAGCGCCTGAAGGAGCTGGCCAAGGCCCCGGTGCAGTTCCAGGAGCGCATCGAAGGCGTGGACATCCGGGTCTATTACGTCAATGGCGAACTGTTTCCGGCGGAGATTCGCAGCCAGACCCTGGATTTTCGCGATGATCCCGATGCGCCCATCGTCAGGACCCAATTGCCCGAAGACGTCGAAGCCGGATGCCGGACCCTGGCCCAAACCCTGGGGCTGGTGTTTTCCGGTATCGACATCCGCCGGACCCCGGAAGGGGAGTACGTTTTTATCGAGGGCAATCCCAGCCCCATGTTCATCCATTTTGAGCGGATGGCCGGTTATCCCATCACCGATCGTCTGGTCCGCCTGCTGACGGAGGGGCGTTCATGAAACCCCTGATGCGTTATGGCTGGTGGTTCGCCTTGTTCTACGTCCTGCTGGTCATCCCTACGGTGAACCTCTGGCGGCAGACGGGCGGGGAAATCTCATCCCTGGTCTACCGGACCTGGAACCCGGCATTTTTCGGCGCCCTGGCTGACTGGGAGAGGCCCTGGGGGACGATCGCCCTTGACGGCGCCCTGTTCACCGTGATCGGTCTGACCGGACTGGTTTATTTCCTGATGTTGTACCGGGCCTGCCGATTGCCGGACTACGAGGGGCCGTCCCTTAAGGGTATCCTCTTCTGGACGGCGCTGTTTGGTCTTATCCTGATGGCCGTGGTGCCGTTCCACTCCCACGATCTCTACGGCTATATCAACCGGGGGGCGCAGCAGGCGTTTTACGGCCTGAACCCTTACGTGCATCCGCTGGCCGACGTGCCGAACTGGCAGACGGACCCCATGTTTCACGACCACTGGACCGATAATCCTTCCCCTTACGGCTTCTTCTTTACACGCCTGGCTCAGTGGGTCTGCACCCTCGCCGGTCCGGACTTTGTTGCCGCCGCCCTGCTGTTCAAGGGGTTGAATCTCCTGCTGCACCTGGCTGTTACGGCGCTGGTCTTCCACCTGGGGAGCCGGCTGGATATTGACCGTCCCTGGCTGGGGGCCTGGCTTTATGGCTGGAATCCCCTGATCCTGCTGCATGTCATGGCCAACGGGCATAACGATCTCTGGGTGCCTCTGGGTATCCTGCTGGCGTTGTGGCTGCTCATCGAACCCGGCTGGCGCTGGCTGGCCCTGCCGGTGCTGACCCTGTCCGTCCTGACGAAATACGCCTCGCTGCTGGCGGCGCCGTTTATGGCCCTGGCTCTCATCCGCTGGCGCAACTGGGGAGCCTTGCTGACGGGCCTGGTGTTTTCCGCCGGGGTGGTTTATGTTCTGGGTTGGCCATACCTTCAGGACTGGCAGCAGTTTCCCGTGGACCAGATGGCGAAGAACGCGGCCATGACCCAGCATTCCCTTAATTCCATGCTCAGCCGTAGCGTGTTTTATCTTGCGAAGTTCTTTCCGGCGTTGGAGCCTTGGGCGCAGCCCGCCCGAACCTTCTTCAAGCCGTGGCTCTGGCTGGCATTTTTAATGTTCTGTTTGTGGATGCTCTGGCGGTTCCTGCGGGATTACCGTGCCCTGCGCCCTACCCCTGGGCTGGTTGCGCCCATTGCCCTGACGATGGCGGTGATGCTCACGATTGTCAGCGCCAAGTTCCATGCCTGGTACATCGCCATGTTCTTCCCGCTGGTGTTTCTGCTGCCGGAGGGCGCCTGGGTGCGCCGCTACGCCCTGTTGTTGTCCGGCTTCCAACTGCTGGCGTTTACGCCGCTGCAAAACATTCATGTCATCAACTACCTCCTGCTGACCGGTGTGCCCCTGCTCTGGAGCATTCGCTGGAACCCGGCCCCGGATTCTGAGGTACAATAGCATTGGTTGTTTATCGGGGAATGCCCTTGCGCGAAGGTTAGCAGATGGTTTTCAGAAGTCGCAGACGCCGGCGTCACGGCAGGAATTTTTTCTTCGGCAGTTTCTATCTGAACCTGGGTGCCCAGTATACGTTCACCATCGCGGCTGCCATTGTCTGTGCCGCGCTGGTGTTTATCGGGATGCTGACCTTCCGAAATACGGATGAATCCGATCTGCTGGCCCGTGGCCGCCGCCTGATGGCTGAGAGCAAACCCAAGGCCGCGATGGACGTTCTGGAAACCCTGGTCAGCCGCTATCAGAACAGCTATGAAGGCCATATCGAGCTGGGCAAGGTGTACCTGGAACTGGACGATCCGAAGAAGGCCAAGCAGCAGTTCAGCATGGCTGCCGCCATCCGGGCAAACCACCCGGATCGCAGCGCCGCCGAGATTGCCAAGAGCAAGCTCTACATTGCCCAAAAGAATTTCGAGGAGGGGGCGAGCCAGTTGCAGGCCTCTTTCAAGAAAAATCCGGATGACGCGGAACTCCGCGAGGCCCTGTTTGAGGTCTACCAGCAATGGGGGATGGATCTGGCGGACAACCAGAAGGATTATCCCGAAGCGATCCGGAAATACAGGCTGGCCCTGGGCTATGCCAATGACTATGAGCTGGAGGACGGCCTGAAAACACGGATGATCGAAGCCATGACCGTGTATGCCCGGCAACTGGAGCGGGACAAGAAGTTCGACGAGGCGCTGGAGGTCATCGAGTCCTCGCTGCGCTACCGGTATGATTCCAACACCCTGCTTCAGGTGGCCGAGATGTACGAGCGCAACAACAATATCGACAAGGCCATCATCTGGTATCGCAAGGCCTTTGACGCCAACCCGGAGGAAATCAGCATCAAGCTCTCCGACATGCTCATCCGGAAGGGCAAGCAGTTGCTGGCCGATAACAAGACCGAGGCGGCGGAAGGCTTCTTCGACGAGGCGGATCGCATCATCCGCTCCGCCAACATCAGCCCGGACAAACTGTACCCCGTAGAAATCAGCTATCTGAAAATCACCCCGAAGATCGACTACGAAACCGGCATGCTGAGCACCACGGTGGATGTGAAGTTCCTCAACAAGTCCCACCGGCCCCTGGAGTTCATGAGCGCACGGGTGGAGTTTGTCTCCGGCGATGCGGTGGTGAGCGAGGACGTGAAGGTGGTGGCCACCCCCGAAGATCCGATGCCCCGCGAAATCCCCTCCAAGGATAAGAACAAGCCCTCTCAGGGTGAACGCGGCGTCACCTTCAAGCCGGACAGCATCAACATCCATGCCCTCAACGGCAACGTGCTGCGGGTGAAGGTTTCCATTGCCTACAGCCAGGGTTCCAACCCGGACTGGCACACGAAGGGCCTCCAGGAAATCAAGATCGAGGGCAAAATCTCACCGGCCCCCGGCGGCGAACCCGCTTGATTCCCTCGCCTCCAGATTTCAGGCGGAGTAAAATTTGCGGCAGGCTTCCTGGATGCGGTTGTTGACCTGATCCAGAAAGCCCCTGCTGTTGCGGAGCTTTTCGGCCATGGCCTCCAACTGGCGCGAGGTGAGATCGTACTGGTTCACGATGTCGCTGATCTCCTCCGGGTTCATCGTTCGCCGGGCCATCTGGTCCTGCATCACGGCGGCGATATCCTGGAGCTGGAGGTTCATGGCGTCGAGTTCCTGGCGTTCCGGGTCCATCTTGTGGATCAGCTTCTCGATAGCCATCTCCCGCAGCAGATCATCGAGGGTGTCCTGCAGCCGTTGCTGGAGGTCATTGATGGCAGCGGAAACCCGGAAAACGGTGGATTCTTCCGAGAAAAGCCGGCGCAACTCCTCGTCCACCTGGCGCTCGTGTTCTTGCAGGGTGGCCAGTTTCTGTTCCAGGCGGGTGATTTTCCCCTGCATCACCTCGGACGGGTTTTTCAGGCTGCGGTACTTGAGCAGGTGCCCTTTCAGGACGTTAGCCTCCCGGCGCACCCGCTCCTTGATGATGCGAAGGCGCACGGCGGGGGTGGGCAGGTACTGTTCAATCCCGGCGTTCATCTCCGTATCCAGCCCGTAAAGCTGATCGCCGCCCGTGAGAATGAACGGCGAAGATCTTTGCACGAGGGGTGCCGGCGGGCTGGGAGGAGCTTGCTGAACGGGGGTGGAGGTCTCCTCCTCCCCGGCCATCTGCTTCTGGATGTGCCGGGAAATGTATGAGCGCAGGGAGAGGTGAGACGACTCGTTGTCGTCGTCGTTTTCCGGCATTTCGCGGAAAAACTCCTGCCGGAACCGTTTGGCTGCGGATTCGCTCAACGCGCACTCCTTCGGGGATTCCAACCTTGAGGCCATAACGCCTGCTAAGGTTATCGTGGATTTTTGGGAAATCTTGAATAAAAATGGGGCAGGATAGGGTAGGCTTAATGCCCGTCCTGATTGAAAGCTTAAGCGGTTTTCCGCAAAATTCAGTTCTGGAATTGCCTTTTGTGATGGAAGAAATCCTGGTTCATAACGCCAACGTCCATAATCTCGATCACGTGAGCCTCACGCTGCCGCGGGACAAGCTCATCGTGTTCACCGGCGTCTCCGGCTCCGGCAAGTCGTCGCTGGCCTTCGACACCATCTTCTCCGAGGGGCAGCGGCGCTACGTGGAAAGCCTGAGCACCTATGCCCGCCAGTTTATCGGCCAGTTCGAAAAGCCGGATGTCGAAGCCATCGAAGGGCTTTCTCCCGCCATCTCCATCGATCAGAAAACCACCAGCCGCAGCCCGCGCTCCACCGTGGGGACGGTCACGGAGGTTTACGACTTCCTGCGGGTCATCTATGCCCGTGTTGGCGTGCCTCACTGCCCGGTCTGCCACGTGGAGGTCGCCGCCCAGTCCCCTGAACGCATCGTCGAGCGGGTCTGGGCGTGGGAACCGGGAACGAAGCTTCAGGTTCTCTCGCCGGTGGTGCGGGGACGAAAGGGTGAATACAATGCCCTGTTCCACCAGTTGCGCAAGGAGGGCTTTGTCCGGGTGCGCATCGACGGTGAGGTCGAGCTGCTGGAGGAGCTGCCCGACGATTATCGGCTGGAGCGCAATAAGCTCCACAACGTCGAGATTGTCATGGACCGGATTATCCTGCGCCATGAGGATCTGTTGCGCAACCGGCTTTCCGAGGCCATCCACACGGCGCTGCGCAAGTCGGACGGTTATGTCATCATACAGCGTATTGGCGAGGAGACGACAGAGCAGTTTTTCTCCAGCCATCTTGCCTGCCCCAACGGCCACGAACTGGGCACCGGCGACACGGGCCTGGATGAGATGGCCCCCCGCATGTTCAGTTTCAACTCGCCCTATGGGGCCTGTGGGGCCTGTGAAGGGCTGGGGGTGAAGTACGAAATCGCCGAGCACCTGCTGGTGCCGGACGAGGGCAGGACGCTGACCGAAGGGGCCATTGCGCCCTTCGAGAAGTCCACCGGGCGTTATTACCCGGCGTTTTTGCGCAAGCTGGCCAAAAAATTCGGGGTGCGTATCGATACCCCCTGGTGCGATCTGACCGGCGAGGAGAAACGCCTGCTCCTCTACGGTGAACACCCGGAGGAAGGCCGGATTCTCCTGGATGAGGACGTGCAGGAGGAGATCGCGCTGACCGACGAGGAGGACGAGTACGACTGGTTCGATTTTGTCAGCGGCTTCGACGGCATCATGAACATCCTCAAGCGCCGCTACCTCTACGGTACGGATGCAACGAAGAACTATATCGCCTCTTTCATGCACGAGGTCATCTGCCCTGCCTGCCAAGGCGCCCGGCTCAAGGCTTTGCCCCTGAACGTCCGTTTGGGCGGACTCAACATCCATGAGCTTTCCAGCCTCTCCATCCGAGAGGCCCTGGCGTTTGTCAGCCAGCTGCCGGATTCCCTCAATGAATTCCAGCTGACTGTGGGCCGTCAGGCCCTGTTTGAGGTGGAGAACCGGCTGCGTTTCCTGCTGGACGTGGGGCTGGAGTATTTAAGTCTTGCCCGGCGCTCCTCCACCCTCTCCGGCGGCGAGGCCCAGCGCATCCGCCTGGCCACCCAGCTGGGGGCCGGGCTGTCGGGAATTCTCTACATCCTTGACGAGCCGAGCATCGGCCTGCACCAGTATAACAACCAGCAGCTTATCCAGACCCTCTGCCGCCTGCGGGACCAGGGCAATTCCCTCATCGTGGTGGAACATGACGAAGAAACCATCCGCTGTGCCGACTGGATTGTGGATATCGGTCCCGGTGCCGGCGTCAACGGCGGACATATCGTGGCCCAAGGACACCCGAAGGATCTCGAAAATAACAAGGCGTCCATCACCGGCCAGTATCTTTCCGGCAAACGGGAGATCCCCGTGCCCGAAAAGCGCCGCAAGGGCACCGGCGTATCCCTCGTCGTCAAAAACGCCACCCTGCATAACCTGCGAGGGATCGATGTTGCGTTTCCGCTGGGCAGGCTCATCTGTGTTACCGGCCTCAGCGGGTCGGGCAAATCCACCCTGGTGTTCGACATTCTCTATAACGCCCTGCGCTACCATTTTCGCAAGAACCTGGCGAAGCCGGAGGGCTTCGATGCCCTGGAAGGGCTGGAACACGTGGACAAGTTCATCCATATCGACCAGACCCCCATCGGGCGTTCACCGCGCAGCAACCCGGCCACGTATACCGGGCTGTTCGATGATATCCGCAAGGTCTTTGCCGCCACCGAGGACGCTAAAGTCCGCGGCTATAACATCGGACGGTTCAGCTTCAACGTGAAGGCCGGACGCTGCGAGGAATGCCGGGGCGCGGGCTATAAAACCCTGGAGATGACCTTCCTGCCCGACGTGCACACGCGCTGCGACGTTTGCGGGGGCAGACGCTACAATCGCGATACCCTCGAAGTCAGATACCGGGGCAAGTCCATTGCCGACGTGCTGGAGATGACCGTGGCCGAAGCCGCGGAGCACTTCGCCAACCAGCCGAAAATCCACCGCCAGCTGGGAACCCTGCGGGACGTGGGATTAAACTACATCACCCTGGGTCAGCCGGCCACAACCCTCTCCGGCGGCGAGGCCCAGCGGCTGAAGCTGGCGACGGAGTTCCTCAAGCGCAGCACGGGCAGAACCCTCTACCTGCTGGACGAACCCACCACCGGCCTGCACTGGCAGGATCTGGAAAACCTCATCGCCATCTGCCAGAACCTGGTCGATCAGGGCAATACGGTTATTGTCATCGAGCATAACCTCGACTTTGTCAAGATCGCCGATTATGTCATCGACATGGGGCCTGAAGGCGGCGAAAAAGGGGGGGATATTGTTGTCGAGGGGACCCCGGAGCAGGTTGCCGGGGCGGCGGATTCATTCACCGGTCGTTTCCTCGCCCGCTGCCTGGGATAGACCGGCTGGCCGCAGGCCCTGGGAAAGGCGGGTGGTGTTGATGACCTCCGCCAGCGAGACGCCCAGGGCGTCAAACTCGTCGCTGAAGTCCGTCATGGCCTTTCCGGTGTAGAGCCGTTTCGGGAACTGGATCAGGATGATGCACCGGTCATCCTCGTAGCGTAGCGGGGATACCAGCATGGGCAGGAACCCGTCGCTTTTCCGGCGGGCGGAACCCACGAAGGCGATGGCTGTCTGGGGGCCGGCGGCGGTGGCAATGATTCGCCGGTTCATGAAGTGGAGCTGCTGTTTGCGGGAGTAGTTGAAGCCTATCAGATAGTGATTGGCGACCGCTTCAGCCTCCTGGGGGCTTCCCGTGGCGAGTGTCTGAAAGCGCTCCTCGCCGAAGGGGTCTTCGGCGGCCATCGTGACGAGCCTGTCCTTGTGGATCGCCGCAAACCGGCCACTGCCCGGAACACTGAACCCGATTACCGCCTGATGATCCGCCGGGAGTTTGCCGAAGATGCCTTCGACCGTCTCTTCCCGGTTCGTCTCAAAGCCCTCCTGCACATCGCGGGCCAGTTTTTCGCCGTTAAAGGCCAGCGTAACAACCGTGGCTGTCGCCAACAACAGCAACATGGCAGACATGACGCCACAACCGACAAGCCACTTCTGCTGGTTCGGTGTCATCCGGAATGCGCAGGCCGGTTAACCGGCCTGCCCGACGGGAATGGCATCTGCCGCAACGGAGCTTTGGGCAATCACGCTTTCCATCTCGGAGGCCATCTGGTCGAATTCCGAACTGAAATCCGCATCGGGATTCCGTGAGACGGTGGCCGGGTCCATCAGCATCAGGATTTTCATCCGGTCGCCCTGGATGGGGATCAAGCCAACCACCAGGGGGGTGTATCCTTCATCGGACTGCATCCTGAATTCCAGGGCCATGACGCTGCCTGCGGGGGTCCGAAGCGGTGTCGTCCTCATCAGTTCCATGCTCTCGACGTTGCTGCTGTTGGAGCTGGCCATAGCCTGCTGAATCAGGGTTTCCACATTCTCCGAGTTGCCGGAGAGAATCATGTCGCGCTGCTCTTCGGGCAGGGGAGAATCCATGGCGAAAAGAACCTGCTGGGTCTGCGGATGCATCAGGAAGACCATCTTGATCTCACCGTCCTTGCTGGGGATAGGCATCCCGAAGACGGTCATGTAATCGGGGGGCAGCCTGTCGCCGAAAACGGTCTCCGCGGTTTTCTGCGAACCTTCCATAAAGGTGCTTCCGCCCCACCATAACAATCCGGCGCCGGCAATTACAAGAACCAGGACGACCCCCAGGCAACCGCCGCAACCAATCAACCATTTTTTATCCATTTGAGATACGCGCTCCACCCGACCTTACAAATATCAGGTTTTATTATAGCTTATCTTGTCGCCTGCTGTTGTTCGGATTCGGCCCGGTCGGCTCTTAGCCCCAGTTCGATGTTGACCGGCAGGTGATCCGAGCCGACAGGCGGACCGACTTGGCGTGAGAGGGTAGCGAACCGGTCGCTGGCCAGGCAGTGGTCAATGGGAATCATCATAACCGGCGAGTGGACCGGCCAGGTTGGCTGCAGCCCGTAACCCTGCCGGGTGTCGCGCAGGCCGGTCTTTCGGATCAGCCGGTCGAAATTCACCGACCAGGAGGTCATGTTGAGATCGCCGCAGACGACCATGTTTTCCGGCAGTTTTTTCTGTAGGGCGATGATTTTTTTGATGTGGGCCTTCTGGCGATCGGCAAGGCCGGCATTGACCGGCGGCTTGGGATGCGTCAGCAGCAGGGCCGCCGGTTCGTCGCCCACCCTGAAAACGGCGATGATGATCGCGTCGCGCGGCGAGGTATCCAGGTGGATCACCTCCAGGCTGTTCAATGCCCGGTTGCTGAAGATCGCCAGGTCGGAATCCCGGTCCACCAGCCGGTAGGGGTAGGCGTTGAGCAGCGGCTCTTTTCCGGCGGCATCCTCCCATGCATCGTCAAATTCCACGAGGGAGACAAAATCCGGCTGGACCTCGCGGATGCGGTCGAAGATCCGCTGGTGGTCGCTGTTGAATTTGAACACGTTCATGTGCAGGATTCGAAAGCTTCCAATCAGACGTCCCCCGTTGCCGTCTTGGGAGGGGCCGGGCATGTACAGGGGCAGGATGGCCCCCAGGTTGATAACGACTCCCAGCAGCATCACCGACAACCAGACCGGACGCTTGATAAAAACGAACAGCAGGGCAAAGAGCAGTTGAACGATCAGGTACTGCAGGCGGAAGTGGCTGGTGAGATCCAGCAGCCAGTGCCAGCGCCCGATAAAGCCGGTGAGGGTCATCACCGTAATCACAATGAGCATGGTCTTGGCCAGCCACCGGGCCGTCGGGTTCGCGGACATTGCCTTGAGTTTTTCGTACACGCGGGCAAACTTTCTGCTGTCGGGTGGAACCCTCCCATTATACTTTTATTTCGGCAACGAAAGCCGCACCACAACGGGCCGGTGATCCGACCCCACGTCCGGGCCGATTTCCCGGTGGTGCACGTGGATGCCGGGGGATGCCAGCACATGGTCGATGGGCAGCATGGGCAGGTTTAGGGGAAAGAGGGAGGGCCACGACGGCTGGATACCGGTTCCCTGCTGGGTGTCCTTCAGTCCGCTTTGCGTCATGAACCGGGTGTAGGTCCGGGACCACGGCGTGGTATTGAGGTCGCCGATGACCACGGCGGGCACGGTCTGTTTCTGAACGATGTCGGCCAGTTCGTCCATGTGCTCGTTCTGGTATTGATCATAGGCGCGGCTCTTGGGCCGGGTGGCGTGGACGGTGATCACCGTCAGCGGCCCCTGCGGGGTGAGGATGCGTGCAATAATGGCGGAGCCGTGACCGTTTCGGCTGAACTGATTTTCCGCCTGCACGATGGGGTGTTTGCTGAACACGGCCAGCCATGTGGCGTCCAGCGTGTGGGCGTGGGGCCATTCCCGCGCGATGTCCCCGTCCCGGAAGGCTTTCCGGCATGGAGTGTCATATTCCTGCACGGCGATGATGTCCGGATTCACTTCCCGGATATACCGGACCGCCCGATCGCAGTCCGGGTTCCTGTACCAGACGTTGGTCTGCATCAGCGTGATGGGCCGGGCGTCTTCGGGCGGGGGCGGTTCGGGCCAGTAGTAGGGCAACATCGGCGCGATGTTTATCAGGAGCGCCGTAGCGGCCAGGGTGGCGAAAACCCAGGACCGCATCAGGAGGAACAGGGCGACAATGGCCATCAGGGCAATCATGTACACTATTCGAAAGTGGCTCAGCAGGTCCAGCCGCCAGTCATGCTCGCCGAGGAAGCCGCCGACAACCAGCGCCGCGATAAACAGCGCCAGGGTGGCAAGCAGGGATTTGAAAACGAAACCGGCCAGCTTCAGGGGAAAGAGCATTTCCAGTCACCGCAATTGAGGCGGATACCAGGATACCCCGGCGGAATGGTCCGTGCAATCGGTCATTCGGCCATCTTCAGAAACAGTTGCGGTGGGGTATCCTCAGCAGGTTGCGCAGGAAGCTCGATATCCCGCTATGGGGGCCGGTGTCCTCCTGCTCCTCCTCGAAACCGCCGGTGACGAACAGTTCGCGGGCGGCGTCCTCCATGGCCTGAAAATCCCGGTGGAGGCTGGGGCAGTCGGCCTTGCGTCCCGTCTGCGGGCGTCCCAGCAGAAGGATCAGTTGCTTGTGGCGCGGGTATTCAATGCGGGTGATCCAGTCGGCCTCCTCGAAGGCATCGTTGAACCGGACCCGGAGCCGGTCGGCGGGATAGTGCCCGTCTCCGAGCGCCACCCACTTGCGGGATTCGACGCGGATCTCGTAGTTGTCCAGCTCCACGTAATGCCGGAAGAGATAGTCCGTCAGCGCCGCGGCGTCATCAGTTTCCAGGATGCCCGGCATCTTCGCCGGGTGATCCGCCGGGCGGCTTTCAACAACCAGGGCCATCAGCCTGCGGCTGGGGTTGCGCATCATGACGTAGCGGCCTTCATGCCCGGTTTCCGCCAGGGAGACCTTGCCGCTTCGCAGCGTCTCATACCCCTCCGGCGGCGGGCCGCCAAACACGTCCGCACGGGACAGGGGCATTGTCGCCACCAGACCCGCAAAAAACCAAGCGCCAAGCGCCAGCCGCCATCGCCTGCAAACCATGCCCCTATTATACGATTGCGCGGCCATAAAGTCAGTGGAAAGAGACGGCGGCCTTTGCTGCCGATCCGCCTGCCGGCAGTCCGGCAGATAACCCGTTGAGTCAGTGGATTCAGCCAGCCAGCGAATTGGAAACCCGAAGGCGGGGCCTTATGCTGACGGTAAAGGAGATGGCTTCATGAGAAACACGCATCAGCCGATCTCGATTGCGTTGGTGGATGACGATCCCGACGACTGTGAGATTTCCATGGAGATCCTGAGACAGGAGCATCTGATCCGGGAGATCTTCTGTTTTCATGAGGGGGCGCAGTTTCTGGATTTTCTGGCAACCCGGCAGCCGTCCGGCTACCCGGACCTGATTCTATTGGACGTGAACATGCCCAAAATGGACGGGAAGGAAATTCTGCATTTTCTCAAGGAGGATGCCCGCTTCCGGCACATTCCGGTCATCATGCTGACCTCGTCCAGGGCGGAGGAGGATGTTGTGCAGAGTTATCTGCTGGGGGCCAACACCTACATTTCCAAGCCGATGACCTTTTCGAAAATGCAGGAACTGTTCCGCATACTGGCGGACTACTGGGTGAAGACCGCCGAGCTGCCCACCCACACAGGCTCTGCACTATAGCACAGCCTTTTCAGGCCGTCCGATCCAGGTTGACCGGGTTGGGCTGGGCCTTGTCGTACAGGCTGCGGAACTCCACCTCTTTGCCTGCGGTCTTGGCGGCGTCGATACCGTACTGCATGCCGCGGGAGATGCCCCGGTCCGTGTAGATGACGCTCTTATGCGCGACCGCCCGCCAGGCGAGACCGGCGTCGATGCCCAGCTTGCGCTCTTCGGGCACGGCGTCGTCGAGAATCCCCGGCTGGGTGTAGAGGAGGTGGCTGGCAATCGGCGCCTCGCCCCGCAACAGGCTGTCTCGAACCGCCATGCGGGCGTACTCGATGTTGGCCTGCTCTTCTTCGGGCGTCTTGCCGGCAAACGGCGATTCCACAATCACCAGCGGCTTGTCGTCCGACAGCTTGTCCGGGTTGGGCCGGTCATGGCTCCCGAAGCGAACGGGCATGTTCCCTTGAATCAGACTTCCCCCTGGCCGTGCGGCCATGAATGCAACTCGTGCCATACGTTTTTCCCCCTTCGATCCCGGCCTGATCCGGTCGGTTTCGGCAAACGGTATTTATTTGTTTATTGAAAAATTCCAGCGTATGACAAGAATTTAAACAAAAATTGAATTTTAATCAAGTCAAGAATTCGTCAAATGCCTGATTCAATACCGCTCCAGCAGGTCTTCCATCCGGGCGATTTCCTCCTTTTGGCTCTGGATGATCTGATCGCAAAGCCGGATAATGTCCGGGTCGCTCAGGGAGGCCCGCTCGCACATGAGAATGGCGCTGGAGTGGTGGGGAATCATGGAGCGCAGGAACGCCTCATTACCCACGCCGGTCTGGGTGCGCGCCAGAGAGAACACGCCCAGGAACACGAGAACCAGCAGGGCGTACAGGGCCAGGTTCAGCCGGGTGTTGGGGTACATGGAGCGCATCATCAGCATCATCACCAGCGTCATGGGCGCTACCATCACGATGGCCATGTAGGCGCGGTTGATGTTGGGGTAAAAGTGATCCCAGGTATCGATCAGGGTGTAGGTCAGCAAGAACATCAGGACCGCATTGACGGGCAGGATGATTGCCAGTTTTTTGTAACCGGATTCCATCGGCGTCCTCCTGGCTGGTGAGTCGTACCGGGCATCCTACACAGGAGCGCGTCGGACGTAAATCCGCCATGTTGTGGGTCCGCCTCCGGCCTAGCCGAAATCGGCCAGATGGCAACCCCTCAAAGAACCCGACGACACTGAACAGCAACCCACCCCCCCCAGCAGAATCAGGCGCAAGGCCCCCGTCAGTTCTTTCTTCAGTTCCGCCATACCGCTATCATAAGGGTTATCTATCAGTATATTCCTGATATTCGCAATTTAACCATTCATAAAAACCTTGATCATATCTAGGGACAAACATTGGAGAAATAATTTTAAGAAGCCAGTAAGGCATCTTGTTTAAGGTTGTTGATAAAGTTATTCCTAATAGAATCCCTGCATCCATTTTTAAGTCATGCTCTTTCTCTTCTGTGCAAGTAGGAAGTCTCTGGTAGTCCGTATCTATGAGATAGGTTGCATATTCAGGAGATGTAATCCTCATTTTCCTTACAAGATCTTCAAGGGAACAGTCCCTAATTAACGAATAGACATATCCTTGGGCAATTTCATTTAGCAGATTAAATTTTTTATCCATAGTAGATTCATTATAAGTAAAAGTACCTTCTCAATACAAAAGCGCCCCTCAGAGAATCTCTGAAGAGCGCTTTTGATAAATGAACCCTTGGCGGAACGCTATCTTTCCGGGACCTTACGGTCCAAGTATTGTCGCGGCGTGCGGTCTTTACGGCCGTGTTCGGAATGGGAACGGGTGTTTTCCCGCAGCTAAACCACCAAGGAACTTGTAGGGTGTTCCCTGAAAGCTGCATAGACCAGATCTGTAGTTAAGAGATGAATCGAAATATAGGTAAAGCCCTCGTCCGATTAGTAAGGCTCCGCTTCACGTGTTGCCACGCTTCCACGTACCTCCTATCAACCTGGTTATCTTCCAGGGGACTTACCGGGTTAACCCCGTGAGAGATCTAATCTTGAGGTGGGCTTCGTACTTAGATGCTTTCAGCACTTATCCGCTCCGAACACAGCTACCCGGCGTTTACCGCTGGCGCGATAACCGGTACACTGGCGGTTCGTCCGTCCCGGTCCTCTCGTACTAAGGACGGCTCCTCTCAAATCTCTTACGCACATGCCGGATATGGACCGAACTGTCTCACGACGTTCTGAACCCAGCTCACGTGCCGCTTTAATGGGCGAACAGCCCAACCCTTGGGACCGACTCCAGCCCCAGGATGCGACGAGCCGACATCGAGGTGCCAAACCTCCCCGTCGATGTGGACTCTTGGGGGAGATCAGCCTGTTATCCCTATGGTAACTTTTATCCGATGAGCCACAGCGCTTCCATTCGCCACTGCAGGATCACTAAGCCCGACTTTCGTCTCTGTTCGACTTGTAGGTCTCACAGTCAAGCACGCTTCTGCCTTTGCACTCTTCGGCCGATTTCCATCCGGCCTGAGCGTACCTTTGGGCGCCTCCGCTACTCTTTAGGAGGCGACCGCCCCAGTCAAACTCCCCGCCAGCCACTGTCCGACTGCCAGATGTTAGTGGCGAGTCGTTAGAAATCCAACTTTGGAAGAGTGGTATCTCAAGGATGGCTCCACGAAGACCGGAATCTCCGCTTCAAAGCCTCCCACCTATCCTGCGCGACCAAAGTCAAATTTCAATAGCAAGTTAGAGTAAAGCTCAATAGGGTCTTTCTGTCCTGGCATGCGTAGGCCGTATCTTCACAGCCATTCCTATTTCGCCGAGTCCCTCTCCGAGACAGTTCCCAGATCGTTACGCCATTCGTGCGGGTCAGAACTTACCTGACAAGGAATTTCGCTACCTTAGGACCGTTATAGTTACGGCCGCCGTTCATCGGGGCTTAGCTTCCGAGCTTCGCGCCGAAGCGCTAACCCGTCCGCGTAACCTTCCGACACCGGGCAGGCGTCAGCCCCTATACGTCCTCTTGCGAGTTCGCAGAGACCTGTGTTTTTGGTAAACAGTCGCCTGGGACATTTCACTGCAACCCTATCCCGCTTCCGGCCGCATGGACCGTACACGGTAGCAGGGTACCTCTTCTCCCGAAGTTACGAGGCAATTTTGCCGAGTTCCTTAGAGAGGGTTATCTCGCGCACCTTGGTATTCTCTACCTTCCTACCTGTGGCGGTTTACGGTACGGACACTATCAAACCTGGCTTGCGAAGCTTTTCTCGGCAGTGTGGCGTCTATGACTTCGGTCCCGTAGGACCTCCCCGTCGCGTCTCACGTCTTAACGCCCGTGCGGATTTGCCTACACGAACTAGCTACACGCTTGGACCGGCACATCCAGTCGCCGGCTCACATAGCCTCCTGCGTCCCTCCGCAGCTCCATAACGGTTTAACAGTGGTTCAGGAATATCAACCTGATGTCCATCGACTACGCCTTTCGGCCTCGCCTTAGGATCCGACTAACCCCACGCGGACGAGCCTTCCGTGGGAAACCTTAGGATTTCGGTGCAAAGGATTCTCACCTTTGTTTTCGCTACTCAAGCCAGCATTCTCACTTCCGGTTCGTCCACACGTCCTTATCGGTCGTGCTTCAACCTACAACGGAACGCTCCCCTACCCAGATGCCCGTAAAGGACACCTGCCACAGTTTCGGTAGTATGCTTAAGCCCCGTGAATTTTCCGCGCATCGTCTCTTGACCAGTGAGCTATTACGCACTCGTTCAATGGTGGCTGCTTCTAAGCCAACATCCTGGTTGTCTGTGAAACGACACCTCGTTAATCACTTAGCATACATTTAGGGACCTTAACCGATGGTCTGGGCTGTTTCCCTCTTGACGATGGAACTTATCTCCCACCGTCTCACTGCCGGACAGTAACATTACCGGTATTCGGAGTTTAACTCGATTTGGTACCCCGTTCTAGGGCCCGCACCGAAATAGTGCTCTACCCCCGGTAAGATAAATCCGACGCTGTACCTCAATACATTTCGGGGAGAACCAGCTAGCTCCGGGCTCGATTGGCATTTCACCCCTAACCACAGCTCATCCCCGAATTTTTCAACATTCGTGGGTTCGCGCCTCCACGTAGTGTTACCTACGCTTCACACTGGCCATGGTTAGATCGCCCGGGTTCGGGTCTACCTCCAGTAACAATCAATCGCCCTGGTTAGGACTCGCTTTCGCTGTGGCTCCAGGTATCAACCCCTTAACCTGCTACTAAAGGTAACTCGCTGGCTCATTCTTCAACAGGCACGCCATCACCCTATCAATAGGGCTCTGACTGCTTGTAAGCACACGGTTTCAGGTTCTATTTCACTCGGCTTTCCACCGTTCTTTTCGCCTTTCCGTCACCGTACTTGTTCACTATCGGTTACGAGCAGTATTTAGCCTTACCGGATGGTCCCGGCGGATTCACACGGCATTTCACGTGCGCCGTGCTACTCGGGAAACCCGCAGGAGTCCTTACGCTTTCGAATACGGGGCTATCACCCTCTATGGCCCAGCTTTCCAGCTGTGTTTTCCTAGCTTCGGTTTTGTAACTCCTTGCCAGCATTGCAGTACTGGCTGCGGTTCCCACGACCCCCGGTGCACAACGCCTGCAAGCTTGGCATGCACCAGGTTTAGGCTCTTCCCCGTTCGCTCGCCGCTACTAGGGGAATCTCTGGTTTGATTTCTTTTCTTCCGGTTACTAAGATGTTTCAGTTCACCGGCTTGCCTCCAGACACCCTATGTATTCAGGTGCCGGTCACTACGCTTCACGTAGTGGGGTTGCCCCATTCGGAATTCCACGGATCAAGGCTTTATTGCAGCTCCCCGTGGCGTATCGCCGCTTACGCGTCCTTCATCGGCTGCTCGTACCAAGGCATCCACCATGCGCTCTTGGTAGCTTCACCTATACTTTTGCATTTGTATAAGTGTTACAAATGATGATTCATCCCTGCGAGAATCAGATAACGAATATAAATAAACGAAATAGATTCTACGCTATACAGGATGCACTGAACCATTCATGAAGACCTACAGGTCCATCTCCGGTTGCCCGGATTTGAATCTGCCGATCGACTTTTCGATTCAGCGCGATCTAATCTGATCTATGCAGTTGTCAAGGTACGAGGGATTTCCTCCATTTGGAGGGATTAGTATATTGCCTTAAGGAAATAGGGAAGTCAAGCGGTTTTGAGAAAAGATTCCGAGAATTCATATTCCCTTTACAATGTGTGTTCTCAGGGGGTTCGGGGAATGTAAAGCATTTCACGCCAGGCGCCGGGTGAAAGGAGTCCCCGGTGATGGTAAAAAACAGTCTGGGCGAAGGCCCGGAAGACGGGGTTGCCGATGGCATGGTCCAGCAGGGCGTTGGGCGGATTGATATCCAGGGCGGCGCGCATCAGTTTTTTCCAGCCGAAGCGCGGATAGTGCCGCTTCATGGTTTCGGCGGGACTGGGGCCGTCGTCGAGCAGGAATGCGCCAACCGACTCTGCGCAGAGTTTGCCGTAGTGCAGGGCGGTGTAAATGCCGCCTGCGGTCAGAGGGGAGACGATTCCCGCGGCATCGCCAAGGAGTATGACGCGCTCTGTGCCGAAAGGTTCCACCCGTCCGCCAACCGGAATCAGGCCGCCGCGCCGACCGACCTGTCTCGCCTGGCTGAAATCAAACAGCCCGGAGAGTTTGGCCAGGAAGGCGTCCATGTCCGGACGAAACGGGTGGGTGCCAGCCAGCCCGATCTGGGTGACGTGGACCCCGGGTGCCACCCAGGCGATGTAGCCGGGGGCCAGACGGGAGTCCATGAAGCAGTGCAGGCTGGATTCGTCAAGACCCTGAATGTTCTCGTATTCCAGCTCCACCCCGATGAGATGACGCCGGTTCTTGCCGAGTCCGAAGGCGTCCGCCACACGGGAGTTGGCCCCGTCGGCGCCGATGAGGTAGCGGCATGAAAGGCCCGAATCGGGCAGGATGATCCGGTCGGCCTCGGCCATGGCGTTCCCGGTAAAGGGGGTATTGCACCGGATATCCGCCCCGGCGGCTTTGGCTTCTCTCGCCATATGACGCAGGAGGTTGGCCGTATCCGTGGTGAGGAAATGGTAACCGGGGGAGGAGAGGTCGATGTGCCGAAGGTTCGGCGCATAGAGCCGGATGTTGGGCACGGGCCGGGTCAGGTGGGCGGGAAAGGTCCACGCCTCGAAGGCTTCTTTGACCAGAATGCCGGTGGTGTGGATGTTTTCGCCCACGTCGGCCTTGCGCTCCAGAACGACGGTTCTCAGGCCCGCCTGGGCCAGGAACCTGGCACAGGCCAGTCCGCCGAACCCGGCGCCCACAATGACCACGTCGGTCTGCAAATAACGCATGACGTCTCCACGGTTAATGCAAGGCATTATATCGCAAGTATGAAGGTACAAAAAATCTGAAAGCTAGCGCGGATTAATCTTGAAAGTGATTGCGCCCCTGTCCCAGAAATATTTGGCCTCGATTGTGGTGAAGGCCGGACTGCAGTCGATGACGCGTTCCGTCACCTGGCAGCCATCAAGGCCCAAATTCCGAGTGGAAAGTGTATAGGAACTACCCGGGGGAATGTCCTCTGCCGTAACAAAATCTGTGAACCGCTCGGGAGACTTCATTTGCTTGACGGTGTACATGGCGGCCGCACTGTTCAACTGGGCTATGAGATCCTGGGCCAGACGCCGTTCGTCGGCTTCTGTCGTGTCAATGAGCCGGGGTAGGACCACCGCTGCCAGAATGGGCAGGGCAATAAAAACAATGCCCAATGCACCAAGGCAACCACAGCCCAACACGCCGCCCGCAATCAGGATGGGCTTCAGGTTTTTGTTTTCGCTCACAAGAATGTCTCTCCGCGTTTAACGCAAGACACCATTATAAGCGCCTGAATATCAATATAAGGTACGAAAAACTCTCAAGGGTCCATCGGCCTGCGAAAAGAGGCGCGATATGAATGACCCTGAAAACCGAATTTGGAAACTGATGACCTCGTCCAGTCCCGTCTCAACATCCAGCGAAAAGCGTAGCCATTTCAAACATCTGGATGTCTACTTCCTGCTCGAGGCAGGAGGCGACGTCGACCTCGGAGTACCGATCAACGAATCGTGATTCTTGATCGGATGCTCTCCTTAGAAAGGAGGTGATCCAGCCGCACCTTCCGGTACGGCTACCTTGTTACGACTTCACCCCAATCAAAGGCCCCGCCTTCGGCGGCTCCCTCCCAAAGGGTTGGGACACCGACTTCGGGCGTAACCTTCTTTCGTGGTGTGACGGGCGGTGTGTACAAGACCCGGGAACGTATTCAACGCAGCGTGCTGATCTGCGTTTACTAGCGATTCCGACTTCACGGAGTCGAGTTGCAGACTCCGATCCGAACTGAGGGGCGGTTTGAGGGATTAGCCGGACATTGCTGCCAAGCTGCCCGTTGTCCGCTGCCCATTGTAACACGTGTGTAGCCCTGGACATAAGGGGCGTGATGATTTGACGTCATCCCCACCTTCCTCCGGTTTGTCACCGGCAGTCTGGCCTGAGGGATCAGCATGTTTCCACCTGTATCAACAGACCACGAGGGTTGCGCTCGTTGCGGGACTTAACCCAACATCTCACGACACGAGCTGACGACAACCGTGCACCACCTGTCTTACGGCTCCCGAAGGCACCCCCACATCTCTGTGGGGTTCCGTAGATGTCAAGCCCAGGTAAGGTTCTTCGCGTTGCATCGAATTAAACCACATGTTCCACCGCTTGTGCGGGTCCCCGTCAATTCCTTTGAGTTTCAGCCTTGCGGCCGTACTCCCCAGGCGGGATACTTAACGCGTTAGCTGCGGCACTGGAGGGGTCGATTCCACCAACACCTAGTATCCATCGTTTACGGCCTGGACTACAGGGGTATCTAATCCCTTTCGCTACCCAGGCTTTCGTTCCTCAGCGTCAGTTACGGCCCAGCAAGGCGCTTTCGCCACTGGTGTTCCTCCCGATATCTACGCATTTCACCGCTACACCGGGAATTCCCCTTGCCTCTGCCGCACTCTAGCAAACCAGTATCAGATGCCATGCCGGAGTTGAGCTCTGGTCTTTAACATCTGACTTAATTCACCGCCTACGAACTCTTTACGCCCAATAATTCCGGACAACGCTTGCACCCTACGTCTTACCGCGGCTGCTGGCACGTAGTTAGCCGGTGCTTCTTCTCCAGGTACCGTCAAAATTCTTCCCTGGCGAAAGGAGTTTACAATCCGAAGACAGTCTTCCTCCACGCGGTGTCGCTGCGTCAGGCTTTCGCCCATTGCGCAAGATTCCCTACTGCTGCCTCCCGTAGGAGTGTGGGCCGTGTCTCAGTCCCACTGTGGCTGGTCATCCTCTCAGACCAACTACTGATCGTAGCCTTGGTAGGCCATTACCCTACCAACTAGCTAATCAGACGCAGACCAATCCTTTACCGCCGGAGCTTTAATGACAGGTATTTCAACCTGGCACTTATGCGGTATTAGCACCGGTTTCCCGGTGTTATCCCCCAGTAAAGGGCATGTTATCTACGTGTTACTCACCCGTCCGCCGCTGATGTATCCCCGAAGGGACCTCATCGCTCGACTTGCATGTATGAAGCGCACCGCCAGCGTTCGTCCTGAGCCAGGATCAAACTCTCCATTACAGAAACTTGTGAAAGTCTCTTAAGAGTTTGGCCCCGCTTTATGGAATGAACGAGGTCATAAGTTTCCAATATTCGGTTTTCAAGGTACGAGGAAAAGTCTCGTCGGCAGCCCGTTTCCGGGGTTCGCCGTATTGAGGGGAGTGCTATCGTACTTCAGGGAATCAGGGGTGTCAACACTTTTTCTCGATTTCTTAAGAGAGGGGAGTCGTTGGCATCCCGCCTTGCCCGATGGTCTGACCGAGTAACCGGCGCCCTGTCCCGTGAGGGGTTCCGAGAACACTTTCTTATCTTGCCTCAAGCGGTCTTCGGAAATCAAGCCCTTTGGAAGATCTTGAAGATCTTTTTGATCACGGGCATGGGATCTTGCATTTCCGTAGACTCTATGACGCGCCGGAGCGGGGTTTGTTCCCGGCACGAAAAAAAACCTCCAGCGCAAAGCTGAAGGTTGATAGAAGAGAAGAGAAAGAGAGACAGTTCCGTTGACGCCTGAAACTCAAGCATCAACAACAACTGCGTTGTTAACCCCCTGTATATATATAAAAACAGAAAATTTGGTTTTTGTGATAGCCAATCGGGCAATCCGTCCTCTGGCTATTTGGAAGGCGTGGGCGGAGCCAGGGGCAGCTCGATGCGGAAGGAGGCCCCCTGTCCGGGCGTGCTGCTCGCCCTCAGTGCGCCGCCGTGGAGTTCCACGAATTCTTTACAGTTCATCAGGCCGATGCCGTGGCCGCATGGCTTGGTGGTAAAAGCGGTCTGGAACAGCCTGTTTTCCAGAGTGTTGGCGTCAAAACCCGGGCCGTTGTCCGTAATCTCAATCACCACACGTTCTGCCTCGCGTTTCAGGGAGAATTCCAGGCGGGGATTGGGTGTCCCGGCTTCGCGCATGGCTTCGCAGGCATTCTTGACCAGGTTCAGAAGCACCCGGCGGATCTTGTAGACATCCATGATCATGGAGCCCGGTTGCGGGTCGGGGATGAAATTGAAGGCGATTTCCGGGTAGCGGTGCTGGATGAACTGGCTGAACTCATCCTGCCAGTTGCCCTGGAGTTCGGCCAAATCCACGGTGGCGCTTGTAAGCGACGGGCTGGCGCAGGACGAGAGGTCGTTCATCATTTCCGCCAGATCGCCGGCGTTTCGGCTGATGAGATCCAGAAAGCGCCGGGTTTTTTCGTCCTTGACCTCCGACCGTCGCTCTAACAATGCGCAGCCGCTCAGGACGTTGCTCAGGGCGTTGCGCATATCATGCGTGCTGCACCGGACAAGATCCCGCAGCATGCGGACCTGTTCGGCGAGGGCTATATTATCCGCTTCCAACTGGCGGATGCGCTTTTGAGGATCGGCGGGTTCGTCCGCCCGGTGATCGAACGAGTCGCCGCCAAAGCGCGGTGTCGGGGCGGGCTGACGGTTAGCGCCCGAAAACAGCGGGCCGGAAGGGATCAGGCCAGAAACCGGCGGGAGCGTAGGAAGGGTGGGCATGGGCGGGGAACCTGTCTTGATTGTAAACACCATCCTATTAAAGACGGAACCCGATCCATGATTGCTTGCCACTATAGCCTGAGAAGGTATGCTTGTGCGATAAAATTACAGAGATGGTTTCTTCGAGAGCTGAACGCGAAAAGATTGAAAAAGTAAAAGAGATTCTGCGTGTTTTTAACAGGCGCGTAGAGAGATACCTAAAGACATACGAAAGAAATAATAAGGATCGATTTGAACTACGAGAGGGTTTGGCGGTATTGTTGTTGGCCCGATCTCTTGGCCTGCTCAGAGGTATCCAGTCACTTGTGGGGGTAAGTCAATATTCAAGCCGCATTCTTTTTCGAAGCCTTTCCGAAGTTCTTATTGATTGTACATATATTGTTTTAAACAAAAAGGGCAATGATCTTGCGGTTTGCTATGCAATATTTGAACAGTATGAACGGTTTAAATTGGAAATAGATTCTGCCATACATATTGCTGAAGGAGGTTTCCCAAACCGTAAAGGCCAGTGTACAAATGTGGTGCAATACGCTCTTGATATTTATGAAAAATATCAAAAGCATATCGATTTTTTTTTAAAGAAACCTCAGCGTGTTCAACAACTTGTTGATGAGTTGGAAAAAGGTTTAATAGATTCGAATATCGAGCTTAAGACACTACAGGCGCTGTCCTCCCAATTAAAAAAAGTTAACAATTGGAGAGAACAACACATAGAACTCAATCATTTTCAGTTATTACATGATCTCCTAATAGAGAAAGGTTTTAGCTGTGATCTTAATTCCATGCGGTTAAAGCATTTTAAGAGAGGGCATATTTTTGTTCATAATTCACCGATTGCGAATGCATTTTTTATAGAAAAGAACAGGCCGCGAATAAGTCGCTCAATAGACGAACATTATGATAATGAGTTGCTTTGTATGTTATTTGAGGTGTTTGTCTTGATAGAGCACTTATTGTCAGAGTTAGGTATAGTATCAGACCGACAAGCTGATATGCTATCTGATGATTGTTCAGTGGAGCTTATGGATCTTTTGTCTTCGCTTAAGCCTGAACTCATTCTTAACCTGTAAAAGCGGGCATCACCCCTGCTGCTGCTTCATCTTGAAGGCCAGGGCGTAGAGCTGGATCTGCTTGATCATGGCAAACAGGCCGTTGGAGCGGGTCATGGAGATGTGCTGGCTCATGTTGATGCGCTCCACGAACTCGGGCCTGGCCGAAAGAATCTCATCCGGCGCATGGCCGCTGTAGAGCCGAAGCAGCAGGGCGATGAGGCCGCGCACGATCATGGCGTCGCTGTCCGCCTGGAAATAAACCCGACCGTCGTCTGCAAGGTCTGCCACCATCCACACCTGGGACTGGCAGCCCTTCACCATGTTTTTTTCCACCCGGTGCTCTTCCGGGAATTTGGGCAATTTGCGGCCCAGATCGATGATGTGCTTGTAGCGCTCGTCCCAGTCTTTCAGGGACTCGAACTCGGCGACAATCTCATCCTGGATCTCCGCCAGGCTCTTCGTCGGCTGTTCGGGTCGGGATTCCAGATTCTTGGCGGGCTGGGTCATGATCAAAAACTCTCTTATTGGGGCGGGTTGCAGGTTTCCGGGCCGCACATGTCGATGACCTTGTGCAGGGCGGCCACCAGCTTGTCGATCTCTTCTTCCGTGTTGTAGAAGGCGAACGAGGCCCGGGCCGTGGCCGGCACGTTGAACCGGCGCATCACCGGCTGGGCGCAGTGGTGGCCGGTGCGGATGGCGATGCCTTCAAGATCCACCAGGGTACCGATATCCAGCGGGTGGGCGGCTGCCATGGTGAAGCTGATCAGGCTGGCCTTCATCCGGGCGTTGCCGATGATGGTCAGGCCGGGGACCTCTTTGAGCTTCTTCGTGGCGTAGTCCAGCAGGTGGTGTTCGTACTGGGCGATGGCGTCGAGACCCAGGGTTTCCACATAGTCCAGTGCGGCGCCCAATCCCACCACCTGGGCGATGGGCGGGGTGCCCGCCTCGAACCGGTGGGGCGGCTCGGCGAACGTGGTCTTCTCGAAGGTCACGGTTTCAATCATGTCCCCGCCGGTCTGGTAGGGGGCCATGGCTTTAAGATGTTTCTCTTTCCCGTACAGGACACCCACCCCGGTGGGGCCGTAGATCTTATGGCCGGAAAAGGCGTAGAAATCGCAGTCGAGGGCCTGAACGTCCACCTTCATATGGGGGGCGCCCTGGGCGCCGTCCACGAAGACGGGGATGTCTTTGGCGTGGGCCAGCTCCACGATGCGGCGGATGGGGTTGATGGTGCCCAGCGCGTTGCTCACGTGGGTGATGGCCACCATCTTTGTCCGATTATTTAAAAGCTTTTCGAATTCGTCGAGGATCAGTTCGCCGTTGTCGTTGATGGGAGCCACTTTCAGGGAGGCGCCTTTGGCCTCGCAGATCTGCTGCCAGGGGACGATGTTGGCGTGGTGTTCCATGGCGGAGATCACCACCTCGTCGCCTTCATGAATGAACACCTGGCCGTAGCCGTGGGCGACGAGGTTGACGGCCTCCGTCGTGCCGCGTACGAAGACGATTTCCGAAGAACTTTCCGCGTTCAGGAACCGGGCGGCCTTTTCGCGGACCTCGCTGAAGGCATTCGTCGAGCCTTCGCACAGGGCGTAGACCCCCCGGCGGACCGTGCCGTACTCTTCGCTGTAGAACTTCGTGATGCGGTCGATGACCTGGCGGGGCTTCTGGGTGGTGGCGCCGTTATCAAGGTACACCAGCGGCTTGCCGTAGAATTCGCGCGAAAGCACCGGGAAGTCCCGGCGAATGGCGCCGACGTCCAGGTTTTTTTTCGTTTTTTCCATCACTTCGGTCATCGTTTCCGTTCCTGATAAAAACTTGTCTAATGAACCTCAGGGCATTCCTCGCACGTGGTAAAGCAGGTCACCGGGCTGTTGGTCTGGCCCAGGTTGGTGAGGATCAACTGGTCCAGATAAGCCCGGATGCCGGGGAGGGGAATGAACTGCACCACGTCCTCGGCGAAGCCGAAAGTGAGGATGCATTCGGCCACGTCCTGGCCGATGCCCCGGCTGGCCAGGTAGAACACTTCCTCCGGGTCAAGCTGGCCCACCGTCGCGCCGTGGGCGCATTTCACGTCGTCGGCGTCAATCTTCAGCTGAGGCCGGGTGAAGACCCGTGCGTCGTCCGACAGCAGCAGGTTCTTGTTCATCTGCCGGGAGTCCGTCTTCTGGGCGTCGCGGTGAACCACGATGATGCCGTCGAACTCGCTGCGGCTTTTATCGTCGAGAATCCCCTTGTACAGCTGCTGGCTGGTGCAGTTGGGCAGGGTGTGGTGGATTTCCGTGTGGTTGTACACCTGGGTGTCACCCCGAAGCACGTTGAGGCCGTTGAGATCGCAGTGGGCCTCCTCGCCGCTGTAGCTGACAAACACGTTATGACGGCAGACGGCCCCGCTCATGGCGGCCACGGTCATGGACACCCGGCTTTGGGCGGCCAGATGCGTCCGGGTGGTGGTGAAGCCCATCCCCCGGCTGCCTTCGGCTTGCAGGAACGTATGGTTGATCTTGGCGCCTTCGCCAGCGAACAGCTCCAGCGCGTTGTTGCCCAGATAGACATGATCCGGTGTGCCCAGCGACTGCACGAACAGGGTCAGCTTGGCGTGGTCTGCCGCCACGAACACCCCGCGCAGGGCGGAGGCTTTGGGTTCCGACGCCTCGCCGGTGTTGAAGATGAGCACCTGAACCGGCCGCTCCAGCCGAATGTTTTCAGGCACATAGACGAACGGGCCGTTGCTGAAGCCCGCGGCGTTCAGGGCCGAAAAGGCGTCCGACTCCTCGTCCAGGCCATGCCCCAGGTACTGCCGGAGGAGGGCTTCATGGTCGCGGGCGGCTGTGAGGAGATCCGTGACGATGACGCCTTCGGGGAGGCTGCCCCGATCCGAACGTTCCGGGCTGAGGAAGCCGTTGACGAACACCAGCCGGGCACCCTGGGCATCGGCGAGATAATGGGCCGAAATGCCGGGGATTTCCGCCGTGACCGGCGATTCATAAGGCGAAAAAGCCGTGCCTAACACCGGGCGCAGATCGATGTACTTCCAGGCCTCCAGTTTTCGGGAGGGGAAACCTAACGCATCGTAACGATCCAGGGCGGTGCGGCGAAGCCCGGCCAGCCAGGCGGGGTCCTGCGGCTTGCCTTCCGGGCCTGATTCCACCTGGCGGCGGACGGCATGTTCCAGGGTGCAAGCGGTGCCGGTCACATCGTCTTTAATTGGAAGCCGGGTTGCCATTACTGAATCAGTTCCTTTTCTCGATCTTCTTCGGGCAGCAGCCAGTCGTAGCCCTTTTCTTCCAGCTCCAGCGCCAGTTCTTTTCCGCCGGACTTGACGATCCGCCCGTCGGAGATCACATGAACGAAGTCCGGGGTGATGTAATTCAATAGCCGCTGGTAGTGGGTGACCAGAATCAGGGCCTTGTCCGGGGTCATGATCTGGTTCACGCCGCCTGCCACCGTGCGCAGGGCGTCGATGTCCAGGCCGGAGTCCGTTTCGTCCAGTACGCCCAGTTTCGGGTCCAGCACGGCCATCTGGAGAATCTCGTTGCGTTTCTTTTCGCCGCCGGAAAAGCCTTCGTTGACGGCGCGTTCCAGAAATTCTTCAGGCATCTCCACTATGGAAAGCTTTTCTTTCAGCAGTTTTGCGAACTCGTCTTCAGAGAGTTCGGGCTGACCGAGATGCTTCTGCCGGGCGTTGTAGGCCAGGCGCAGGAAGCCGGTGTTGTTGACGCCGGGGATTTCCACCGGGTACTGGAAGGCCATGAAGATGCCTTCCAATGACCGCTCGGCGGGTTCGAGTTCCAGCAGATTCCTGCCTTCAAACAGAACCTCGCCCTGGGTCACCGTGAAGGCCGGGTGGCCGACGATGACTTTCGCCAGCGTACTCTTGCCGGAGCCATTGGGGCCCATGATGGCGTGGATCTCGCCCTTGTTGACGGTGAGATCGATGCCCTTGAGGATGGGAATGCCGTTGACCTCGGCATGCAGGTTCTTGATTTCAATCACGATATTCAGTCAACTCCATTCAGGACAAACTTTAAAAACTAACCGACGCTGTTCTCCAGCTTCAGGCCGAGCAGACGGCGGGATTCCTCGGCGAATTCGCCGGGCAGGACGTTGAAGACGTCCGCGCAGAAACCGTTGATGATGGCGGAAACCGCTTCTTCCGAGCCGATGCCGCGCTGCTGGAAGTAGAACAGCTGCTCCTCGCTGATCTTGGACGTGGAGGCCTCGTGTTCCACACGGGCGCTCTTGTTGGCGACATCTATATAAGGGAATGTATTGGCGCTGCAGGTGTTGCCGATGAGCATGGAATCACACTGGGTGTAGTTGCGGGCGCCTTCCGCGCCCTTCTTGATGACCACCGCGCCGCGATAGCTGTTGTTGGACTTGCCGGCGGAGATGCCCTTGCTGATGATCCGGCTCTTGGTGTTCTTGCCGATGTGGATCATCTTGGTGCCGGTGTCCGCCTGCTGCTGGTGGTTGGTCAGGGCGATGGAATAAAACTCGCCCAGCGAGTTGTCGCCCTGCAGGATGCAGCTGGGGTACTTCCAGGTGATGGCCGAGCCGGTTTCCACCTGGGTCCAGGAGATCTTGGAATTGACGCCCAGGCACTTGCCGCGCTTGGTCACGAAGTTATACACCCCGCCCTGGCCGGTTTTGGGGTCGCCCGCAAACCAGTTCTGGACGGTGGAATATTTGATCTCGGCGTTGTCCAGGGCCACCAGTTCCACCACGGCGGCGTGCAGCTGGGTCTTTTTGAAGGTGGGCGCCGTGCAGCCTTCCAGATAGCTCACGTAGCTGTTGTCCTCGCAGATGATGAGCGTGCGCTCGAACTGGCCGGTCTCTTCCGTGTTGATACGGAAGTAGGTGGACAGCTCCATCGGGCAGACGGTGTCTTTCGGCACGTAGACGAAGGACCCGTCCGTGAAGACGGCGGCGTTGAGAGCCGCGAAGTAGTTGTCCGTCACCGGCACCACGCTGCCCAGGTATTTCTTCACCAGCTCCGGGTGGTCCCGGAGCGCTTCCGAGATGGAGCAGAAGATGACGCCGTGCTTGGCCAGGTCCTTCTTGAAGGTCGTCGCGATGGACACGCTGTCAAAGACGGCGTCCACGGCCACGTTGACCCCGGCCAGGCGCTTCTGTTCCGAAAGCGGGATGCCCAGCTTCTCAAAGGTGGCCAGCAGTTCCGGGTCCACCTCGTCCAGACTCTCCTTCTGCTCGGCCTTCTTTTTGGGGGCCGAGTAGTAGCTGATGTCCTGGTAGTCGATGGGCGGATAGTTCACGTTGGCCCACACCGGCTCTTCCATCTGCTGCCAGATCTTGAAGGCCTTCAGCCGGAAGTCGAGCATAAATTCGGGTTCGTTCTTTTTCGCCGAGATCAGCCGGATGACGTCCTCGTTGAGGCCCTTGGGGATGGTCTCGGTCTCGATGGCCGTGACGAACCCGTATTTATACTCCTGGTTGGCGAGTTGTTCGAGGGTGCTCATAATCTTCCTTCAATTGGGTCCTGAGGTTGGTTCTACAGACACTAAAACGGTCCAGATTGTGAATTGCGAGAGGGTCAGTTGAGGTGGATGTCGCGGTACTCGCAACAGTCATGACAGTTGCGGGCCGGTTCCTTGTCGTAGCAGGGTTCGCACACGTCGTCAAGCAGTTTCATGCGGTCGTCGATCTCCTGCTGGGTCTTGCGCAGCGAAACCAGCTTGCCGTCGATGAGCTGCTTCTGCAGGTTCAGCGACTCGCGGGTGGCGGCGATGCGCTCCTCTTTACTGTAGGAAAGCGCCTGGGTGTAGGGGCCGAGGACCTCAAGAATCTGCTCCAGGGAGTAGTTGAGATCCTGCAGGGCCTGGATGGCCTTGATCCGCTTGAGGGACCGCTCGTTGTACAGCCGGTATTTCCCGGCGGTGCGCCGCACCGGCCCGATGAGGTCCATCTCCTCGTAATACCGCAGGGTCCGCACCGTCACGCCACAGGCGCTGGCCATCGCGCCGATGGTCAGCAGATCGTCCCGGCTTTCCGCCTGGGTTTCAGGGTGTTCCTGGGGTGCATTCATGGGGTTGGCCCGGCTCCTCGGATTCTACAGACGCCACTACCCATAGAATAACTTACCCTAACGTTAACGTCAAGGTTGTGGCCTCCCCCGGAAAATCCCCCTGAACCCCTTGAGTCGCCCGATTTTTCGGGGAGAACCAGAACACCCGTCGATCCCCACCTGTTCAGGCCGGTCAGTACTATAACAGAAACAAAACCGGAAAACGCTAGTTTTTCGCGTTCGTTTTCAGGAGGTTCCGTTGCAGGGCGATGGCCTTGGGGCAGTCCTTGACCAGAGTAAGCACGATTCCGGCGGCATGGCCCATTATGACTCCCAGAAGAACCAGCGGGGCCGTCCGGGTTTTTGTGGAGGGCAGTTTTGTGGCCAGGTATCCAAAAACTCCGCCCAGGACGGCGCCGGAGGCTACTTGCAGGATCATGTTCCGGAAAAACTTACGGGTCGTCTCAAGAAACTCCTGCTTCTGTTCCGCCGAGGCATGGGGAAAAGCCTGGTTGACGGAGTCTTCCTGTATCGAGGATACCCACTGTTTCAGCCCGCCAAAGCGGACGGTGTTCTGCGAAACCGGTTTTACTGCGGGGGACTGGAGGCGGATGTCCATCGATGAAGTGTCCTTGAAAACAATTGTTGGCGAGTATACTAAAAACCGCCCACCGGAAAATATTGCCAGCCATACAAAAAAGGTAGGATACCCGTCGATCCCCACCTGCTCAGGCCGGTCAGTACTATAGCAGAAACATAGGCGAAAACGAACTTTACGGTTGCTCGTCAATTGCAGACGTTGTTGAGTGTTTTATAGAATAATCTGGCTTGACGGCTAAGTAAGGATAACGCGAATGGGAACGGAATCAGTTGAAATTATTTTGACTGCCGAGGAGAGTTTTCAAATAAAAATCGAGGATAAGGAAGCTGAGAAGCTGGAAACGGTTGGGACTTTATATGAACTGGTTCTTGAAAAACTCAGGCGTTCGCCTGCTAAAAGACGGGTTTGTCTAAGTGCCCATACCTTTTACAGGCTGAGAAGATCTTTGGTTAAGTATTTGGGGTCAAATGAGAGAATCAAACCATCTACCGGTATAAAAACCTTGATCAAGCCGAGTCAACGCAGAAACGTATGGCGAAACCTAGAAAAAGAAACGGGTTTAAAGATGCCTGTTTTGGCAATGAGTTGGCTCGGTTCCATCTTGGTGTTTTTCTGGCTTGTATCAATTCCAGTGAGCCTCTTTACTAATAATGGCTGGCTGGTTGTAGCTTCTATTACAGCGCTTTTTCCTTTAAGTTGGTTCCTCAAATGGTATGAAGATACCTGCTCTGGCCCGTGATTTGTCAAAAATCCATGGGGAGCCTCGCCATGGCAACCCTAGCCCTGAACCATGCAAGAGTGGCTCAGGATGCCGAGGCTTGGGAAAACCGGGATGTCTGGGAAGCTGTTCAAGGCATAATAAGTGAGACTTTGGCAATGGATAGGGAAGAAATCCAAGTTACAACCCGGTTTAAGGATATCCTGCCCTAATTAAAAAAGGCCCAGCGAAGCCAGGCTCTTTAAAGCTTTATGGTGTCGAGGGGGGGACTTGAACCCCCACGGATTGCTCCACACGCCCCTCAAACGTGCGCGTCTACCGGTTCCGCCACCCCGACAAAGGATGAATACCGCAGTAAAGAGGGCTGGTTCATCATAATTTTAAAGGGCAGGCGATGTCAACTGCCAACGGGACGGCCTTGGCAGCCAAACCGCCGGGCCGTCCCGCCAGGGATTTCTGCGGCTCTAGATGCCGAATTCGAAGCCGGGGGGCAGGGTGCAGATGTTCTGGTCCGCGCAGAAAACGGCGTAGTGGTAAAGCTGCACGTTGTCCAGGGTGGTGGGGGCCGGGTCCAGCTCAATGCCCCGCCGCCCCGATCCGGGATCGAGATAGTCATGGATGCCGTCATCCACGATGCGGATGGCCGCGCCCTTCACCACGTCCCTGTTGTACAGGCTGCCTGTCTGGGCGCCAAGATCGATGTAGAAACTGCCGTAAAGCACCCGGCGGGCGCCGTAGCCCGGATAGGGACGGTCCGTGATCACCGATCCGCCGTTGGCGGCCCTGGCGGCGCGGCCAATGTCATAGCATTTGCCGGCACTGCACAGCTCTACGATGTAGCCATGCAACCCACCCGCAGGCGCCCGGACGGAGGACTCGATGAAGATATCCGGCCCAGGGCTGTCCACCACCGGTGGATCGACTGTCACGATGCGGAAATACGGGCCGTTCTTGGTGTTGATGGTGAACTGGCCGCCTTCCAGCTCCATCCTGGCATAACGGGCGGTGGCGTTGGCGTCCACGTTGTACTGGGTGATTCCGATGGGGGCCAGGAAGGGCGTGGGGACGTCCGCCCGCGCATTGACGGTCACCGTGTCGTTGCCCGCGTTGACGGTGGGGGTGCCATTGACCAGCCGGGCGTTGAAGCTGCCCAGGGAGGGGTTGGCGGAGACGATATCGTTAAACGTGCTTTGAGCCGCGGTCTGGGCAATGCCGGGGCTTTTAACGGGTCTGCCGTTGCCGTCAAACTCGCTGTACATGGCCGTGGCGCCCGCTCCGGCAGAGGAGGAAACCGCATTCTGCAACTCGTTTTGCAGGTAGGCGTTCAGACCGGTGTAGATGGCAACCCCCAGGAAGCCGAGCAGGGCGGCCATCAGAACGACGATGATCGCCAGGGCCGACCCCCGGTCGGCGCCGGGTCCGGGCGGTGCTTTCTGTTGGGGGGAAAATGCATGGCTCATGGGAAGGGTGACCTCTCTCGCTTTTTTCCTTAGCCGCCGGTAAATTCAAAGGAACTGGGGGGTATGCACGAGTTGGCGTCCGCACAGAAGATGGCGTAATGGAAGATGCGCAGGGCGTCAACATCGGTCGGCTGGGGAATCAGTTCCATGCCCCGCTGCTTGGTTCCGTCGGTGGTAATGTAGTCGTGGACCCCATCATCGACAACCCGGATGGTGGCCCCTTTGCGAACATGCTTGTTGTAGCCCTGGAACCCGGCTACGGCGCCCAGGTCGATATAAAAATTGCCGTACAGCACCCGTCGCGGGCCGCCGGGATAGTTTCGGTCCGCGACAATACCGGTGTTGTCGGCCAGTCTTGCCGCACGGCCAATGTCATAGCACTTGCCGTTGCTGCAAAGCTCCACCATAACGCCGTGATAGCCGCCGCCACTGGTGCCGGTGCCGATGAAGATGTCGGGTCCCGGCCCGTCCACAATGGGGGGATCAATCCCCATGATCTGGTAATAGGGGCCGGTCAGCGTATTGATGGTCAGGGCGGAGGTGTCCACGTTCATCCGGGCGTACCGGGCGGTGGAGTTCGATTCGATGTTGAAGTTGGGGATGCCCAATGGCGCAAAAAACGGGGTGGGCACCTGGGCGCGGGCATTGATGGTAACCGTGTCCCGTCCGGCGTCCACCGTGGGGGTGCCGTTGATCAACTGGGCATTGAAGGCGCTCAGTGAAGCGTTGGCGGTTACGATGTTATCAAAGGTGTCCTGGGCCGCCTGTTGGGCATTGGCCGGACTTTTAACCGGTCTGCCGTTGACGTCGAACGTGTCGTAAAACGCGGTGGCTCCCGCGCCGGCAGCTGCGGAGGCGGCGTTCTGCAACTCGTTCTGCAGGTAGGCGTTCAGGCCGGTATAGATGGCAAGCCCCAGAAAGCCGAGCAGGGCCACCAGAAGCACACTGATAATGGCCAGGGCGGAACCCCGGCGGCAGTATCGCCGTTTTGACCCGGTTCTGTTGCTGTGCAGTTCCTGTTGCGGTTTCATGGGCTTACCCGTTTAATACGTGGGAGGCGTGCTGTCGAAAACGACATCGTTGGGGTCGTGAAAATTACCTGCGGTACAGGCATTCACAGGGTCCATATGCGTGGTTTTATGCTCGTCGAGAAGTAAAAGCGCATTCTGGATGGTGCAGATGATATCGCCGCAAGTGTTGACCGAGGCGGCAAATCCGGTCAGGTCCGTCGGGTTGCAGGTGGCGTCGATGGGCACGTAGATCGGAACGGTTGCGGGATCAAAGAGATAAGTGACCGGATCAATGCCGGCGATGCTTTGCGGCACAGCCGGATCGTAGGGCAGCGTGGTTTCCAGCGAAAAGGGGTCCGTGTTGTTGCGGATGAGATCCCCGTTGATCCCCTGGGTCACCACGAAGTTGAACGTGGGAAACAAGGGAAACTGGATGGACTTCTGGGCGACGATGACCGGCGTCTCGTTGCCGATGAAGGCCAGTGCCAGGGAATCCACGTTGTTGCCGCTAATCTGGAAGGTGCCGAGATCATAGCTGTTAATGGTGGCCCGAAGTTCATTGAGCGCCTGCTCGGAATTGGCGTAGTCGTATTTTTTCTCCATCGCGCTGCGTACGGCGGTGGAGGCGTTGGCGCCGGTGTACATGGCCGTACCCACCATGTAGGCCGCGGTCAGGATCAGCAACAGCATCGGAAGGGACAGGGTAAATTCCATCAGGGCCTGACCCTTGCCGGCTGGCCGTTTCGATGGTCCTGCATTGTTCCGGTTTGTGGTCAACATCATGCCTTTCCTGTTGAAATGTGCCTGGTGCTGCTTGGGGATGCTTTCTTCTTTTTTCGGACAAATCCGGGCTGACTTGATAGCCCGGATTCGATTTCTCAGACAAAGTTTACAGGAAAATATCCTCCTGTATGATCAATAGTTTCCCGCCGCCGTGTTAAAGGTGACGTCGTTGGGCGCGGTGAAAGCGTTGCCGCAACCGCCCAGTTGCTGGACGTGATCGATGTGATCATTGAAGAGGGTCTGTGTAAACTGGGCACGCTCCTCGCCGGTGGTCCCTTCAACCATGGTGGCGGTGTCAAACACCGACAGATCGCCGCTGCACATGTTGTCGATGGGGACGTACATCGGCACGTTGGACTGGAACTTGTAGTTCTTGGGGTGAATCTGGGCCGATTTTTTGGGGAAGGCGGGGTTGTAGGGCACTTCCGTAAAGCCGGTGAAGTTGCCCGTGTTGGTTTTGATCAGGTTGGCCTTGAGTCCCTGGGTGACGGTGAAATTGAAGGTGGGGAACAGGGGAAAGTTCACCTGCTTTTCGGCGACGATAACAGCCGTCTCTTTGTCCTGGTTCTGGACGGTGACGGAGTCGACAACGTTGCCGGGAATCTGGAAGGTGCCCGTATTGTACGAGTTGACCTGGGCCTGGAAGTCGCCCATGGGATTCTCGGAATCCGCATAGGTGGACTTTTGCTGGAGGGCTGCCCGGAGCGCGGACGAGGCGTTGGCCCCGGTGTACATGGCGGCTCCGATAAAATAGGCGGCGAGCATGATTAGCAGGAGGATGGGCAATGCCAGGGTAAACTCCACCAGGGCTTGCCCGTTGCGGGTCTTGCGTCTGAAGGTTTTGACAATCATCGTGTTTCGGCGCCTCTCAAGCCTTCTCTTTTCAACTGCTCAGTCAATATGTACTAGGATTATCGAACGCTGCCCGATAATCTTTACTTTTAAACGGTAATGTTTAGCTTTGTTTACAACGGCGGAAAATAGGGCTATCCTCCGGCAATTCCGTTTATCTGGCCGCCAAAGCTGATGAAAAAGTCGCGGATGGTGGTTCCGAAGAACTGAAACAGAACCCAGAGCGTTATGGCCATAAAAGCAATGATGGTGCCGTATTCCGGCATGGTCTGCCCATTTGCTCCGCTGTGCCGCTTGTGGTTCCTGTGGTTCATGCTTCCTCTCAAGTCTGTATCTGCCGGTAGTTATATTTTCGGCAGGAAGGCCAAAACCTTTACGGGGGAATCGTTTTTGGTTAGCCGCCGGACAGGGTGACAATCTGGTTGCCGAGATCGATGAAAAAATCGCTGTACATGTTGCCGAACAGTTGCAGAACGGCGAACATGCCGACGCACATAAATGCGATCAGCAACCCGTATTCCGGCAGGGTTTGCCCAGGCTGGCAAAGTCTTGGTTTTGGGGGGCGGTGCTGCATGGAAGACATTTCCTTACTTACCCATCTGCCGTCCTGCTCGGCCATCTGCCTGTCTGCCGTATCTCTGCGCCTGCCGGACGGGGTCCCGAAGGTTTAAGAAGCCGGGTCAACGCCACGTGCTGACCCGGCTTGTGAATAGAGTTGAAACGAGTTGAAAAAGGAACTTGGGTAAATTAACCGGCCATCGCACCAGCAAGCTGGCCAGCCAGGTTGTTCAGCGCATCTGAGATGCTGGTGCCGAGGAATGTCAGGGCCGCGATACAAAATACGGCGATCAAGGCAAGAATCAGACCGTATTCTGCCAGGGACTGACCTTTTTCCTTCTTGGCAACCTGAAGTTTCACGAATGTTTTAAGCATGTTTCCTGCCCTCACTTACTAAGCTCTAACCTACAATACAAACTGACTAAAATCTTTCGCTCGAATCAGCTTACAGTTTCAATATATCAATTTTGAATAACTGTTTTATCACCCCCAGGGGTGAAATTGATAAATATCATTGAAACTATCGCGCTTTTTTGGTTGTAGAGATCGCCAGGGGCGCAAGGCGATATGCCGTATATCTCTGCGTCGCGAATGATATACGAAAGAGGCGTTCTGTCCGGGCGGATTGTGATATCGGGGCAGGACTCAGGCGTAGCGAGGGGTGTTGGCCGAAGCCATATGGTCAAGGAGTCGCCGGGCCTGGCTGGTGGCAGAGGGTTGTCCCACCGGCAGGAGATCGGTCTGTGCCGTCCGGGTGAGCAGATTCTTGATCCGAGCCGTTTCAGGCCGGGTCAGGGGGAGGGTTTCCGAAAGCCGGTTCTCGATAATGGCGAGGATTTCGCCGAGCATTTCGCGGGCGTCCTGGCTGGCGGACGGGAGGGTGGCCGTGCCCTCCTGGGCGTTTTTCAGCAGTCCGTCCACAAAGCCCGGATGGTGATCGAGGAAGCGCTTCAGGGCGTCGAACCCTTCCGTCGGCCCTTCCTGGCGGGCCAAGTCCATGACCTCCTGCCGGAAGCGTTCTCTCCACCCCGCCAGGACCTGGCGTCGAAACGGCTCGAAATTGACCGTATCCATGTGATCCGCCATCAACGCCGGTTTCATCAGGAACTGTTCCGTCAGCTCCTCGCCAAGCAGCCGATCGGAAAAGACAATGGGTGACCAGTGCTGCTCCAGGTTCCCCTGGTCGTACTTGCGCTCGATCTCATGAAAGATGGGCCCCAAAGCCGGGTTGAACCGGAGAAGCTCCGGCAGTTGGAGCCGGAAGAAGTCTCCCGGTCCCTTGCGCAGTTTTTCCGGAATCCACCACTGCCACATCTTGATCAGGCTGTCGTTCCAGTCCACCATCATCTCGCCCCATTCGTAAGCGGAGGCGGCGCTTTTGAACAGGCCGGGCATCAGTTTGCCCAGCAGGATCATGGTGATCTTTTCCGGGTTTTTCGGGTCCGTGGGAATTCGGGGCTGGTTGGTGGCGTGGTTGTGGAAGTTTCGGGGGATGTCATCCGGGAAGCTCGCCGCATCCTTTGTGGCGAGGCCGTCCTTTTCCTCATGCACCGCCAGCCCGGAGAGGCCGATGTGGTGGAAGCGGTAGAAGTTCTCCTCGAACCGCCGGGTCAGGCTGCTTCCCTTGCGGGTGTCCGAGATGCCAGGGGCGCCGTTGGAGGCCAGATCCCAGGCGAGTTTGGCCTCGATTTCGGAGATGTTGAGCCAGTATGGATTATGGGGAAGCCCCTGAAGCGCCGCGCAAACCGGCATGAAAAATCCGATAAAGGCGGCTCCCATAACGCCATCCGCGGATTTGGGAGGATCGGAACCGGTTTTTTTCGGCCATTTTTCTTCGCCTTCCATTTCCTGGACCTGCTCCAGGTAGTTGACGAGGGCCGAGTTCAGGATGCTGCCGCCCTGGCTGTGGCCATAGGCCAGCCCCTTGGGGGCTAATTGTTGCAGAATGTGGATTGCCGTGTTGCGCGAGGTCTCTTCAATCGCCTGGCGGAAGGCCGGATCGGGAAACCGGCGGGCCAGGCTTTCAGCAAAACCCTCGGTGAGCAACCGCTCCAACTGGTTCAGACGCATTCCCAGCGTGTCCACCGCCTGGCTGGAGATGATCCGGGGGTTGATCTCGCGGTCTATTGTCCGGTCCGAATACCAGTTGACTTCTTTGCCCTGGCTTTCCGAGGTTTCCCGGAACCAGTGGGTGTCAATGATACTGGGAAGCTCCTTTTTCGGAACCAGCCTGGCGGCCTCATCCTGCAGCATCTCGATCTGTCCGGCGACAAACGCCTGCAATCCGTCTTTGGGTTCGAAGACGGATTGCAGCAGGGCCTCCTCGATGATCGGACCCAGCGTCTTGCGCATTTCGGGCACGATTCCGAAATATTCGCCAATGAGCCGGTTTCTCAAGGCCTGTTCTGGAACCTTTTCCAGTTGCTGCTTCAAAGCTTTCAGCGGCTTCAGGTTCTGATGCAGCAGCTGGAAACGGAAGTCCCCCATGTCGCGTGCCGCCATCCGGCTGGCCGAATCGCGGGCCTCGCCCCCGACCTGATCGATGCCGGTGGAATAGCGATCTTCCGGCAGGTAGGAGCGGTAAACCGGGTGATGGTCTCCAAAGGTCCTTGCCGGAATATCCAGGCTGCCGCTGTGGGCAAAGGTTCCGTGCAGCAGAAAGACCGGGGTCCCCTTGGGAAGAATGGTTTTCCGGTTTGGCGTGTGGGTGATGCTGACCGTATCCGGCGGCATCATGCTGTAAGGGTCCGTGGCGGTGGACCGGAAGCCGAAGCGTGGGCCCGCATTCCGGTCAGTCTGCCGGATGCTGCTCATATAGGGAGTCAATGGCAATGTCTGTCCTGTTTTCATGAACCCACGCTCTGGAGAAAATACCCCGCCTCCTGCAATACCCGATACTTTACGACGAGCGGCGCATGCGTTCAAGCGGATAATTCATGAAAAACCGGGCAAAATAAAAAGCGTCTTTCGAAAAAGACGCTGGAAGAGAAGAAAGAAGAGAGAAGAGTCGAGAGAAGAGAGAAAGAGAAATTTTTGGATGATGGTGTGAATGGCCGGATGAATCCGTCGGTTGATCCCCTGGGAATCATCCGGCCTGGTGCTTTCAACCCTGTGTGTGTTCCTATAAGCCCACCACTGCAACCTTGATGGCTTTAATCGGTGCGAAAACCGTGTCTATAACCCCCTTGATAAGTGTTTTGACGCATTCGCGCAGAACAACCTTGCTTTGGGCTTCCATTTCCGGGTTGTTCATCTTGGCGAAGGTAACTACCGCCAGCCCTGAGGTGAGGATACCCACCGAGCCGACTGCCAGTTCCATCGGGCCGAGGACCAGAACCTCAAGCACCTGCTTGGAACGGGCTTTGGGTTTTTTGGAAACACTGCCGCCCTTGGCCGGAACCGTTGCCGTTGCCGCACTTGCACCTGAAACCGGTGCGGGAGCCGACGGTGCTGTCATTGCCACGCTGCTGGCCAACTGTCCGCTTTCGATGTACTGGATCAGTTCCATCTCGGAACCGCCATCATAGCGGCGCTTGTCGAACTTCAGAACCATGGCGTTCAAATCCGTGCCGTTGCGCTTGTGTTCCATCCCCAAAACTCCTTTTTAACCCGTGGTAAGTGACTGATAAACCCCTGAAAAACCCCTTAGAGAGAAATGTTGTGATGCTTTTGATACTGAGAGTGAGGTGAGAGAGAGACTGTCGATGCTGTGATGCGTTGTGTAGTGTAGAGAAATGTTTGAGTAGAGAAAAATCTTTTGAGAAATCCAGAGATGTTGTGATGTGGTTTTCTCTTGTATTTGCATAAAAACAATATTAAGGGTTTTTGTGTTACCCCATTAACAAATGTTAAACCGATTTTTTCAAAAGCGACATTTCCCCGGTGCCAGAGGCACGCCTTTGTGGGAATGCCGGGATCTTAAACCTGGCAGAGGGCGTAGACGGTCTGGCTGATGACCTGGTCCGTGTTGGTGCTGGCGATGAGCATCTTTCGGGCCTGCTCCACCTGCCGGATGCGGTCTGTGTATCGGCGAAACCGGGCGGAATCCTGCCCGTTCGACGGAAAGTCCGCGTGAAAGCTCTGCCGGAAATAGCGCTGCAACACGTCCAGCGTCTGGAGGGGGGTGAGGCCGTGCTCGGTTTCAAAGCGCCGGCGAAGCTCGTCGGTCATCTCGTAAAAATCCGTATCCGGCTGGAGCAGGCCAACCCAGCGATCGAGAAACTGGCAATGGGCGCCCAAGAGGTGCTCAGTTTCCGGTTGGGACTCAAAGACAAAGGGCAGGGTCTGGCACCGCGAGACGATGGTGTCGAGCATGCTTTCCTCGGAATCGCTCAGGAAGATGAACAGGGTGTTGGGAGAGGGTTCTTCCAGGGTCTTGAGCATCCGGTTGGCCGAATGGGGGTTGAGGATTTTCCGGTTCAGGGGAATGGCCCGCAGGTGGCGCTCCTCGTTGCCGGGCATGTTGCGCCACTCGGCGGGGGGTAAAAGGGTTTCATGGCCCGCTTCGGGAACCTCTTCGAGATCCGTGAAGATGATCACCCGGCAGTATTCGGACGAGCGGGCCAGCTGTCCCAGCAGTTCGGCAATCTGGTTCGTGGAGATCTGGGTGAGGGGCTTGCGGGTTTTGGCGACCTTCTTGAAGGATTCCTCGTCCAGTTGGGTCAGGCGCGAAACCGTCAATACTGCCGGGTGGGCGTTCCGGGTGATCCACCGGCAGTTCTGGCAGGCGCCGCATGCTTCCGCCGGGGCGGGCCTGTCGGTGCAGTTCAGGACCTGGGCGAGCCACAGGGCGGTTTCGTACATGGGCTTCATCTGCCGCCCCTTGAAAAGATATGCATGGGCCAGCGTCCCGCCTTCAAGGGCATGACGGAAGAATTCGCGTACGAACGGGCGGGTCTGGGCGGTTTCCGGTGCCAGAATACTCATGATCAGGACCCCATCAGGATTTCATAGGACAACCGGTCGCCCAGCTGGCCGGTCTTGCACTTCCACTCCAGCTCCAGCGCCTTCCTTCGAAGACCCACCAGCCGGGTAAAGGGCACCTGCCGGAACTCTTCGAGGTCCTTCTTGACCTTGAAGGGGTGCTTCTTCAGCCGTCCAGCAATCTCGGATTCCGAATAGCCCAGCTGGCGAAGGAACCGGAGCCGGAAGATGTTGTTGAGGTACGTCTGGGTCAGGCCGTAGAGGGCCACCGGGTGCTGGCGCAACAGTAGCTCATCCAGGGTTTCGAAGACCTGGGACCGGTTGCGGTTGTTGATCCAGTCGGCGAGCATGGCGAAGGTGTTCTCGTTGTGGTTGGAGAGGCGGCTCACGTCGGCGGCGGTGATGGGCCGGTCGCCCGCATAGATGGCGAGCTTCCCGATCTCGTTCATCAGGGGTTGCAGGGCAACGCCCATGGTTTCCACCAGCTGCATGGCGGCGGCGGATTCCACCTTCACCCCCTGCTCTCGTGCCAGATCCACCAGCATCTGGGCCGCCTTGTCCGTCTCCCAGAAGTTGAATGTCTTGAACTCGCGGACGGCGAAGCGCTTTTGTCCGGCCAGCCACTTGGGAAACTTCACCTTGCGGTCAATCTTGGTATTGACGAACAGCACATGCTTCGTGGGTTCAACGGCTTCCAGGGCATCTTTCAGCTGTTCCAGCTGAAGTTTCTCCGCGTCTTCACCGGCGGCCTTTTCAAGAAACGGGAAATCCCGGATCTCGACCAGGGTATCGCCCCCCAGGCTGAAGGACACGGCGCTGACCGCCTCGATGGCCTGATGGATGGCGGGGGCCTTGAGGACCTTGTGGGACAGGGCCGCCATCTGCGGGTTCACCACGTTGTCGCGAAGCGCCCGGACTTCGCGGTTCAGCAGGTAACTCTCATCTCCGTAGTAGCAATAGACCGGCATGGCACACCTTGTTAAAAAATTTGCATTTCCCCCTATATAATGAAAGGCGGATCGGGGTGAACGCCCCCCAATCATAAGCCCTGTTGGAGGCCCCTTTCAATGACTTTTCCCCTGATTGCCCTGCTCACGGATTTTGGAGACGCCGACGGCTTTGCGGGGGTGATGAAAGGGGTGATTTACACAGTGATACAATCGGCGGGACTGCCTCACCCTCTGTCGGTTGTCGACGTCAGCCATGGCGTCTCCCCCCAGAACATCCGCCAGGGAAGCTGGATTCTTGCCAACTGCCTGGATCACTTTCCGCAACAGACGGTTTTTGTGGCCGTGGTGGACCCGAAAGTGGGGGACCAGCAGCAGCACCGACTGCTGGCCCACTGGGAAAGCCGGAATCTCTACTTCATTGCCCCGGATAACGGGCTGCTCAGCCCCGTCTTCGATCGGGCGGACTACTCCCTGCGGGTCTACCGCATCGAAAACCCGGCGTACTTCCATCGCAATCCTCCCAGCCGGACCTTTCATGGCCGGGACGTTTACGCCCCCGTGGCGGCCCACCTGACCTGCGCCCTTCACGAGAACCGGCTGGACGCCTTTCTGGATGCCATTGGCCCCCAGACGGGGGACTTTGTCCGGCTCGAAAGCGCCGTGCCGTCCAGGCGTCTGGCGGACGATGGCGTGTATGCCGAGGGCGAGGTGGCCTATATCGACACCTTCGGCAATCTCATCACCAATATCCCCGGCGGCTGGCTTTCGGAGGGCGAAAAACGCGCCGGCGAACGGGAGGTGGAGGTGCGGCTCATCCACCATGAGTGGAAAACCCAGCACCTGGGCGCTTACGTGGAGGGCCGGGGAATGGACCGGGTCTTTCTCGTGCCGGGCAGCAGCGGATGTGTCGAATTGTGTCTTTATGGCGGAAGCGCCCAAAAGCACCTGGAGGCCAATGTTTCGGATATCGTATCCCTTCGCTGGAGGACATCCTGATATTAAGAACATGTTCAGATCAGTTAAAGGTTGCGTAAAAGAAATGTCATTGAAAGCTCAGGAAGATATTCATTATAGCGGTCTCGGTTCATACTTTTTAACCTTCCGAACACCAGGGAAAATCCTTGGTGTTGCGGAGTTTTATATGGATTGGGCATCGCCTATGTCTATTCTTATACAGACATGTCAAATGAACGGGACGTTAAGAAAATATTTTTACCAGGGCCGGAAAGCCTTTTAGGGCCTTGGGACTGCATTGCCCCCCCTTTGGAAATCGGTTATAAGTAAGGTTAATCTGAACAAGAACAAGGCTATTACTAGAGAGTTCGACTTGGAGATATAGACAGGATGACAGCAGCAATCACAGTTGAGTCCATCAAGCTGCAACTGATCAAAAATCAAGAGTTTCTCAGTGGAGAGCGGGATAAAGAGTTCGTTTTTACGACGGAAGCGATCCGCAACATGGTCAAGGCCTTGGAATTTGCCGATGGGTCCTTGTCCAGCGAAATCGAGAATTTTTTAACCAAATCGGGTGAAGATGCTGTTGCCGAAGTGGTCAAGGGCCTGACCTCCGCCAACCTGAACGTGAAATCCACCTGTGCCATGGTCCTGATCCGCATGGGCGCCGTGGAGGCTGTCCGCAGCTTCTACCAAGCCAACAGCCACCGCAAGAACGTCCGCTGGGTTGCCGAGTTCATCCTCAACGAGCTGGGGGAGCAGTTCCCTCAGGTCGATGCCGGTCTGGAGTGGGACGGCAACGTGGTTGCCCTGGGCAAAGTGGGCTAGTTCCGGGTTTTTGGTTTTCCCCGCGATTGTTCAACTCAGTTCCTTTCCCGTATCCGAAGATCTCTTTCGGACAGGTGAAGAGCAGTTCGGCATCCGCCATATTCCGCGTGAGCAGGTTGTGACCTCCGGGCCGTTCCCCGGTGTAACCGGGCTGCTGCCCATTATTACGGACCGGGTGGACGATGCCGTCATGGATTGCTTGCCCGATCTGCGGATCATCGCCAACTACGGGGCGGGGGTGGACAACATCGACGTGGCGGAAGCCTCCCGCCGGGGCATCCGGGTGACCAACACGCCGGGGGTCCTGTCCGAGTCCGTGGCGGATCTCACCTGGGGCCTGCTGCTGGCGGCCTGCCGCCGTCTCGTGGAATCCGACCACGCCATGCGCACCGGGGGATACACCGGCTGGACGCCGGACTTCCAGCTGGGCATCGACGTCTATGGCAAGACCCTGGGCATCGTGGGCTTGGGAGATATTGCCGAAAAGGTGGTCCGCCGGGCGAAAGGCTTTGACATGCGGGTGCTCTACACAAAACGCACCCCGCTGCCTGCGGATGAAGAGAAAGCTTTGGGCGTCGAGTACCGGGATTTTGATACGCTGCTCGCTGACAGCGATATCGTGAGCATCCACACCCCGCTGACGCCGGAAACCCGGCATCTGTTCAATGCCCAAACCCTGGCGAAAATGAAACCCCGCTCGGTGCTCATCAACACCTCGCGGGGTCCGGTGGTGGACGAGGCCGCCCTGGCGGCGGCCCTCAAAAGCGGCCATCTCTATGCGGCGGGCCTGGACGTCTTCGAGCGGGAGCCGGAGGTCCACCCGGACCTGCTCCCCCTGAAAAACGTGGTGCTGGCCGCCCACATCGGCAGTGCCACGGAAGCCACCCGCCGGGCGATGGGGGATCTGGCCCTGCGGAACCTGCTGGCGGCGATGAGGGGAGAGCCGCTCTTAACGCCGGTGAACTGAGGCTTTTCAGCCAGGCTGCCGAAGGGGATATTGCCCAGTGGGTGATCCGGGGCGGGCTGTCGCGGAAAAAGGCTGGCAAAGCCAGTGGGTTCGCGTTATAATCCCATTCGCTATTTCCCCTGACACGAAGATGAACGGAGATGAAACGTCATGGCTGAATACACGGTTGCTGTCCTGGGCGCCACCGGTCTGGTCGGCTCCCATCTGATCGAGATCCTCCAGGAGCGCAAGTTCCCGGTGAAGAAGATCAAGATGCTCGCCAGCAGCAAGTCCGTCGGCCAGATGATTTCCTTCAACGGCCAGGACGTCCATGTGGAGCTGGCCTGCCCCGAAGCCTTCGAGGGGGTCGATATCGTGCTGGCCTCCGCCGGTGGGGCCATCAGTGAAAAGCTGGTGCCCGAGGCCGTCAAGCGAGGCGCCGTGGTGGTGGACAACACCAGCTTCTTCCGCATGAACCCGGACGTGCCCCTGGTGGTCGCCGGGGTCAACGACGGGGATTTGAAACAGCATAACGGGATTATCGCCAACCCCAACTGCTCTACGGCCCAGTTGATGCCGGTTCTGAAGGCTCTCAACGAAGTCGCCCCCATAAAGCGGGTGGTGGTGAGTACCTACCAGTCCGTCAGCGGCGCAGGCAAGCACGGCATGGATGAACTGCGCCGGACGACCGCCGAGGAGATCAACTACGCCGAAGGTGGCCATACCCCCAAGCACGAGGTCTTCCAGCGGCCCATCGCCTTCAACCTCATTCCCCACATCGACAAGTTCGTCACCGAGGGAGACCTGGAAGGCTATACGAAGGAAGAAACCAAGCTCATTAATGAAACGAAGAAGATCCTGCACCTGCCGGATCTCAAAATCACCGCCACCGCCGTGCGTGTGCCGGTGATGGTGGGGCATAGCGAATCGGTCACCATCGAGTTCGACCGCCCCGTCTCACCGAAAGAGGCGGTTGTCGCCCTGAAGCGGACCCCGGACGTGGTGGTCAGCAGTGGCCAGGAAGACTATCCGACACCCCTGGAGACGGCGGGAACGGACCCGGTCTACGTGGGCCGCATCCGCCGCGACAGCTCCAATCCGGAAACCGGCCTGAACCTCTGGGTGGTGGCGGACAACCTGCGCATCGGCGCGGCGCTCAACGCTGTCCGCCTGGCCGAGCTGCTGGTGAAACACGATCTGGTGCGGCCGGGAAAGGTGCCGGTATAGCCTCATGAGCGTGATGATGCGCCGACAAGTATTGATGATGGGAGGGTGTAGACTGTGCCGAATCTGAAAGCGGAATTGATCCCCGCGATGGTGACCCCGTTCAAGCGGGACCGCTCCATCGACTTCGAGAACGTGGAAAAAATCGCCGTGTACCTGGCCGACAACGGCTGCGACGGGATTCTCGTCAACGGAACCACCGGCGAGAGTCCCACGTTGAGCTTTGACGAGAAAGTCGAGCTGGTGCGCACCGTCAAAAGCGCCGTTCGCGGCAGGAACATGCAGATTATCACCGGCGCCGGCGGCAACTGCACCGACAAAGCCGTGGAAGAGGCCCGAAAAATGGCGGATCTGGGCGTGGATGCCCTGCTGGTGGTGGTGCCTTACTACAACAAGCCCACCCAGCGCGGCATGCTTGAGCATTTCAGGCAGGTGGCCCAGGCTGTGGACACGGAGATCGTCATCTACAACATCCCCAGCCGCTGCGTGGTGCGGATGGAGGCCGAGACCATGCTGAAGCTTCATAAAGAATGCCCGCAGGTTGTCGGCGTGAAGCAGAGCCACCCGGACATGGATGCCGTCAGCGAAATCACGAAGCTGATGGGCGACCAGGACTGGCTCACCTGGTCCGGGGATGATTCCCTCACCTTGCCCATGATGGCCTGCGGCGCCCACGGCACCTTCAGCGTGCTGGCCCACCTCACCGGCAAGCAGCTGCGCGAGATGATCCAGGCGGTGAAGCGCAACGACATGGCCCGCGCCCGTGAGATCCACCTGAAGCTGCTGAATCTGGGGAAAGAGCTGTTCTTCCTGCCCAACCCCACGGTGGTCAAAACCTGCCTGGCCCGCCTGGGCATGATGGAGCCGACGCTCCGCCCGCCCATGGTGGAACCGGACGAGCAGGAGATGGCCCGCATCGACCGCATGCTCGAAGAGGTCAAGACCCTCGAACCCCAATTGATCAGCTAGGAGCCGGGCTAAAGCTTCAATGGCTTCCCGGCATCGGGAAGCCATTTTTGCATGTTTATTTTATTCACGCTAAGGTGGGCCGGATGAAAGTGGAAAATTGGAATTCGTGTTTATGATGAAACCGGTGACGTTTGCAGGCGTGTATCACCTGACTTACGAGAAGGCGGACGAGCCTGGACGTTTTGACGGATGGGACAACTTCAACTGGTTTGGCCTGGGCGAGCGCCGGGGGGTAAAAAAGGCGTTCCGGCAGTTTCTCCGGGAGAAGAAAGCGGCTCATCGCGGTGAACTGGAATACCTGATCGAGTCCTACCCGGTGGGCAAACCCAACCAACGGCTGGTGGTGGACGGGCCGGACGTGGATCGCTTCTGGAAAACACGGAGCTGCGAGGACGAGCGGTTGTTCGAAGAGGCTTGGAGGGCGTCGCGCCGTGGCGAGGCGTTTTCCTCCCAGGTGCGAGACCCGATGGCTGAGCAGCTGGGCCTCAAGTGGGGCGCCTTTGAACACGCCAAACTGATCTTCTTAAAGCTTGCCGACAAACTCGACGTCAGCGATCGCTATCCCCGCCAGGACGGATGAAGCTCAGCACCGTCTCGCCGTAGGTCTTGCGGGTGGCGTCCTCGATGGGGATGTCCTTTTCGCCGTGCTCAACAATGATCCAGCCCTCCGGGGCCACCCAGCCGTTTTTTCTGAGTTTGTCCACGAGATCCCCCAGGTTCATGGCCCCGTAGGGCGGGTCCATGTAGATGATGTCGAAGGGGTCGCGCTCGCATGGGCGGGCGATGAGCCTCTCGACAGAAAGCCCCAGCAGCTTATAGCGATCTTCGGGGACGCCGATATCTTCGTAGTTACGGCGAATCAGGCGCAGGGTGATGGGGTCCTGTTCTACGGCCAAAACAAATCCTGCCCCGCGGCTCAGGGCTTCCAGCCCCATCAGGCCGGACCCGGCGAAGCAGTCCATGAACCTTGCCCCGGTGAGCCAGGGCTGAAGCTGGGAGAACAGGCTTTCGCGCACCCGCCCCGTAGTGGGTCGGACGTTGCCGCTTTTTGGGGAAAGGATCTGCCGCCCCCGGTATTCACCGCCCGTTATACGAATCATGTCCTGATACTCACAGCAGCCCGAAATGGATCAAGACGTCGGCCAGCAAGCCGGAGCCTTCGGCAAACAGCACCAGCCCGGCCACGATGAACACGGTGGCACTGAGCTTCGTGATTACCCCGCCCACATGCTGCATCTTCGCCCTGTGCTTGAGAATGCCCGTAAACAGGCCTGCGATGACCAGCAGGGTGCCCTGCCCCAGCGCGTAGGCGAACAGGCTGCTCCCCCCCAGCCAGAGGTTCTTGCTGGTGGCGCTGATCAGCCCGATGATGCCCGCCAGAAACGGCGTGCCGCAGGGCGAGGATGCCGCGCCGAAGGCCATGCCCAGCACCACCGGGGCGATGAATTTTGCGGCTCCGTCCTTGTCATGACCGCCTTCGGGCATTTGCTTCACGAATTGTGGCAGGGGTAGATGGATGATATCAAGCAGTTGAAGGCCCATTACGATGGCAATGGCCCCTGCGATGTAATACCACCCGCTTCCCGCCCATGCGCCGAAGGTCATCCCCAGGGCGCTTCCTGCAATACCCAGGGCGGTCATTACGATGGCCAGCCCGACGACGAAGAGGCTGACCTGCACCAGCACGTCCTTCTTCGTACTCGTATCGGCGTAGCCGCCCACGTAGCCCACCACCACCGGCAGCATGGCGATGCTGCAGGGCAGCAGCGTGCTGACCACGCCCCCGGCGAAGGCCAGCGCGACGATGGTCAGCGACTGGTTTTGAAGGGCCTGGTCAAAAAGTGCTTCAAGTGGCATGCTTACCCTTCCAGGGCGGGGAGCCGGCTGATGGCCTGCAGCTCGGCGGCCAGCCGGTCCTTGCCGTGATAGCCGTAGAGGACGTTGTTGATGCGGCCGTCCGGGTTGACGAAGACGACAATGGGGACGATGGCGGGCTTGAAGGCGTCAAATACCGGGGCCTGTATTCGGGCATCGTCCTTGATATCGAGAATCCGGGCCTGGACCGTGTCAAACTCAGGTAAAAGCGCTTCGAGGTGCGGGGCCATCCGTTTGCAGTCCAGACAGAACTTTGACTTGAACTCGATGAGCAGGGGCTGCCCCTGGACGTCCGGGAACAGCCGCCGGATCTCCGCCGCTGAAACGTTACGGATGCCGGAGAACATGGGCCGGTTGTGGTCTGGGTTGACCGCGCCGTCTTCCGAAAGAAACGGGTCGTCGTCCGCTTCAAAGGTCAGGTCGGGAAACTCAGGGGGCTTCTCCGGCCCCATCTGCCGAGCGTTCCACATCAGCAAGCCGCCGATGACGAGAATCACCGCCGCAATGGTCAGCAGGATGGTTACGGTTCGTTTCATGACACCTAACAGTTTATCCGGTTTAACCGATTTTCGACAAGAAAGGCGTGGAGACAAAGACGTTTGCCAGGCCGCCTTGTTCCTGGAGTCGGGATTCCGGCATCCGGAGGATACTTTTGAGGCCAGGAATTTCTATAGTGGGAACAGGTACGGAGGCGTATGAGTCGGAAAGTTATTGAGCGAATGTTAAACGGTCGTTTTCTCGGACAAGTCGCCATTTTCTCGGTCTTACTGCTGTTTCTGCTGGCAGGGCGCTTTAGCCTGCGCTGGGAGGACTATGGCCGGGGCGGGTCCGAGCTGGCCATGTCCCTGGTTTTCAGATTGCCCGCTCCGACGGTTGTAGCGAATGGGGGCGCTCAGCCACAGAAACCCTGGCCGGAGGTATTTTCACAGGCCGTCCACCGGGCGTTTGTAAGGCAATACGCCGAACAGTCTGTGAGAAACGAGGTCACTTGGGAGAGCTTCCTGCTTCGGCTTCCGGCTCTGGTTCGTTTGGAGATGGAAAACGATGAAAACGGGGCGGAAATCCAGTCTGGCATTGAGAATCGCTGAGTTCTTCACCGCAAGCGTAAGACGCAAAATATTATAAAAACAACTTAATAAAACTTCACGTTCTGGCGGGGGGCAGGAAGTTGTAAAAACTACACAATGCAGGCGGTGCAAGGGGGATCTGCTCATTTGATACGATCGCTTTACAAAAAAAATGCTATGAGAAATAAACGACAACTGCTAGAATAGTAAACCTGCGAATGCAATAACAGCTCGGTCAAATGTAACATTCTGTTACAATTGTTGGCTCTCTATCAAATTCACCTCCTGAATTGCGTTTATGCACATGAGTTCATCGAACGAGATGCAGGCAATTCAGCACAAGAGGGGGTGAATACCATGTAACAGTCACGATCTCGGGAGGAACTGGTTCATCATGGCAACGAAAACCAGCGCGAAAAAGTCACAGGCGACCAAAACTTTTGATCAGCTTATCGAAGAGCTTATGAACAGCCCGTCGGAGAAGGTCCGCTACAACGCGGCCCGGATGCTCGGCGAAATGGGCGATATGGCTGCGGTTGAGCCTCTGATCGACGTTCTGAAGAATGACAAGAACGGTTCGGTCCGGCTCTATGCTGCCCGCGCCCTCGGTGAGCTTGGCGATGCCAGCGCCACCGAACCGCTGATCGAGTCTCTCCGCGAAGACCGCAACGTTGACGTCCGTGTCCGGGCCGCTCGTGCCCTCGGTCGTCTCGGCGGCGAGGAAGTTGTTCTGCCTCTGGTCGAGGCCCTGAGCGACAACAACAGCCAGGTCTGCATGACCGCCGCTGATGCCCTCGTCGAAATCGGCAACATTGCCGTCGGTCCGTTGATCCGCAGCCTGAAGCACGACAAGGTGAACGTCCGTTGCGACGCCACCCGTGCCCTGGGCGAACTGGGCGACGCCACCGCGGTTGAGCCGCTCATCGAAATGCTGACCGATGAATGGGTGAACGTGCGTATCTACGCCGTTCAGTCCCTGGGTAAACTCGGCGATGCCAACGCCGTGCCGAGCCTGATCAAGGTTCTCGAAAACAACGATGAGAACGATCTGGTCCGTGCCGGTGCCGCAGCAGCTTTGGGTCTTCTGAAAGATGCCCGTGCCCTGCTGCCGCTGAGAGACCTCATCATGAAAGCCGAAGAACTGGGCGAAATCGAGGATACCGCTCTGAAAGCCTACAAGATGATCATGGCCGCCAACTGGAAGACCGTTCCGGGCGCCAAAGAGAACAAAAAAGGCCAGCAGGCGAAGAAAGCCTAGCTTTCTTTCATCATCGATTTACAACCAGTCGTCATAGACTCAACCACCGCCCTTCAGCTTTATTGAAGGGCGGTTTGAGTTTTGGACAGGCGGTTTTAGGGTTGCCAATAAGCTAATGTTAAGATTTCACGCCACAATAGACGGATGGCTGAAAATGTTCTAACATGGAAATAGGGTTGGCCGAATCCGCAACGATTGAACGGAGGCGCCGGGTTGTACCGCAAACTGCTCCCCCATCTGAACAAATTTGTCCTGCTGCGTCAGGGCATGCTGGGTCGCGCCTATATTGGCCGCCTGATGGACGTGGATCAGGAAGTGGTGGAAATCCAGACCTACCACCCCGATGGCACCCGCGCCGAAACCTGGACCGTCAGCCTGGCCACGATTACCGAATTTCTCACCGATTCCCGGCAGCTTGACATGCTGGCCCTCAAGGTCAAGTGGGCCACGAGTCATCATCTGGATGGCGCAGAAGACGAGGACGTCATCGCCGGCGTCCCCCAGGAGCAGTCGGAGCGCAGTTAGGCCAAACGCAGCCAGTTAGGCGGCAGGCGATTCGTTCTCCAACCGGAAGCGCAGGCATTGTTTCGCAAAGGCGCAGGCTTGGCCGATGCAGGTCTTGCCCGCCATATCCAGGCGGGAGATCTCCCGGATGCAGGCGTCGATGATGTTGGGCTTGCGGTCCAGCCGTCTGCGCAGCCGGGCGGTTGTGCGAGCGTCCAGCTTGCCGTGGGAGTTGATGCGCGGGCGGCTGAAGTGGGCGTTGAACTCGTCCAGCACCGGGATGGCGTCTTTATAGGAGACAATCCGGGTGTCGCCCCGAACGGCGAAGAAAGGCTTACCCTCGGCATTTTCGCGGGGGATGACTTCCCTGATCCTTAAATAGCCCACGATGTACTGCTTGCCGAAGAAGTCTTCCAGGGCCTTGTTGGCGCAGCGGGTGACGAGAAACAGGGTGTCCGCCCCGTTGTTGATGGCGTAGCGGATGTTGTTCTGGGTGCAGGCTTTCAGGAAATTCTCGGCGCTGTTTTCCAGATGGGGTTCGGTTTTGAACCCGGCCCCCTGGCGGTTGGCCACGTCGCGCACGGGCAGCTCCGAATCCGGCGAGCTGTAGAAATACTGGACCATCCCGGCCACCGGGCGATCCGGTTTCCCCGAAAAGCAAAGGGGCGTCAGGTTGGAGGTTGCCGGGGGGATCATTCGGGCTTCGGCTCCTCGAACTTTTTCAGGAAATTCCTGACGCCGGCCATGTATTCGTCCTCGTTGCGCAGTACGGCCTGGTAAAGCTTGCCGGTATCAAACAGCTTCCAGGCCCCGTTGTTGTGGCCCGCGTCATGCAGGGTGGTCAACGTCACGTCGGCGCCGCCCTCTTGTAGCCGTTCGACAATGCGCCGGGCGTGGCGGTAGGGTGTAATGCCGTCTTCGGTGCCGTGCAGGAGCAGGATGGGCTTTTCCGCCAGCGGCGAATCCTTCAGGACTTCCGCCGGCTGCATGGCGGCCACGGGGACCCCAAGTTCCAGCAGGTTGTCGGCTTCACGGTGCATGACGTGCCGGACCCGTTCGGCCAGGTGGTTCAGGTGCGAATCCGGCCAGAGCCAGCGCAAGACCCTGTTGACCGGCTTGGAATTGGCGACGGTGAGGGCATGGTGGGTGATGAAATGCTCCAGCGAGGCGTAGGGGCTGTCCAGGATAATGCCATCCAGCTGGTGGGCAAGGCGATCCAGCGCGTCGGTGTAGTGATCGGCATTGGTTTTCAGGAGGTCCGGGTGATCCTTCAGGCTTTTAGGCGCCAGCATCACGCTGGCTGCGCCCATGGAGTGGCCAAGATACAACAACTGTCTGCTGCGTTCCGGCCAGGTTTTTTTGACGAAGTTGACGGCGGCGGCCACGTCGTAGCCTTCACGCAGGCCGAAGGTGGTCTTGGTGCCATCGCTGTCGTCGTGGCCCCGGAAGCTGAAAAGAAAGACGTTGTAGCCGAGATCCCGGAACTTCTGCGCCGTGGGCAGCATCCCCATCCAGCTGGCCGTGTATCCGTGGGCCAGGATGATGGTTCTGTCCGAACCCTGGGGGTGGGGCATCCATCGTCCCCGGAGGATGTAGTTGCCTTTGAGGTCGATGCTGCGGAAGGAGACGTCGGAGATGGGTTCGAACCGGTGTCGGTGTTTCTCGTCCAGGTAGCCGGGACTCCGGGGAGACAGCAGGCGCCCGACGAAGTGGGCCACGCGGGGCCGGGTGTTGATCAGGCAGATGAACCGGATGAGGGGATCGAAGAAAAACCGGTTGCTCAGGGAGGTCTCTTCGGCCAAAACCTCGCCATCCGGGGCGATCTTGGCCGAGAAACTCACCGGTTTCACTCGTTTTAAAGGCGTTCCGGGTGTCGGCAGACTTCCCCCCGGCCAGGGCCGCGGGGCTGTGGATACATTGGAAAAAGGTGTGACAGGATACATAAGACAGGCATAAAATCGCTTACAGTTCAGAAAAACGCCTCAAGGCGGTTTGTTGCGGCGGTTCTTTATCGCTGGGGGAACGTGTTACAATGACCTCGAACAGTATGAGGAAGGAGGATGTTCGGATGCCGGACTACGATTTCGACAAGGATCAGGTCATTGATGTGCTCAACCGGATCATGGAAAACGAGATGGCCGGGGTGGTGCGCTATACCCACTATTCCTTCATGATTTTCGGCCCGAACCGCCTGCCGCTCACCGAGTGGTTCCGCGGCCAGGCATCCGAATCCCTGCTCCATTCGCAGGAGGCGGGCGAGCTGATCACCCACCTGGGCGGTCACCCGTCCCTCAAAATCGGCAAACTGCTGGAATCCCACAAGCATGATACCGTCACCATCCTGGAAGAAGCCCTGCACCATGAGCAGGCCCAGATCGAGCTTTACCGGGATCTCCTGAAGCTGGTGAAAGACAAGTCCATTCTCATCGAGGAATTCGCCCGCAAGCTGATCTTTGAGGAAGAGCAACATGTCGGCGAAATCCAGAAGATGATGCGCGGCACCCCGGTGGGTGCTCCGTCCGCCCCGGTTTCTCCCGGCGTCTGACTGAGGTCCCCCTCCCCCAACCCTTCCCCTCAAGGGAGGGGATCTTCAAGGTGGCAGGAAAGACCCCTTAAGCTCTCCCTCCTGAGGGGAGAAACTGATTTAGTTTCCCTCCCTTGAGGGGAAGGGTTGGGGGAGAGGGATTTCATGTCAGCTGGCTAGGCGGCGGCCGGTTCCGTTTGAGGGGTTGATTCAGCCGGGGTTTCCGGCTTGCTGAAGAAGACCGGGATGACTTTTTTAGGTTTTTTGCCCGTGTATTTTTCGTAGAGAGGGCCTTTGTAGGTTTCGTCGAGCCATTGGGGCGGGTTCTTGCGGCCGCTGAAGTTGCCGTGCAATTCGGCGGGGTCGTTCAACTCGGTCTTCCAGCCGGCCTGGACCATGAAGGCGTTGATGGGATTGCAGCCCATGATGCGCTGGGCGCCGTACCAGCCGCCTTTTAACGCGCCATACTCCTTAATCGCCTTGGTGGTGTACTCGGAGCAGCTGTCCTTACCGTTTCGGCGGTACAGGCACACGTCAATGCCCATCTTGCTCATCAGGCGATAGATGGTGTTTTGGGTAACCCACTGGTAGAACCCGATGGGGGCCAGCAGGATGCTTTTCAGAAGCGAGTTTTTTTCGGCAGTTTCGGTTTCACCGTCACTGCCGAAGTTTATTGAGCCTGGAACTTTTTTTCGAGGCGGTCCCCCCCGCAACAGCCGAAGGTGACGCATTGATGGAAAGCCTTCGCCTGCGTGGTCCCGCTTTTTTCAGGCGCGGCGGAGAACTGGGGCTTCGCGCACCCGAAGGCGATAACCGGCGGCTGGGCCGGATTGAACTGAACCGGTGTCGTCATAAACTATTTTCCTCCCGCAGGTGCAAGATTCTTCGCCTTGTTGACCAGACCGCCGATGAGCTTTTTACCCGCGATGAACGGCAGGGCAATAATACCGACGCAACAGGCGCAACATGCCAAAATGGCGCCGAGTCCAAGCAGCGGACCGGAGATAAGGCCGCCGTCGCCGAATCGGACCTGGGGCTGGGCGGCTTGGCCTTGGCCGAAATTAACGGCAGGCTGAGCCTGGGCCTGGTTCTTCTGCTGGGCGCCAAAGGCTGGTCTGGCCTGGGCGCCATTGAAACTGACGGAACTGAGAGACATGGGATAACCCTCCCTGAGCGAGTGCAATTATCTGGATCACCCGCATAAAAACCCCTCAAGGATTTTGTTGCTACTTAATTTTTAAACAGGCTTCAGGTTGACCTCGGGGCTTTCGGGGGTTTCCTCGCGATCGGGTTTCAGGCGGCCCATCAGGTAGAGGCGCAGGAAATTGAGGGCGTACTGGCTGAACCAGTGTTTCACGTCCTCGCGCTTGTAGTTGTGGTTCACCATCGTCTTCTTGACGACAGCCTCATCTGCGTCAGCTCCCAACCCGCACAGGCCAATATAGACCAGCCCCACGGGCTTGTCGTCCGTCCCGCCGGTGGGTCCGGCAATGCCGGTGAGCGAAATGCCGATGTCCGTCCCGGCCAGCCTACGCACCCCACGGGCCATCTCCGCGGCGGTCTGCGGACTGACGGCCCCGAAAGTCTCCAGCGTTTCAGGGGAGACGCCAAGCATTTGGGTTTTCTGTTCGTTGCTGTAGGTGACCACGTTGAGGAGGGTGTACTCGGAGCTGCCGGGAACATCCGTAAGCCGGGAGCTGACCAGTCCGCCGGTGCATGATTCCGCCGCCGCCACGCTCAGGCCCTTGTCAAAGAGCAGGGACGCCACCGCCGATTCCAGGGTCGCCGATTCGCCCTCACCGATGTAATGCTTCTCCAGTCGCCGGATGATCTCGTTGCGCACCGGCTCGATAAGGGCGAGCGCCTCGTTTTCGGTGGCCGCCTTGGCCGCCAGGCGCACCCGAACCTCGGAACGTCCCACGTAGGGGGCCACCGTCGGGCTATCACCGGCCATCAGATCCGACAGGCGCTCCCCCAGCAGCGACTCGCCGATGCCGAAAAAGTGCAGGAACCGGGTGACCAGCACCTGCCGGGATTCGCCGTCCTTTTCCTGACGGCTCAGCAGCAGCTCCCGCCCCCGCTCCCACATGAGATACAGTTCCTTGGGCACACCGGGAAAGGTGAGAATCACCGTCGGCTTGCCGGTTCTGGCGGACACATCCCAGAAGATGCCGGGGGCCGTGCCCACCGGGTTGGGAATGGGAACGGCGTCTTCCGGTCGCAGGGCCTGTTTCAGGTTGCTCGGCGAATGCTTCATGCCCCGTGCAATAAAAAAGTCGCGGATGGTCTTCTCCGAATCCGGGTCACTGACCAGGGGCACATTAAAATAATCGGCAATGGCCGCCACCGTCAGGTCGTCTTCCGTCGGCCCCAGGCCGCCAGTGAAGATCAGCACGTCGGAACGGGAGACAGCCTGCTCGATCACGCTTTTAATCCGGGCCGGGTTGTCGCCCACGGTGACATGGTAGAAAACATCAATACCCAGCCCCGCCAGCTCCCTGGAAATCCAGGCGGCGTTGGTATTGACGACATCCCCCAGCAACAGTTCGGTCCCGACCGCAATAATTTCCGCTTTCATGGAAAACACCCCGTCCCGTTCACGATGCCCTATTGTAACAGGGACAAGGGGATTCCTGTAGGCCCTAGTTGGAGTGGCGGGCGATTTTCTTGATGGCCATGCTGGCGCGTTGATGGACTTCCGGGGCTTGGTGCTCACGTGCCCAGTTGAGAATATCCAGCACCTCGTTGGGTCCCATGCCGATTTCACCGAGCGCCCAGATGCTCAGCGCCATCACCTCGGTGTTGGAGTCCTGCTGGATGACCTCCACCAACTTGGGAATGGCATCCACGTAGCGCATCTCACCCAGTTTCCAGGCCGCCACACACTTGGCGTCATCGGCGCCCTCATCCAGCAGGCGCACCAGCGGCGGGGCCGCCGGATGACCCAGTTCGCCCAGCGCTTCCGCCGCACTGGAAAATACGATATTGTCCTCGTCCTCCAGCGCTTCGATCAGGGTTTCGGCGGCCTCCTCGCGGCCCAGCAGACCCAGCGCCTGGATGGAATAGTTCTTCACGGTGATGTTCTCATCGTGGGCATGGCGGCTCAGGAGCCTGAGCACCTCGTCATTGTTGCGCAGCGTGCGTCCCAGCTTGCCCAGCATCAGCGCCAGGGCGCTGCGGACCTCCGGATGTTCCCCCGGGTCCTCCAAAATCTCCTTGAACAGGGTAAAATACTCTGGCCGGAATTTTTCGCCAATGATGAAAATTGCGTCCATCCGACGATGTGGAGATTCGTTTTTTTCCTTTAAAATACGGATCGCTTCTTCTAACACAACGCACTCATCGCTTTCTGAAATTCTCTGTGGGACTCTCTTCTCGCACGCTATCTACCATTTTAGCCGATGTATTGAAGGAAAAAAAGTGTCTCGACTGAATTTTTCTCATTTTGTTAAGGTCCTGCTTGGCTTCCTCCTTGCTTTCAGCCTGATCGTATGGCCACAATCTTCTTTTGCCGAGGCATTGAAGGTATTGACACTTTCCGGACAACCGGCGGATCGGATGGCGGATGTCGAAAAAACCCTCCAGAACGCCGGATATCCCTACCAGGTTGTCTCCGACAGGGATCTCTACCGCATCAACCGCCAGGGTCCCATGATGATTGGCCTGCCCAACGTCCTGAACCGCCGCCTCATGCTGGAGATCCAGGCCTATCTGGCTGATGGTGGCCGGCTGATCCTGCTGCCCTCACCCGAACCCCTGGGACCCAATGTAATCCAGCTTCTTGAAGACCTGGGCATCACCTCCCGCGGAACCCTTTACACCCCGCAGGCTCTCCCCCTGAACACGCCCAGCCGCAAATCTCTGGCCATGCTTCCCACCGGCAGCCGTGTTCTGGATATTCAGCCCACGGAAGGCAGCACCGTTCTTGCCCGGTGGGGTGAGCAGTATCCCGCCGTCATCCGCTCCGAAAAAGGCGGACTGGTCAACTGGCGGTGGGGGTCGGACCTTTCCCCCGAAGTCAACATGGCTGCTCTAAAGGCCATTCTGGATAAAAACCAGTCCTTCGAGGCCGCCCTTGCCGATGAAGCCACGGAAGAGTCCTCGTCCCCCCGCTCTGAACCCGTGGCCCCCTTTGGCATCGGCCCTTCCGCGGATTCCACAATGGCGCCCACCCCGGATTTTGAAGCTCTGCGGCCCGCCAATCCCCAGTTGAAGGAGATCGAAGCCGCCCTACCGGAGGCCGGCGGCATTGAAACGGTAGAAGTTCCCACCAAAACGGAGGTTTTTCAGCCCGAAGGGGAGCAGCCCGCCCATGCGCCGGAAACCGCCGAAGGCGACCCGCTGCTTGATGAAAGCCTGATGGCCGCGCCGCAGGATATGGGTGGCGCGGCTACAGACGAGGACCCGCTGTTCAACGACGCCCTGATGACCGGCAATACCGGCCTCCAAACTGATGGGATGCCGGGTTCGGCCTATGAGGAAACCTTCAGCGACTACGGCGCCCTGCGCGAACGCCTTGCCAAGCTGGACCGGTACGAAAAATGGATCGAGGACGCCATCGAGTCCGCCCTGCAACTCTCGGTGGACATCCCGGTCAAGAAGGCCCAGCAGTTGATGATCAAGGCGAACATCGAGAAGGCCGTCGCCGAACACACGGACCGGCAGGGCGATACGTGGAAGGCGGAATACCATTACGAGAAAGCCCACGAACTCCTGAACCAGGCACTGGTGATGACCACGGTGTCTCCCAAGGTGGAAGGCCGCGCCATCTGGCTGGACCGGGGCAGCATCGTGGACAGCCGCTCGCCCCAGGGACTGCGCCGCCTTATCGGCAAGCTGCATGACGCCGGCATCAACATCATCTATTTTGAGACGTTCAACGCGGGATTTCCCATGTATCCCAGCAAGCTCCTGCCCCAGAACCCCTTGGTTCAGGGCTGGGACCCCCTGGCCGTCGCGGTGGAGGAAGCCCACAAACGAGACATGGAACTCCACGCCTGGGTCTGGACTTTTGCCGTCGGAAACACCAAGCACAACCCGCTGATCAGCAAGACCGAGGATTACGCCGGTCCCGTCCTGGAAGAAGCGGGGCTGATGAGCGAAGCCATGCGCACGGTTTCCGGCGGCATCATGCCCCCCGGCCAGACGGAATACTGGCTCAGCCCCGCCAGCCCGACGGGCCGCCGGTTCCTGAAGGATCTTTACAAGGAGATCGTCACGAAGTACGACGTGGACGGCCTGCAACTGGATTACATCCGCTATCCCTTCCAGCGCCCCGCCACCCAGTCCGGCTACGAGCCGGTCAGCATCAACCGGTTCCGCCAGGAAACCGGACAGGCACCGGGCGGCAGTGACTACGCCTATAAATCGTTCATCGCCTGGAAAACGCTCCAGGTTAACACCTTTGTGGAAGAGCTTTCCGGGGAGCTTAAAGGCGCAAGATCCAACCTCAAGCTGTCTGCTGCCGTGTTTCCCATGCCCCGAACCCAGCGGATTCTGGCCATCCAGCAAGATTGGGAAACCTGGGTCCAGCGTGGCTGGGTGGATACCCTGAGTCCCATGATCTACACGTCCTCCCAGCGGATCTTCGAGGAGACGGTCAGCCGGATTCTACAGGACACGGGAAAAAAAGCAATGGTGTATCCGGGCGTCGCCATTTTCCGGCTGGATTCGTCCGAGATGCTGGGGCATCTCAATGCCCTGCGCCGTCGGGGAGCAATGGGTAGCACCCTGTTCGCCTTTGCCCAGTTGGATAAGACCAAGCAGGCTGCCCTGAAAGAAGGTCCCTACAAGCAAAAAGCCCAGCCCCCCCACCGTTCGCCCCAATTGGCCCTTAACGCCCTGGTCAGCGACTTCCGCCTCGACTTCAACAAACTGGCCACCAAGGGAGAACTCGCCAGCACCCTGACCGACGGGGAAGTCCGCCTGTTCCAGGAAGCCCTGGACAAGCTGGCCGCACTGACCGACCCGCTGAAACCCGGCCTGCCGGAGGGAGATGTCATGAATACGTTGACCCTGGCCGCTCGGCAGCTGAACGAAAAAACCCGCGAATGGGCCACCCGTGAGCAGCAGAGCCGCCCCTTCCTGGCCCAGCTTTTCTCCGAATACGTCATGCGCATTGACCAGATGGTGGACTACAGCAGGCAGGCCGGTCCTGCCACCATTTCCCGCCACCGGGAACCCCTCGGATCTTCGGATATGGGATTGGGCGCAAAACCTTCGGAATAAATCGGAATAACAACCCGGCAGGGCTGTCCTTCTTGCTCTAAGGCAGGCATTTTGCTATATCCTGCAAATATTTCATTTTGTATCAGAATGAGCAATTTCGTATATACAATTGTTTTTATTTGTTTAGAAGGTCTGTCCCCTTCGCGTCTTCACATTGATGGAGAGGAGAGCAAGAAGAGCCATGGTGAGCAATCGCCCCGCAAACGTTGATGCGTTGTTCAATACGCTGCGTGCAACGAATCCCGCTGCATTCAACATATTGACGAACAGTCAGTCGACTGTGGGTCTGGGCAGCCGGATCTTCGGCAATCCGCTCATTGGCCAGACGGGCAACGGCATTGGCATCAATGCCGCGGACTTTAACAAGGTGCTGGCGGATATCGACGGACGCCTCAGCGGCCTGCTGGAATTCGGCTCCGGCAATGACATCACCCGCAGCGTCGCTCCGTCCACACTGCTGCTCGGCACGGGGGTCAGCGCCCCCGCAGGCGCCGCAGGCAAACCCAACCAGGATTTGATCAACCAGCTCAAGGCAAAAGGCATCAACATCGGCGGCACACCGTCGGAAGTGGCCAAAGCCCTTCAGGAGAAGCCCAGTGATATTCTGTCGGCCCTGGGGCTGACCAATTTCGGCATCCGGGCCAGCGCCGCCCCGGCCAACGCAGAGGCAGACAAAGGGCCGGATATCAGTGCCCTGCTGGCCAGTCCGTTCGGCGGCAGCCTGCTGCCCCAGACGGCGTTCAGCGGTACCACCTTCGGCATCGGCACCTCCCTGCTGAACCCGTTCCTGACCCCGGCGGGCGAAGGCAGTGAGCAGAACGTTTTCAACCCGGTCAATATCTTCGATATCGTGTCTTCGGTACGAAGCCGCCTGACGGCTTAACTGGATTTCACGTCGAAATAGCGGGCTTCGGGGTGATGGACCACGATGGCTGACGTGGACTGTTCCGGCTCCAACATGAACTCTTCCGACAGGCCGATCCCGATGCGTTCGGGATTCAGCAGGGCAAAGAGCTGTTTCTGGTCCTCAAGATTCGGGCAGGCCGGGTAGCCGAAGCTGAAGCGTGATCCCTGGTACCCCTGGGCAAAGAGTTTGCGGATATCGGCGGCGTCTTTTGCGGCAATGCCCAGTTCCTCGCGCAGCCTCTTGTGCCAGTATTCGGCCAGGGCCTCGGCGGTTTCCACGCCGAACCCGTGAAAATAGAGGTATTCCGTGTAGTTGCCGTTGCCGAAGAGCGTCTGGGCATACTCGCTGGCCATGTGGCCCACGGTGACGATCTGCATGCCCAGGACATCCATCCTGCCCGAATCGACGGAAGCGAAGTAATCTGCGATGCAGAGCCGCTGGGCGCCGCCGCGTGGAAAATGAAACCGCTGGGCTTCGCGCTTTTCGCCTTTCGTCCAGGCGTCGGGGTCATACACGATGAGATCATTGCCCTGGGACTGCACCGGGAAGTAGCCGTAGACAAGCTTGGGTTCGAGCAGGTGTTCGTCTTTCGCCTGTTCTTTCAGGCGCTCGAAGACGGGAACGATGTTCTCTTCCACGTATTGCCGGTGTTCCTCCGCCTTGCGTTTGCCCCGGCGCACCTGCCACTGGCCGGAGAAGAGGGCCTGGGTATTGATGTAGGGGTAGATCTCATCGAGCGTAATGTTCGTGACCACTTTCGTGCCCCAGAACGGCGGTTCGGGGATGGGGTTGTCGGCGGCGATATCCGAGCGGCGGGTGAAGTCCGGGTGTTCCGGGGGCAGGCCGCTGCCACCGCCACCGGAGGTCACGTCGCCCACGGCTTGATAAGCCGGTTCGCCCTGGGGCACGGCAGAAGTCACCTTCGCCGTCACCGGGGCCTCCTGTTTGGCGTCGCGGTAGCCCATGATCTCTTCCATGGCATGCAGGCCGGAGAAGGCGTCCTTGCCGTAAAAGAGCTTGCCGCCGTAGACGGCCTGGCAGTCCTCGAAGACGAAGCGCTGGTTCAACGCCGCCCCGCCGAGAATCACCGGGGGGGCAATGCCGCGCTCGCGCATGATTTCCAGGTTTTCCTTCATGATGGCGGTGGATTTGACCAGCAGGCCGCTCATGCCGATGGCGTGGGCCTGGTGTTCTTCGTAGGCGGTGAGAATCGTCTCGATAGGCTGCTTGATGCCGAGGTTAATCACCTTGTAGCCGTTGTTGGTGAGAATAATATCCACCAGGTTCTTGCCGATGTCGTGGACATCGCCCTTGACCGTCGCCAGCACCAGGGTGCCCTTGCTCGAACCGCCCTCGATCTTCTCCATATGGGGTTCGAGATGGGCCACGGCGGTTTTCATGGTTTCGGCGGACTGCAGCACGAAGGGCAGCTGCATCTCGCCTGCGCCGAAAAGCTCCCCCACGGTCTTCATGCCGTCGAGCAGGATGTCGTTGATAATCTGCAGGGCGCTGTATTGCTGGAGGGCCTCGTCGAGATCCTTTGCAATCCCCGTTTTTTCGCCGTTGATGATCCGGTACTTCAGGCGCTCCTCCACCGCTTCGGGCAGCGATTCCTCCTTCGCCCCGGCGCTGGAGGCCACGTTCTTGTCGTAGTAAGCCATCAGCTCGACCAGCGGGTCGTACTCCGTCTCGCCGTTGGCGTCGAAGGTCCGCTCGTCGTAGATGAGCTTGCGGCAGATTTCGCGCTCCGTCTCACTGATCTTGTGGAGGGGAATCAGATGGCGGCTGTTGATGATGGCCATGTCCAGCCCGGCTTCCACGCAGTAGTGCAGGAACACGCTGTTGAGGACGTGGCGGGCGGCGGGGTTGAGGCCGAAGCTGATGTTGCTGATGCCCAGAATGGTGGAGACGCCGGGCAGTTCCGCCTTGATGCGGCGGATGCCTTCGATGGTGTTGACCCCGGCCTTGCGGAACTCCTCGTCGCCGCTGCCCAGCGTAAACGTCAGGGGGTCGAAGACGAGGTCTTCCGCCATCATGCCGTGTTTATCGACGGCGAGATCGTAAATGCGCTTCGCCACGGCGACCTTCTGGTCGACTTCCTTGGCCATACCGGTTTCGTCGATGGTCAGCGCCACCACGGCGGCGCCGTATTCGCGGCAGAAGCCGACGACTTTTTCGAGCCGCTCCTCGCCGTCTTCCAGGTTGATGGAATTGACGATGGCCTTGCCGGCCATCAGTTGCAGGGCGGCTTCAATCACCGGCGGCTCGGTGGAGTCGATCATCATGGGCACGTCGAGCTGGCTGATGAAGCGGGTGATGGTCTCGCGCATGTCCTTCACTTCGTCGCGGCTGACGAAGGCGGTGCAGACGTCGAGCAGGTGGGCGCCGACCTTCACCTGTTCCTTGCCGATGCCGACCAGGCCGTCGTAATCGTCGGCCTGGAGCAGATCGCGGAATTTCTTGCTGCCGTTGGCGTTGGTGCGCTCGCCGACGAGGACGGGGGCCGGTTCCACCCGCATGGCCTGGAAGCTGTAGAGGCTGGTCAGGCCGTTCTGGAAATCCCAGTGGCGATCCGCCGGAGACAAACCGCCCACCCGGTCCACCACGGCCTTGAGGTGCTCCGGGGTTGTGCCGCAGCAGCCGCCGACGATGTTGACGCCGAGATCCTTGACGAAATGCTCGTGGAACTCGGCCAGCTCGTCGGGCTTCAGGTGATAGTGGGCGTGGCCGCCGACGTTTTCGGGAATCCCGGCGTTGGGCAGGCAGGAGATGAGAAACGGGCTGTTCTGGGAGAGATAGCGCACGTGCCCGGCCATCTCCTTGGGGCCGGTGGCGCAGTTCATGCCGAGAACATCAATATCGAACGGGGCCAGCGTGGCCACCACGGCGGAGATATCCGCCCCCACCAGCATGGTGCCCATCTGCTCGATGGTGACCTGGACCATGACGGGGATGTTGTTCATCTTCTGGCGCTTGACCTGGCGGATGGCGGAGAGGGCCGCCTTCACCTGGAGGAGATCCTGGCAGGTTTCCACCAATAACAGATCCGCCCCGCCGTCGATGAGGCCCTCGATCTGGGGAACGTAGGCGTTTTTCAAATCGACGTAAGTGATATGCCCCAGCGACGGCAGCTTGGTGGTGGGGCCGATGGACCCGGCCACGAACCGGGGCTTGTCTTTGGCGTAGTCGTTCGCCACTTCTTTGGCCAGTTTCGCCGCCCGCACGTTGAGGTCGTAGGTCTGGTCCTGCAAGTCGTACTCGCCCAGCACGATGGGGGTGGAGCCAAAGCTGTCGGTCTCCACCACGTCGCAACCCACGGCGAAGTAGGCGGCGTGGACCTCTTTGATCACGTCCGGGCGGGTCCTGACGAGGACCTCGTTGCAGCCGTCCTGGCCGTCGAAGTCGTCGGGGGTCAGGTCGTACTTCTGGAGGCTCGTGCCCATGGCCCCGTCAAACACCAGCACCTTCTCGTTGTACTGCCTGAAAAACGGATGCTCGCGCCGGTCTTTATAACTTCTCGGCATGGTCAGTGGGCCTCTTTCACTTTCGTTCGGGATTGCGTCAGCATCTTACCGCCCGCTTGCAAGGGGGTCAATGATTTATGGCGCATTGTGTCACTCTCCATTGTCCACTTTCCCTCTTTCCTGAAACTGTCACAATGCTTCTCGCAAGCTGCCTAAAATCATTTAGGATGCTATTTAAATCCTAAACTCGATTAATCTGCTCTTCTGGAGAAGATCCATGCTCAAAAAGACACTATTGGCGGTGCTTGCCTTGATCGCTTTTGTGACCGGAGGGTGTTTTGCACTTGAAAGTCTTAATAAGGCACAGTATACCGATGCACCAATGACAATGGCGATGTATGAATACCTAAAATCAATAAAGGGAACCGATGCTAAAGAGACTGATAAAGCGCTTGAGCAAATAGTAGAGCAATATATTCCAGTAGGAACAACTATAGAAGAAGCCTTAGGAATAGCTACTAAAAATCACTTTGAATGTCATGGCCCCTTGAAAGAAAAATTATTGAACCCGAGAAGTGATGAGGAGTATGGCTGTGCTATTAAAAATATTTTAGGAAAAAATATTTTTGTTAGTTCCAATCTTGGTTTTTGGGTTCATGTACGTCAAGGCAAAGTTATTAACTATACGGCATCTTATGACTTATATGGCATGTAAATGATAAAGAACCACAGGCCGATCAATCAGAATATCAGCGTTCTATTTCTAATGAATCCAGATTAATCAAATTAATCTCGTTGATTTTGAAGCCCTTTACCCACGGTTTCAGCAAGTAGGTTTTTTCGGCAAGCATCAGGTTTTACACCGGGTCGGTTTCGGCGGGGGTGGGGAGGTCGTCGCGGCGCTTTTTGGTCAGGGGTTCCTGGAAGCGCTCGGCCAGGTAGTCCCACTCCAGAACCACCGAACCACCCTGCTCGATGTGCTTTCGCTCCCACACCAGGATCTGCTCCAGGCAGGCGTGATCGATGTAGTTGAGGTCGCTGAGGAAGATGTGGACCTCGGTGCCGGACTGGATCTCCTCCAGGGTGGCGGCCAGCACCGGCAGGGTAAAGAACGTGGCGCTGCCGTGGATGTCCACTTCCACCCGGTTGTATTCGGGAATCCCCCGCACGGTGATGTCACAGTGGGTCAGCACGTAGATGAGCTT
>JBDIVN010000005.1:0-207837 GCA_039794365.1 Candidatus Neutrinobacter sp. | reverse complement strand
TCTGGAAGGGGAATCCGTGGTTCATTTCGTACAGTTTGGGACGGCTTTTCCGGCGGCCAGGCCTGAGCGCCGCCCGGCTTCCGTATGCCGGCGTTCGCCGGAAACCGGCGATGTCTTTTTCGGCATCAGCCGCCTGGAGCGGGAGATCCGCCGGGTCGAGCGGGAACAGCCCCACAAGATGGCCTATGTTGCCATGAACAGCGATGTGACCCTGCGCGGCTGGCTGGACCAGTTTGAAACCCGCGAGGAAAAGCGCCTGGCCCTGAAACTCTTCGAGCATTACCGGCTCATCGGCCAGCGGGAACTGCGTGACGGCCTGCAAAAACAGCATGAATGGCTGCGCTCACAGCCGGGGTTTGATCCGGAAACCACCAATTACACCTACTTCGGCTTTGGCAAGAGCGGCGGCCTGATCCACTACTTCTACCGCCAGGCGAACCGGGAGGAGGTGCCGACGGAAAGCGGCCTGGAATTCAGCCGCATTGGCGATCCGCCGCCCATGACGCCGGGACGCCGCATCGAGACACTGGTGATCCTCGACGATTTTCTCGGCACCGGGCGCGAGGCCCACTGGCATTTCCGGGTCAATAAAGAGGCCTTGCAGCGCTACAAAAACGTCTATTTCCTGCCCATCGTCGCCTTTGACGAAGGCGTTGACCTGCTGACGAAGGAGCACCCGGAGGTCACGGTCCACCCGCTGGAGCGGCATCCGAAGTTTTCCTCGGACGACTTCCCCGGCTTTTCGAAGGCGGAGAAGGGGAAAATCCGCGACCTGCTGGTGAAGTACGGCAGCAACCTCTACCCCACGGATCGGCTGCCGCCCAAAAGCCTGAAGCCGGAAAACCGGGTGGCTTCGCCGTTCGGATACCGTGACAGTGAGGCGATGGTCGGTTTCGAATACAACACACCGTCCAACACCTTCCCCATCTTCTGGTCCCGCCAGAACGGCTGGAAACCCATCTTCCCGCGCTATGATTCCTACGATTACTTCCGAAAGAGCGCCTACGCGCCGGGTTTCCTTTAGCAAAGCCGTCCTGATCCTCGCTCATCCTTCCTATATGGACTGCCCTATCATCCCTTGGCTATATGCGCAGTTGGAATCGGGCGCGAAAAATTTTACTATAATTTCATCAGCCGAGAGGTTGGTGTTCCGAGGTTTCCTCTATCGTACTCCCGCAAGGGATGCGATATGAAGCCTTGGCGGTGCCTCCCTCCTGCGGGTCCTTCGGGATACCGCAGTGCAAAGACACCGCCAGAGATTCCGGTTTCGTCCGGGTCTCCGGAGCAGCCCCGACCATGCTCCTTCGGGGGTATGGCCGGAGTCCAAATCCGGTGAAATTCCGGAACAGGCCTGTCTTCTGAACGACGGTCGCAACAACCGTCGGAAAGGGACAGGTCTTCGGAAAACAGTTCCGAGAAACCGATCTTTCGGCTGATTTATTTTCCCGTTTTTCAGACCGTCGAGCGCCGTTTGCCGCCATCCACCACGAGGGTTGCGCCGGTCATGTAGGAGGCCTTGTCGGAGCAGGCGAAGGCGACCACGGCGCCGTATTCGTCCGGCGTGCCCAGGCGGCCCATGGGAATTTCCGCCGTGTAGTTGTCGAGAAGCGCCTCGCGGCTGCCGCCGGATTTGGCGATGGCGGCCTTGATGCGTTCTTCCGTCCGGTCCGTGTGAATAACCCCCGGCGCGATGCAGTTGATGGTCACGTTCTCCGGGGCCAGTTCATCGGCCAGGGTTTTGGCCATGTTCGTCACGGCGGCCCGCATGGCGTTGGAGACCGCCAGGTTCGGGACCGGTTCGTAGACCGAACTGGAGGTGACAATGGCAATCCGGCCCCACCGGTTTTTTCGCATGCCGGGGATGAACGCCTCGTTAAGCTGGGCCACGCTCATAAACAGCCGCTGAAAGCCGTCCTCCCATTGTTGGGTTGTCGTCTCAAGGGCGGTTGTCGGGGGCGGGCCGCCCACGTTATGGACGAGGATATCCACGCCACCCATCGTGCTTTCGACTTCGGACACCAGTCTCTCGCGGGAGGCGGCGTCGGTCAGGTCGCAGGCCAGTGAATGCACCGGGTAACTGGTCAGGGATTTCATCTCCCGGACGGCATCCGCCAGGGAGTCCGCCGAACGAGAGCAGAGAAACAGCTCCGTCCCTTCAGACGCCAAGGCTCTGGCCACCGCCCGTCCCAGGCCCTTCGATGCCGCGCAGACCAGCGCTTTTTTTCCGTTGATGCCGAGATCCATCGTTCGTTCTCACTATTGCCAACGTGACCGTCCGCGTCTATTCTAAAAACAAAGGGGCCTGAATGACTATGACCCGAATCACCTCGTGGCGCTTTACTCTAGGATTGCCGCTTCTAAGCCTGCTGGCAGCCGGTGTTCTCCTGCCGGGCTGGATTTTTCCGGCGGACGCAAAAAAGCCGGGGGATGGCTGTGCCGTGGAAGTGACCCTGACGGTTATCGGAGACAGCAGTCCGACCTGGGAAATCGAGGATAACGGCACCCTTGGACGTCTGAAAGAACTCCTCAGAAGACTGGAGGATGCCGATAATGCTGGAGAAACCAGGGATTTTCAGCTTTCCGGCTTTGGAGGCTACAAGCTCCGGGCCAGGAAGAACAATCCCTGCGATTTTCCGGAAAACGTTCGCATTCGCGACGGCTATGTTTATCTGGAAGGTGATGACGGCGAGCAGACGGTCTACCAGGATACGGTGGGCGTGGACCGTTTTCTGAACGGAGAGGCCCGCCGCCGGAGAGTTTGGGATATCTATGATCCGATGGAGTTTATTGAATACTAGGGTCCGGGTCGGAATCCTTGCCTTTTGCCTGCTGCTGCCGACAGCCTTGGGGCAGGCGCCGGAGGAAAAGTCCCTGACTGATCCGCAGGACCGGTTCGAGGAGTGCATGCGCTGGTGGCGCCAGCCGGAAACGCCGGGCTATGACGAAAAAGCCGCCCACTGGTGCGCCCTGGCGGCGGATCAGGGACACCCCGCCGCGCAGGGCTACCTGGGCATCTTCTACGATCTGGGCCGGGGCGTGGAGAAGGATGATCGGGAGGCGAAGCGCTGGCTTCGCCGGGCGGCGCTGAAAGGCGATTTGCAGGCGGCCTACTATCTGGGCAACCTTTACTATTCGCGGCGCGATTACGGCAATGCGGCGGAGTGGACCCGGATGGCGGCCCTCCGCGGACACATCAAGGCCATGAACAACCTGGCCCACCTGTATTATCACGGTGAGGGCGTGGAACGGAATCCCCTGTACGCATACCTGCTCTTTGAACCCAGCCTCTTCGAGGGCAACTGGGTGGCTGACAGCACGCGGCGGCGGATACGGGACGAACTGCTGCCCGCCGAGAGGGAGCTGGTGCAGACCCGGCGGGACGGATGCCATGTTTACATGCGTCGGTTCGATCGGAATGCCCAGGCGGTTCTGGGCCGGATTATCGATGACGGAAAGATTTTGGCCACCCTGAAAAAGGCCCTGGACAAGGGGGAGGCGGTTCCGTCGGACGAGGGCGCCATGATGATTTCCGGGGAGAAGGCTTTCCGGCTTCATGCCTTTCAGGACTGCAGCCTGCCCGTCCTGATCCTGGCGGACAACGGTTACCTGGCCGTCCGGCAGGCCAATAACTCATGGGTGTATTACCGTGATGCCGGTCAGTTCATCCGGCAATTGGAACAGCTGGAGCAGTCTCCCGTCAAGCTGCTGCCCTAGGGTCAATCGGCATTCGGCCTTCAAACAGCTACCGGCCCTTGCTTTCGCTGCTCGGTCGGTCACGCATTACAGATACGCTCCTTGGTACCCCGTTCGACTGCCTGAATGCCGATTGGCCCTAGAGTCTGCGTTTCCGGAGCCGCTGGCTGAACGTGCTCGTTACCGTGGGGGTGTTTTGCCGGGTGATTTGGGTAACGTCCACGTTTCCGCTGACGAGTTTTTTCTCGGCAACCGGTTCCCATACCTCTTTATTCCTTCGGTAGTCAAGCTGGGGTTTGATGAAATTGTGGTAGGCCGTCTGGCTGATGACAGCCGAATTGGTTTCGATCTCCGACTTGATGGATGCCAGTTCCGGATACTGTTCGACGTTTTCCATCAGGCTGCTGTATGCTTCGCCGAATTTCTGGTACCGGCTCCAGACATCCGGTTCCTGATTTCCCGTCTTGTGGAAAAAACCGTTGTCGGGAAACTCTCCCTGTTCGATTGTCGGATGTTGCTCCAGTTCCAGCCTTTCCGCCTCGGCCAGTTCAAAGGCGATGGCCGAAAGGTTGGCGATCTGCTGCCTTTCTTCCTGGCTCAGGTTTGCATTGGTTGTCAGGCGTTGCAGGTTGCTGGCCATGATGAGGGTGCCTTCGGCACTGTTGGTCATTGTGCCGGAGCCATCCGGTTTCTGGAACCTGACGATGCCGTCCTTGGAAAATCTGAACTGGATGTTGGACAGGGGCTGGTGCGCTTGAACCGCCGCCGATCCCGCAGCGTCGCCTGCAGGAGCCGCCCCGTTCCCCGTATCGAGAAGACCGAACAGCCTGCCTGCCTGGGAGATGGGTTCATTCTCCTCGTAGGCGGACTTGAAAGCATTTCCCAGAAAATCAAGGGCCGGTATGCTGACGAGCACGATCAAAAACAGGATCAATGCGTACTCTGCAATACTGTGGCCGGACACTCGCTTTTCCATAGGGTCATCCTTATTTAGGCACACCATCCCTTTCTTATTGAGTAGGCTTCGACAGAAAGACGGGGGGCTTAAATAATTTCCCTGAATTGTGAAGAAGCGTTGCTTTTTAAACTGACGAGGCGCCGTAGCGGTAGCAGATGCTTTTGGCCTCGGAGAAAAACTCCAGGCTGTAGCGTCCGCCTTCGCGTCCGATACCGCTGGCCTTCATGCCGCCGAAGGGGGTGCGCAGATCCCGTGCGAACCAGCAGTTGACCCAGACGATGCCGGTGCGCAGATCCCGCGATACCCGGTGGCACCGGTTGACGTTTCTGCTCCATACGCTGGCGGACAATCCGTAGGGGGTGCTGTTGGCCATTCGGATCGCGTCTTCCTCGGTCTTGAAGGGTACCACCGGCAGCACCGGCCCGAAGATCTCCTCCTGGCAGACGCGGGATTCGTTGGCGATATCGCCGATGAGTGTCGGGCGGATGTAGAAGCCGCCAGGAAACTCACTTATCCTCTCTCCACCGGTAAGAATGCGGCCTTCCTGTTTTCCGATCCCGATATAGCCCAGGACCTTCTCCATCTGCTCGCTGCTGATTACCGGGCCACAGGCAGTTTTCGGGTCCAGCGGGTCGCCGACGCGGATCTGTTCGATGCGCTTCTTCAATTCTTCGAGGACTTGCGGATAAATGCTCTCCTGCACGAACATGCGTGAACCGGCGAGGCAGATCTGCCCCTGGTTCCGGAAAGCGGCGTTCACCGAAACCGGGATGGCCTCGTCGAGATCGGCGTCGTCGAAAATAATATTCGCGCCCTTGCCGCCCAGCTCGAAGGAGATTTTTTTGAGGGTGTCCGCCGCGGCATGCATGATGGCCTTGCCCGTGGTGGTTTCGCCGGTAAAAGAGATGGCCCTGACGTCCGGGTGGCGTGTAAGCGCTTCTCCCGCGCTGCCTGCGCCCAGACCCTGCACGATATTCAGGACGCCCGGCGGCAATCCCACTTCGCGGCAGATTTCTCCCAGCGCGTAGGCGGTGCAGGGAGTCCATTCAGCGGGTTTAAGCACAATAGTGTTACCCATGGCCAACGCCGGGGCAATTTTCCAGGTAGCAAGATACAGCGGCAGGTTCCACGGCGTGATCAGCCCCACCACGCCCACCGGCTCACGCACGCCGAAATGACGCTCGTTCTCGCTGACGGTAAAGGCGTCGTCCGTCAGTGAGGGAGCGAAATCGGCAAAAAACCGGAAGTTCATGGCGGAGCGCGGAATGTCCCCGTTGAGCGATTCGCTGATCGGCTTTCCCGTGTCCCGGCTTTCGGCCACGGCCAGCACGTCCTTGCGTGCGAGAATGGCGTCGCCGATTTTTTTCAGGTAGTCGCAACGCTCCCGGATGGACAGATGCGGCCAGGGGCCGTTCTCGAAAGCGTTCTTCGCCGCCCGGACGGCCTCGTCGATCTCCCGTTCGCCGCCAAGCGAAACGGTTGCAATGACCTCGCCGGTGGCGGGGTTGATGTCGTCAAACGTCTGTCCGTCGGCGGAGGAAACGTACTCGCCGTTGATGAAGTGGGCGAAGTGGCGGGTATTCTTCCGGCTGTCCAGGCCGATCTCTTCCACGGTGGCGAACATGGCGAAACGCTCCTTACGGTTTGAAGGCAACAGCCTTTATTTCGATGTAGTTATGCCCCGGCGGGCGGGCCTCGATGGTGGTGCGGGCCGGGGGATTCTCGAAGTTGAAGTATTCGGCGTAGACTGTATTGAATTGGGGAAAATCTTTCATGTCCCGCAGAAAGACCTGCACGTCGATAACGTTTCGCAGGGTGCAGTCCGCCGCTTTAAGAACCGTGACCAGGTTGTTCAGGACTGACCGGGTCTGGACCCCGATGTCATAGCTGACCACCACGCCGTCGGCGTCCAGGGTCACCCCTTCCTCGACACCACTTTCGGCGCTGCGGGCGCCCAGGCCGCAAAGATAAACGAATCCGCCCGCTTTCACCGCGTGGGAATACGCGCCCAATGGCAGCGGCGCCTCACCCTGGGGCAGGTTGATGTGTTGAATGCCGTCGTTCTTGACGTGGGTCTCCATCCGCAAAATCCCTCCGGAATCACCATACGATTCTACCGGGACTTTACGACAAACAGACGTTCAAGACCATACTTGAAGCTGGGCGGCTTCTTTTTCCTTTCTTATGCCGGATTTTGGCGTCAAGGCGCCCCACATCACAGCTAGGGAGTTGAGCGGCTCCGGGTTTCGGCCTGTTTTTCCATCTTGCCGAGCAACTGGCGGGCATAGGAGGAGCCGCGGCGGACGTAGGCGGCGGTCAGATCCTCGAAGTCGCGTCGGCGGACAGCGAGATCGTTTTCCTGGCACATCTTCAGATACTCCTGGATCAGAAGCATGATGTCGAGTACCACCTGGCTGACAAAACACCGGTTTTCCTCCGACAGCAGCCCCAGGTAGTTCAGGGTGTCGTGCATCTGATCGTTGCGGTCATACTCCCGCTTGCGTTCCTTGGCCTTGTAGAGGGAGAGAATCTTGTCCATGCCGACGGATCGGAAATTTTCCAGATCCTCTCGGTCCTTGATTTCCTTTTCCGCCAGTTGCATCACGGCTTTGCAGATGATCTGCTGCATTTCCGGCGGCAGTTTCAGAATGGTTTCGATGGCCAGGGAGCTTTTCTGGTCGCGGTCGTACCAGCGCCTGTCTTTGCTCATATCGTGATACCCTCGTTTCAACCCTTTGATTGCTACTTTTTTCAGTCCAATTCCACGCTCCATGCTTTTATCGACCAATCCGCCTTTTCCCTTGAATTTTCGGGCAATACCAAGCTGCCGGGGCCATGCAGCCCCTGCGGAGATTGCCGCCTTATTCTCCGCACGTCATGCGGAGAATGGGTTGCTTTTGCGGAGAATAGACGGCGGAATTTGCCGGGACGTCCCTGAACGAGCGCCAGCGGAAGCTCATCAACCGCCTGATGGACGGCTTCGAAGGCAAGCTGACCTCTTCCAAGTGGGCCAAGCTGACGCGCTGCTCCCAGGACATCGCCTACCGCGACATCCTGGATCTCCTCGACCGGGGCATCCTCGTCAAAAACCCCGCCGGTGGCCGCAGCACGAGTTATTCATTGGCGTCTATGGGCTGATGCCCGACTCCGGGCTGGCTGGAATCACCCTCCCCCAGCCCCTCCCATCAAGGGAGGGAAGTCGTTTTGCCTGCCCCCTGCGGGAGAGGAGCAGCCGTTAGCGACGTCAGGAGCCTTACGGATGCGGTTAATTCAGGCTGTACTCGATCACCGCGTTGCCGGTGCCCCAGACGGGGCCGTAGGCCAGGACGCTGCCGGGGGTCTGCGGCGTGTTGAGGACGCCCATCAGCCAGTAGAAGCCCTTGAACATCATCTCCGGCCCGGCGGATTTGGCGTACTCCTCGCCCTTCTCAAAGGCTTCCTGGTTCCGGCCTGCTTTGATCAGTTCCAGCATCTGCCGGTTCCACTGGTCGTCCGTCTCGCTGGCCAGCTTGTCCTGGGCGGGGTCGATGTCCTCGGTGAAGAACCGGTGGGACAGGGACGAGCAGTTGATAACCACCGCCTTCTTGCCGGATTCCTTCAGCGCCTCGCCCACGGCCTGGCCCAGCGTGTAGGAGTCTTCCTTCCCGCAATAGATGTTGGAGGAGACGATCATCACCGGAATTTTGTTCTCTGGATTGAAATGCTTCAGCACGACGAGGGTGCCGGTGTCGATGGGGAAGCCCTCGTAGTTCACCATCTTGGTGGCCAGCCCCTTCTCGCGGGCATGGCGCTCGGCCTTTGCCGCGAGATCGATATCGACCTTGAAGTTGAACTCGAAGTCGCCCATATCGTACCAGTTTTCGTCCACATGGACGCCCTTCGGGTTGGGGTCGGCCTGGAACGAGTGGCCCAGGACGGAGATCCACTGGGAACTGTAGATGACGATGACGTCCGGGTCGGCGGCGCGGGCATCCTCGCCGGCCTTTCTGCAGGCTTCCTTCAGGTCTTTCCAGGCGCCGTTTCCGCCGGGAAAGTCCAGCGCGAGATGGGGCAGGCCGGGGACCATGAAGGCTTTTTTGATGTTTTCCGGCGTGGTGTTTACGGTGTTGCGCATACGATGCCCTCCTGGCTCCTGATCTCATCGAGATCCCGCTTGACGAGATCCCATTCCATCACGGCGTTGCCGGTGCCGATGACTGTGCCGTAGCCGTGCAGCTCCGCCGGGATTTTCGGGAAGCCCATGGCCGCCAGCATCCACACCAGCGATCCGGCACGGACTTCGGCGAAAGCTTTCTCCATGAACTCCGGCAGAATCTCCATCAGCTCGTCCAGCTCGCCCCGGCGCATCAGGTCGATGACCTTCATGTCCCACAGATACTGCTCGTGGGTCATGACGTGTTCCTTGCTCATGTCTTCGGGAATTTCAGGCTCCCGGTCGAAGTGCAGGTGCGAAAGCGTGTTGCTCGCCGCCAGCACCGCCCTGCGGCCGGTCTTTTCGATGGCCCGCTGCGTGGCGCGGCCCAGCTTGATCATCTGGTCCTGCGCGAAGTCATGGGAGAAGTAATAGGGCGAGTTGTTGGCGGAAATGCCCAGGACGGGGATGTCCCAGTCCGGGTTCATCATGTGCAGCGAGGTAATGGTGCCGTAATCCACCCGGAACTTCGGGTTGGTCATTTTCTTGGCGATGAGGCCCTCGGCCTTCGCCTCCTCGATGCAGGCGTCCGCCAGTTCCACGTCCACGTCCAGCCCGAACTTGTACTGGAACAGGTGGGGAAAGATGGGGTCTACCGACAGGCCGCTGAGTTTGGGCACTCCCAGGAAGTGATGGCCGACGATGGTTTGCCAGTGAGGGCTGTGGACGATAATCACGTCCGGCTGCAGGATTTTAATCTTCTCCCGGACTTTTTCATAAGCCCAGCGCAGCGGTTCCCAGCCGCCCTGGGAACGGGGCTTGTTCTGCGGCGGGTTTTCGCCGTACACCAGGTGCGGCGGGTGTGGCGCCAGGAACCCGGCGAGAATGCGGCCATTTCCTGCCATGCTCATCTCCTCCCTAAAAACTTTCTTCCATTTTTAACCAAACAGGTGTCTGAGTAAACATGATTGGGGAAACCGAAATAATCAGGTTAGATTGAGGTTATCAATCTTTATCATTGGCTGGTTTCAAGGGGAACGTCCCTATATAAAGGGCCGTATCGATTAATCGTCTTTGTCAGGATAAAACGTATTCGTAGTTCCAATTCTGTGCCATCAGGAGGTGGTGGTAACTGTTCTTCTATTGTTGCAACCTGTCTTGCTGAAGGTGGGTTTAGTCCATTGACGACAGCTCTGACAATTGTCCTTTCCGGCACCTTTTCAAAGCGAACCTCTGTCAGATGGTTTCCCTGAATCGTCTGGAGCTCCTCTTTCAGAAAAACTCGTGTCTGTGTCTCGTAGAGATGCTTCACTGCAACCTGTCGAAGGTTAACGGTTAATACAACCCCCATGACCAATAAAATTAAAATACTGATAATGTCCTGTCTGAGAAAAGACAGGAAGGATTTGTCCGAGGCTCGGATTATATGATGAAATTTGCTAAACCAGATAACAATGGAGGATGAGAACTGTATAGACAGTAGATTAACCAAGGTCAGGAAAAGCGCACCAAACGCCAGGCTGATATCGCCACGAGTGAACAAAATTCCGGATGAAGCCAAAGGTGGAACCAGGGCCGTTGCTATCGCTACCCCTATAATGCCGGTATTAAACCGGGCAGAAATAATCGTAAAAGCTCCAGCAGCACCACCTGCCAAAGCAATCATCAAATCCAATAAATTAGGAGTGGTGCGTGACAGAATTTCATTTGTAAGAGGAAGATCGCGGTGAAGGATGCCAATGATGAGCGAGGTTGTAAAAACCCCAACACAGCCAGCCATAAGCGTGAATAAGCTCTTTCTAAGAAAATTGGTATCCTTGTCTACCAAAGCCAGCGAAACCCCTATAATCGGGTCCAGCAGGGTAGCAACAACCATTGCCCCAATAACGACAGCCGGGCTGTTTGCAAACAATCCATAGCTGGCTATTACCGCAGCCAAAGAATTCATCATCAAGTAAGCTTTGTTGAATATCGTGCCCTGATGAATACTCTGGCGCATAGCATCCTGCCACTCATCTGGCGCGTCCTGCCACTCATTTGGTGCAACTGGACCAGCCACTATCCCATTCCCTCATTACAGATTAATTTTTTCATTTATTTCTGCACGATCTACTAGAACTCATACGGTAAGTTTTTTTGAGCAAGTGTTTCACCTCCCGAAACACTTTTTCAGCATTCTGATTATTGGAGAAGTATTATCTTGTTTTTTGCTGCATTCTTTTCTCTATGATTGCTGGGGTGAATAAAGCGACATCTTCATCAACATTAATTGTTTTTATAGATTTAGCATGCTCATAATTTCCTTCAATGGCACTGTCAGGACTGCTTAAGTCAAGACCATCCTTAAATTAATCTCAGAAACACCTGGTTCTTTCAAGTTATCAAGTCTCGGTAGTGGATCAGTTTGATTTTTGGCCTCCCAATAAGCATTGTTCATTTCAATAACGTCCTCAAGGGTCCAAACTTTATCGGAGACACCAGCGGCAATCGCAGGAGTGGTTTTAAGGGGCTGGTGAACCCGGCAGAGGTTGTAATTCATAAAGTGGAACGCAACAGTCCGGACATGGTCTTCAACCCTCTTAAGGAAACTAACCCACTGCCGGATGTCTTCGCCATACGCCACATCCCAAAGCTCAATGGCAAATTCTGTCAGTTTTCGCTGGATCTTTTCCGGGCGAAGATGTACTTCCTTTTCCCAGAAATGCTCAATATCCACTGTCACCGCCAACTCGGCCTCTGCCGGATATAGCTACAACCCGTAGACTTGAACCAACCCGTCTTCCGTAATTGGCGCATTGTTGAGAATATTCTCCACAATCCGGTTCTGGGTGTTCTCTTCATAGGATCTCGGCAGTCCGTCTTGAATCCAGGCCGGATTCTCTTGAGCCGGGCGGGAAGCGCCGCGCCCGAAATTCGGGTCCAACGCCCGTGAGAGCATTCCACTGGATTGACCCTGTTGGCTCCTCCAGTCTGTTATTGATGTTTGCTGAACGGATTGCCGAGGCTGGTGAATGGGTGTGACATTCAATTGATTCACCAAACTGCTCAGCGCGTTGCTGGGTGGCGTATAGTGAGGTGGCTCATATACCTGGCGTCGGCTTTCGACATGGCGAAGGGCGTCCCGTCCCAGGGTGGACGGTTTGTATTCGGGGATTTCCCGCATCGGAATGGGCTGAACAGTGGGCATCGTCATGGGGGTATAACTGGTTTGGCCTGTGCTGTAATCCCAATTGCCGGTATAGTCCACTTGGTTGCCAGAACGTCCCAATTGGCTCATCGCCAAACCGGTGGCGACACCTTGCAGAATTTCCGGCGCGTGCTCGGCAACCCGCCCGCCGATGTCTCTCAATACGCCGCCAACACCCCGAAGAACGAGCATGAACGGGTTTTCATTGAAGACAACACCACCCTGAAGCGGTTCTTCGTAATAGACATGGCCTTGTAACGGGCCTTGTGGGTAGCTCATACATTAAAGTCCTCCGGATTTCGAAACGGTCACATCGCCGTTTTTTAGAATCTGAGGACTTTTACATCCGAACGATCCAGACAGGATCGCCATTCAAGATCAGCTTACTTCAAATTGCATGGTAATTGTTTATTGAATGTAAGAGGCTGCTCTTGATTTGCCCATACCGCATGAGGTAATCGTATGACTCGTACAATGCCGCTCTTGCTGGAACTGGAGACGGCTAACGTCATGGTTTCCGGATGGAAAAGTTGCATCTTTACACACGACCCGGTTTAGTGTACATATTTACGTAAGTGGTTACCTAATCCTTTCATTCTTCCCCCCTCTCTTTTTTTTGCCCTGATTTTCGATTATAAATACAGTCATTATGACCCTCGACCTCATTGGCGAACTCGGCGAGCTGGCGGTGGCAAGCCGGCTGAGACGCCTAAGCGAAAGGTTGATGCAGGATGCCACCCAGATTTACCAGGATGCCGGGGTTGAGTTCCAGCCCAAGTGGTTTCCTATTTTCTACCTGCTCAACCGGGAAGGAACCCTGCCCGTGACCGAGATTGCCACGGTCCTGGGCGTGACGCATCCTGCCGTCAACCAGGTGGCGGGGGAGATGATCCGAAAGGACCTGGTGGAAGCCCTCAAGGACAAGGATGACGCCCGCAAGCGGCTGCTTCGGCTCAGCAAGAAGGGGAAGGCGCTGGCCCCCAGGCTGGTGCCGGTCTGGGAGGATATCCGCAAAACCGTGGTCGAGGTCATCGACGCCAGCGGGCAGGACATCATCGGCATGATCAGCCGGGTGGAGGCAGTGCTGGACGAGGAGGAATTCTACAGCCGCGTGTCCCGCCGCATCCGTCAACGCCAGCAGGATGCCGTGGAAATCGTCGAGTACGATCCGGCCCTGAAAAAACATTTCAAGAGCATCAACCTGGCCTGGATCAGCCGGTATTTCAAGGTGGAAAAACCGGATCGCGACATTCTCGACGATCCGGAAACCCATGTGCTGGAGCCGGGCGGCATGGTCTTCTTCGCCCGTGATCGGGAAACCGGCGAGGTGTTGGGAACCTGTGCCCTGATGAAGCACGGCAAAGGCCGCAGCGCCGTTTGGGAACTGACCAAGATGGGGGTGCTGGAAAGTGCCCGGGGCCGGAAGATCGGACGCCTTCTGGGCGAGGCTGTCATCGACTGGGCGAAGAAAAAGAAAATCACTTCTATCATGCTGGAAACCAACAGCGCCCTCGCCCCCGCCCTGGCCCTGTACCGCAAGCTCGGCTTCGAACGCGTCCCCATCGATACCCCCTCTCCCTATGCCCGCGCCGATGTGCGGATGGTTCTGAATCTGTAACAGGCGATTCTCCGAGGGGCTGTTTGATACGGGGTTGCCAGGGATTGATCATTTTTTTTCAGGCTAGAGAATGGGGTTTGTCGAAGGAGGTTCAGCTTATGATGATACGGGGTTCACAGGTTCGTTTCGGTGTGGAAAGCAGTATCCGGCAGCAGGATTTTACCCGGTCGGGCCAGCCCTCGGAAGAGCTGGACGAAGCGGGGCGGAAAGCGCTGGCGTTTGTGAAAAACGCCCTGCTGGGAAACATGGTGACGGAACGGCTCATGCAGACGGAATCGGACAAGGTGGAGCTTTTGCTTCGTCGTGAGCCGGCCAGACAGCAGGGACATATGCAGCCTACGCCGGTTGAGGACGAGTTTGTGGTAGCGGTCCGCGAAAATATTCCGGGCGGACGGGAACACCGACAATCTTTCAAGATACACAAAATCGTCGAGAGCGAGCAGCAGGCCCAGTTTCTCCGGTTTTTCCAAAATAACATCGTTCGGGCTTCCCATAATGTCCGGGAATACCTGAATGCCAAGTACCCTTCACTCTAGCCTCGGCGGCTTTGGTGTCCTGACTCTGCTGGCGGCATCTCTCATGCCCGGAACTTCTTCCTGGCGCGAAGCCTGATCCCGTCCATAAATTGACTTGGGTGACGGGTTGTCCGAAGATACGGGTAGACCGTCACTGGAGGGAGAGCGCCATGCTGTTTTCGAAGTTTATTGCGCTGGTGTTGCCGGAGAACAAGCATCCGGTCAACAAGTACGCCGAATCGCTGGAGCAGATCAAATTCGCCGACGACATCGGCTTTCGGACGATTTTCCTGTCGGAGAATCACTTTTCATCGAAGCGGGGACTGCCGGGTTTTCAGGGCGAGGTCGGCATTACGCCCAAGCCGCTGACCTTCGGCATGAAGATCATTGAGAACACCCGGCAAATCCGGGTGGGCACCGCCGTGCGTAACGTCGTCTTCAGTCACCCGCTGCATGTCGCCGAAGAGGCGCTGGTCTTTGACCTGCTTTCCGAGGGGCGTCTCGACTTGGGCATCGGCTCCGGCTACCGGCCGTGGGAGTTCGAGGGCTGGCGGATCACCCAGCAGGAATCGAAAGAGCGCTTTCTCGAAGCCATCGAGATTCTGGACACCGGCATGCGCGGTCAGCCGTTCAGCTTCAAGGGCAAGTATTATGACATTCCGGAGGTCCAGCTGGTTCCGGGGCCTTACTATACGCAGCCCCGGCCTGAGATGTATCTGGCCACCGGCGATCCGCAGTTCGTGAAGATCGCTGCCGAGCGGGACTTCGGCGTGATGTCCTTTTCGACGTCAGACAAGGACCACCTGGTCAAACTGTACAATAACTGGTGCGGTATCGCCCGGCCACGGGGGTTCGACTGTTCCAAGACCCGTTTCCCCCTCACCCGGCAGATTTACATCCATCATGACCCGAAAAAGGTCGATGAATACGTGATGCGCAACCTGCCCAACTACAAGGCGGCGCTCCCCCCCAACAAAGCCTGCCCGCCCATCGAGGAGTTGAAGAAGCTGTACATCATCGGCAACCCGGAGCAGTGCGTGAAACAGATCGAAACAATCCGGGACGAAATGGAGTGCGAGCACATCATTTTATGGTTCAATTTTGGATGGCTCACCCACCGCGAGGTCATGGACCAGATGGACCTCTTCCACCGCGAGGTGATGCCCCATTTTGCCCCGAAGGCGGGAAACGCCGTTAAGACGGACAGCCGTCCCGAACCGGCGGTCTGTCCGTAAAGAGAGCGAGAGAGAGCCATCATGAATCTGCCCTGGGAACCCATCTATTCCATCGAACGATCCGGCCGGCCCGAAATCACGGTTTACGGTGCTATTTCCGTCTGGGCTGGGGTGGACCAGCCGCTGATCTCGGTCGGCAGCCAGCAGGAACCCCTCTGGACGCGCTCGCTGCTCAAGCCCGTGCAGTTGCTGTGCAACCTGCCCTCCATCCGAGCGAAATACCCCCAGCTCAAGCCGCATCATTACGCGCTGATGATGTCCTCCCACAATGGCGACCCGAACCAGCTGACCATTCTTGACGAACTGCTGGACATTGCGCTCATCAACGAAAACTTTCTCCAGACGCCGGACGCCTTCCCCATGTCCGTTGCCCAGACCCACGAGATGAAGCGCCGGGGACAGGAGGAGCGTCCTCTGTATCATCCCTGCGCGGGCAAGCACATCGGCATGATGCTGGGCATGAAGGGCCGGGACAGGAACGTGGCCAACTATCTGGACCCGGAGAACGAGGAATACGACATGCTGGCCCGTGTGATCAGCACACTGGTGGGCCCCATACCGGAAGATCGCACCGTGGACGGTTGCGGCATGCCGAACTTCGCCATGACCCCCTTCCAGACCGCCCGGCTGTATGCCATGCTGGCCCGCCCCCTGCCGGAGAGCATCCTGAAAACCGCCCCGGCGGACCAGGCCGAAATCCTGTCCCACTGGGACGAGTTGCGGACCATCATGTGGGAATCTCCCCTGATGTTCGGCGGCATTGGCCGCCTGGACACCCGGCTCATCGAGGGCCGCTTCTCCAACCGCCGCAGCCTCAACGTGATTGCGAAAGAGGGCGCTGACGGCCTGCTGGCCGTGGGGGTGGAATCCACCGAGCAGTATCCCGAAGGGGTCGGCATCTACATCAAGCTGGCGTCCGGCTACGACAACAAGCACCTGGAAACCATTGTCATCGAAGTCCTGACCCGCCTGGGCCTGGGTCGCCTTCACCTGGTCGATCCGGGCCGCTGCCGCGCCCACATCTACCACTTTGCCGTGGATCACGACGCCATCCCCGACCGGGTGTAGCGTTATGACCCTGCAAGCCTGGTTTGACTACTTCGCGGGCATGGAAATCCTCGACATTTCCCAGCCGGTGGACGGCAAGACGGCGGTGTTTCCGGGGGACGTTCCCTTCGCCCGCGACATCACCGTCTCGCATGAAAAAAGCGGCGTCATCAACCTCTCCGCCTTCACCATGAGTCCCCACGTCGGCACCCACGCCGACGCCCCGGTCCACATCACCGGCGACATGAAACGCCGCACCCACCCGATGGCGGCGGATCTTCCGTTGGACCCCTACCTCGGCCCTGCCGTCGTGCTGGACGTCTCACCTTGCAGCGAGGCCGTGACGCTGGACATGGTCCGCGACAAGCTGGCCCAGTACCACCCCTTTCCCGAACGGGTCCTGTTCAGGACCCGGACCATCGTGCGCTACGACGTCTTCGAGGACGACTACGCCTGGCTCTCCCCGGAACTGGTCCGGTATCTGGGGCAAAACGGCACCCTGCTGGTGGGCCTGGACACCCCCTCCGTCGATCCCGTCGATTCCAAAACCCTCGACACCCACCACGCCCTGCTGGAAGCCAAGATGGCCTGGCTGGAAAACCTGGATCTCACCCAAGCCCCCGAAAACTGCTACCTCCTCATCGCCCTGCCGTTGAAGCTGACGGAGTTGGAAGCGTCTCCGGTCCGGGCGGTGTTGTTGAAATCGAAATAAGAAATCAATGAGGTAATTGTGGATTTTAATCTTGATCGACTTTTAGAATACTCTGACGAAGCTCTTATCGAGGAAATAAGGCGTGTTGCTGCATTATGTCCTGAGAATATTCTTACCAAAAGTTTTTTTAAACAGCATGGTAGGGTTGGATTAACCACATTAAGAAGACGTTTCGGGCAATGGCTAGATGTATTGAAAATTGCTGGGCTTGAGCATAAATATAGTGGTCAACCTATCTCAAAGGCTATGGTCAGACAGCTCTCAAGAGATTTATCTAATGAGGAAATTTTAAACGAACTCAAGAGAGTAGCCAGACTTCTAAACCAAAAGCATTTAACAACTACTGATATCCAAGAACACAGTCATATTGGACCGGATGTTATTAGAAGCCGATTTGGTTCTTGGAAAAATGGTCTTATGCAATGTGGCTTGTCTTCATCAAAGTACGGGGAACGTTATAAAGATGAGGAGTGTTTTGAAAATCTGTTAAATGTGTGGACAGCTTTGGGTCGCCGTCCCCTTTATAGGGAAATGTATAGCCCTCCTTCAATTGTTGGGGGTAAAGTCTATGCAGTTCGATGGGGAACTTGGATGAAGGCTTGTAAAGCGTTTATTGAGTGGACCAACCGTGATTCTGTCGCTAATGTTACCCAACCTAAAAGTTCTTCTAGTAAAGAAAAGCTTGGTTCGGAAAGACCTGTTCGTAGACGAGAAGTTTCTTTAGGCACTCGTTTTAGGGTTTTGCAACGTGATAACTTCAAATGTGTTCTTTGTGGCGAAAGCCCTGCTACTACACTCGGTTGCAAGCTGCATGTGGATCATATCGTACCCTTTTCAAAGGGTGGTTCATGTACAGAAAACAATTTGAGAACCCTATGCAAGGATTGCAATATTGGACGTGGAAATAGATTTTCTCAATAAGTTTACCGCTTGATGCTGTAAATATCGCCGTATTTTTCCCACAAATAATCAACAAAGTATTGGGGGTTCAGGGGTTCGCCGGTGATTTCTTCGGCGAGTTGGGTGGCGGTTTTGGTTTTGCCGTGTTTGTAGATGTTTTCGCGCAGCCAGTTGTGGAGATCTGTTAAATTGCCCTGGGCGATTTTCTGTTCCAGGTTGGGGATTTTCGTCTTGGCCGTCCGGTAGAATTGGGCGGCGTAGAGGTTGCCCAATGCATAGGTCGGGAAATAGCCGAAGTAGCCCTCGGCCCAGTGGACGTCCTGCATGCAGCCGTTGGCGTCGCTGTCCGGGGTGATCCCAAGATACTCCTGCAACTTGGCGTTCCAGACCTTCGGCACGTCCGCGACCTGCAGCCGGTTGTTGATGAGGTCCTTCTCCATCTCGTAGCGCAGCATGATGTGCAGGTTATAGGTCACCTCATCGGCTTCAGTACGGATCAGCGACGGCTGGACCTTGTTCATCACATGGTAGAAGCTCTCCACGTCGTACTCTTCCAGTTGATCCGGAAAGTGCCGCTTCATCACCGGGAAGAAGTGCTGCCAGAAGGGCAGGCTGCGGCCCACGTTGTTCTCCCACAGACGGCTCTGGGATTCATGAATCCCCAGCGTGGTGCCAGACCCCAGGGGGGTGCCCAGGTATTCTTCGGAGATGCCCTGCTCGTAGAGGGCATGGCCGCCCTCGTGCAGGGCGGTGGAGATGCATTCCAGCGGGTTGTTGGACTGGGAGCGCACGGTGATGCGCACGTCCATGCAGCCGCCAAGTTCGGTGGTGAAGGGGTGGGCGGACTTGTCCAGCCGCCCCCGGCTGAAGTCGTAGCCCATCGCGTCGAGGATCTCCCGGCTGAAGGCCAGCTGCGCCTCTTCCGGGTAGGTGTATTTAAAGAGCTTCTCGTCCGGCTTCCTGCCGGAATCTTTAATGGCCTTCACCAGGGTGATCAGTTCGTCTTTCAGTCCGTCGAACAGGGGGTCCACCTGGTCCACGGTGGCGCCTTTTTCATACCCGTCCATCAGGGCGTCGTAGGGGTCCTTCTCGTACCCCAGCGCCTCGGCGCGTTCGCGGCTGATGTCCACCAGCTCCTGCATGATGCCTTTGAAGCTCTCGAAGTCGTTCGCCTTGCGTGCCCTGATCCAGATGTTGAAACCGCGGGCCTGGGCCTCGTCGTAGCGTTTCACCAGTTCCGTGGGCAGTTTCGTGGCCTTGTCGAACTTGTCCGCCATTTCCCGGATGAGCGCCCGGTCCGCTTCGGAGAGGGATTGCTGGCCGGCGGGGCTGCGCAGGCTGTCCATGTATTCGCGCATCTGGCCGGAGGTGAGCAGTTCGTGGGCCATCTTGCCCAGGGTCACCAGCTGCTTGCCTCGCGGGCCTGAGCCTTTTTCCGGCATCTGGGTCTGCATATCCCATTGGGCCAGGGACTGGGCCTGGTGCAGATCGTTCAGATCGCCCACCAACTCTTTGAACTTTTCGAAGGACATAACCGGTATCCCCTCTCTGCTGACGCGACACTCGGTGATCAGTTTATCAGAAAGAGGCTCCGATCTCTCCCCGCGAAAGAAGCGGGATTGTAGTATGATGCAGGGCATCAAGCCAGAAGTTCCAACAGCGGTTTCGGGGGGAAATTTCAATGCGGACTCAAACGCCTGTCGGTATGCCATCCGGTTACACGGTTCCGCGCGTAATGCGTCAAATTCCGCCTGCCGTTTATTTTTCGTCCGCCGAGACATTAGGGGATAAAACCGCCCCGGACAGCCCGGTGAAAACCCGGCGGGAAGGACCGGTGGCCTACATCACCCTGAGCCATCCCGAAAACGCCAACCGTCTGGGCCGGGAGATGATCAGCGCTATTGACCGGGCTTTCCGCACGGCTGAGGCTGATCCGAAGGTGCGGCAGATCGTGCTGGAGAGCGACAACGAAAAGATTTTCTGCCCCGGCGCCGACATATTCACCGAGGCCGCCAGAATGAAGGAGATTGCCGGGAAGGTGAACCGTTACGCCCCCTTCCTGCCCCGCTCCGTGCGGCAGGGTATTGCGGCGTCCATTGTGCTGCCGTCCCTGCGCCATTACGCCATGCTGGGATACCACCTGAACAACCGGATTGAGCGCAGCCCCAAGATTACCATCGCCGCGATAGACGGCTATGCCATCGGCGGCGGGGTCGAACTGGGGCTGGCCTGCGACTATATCATCTCGTCTCCCAGGGCACGGTATGCCATCCCGGAAACGAAATACGGCATCTACCCGGACTGGGGCGCGACGGAGCGTTTGCCCCAGCGAATCGGCAAGACCCTCTCAAAGTTCATCATCCTGGAAGGCGGCTGGATGGCCGACCGGGGCATGGACGGCCCCGCCACGCTGGAGGCGGAGGAAGCCCTGAAAATCGGCATGATTGATGCTATCCTGCCGTCGGGAGACTCCGGCGCCCTGCAAACCCTGCTGCGGGAAGAACGTTTCAGTCAAAAACGCTTTCGTCCGGTCGGGGCCGGGGAGATGGAAACCCTCGATGAAGAGGTGCGCCAGCGTCTGGTCGGCACCCGTTTCCTGGAGAAGTACGATCGCTACCGCACGGCGTCGGTGGAAAACCTTCTGCAAAACGAGCTGAAGGGCCTCTACCCGCCCACAATCCGGCTGACGAACCGGCGGATTGAGCGCGGCCCTGAAATCACCAGAGTGCAGACCGAAACCGAGCTGATCCGGATGTTTCTGCACATGATGCAGGTGATGAAAAGGAATCGCTAAAAGACCTGAAAGACCCTGAAAAAGAATCAACCCCGGCTTCTGGGCCGGGGTTGAAAAGTCTGGACTGAATTCTAGGCAATGTACGGAGCGCCGAAGGGGTTCGGTCCCGGAGGCAGTCCGAACTGGCCGGGTGCGCCCGGAAACGGCGGCGGGGGCGGAGTAAATCCAGCCGGTCCACCGGGGAAAGGTGCGCCCGGAAACGGCGGCGGGGGCGGAGTAAATCCAGCCGGTCCACCGGGGAAAGGTGCGCCCGGAAACGGCGGCGGGGGCGGAGTAAATCCAGCCGGTCCGCCGGGGAAAGGTGCGCCCGGAAACGGCGGCGGGGGCGGAGTAAATCCAGCCGGTCCACCGGGGAAAGGTGCGCCCGGAAACGGCGGCGGGGGCGGAGCAAATCCAGCCGGTCCCTGCGGGCCGAACTGGAACTGGTCGGCTCCCGGAGGAGGAAAACCATACTGCTGGGGAGGGCCGAAGGAAGGAGGTCCCGGCGGAAATCCCGGAGGGGCATTGAATTGTGGGCCGAAGGGTCCGCCTGCTGGTGCAATAGCCATAACTCGATTCACTCCTTCCGACTTGTGACTCTGATTCTGCCTATGAAAAACATATCAACCCTAAAAGTTGCGCATGAATTTCTGAGAGGGATTGAGGGGAAATTCGACGCACATCGTAGCAGAACAGCGTCCTTTTGGCCCCATGAATTCGCTGGACTCATGGATTTACCGGCGCTTCAACAGCTAAAAACCCCGCTGCTGAGGCCGATCAGCTTCTGACGCAGGGTTTACAAAAAGATACAGAATGATGCGGCTGACTCACCGGGTATGTGGCAATGGCGGTTTTTCACGTTCCATGCCGGAGGCCTCCTCTCCAAAGGATGTGCCTATTGAGCCGATTCGCTTGTCCCGACGAGGTATTCCAGGTAGGGGTTGTTCAGGCGGGCATGGATGTCCGTGAAACCGGGGGAGGTTTCCGGCAGATCCCGGTAGCCCTTGTTGGCACGCACCAGCGCTTCCAGGGTGCCCTTCTCGTACTCCCTGGCCAGCCGGTTCAGCCGGTCCACGAGCGCGATTTCACCTTCAGGAATGGACGCCAGCCGGGGGTTTGCCCTTTTCAGTTCCAGCCATACACGGGCCTCCTGATGCCAGGCGACGATCTCCTCATGCATGGAGTTATGGGGATCATTATGGATGGCTTCGTGGGCGATCACCGCAACAAGCGCTTCCGGCGGGGCATTTTTGTGTTTTTCGTTGATGAAAATGACCCATTCGCCTTTCGGGCTGATCCAGCTCAGGGCGTCGTAATCTCTCACGCGTTTGTTGATCTCGCCCAGATCCTTGAAGAAGACACGGGTCTTGCGCTTGACGACGATATCGAGGGCGCCTTCGGCGCTGGTTCCCTGCATCATGTCAAAAGCGTTGAGGATCGCATGGTCCCGCGTGGCACGCAGCAGCGTCGTCATCGCATATTTGTTCTGCGAAAACGCGGGCAGGGCAAGCTGGTACAGGAACATAGCCAGAACCAGCAGAGAACTCAGAAAAACGAGTTTCTTCATCAGCGTCATCCTGATTCCATCCTTCTTTTGACCGATATTCGTGTCTCTATATCCTCTTATCGGCGTATTTCGGGATTTATTTAGGATTTTAAGGAGCTTTCCTCCGATTGCAGGAAATCAAGCTCCAAAGCTTTACGGGGGGTTTTGTTCCGGCATACCGTCACATCCAAGCCCATTATGGCCGGGCAAACGGCTGTGTCGAACCAAGATTTTATTAAGAAGAATATCGGCTTCCCTTACTATGGCATGGGGTATCAACAGCCGGTATTGACCGGTTGCAGAAGCTTCCTCCCCGAACCGGAAATGGTTCGCTTCGGTTGTGCTAGGACATCCGGTCCGGCGATCGGCTCATGGGTTTCAGCGGCCCAGAAGCAGCAGAACCGGCAGTCCCAGCCCCGGCACCAGCCGGAAGAATTCCAGGAAATGGGGCTGATGGCCGGTGTAGTAGCGTTCGGTCAGCCGGATGGCCATGGAGAGATCCCCGCGGCTGACCTCGTTATTGCCCTGAATCAGCGCCAGCGTGCGGGCATACCAGCGTACGATCAGGCAGGCGCTCAGGGTCAGCAGTAGAATGCCTTCCAGGGTATGGTTGTAGGAGAGCATCACCTTGCGCCGCAGCAGGCTGTGCAAAAAGCCGTTGAGCATAGGATCAAGCTCCCCGGCATCCCACAGGACAGAGCCATGTCCCTTGAGGGAAACCGGATCTTTCCCGAATACCTTGGGGTCGCAGTAATCTCCTTCCGTCAGAACGGCCCAGCGGTTAATGATGCCGTAGGGCCGCCGGAGTGACCAGTATAACACCAGCTTTTCCCGCCAGCCCGAAAGGCGGAAATCCTCCGGCAGGTGTGCCGGATGTTTCAGATCATGGGGCAATTTACCGGGCAATGCCCGGATAACGGCTGCCGTCCGCTTCAGGGCCAGATCCGGGGAGATGCCGGGTTCGCTGAAAATCCGGGTGATGGTCTCGCAATAGCGTTCGTAGGCGGCCCCGTCGATTTTTTTCAGCCGGGAGACGGGGATCTTCTCCGGGAACGGTTCTTCGTTGGGGACGGGATGGTGGGTCGGCGACGGAACGATCTCCGAGAATTCCGTCAGCAGTTTGTTGGCCACCGTCCGGCACGAGGAGGAACAGTCGTAGGCCAGCCCTCCGTTGTATCTGACTGCCGCGAAGGGGAACCGGATGCACTCTTTCGGTTTGAGCGCCTCGCCTTCGCGGGCGTGGATCATGCAGCGCCGGTCTTCGCCGAGAAAGACGCATTCCGCCGTGTCCGTCATCGGCAATTCGTAATGATCCGGATCATAGGGCAGAAAGTCCAGCCCGGTTTCGGCGAAGCGTTCGCGGACCCAGTCCCGCTCTTTAAGCGCCGCCGCCTTGTCCTTTTCGATGGGAATGCTGACGCTGGTGCAGCATTCGCCGCACATGGCGCACTGAAAGACGGTCTGCTTTTTTTGGGGTAGCATAAAATCAATAGACTCAGGTAATTTTCACGGTTATTCAGCGGCCCATGCACCCGGTGCTCTTTGAACTCTTCGGTTTCCAGATTCCCGCCTTCGGCGTGATGATGGCGCTGGCGTTTCTTGTCTCGGTGTGGTGGCTGATGCACCGTGCCCGGCAGGCCGGGGAGAATCCCGACACCTACCTGGAAGCCGCACCCTGGCTTATTATAGCAGCCCTCGTCGGCGCCCGCCTTTTTTACTTTGTCTGGTTTCCGGAGACGTTCCTCAAAGACCCCGCCGGCGCTCTGCTGGATCGCGGCGGCCTTGTCTGGTATGGCGGTCTGATCGGCATCATTCTCGGCATGCTGGTCTTTACCCGCATTCGCAAGATTCCCTTCTATAAATTCACGGATCTGGTCACGCCGTCCGGTGCCCTGGGGCTGGCTATTGGCCGGATCGGCTGTTTCCTGGCGGGCTGCTGTTATGGGGGTCCCTGTGCCCTGCCCTGGGCGGTCGTATATCCGGCGGGTCACGAGACCCATCCCCACCCGGTTCACCCGGCTCCCCTTTACGAGAGCGCTGCCGCCCTCGTGCTGGCTTTTCTGCTGGTTCGTATTTTCAGGGTCCAGCCTGCCCCCGGAATCACCTCCTGGTCTTTCGTGGCGGGCTACGGCGTGATTCGTTTCCTGATGGAATACATCCGGGGCGACCGGCTGATCTGGTTCCATGCTTTGGATCTCAGCGCCTCGCAGGTGGTCAGCCTTCTTGGGATTCTCCTGGGCCTGGGCATGATCCGGTGGCTGGGCACCCGGCGGACGGCTGCCCAAACGCAGAATACCCCTTGATTCCCTCCTCCCTTACAATGGATCTGTTGTCGTGGAATTTGAAGGAGAGACGGATGAAACTGCACACGCTGGCATTCGGCATGGCCTGCGGTATCCTGTGGGGAATCGGCATCCTGCTGATGGGCGCCCTGGCGGGTTTGACCGGTTATGGCCTGGAGTTTGTTGCGTTCATGAGCGATTTTTACCGGGGTTACAGCGCCACGGCCCTGGGAAGTTTTGTCGGCATGCTCTGGGGCTTCGTGGACGGCGCCCTGTGTGGCGTGATTTTCTCGTGGCTGTACAATCTGCTGGTGGGTAAGTTGGTCAGGCAAAGCGCTGTCTAGACTTCCTTGCCCCTTCCCCTCACCCCGGCCCTCTCCCGGAGGGAAAGGGCCGGGGTGAGGGTTTACACGCCTTACAGTTCGGAAAGCAGTACCGTCACGCTGGCGGCCAGGGCTTCGCCCGCGCCGATGCTTCCCAGTTTTTCCATGGTCTTGGCCTTGACCGACACCCGATCCGCCGGGATTCCAATGAGTTCCGCCACCCGGTGACGGATGGCCGCCTTGCGGGAACCGAGCTTCGGGGTTTCGAGAAACAGGGTGCTGTCCACGTTGATGATCCGGCAATGTCGTCCGGTGAGGAGATCCAGGACTTCCCGCAGCAGGTCCGTGCTGTCGGCGTCTTTGTACCGGTCGTCGGAGGGCGGGAAGTGATCGCCGATATCGCCAAGCCCCGCCGCGCCCAGCAGGGCGTCGATCAGTGCGTGCAACAGCACGTCGCCATCGGAGTGGGCGATAGTCCCGACCGGGCTGTCCTCGAAATGAACCCCGCCGATGACCAGGGTCTTTCCCTCGGCCAGCCGGTGAATGTCATATCCCTGCCCGATCCGCATGGCTGTCTGTCCCTCAGCCCGATACCGGTTTCCGGCTTTCGGCGGGGTGCGGGTCCAGCGGCATGTCGCCCAGGACGAATTTCTCGATGGCCAGCGCCGCGCCATCCCCGTCAATGCTTTCGGTCACGTAGTTGGCCGCCTCCTTCACGTTGTCCGGGGCGTTGCCCATCGCCACGCCGACGCCCGCATGCCGGATCATCGACAGGTCGTTCTCCTGGTCCCCCACGGCCATGATCTCTTCGGGCAGGATGCCCCAGCGGTCCGCCAGGAACTTCAGGGCGTTCCACTTGGAGGCGTTGACGTCGATGATCTCGCAGAAATTGGGCCGTGAGCGGCAATAACTCAGGTCCGTGGGAAAATTTGCCTTCAGGGCGCCCTGAATGTAATCGATCCGATCGTCGTCGATGGCCATGATCTTGCTGGGGGCGTGGGTCAGCCGGTTCAGCAGGTTGTCGTCCATCACCGGCGTGATGCCTGAAAGCCGGGCATAGCGGGTGGCGAACTTGTTGCTGTGGTTGGTGTACATCACGTCGTTGACGTACAGGTTGGTGCTGAATTTCTCTTCAATCAGCAGTTGCATGACCTTGCGGGCTATGTCCAGCCGGATGGGCGTATGGTGCATCAGGGTGAATTGCTCGTCCTGGTCGCGGATCATGGCGCCCTGGTGCGTGACCACCGGCCAGGGGGTGCCTATCAGCTTGACGAACGGCATGGCGGAAGGATGCATTCGCCCGGTGGCAACCACTACCCGGACTTCGGTATGGTCAATCAGGTGTTTCAGCAGCTTCAGGACCCGATCCGAAATCTGAAGCTCCCCATCCACAATGGTTCCGTCAAGATCAAGAGCGACAAGTTTAATCATGATGCCTCTATGATAACCCATCCCTGAAATCTTCAGACTGGTTACCTAAAGGTATCTACTTTAAAAAAGTAACCGTATCCGCTAGGATCGTTTAGACGGATGCGGGATGTCGATGACAAAAGCCTTTTGTTAGAATAACAGCCCGGCAACCCCTTCGCATTACGGATAGAAAAGGTTTTCCTGATGACTTCTTACGCCGCCTGTTCCAAGCTTTCGTTCGATAAAGACCGGCCATGTCCTGAGAAGAGAAGCTGGCGCACGTATTGCGCCGACAAGCGGGAACCCCACTGGCATGACTGGAAGTGGCAGTTCCGCAACCGCATTACCCGGCTGGAACAGCTGAAGGAGTATATGCCCGTCACGCCGGAGGAGGAAAAGGCCTTCCAGGCGGCGGGCAAAAATCTGCCTTTCGCCGTCACGCCCTATTATATGGATCTCATCGACGTCGAAAACCCCAACGATCCCATCCGCAAGACGGTCATCCCGCGCCTGGCGGAGTTCCACACGGATGCCCACGAGATGGTGGACCCCTGCGGCGAGGACGGGGACATGGTGGCGCCGGGGCTGGTGCACCGTTACCCGGACCGGGTTTTGTTTCTCGTGAACGAAACCTGCTCGGTCTACTGCCGCTACTGCACCCGAAGCCGGATTGTGGGCAGCGGCAAGCACCAGGTGGAATTCCAGGCCGCCTATGACTACCTGAAAAAAACACCCGCCGTGCGCGACGTGCTGATCTCCGGCGGTGATCCGCTGGTGATGGCGGATCACAAACTTGAAGAGATCGTCGCCAACCTGCGGGCCATTCCCCACCTCGACATTATCCGCATCGGCACGAAAATCCCGGTCGTCCTGCCCCAGCGCATCACAGACGACCTGCTGGCCATGCTGAAAAAATATCATCCGTTCTATATGAGCATTCATTTCCTCCATCCCGCCGAGATCACGCCGGAGGTGGCCGACGTCTGCAACCGTATTGCCGATGCGGGCATTCCGACCTTCAGCCAGACGGTTCTGCTGAAGGGGGTCAATGACGATCCCGAAGTCATGAAGGAGCTGATGCTGAAACTCCTGAAGATCCGGGTCCGGCCCTATTACATCTACCAGTGCGATCCCGTTCAGGGCACCAGCCACTTCCGCACCACCATCGACAAGGGTCTGGAAATCATGGAGCACCTGCGCGGCCACATCACCGGCTACGGTGTGCCAACCTACGTGGTGGACGCTCCCGGCGGCGGCGGGAAGATTCCCGTGGCGCCCAATTACATCCTCAACCGCGAGAACGGCAAGACGACGCTTCGCAACTTCGAACAGAACACCTACACTTATTTTGATGTCTGACTGGAGAATGGATTCCCGCCTGCGCGGGAATGACATTTATCTAGCCGCCGAAAAGCCGCTGCCAGAGGGTTTTGGTTTCCTCCTGGGCTTCCGGCATTTCCAGTGACGGGTGGAGTCCTTCGTAGACGGCGCTCAGCGGTCCGGCCAGGACTTCGGGACGACTCGGGAACAGCCGGTTCTGGAAGTCGGCGTTCATGGACCGCAGGTCGTTGGCGCTGATCTGGCCGTCACCGGGGATGATCGTGCCATCGCCCCGCCGGCCCCAGCCGGTGCCCATCTTGTCCACGTGGATCAGGAACGAGGCCAGTTCGTCTTCGCCAATGACACCGGCTTTGTCGGGATTCAGGCTGTCCATGGCGCCGAACACCCCATCGATGGTCCGTTCGTTCATGCCGGACTGGCTCAGAAGCTGCCCGAATTGGGAGTTTTTGAATTGCGCCAGGTTCATGGTGCCGGTGGCGGTGTCGCCGTCCTGCTCAATCATGTACCGGGCCAGGTTGATGGTGTGCCGGGTGTAGTCGGCGGTGATGTCCCGTCCGCTGCCCATCCACTGCACCTGTCCTTCGCTGAAGAATGTCATGCCGTCGCGAGACGATACCTGCCGGACCATGGCGCCGGGATCGGCTCCGCGGGCAAACCCTTCCACCCGGCTGACCTGGTCGTTGAAGGCGCTGCGGAACTGATCCGGCGTTTCCTCGGCCTGAATCCGGGCGTCGGTGATTTCCCGTTCGGAGATCACGCCGTCGAACTCGCCCTGGCCGTCCGCGTACATCTTCCAGGCGGCAAATTCCACCGCGTCAATCTCCCGGTCGGCCCGCGCGATGGCGTCAAACAGCCTGTCGCGGTTTCCGCCATAGAGAATGCCGGCCATCGGGAAGTCGGCGGGATTGTTGAGGAACTCCTCCCGGTTCAGGGTGCCGTTGCCGTCTGTATCCATCCGGCTGATGAAGGCTTTGGCGTAATCCAGCGCCTTGCTGAAGGCTCCCGGTGCCGAGGCGTCCGTTTCACCCGGCGCGTAGTTTCTCATGTTGCCGTAGGAGATGCTGGTCTGCGACGGTGTTTCCATCGTCCGTGCCGCCATCTCGAAGGAGCTGTCCACCTGGGACGGGTTTTGGAAGGCGAAGTACCGCCGGTACTCCCCCTGGATTCTTTCGCCCGTATTGCGCATCCGTCTGAGCTGACGGATATCGTTGCCGTGGATCAGCCCGGCGGTTGCGTTCAACCCGCCCTCGTTACCGATGTTGTCCAGAAACAGCGTCAGGCTCGTCAGTTCGGCCATGCTGGCCCGGTCCGTGTTGCCGTCCAGGCCAGCCACCTGGCTGAAAATCTCATCGATCCGCGCATCGTTGATCCCCTGCTGGCGAAGAATGGCGGCGAAGGTCGATCCTTTGAACTCCTGGAGGGTCAGACCTTCGGCGCTGGCCGGACGCTCCGTGAAGGTGTCGCCCTTCACCGGGTCCGTTCCCTGGCCCGTCGCCAGGATCTGGGTCAGCTCCTCCGCCCGCCGGTAGTATTCTTCCGGGCGCTGGCCGTCGGCTATGATCCGTTCGCCGAAAAATTCATGCCGCCCGTTTTCGCCGTTCAGGCCGTTGTAAATGCTTTTCGCCTGAGCCTCCGTCTCCGAAAGGCCAGCCACGTATTCGGCCTGCTGCCGTTCGAGCCAGGCTTTCTCGATGGCTTCCGCCAGCCGGTTGTTGTGGATTTCCAGCCGGTCCAGAGAGCCGTTGTTTCTTTCCGCGGCATAGGCCGTCAGGCCGCCCTGGATATCGGCGTCCGTATATTTCTCGTCCGGCTGGAGCAGTTGACGAACGGTGCTAACCGCATCCTCGTCGCTGATACCGTCCTGAAGCCTTGGGCGTCGGACGGACTGGGCGTCCATTTGCCCGATATCGCCGCTGCCGAGGCCGCGCTGGTCATTCACCATGCTCCAGTAGTGGCCGTAGAGTCCCTTCAGCCGGCTGCCGATAGGAATTTCGCCGCCCATCCCGGTGTGGATCGTTGCTTCCTGGCCGGGTTCCTGGTTCTTATAGGCATTGTAGACGGCCTGGAGGCCCCGCTGGCTGATGGAAGAATCAAAGGGCATCCCGATGCCGCCGCTGTCGGCATGATCCAGCATCATGACCCAGGCGGCCATCTCGGCCCGCGAGATGGTGTCGCTGCTGCCGTCAAGTCCGGAAAGATCGTCAAAAATCCGGTCGGCAACCTCGCCGAAGTTGTAATTTTCGCCCACGAAACCGCGAATGGCGGCGGACTGGCGAAATTCCTCACGGGTCAGGGTGTCCTTGCCTTCCATCAGCTGGTTGGCGAAGGCTTCCACCTTGGTGATGTCGTCGTTGTCGAAGTGGCGCTGGCCGTTGTTGAAGTTGGCGAATTCGTTGCTGCCCTCGCCCTGCCAGAAGTTGCCGAGGGCGCCGCTGATGGTTTCGTTGCGGGCAACGCGGGCGGCTTCGAGTTCTGCCTGGCGCTGTTCCTCCGCAAGTCTTTCCTGCCGTTCCTCTTCGGCGCGTTGTTTTTCACCAACAAGACGCTCAATGGATTCCCGCAATGGCGCCACTTCCAGGACGCCGCCTGCCATGTTGCCGTCGTTGGCAATACCCTGCTGGGCACGCATGGCGTTTTCCAGTTCCTGGTCCGAGATGGTGACCCCTTCGGGGATGTTCAGCAGCCCGCGGACCTTGCCGAGGATCGTCGGCTTGTCCTCGCCGGTGGCCAGACGGTAGCGGTCCTCGCCGTCCGTCTCGCCCAGCGTGGCAATGTATTCGCGCAGCGTATCCGCCAGATCGATCTGGGTTCCCGCCTGCAAATTGGAGAAATTGTCAAAAGTGATATGCTCGTTGGCGCCGACAATGGTTTCGAAGATCCGGCCCACTTCTTCCTGGGCCTGGGCGTTGCCGTCAAGCAGGACATCTTTGCCGATGCCGTTGTTGGCCCGGTAAACCGCCTCGGAAACATCCCAGACGGTGTAGCCGCTTTGCAGGACAACCTCGCCGGTACGCTGGGCCTTTGCAAGATTGAATGCGTTGTCCGATTCATTGATGTAGGCGTCCACCGATCCGGCCTGGCTTTGCATGGCCCTGCGAGCCTGGCTGTAGGACATTTGCCCCAACTGATTCTGTGAAAGTTCCATAATAACCTACCTTGACCCCTTAATAACCCCTGCCGGTGTTCCGGATTTTGACTGCCCGGACACCGCCCGCCGCGGAACCCCTTCCGCAGGCGATCATTTGCCTTAAATGACACTACCCCTTTTTATGTATTTATATAAAAACAAGCATTAAATATTTGGTGTTATTTCTTCAGGATATCAATCGGGGGAATGTAACAGTGTTGGCCTGCTACTTTCTTAGTGAGGAGGCTTTCCCGGTAGAATAACTCATGGTCACGGGCATTTTCTGACACGTACACGTAAATTGGGATAAGAGAGAGAGCATGACACAATCCGTCTGGCGTTATCGGGGTACCGAAAACCCCCAGTATGACAAGGCATTCCTGGAGGCGGCGGGGAACTCCGCGCTGCTGGCCCGGTTGCTGTTCAACCGGGGAATTACCCGGCCTGAGGATGTGCGGGCCTTTCTTGAGCTGGAGAGTTACCAGCCTGTCTCCGGCATGGAGCTGCCGGATATGGAGACCGGGCTGGAGCGCATGATGGCGGCCATCGACCGGGGCGAGAACATCCTGATCTACGGTGACTTCGATGTGGACGGACAGACGGGGACCGCAATTCTCTACGATACCCTGAAACACCTGGGCGCCAGCGTCAGCTTCTACATTCCGGACCGGGCGACGGAGGGCCATGGTCTCAATTCCACGTCCCTCATCCGGCTGGTCAGCGCCCGCAAGGTCAAGCTGGTCATCTCCACGGACACCGGCATCACGGACTATACCGAGGTCAGCCTGCTCAACGGCCTGGGCGTGGATACCATCATTACGGACCACCACGACCTGCCGGAAAATCTGCCCCCTTCCGTGGCCAACATCAACCCCAAGCGCATGGAGAACCCCGAACACCCCCTCTACGACCTCTGTGGGGCGGGGGTCGCCTTCAAGTTCTGCGAACTGCTGCTGGAACTGCGCGGTGAGGACGGCTACGCCGAGTCCCTGCTGGGTATTGCCGCCATCGGCACCGTGGTGGATATGGTGCCCCTGCACCGTGAAAACCGTTGGCTGGTCTGGCGCGGGTTGCAGGTGCTGAACCGCCGGGACCGGGCGGGTATCCGGGCGCTTCTCGAACAGGGCGGTGTTGCGCCCGAAACCGAGATTACCAGCGAAACCCTGGGTTTTACCATCGGGCCACGCCTGAATGCCCTGGGCCGCCTGGAAAGGGCTGACGAGGGCGTTGAACTCCTCGTGACGGAGGACCCGGAGCGGGCGCGGATTATCGCCGCCCACCTGGAGGCCTTAAACCGCCGCCGCCAGGACATGTGCGAGGAATGCCTGCTGGATGCCGAGCGGTATCTCGTCTCAAAAGGCGGCCTCAATGATGACCGGGCCATCATCCTGGCCAGCCCGGACTGGCACCCCGGCATCATCGGCCTGGTGGCCACGCGCCTGAAGGACCGCTACAACGTGCCGGTATTCATGATGATCACCGACGAGGAAAAGGGCGAGGTCCGCTGTTCCGCCCGCAGCATCCCCGGTTTTCACCTGCATGACCAGCTTGTGAAGCTGAGCGACTATTTCCTCCATTTCGGCGGCCACTCCGGCGCCGGGGGCTTCGCCCTCAAACGTGAGCGGCTTGACGCCTTCAGGAAGGATCTGCACCTGCTCTGCCGCCGGGAGATTACCGACGAGCAGATGCGTCCGGTTATCGAGGTGGATGCCCGCCTCGAATGGAGCCAGATCAATCCGGGGCTGGTCGAAATGATGGCTGCCATGCGCCCCTTCGGCCAGGAAAACCCGGCCCCCCTGTTCGTGGTTGAGGACACGGGCATTGCCGCCCAGCGGGCCATCGGCGAGGCCGGCAACCACCTGAAGCTCGTTCTGGCCGGCAATGGCAACAGCAGACAGAAGGGCGAGCAGATCGAAGGGCTGATCTGGAAGCACAACGGAGACAGGTTCGATCCCGCCCAGCGCTATAACTTTGTCGTTTCGCCGGAAATCAACACCTTCCGCAACGTGGAGCGGGTCCAGCTGATCATTCGGGATTACGCCCCCAGCCGGATCGCCGCCGCAAGGACTGAACGGACGGAAACGCTCCTGGTGCGCGAGCCGGTCAACAGACAGGCGAATCGGACCAGTAATGAATCGATCCGGCAGGCGCCCGCCCTGCCATCGGATTCCGGGCTGGTCTGGATCGATCACCGGGGCCGCGAGGGAGTGAACGCCTTCGTCGGTCAGCTGATGCTGCCGTTGCAGGACGGTCGTTCCATCGTCTTCTACCATGAAGGCCGCAAGCCGGATGTCCCATTTCTCGACGAAACCATCGTCTGTACCCGCGAGACCCTGCGATCCGCCGAAGAACTGATTCTCTGGGATTTACCGCCGGATATGGACAGCCTGCGGCGCGTATTGGCCGGGGTGTCGCCAAAGACGATCCACCTCGTCGGCGGCAAGTACCGCAGCATTCCCCTCTATCCCGCCGGACGCGATTACCTGAAGGCGATTTACACGCTGCTGAAAAAGCAGGCGGGCGCTGCGCATGAGTCGGCTCTGATCATCAGACCGGCGGCCTTCGCCTCGGAAATTGCCGCCACTGAAGCCACCGTGCTGTCGGCCCTCAGCCTGCTGGGACGCATGGACCTGCTGACTGTCTCCCTGCCGGAGCCGGGCGGGGCTGGGACGCTGAATCTGGCTTTCCACCGGACGGCGGGCGAGAAGCGCGACGTGAACGACTACCTGGAGTTCGTCATCCTCCAGGACCGTCTGAAGGAGGCAGCCCGTTTTCGTGACTGGCTGTTGACCAGCCCTCTTGATACAATAAAAGCCACCCTCGAATTCGATCCGCAGACGCTTCCCCGGTTGTGCGGCATGGCGGATGAGGCGGCCCCGGACCCCGTATCATTGCATTAGGAGACTTGATTTCATGATGACGACCCAGCCGCTCCCCCTGGAGCAGATTGACGTGGAACTGATTAAAAAAGCCATCCGGGATGTTCCCGACTTCCCTAAAAAGGGCATTCTCTTCAAGGACATTACCACCGTCCTGCGCGACGGCGAACTCTTCCGGCAGGTGGTGGACTATTTCTATCACCAGGTGAAAGACATGGACATCCGGTACGTCGTTGGTATCGAATCCCGCGGATTCATCCTCGGCTGTCCGCTGGCCTATCGTCTCAACGCCGGTTTCGTGCCCATTCGCAAGACCGGCAAGCTGCCCGGCATCGTTGAAAAACATGAGTATGATCTGGAATACGGCTCGGACATCGTGGAAATCCACTATGATGCCATTGAGAAAGGCGCCAACGTGGTGCTGATCGATGACCTGCTGGCCACCGGCGGTACGGCGGGCGCTTCCACCGTCCTGCTGGACAAGCTGGGCGCGAATCTCAAGGCTGTCATGTTTATGATCGAACTGGAATTCCTCAATGGCCGTGAAAAACTGCTGCAGTCCAAACGGGTTGGAAATGCGGCCATCCATTCGATGATCCGGTTTTAAGAGCCGTTCGGCTCCTTAGGCAGGGCCTTGGCATTGAATACTAAGATTTATAACTTTTCATGAAACTTTCGCGGGTTTGTCCGAGTATGCAGGACAGACCCGTTGAATTTGGTCACATTGGAGGTACGTATACATGAAGAAGATTCTGGCCAGCGTGCTGATGCTGGGAATGTTGCTCTCCACGGGCATTTTTGTGGATACCGAGGCGGCCCAGCGCCGGGGAAAGCAGGTGCAGCGCAATCATAACGGAAATGCCGCTCATCGGCAGAATCACCAGGCGAACAGGCATCATAACAAACCGGGTGATGCCCACGCCGCCGCGAAACGCCAACGGATTCACACCCATGACGGTGGCCACTATCGCGGCGGGAAAAACATCCGGCGTGATGGGGAAGGCAATGTCCAGGCCAGGCGCCGTCAGCAGTTCCAAAAGCCGGACGGCACCATGGGATCTCGTCATCAGCATGTTTCCCGCGATGGTCAGGGCAACGTGAATGCTCATGCCCGCAAGCGGGGAGTTGGCCCGGAGGGCGGTCGCGCGGCGGTGAATAAAAATTATAACCGGGACACCGACGGCAACGTGAACGCCAACGTCCGCAAGCGGGGAGTTGGCCCGGAGGGCGGTCGCGCGGCGGTGAATAAAAATTACAACCGGGACGCCGACGGCAACGTGAACGCCAACGTCCGCAGGCGGGGAGTTGGCCCGGAGGGTGGTCGCGCGGCGGTGAATAAAAACTACAACCGGGACACCGACGGCAACGTGAACGCCAACGTCCGCAGGCGGGGAGTTGGCCCGGAGGGTGGTCGCGCGGCGGTGAATAAAAATTATAACCGGGACACCGACGGCAACGTGAACGCCAACGTGGATAAAAAGATTCGCGGATCGCAGGGCGGGACAGCAGATATCCGCAAGGACTACAGCCGGGATGCGGCGGGTAACGTGAACGCCGGTTCGGACAAGTCCTTTGCCGGTCCCAACGGCGGCAGCCGGGATATCAGCCGCGACTATTCGAAGGACGCCGACGGCAATGTCTCCAAATCGATGGACAAGTCCACCACTGCACCGAACGGAGCTACCCGTGACGTCAGCAAGGATGTTTCCAGGGACGCTGACGGCAATGTGAGCAAGTCCGCCTCGTACAGTTCCACCGGGCCGAATGGGGCTTCCAAGGAAGTCACGAAGACCTATACGAAAGACGCCGAGGGCAACGTGACCCATTCCGTGGACAAGTCCGGTACGGCTCCCGGCGGCTCCACCTGGGATGTGGACAAGGACTACTCCCGCAATGCCGACGGTCACGTGGACGCGTCCGCCCAAAAAACGTTTACCAATCCCAAGGGATCGGGCTACCAGGTGGATTCCTCCTATAACTCCGATGATGGCTACAGCCGATCCGGCAGTTGTTTCAACTCGGACGGCGAACAGATCCACTGTCCGTAAACGCCAGGAAGCGGCTATGCAAGTGAAACCCCCGGAACTCATGGTGAATTCCGGGGGTTTCCATTCGCATCGGGGAAGGCGGCTTTACGAGACGCCTACGGGCTGGGCCGCTTCCTTCTGTTTTTCGGCCAGCAGGTCCAGGCTCTTGCTGACGATCTCCCGGACGTTGTTGGATTTCACGTTGTCCCGGATTCGTTCCAGCTCGGCCTTTATCAGGTCCTGCCGCTTGCGGTCGTAGCGGTGGGGCGAGGCCAGACGCTTGGCCAACCCCGAAGCCAGCATCGGGTTGAACTTGTCAATCCGGATGACCTCGTCCGCCAGGAACCGGTAACCCGACCCGTCCTTGCTGTGGAACCGGATCGTATTGGCGGTGAACCCGCCGATGAGATTACGTACGCTGTTCGGGTTCTTCGCATCGTAGGCCGGGTGATTCATCAGCGTTTTCACCTCGTCCAGAACATCCGCCCGATCGGCCAGGGCCTGGTCGGCAAACCACTGGTTCATGGCCAGGGGGTTGTCCTTGTGTTCCTGGTAGAAGGCGTCCAGCTTCTCCTGCCGGGTCTTTTCATCCGCGTGATCGAGGATGTGACCCAGGGAGGCCCGGACATCCGTCATGTTGTGGTTCCGGTCAAACTGGTCAATGGCGAGCGGCAGGTATTTCTGCGGATTGGCTTCCATCAGGTAGGCCAGCGCGATGTTCTTGATGGCCCGTTCGCCCACGTCGGAACCGTTCCATTCGTAGGGGCGGTTCTCCGTTGAGCGGTTGTCATTGAAGGCCTTGAGCCACAGCGGCTCCAGCGCCTTGCCAATGGCCTCGCGCGCTTCCTTGCGGGCCTCGTAGATGGCATCCACATCCACCTGGCCGTCCGGGTACATGCCGGACAGGTAGGCGGTACTGGGCAGCACCAGGGCGCGTGCGGCCAGGGCCTTGTCCATGTTCGGGTCCTGTAGTACGCCGAGGAAGGCGTTGATGAGCCGCTGGTCCACGGCCTGGCTCTTGCCGGTCTGTTTGGCGTCCACCAGTTCCTTCAGCACGTCGATGCCCAGCTTCTGGCCCGCCTCCCAGCGGTTGAAGCCGTCGTTGTCGTTGGCCATCAGGAACATCAGGTCATCGCGGGTGTAGTCGTACTCCAGCTTCACCGGCGCGGACCAGTTGCGCAGCAGCGAGGGAACCGGCTTCTCCGTTACGTTCTTGAAGACGAAGGTGGTTTCGTTGTCTTTCAGGTTGAGGATGTCGTCGTTGGTCAGCAGGTCTTTCTGCGAGGCATCCAGTTCCAGCGGCATGTCGTTGCCTTTTGAGTCCAGCAGGCCGACACGCACGGGGATGTGGAAAGGGTCCTTTTTCGGCTGCCCTGGCGTCGGCGGGGTGGACTGCTTGATGGTCAGCCGGTATTCCTTTTTCTGCGGATCGTAGGCGTCTGTCACGTGGAGGGTGGGCGTTCCGGCCTGGTTGTACCAGGTTTTCTCGAACTGGCTGAGATCCACGCCGGAGGCGTCTTCCATGGCCTTCACGAAGTCTTCCGTGGTGACCGCCTGGCCGTCATGCCGGTCGAAGTACAGGTCCATTCCCTTGCGGAAATTGTCCTTGCCAATCAGGGTCTGAATCATGCGGATGACTTCGGCGCCCTTTTCGTACACCGTGGGGGTGTAGAAGTTCTCGATGGACACCACCGAGGCCGGGCGGATGGGATGGGCCATCGCGCCGGCGTCTTCCGGGAACTGCGCCGTGCGCATGCCCGTCACGTCATCGATGCGCTTGACCGGTCGCGAGGTCATGTCGGCCGTGAATTCCTGGTCCGTGAAGCGGGTCAGCCCCTCCTTCAGACAGACCTGGAACCAGTCACGGACCGTGACCCGGTTCCCGCGCCAGTTGTGGGTGGCCTCGTGGCCAATGACGCCCTGGACGTATTCGTAGCGATCGTCCGTGGCGGTTTTGGGGTCCGCCAGGATGGCCGAGGAGTTGAAGATATTCAGCCCCTTGTTCTCCATGGCGCCGAAGTTGAAGTCGTTGACGGCGACGATCTGGTAAAGATCCAGGTCGTACTCGCGGCCGTAGTTTTCCTCGTCCCACTTCAGGAACTTCTTGATGGAATCCATGGCGTGGTCGATCTTGTTCTCGTCGCCCGGGTCCACGTAGATGCGGATTTTCACGTCGCGGCCCGACATGGTGGTGAAGGTGTCTTCTTTCATCGCCAGGTTTCCTGCCACCAGTGCGAAAAGATACGACGGCTTGATGTGCGGATTGTGCCAGGTGATCTGCTCGCGGCCATCATCCGTTTCGGTCCGCGGACCGGGATTGCCGTTGGAGAGCAGCTGCCTGTACTTGCCCTTGGGGGCGATGAGGGTGGTGGTGAACTCGCTGAGCACGTCCGGGCGATCCGGGTAGAAGGTCATGTTGCGGAAACCCTGGGATTCGCACTGGGTGCAGAACTTGCCCCCGGAGGTGTACAGGCCGGCCAGGGAGTGGTTCGCCTTGGGGTTGATGCGGGTCTTGATTTCCAGGTTGAAGTTGCCGTCGGGCAGGTTCTTCAGGGTCAGCTCGTCACCGCGGCGGGTGTAATCATTACCATCCAGCTTCTTGCCGTCCAGCTTCACTTCCAGCAGTTTCATGGTCGGCATGTGCGAACCTTTTGGTGCACGTCCGGGGGCGCCCTTCAGCTTGAGGGTCTGTTTGGACTCTTTAGATACCGGATTGGGCCGGACCTGGAGTCGGGAGGTGACGACCACGTCGTCCTCGGCGTTGAGTTCGAAGGTCAGGTCGGTCTTGTCGAGGAGGTGGGTCGGGGGCTTGTAGTCCTTGAGCCTTAATTCGGTGGGCTTTTTGGCGCCGAAGAGGGGTTCTGCATGCATGGCGGTGTCTTCCGTGAACGTGACGTTGGGTAATGAAGTCAGGTAGAGTCCCGCCGTCGGCAGCGAGGCCAGGGGCTGGGTCCGGCCCGGTTCAGTGGACTGTCCGCCGAAAGTGGCGGGCTTCTTTATTGTATAGCCCGGCGACGGTTGTGTGCTCTTGAATCCTGATACCTGAGTCAATTGATCCATCTCAAAGTCCCACCCTTTCTATATGTCACCCACATACTCATGTTTTTTCAGACTTAGAATAATATTATTATGAGCGTAGTAAACAAAGTACAAAAAAAGACCCAAGTTGCCAAGCATGGGATGAAAAGCCGGTATAATACGGCTGATGAAACCATCCGCCCAGACCATGAACCGGCAGGAGCTGACCCGGCGCATCAGGGATGCGGCGCGGGAGCTTGGCTTTGACAAGGTGGGTGTCGCGCTGCCCGGCGATTTCAGCGAAGAGGGCGGGCGCCTGCGGGAATGGATCGATCGGGGCTACCATGCGGGAATGGAATGGATGGTGACCCATTTTAACAAGCGGGTGGACCCGTCCAGCCTGATGGAGAACACCCGGTCCATCGTCTGCGTGGGTATGAACTACTATCACGAGGACCCGCCGAATCCCCACGCGGATGGCGTAAAAATCTCCAAGTACGCCCGGGGGACGGATTATCACGACGTGCTGAAGAAACGCCTGCGGCAACTGCTGCGGCAGATCCGGGAATGGGCGCCGGAGGCGCAGGGCCGGGCGCTCACCGACAGCGCCCCCATCATGGAGCGGCCCCTGGCGGTTCGAGCGGGGCTGGGCTGGATCGGAAAGAACGGGATGCTCATCACCCCGGACAGGGGTTCCTACCTGTTCCTGGGAGAGCTTTTGCTGAATATCGAGCTGGAGCCGGACACGGCGGAGGTTCCCAATCATTGCGGCACCTGCACCCGATGCATCGACGCCTGCCCCACGGACGCCATCGTGGAGCCTTCCGTGATTGACTCCAACAGGTGCATCTCCTATTGGACCATCGAGTACAAGGGGGAATCGCTGCCGGAGGAAATCGCCGGAAATCTCGACGGCTGGGCTTTCGGCTGCGACATCTGCCAGCAGGTCTGCCCGTGGAACATCCGGTTTTCGCAGGAAACCGGCATCGAGGAGTTCCTCCCCCGGCCCTGGAATGCGGCACCCAGGGCGTCGGAGATTGAGACACTGGACGAGGCGGCTTTTGCCGAGCGCTACCGGAAAAGTCCCGTCAAGCGGACGAAACTGTCGGGGTTCAGGCGAAACGCACGGGCTGCTGCGCGGTCCGAAGGTCCTCATCGGTGAGGTCCCGGTAGCCGTTGGCTGTATCCAGCCGGTAGTAACGGCTGTAAATGTCGTACAGGACGGGGGAGGCTTCCTTAAGCTTTTCGCCGCCGTCAAAAAAGACCTCGTGGGTGACGGCAAGAAATTCGGCCCTGTTCTTGAAGGCATAGGGTCGGATACCGGGAATGGCTTCCATTTTTTTGCCTTGTGATTCCAGGATGTTGTAACCGATCCCGTCGTTCAATGCCCTGAATTCCCGAAGCAGGCGGCCGCGCTCGCGGGTGAACGCCCGCCGGTCCTCCGCGGAAAGTCCCGGTAGCATGCCGTCGGCCAGGTGGATGCCGAGGATCAGATGCCGACTTTCGGCGGCATGCACGAATTCATGGACGGGGGTATCCTCACCGTTTCCGCTAATGCCGGAATCGATCCAGAAACTGCGGCTGTCGATCTCGATATCTCCGCTCTTGGGCGCCCAGTAACCGCCGATATCCCGAATTCCGCCTAGAAGATTGGGGCGTTTCAGGTCTTCGAAGAGAATGAAACGGAACGGTGTTTGCTTTTCCAGGGTTTCATGGACCAGTTCCATCCGGTTGTGCATCAGATCGACAATCAGCCCGGCCAGGATATGGCGGGTGGAATTGTCCATGGGGTAGACCCGGCTGTTCAGGTCCACGAACCAGAATTCGCTGTGGGGGGAATTCACCACTTCGCGGATGCGCTCGTCGTGCAGTCGCAGCTTTTCCATTTCTCCCCGCGCCGTCAGTGCGCTGCGGTAAGGGAAGAACCGATTGAACAGGTCCAGGTTGCCGGTCCGGTTGAACTCGGCACGGGCCGCATCCACCTCCTGGCCAACGAAGGCCCTTTCCCCGTATTTTTTTCTAAGGTTCTTTTCCGTGGCCTCACCCAGGCTGCGCTGGGGGTTGTCCTTGTACCCCTCGCGGGTCAACGGGCTGGTATAGCTTTCCACGCCGGTTTCGAACCGGTCTGCGGGAATGCTGCCGTTAAGGGCCTGGTTGATGTTCATCACGCCGCAACTGCCCAACGGGATGCTGAGCGCGGCCAGCGGGATCAGAATTTTCGCTTTCCATCCCGGCTTTTTCCCGGTCCGTCCGAACGAGACCGGTATCGGCGCCGTTGCCGTGATACCCACCATTGATGTCCCCCGGTAGCGTTCCTTTTGAATCTTTCAATGGTTGGATAAACAGAGGGTTATGTCAATGAGGCCGTGGCAATGGTATGATGGCGGCGTTAAGCCTGAGCGCGTTATGACGATTTACGATATTTCCGTTCCCATTAACAACCGGATGGTCTCCTGGCCCGGCGACCCCGGTGTCCGGGTTGAACGGGTCCTGGAACTGGCTCAGGGCGATCCTGCGACGGTTTCTCACCTGTCGATGGGGTCCCATACGGGCACCCATGTGGATGCCTTCTCCCACTTCAAGCGCGAGGGGAAGCCGCTGGACGCCATGGACCTTTCCATTTACGTGGGCGAGGCGGTGGTGGTGGAAATTGCCGATCCGAAAAGAATCACCGCGCGGGAACTGTCGGGTTTCGACTGGACGGGCGTCGAGCGGGTGCTGTTCAAGACGCGAAACTCCAGCCGGGAGTGGTACAACGAGCCTTTTGACGAATCCTTTGTCCACATCAGCCCGGACGGGGCGGATTTCCTCATCGAAAAGGGCATCCGGCTGGTGGGCATCGACTATCTCTCCGTCGAGGGCTACCATGCCGACGGCGCTCCGTGTCACCACCGGCTGATGGATCACGGCATCTATATCGTGGAGGGGCTTTATCTGAAGAATATCCAGCCGGGACGTTACGAGTTGATCTGCCTGCCGCTGAAGGTGGAGGACGGTGACGGTGCTCCGGCGCGGGTGGTTTTGAGAGATTTGCGGAAAGGAACACGCTGATGGCGGCGACCATGTACTCGGACACGGTGCAGACGGTGCTGGACACCATCCGGCAGGAGCAGGTGATTGCGGTCATCCGGGCCAATACCGCCGATGGGGCTTTATGGGGTGCCCAGGAGCTGATCGACTGCGGGTTCAGGATCATCGAGGTGACGTTTACCGTTCCCCAGGCGGACATGGTGATCCAGACCCTGGCCGACCGGAACCCGGATGTTCTTCTGGGAGCCGGCACGGTAATGAATCAGTTGCACGGCGTCAAGGCTCTGGGCGCCGGGGCGCAGTTTCTCGTGTCTCCGGTGCTGGACGACCGGATGGTCCAGTGGGGAGTGGAGCATGAAGTCCTGACCATTCCTGGCGTAATGACTCCCTCGGAGGTTCACAGGGCCTTCATGCTGGGATCGGCAGCAGTGAAAATCTTTCCGGCAAAACAGGCTGGTGGGCCGGATTACATCAAGGCCCTGGTGGAACCGATGGGACCGATCCCGGTTATCGTTACCGGCGGCGTGGGGTTTGACGATTTCACGGAATACCTGGGCAAGGGCGCAATGGCTGTGGGCCTCGGTGGTCACCTGATCCCCGTCACCGCCATCGGCGAGCGCAACGGCAAGGAGATTCGCAAACGGGCCAAAAGCTTCAGGGAACGTCTTGGAAAATACCGGGAAAAGCGGGGAATCTCCGAATGACGGCCACCCGGACATCACGACTTAGCCAGGAACGCCGCCGCCAGGCGCCGGAGGCGGATGCGTTGCGCATCGGCTGCGGCTGGAGTCCGGATGATACGGACAAGCCGTGGATTCTCGTGGAATCCGCCCAGGGCGACTCCCACCCCAGCTCCGTGCATCTGGATATGGTGGCGGAGTATGTGGAGAAGGGCGTTCTCGTAGGGGGCGGGGTTTCCGCCAACTACGCTTGCACGGATATCTGCGACGGCATTGCCCAGGGAACCGAGGCGATGGATTATTCCCTCGCCTCGCGTGAAATGCTGGTGATGGCCACGGAAATGCATGCCCAGGGCGGCCATTTTGACGGCATCGTCTTTCTCTCCAGCGGGGACAAGGCGGTTCCCGCCCACCTGATGGCGGCGGCCCGCTTGAATCGTCCGGCCATCGTCGTTCCCGGCGGACTGATGGAATCCGGCCCCGGTGGCATGACCCTGGAAGGGGTCGGCACCGCCGCCGCCCTGCGCCGTCGCGGGGAGATGGACGAGAAGGACTTCAGGTTCCTTCAGGTTTCCGCCTGTCCCTCTGCCGGATCATGCGCCTTCTTCGGCACCGCCAGCACCATGCAAATGCTGGCCGAAGCGCTGGGGATGGCCATGCCCGCCGCCGCCCTGATTCCCGCCCACCTCAACGCCCTGAAGGAGTCGGCCCGCTCGGCGGGAGAGCGCATTACGGCCCTGGTCGAGGCCGATCTCCGGCCCGCGGACATCCTGACGGAGAAGGCCATCGAGAACGCGCTGATTGTCCATGCGGCCACCGGCGGCTCCACCAACGCCCTGATGCACCTGGCCGCCATTGCCCGTGAGCGGGGCATCCGCTTTTCGCTGGATCGGGTGAACGCCATTAACGACAAAATCCCCTTCCTGCTCAACGTCAAACCCTCCGGTCGCCTCAACGCCAACATGATCTGGTACGCGGGCGGGGTTTACCGGATTATGCGCGAGCTTCGGGATCATCTGCACCTGGATGCCATGACGGTTACGGGCCGGACCGTTGGTGAGAACCTTCAGGAGCTGGAGGAAATCGGCCACTTTGAAAGAATGCCCGCTTATCTGGCCAATTACGGCGCCACCGTGGAGGAGATTATCGCCCCCTTCGACCAGCCGTTTCGCCCGGACGGGGGTATCCGGGTGCTGTTCGGCAACCTGGCCCAGGATGGCGCCGTCATCAAGACTTCCGCCATGCCGCCGGAGATGCGGCGGTTTACGGGCAGCGCCAGGGTATTTGATTCCTCGAAGGACGCGTTGGATGCCATCTTCGATCACCGTATCCGGCCCGGCGATGCGGTCGTGATCCGTTACGAAGGTCCGGCGGCCAGCGGGATGCCGGAACAGTTTTATGTCACCGAGGCCATTGCCTCCAATCCGGAGTTGTGTACTTCCATCGCCCTGGTTACGGACGGACGCTTTTCCGGGGCGTCGCGGGGGCCGGTCATCGGGCATGTGACGCCGGAAGCCGCCCGCAGGGGGATTATTGCGGTTGTCGAGGACGGCGATCTGATCGAATTTGATCTGGATCGCCTGTCATTGAATATAATAGGGGTAGCCGGATCGCGGATGTCCGGCGAGAAAGTCCTCCAGACCCTGACCCAGCGGCTGGAGCGGCTGGAGATCCCCCCCCCGAAACACATGACCGGGCTGTTAGGATTATATACGCGCTTTGCGCTGTCCGCGACGGAAGGAGCCGGATTATCGATATCCTGAGCATTGGAGAGGCGATGGTGGAGCTGTCCAGCCCCGGAGAGATCCGCTTTGCCGAGGAATTTACGAAGACGTATGCCGGAGATGCCCTTAATACGGCGGTGGCTGCGCGGCGGCTGGGGTCCGAGGTCAGTTTCCTGACGGGCCTCTCGGACGATCCGTTTTCGTTCGGCCTCAAGCAGCTTTTCCTGATGGAGGGCCTGAATACCCGCCACGTCAGACGGTTTCCTGACGGGTATACCGGCCTTTATTTCGTGGCCAACGACGAAGCGGGTGACCGGGAATTTCTCTATTACCGAAAACACAGCGCGGCCAGTCTGATCAGCCCGAAGGACATTGATGAGAACGTCATCAAGTCGTTCAAGCTCATCTTTTCCACCGGCGTGACCCTGGGACTGTCCCAATCCATGCGCGAGTCGGTGTACAAGGCGTTTAAAATCGCCCGCGAAAACAAGATCATGACCGTCTTCGACCCCAACTACCGCAACCGGCTATGGAAAAACAAGATGGAAGCCTTCGACGCCATGGAGGCCCTGCTGCCATACGTGGACGTGATCCTGCCCACGGTGCCGGACGACACCATGCCCACCATCGGCCTGGGACGGCCTGACCAGGTGATCGACTTTTTCTGGTTCAAGGACGTGCCGCTGGTAGTGGCCAAGGCGGGAGAGCATGGCTGCTATCTGGGCTATCGAAAGGAAGTTCAGCATTTTCCGGCGATGAAAGTCGACCGGGTGGTGGATACCACCGGGGCAGGGGATGCCTTCAACGGCGGATTCATTCATGGGCTGGTGACGGGACGGAGTCTGTCCGATTGCGCCCGGCTTGGGATTACAGCGGCAGGTCTGCAGGTTCAGCGGGAAGGGACATTGAAGTCCATGCCCAGCCGTGAAGCGGTTTATTCCCGTGCCTTTTCAATGAGTTCTCCGTAGCCGGACGCCGAAAACACACGATTCGGGCGGATAATGCCCGGAATTCCCCCTTGAAATTTCTTCATATTGACAATATAACTATTGCCAGACAGTCCGTATCATAAAGAGAAAAGAGGAGAGTACAGCAATGGCACCTCAAATTGGCAAACCGGCTCCCGATTTTACCACCCAGGCTTACGTCAACGGAGAGATCAAGGAAATCTCCCTGAGCGACTACCGCGGCAAGTGGGTCGTCCTGTTCTTCTATCCGCTCGACTTCACCTTCGTCTGCCCCACTGAAATCCAGGGCTTCGACGCGAAATACGAAGAATTCCAGAAGATGAATGCCCAGGTCATCGGTGGCAGCGTGGACAGCGTCTTCTCCCACAAAGCCTGGAGCGAAGGCGACCTCGGCAAGTTGAAATTCCCGCTGATCTCCGACATCAGCCACCGGATCAGCCGCGATTACGGCATTCTGCTCGAAGACAAAGGGATCAGTCTCCGGGGCTGCTTCATCATCGATCCCGATGGCGTCCTGAAGAGCTACGTGGTCAACGACCTGAGCGTTGGTCGCAACGTGGACGAAATCTTCCGTCTCGTCCAGGCTTTCCAGACCGGCGAACTGTGCCCGGTTGGCTGGAAACCCGGCGAAAAAACCCTCGGCAAAGCCTAGTCTTTCCGACTCCGGTTTATGCGAAAGCGGCATCCCCAGGGTGCCGCTTTTGTTCTGGGAGGATTTAAGAAAAATTCCTGCCGTCCGATATTCTCTAATGAAATTTGAGATCGATGGAGCTGTTTCGAATGAGCGTTCAGGCCTTGTATCAAAAGTTTTGGAATTTTAATAAAAAGCAGCATCTATCCTCCCTGGAGAAGAAGATTCAGCGGCTGGAGTTGGCGCAACGGGAAAAATACTTGAAGAAGCTCCAGAGAAATCTTAAATTTTACCGATCCCTGACGGGCAAGCTGCTTTACCTCCTATGGGTCCTCCTGATAAATGTGGTGGTCGTTTTTTTATTGTTGTATGTCCTGCTGGTAATCGGGCTTATGCTCCTGCTGGAATTTGCCTCGCTTTTTGAAGAATTCAATCTTGATTTTACCAATATCCTCGATCTGGCTTGGCTTTTACTTTATGGAGGCCGTTTTCACTTACTTTTCTTTGGGTTTTCGACGACTGTCTACGTCATTTTCTTTGCTCAGCCGGTGCAGATGGCAGCGGTTTCAGAGGTGTGTGAAAAATACCGGGTTGAATCTCAGGCAGCAGTTTAATGCCGGAGTATAAATCCTTTCAGGACTTTTTATTCCAAGTTTTACGTTTTTTTGCCGAAAAGGGCCTTAGGCAAGGCGGCAAAATGAAAAAGTCATCAGGGGTCTGAATGAAAACCACGCATTGCGAGCATTGCAATCGGCCGTATCTGGCCGCCGATACCGGCGGGCAGTCCATCCTGTGCCGGATCTGCTGGCGCGACTGCGAGGCGGTCTTTCCGGAAATTCTGGGCTGTCTCAGCCGGGGTGCGCCGGTAACGTTGTCGGACCTTTTCGCCCGGCCCGGCGTGAACCGCACCTTTTTCAAGGCGCTGGTCCTGGAGGGACGCTTTTCCTTCCAGCAGTTGCAGGGATTCGATTTGGACGATCTCCTGGGGTTGGAGCCGGTGGAGAAAAACCATCTGCTGGACGATCTGAAGCAGGCCCAGCGGCAGTTCCGTATTGAAAATCGCCAGGAATCCCCGCGGACGGGAGGATTAGAAGGCCATTCCCGGAAATATGGCTTCGGCAGAGGCTAAACAAGCCGTTTTCCTGCCTGGCTGCGGCGGAAAGGGCCTTCAGACCCGGCTCGCTTTTTTCGGCATGGGCTTTATGTTATGCTAACCCTGACGTAAAGGTTAAACCTGTGGGCTTTCATGACCGTCAGGAACATTGACAATGCGGAACTCAGCCGCCTGCTGGCGGAAGATCCCGGTATCCGCCTTCTGGATGTGCGCACGCCGGAAGAGTATGCCCTTCTGGGCCATATTCCCCAGGCGGTTTTGATCCCCATTGACGATTTTCTGGCCCGCATGGGCGAACTGGACCCGAATCGCGGAACCGTCGTGGTTTGCCAGCATGGGGTCCGAAGCGCCGCCGTGGCCGAATATCTGGACCGTAACGGTTTTGCCCGTGTCCTGAACCTGGCCGCGGGCATGGCCGAGTGGGACGGTCCCGTTGAAAACGGCTTGCCGCAGGGGCATTCTTCCCATACCCTGTAGTCAGAAAATTTTTCCTGTGTGTCTGCCAACGAAAAGCCAAACAAGAAGGATCTCCATCATGTCCAGCCCTGAAATTACCAAAGATGATGTCCTCAAAGCCCTGTCCACGGTTCATGACCCGGACCTGAAGCGGCCCCTGACGGAACTGGGCATGATCGAGAACGTCAGCGTCTGCGACAACCAGGTTCGCTTCGAGATCAAGCTGACCACCACCGCCTGTCCCCTGAAGGGCAAGATCAAGGACGACGCCGAGAACGCCGTCCGGCAACTGCCTGGCGTAAAAAGCGTCGTGGCGGATTTCTCCAAGGAAACGGTCACCCTGGGTGCCAGCGTTCCTCAGAAAGCCCCCATTGAGGGCATCAGGAACATCATCGCCGTTTCCAGCGGCAAGGGCGGCGTGGGCAAGTCCACGGTCGCCGTCAATCTGGCCTGCTCCCTGGCCAAAAGCGGGGCCCGCGTCGGGATTCTCGATGCGGATGTGTATGGCCCCAATATTCCGCTGATGATGGGTCTGACCGACGTGACGATGCGGGATCTCGCCCCGCCCGATCCGGACAGCGAGGAGAAAAAGCTCTTTCCGCCGCAGAATCATGGTGTCAAGGTGATGAGCGTGGCCTTTCTCATCGAGAAGGAAAAACCCGTCATCTGGCGTGGGCCGATGCTGGACAAGCTGATCCGCCAATTTCTCACCGATGTGGCATGGGGTGAACTGGATTACCTCGTCATCGATCTGCCGCCAGGCACCGGGGATGCCCAGCTGACCATCATGCAGGCGGCGCCGGTTGCCGGCGCGGTCATCGTGACGACCCCGCAGGAGGTGTCCATCCACGACAGCCGCAAAGGGCTGAACATGTTCAGGCAGGGGAACGTCCCCATCCTCGGCATCGTGGAGAATATGAGCTATTACCTGCTGCCCGACGGCAGCCGGGACTATATCTTTGGCCAGGGTGGGGGCGAGAAGGCCGCCGAAGAGCTGGGCGTCGATTTTCTCGGAGGCATTCCGCTGGTAACTCGCCTGCGCGAGGAGGCCGATCAGGGCCGTCCCATTGTCATTGCCGACCCGGACGGTGTTCAGGCCAAAGCGCTGGAAGACATCGCCCATAAAGTCACCGCCAGGGTCTGCTCCATGGGCCTGGAGGCTATGCAGCCGGTGACCGTATAAACAGGGCTATCCCACGGCTGACCCATTGCATGGGATGTTCGTTTGGTCCAGACTGGACCTCGCACGTTGTTGGAAAGGATACGGATCATGGGGAATCACGAGAACCGGTTGGCCCAATCGTCCAGCGCTTATCTCAGAAGTGCCGCCCACCAGCCCATTGACTGGTACGAATTCGGCGAGGAGGCGTTCGCCAGGGCAAGGGAACTGGATCGGCCCATTCTGCTTGATATCGGCGCCGTCTGGTGCCACTGGTGCCACGTGATTGACCGGGAATCCTATGAGAACGACGAGATTGCCCAGCTTGTCAATGAGAACTATGTTGCCGTCAAAGTCGATCGCGACCAGCGCCCGGACATCGACAGCCGCTACCAGAACGTGGTGGCCCAGCTCACCGGCCATGCGGGCTGGCCCCTGACCGGCTTCCTGACCTGGGACGGACGTCTGATTTATGGTGGCACGTACTTTCCGCCCCAGGTAATGAAGAGCCTGCTCCAGCGTATTGCCGGGGTTTACCACGAGAAAAAGGCGGAGATTTTCCGTGAAGGCACCCTGGACGATATCCTGCCCGAAGGCGGTGCCCCCATGAGCGGTGAGGCCGTCGCGCCCGCCGCGGAAAGCATCCCCATCACTGAAGAATTCGGCCAGAACATTGTTCTGTCTGCCCTGGAGTTGTTTGACGGCACCCACGGCGGCTTTGGCGGGGCACCAAAATTTCCCCACTTCAGCGCCCTGGAGTTTCTCATCCAGCAGGACTTCCGGCATCCGCGCGAAAACCTGACCCGGATGATCACCAAAACCCTGGACGAAATGAGCCTGGGCGGCATGTACGACCAGGTTGCGGGGGGATTCCACCGGTATTCCGTGGATCGTCAGTGGCATGTACCCCACTTCGAAAAGATGGCCTATGACAACGCCGAGGCCTTGAAAGTCTATGCGCAGGCGTATCGCCTGTGTGAAAGCCTCAATCAGGACAAGCCCCTCTACCGCGAGACGGTGGAAGGGATTCTCACCTGGGTGGACGAATGGCTCTGCGACTGGGACAACGGCGGTTTCTACGCCTCCCAGGACGCCGATATCGACCTGAACGACGACGGCGACCACTTCACCTGGACCATCGACGAGATCCGCGAGATTCTGTCGCCGCAGGAAATGGACCTGGTGTTACGGTATTACGACATGACCGGTGAAGGGGACATGCACGAACGTCCGGGGCGCAATGTGTTGCGGGTCCGGGGCGAGCTGGATGATGGTCAGGCCCGGACGCTGGCGGCGGCGAAGGACAAAATGCGCCGCCATCGCCGCGAGAATCGACCCATCCCCTTTATCGACAAGACCCTTTACACCAACTGGAATGGCATGATGATCACTGGCTACATTGAGGCCGCCGACCTGCTGGATCTCCCTGAGGCCCGCGCCTTTGCCCTGAAGACGCTGGATCACCTGCTGGAGCGCTTCTACCGGGCCGACGCCCAGGATGACTTGCTCCTCCATGCCGACGGCATCGAGGGCCTTCTCGATGACTACGCCCATTTTTCGATGGCGCTCCTCAAGGGCTACCAGACCTCCGGTGAAGAAAAATACCGCGAGGCGGCCATCCGGCTGGTGAAGCATACGTTTGAACACTTTGAGGACCGGGAGAACGGGGCCTTCTACGATACCCGCCAGCGTCCGAACGCTCTTGGCCTGTTGAAGTACAAGCGCAAGCCCGTCGAGGACAGTCCCAGTTCCAGCGCGAACGGGATCATGCTGCAGGTGCTGACGGCCCTGTATCACCTGACCGGCGATGAACTGTACCACGGGAAGGCCCGGAAGCTGGCCGAATACTTCATGGGCCACCGGAACTTTGGCTTGTTCGTCAGCGCCTTCGCCATCGGCATTGATCAACTGCTCCATCCGCCACTGAAAATTGAGTTGGCGGCGGTGGACGGTGCGGGTGCGGATATGGCTGCGGCGGCCCGCCGGGTGTTCTATCCGGGCAGGATTATTGCCTGGACGTCCGAAGGTTCCGGCGAGGCCCGCCTCTGCGTCGGGACCCACTGCCTTCCGCCGGTGACCGAGGCCGAAAAACTTCAGGGAGCGATTCCCAAACTGGTTCGGGGTCGCTAGCAATATCCGGCAGCTCATCCGGACAGCCGAAATTTTCCGTCTTGTGTAACAATGGGCGACTTTTCGTTTCAGTTTTCCGTTCGGGCGCCGATACCACCCCTACCGGAAATAAAGGTGAAGGACCGGAAAGGGAGTGGAAACGGATGTTTTGGAATCTGTTCGACTGGCTGCGGGGAGATGATGACGGTAGGCAAGAGGTTGCGAAGAAGAAGCCGCTGCCCCGCATCGGGGTCAACGCGGACCATGCCGGGCCTGACGGTGCGGAACTCGACCGTCTGATGCTGGCCGTGGCGGCTCATCAGCAGGCAAACCCCGAAGAAATCTGCTACGAGGTGATGGTGCCCCTTTATATAGCCCTGGTGGACGCCATGATTCTGGTGCCGACCTCCGGTCCCATCGACGAGATTGAAGCTGAAAACAGCCGGGTCTTCCGGCTGGCCACCCTTAAGAATCCCCACGGAGACCGGGGAATTCCGGTTTTTACCACCGAGGATGCCCTGGAACGCTGGGTGGATGAACCGACGGAGTATGTCGGCCTGCCTTTTCGCATTCTGTGCGAAAAGGTGCTGGAATCGGGGATGAATTTCATGGTTATCAATCCCTCCGGTCCCGCTCGCGGAGAACTGTGTCTCTACGAGCTTTCATATCTGGCCAAGGGTATGATCCCGCCCCGTTCCGATCGGCAGACCGAGCCGGTCTACTACCACAGCAGCGCCGAAATCGTCGTCAGCATCCCCGATGATCCGCCGCCGCAGATGCTCATTGAGCGTGTTACCGGCTGTTTCCGGCAGAACCCGATGGTGGAATCTGCCTATGTGTTCCAGGTTTCCATGGCCGAAGGCCCGCCGCACCTGGCAATGGGCGTTCGTGTCTTTGAAGGCGAGGAGCAGCGCTGGGAGACGGACCTGCTGCCCAACACCATCGCCATCTTCCACGAGGTGCTGGATCAGGACGAGTTCATCGATTTCTTCCTCCTCAACGATTCCGACGAACTCGAAGCCTCCCTCCGCGAGGTTACCGAACCTTTCTTCACCAACCAGCAAGCGTCCTAAAGGGTCAATCGACAGCCAACACAAGGAAATTTCTGTCATTCCGGACGCCCATAGCCGTAAGCGATGCCAAAGCCGAGCTTTACGGCTATGGGTGAGCCGGAATCCATTTTTTCGGAGCTTGGATGGATTCCCGCTTTCGCAGGGAATGACAAATGCGTGTGCTGGCCGGATATATTCGCCAAGAGCCTAATCCACCCTGATCAGGAAAACCCCCTATTTTTGTTAATATTGCTTCACAATAACCCCGTTTGAGACAATTCTCCCCTACAGATTGTTTTTACATTAATAAGTGATATTAATCTTTTCTTAATTATTCATTGGAAGAGCAAGTTAAAAGAGAGTAAGGAGAGTCGTTAAATGGGTTTTGCAGCAAGTCAAGCAAGATTCTTGATGCTGACGGCTCGTAAAAGTGACCTCGAGTTGCAGGGCCAGTTCATCAACCAGGCTCGGCTGTCGTTAGCCAACATCACGGGTGACCTGTTCGCCCTGAGTGCCAACCTGGAACCCGAATCGCCGCAGATGCTGGCGCTTCAGGCCCGGATTGCCTCTTTGCAGGCTGTCGACAAAGCGCTCGAACTCCAGCTCCGTCGTGTTGATACCCAGCGTGATGCGGTCCAGACCGAAATTGACGCGGTCCGGAAGGTTATCGGTAAGAACATCGCTTCCACCTTTAAAACCTTCACCTAATCCGTTACACTCTGTTTCATCATGACATCCGGATCTGCAGGTTACACGGGCAGTTCTGTCTCAAAAAAAGCCTCGTTGGGCAAAGACGGGGAAGATCTCGCCGCGCGTCTGCTTGAGGACGACGGTTACGAGATAGTGGCCAGAAACTGGCGTGCCGGTAGAACCGGTGAAATCGACATTGTGGCCCGCCGGAGCGATCCGGAAAGCGGCCGGGACGTGCTGGTTTTTGTCGAGGTCAAGACACGGGCCTCCGTGCGCTATGGGACCCCCGCCGAGTCCCTGACGCCTGAAAAGCAGGCGAAACTCCTTGCGCTGGCTGAAAAATATCTTGCGGAGAATCCCGCCAACACCGACATCCGCTTTGACGTCGTCAGCATCTTGCTCGATGGCCGCTCCTCAGCGCCGGAAGTCCAACACCTCCAGAATGCCTTTGACGCTTCCTGAGCAGTGGGAGAGCCGCCGCTGTCATTCCCGCGCAGGCGGGAATCCATAAATCATGCTGCCTTTGGGAGAGTGACAGTGATATAATGCCAGCAGAGAACAAGTGAGAAGCGTATACAGGGTAGAGGCTGCCGGAATCTTTATGGCCAGGGTGACTTTTCAGCCGAGCGGACTGGCGCTCGAAATCGACGAAACCACGACCTTGCGCGAGGCGGCGCATATCGCCGGTATCGATATCGGCGATCGCTGCGGCGGCATGGGGGCCTGCTGTAATTGTGTTATTACCGTGCTTGACGGCGCGGAGAATATCAACGAGAAGAATAACCTGGAAGCCGCCGTGTTTTATCTCGACGCCAAAGACCGCCTCTCCTGCCAATGCCGGATTACCGGCGACGTGATTGTGAAACCCTGGAACGCCGGTTAATTCTTCCCTGCCTGAATTGAAAAGTTTTCGGGCTGACCCAGAGAGTTGGGATTTCAAAAGAAAAGCCGCATTCCTGCGGCTTGAAAATTTGATGAAATAGTCTCAGGTGAATTTTAGCAGATTATTGCCATTCTGGTGGAATGTTCTCCATCTGCTTGATCGGGTCCCAGTCCTTGGGAGGATAAGAAGTATGTGTCCACCATTTTGGACCGGTTTCAAGCCATTGCTTTCGATATTGTTTTACCGTGGGCAAATCAATATCATTTTGCCCTGTTTGATTACCGCAAGCCGGGCAAATATCATAGCTTGGAGAGACCCCATCATACCAGAAAGGTTCTTCTCCTCTTATCGTATATCCGCATATGCGGCAAAAATATTCATCGGTCTTGCTCACTTGATAACTCCATAATATTTGCCATACTTGAATTGATTTGAAAACCATTCTCTACCTATGGTTGGTAGATAATAAGATTGTATAGCTCCATTTTTATTTGTAACTAAAAATTGGTTGGTCGGTTCATGATAGTAGATTCTTTGACCGCTTTTGCTATTGATAAGCAGTTCTGTTTCCTTCGGTAGATTGTTTCTAAAGTCATGAGCAAGTTGAATATAGTAAGGATCTTCCTTCATTAAATTAAATTCATGTGCATGGTCTTCAGCATGTTTGAATGCATTTTGAATTTGATTTGTCTGTCCCGGAGACCATAGTTCTCTCCGATAGGGCATGCCCCATTTTGTGGCAGGGGGATCGGCGGTTTTACCCGTGAGGAAATCGACATCCTGTTGGGACGTGTTGTACTTTTTAGCAATTGTACCAACAATATCTTCCCACCACGGGGGTGAATCCTCGGTTTTTCGAGGGGGCAGCATTCCGCCTGCCTGCTCATAGCCCATTTTGGCCAGAATCTTCTGGACTGTTGGGTGGTCGGGGGAGTGTTGGAGGAGTTTGGCGGCGATATCCGGGAGTTTCTCGGCCCCTTTGCCCAGCGCACTGCCGAGGGCGACGCCGGTTGCGGCGTCTTTCAGGGCGTCCTGCGCTCGTCCGGCGGGGTCAAGCTGGTTTTTCAGGGTCAGGTCGCCTTCGCGGTGGTAGCGGATGTCAGTAGACCAAAAGAAAAGCCGCATTTCTGCGGCTGAAAATTTGATGAAATAGTCTCAGGAATATTTTACCCGATCATCGCCATTCCGGCGGAATATTTTCCATCTGCTTGATCGGATCCCAGTCCTTGGGTGGGTAGGAGCCGCCATCCCACCACTCTGGTCCGCTTTCGAGCCATTCCTTGCGGTAGGATCTTGCATCTTCCAGGTTACAATCATCTTCACCTGGATGATTTCCACATGAAGGGCATAGTTCATGGCTGGAAGTTTTTGGCGTTACCCAAAGGGAGAAGTTACAATGATACCCACAAATTCGGCAAAAGTATTCTTGTTTATCTGATTTTTCCATAGTAAGTTCCTTCGTCAAGCTGGCCATCGAATTTTTTCCTGCGATATTTGGGACTATAAAAAGACTTAATGGTACCTTTCTCGTCAGTGATTAGAAGCCGATTAGAAAGTTCATGATAATAAACTCTTTCACCGGTGATCTTATTAATCAATAACTCAGTACCTTTCGGTAGCTCATTTCTGAAATCATGTGCAAGTTGTATATAGTACGGATCTCCCTTGGACAAATCGAATTCCTTAGCATGTTTTTTGGAGTGATTGATGGCTCTTATGATTTCATTACTGTTTCCCGGAGACCATAGTTCCCTCCTGTAGGGCATGCCCCATTTTGTGGCAGGGGGATCGGCGGTTTTACCCGTGAGGAAATTGACATCCTGTTGGGACATGTTGTACTTTTTAGCAATTGTACCAACAATATCTTCCCACCACGGGGGTGAATCCTCGGTTTTTCGAGGAGGCACCGGACCATAGCCCATTTTGGCCAGGATTTTCTGAACTGTTGGGTGGTCGGGAGAGTGTTGCAAAAGTTTTTGGGCAAGGTCGGGGATATGCTCGCTGGCCTTGCCCAGTGCGCCGCCGAGGGCGGTGCCGGTTCGGGCTCCCCAGGCGGCATCTTGCCCCTAAAAGAAAAGCCGCATTGCTGCGGCTGAAAATTTAATGAAATAGTCTCAGGATGATTTTACCCGATTATCTCCATTCTGGTGGAATGTTTTTCAATTGTTCTTCTAGATTCCAATCGGAGGGGCGGCGGCTTTCAAGGAACCATCTTCCCCCTTCCTCTTCTAGCCATTCTTTACGCTGGGCACGGGCAGAAACCGGGCTGTAATCATCTGCACCGAAATGACAGCCACAGCAATCACAGAAGCCATCAATATCTTCGCGTGCATCTGTCAATGATGCCTCATATATTTGTCCGCAGACTAGGCACAAATGTTCGTAATCCAGATTTTTCATCAGTTAATAAGTCCTATTTTCCGGATCGAATTCTACACCTTTTATATCATCAAAGTAATGAAGGCTCTCTTCCGGCTTAAACAGACTCCTGGGAGTAAGTTCGTCCGGAAGCCGAATAAAAAGCGCGTTCTCTGCTTCATCATAAAAATAAACGGTTTTTCTGTCATTGACTTTCTTCCTTGAGCCGGATGGAACTGGCTCTTGAGCCAGCTTTACATAATCTGTTTCTCGGGGATTGGAAGGCATGTTGTAGACATCCAAGAACTCTTTCAGATGTTTTTTGGCATGATAAAATGCGCTCTCCATAGGGCTAAGTCGCTTCTTGGTTTTTATATCCCGGCTCCAAGTCCAGAAGCTTTGGGCGGGGCTGTTTGCAGGTATAGGCACGTTTTCCCCAAAAAGATAGGCCATTTCGTTGTCCGAGAAACCGAATTCCTTCTGAACAACTTGGGCGAACTGGTCCAGTTGATTATGGTCAAGAGGAGATTTCCTTTTGGTAATCAACGGAAGGAACGAGGCTTCATTCATTCCGCCGGTGCTATAGCCCATTTTGGCCAGAACTTTCTGGACCATCGGATGGTCGGGGGTGTATTGGAGGAGTTTGGAGGCCAGATCGGGGATGTGCTCGGCCCCTTTGCCCAGCGTACCGCCGAGGGCGGCCCCGGTTGCGGCGTCTTTCAGGGCGTCCTGCGCTCGCCCTGCGGGGTCAAGCTGGTTTTTCAGGGTCAGGTCGCCTTCGCGGTGGTAGCGGATGTCAGTAGGCCAAAAGAAAAGCCGCATTGGTTGCGGCTTGAAAGGTATTCAATAATGATAGGTATTATTTTACCCGATCATCGCCATTCTTGTGGAATGTTCTCCATCTGCTTGATCGGATCCCAGTCCTTGGGTGGGTAGGAGCCGCCGCTCCACCACTCCGGACCGGTTTTTAACCATTCTTCACGATACTTTCTAACCCGTTCAAGATTATAGTCATTTTCTCCGGTTTGGTTACCGCAGGATGGACAGATATCGTAACTGGGAGAGGTGCCTTGATACCACAATGGAGTAATAGCATCGTCTATAAAACCACAGACTCTGCAAAAAAATTCATCTTTATCATTACTCATTTCACTACTCCATAATAGATTCCATGCTTGAATTGGTCTGTGAACCAACCTCTTCCTTCATCAGGTTTATAGAAGGATTGTATTCGCCCTTCTCTGTCGGTGACAAGAAATCGGTTTGAGGGCTCATGGTAATAGATTCGTTGTCCACTTGCTTTATTGATCAATAACTCTGTTCCTTTAGGCAAATTATTTCTAAAGTCATGGGCTTTTTGAATATAGAAGGGATCTCCCGAGTTAAGTCCAAATTTGTGGGCATGATCTTTAGCATGGAGAAAAGCGTTGTTTAATGGTACTCTGGGTTTTCTTCTCCCTTCGGACCAAAATTCCCTCCTGTAGGGCATGCCCCATTTTGTGGCAGGGGGATCGGCGGTTTTACCCGTGAGGAAATCGACATCCTGTTGGGACATGTTGTACTTTTTAGCAATTGTACCAACAATATCTTCCCACCACGGGGGTGAATCCTCGGTTTTTCGAGGAGGTAGCATTCCGCCTGCCTGCTCATAGCCCATTTTGGCCAGGATTTTCTGAACTGTTGGGTGGTTGGGGGAGTGTTGGAGAAGTTTGGTTGCCAGATCGGGGATATGCTCGGCGGCCTTGCCCAGCGCACCGCCGAGGGCGGCGCCGGTTGCGGCATCGGTCAGGGCGTCCTGCGCTCGCCCGGCGGGGGCAAGCTGGTTTTTCAGGGTCAGGTCGCCTTCTCTTCGGTGGGTGGCGCCGTAGATGGCGCCGTCGGCGGCGCCGGTGGCGGTCCAGGCTTTCCAGCCTGCACCCAGGGATTTGAACGCCGGGGCGATGGCCTTGCCGATGGCCCCGGCGGTGGCGCTGAGTCCCAAGGCTTCGCCGGTGCCCGTGGAAATATTGGCGCCCAGAGCGCCTTCCGTCGTCAGGCTTGGATCCGCCCCCAGCATTTTCCCCGCCTTGCGGGCGTTTTATGAAGGGAGAAAAGGTGATCTATTTTCTTTTTCGGTCAATATATACAGCTTTTCTTTAGCCCGAGTTAAAGCCACATAAAACAGCCTTCGTTCTTCTTCCAGCAGGTCATTTTCAGTCTGACCGAAGATTGAAAACAATTGGTGGTCCGGATGCAAGAGAGGAAATCTACCATTACAGGCGTCTAAAATTATTACAATATCTTCCTCTAGCCCCTTGTAACCGTGAACTGACGAGACTTTTACCTTTTTCTCAAAAGCTTCAAAATCCCAGATTTTATCCCTGATTAGAATTCTCCTAAGCTTTCTTCGGAATTCGTCTAAGTTAGACCCATGAATTTTCCACTTTCTGTACAAGATAGCACAGGTTTTGTCGGGATTATCTGAAAGTATTTCGTAGCATTTTTTTAGATGTCTAGCCTTAATAAACCCTGGATCGTCTTGTTTCTGAGGATCTAACTTACTATAGAAATTGAATTTTTTGTTATCAACAAAAATGTCATCGATATTGAATATACGAACTGGAATTCCCCCTTGATTCTTACGAATATGGAATGCGGATTTGCCGCGGTTGCTCATTACACGGTTGCTATATTTAACTATTTCCTCTGTGCTTCGGTAATTATACAAAAGATTGGCTTCTCCAGACTTATCCAGAGTTTCCGGAAAGAATGTAAAATTAGTGAAATACTTTAAGTCTGAACCGGCAAAGCCATTTATGGCTTGCCAATCATCTCCTACGCATAACAGTCGAACATCCTTATTGTGTTTCATTATTGTAGAGATTAACCGATAAAATAAATGTGAGAAATCTTGATATTCATCGATTAATACCCATTTTAAATCCTTTATTTTTACACGTCGCTCATTGACCTTTATTGAACATTCACCCTTTGTTGACTCAATAAGATTAATCGCGTCAGTTAATAACCGATCAAAGTCCGTGTAAGAACCTTCCGTCAGCTTCTTTTCATAGCGAGCGTATACTCGCTGTGCAAGCTTGAGGAAGATTAGTGTTCTAGTGTCTTGAATGTCTAGTTCTTGTCTCTTTTTCTGGACATCGTTAGCTGTCATCTCAGCTTTTTGTGCTTTCTGTATAAATTGTGTAAAGAGTTCAGACATCCTACTGATATGAAAATCCTTAATCCGTCTCATAACTTCTTCTCGAGGAAGAGGGTTACAGGAAATACCAGATTTCTCCAGCTTTTCCTTAAAGAGAATTTCAAATTGCTTGCGCCCTTTTCTCAAATCTGAAATTGAGGTTTCTATGAGGATAAAGTCCTTACTGTCTGCAAAATTACGTTTTTTACCAATTTCTTTATGATAATCATCCCAAGATTTATTCCAGTCATATGGAACAGTTTTTCTAGGGTCATTCTCATCAATTCCCCAATGCTCAATAACGTAGTTCTTTTCTTGATAAAAAAGACAAAAATCTGGCCGATATATTCGCTTATCCCAATACATGGGTTTTTCATAGGTATAGCGAATATCATGTTCGCATAAAAAGTCAGCAATGAACTTTTCACCTAATGACTTTACTCTCTCGCCTCGTAAAGTTATTTGGGGCAATCGCTCCCTTCTATAGTGGTAATATTCATTAGGGTTTAAGAGATCCCCAGCGTTTTCCATCTCCCTAAGTTCCGTCCGGAATGCTTCATACATTTCTTCCTGGAAAGCTGGATTCCAGTCATCAAGAATGCATTTCTTAACAAACTGAGTTAAATGGTGGGTAGAGGGATCATCCTTTTCATCGTACAAAATAGTCTCGGATGGGGTGGTGAGTTGATAAGCCAAACTATGAAATGTTCTTGCATTACTAAACTGGACTAATCCAAACTGTTTTCGTATGCGGTTGCGAATTTCATTCGCAGCCTTCTTATTAAAAGCTAGGATCATAACGTGGTCAGCATCAACTTTCTCGGTTTCAATAAGAAGCGCTGTTTTACAAGCAATAAGCCTGGTTTTTCCTGAGCCAGCCCTAGCTCTGACAAGGAGATGCCGATCCATTTTTGAAAGAGCAAGAGCTTTTTCTTTATCAATCTTTATGTCAAGGTTTTTTTGGATATATTGCTGGATATATACGCTCTTTAAATGTTCATAGTCGTTTTTAGTGATTGCTTTCGTTTTCTGAAACACATAATCGGCTTCTAAAAAGGAATATCGCTCAAGATACTTTACAAAAAGTTCTTCTTTCTTTTCTTGTTCAAGAAAGCCATATGTCTCTCTTGCTTTCTTTTTCTCACGACTTTTTTCAAATTCGCGAAGTTTGAGTTCGGTTTCTGATTTTATTACAATTTTTTCAGTCATTTTTCACCACCGGAAGAGCAATCTCACTGAATTATTAAAGCCGCTCAAGGACATATATTGTCTACTCGGCAGCCTTACATAAAAAGCGGGCCTACAAAAGGATAAAAAATGCGGTTTTTCGGAACTCTAATAACTCGCCGGGTGGATGTTGGAGGAGGGGGCGATGTCTTCGGGCTGGCGCAATAAAACATGCACCTGCTTGACGCCGATGACGTCGGTGCCGTTGATGATTTTTCCACGGAAGCGCACGGGGGTGCCCTTGCCGATACCCTGCGGCAGCCGGGTGCGGCCTTCAAGCACCACCAGGGTGTCATACAGCAGGGAATCGGGCAGGACCTTCACCATGATCTCCACCCGGTGGGATTCGGGGCGGCGCTTGATGTCATATACCATCCCCTCCCACTCGACCTCGCGGTTATGGAAGGTGTCCTCCCAGTAGCGGGTCAGGACGGAGTTGCCGTGATCGTTGATGAAGAACCGCTGGATCTCGTCGCGGCTGATGCCCTGGGCGCCCGCCAGCGCCGTGGCCGCTACCGCAAGCAGCACGGCGATAGCGGGGAAAATCCGGGAATTTCGTGCGAGTCTGACCATATCGTATGAAACACTTGGGGAAAACCCGGGGCGATTTGCCAGAAAACAGCAGCCCCGTCATAATATTGCAGTATATCTCAAGTGTTTTCGTTTGATTTATGGGATTCCTTGAATTCCACCATACGGAGGAGAGTCATCCATCATGACGACACAGAACAGTCCCGGTTCCCCGAACCGCCTGTTGCATCCGGACCGGGCCGTTCTCCTGGTGATTGACATCCAGGAGAAATTCACGCCCGTCATCCACAAGGCCGAACGGCTTATCGAGCGGACCCGCATCATGATTGAAACCGCCCGGCAACTGGAACTGCCCGTCGTTGTCAGCGAGCAGTATCCCAGGGGGCTGGGGCCTACGGCGAAGGAACTGGCGGAGATTCTTCCGGAGAACGTGACGGTTCTGGAGAAAACCGCTTTCGGCTGCCTGGGCGATGAGGACATTACCGCCCACCTGAAAAGCCTGGGGCGCGATCAGATCATGGTCTGCGGCATCGAGGCCCACGTCTGTGTCAACCAGACCGTCCACCAGCTTCTGGCGGCGGGTTATGAGGCCCACCTGATCCAGGACGCCGTCTCGGCCCGCGAGAAGCGCAACCTCGGCATCGGCCTGGCCAAGATGACCCAGTCCGGCGCCATCCCCAGCTGTACGGAAATGGCCCTCTTCGAGCTGATGGGGAATTCCCTGCACCCATGTTTCAAACCAATCCAGGCTTTGATCAAGTAGGTATTTCCTCTGGCGGCAACGCTTTCCGCTTTTTTTGAAAATAAATGCTTAAATTTTCTTAACACTCTAACATCAAAATCCAAATGATTGTTTTTATGCATATACAAAGGTTAGAAAACCTTTCGCGATAATCAAAGTTTTATTCTCTACCAGCATTTTTCTCTACTCAGATTTTTCTCTACTCAGACGAAAACCCCTCCGGTATACACGGAGGGTTTATTTTTGTTTACGGTTCCGTTACATGCAGCCCGGTTTATTCAAGCTGCCAGGGGATTTGTCGAAGCATACCCGATTGGAACGGGAAGACGGGACATGAGAGTATCGATGCGAAGAACGGCAGGCAAAACGATTGCGGAATACGCCCTGATTCTGGCATTGCTGGTGCTGGTGGCGATCCCCGCGCTGTCCTATCTGGGCAGGGTTATCACGGAGGGTTACCGGCAGAATGAGCCGACCTCGAAGGCGGGTCAGCTGTTTGCCCTGTTGGGCGGTTCTGGCCAGGGGATGGCGGGTACCTTTGGGGAGAATGTCAGGGGAGTCTTCGATCGGGGTCTCTTCAGCAGCCAGCCGGTTGATAATGTCCTTTTCCACTATAATTCGGAGACTGGGGTTGTTGAAGTATTGCTGCCCGATGGCTCCTCGGCAGCTTCAGCCGCCACAAGCGCGGATGGAACCCGGATTCTGGCTCAGAACCTTCTGGATGCGGGTCTTGCCGCTGACCTGGCGCCTGAGCAGCAGGCTGAACTGGAAAATCTTTCCCGGCTGGCCTTCAAACTGGCTGAGGAGGAGGAGATGCTCATCAGGAAATATCCTCAGCTTGCGGATGGCGAGAACGTGAACCTCAAGGTCTTCATGGCGTATGAGGGACAGAAAGTGGATTCCACCATCTACTATGATTACCTGGCCTTTACGGATGCCTACGAACGCCTGAGCGGCCAGTTGGGCCAAAGTACCGATCCGGCTCTGGCCGCTGTGAAGGAGACGGTGGACACCAACGCCACCCTGGTGAGCCAGCTGGCCTACAAGAATTTTGTCGAGATGCAGACCCAGCGCAAAAATGGCGCCGCATCCTCCACGGAGCGCAAGGCGGAGGAAGCCGTCGTTAAAGCCGCCGATGTGGATATCACCGAGATCACCGTGGAAGAAACGCCACCGGAAACCAGGGCGGCAGGCCAGGATCTCAGAAATTCCGGCGTTTAGGAGACTTTTTAGAAATCCGGCTTAAATTTTCTTAATACTCTAACATCAAAATCCAAATGAATGTTTTTATGCATATACAAAGGTTAGAAAACCTTTCGCGATAATCAAAGTTTTATTCTCTACCAGCATTTTTCTCTACTCAGATTTTTCTCTACTCAGACTTTTAACCCTCCGGACACGGAGGGTTTTTTCTTGCGTAAAGGGAAGCGGGCCGGGAAGTTTCCGCTTAACATCCTGAAATAAACCGGCGGACAGGCTTCAGATTTCCGTGAATGTACCGATATGTACAGTACAGAGAGAAAGAAGCAGGCTAACCGATTGATGATTTCCAATGGCAAAAAGAACACGGGCATCAGTATCGCGGAGTACGCGCTGATCTTTGCTCTTGTTGCTATTGTGGCCATTCCGACGCTCAGTATTCTGGGGGATGCTATCGCCAGCGGCCTCCGGGACAATGAGCCAACTTCCAGGGCGGATGCCCTGTTTGCGTTGCTGGGTGGCAGCGGCGCAAACACCGGTGCCGGAACTGAAGCGGTGGCAGGCATGGGAACGTCTCCCCCCCAAGGCCAGCCGCTTTCCAACGTGGCCTTTAATTACAATCCGCAGACCGGCATGGTTGAGATCATTTTGCCGGACGGCTCCTCCGGCGGCAGCATGACGACCAGCGCCGACGGGACCCGGATTCTTGCCCAAAACCTGGCTGATCTGGCCAGCAATCCTGCCCTGCCCCCCCAGGAGCGGCAACAGCTCCAGAATCTTTCCAATCTGGGCTTTAAAATTGCGGCGGAGGAAGAGAAGCTGCTGGCCAAGTACCCTCAGTTGGCCGAGGGGGAGAATGTCGATCTGAACTTCTTCAACCCCTCCATGGGGCTGGATACAACGCTCTACTTCGATTACCAGGATTTCACCGCCGCCTACGAAAAGCTTTCCGCCCAGCTGAAAAGCTCTGAAGTTGAGGAACTCAAGGCGTCTGTGGACACAAACGCAGCCCTGATCAGTCAGCTGGCCTACCATAACTTCGTGGAGATGCAGATGCGGCCTGAAAACGGGGCGGCCTCCTGGCGCCAGGGCGATGCCGCCAGCAAGATGGTGACGGCTGACGGGACCATCGCCATTGAAACCTATCAGTACGAGGTGGCGGAAACACCGGCGGTTACCGAAGAAGCCTCCTCCGAACTGCAAGACAGCGGTGTCTAGAAAGGTTCCTTCAATTTTCTTTACACTCTAACATCAAAATCCAAATGATTGTTTTTATGCATATACAAAGGTTATGAAAGCCTTTCGCGATAATCAAAGTTTTTTCTCTACCAATTTTCTCTACTCATTCTTTCTCTACTCAGATTTTTCTCTACTCAGACGTATCTACCCTCCGGCACGGAGGGTTTTTTATTGGGTTCGAAAGTCTTAACAGGCATTGGGCCTGACCCACTGGGTCGGGTTGACCGGCAGGCCGTTGATGAACAGGCCCCAGTGCAGATGGGGACCGGTGGCAAAGCCTGTGGCGCCAACCTGCCCGATGACATGGCCTTTCTCGACAATATCGCCGGGTTTGACGGCAATCTTTGACATGTGGATGTAGACGGAGCTGAGGCCCTGGCCGTGATCCAACCCCACGGTGCCCCCGTGGAGGTTAAAGAAACGGGCAACCTTTACAACGCCGCCGTTGGTAGCCTGGATGGGCCGTCCCGCAGGGGAGCGCTGGTCGATGCCCTTGTGGTAGTCATCCGTGAACACACCGTTGTGAAGGCGGATGTTTCCGAACCGGGAGTTCATGCAGTCCGGCACGGGCAGAACGAAGGGTTCGCTCCAGTAGCGGGTTGGGGCGGTGTCGGTCTTGAGCCTCGCAATCGTCTCCAACTCCCCCGGCTCCGGCTGACGGCCTTTCATGGCCTTGGTAACGGTGATGTTCTGCTTTGAGTAGCGGGCGTCCCAGACCTCGATTTTCTTTTCGTAGAGGGTTTCGCCGTTCCTGTTCTGGATCTTGAACGTGTAGCCCCCCGGTTTCTGGTTGACCCGCACCGGCATGACCCCTTCAAGGGCGCCATCCGGCTGCCTGAACAGGGGTGCCTTGACACCGGCCAGCCAGGCCGTCCCGGACTCAAACCCCTCCCTGGGGTTTTCAATCCGGATCTTCATGGCTTCGCCCTGCTTGACATTCGGGTCCAGGACGAGATTTTCAGTCGGACCGGCCTGGAGCGCCGCAGGGGTCGGGGCATGTCCCGAAGCCTGCTGGCTGAAGGCGTATATGGAAAGGACCACCAGAACCGCAAGGCCGATTAACCTGCTGATTACCCCTGTCCGTTGCCTGTTCAATCCGGGTCTCCTTCGCAAAACCGTTCGTTTTTCGGTAATCTATTATAGTATTGATTGATGATGTCTGGCGGGGATTTGTTCCCGGATTAAGCGATGCAATTTGTCGACAAGGTTTCCATTCAGGTCCGATCCGGCGCGGGGGGTAACGGGATCGTCGCATGGCGGCGGGAGAAGTACGTGCCCCACGGAGGACCCGCCGGTGGCGACGGTGGCTCCGGTGGCAGCGTCTATGTGGAAGCCAGCCACGATCTGAACACCCTGCTGGAGTTCAAGTACCAGTCCATCTTCAAGGCGGAGGATGGCCATAACGGCAGGAACAAGAACCAGCACGGCAGGAATGGCAAGGACATTATCATCCAGGTCCCCCAGGGAACCATTGTCCGGGACCCTGAGACCGGAAACGCCATTGCGGATCTGGTGGAAGACGGCCAGCGGGTACTGGTGGCCGCCGGTGGCCGGGGAGGCCGGGGAAATGCCCGGTTTGTCTCCTCTATCCGACAGGCTCCCCAGTTCTGCGAACCCGGCGAACCGGGCATTGAACGCGAACTGGAACTGGAGCTGAAACTGATCGCCGATGTCGGCATCATCGGCATGCCCAATGCCGGGAAGTCAACGCTTATCAGCGTCATTAGCGCCGCAAAGCCCAAGATTGCCGACTATCCGTTCACCACGCTGACCCCCAATCTGGGTGTTGTCCGACGTCCCAACGGAGACGGCGTTATGGTGGCGGATATTCCGGGACTGATCGAAGGCTCCAGCGAGGGTGCCGGTCTGGGACACGAGTTTCTCCGTCACGTGGAGCGAACCCGCATCCTGCTTCATCTTGTGGATATTGCCGCCGAGGAGGACCCCCTGGCCAATTACCGCCTCATCAACGAGGAGCTGGCCAAGCACAGCCCGAAGCTGGCGAAAAAGGCGCAGATTGTCGTTCTGACCAAGATTGATGCCCTGCTGCCGGAGGATGTCAGGGAAAAACTCTCCCTGTTTTCCAAAGAAACAGGGGATACGCTCTACGCCATCTCCTCCGTGGCCCGCCAGGGGCTGGACGAATTGCTTGATGCCATGTTCAACCTGCTCGATACGGTTCCCCGCGAGGAACATGTGGTGGACGTGATGCCCGATCCCAAGGCATTCGATCACGATGACAGCGCCTTCGAGATCCGCCGCAAGGGCAAGACCTTTTACGTGGAGGGAGGGAAGATCGAGCGTCTCCTGAGCGTTGTCGACATGCGCAACCGCGCTGCCCTGCATCGTACCCTCAACATCCTCAAGGCGATGGGCGTTTACAAGGCCCTGGCCCAGGCCGGCGCCAAGGAAGGCCACGTCGTCAACATCGCGGGCCTGGAGTTTGACTACATCCCGGATGAAGAGTAAGGGCTGGTGGGTGTTTCCACTTAGGCGAACTGGGGGTTCATGCGGGTGTTGTTGGTTTCCGGCGGCGGATCGTCCGGCTTCTTGTTCTTGTCCAGCTTGACCTTGAAAACGGCTTCCGCCAGGAAGGTGAGTGCTGCGGCCAGGATGAAACCGTACCAGCCCTTGTTACGCAGTCTCAAGATCTGGGCAGGCAACTGTTTGACAAGAATGTGGCGGGCCTTGAGTCCGGCATAGGCGACCACGGCGTAAAACACCCCCTTGTTGGTCCGCCATTCGCTGAACTTGTTCAGGTCCTCTTCACCGGCTTCGCGATCTTCCGGATCGATATTGTCGTCGTAGAACCGGTCGATAATCGAACGAATCTTGTCCTCGAACTTGTTGTGGTAGGTTTCCATCCGGCCATTGACCCATTCCTCCTGTTTTTCAGGACTGAGCAGGCTCCAGCCGAAGATGGGCACCTTGATGGCGGCGATACGCTTGAGCGCCTTGCGGACCCAATTGCTGATCTCGACCATCACCTTTTCTTTTTTGATGTAGTTTTCGAATTCTTTCCCCTCCTGGGCGCCGTACTTGCGCTGGAGGGAATCCCTCAGGAAGGCGGCCCCGACACCGAGGGCAATGGTGGCGGCAACACCGCTGCCCGCCTGGAGGCCGAGAATCGTGGCCACCGGTATCACGCCAAAAGACAGCAGGGTCAGGCCCAAAATGGCGGCGGTATAAATCGCGCTCTTGACGTAAAAGCCCGCGCCGCGCTTTTTCTTTTCTTCGGGAGCTTCGGCTTCTTCAGCCGGAGGCGCCTTGTCCGTTTCGCCGGTTTCTTCGGTCTCGCCGGTTTCCGCCGCGGGCGGAGCCTGGCCGGCCTTGTCCGTCTCGCTGGTTTTGCCGGTGTCCTTGTTATCAGCGGGGGGAGAAGTCTTGTTCTGGTCAGCGACGTCTTCCGGACCCGGTTTGTCCGTTACGGGCGGCACAGCATCGCCGGTTTTCCTGTCGCCTTTGCTCGTACCCTCCGTCGGATCAGCGAAAATCGTGCCTGCCAGGGACGCATTCGAGGCCTTGTCATCACCGTTTCCCCCCGTCCCCTTTTCGGGAGCCGGGTCTTTCGCAGCCTTTTTCTCCCGCTTGCGGCGGGTGGGCTGCTTGATTTCGACCTTGTCCCCGCCATCACCGGCCTTGCCGTCACCTTCGGTCTTTTTAGCGGCCCCGAAATGGAGTCCCCCAAAAGTGACCTTGTGTTGCAGAGGCGGTGACTGAGAGAAAACCGGGCGGAAATTGTGGATTGGATCAGTCACGGAGTTATCGCTCTTGTCTTGGAAACGCTAACCGCTGTCATAAAAACACCTCAAGATCCCATTGTGTGGAAAAGTTACGAAATATTACAGGTTTCCCTGCTCCCGGTACCAGCCGACGGTCTCGGCAATTCCCCGATCCAGCCCGATGCGGGGCCTGTAGCCGGTGCGGCGATAAAGCTTTTCGGACCGGCAATGGAAATAGTCCGTGTAGAGAATTCGCACCACCGGGTCCTGGGGATGCCGGTGAAACTGAAAGCGCCGGAACCGATCCATGACCGCGGGCCTTATCTCACGCGGCTGGAAGGATACGCCGATGGCTTCCGCCAGGCGCCGGAAGAAGTCCGATACCCGAACCGGCTCCGGATTGGCAATAAAGAAGTCCTCGTTGACGGCTTCGGGATGATCGCCGACATGCCAGAGGGCCTCGGCCAGATCTTTCACGTAGATTTCACTGGCCCGTCCCGGAAACGGAAACCGGGTGTAGGGCACCTGGTCCCGCACGTGGTGAATAACACGGTCCATGCTGGAGCCGATCCTGGGATGCGGCCCGTAGATATAGGCAGGGCGCAGGATAGTGTAAGGCAGGCCGCTGGCCATGATCAGCTCCTCCGCTTGGCGCTTCGACTTGCCATAATCCGTGGTGGGATGGGGCGGACTGGTTTCATCAAGCGGTGTCTCAAAGCCCTGTGACCAGTCCCGGTCAATGGCGGCAATGCTGCTGACGAAGACCAGACGCTTCAGCCGCAACGGGTCCAGAACACCCAGCAGGGAACGGGTGCCCTCCCGGTTTGCCGTATAAAACTTATCACCATCCTTCAAGCCCACCAGGGCAGCAACATGGAACACGATGTCCGCCGAGGCCGCAGTATCCCGGTAGGATTCCGGCGCCAGCAGATCTCCTTCGACAATATGGCCGCCCAGTTCCCGGATAAATCCGGCCTTTTCCGCATTGCGGACGAGACAGAACACCTCCGGCGATTCGGGAAGGTTCAGGAGATAGTCCACGAAATTCCGGCCCAGAAAGCCCGTCGCACCGGTCACGAATACCCGCGAAAACCCCATCATCCGGCCCGTGTGACGGTCTTGAAGGTCACATCTTTCAGAAAAGCCTCGTAGGCCGCCGGCTGAAATTCGCCGGATTTTCCGTAGGAGACAACCACCGTGAGATCATCGGCGGACTGTTGGGTTTGCGCCCGTGACAGGACACCGGATATGAGTTCCACCGACTGGGGTTCGGGCTTTTTTCGGGTGTGGAATCTCGCCCGGACCCGCTGGTAATCTACCCTTGCGCCGTTAAAAGAAATGCTGCCGCTCTCCGTTATCTCCAGATTCTCGATGTTCAATTCGTCCGGATTCCGCGGCTCGCGCACTTTCATCAGGTTGTTGGCCGTCCGCTCCACAAGCCGCGGGTCCAGCCCCTGTGCCAGAAGGCTGTCGTACAGCTCACGCCTCACCCCGGTAACCACCACATAGCCCTGGCGGTGAATGGTATGGTCCAGCCGGATCACATGATAATCCAGCAGATCAAAGGTTTTGGTGACCCGGTAAGGGGCTTCTCCAGGCAGGGTAAAGACAGCCTCCGCTCCGGCGGCGGCCTCATCCGGCGTTTGCGCTCCCAAGATTTCGTCCCAGCGGGGACCCAACCAGAAAAACCACAGCAGCAGCAGGATAATAAACAGGTCCACCAGGCCGAACAACACCCAGAAGAGGGGGCGACCCCGCATTTGTCCCAGGGATGCCTTTGGCATTATCGCTCGCTCCGGAAGACGCGCTCAACCATCAGAAGAAATTAGCCTCTTGACTTTTTCAACAGCTAATCCTAGCACATACCGGCCCATTCGAACACCGCTGCTTCCCACCGTCAAAATACCGGCCCCTTCAGCGGATCAAGGGAAGCTATACCTGCCTGTCTACCTGAGGGCCATCCCCCAACCGGCCCCTTTAAAATGAATCAATCCTGTAACAGAATGTCATAATGTAACATCTCGTAAAAACCAATTTTCAGACAGACTCAGCATTTCCAACGTCCCCGCCCACCGAGGGGCCGGCTGGTCTTTATTTTTATAATGTAAGAGGATATAATAATTAAAGATGGAAGTTAGTTCAATTTTTGAACTATTGCATTCCACCTTATGTTCTCCGTAACAAGGAAAGCCCGACGGTCCGTAGATACGGCCCTCCAAAAATCCAGACTCCCCGGCTTGAATCCATTGGAACGGTTCAGGCCCGTTTCGGTAAAACGCCCCTGCACACACAGGAAAAAGCCCATGTATTACGACGGATGTGTCCACATCGAAGAAGACGACCAGTGCTTCACCTGCGAGTACTACCTCAAGGGGGTTTCCTGCCCTCTGCTTGAGGCGCTGGCCATGGGCGTCGTGGAATTGCAGAGTGAGATCCTGGTGCGCAACTGCGGCTTTTACCAGAAGTTTGAGCGCCACCTGAAGGTGGTGGATTTTCACCAGGGTGATTCGGACGATGCCGGGGACGGTGATCAGGGCCGCACCAACAGCGTATAGAATATTTGCAATCTGCCGTAACAGCCGCCACTCCCGCCAGGGAGCGGTTTGGCTTTTGCAATCTTTTGTTATTCCACGAAGGATGAGATGGGTATGATGGTTCTCACGCCCTATTCCGCAGGCTTTACGCCCAATCCCATATCTGCGGAGCCGAACGGCTCCTAATCCAGGTTGTCGAGTTCGCCACGGTGATAGAGGCCGGAGAAGAGGCGGTGGATGTCGGCTTCGCCCTTGGTCATCTTTTCCTTCTGGAGAATCTCCGCGTACTCGCGAATGGTGATGGTCAGCTCATTGAAGCTTTTGGCCAGGGCGCTGTCCATCTCCGGCGTCAGGATACGCTTCTCCACCAGGAGGATCTGGCCCAGATCGTTCAGCCTGATATTGAAGAAGGCCTCGACACAATCCGGATCGAAATGGGTGCCGGCGTCCTTGGCCAGAATCTTTAGGACGCGCTCAAAGGGCATCCGGTTGCGGTAGTGACGGCGCGAGGTGATGGCGTCGAACACGTCGCTGAGGGCCAAAATTCGTCCCAGAAGGGGGATCTCGCTGCCCTTTAGGCCGCGGAAGTAACCGGTGCCGTCCATCTTCTCGTGGTGAGAGGCGGCAATCTCCGGCACCCGCTTGAGGTGCTTCTCGAAATGAATGTTCTTCAGGATTTCGTAGGTGTACTCGGCGTGTTTCTGGATGTGCCGGTACTCTTTCTCCGTCAGGCGCCCGTCCTTGGTGAGGATGTCCTCGCGGATGCCGATCTTGCCGATGTCGTGGAGGAGGGAGGAATACACCAGGGTCTCGCACTCTTCGGCGTTCAGGTGCATCTCGCCGCCAATACTGTTGGCATACTGGGCCACGCGCTCGGAGTGGCCGGCGGTAATCGGGTCGCGGGCATCAATCGTGCGTGAGAGGGTCTTGATAAAGCTTTCAAATGCGGTTTTCTGGTCTGCCGCCAGCTTGGCGTTCTCCAGGGCAACCCCGGCCTGCGAAGAAATAGCCATCAGCAGGTCCTCGTCGGTCTTCTCGAAGTGGCCGTTATATTTGTTGAGGACCTGGAAGACCCCGACGATCTCGCTGTTTCGATTGCGCATCGGCATGCACAGGAGGTTTTCCGTCTTGTAGCCGGTCTTTTTGTCCACTTCCTTGTTGAAGCGCGGGTCGTCGTAGGCATCCTTGATGTTGAGGACCTCGCCCGTCTTGCAGACGTAGCCCGCCAGACCCAGGTGGGCCGGGAAGCGGATTTCCTTGATGTTGTCCAGGCCGCTGGCCACGCGGGACCACAGCTCGTTGCGATCCTGATCGTAGATGAACACGGTACAGCGGTCGCAGTCCAGCGCCTGCTTGGTCTCTTCCATGACCAGTTCCAGCAGCTTTTCCAGATCCCGCTCGCCGGACATGGCCTGGGCCACGCGGAGCAGTGAAATCATGGACTTGGCATGGGAGCTGACGCCCCCGGTAACAGTTTCAGGGCTGATCTGCTCATCCCCTTCACTCAGGGAGGTCAGGGCGTCCAGCAGGGTCCGCTCCTGTTCAAAGACCCGCTGGTGCTGGGCGCGTTTGTCGACAATCTCCTGCCAGCGTTCCACGTCGGTGCGGTAAAGCTCGTCCTCGATGTAGCTGGTCAGGAAGCGCAGGCCGTTGTCCTCGGCAACCCGCAGAGCCTCCATGAGGCTCTTGAGGGCCAGCTTCTTGTCGTTCATCTCCATGAAGATCTTGCCGAACTCGAAGTGGGTCTTGGCCTGCTCATCCACGAGGTTCAGCTCCTTGAAGATGGCCAGAGCCTCACCCATCGTTTCAAGGGCCTTTTTATAGTCCCCAAACTCGCATTCCAGACGGGATCTCAGACGGTATGCCTTCCCCAACCCCTTTTTGGCCTTGTTTTTTTCGAACAGCGGGATGACCTTCTTGCTCAACAATTCGAAGGCATCGTTGAAATTCCGGTCCGCAAACAGAATGAAGGCTTTGTAGAGCTGCGTCACCCCGTATTCCTTGGGATGCTTGGGCAACTTGGTGCCGTTGTGCTCGCGTTCGATCTCCGCAATCAGCAGCCGGGCCTGATCATGATTGCCCTGGTGGATGTAAAGCTTGATGAGTTCATTGTTCAGGCTGGCCACGCGCTTGGCATCCGCCAGCGAATCGGACAGCTCCCGCGACTCCAGCAGGTATTTGTGGGCCAGGTCGAATTCTTCCTTGATGAGGTGGAGGCGGCCCAGAATCTGGGCGGTAATGGCTTCCTCCCAGGGAATCCCCAGGTTCTGTTTTATTTTCAGCGAAGCCTCCAGCGACTTGACGGCCCGATGGAAATCGCCGGTGCGCTCGTAGTGAATCCCCAAAGAGTCATTGATCTTTGCGGCGTCCAGCCCGTCCTGCCAGCAGAACGTCTTGGCCTGTTTGAAAAACTTGACCCCTTCCCCATAGTGTCCCGTGCGGTATTTGACCAGCCCCTTGTAATGCAGCAGACGGGCCCGTGTCTCGTTGATGCCAGGCTCGTTGATGTGGGCCTCCACCATCTCCTGGGCTTCGGCAAAGGCCCGGCTGGCCTTGGAGGAGCCTTCGTCGCTCTCGTTGTACTTCAGCCAGGCCAGCTCAATCAGGCAGCGAATGGCCCCGATAAAATTCTTCTTGCGGCTGTAAAGCTTGTAGGCGCGATCCAGGCAGTCGATGGCGCCGTCATAGTCTTTCTTGAAATTCAGCAGCAGACCCGTGTCATAGAGTTTGTCCGGGTCTTCGTTAATATCGGCCACTTCCAGATGCGAAGCAACTATCCCCTCGATCGAGTCATAGCGCTTCTCGTCATCATAGGGATCGTGGTCGTATTGAAATTCCTGTGGACTCTTGGCCATCGGACTGTTTCAAATTACCGCTGTTCAATAAAACTATAAAAAAATTCGTGCCGCTCCACGTCCATTAACCGGACGAATCTTTTCCTCACTTACTCATCGGTCAATTTTGGCAGAAATTTAATATTCTTTTGCATTTGGGCCATTCTTCAAGGCCGGGCGGGACGGTCCGGCAGGCCTTCACTTCCCACCGGCATACGGTAATCAGGGACTCTCCTCCATTTGGAGGACCCGTGGCAAGGTGCGGCAAAGCCTTTGTCTTCTTGCCGTTGGCGTGGAAAACCCGGATAATGGAAACACTTGGGATCTGATACAGTAGCAGGCATGAACGCAACCCGAAACAAAGCCGACAGAACCGTTCTCATTCTTCACCACCATCCGGAAACGCTGGACCATTGCAGGGCATTGGTTGAAGGCAGGGGATTCAGGGTTATCACGGGCGCCAACGGCCCGGACGCCATCACCCATATCTATGAATCCGTCCCGGATCTGGTGATTGCGGATACTATGCTGTCCGGAATCAACGGCTACCAGATCTGCCGGTTGGTCAAGAACGATCCCGCGCTGAAAAACATCCCGTTCGTGCTGGTCTCCGGCGAACAGACCAACGGGGATGAAAAGCTGGACCGCTTCTGGGGATTCCAGGTGGGGGCCGAGGATTTTCTCAGCGAAGCCGAACTCCCCGACCGGCTGGCGGATCAGGCCGAAGACCTGCTGCGCCGTTTCGACAACATCAAACCGTACGGCAAAAGCGGCCCTTCCGATGAGAAACCCCTCCTGCCCACCCTTTCCGGCACGGATCTCGTCAATGTCCGGGCGCGGCTGACCCAGATCCTGGACAAGTCCCTGATTGAAACCACCCTGATGGTTGCCTTCCGGGATTTGAGCGATCTCATTCATGACCGGGAACTCCTGACCCGGATGATCTTCAGCCTGATGAGCCAGCTGGTGGAATACGATCTGGCCGCCCTCTTCTTCAACGACCGCAACCGCGAACCGCGTGTGGTCACCTTTCATTGTCCCCCGGACCGTCCGGCGGACAGCGCCTTGCTGAAAAGCATGAAAGCCGACTTCTTCAGCCGGGTCACCCGGCTGGAATCCATTCCCCGGCAGTTCGACTATCTGGAGTACGACGTCATCGGCCCCCTCACGGACAAAGAACTCCGGGAACGCAGCTTCAATACCTGCTACTTCCAGGAAACCCTGGAAAACGGCGGTCTTTATGGCGCGTTCGCCCTCTATTCCGAGAAAAACCGGGACTACAACCGGGTGTTCCCGGTCAGCCTCATCGAGGGCGAGCTTCGTCTGCTGATGAAGCTGCGGCACCTGTACTCGCAGGCGGAAACGTTGGCCATTACCGACGGCCTCACCGGGCTGTTCAATTACCGCCACTTCATGCAGACCCTGGACCGGGAGTATCGGCGTGCCCGGCGCTACGGTCACCGGTTTTCGCTGGCACTGGTGGACGTGGACCGGTTCAAGGACATCAACGACCAGTGGGGACACCTGGCTGGGGATACGATCCTGCGGAAAATCACGGAGCAGGCGGGCCAGATTTTCCGGGGCATCGATTTCGTCGCCCGCTACGGGGGCGAGGAGCTTGCCGTCATCTTCCCGGAAACCCCCATTGAAAAGGCGCAGGTGGCCTGCGAGCGTTTTCGGGAGCGGGTGGACGAGTGCGTCGTTTCCTGGGAGGGACAAAGAATCACCGCCACCGTCAGCATCGGCCTGGCCGTCCTGACCGATGACATGGAAAGCGCCTCGGATCTGATCCGGGCGGCGGACACCTCACTGTACAAGGCAAAAGCGGAGGGCAGAAACCGGGTCGTCACCCCGTAAGGGTCCTTGTGATTCTCCGGTTTTAAAGTACGATGACTGTGGATATTCAGAATAGCAAGCCGATGACAGAGTCCCCGAAAAAAATCCGGTATGCCGAGGACGTGAAAGAGACGTTCCACGTGGCGGAGAAGCTGGCGAAGAAGCGCCGGCCTCCATCCCTTCGTGAGGACAAAATCCTTTCCTGCGTCAGGGATCGGGAATACCTGATGGCCCTCCTGATGGTCACACGGGCCTTTTCACGTCCCGATGCACTCTTTCGGCAGATGGGAATCAAACCGAAGGAGCTTTACAGGGCTGTCTCAACCCAGCAGGAATCCCGGAATGAACCGCTCCCGGAGTCCCCGGAAGGGGGCTTTCTCAAAACCGCCACGGATGCCATGGACGCCAACGCGGACAAGATGGAAGTCGACCACCTGCTCATCGCCTTCTCCCGGTCCGATGATCCGGTGGTTCGCCAGGCGTGCGAAGATTTCGGCATCACGCCGGAGCGTATTGAGCAGGCCCGGCGGATGCTGGCGGAAAAAAGCGTCCTGAACGTCCCGAAGTCCGCACTGTTCTCCGCCCTTTATCTCATCCGGGAGCTGGTGGAAGTGGTGGTCATCGTCCTGTTCTTCCTGATCGTCATCAAGGAAGGCTTCGGCGAGCTGCGACTCATCCCCTCGGAGTCGATGCTGCCCACCCTCCAGGTGGAGGACCGGCTGGTGATCGAGAAGGTCAGCCGCTGGTGGCGGACCTACGAACGGGGCGACATCCTGGTCTTCTACCCGCCACCGCCGATGGCCGAACTGAAAGACGATCCCCTCAGCGTCTTTCTGCGAATGACGGGCTTCTCCAGCCTGGTCCACAATACGGCGGACGACCCCATCGACAAAGCCTATATCAAGCGGCTGGTCGGCATGCCGGGGGACACCATCCAGGTGGTTCCCTACGACGGGGTGTACATCAACGGCGAAAAGCTCTACGAGCCTTACGTCAACGAGGTTGCCGAGGACTGCGGCAAGTTCTGCCTGCCCCGCACCGTGCCTGAAGAGCATTACTTCATGATGGGAGACAACCGAAACGACAGCCGGGACAGCCGCTACTTCGGCTTCCAGCCCCAGGGCCGCGTGGTGGGCAGGGCCGTGTTCCGAATCTGGCCCCCAATGCGTGCCGGGGTGTTGGATTCCGCCGGTTGATCCTGCAAAAGGCCGATTCTTGCTTCACTGCTTTTCGCACACCCGCGCAATCCCTTATAATGGATTGAAACTGGTAACCATTGACTGGAAAACTGATTCGTTGAACGGAACCATACTGCCGTGATGATAGAACTTTACGTGATGGGGATTGCGCTCGATTCAAGGACGGGCACGCCTATCGTGGTACTCAATGACAAGGAGAACCGGCGTGCGCTCCCCATCTGGATCGGAACTGCGGAGGCCAGCGCCATCATCCGCCAGCTTGAAAGCATCAAGACCGCTCGCCCAATGACCCATGACCTTATCCAGAACATCCTGGACAATACCGGCTACCGTCTGACCAAGATCGAGATTAACGATTTGAGTGCCGACACCTACTATGCCAGTGTCTATATCACCCATAAGGACGGCGGGGAACAGATTATAGACGCCCGCCCTTCGGATGCCATCGCCCTGGCCCTGAAAGCCCAGGCACCCATCTACGCCACCGCCAACGTGGTGGCCGAAGGCACCATCTCCACGGATCATGTGCGCGACGAGGAAGAGGCCGAAGCCTTCCGCGAGTTTTTAAAAGACCTGAAACCCTCAGACTTCCGCCAGTTCAAGCCGGATGAGGGATCGGAACACTAAAGCCATTCTGCCGTTTCCCCAACCTGCGAATGACAGGTTTATCTAAAGAATGGCCGAGGGGCCGACGACGGAGATGACGGCAGGTTGACTCAGGTACTTTTGGGCGACGCGTTGGATGTCCTGTGCCGTCACGGCGTTGATACGGGCGGGCATTTCGTGGATGTCCTCGATCCCGCGGCCCATGATGAAGTTGGAGCCGATGTAGCTGGCCTGTTGTGAAGCGGTTTCCAGGAAGACCGTGCGGCGACCCAGGATATTCTGCTTGGTTTCGGTCAACTCCTTCTCGGAAACCGGGATGTCCATCACCTTCCGGCATTCATCGATGAAGCCCTTCAGGCATTTTTCCTTATTCTTGGGTTCCGTGCCGATATAGATGTAGAACAGGCCGCTGTGCCTGTAGGCGTCAAAGCTGCTGCGCACGTGGTAGGCCAGGCCCTGTTTGTCCCGAAGTTCCATGAACAGCCGGGAACTCAGTCCGCCCGCACCCAGCAGGGTGTTGAGGACGGCCATGGGGTAAAAATCCTCGTCCTCGACTTTCGGTCCCAGCCAGCCCTTGTAGATGTGGGCCTGGTTGGAGTCGTCGCGGGCAAAGGTCACGTACTGATCGCCGGAAATCGTGTGCTTCCTCAGCAAGGGGGCGTCCGGCGGATCGAGGGGGGCGGCCTCCGCCGTCACCTGGCCAAAGTAATGCTCAAAACGGTCCACCACCCGGTTGCGGTCGATATCGCCGGAAACGGAGATGATCATCCGCGACGGCTGGTAGATGCGGTGATAGTGGGCAAAGGCGTCGTCCACGCTGTTGAGATCGTTGATACGATCAAGAAAAACACTGCTGGTGGTGCCGTAGTTCGTGCCCGCGAAGACGGTGCGGATGAACAGATCCGATGCGCGTGCCCGGGGAGAGTCCAGTTCCATGGCCAGCTCGCCCGCGATCTTCTGTTTTTCCCGATCGAACTCCACGAGGGTGGCCTCGTAAAAGAAGTCGCTGATGATCTCCAGTGAGGCGTCGAGGTCTTCTTCCAGCAGGGTGGCGGAGATCATGCTGAAGTCGCGCTTGGTGTCCACGTCCACGTCCAGGGTCAGGCCGTCCAGCTCGATGGAAAGCTGCTCCTGGGTCCGATTTTTAGTGCCCTTCATCAGCAGGCGATCGACGAGATCCGACATGCCGGGGGTGGCGTCCAGCGTGTTGCCGCCGGGTAGAAAGATGTATATGGCCAGCCGGGGTGCCCCCTCGATGCGGTTGAACAGCAGCAGGCTGCCGTTGGTCAGGCGGGTCTTGTCCAGTTGAATGTCCTTGAGGGTCATCATGATTCGGGCACCAGAACGGTTGTATAAGACTTGTCCAGTGACAGGTACTTGCGGGCGACGGCGTTAACCGTCTCCACGTCCAGCCCGGCCAGTACGTCCGGATATTTCAGGTAGTAATCGAGGTCGTTGACCACGGTCATGCTCTCGCCGATGGCGTCGGCAATCCCCGAAGACGTCTCGGAGGTTTCGGCAAAGGCGACCTTGAGTTTTTTCACCGCCCGCTGGAACTCTTCTTCGGTAATGGGCTGGCTGGTGAGCATTTTCTCCACCTCGGCCTCCACCTGTTTCATGGCGGCCTTCGGGTCGTTCAGGCTGAAATTGCCCTGGATGAAGAACACGTTGCCCAGCTTGAAGGAGCTTTGGCCGGTGCCGACAAAGTTGAACACGGGCACGGCAGGCTTTTCGGTCAGCTCCTGGACGAGACGGGAGCTACGGCCTTCGCCCAGGGCGTAGCTGATGATGTCCATCGCGATGTTCTCAAGGAAATCCCGTGGAGACGGGCCATGAAAACCGGTGATAAAGAAGGATGTGGCGTACTGGCCGGTAATTTCCTCGTAGCGCTGGCCATTTGCCGTGATGGCCGGGCCTTCGTTCACCGGTTCCGCCGCTTTGGCGCCATTGAACCTGAAGGCTTCCAGCACCTTGGCTTCCAGGTCGTCCTGCTTGAAGTCGCCTACGACGATGGTGGTGAAGTTCCGGGGTGCATACCATTTCTTGTAGTAGTCAACGATGGTCTCACGCGGAATATGGCCGATGATCTGCCGGGTGCCGATGACGTCGCGCCGGTAGGGGTGGCCCTCCGGGTACATCATGCGGTTCAGGGAATTGTAGACCTTGGTCCAGGGCTGGTCCTCGCGCATGCCGATCTCTTCGATGACCACGCTGCGCTCGCGCTTCTCGCCGGCGTAATCCGGGTCGTCCGGGTTGTACTGCGGGCCTATTTCCTCGTCGGGGATGGTGGAGCAGGTCATCATGTCGGCGTGCATGTCCAGTGCGGTGTCGAAGTTTCTGCCGTCCTCGCCCTGTGGCCCGGTCACGTAATAAAAGGTAAAATCCTTCCAGGTGGCGGCGTTGATGACCGCACCCATCGACTCCATGATGCGGTCGAATTCGCCCGGTTTGAACCGTTCGGTTCCCTTGAACATGAGATGTTCCAGAAAGTGGGAAATCCCGTTAATCCGGTCGTCTTCATGGATGGAGCCGGTTTTGACCCAGGTGCTGATGTTGAAAACATCCCCATGCTTTGGTACAAAGATAAGCGTATAGCCATTTTCGTAGGTGATACGCTGCCCCGGCTCTCTTAAATAAGGGATCTTTATGGATTTACATTCGCGTTTCATAGTCATCAATCATACACCAGATTATACCGATCAGCCAGAGGAGGCCATGACGCCCAATTTGCTCCTGAAACGCCGGGATCATCATGGTCATGAGGACTCCGGCCCTTGGTTTTCCTTAATAAAGCATTCCCATTGAACAACAATCAAGTATAATATTGGGAGTGTTGAATACTTGGCGGTTTTGCCCGCTTTTTCATCATCTTCCGGAAGAAAGGATTCCCGAAAGAACGCCCTGGATACAGCTTACCTTACAACAGGCCCTTATCGTCAGGCTGAACCCATAATGTATATCTATCAGATCGATATTGATAATTTCAAATCCTTTGCGGAAAGGACGGTCATCCCCTTCCGCAAGGGATTTACGACGATTTCGGGGCCGAACGGATCGGGCAAGAGCAACATCATCGACAGCATCCTGTTCTGCCTGGGGCTGTCCACCTCACGCACCATGCGGGCGGAGAAGCTTTCGGACCTCATCAACAACCTCTCGCGTCGCAAGGAGTGCACGGTCACCATCACCTTCCGCAAGGAGCCGCATGAACTGGAGCCGGATCGTGCCGCCCAGTTGGAGATTCCTGCCGAGGGCGTGGTCAAGACGGGGAAGGTTTCTCCAAAAAAGCCGGAGGACGGGAATGACGAGGACGGCCCCTCCCAGGGAGAGGTTTCCGAAGAAGTTTCTGACGATGAACTCATCACCGTGGCCCGGCGGATCAAGGGCAGCCCCAGCGGCTACACCAGCACCTACTACCTTAACGGCCAGACAACGACCCTGACGGAGATCCATGAGACGCTGGGCCGGTTCAACATTTCCCCCGGCTGCTTCAACGTGATGATGCAGGGGGACGTGGCCGGGTTCGTCAACATGTCGCCGGTGGAGCGGCGCAAGATCATCGACGAGATCGCCGGGGTGGCCGAATTCGACCGGAAGATCGAGCAGGCCCAGAAGGAACTTGAGGCCACCGGCGCCAACATCGAGCGCAATACCATCCTGCTCAACGAGATCGAGTTGCGCCTGGAACAGCTGGCCACGGAACGCGAAACCGCCCTGAAATACCAGAAACTGCGCGACGAGAAGCACGAGTGGGAAAACCAGTTGCTGGCAGCCAAGTATATCGATCTGAAGAAGGCCCTCCTGGCGGCGAACCAGAACATTGCCGAGGCCCGCAATAAGAAAGCTCAAACCGAAGGTGAGCTTCGTCAATTGATCGAGGAGATCGCCAAAACCCGGCAGGAACTGCTGCGCCTCTCCGAAGAGGTCAAGAAGAAGGGCGAGGACCAGCAGATCGCCCTGAAAAAACAGATCGAGGGCCTGAAGGGCCACATCGCCCGCAAAGAGGACTCCATCCGGTTTATCGAGACCCAGGCGGCGGAGAATCTCAAGAGCGTCGAGAAGATGAAGGAGGAGATCCTCCGCCAGAAAGAGAACATCGAGACCATCGACGGCGAGATCGAGGGTTTCAACCACCAGCTCAAGGAAGTGCAGGCCCTCTACAATAAAGAAGCCCGCAGCTACGAGAAGCTGAACCGGCAGTTCGACGCCATCACCGAATCCAGCGGCGAGTTGAGCGTCAAGCGCTCCGAGATCCGCCAGAAACTGACGGCGGAGGAGGACGAGCTTTCCAGACTGCACCGGGACAAGCTGGATCTCGAAGCCGGACAGAAGCGCCTGGAGTACGACAGGCAACTGCGCCTGCAAGGCCAGAGCGAGTACACGGAGAAAGAAAAGGCGCTGTCGGAGCGCTTCGGCGAACTGGAAAAACAGGTTCGGGATCTCGATCTGGAAAAGTCCGCCTACGAAGCCCAGTTGCATAAGACCCAGCTGGACTACAGCAAGCTGCGGGTTGAGGTGAACACCGCCACCGGAAAGGTGAACGAACTCAACCGGGATTACATGCGCCTGGAAGCCCAGAAACGGGCGTATGACGACCTGAACTTCGCCCGCCCCGTCGAGATGGCGCTGAACTCCGGAATCTCCGGGATTCATGGAACACTGGCCCAGCTGGGCAGCGTGGACAACGATTACTCCGTCGCCATGGAAGTGGCCATCGGCGGGCGGATTCAAAGCGTCGTCGTCGATGACGACCAGGTGGCCGCCGACTGCATTGAGCACCTGAAGCGCAACAACGGGGGCCGGGCGACCTTCCTGCCCCTGAATAAAATTCAGCCCTCGCGCGGCCTGCCGCCAATGCCCCGCGGCTCGGGCATCATTGATTACGCCATCAACCTCATCGATTTCGATCCGATCTATACGGACGTTTTTGCCTACGCCCTGGGGGAAACCCTGGTGGTGGAGGACATGGACGCCGCCCGCCAGTACCTGCGCCAGTACCGCATGGTGACTCTCGATGGCGCCCTGCTGGAGCGCTCCGGCGCCATGAGCGGCGGTTCCGTGCCGGGCGGCGGACGGGCCGGGTCCCGCTTCGCCAACAGCGGCAAGATCGAGCAGGAAATCGAAACCCTGATGAAGCGGCTGGAAAAGGCCGAACTGAACAAGGACCAGTTGGAAAAGCAACTGACCAATCTGGAATTGAAGCTGGATAACCTCAAGGGCGAATACGGCCAGTGCGCCAACACGTGGACCCGTGCCACCACCGAGTTCGAGTCCGTGACCCGGCAATTGGAGGAACTGAAAGCCAAAACCCTGAAGTCCGTGGACCTCAGTGATCTGGATAACGAGTTGGAAGAACTCAATCAAAAGATCGCGTCCATGGACGGCGAGTTCGAAAAGCGTGAAAAGGCGGTTCAGTCCTTGCGCGACGAGCTGGACGCCGTGGAAAGCAAGCTGCCGGCGGACCAGATCAACGCCATCCGCGAGGAGATGAACGACGTCAAGTTCCAGATGGACTACTACGACAGTCAGCTCCGCAACATCCAGGCGGATATCCAGGGCAAGACCATGGAGCGTAACTACCAGGAGGTCGGTATCCAGGAATACGAGGGCCGTATCCAGAAGACGCTCGAACACAACAAGGCCATGGAGAAGGAGAAGGGCGAACACTTCGAGGAGATCAGGCTGACCGCCGCCCAGATTGCCGAGCTGGAAGCCCAGACCACCGAACTGGACGAAGAACTGAAGAAATTGCAGGACGAGCGGGACGTCGTGCAAAACCGCCTCATCGAAGAGGAGAAGAACAAGAACATCCTCGAACGTCAGATGACCCAGTTCGATGAGCAGATCGCCGCCTTCCAGGGCAGAAAGCGGGAACTGGAGCCGCAGGTTCAGGAGGTTCGCGGGGAACTGGCGGTCCAGAACGTGGACCCGGAGGCCATCAAGGAGGAAGAACTCCCCTCCGGCGAGGAGGTCCAGAAGAACATCGTCCGTCTGACGAAGCGGATGGAGGCCATGGAGCCGGTGAACATGCTGGCCATCCAGGAATACGACGACGTGAACGGCCGCAAGACGGAGCTGTCCGAGAAAATCGACACCCTGAACAGCGAAAAAGACGCCCTGCACGTCAAGATCGCCAGCTACGAGGATCTGAAACTGTCCTCCTTCCGGCAGGCGTTCAACCACGTGGACGGCAATTTCAAGGCCATCTTCGAGGAACTGGCCGACGGCGGCGGGCGGCTGGTGTTGTCCAACCCGGACGAGCCTTTCAACGGCGGCATGACCATCGAGGCTCAGCCACGGGGCAAGAAGATGCAGCGTATCGAGGCCATGAGCGGCGGCGAGAAGTCCCTGACGTCGCTGGCCTTTGTCTTCTCCCTCCAGCGCTACCTGCCCGCGCCGTTCTATGCGCTGGACGAGGTGGACATGAACCTGGACGGCATCAACGCCGAAAAGCTGGCCAACATGGTGAAGCGCGAGTCGAAAAAGGGCGCCCAGTTCATCGTGGTGTCCCTGCGCAAGCCGATGATCGAGCATTCCAACCGCACTATCGGCGTCACCCAGAAAAAAGGCGGCATTACCAGGGTCACCGGTGTCAAGATCCGCGAATACAAGCCCGATCAGACCGGCGAACCCCTGCCGGAGGAACTGTCCGCCGAAGAGATCAATGGCGAATCATCGGAAATCAAAAAATCCGGAAAGAACAAGGTGAAGCATGAACGTGCAGCCTCATAAAAACATCCATAATTCGGCCAACAACCCGGACCAGGGCTTGGAGATCCTGCTGGATCTTGCCAAGACGGGGGAAATTGACCCGTGGGACGTGGATATTGTCAAGGTTGCCGACGAGTACCTGAAGGCCGTCGCCGAGATCCGCGAGGAGACCATGACCGAGCAGACCGGCCTGAAGATCACGGGCAAAATGCTGCTCTATCTCGCTATCCTTCTAAGGATGAAATCGGATAAGCTGGCGGGGATCGACTACCTGGAACCCGCTCCGGAAGAAGCCTTCCTTGAAGAGCTGCTCGACGGCGACATCGATCTCGATGGCCGGGGCCTCAAGAACCGGATGGGGCAGATGATGCTGCCCTACACCTCGCTGGACCAACTGATCCAAAGGCGCACCAGCACCAAGGAAAAACGCATCCGCCGGGTCACCCTGGAGGATTTGATTGTCGAACTGAAAAAATACGAGGAGTTGGAGCGCAAGCGCAGCATGCGCGAGAAGGTGGAGAAGGACGATCATCGCCGGATGACCGACTACAGCCATCTCACGTCTGATGATATCGAGGAACTGGCCCATGAGGAGTTTATCGAGGATACCATTCTGCGGCTCAAGGAGATCCTTGAACGCCTGCTGGTGCATAATGAGCAGATTTCACTCACCGAGCTGATGGAGGCGGGCCGGATCGACAAGGTTTCCGCCTTCCTGGCCCTGTTGTTCCTGGCGGCCCGCGGCGTGGTGGATATGCACCAGGAGGAATTCTACGCGGAACTCTACGTGTCTTATGAAGACGACAAGCCCCTGGAAGCGACCGGATAGGAGGCACAGCCAATGGCCCGGAAAAAAGGAAAGGAATACGACGACCGGCTCTTCAGTGAGAAAATCATTGCCTATGGCGAGGAAACCATCGGCATGGAATCCGCCGGGATGGAAGTCTTTGGCCTGGCCGCCCTCGAAGAAGCTGAAAGGGAAGAAGTTGAAAAGGCGGAGGCCGGGAATCAGACTGAAGATCCTGCGGTGAAAGCCGAAACGGAAGAGTCCGAAGCCCTGAAGCCCCGTCCGCCCCTGAAGGGCATGATCGAAACCGTTCTGTTCGTCACCAACAAGCCGCTCCAGATCATGGAAATCGGCGAACTGTTGGGCGCCGATGATTTCGAGGTGGAAGAAGCCCTGATGGAGCTGATGAACGACTACGCCTTCCGCGATGGTGCGCTGGAGATTGACGACGCCGACGGCTATATTTTGCAGGTGCGCGAAGACTACCAGCCGGTTCTCGACAAGATGATGCCCATGGAATTGACCCCCGGCGCCCTGCGGACCCTTTCCGCCATTGCGATCAAAGCTCCCGTGCTCCAGTCGGATCTGGTGGAAATGCGCGGCTCCCAGGTTTATGACCACATTCCCGAACTGCTGGCCCGCAAGCTGGTCACCAAGAAACGGGAAGGTCGCAGCTACCGGCTGAACGTGACGAAGAACTTCTTTGAATACTTCAAACTGGTGGGCGACAAGAAAGAGCTTCAGGTTCTGGTTTCCCTGCTGGGCAATAACGACCGGGCCGAAGGTTCAGGGGCGCATGACGATGAAAATGGTGATTTTGGCGACGGGGGCGAAGCGCTGGCCGGCTGAGCCTTTAGCCCGGATTGGGGACGTCCTTTTCTAAAGAATTTGAAATAATTGGATATCCCCGGTAGCACAAAAATAATTTAGATTGTTTTTATACTAACAACAGATAGACATATAGGCTACGGGGCTGGGGTAAACACAATTTCATAGACAGGCAGCCGTACGCTTTGGATCAAAAGCTGATGCAGCATTTTTGACGAAAATGGGTGCAGGGCAGAAGGTTATTTCAAGAATAACCTTAGGGGGTTGAAAATATGGATTACGGTATGCAGATTTTTGGGGACAGCTTTAACAGGCAGGTTCCGGGCAGCAATCTTCACTATGGGAATGGCACCGCCATTTTTGGCACCGATATTCTGGGCGAATCCATGATCTTCGGTGAAATTATCGGTCAACCGATTATCCGGGGACTTGAACAGGGTCGATCCCTCGACAGGATTTTCCAGGAAATTGACCAAAATATGGAACAGGTGGGCATCCGCTGGAAGAGTGCGGCATCCGCACAGCCGGGCAGCCGCGTGACGGTCACGGTCGTGGAAGCCCAGGCCGGGGCGCAGGCGGCCCGCGAAACGACGGATCGCAACGATCGCGATGACGATGTCACCGTGGAAGTTTTCTCGGAAGAATCACAAGGCAACAATCCCAGGATGCAGGTGGCCCGGCAAAACGGGCGCTCAATCGGGTTCAGAAGCCCGGTGGACGGGAAGGTCTACGGCATTTTCAACTATCCGGACTTCCTGAGATACCTGGAAGAGACCCACCACAGGCAGGATAACTCCTGGGGCACCGCGGGCCTTGACGAGGACGATCTCGTCTCGGCGGCGGAACAGTATTATGGCGCAAGAAACCTTCGGGAATGGGGCTTTTCAACGGCGGACGTCCAGCAGCGGGCGCAGCGGTTCCTCAGTGACAACCGCCAGAACGTGGACAACTTCGAATTCCAGAGTACGGCAAGTAACGTAGCGACCGGTGCCGCCGCGGGCGCTGCCGCAGGAGCGGCCATCGGGGTCTGGGGCTTCGGTGTTGGGGCCATTCCCGCGGCACTGGTTGGAGCCGGTATAGGCGCCCTTGGCGGGCTGATCTTCGGCAGCGGCAAGGACAAAGGCTTGTCCCAGGATGACGTTCAGGTGGCGCGGCAGACCCAGCGGGAGGACACGACCACCATCAACAATCCGAAGTTTCTGCAATTTCTCAAGGATCAGTACGAGGCCGGAAACGATGCGGTTTATGCCGACGGCTTGAACAGTTCCATCAATGAAACGGACATGCAGAATGCCATCAACCTCTGGAACCAGAGTTATGGCAACCGGCACGGTTTCATCAATGCGGACAAGGACAGTTTTAGCAGCCATTTCAACGGTCTGGTGAACCAGTATGACAACTGGGGCATCGATGTCAACGTCACCATTGACGACATCGAGGATCGCCTCAAAGGGGTCAGCGCCGCCGAAAGGCAGTACACCGACGGACCACGGTACTAAAGATTTTGCGGCAACGCCGCACGGTTAATACCTACCTACCTCCATCCCACACCCACACGCCCTTCTCCGATTACCGGAAAGGGCTTTCTCTTTGGGGCGCAAAGCGCCCTTTAGTTATGGGGAGGCGTTCGCCTCCTTAGATAGGGCTGGGGCAATCGACTACGAAACCGGGCGTCAATACGAATGTCCTGTTCTATTCTGTATTTACGTTGACATCCCGCGAAGCTTGTCCCCGTAAAGACGGGGAGCGGGAGTCCATTTCGTCAAAGCGGCCTGATTACGACATGCTTAATAAATGGTGAGATTCAATAAACTCAAGCCTTTTCAGGTTAATCTCTCGCCAATTATTAAAAAATTGCTAACACAAAAAGCATTCACGATGTTTTTATGCATGTGAGAGGGTTACTGGGCGGTTGAATCGCACCAGACCTGCTTTGAGGGAGCGTTACACGAATCAGGGGGGCATAAGGGTATGCCTGCATCGCAGATTTTCGGGCAGTCGTTCTTTACCGATCCCAATCAGCCGGGAAGTTTTGTCAGACAGACCAATAACTTCGGCATCGATATTCTGGGCGAATCCATGGCCCTGCAATATCTGGGTCACCAGATCCTTGCCGAGGCCAGCCAGGGTCATCACTTTAACAATACACACACTTTCCCCGAAGTGCTGGGCAATGTTGTGCCGACCCAGAGTTTCGGACCCGCCCACGGCTATTCCCACATGTTCGGTCAGTCCTCGATTTATTCTTCCGGCATTCCTGCCAACATGCACTGGATCTACGAGGAGAACTACGGCATGGGTCCCGCCAGCGATCTGAATGGCCGGGTGCCGCATGAGGTTGTCACGACTCCGCCACAGCGCGTGGTTGCAGACTCCCCCAACGGGCCGACCGTTGTTCAGGTTGCGCCGCAGCAGCAAATCCGGCCTATCGACAACCTGTTCGAGAATCCGAATTTCATTCGAAGCCTGCTTCAGCAGGACGAAAACGGCAACGTCAGCCTGCGTGACGGACAGGACAATTCCTTCTGGACCGTCGGCATGAACAAGGACGATCTCGCCAACGCCGCATACCGCTACTACAGCGTGCCGGAACTGCAAGAATACTTCCGCCGCACCCAGGGCCGCGAGTTGAGTTCGGACCAGATCCGCGAGGAACTCAAGGGCCAGGCCGACCAGTTCCTGCAGCGCAATGCCAACAACAGCAATGACTGGGGTTGGGATCGCGATGGCGCAACGGCTGACGATCTGGTGGTCGCCGCGCAGAAGGCCGAAAACCGGAATATGGAGTTCACGGACCCCAAATTCCTACAGTTCATGCGGGATCACTTCCGGGCATACTCCGACAACGGCGGGCTGTTCAACAGCGGCGACTACATCAACAAGGACGAACTGAAAAACGTGGTGGATGCGTGGAACAATTCCCGCTACGCCCAGGCCCACGGACGGATTATCTACAACGATCACATCCTGCGGACGCAGTTGCGCGAAATCGCCGGGGCGTCCAACGATGAATGGGGCCGCGAATCCCAGATCCACATGAACGATCTGGATCAGCTCCTGAGAGGGACGAGTTCGGAACAACGTTTCTACGACGTTCCGAGGACGTAACCCGATTTCGTTCCACACGCTTCAACAGGCTACCTATCTACCTACCTACCTACCTACCTCCATCCCACACCCACACGCCCTTGTCCGGACACCGGAAAGGGCTTTTTGTTTCCTGATTATCGGGAATAAAACATAATGTATAGGTCATCTATAGGGATATCCGCCCCCTGGCCCATGTGTCATTCCCGCGAAGGCGGGAATCCATTGATAGAACTAACGTACAGGGATCGTTTCAGCATTTCGGCAAGTTGGCACAATGGATTCCCGCCTTCGCGGGAATGACATATGCGGGAATAGCAAACAGGCATGGCTACATTGCCTTATTCCCGATAATCAGATTTTGTTTTGAGCCGAAAGCCCCTCCAGTCATGGTCTGGGGCGATTGACTGCGGAGGCGTTCGCCTCGCTAGCTATGGCCTGTGATGCGCGACTGCGGAATCATGAGTTAATACTGATTCCTTCTGGTATCCGTTCTTTAATAAAGGATGTAACGGCATGGCTTTTCATCGGGCAGTGTCTGTTCTATTCTGAATCATTACAAAAATAGTAGTGTGTGAAGGAGAATTCTCCCGATGATGACGAATGTGGTCTCTCCTACCCGGTTCGGTGCGCGGGCCGAAAAAGTGGCTCATCGCCTCGACGGTCAGAATACGGTTGTCGTGACCGTTCGCCCCGAATCTGAAGCCGAGGCGAAAAAATACAGTTTTTCCCTGCTGGATCGCAATATGGATCGTACGACCCGCTGGTATGGCGGACCGGCCCAGGATTTTGGCCGGGAAACCCTTGGCAGCAGTTTCAGTTCGCCGAAAACCGTCGAGGATATCCTGAACGCCGCCCAACTAATCACCGGCCTGAAGTTTGACAAGGGCGCCCTGGAGGACACCGGCTTGACCGAGGAAGGGGTCAAGCACCGCCTGCTGAAAGGACTGGCCCGAATCCTCTGCAAGGACGCCATCGCGTTCCGTGACAATTTTCTCCGCCTGGCGGAAAAAGGGCGCGATAACCTGACCCTCTAGGTGATCACCTCAGCTTGTTGATCTTCTGCCCCCGGTGCCGGTGAGCGGGATCGTCAATCTGCATGCGGATGAATTCCAGGCGCTGTTCCAACTCCTGCCGGCGCACCGTGATGGCCTTCAGGTTTTTGCGGAAAAAGAGAATGTTGCGCACCCGCTGGACGATCTCACGCAGCGCCTGCCGGAGCGGGTTGCGCTCCTGGATGGCGGTGCTGACGAACGTGGCGTACATCAGCGTGTCTTGCGGATCATTTCTCATGGGTTTTCTCTTTCGTCCACCTCAGGGATACTGTCATTCCCTTGAAGGCGGGATGACAATAAGCTTTCCTACAGATTGTCGAGGGCTTTCTTGTCGCCGTCGATGGATTCCTTCAGCAACTTCTTCACGATGTCCTGCTGGGCGTCGAGCTGCTTGATCGTTGTCTCAAGGTTTTTCACCTTGTTGGCAAGGATCGTGTCCGCATTGACCAGGATTCGGTTGGCCACGTGCTGGAAGGACTGGAGCACGGCTCCGGCGGCTCCGTTCAGCACGGCGCCGCCCGCGGCTGCCGCAATGCCGAAAGGTCCGAAGAATGGACCCAGGGTGGTCAGGATGCCGCCAACGCCGCTGACGATGCCCGCGGCGGGAAGCACCCAGTTGCGTCCGAAACCGGCGCCCGCGGCGGTGCCTGCGGCGAGTCCGCCCGCCGTGGCTGCGGTGCCGACGGGGCTGGCGCCACCGGCAATGATGCCGCCGGCAAAGTCACCGTCCCAGCCGAAGTCTCCGATACCGGAAATGCCGAGGGACATGGCGAGATCCGAGCCGACGCCCGCGGCTGAAAGAACCGAAAGGGGGCTGATATTGCCGCCGATGGGGGCGGCGCCTCCGGCGAAAAATCCGGCGGACCAGTCAATGGGGGCCGCGCCGCCCGCGCCGGGGAATCCGCCGATCTGGGAGAAGGGCGCAAGGCCAAAGGCCGCGTTGCCTCCGGGAACAATCCCGGTTCCGCCGGTGATGGGGCTGTAGAACGCCGTACCGGGAATGTTGATGGATTCGTTGCCGAATGTGGGCGCAAAGGGAGCGCCGCCGAACATGCGGGCGAAGTTCATCAGGAAGCTGCCGAACTTGCCCATGCCGCTGCCGCCGAGGGCCGGACCGGAGACGGTCAGGTCGCGCAGGCGGTCATACGTTTCGAACAGCTCCGCCTTGGCGGCGCTGCTGGCCTTGGAATACTTGTTGAGGATGACGATTTCCGAATCGTTCTTGTAGCTCATAGCGTCTGTTCCCGGTTCCTTCCTTCAGAAAGGGATCTCCTAGGTCTGTTTTCGACGATTAAGCGAAAGTCTTGAATGTAAGGTCGATGTTCTTGTCGATAACTTTACGAACGGCCTCAATCTCGGTCTGGACGGCCTGCTGCTGGGTATCCACCCGCCGAAGTTGCAGTTCAAGCCCCTGGTCCAGACTTTGCAGGGAATTGATCCGCAACTGGATCTGAATGGCCTCGTCCGTATCCGGATCAAGGTTGGAGGCGACGTTGAAGAGGTCATTGGTGATGTTGGCCAGTTGCAGGCGCGACTGGTTGATCTGCTGACCCGTCAGTTCGAGATCGCTCTTGCGGGCGGTCAGCATCAGAAATCGGGATTGGCTTGCAGCAAGTCCCATCGGGACCGCACCTCCTACGGTTTCTCAGCATGGAATCGGCCTGGCTGTCTCCTCATGGCGCGATGGCAGGCTTTCTTCCTGATCGTTGTCTCGACGGTCCCCGCGGCGATCTTTAGCGGGGACGGAAGAAATCCTTTGTCCGGAGGAGCGCCCGGCTTTTTCTTCTCAGACGGTTCTTCTCAAATGCGACTTTTGATTCACTCTGATTGGGAGCGTAAGCAGAATGCGCGGTTTTGCAGGGTTTTTCCCGCACTTGTTACATTTCGTGACATGGTTTTCGGATTGTCCGATCCCTCAGGTGGTCGAAAAATTCAGAATTTTGATCTCCATAATCCAAACAGGATGTAAAATGACAGATAGTGATCCCGATGGGATGCAGGACAGTTATCAATCACATCATTAAGCCAATATGGGGAGTCAGTGAATGGCCAAGAAATCGAGCAGGGAGAACGCCGCGGTCGAGTCCGTGAGGAAGGCGTTTTTGATCGGTCTGGGTGCAATGGTGCGTACCACCGACAAGGTGAAGGAATACGTGGATGATCTTGTCGACCAGGGGGCGCTCAGCCAGTACGAAGGCCGGCTTCTGGGCGAGGATCTGAACAAAATCATCCGGCAGGAAAAACAGCATCTGGATCAGTGGGTGAATACCAGCATCAGAAAAGTCATTGATTCCCTGGATCTCGTGACCCGTGACGAACTGAACGCTCTGCGCAAGGAACTGGGATTAAAAGGAGGAACGGCTGTGAAATCGAAGTCTTCAACCGCGAAGAAACCGGCTGCAAAAAAACCGGCGGCTAAGAAGTCAGCAACCGCCAAGGCCGCCACGACCAAAAAAGCGACCGTGAAGAAGCCGGCGGCAAAGAAACCAGCTGCAAAGAAAACAGCAACGGCCAAAAAGACGGCGGCTAAAAAGCCTGCCGCCAAGAAAACAGCGGTAAAATCCACGACGAAGAAGACCGACGTAAAGAAAACCGCGGCCAAAAAACCAGCAGCCAAAAAACCAGCAACCAAAAAACCAGCGGCCAAAAAACCAGCAGCGAAGAAGACCGCCGCCCAAAAGCCTGCGGCCACTAAAAAAACTGCCGTGAAAAAAGCTGCTCCGAAGAAACCGGTGGCTAAGAAAACAGCGGCTAAAAAGCCTGCGGCCAAGAAGCCTATTGCCGCTAAGAAACCGGCCACCAAAAAGACGGCTGCCCGGAAAAAATAGCAAGCTGCCGCATCAGTTCCCAATGCCCGCAAGTGTCATGCTTTCGGGCATTGTTTCATGAATTATGCCGTCACGAGGCCGATAGCGGTGGCAACGGCGTAGCCGCCGTCATGGCTCAGGCTGATGCGCCAGTGGGTGACTCCGGCGCTCTTGGCGGCCTCATGGGCCTTGCCGGTCAGTTTCAGATTCGGCTGCTTTTTGGGAACGGAAACAACCTCGATGTTCCGCCAGGGCAGGCCGTCCGAGTATCCCAGCCCGCTGACACCAAGGCCCAGTGCCTTGCTGACCGCCTCCTTGACGGCGATGCGTCCCGCGGCCCGGTTCAGGAACAGACTGTCGTCATGGCGGCCCTGGATGTGATCCTGGCGGCAGTAGGCCAGTTCGTCCGGGGTCAGGATGCGCTCGAAAAAGGCCATGCCGTGGCGTTCCAGACTGCCGCGCAGCCGGGTGATTTCCACGATGTCCGTGCCGAGATGGAGATCCTGAAGGGTCATGGCGTCCTGTGCTATTGGAACCAGGGCTGACCCGCCTGTTTCTGGCGGATGCTGTAAAAGTAGTTGGTGAAATCGTTTTCCTGCGCGTTATGCGGAACCAGGAACGGATTGCCCCCGGCATGGGGCAGGTGCTTCTGCTTGCGAGCATTTAACCAGCTATTGAACGAATCGACAACCATTTTGGAGTTGTCGATGCTGAAACGCTCCAGCGCGTAACCGGAGAGGTACAGGGACGGGATGGACCCCACGAGAATGGGGAACCAGTCGTAGAAGTTGGAAATCTTCGCCTCCGCCGACAGTTTCCGGTCGTTGCGCGAGAACAGTTCAATGAGGGATTTGACCCAGGGCTTGTTGTACACATCCCGGTCGAACCTGGAGAACTCCTGCTCCCGGCCTATGAAAGGCCCGCGCTGGGGCTTGCGAATCGCCTTGAGATCGCCCTTGAGCCAGTTTCCGATGTCGTCACCCATCTGCTTCAGGTACTCCTTCATGGCCGGGGCGTTGCTCTTGCCGATTTTCAGGAAGTGACGGATGCCGCGTTTCAACTGGCTCTCGAAGAATCGGAAGGCGACGAAGCTCAGCGTCCATCCGCAGAGTTCGCGGATGGTGGTTCGGATGAACTCCTGCTGGCGGTACTGTTCATCCGGGGTTCCCTTGGATTTCTTGGCGGAGCCATAGGCGATGCTGATGCGCGACAGCACCAGGATCAGCGTCGAGAAGATCAGGGCATTGGCCTTCAGCGAGGCGTGATCCTGGGTGAGGATGTGAGCGTAGTCTCCGGCGACGGTTTTCAGGTTTTTGGCCAGCACGCCCTTGCTGCCCCACATCCGTGAGGCGTTTTGCAGGGTTTTGGCTGCAATGCTGCTGACCATGACTAGAACCGGTACGTCCTTTCTTTCTGCGTAAGGTTGGTTTGCCAGGACATGGGGCTGGAGTTGTACGAAACGAACGGGTTGTTCTCGTAGATGACCTGGCGGGGCTTGTCACTGATGCCGAGAACGTTGTTGATGAAGGGAACGACATAGGGTGCAAAGATCCGGTCGTTGACGAACTGGATGACCACGCCGCCAAAGAGGGCGCCGAGCAGGATGCCGACTCCCCATGTATAGGCGCAGTGCTTGTTGAGCTTCATGATGTAATCGTCCAGCTTGTTGACGACGTGTTTTTGGATAATGGGGTTTTCCACATCGACATGGGCCTTTTTCAACTGGTCGAACAGCCGCTTGCGGCTGGCGCCGTCGAAAATGGACCGTTTGATGATGCCTCTCTCGGATTCTCCGTAAACGTCCTTAAGGGCCCGGTTCACCTTGTGGAAGGTGGCCTGGGTCTGCTTGTCGCTGAAGCCGGGGAGCTTGTCGCGACCCTTTTTGAACAGGGGCAGTTTGAGTTTCTGCTCGATAAAGTTGGCGAAGACGTCCATCCCGGCGTGAATCGTAAGCATATAGCCGCCGGTGCCGATGAACTCGACGAAAATCCTCTCCCACAGGGCACTGTACTTGTCGACCTTGGAGTATTCGGGGTTATGGTTCTTGGAAGGCTCGTTCTGCCATACGCGAACCCCCGCAATGCCCAGCCGGGTGAGCACCGCGCTTGAGGCCAGGTACAGCATGTTCTTGCTGTTTGGCACCAGCTTTCGCGTAATGTCGAATCGGATCAAGCAGAATGTCCCCTTAAGAATAGGTCTTCAGGATATTTGCCCCTGCCCCTAGTAAAACCGGTGAACCGTTTTTTTTGCTAGTGGAAACATTCCCCGAAAGTGGCCGTCAGTATGGATATTGTGCTATGACATAATGAAAGGTATACAGGGACAGGGATTTGTATATATCCACAGGTTTCCGCAATCGCTTCCCGGACCGGTCCGTGATTCCATGTGTACCAGAATTCCCCCGCACGTCAAGTTGATCAGGGAGTTTTTCAATGAACTTTCGCCTTTTTTCCTGGCTTTTGCTGCCCGTCCTGGCCCTCCTTGCGGTCATGATTCCCGCGGCTCTGGGTAAATGCCGGTTTTTTGAGGCGGATGCCGCATCCGCCGACCTCTCCTTCATGAAAAAGACCCTGGAGAACGGTGTTTTCTATGCCGTGACGGTTCCGGCGGCGGGCGCCTACGAAGTGGTTCCGGCCCTGGCGGAGCAGCCCGGCACCCTGGAAACCCTTGAAACCTTTATTGAGCGCGAGAACCCCCTGGCGGCCATCAACGGCGGATTCTTCGATCCGGCCAACGGCAAGGCGGTTTCCTACGTGACCCTGGATGGACTATCCTGGGACGATCCCGCTCTGAATGAGGGGCTGACCGGGAATACGAACCTGAAACCCTACATGGCGCAGTTTTTCAACCGGAGTGAGTTCCGGCGGTATATTTGCAACGGCGGGATTCGCTATGATATAACGTCTCATGACACGCCGGTGCCGGATCATTGCACGCTTGCCTCGGCCCTGGGGGCTGGGCCCCTTCTGTCGCCGGAATACCGGGCGCGGGAAGAGGCCTTTACCGATTATGACGACGCGGGCAAGATGATCCGCGACTCCATCGGCACGGTGCGCCCCAATGCCCGCAGTGCCGTGGGGATAACCGGGAACGGTGACATCATCTTGGCCATGATGGCCATGAAGCCGGGTGAAAAGACATCCGGCGTCACGTTGGAGCAGATGCGCGACATGATGACCGAAGCCGGGGCTGTCCGGGTGCTTTCACTGGATGGCGGCAGTTCTTCCGGAATCCATTTCCGGGGCAACACGTTTTACGGCAAGTTCAGCGATGACGGCGCTCCCGTCAAGCGCCCGCTGCGTTCCATCCTGATGGTTCAGCCGAAGGAATGACCGGGAATTTTAATAAACCGTCATAACGGAAGCCGGTTCTTTCCCCAACGCCCTGCTTTGTGCTAAGCTTTGCCCGACACGAAGGTTTTTTAGAGAGAGTTTTCACCGTGAATCTTTTCCGTAATCCCAAGGTCACCCTGCTGATTGTGGTCGCCCTCCTGCTGGGAGCACTCTTTGTGGTGACCAAGACCCCGCCGACCCTGGGTCTCGATCTTTCAGGCGGCACCCGGCTGACCCTGGAGGCGGTTCCGCCTGATCCCGGCCAGCAGGTGACTTCCAAGACCATGGACGCCCTGTACACCATCATCCAGAAACGGGTGGACCGGATGGGCGTTTCCGAGGCCATCGTCCAGCGTTCCGGCGATCGGCGTCTGCTGGTGGAAATTCCGGGTGAGCAGGACCCTGAACGCGCCAAGGAGCGCATCGGCAAGACTGGCCTGCTGGAATTCAGGACCCAGCGGATTACCCCGGAAGGGGAGGTGATCTGGGAACCGAGCGGCGTTTCAGGCCGGGATCTGGCCAGCGCGGATATTGCCCCCGATGGGGCCAACGGTTGGGTTGTGACCTTCCAGTTGAACGAGGAGGGAACTCGTAAGTTCCGGGAGCTGACCCAGAAGCTTGTCGTGGGTCATCAACCCCTGGGCATCTATTTTGACGGTGAACTGGAGTCCGCCCCCAGTGTGCAGTCGGCCATCGTGGCCGGTTCCGGGCAGATTACCGGGAATTTCACCCACGAGGAGGCCAAGCTGATGGCCGATACCCTCAATGCGGGCGCCCTGCCGATGGACATTGAGTTTATCGAGGAAAGCACCGTGGGGCCGTTGCTGGGGAAGGCCTCCATTGAGCAGAGCTTCTACGCCGGGATTGGCGGTCTGGTTCTCGTCCTTATTTTTATGATCGCCTATTACCGTTTTCAGGGGGTGGTTGCGGATATGGCCCTGGTTGTCTACACCCTGCTGACCTATGCCGCCTATAACCTGCTGGGCGTCACCTTCACCCTGGCCGGTATTGCCGGGTTCATCCTGAGTATCGGAATGGCGGTGGACGCGAACATCCTGATCTTCGAGCGGACCAAAGAGGAGATCAAGTCCGGGCGCTCACTGCACAAGGCCATCGAGGTCGGTTTCGACCGGGCGTTTCCGTCCATCTTCGACAGCAATACCACCACCATCATTACCTGTGTGCTGCTGTACATTCTGGGAACCGGTGCGGTGAAGGGCTTTGCCATTACCCTGGCCATCGGGGTGCTGGTAAGCATGTTCTCGGCCATCACCGTAACCCGCTCCTTCCTTCACCTGATTCTCGGCCCCGGCGGACAGGTGGGCAATCCCACGATGTTCGGCGTGAAGCCGGGCGAAGTCGCCTCCAAATCATAGAGAGAAAGAACTTTCATGACTGACGCGAAACAAAAAGAAACTCCCTACCTGAAGTCCGGTCCTATCGACATCGTGAAGTACCGGCCCCTTTACCTGGCGATTTCGGCATTGCTGCTCATACCGGGGATCGTGTTCATCGTCCTGATGATGGTGAACTCCCCCTCCCACACTCCGGTCCGCCTGGGCATCGACTTTACGGGCGGAACAATCCTGGATTACGGTTTCCAGCAGGATATCGGCCAGAAGGATCTCAACGTTATCCGTGGAATCTTTGATGAATACGGTTATGCCAACCCGGTGATCCAGATCCAGGAACCCCGGACGGAAATGCTGAGTTCAGCAGCCGCTCCGTCAGAATCAGAAGGAGAACAGCTTGGCCCTGCGCCCGGCGAGTCTGTTGCGGCAGTTGAAGGGGAGACGGAAGGGACGGTTGGTGATGGGAGCCAGTCCCAGCCTGCCGGGTTTGAGATCAACACCTTGGTTTCCATTCGAAGCAAACAGATTGGGCAGGGCGATCAGACCGGAATCGAGAACGCCTTGCGCGAAGCCTTCGGTTCCATGACCCTGTTGCAGAAGAACTCCATCGGCCCGACGCTGGCGTCAGAGCTGCTGACCAACGCCGTGATCGCGCTGGTGGCCGCCTATATTCTCATCGTGGGTTATCTGACCTTCCGGTTCCAGTTTGACTATGCGATCTGCGCCCTGATCGCCCTGGCTCATGACACGCTGTTCGTCTTCGGGGTTTTTGCGGCGCTGGGCTACCTGTTTCAGGTGGAGGTGGACAGCATGTTCGTGACGGCCATCCTCACTGTTGTCGGCTTCAGCGTCCACGATACCATCGTCGTTTTCGACCGTCTGCGCGAGAACAGCCGGGTGCTGTACAGCAAGAAGCTGCCCTTTGCGCAGATTGCGAACCTCAGCGTGAACCAGACCCTGGCCCGCAGCATCAACACCTCGCTGACGGCCCTGTTTCCCCTCTTCGCCCTGTACTTCTTCGGCGGCGAAACCACCCGCGAGTTCGTTCTGGCCCTGATCCTGGGGATCGTGATCGGAACCTACTCCAGCATCTGCGTCGCCAGCTTGCTGCTTGCCTGGTGGCGTGAAAAAGAAGGCCGCAGCGTCGCCACCAGCATCGCCAACGCGTAACAGGGGCTGTTCGGTCCTTTCACTCCGGCAGCACGCAGTTCAGGTAGTCTTGTGCCGAGGAACCAGCGGCCCGGCGCAGTTTTGGGTGTGCGTTCATGGCGGCGTCGGAGGGGACAACTCCGCTGGCACCGGTGACCCGGCTGCCGATCAGGCCGAGGCGGGCCTTGGGTCCCAGGATGATCTCATCCGCCACCGTACAGATGAATACCGAGGCGCCACCGTAGCAGCGGTTGGGGATGATGGCCCGGATGCGTTTACCCGTCCGCCGGATCTCCCACAGGGTTTCCAGGATGTTATTGACGGCCTTCAGTCCTTCCATCGGCTCCTGAAGATGCGCTCCGGCGGAGTCGATGATGATTGTCATCGCATCAAACCGGTCTGTCAGGGCCAATGCCCGCTGTAGCGCCCGGCAGAGATCATTGCCCTGCTTCGCACCGATGGCTCCGGCAGCGGGGCTGCCGTTGCAGGACAGCCATAATTGCCTGTTCTCAAGCGCAAGAATGCAGCTATTGCTGCGTTCGATAATTTTAGGCGCCTTGCCGGGGAGCTTTTCCAGCCTTTCTGCGTGGTCCAGGCGGGAGAATGGCCGGGTCATGGGCTGCTCTTGCTCCGTTTTCGGGATTTCAGCAGCGGTCCCAACACCCGGCGGCGGGCGTTGGCAAACTGCTTCTGCTTGTACATCTGGTGGGCGCTGGTGCCGTGGCGGCTCTCGAAATAGCTTTCCTTGTCCGTTACCTGCACCTCGTAGGGAATGAAGAACCGGACCTCTTCCTGGGTGTCGGGGTTCGGGATGCGGATGAGCTGGCGGCAGGTGATGTGAATGGACCGGTAATCCGGCAGGCTGGCCGGGTTGTGGTCGAAGTTGTTCTCCGGGACTTCCCTGAAGTCGCGGAACAACGCATCGAGTGACTCGGCATCCGTCTTTCCGGCTTTCATGTCGTCACGCAGGGCTTCGTATTCCTGCCGGAACCGTTCGAGATCGATCAGCGTATTGTGGGACCGGCTGGGTATGATATTGGGAAACAGGATGACCTTCTGCTCGCGCAGGATGTGGATGACCTGCACGGCGTCCGCCGGGGAGTGGGTGATGAACCGCACCCCGATGAGGTCGTTGATGTTCTCGGCGACGTTTTCCTTCTTGCAGAGCATCTTGACGAGAATGCTCTCGCGGGTCTTCTGGCTTTTCGCCTCGAAGCCGAAGAGGGAGACGCTCATCCCGTTGATGCCTTTCAGCAGGTAGTATCCGCCGGGATGCCATTCGAGAAGGCTGTCGAACCGGTTGAGGATCTGCATCCGCGCCTCGCCAAACTGCCGGTAGTATGGGCCGTTCTGGATATGTGAAAGGGTGTGCATTACTTTCAGAACGGTGCAGGCCCAGTAACAGTTCGGTTTTTTCCCCTGGGAGGCCATCAGCAGCAGGTCCGGGATGTCCGCGCAAAGCGCTACCGGGTCCGGGATGTGGGACTGGGGCGAGGACGGCTCGCCCAGACTCTCCCACAGCTCATTATTGCTCAGCAGCCGTTCGTTGATGAAGTTGACGGCTTCCACGAAAAAGGCCCGCACCTCGGCGGCGTCCTCTGCCCGGTTCATGTCATAGCCGTAGTTCAGGATGAACTGGTAGGCTTCCTCATGATCCCGGATCGGCATGGCCGTCAGGTCGATGGAGGAAATGCCGTTGATGATGGCTTCCAGGGACTCCCAGGGGAGATCGTAGCGGGTCATGTCGTGGAGGGTGGTCATAAACTTGCTTCCTTGAGATGCTTTCTGGCTGTATAGCGCCTGGTTGCTGGCCTTCAGGAGTATTATCGGCAGAAAAATCCGGGAATTCAGGATTCGGGCCAAATTGTTACGTTTTGAAGCCGATTCTGTACCGAATGGTTGCGATGGCGGCGATTTCTCCGGTTTTGTCCCCGGCTTTTCCGGTCCTGACAGTAATTTTTACCGTGGCCATAGTGCCATTGCCCTCTTCAATATGGGCGCTGGCTTCCATAACATCGCCAACCGCCACCGGGCCGAGAAAATCCAGGCGGATGACCTCATCCGTGAAAACCGGCTGCTCCGGGTGGCGTTTCATGACGGCCTCCTGCCCGCAACGGTTGGCCAGGCTCAGGATGACGCCGCCGTGTGCGGTGCCGAAAGCATTGGCTTCCGCCGCTCCGCAATGGCGTCCGCAAGCTGACGTTTCAACCATTCTCTTCTCTCCTCCTGTCCCGGCAGGGGCTTTTCCCGGCTGACTCCTGCCCTTGCCCTGCCCTTCTATTATAAGACCCTTTCCCCATTCCTACAAAGTTAAAAATCTCCTTTATAATAACGATATAATCCGTAATGGCTTCCGTTACACTGGAAACATCATCGAGAGGCATTTGAGAGTTATGAGTATCAAGACGATGGGACCCAAAGTCATTTCCGCCCTGGCGCTGCTGGGACTCCTGGCAGGATCGGCGCATGCCTATGCGCCGCATCCCGAACTGCTGGATATCATGGGCTTTTCTCCGCAGACGGTCGAAGTCATCGAGACCCAGACCTATCGCGACGAGTGGAAACAGCCGCCACCGCGCAAAAGAACGGTGGAGCAGCAGTTGTACCGCAACATCTGGATTAACGACTGGACGGGCAGTCTCGATCCGTTCGGCAGCGGCATTATTCGCGAACGCCAGTAAGACGATTTTCATGCGGAAACGTGGCGAGGGTGCAAACTCGCCACGCTTCCGTGTGTGAAATCGCCTAGATCAGGCCGGCCAGCAGCAGCACGCCCTGGGCGCCCAGAAAGTCCTCTTCGGTCTGATCTTCCGCGGTCAGCAGTTCGCGTGCGACGTTGACCATCTTGTCATTCGCGTACTTCTCTGAGAGCAGATCGATCTTGTCGAAATAACTCATTCCGATTGTCCTCCCTTTACCCGTGACCGGTGCTTGCGGCACACAAACGGCGCGGCAGCCCGACGGACGGTATGGTTTTACTTCCCCATTGAGATGATACTGACAGGTGATGTTGTGTCCTCTACATCAATAAAAACATGGAACCGGATCGAATTGCCTCCGGCAGCCGATCTCAAGGTTTTCTTTATAAACAGGGGTTAAAATAGCTACAGGCCCTTGTCAGGAGAGGACGCATGGAACTTCGCATTGCCCATCTTTACCCGGATTTGCTGAACATCTACGGCGATCGCGGCAACATCCTGTCGCTCTACCAGCGCTGCCGCTGGCGGGGTATCGACGTCTCCGTGACCGGGCTGGATCTCTCCGACCGCATTGACCCTGAGCATTTCGATCTCTACTTCATGGGAGGCGGGCAGGATGCCCAGCAGATCCGTATTTGCGATGATCTCCACCGCACCAAGGCGGAAGGGCTGAAAGCCGCCGCCGAGTCCGGCGCCGTGTTTCTTGCCATTTGCGGCGGGTATCAGCTTCTGGGGCATTACTATAAGCCTCATAAAGGCGAGGAACTGAAGGGCCTGAGTCTGATGGACGCCTACACCGTGGCCGGGGACAGGCGGTTTATCGGGAATATTAGTGTGCTTCGCCCGAACGGCGCCACCGTGGTGGGTTTCGAGAACCATAGCGGGCTGACGTACCTGGGCGAGGGCCTTCAGCCCCTGGGCAAAGTGATTGAGGGTTACGGCAACAACGGCGAGGACGGCCAGGAAGGGGCGGTCAGCGGAAATCTCTATGGCACCTACATGCATGGCTCCCTGCTGCCCAAGAATCCGGCCCTGGCCGACGAACTGATTCATAAAGCCCTGGCCCGGCGTTATGGCGATGTTGCCCTGGCGCCTCTGGCCGATGGGATCGAAGGCAAGGCCCACGATTTTGCCGCTTCCCTGAAATCCTGAGCAAGTTTCACCCGGAGATCGGGGGCCGTCTTGACAATATTAGAAAATAAGAATATACTAATAGTGTAATAAACTGGAGAAAAAAGACGGATGAACTCCCCCGGCATGCAGGCCCTGGATATGGAGAAAATCGTCAAGGCGGTCCGGTGTCTGAAGGCGCTGGCCCATCCCCTGAGGCTGGCGATTCTCTGCGCCCTGCGCGAAGGTGAAAAGAACGTCCAGGAACTGGAGGGCCTGACCGGGACAAGCCAGTCCAACGTCTCCCAGCATCTGGCCACCATGCGCGACAAGGAGATCCTGATTGCCCGTCGGGATGGAAACCAGGTGTTCTACGGGGTCCGAGACGCCCGGATGTTCCAGCTGATTGGAATCCTCCAGGAAATCTACTGCAAGACGGAATAACCCAGCCCCGAAAGGAGGGGTGAATGATGGCAAAAGCTATGGCACCCATGATTATTGATGTCCGTAGCCGCGATGAATACCTGCGCGAGCATATTCCCGGCAGCAGGAATATTCCGCTGGAGCATATTCAGGAAAGTATCGAGGAGCTTCGGGAGGAGCTTTGGCAGAATCCTGCCGTGATCCTGACCTGCCGGTCCGGACGGCGTGCCAGGGAAGCTGCCCAACTATTGAAAGCCCAGGGTTGTGGGGATGTTGTCGTGATGGAAGGCGGCATTATGGGCTGGAAAAAGCAGGGCGGCGAGGTTCGCTCCCTCAAAACCGGCATCAGTATCATGCGACAGGTCCAGATTGTGGTTGGCGCCTTGATTCTTCTGGGCTTTTTCATTGAGCCGATCTGGTTCCTGGTTCCTGTTGCCGGCTTGGGCATGCTGGTGGCCGGACTGACCGGCACCTGTGCAATGGCCTCGGTGCTGGCGAAACTGCCCTGGAACTGTCCGGGTAATGTCGAATCCTGCCCGATCGAGTGACAATAGGACTGCTGAAAGCCTTGAAACCCATAGGAAACAACATCATGCAAGTCAAGACGAAACTGCTTTTCGAACACTTCTGGAGCGGAGAGGGGAATCTCTCCTACTTCATCGGGAATCCGGAAAACCGTGAAGCCATCCTCATCGATCCGGATCTGGAAATCGTGGGAACCTACCTCCTGAAGCTGGACAAGGACAACTGGCTGCTTAAGGCGGTGATTGATACCCATAACCACGCCGAGCATGCCACCGCCGCCCCGTTGCTGGCAAAGCTGACCGGCGCCGGGTATATCATGCACGAGCTGGCCCCCTCCTCTTTTGTGACCGATCGGGTCCGGGATGGGGACGAGCGGACCATTGCCGGGGCAACCCTGCGGTTCTATCATCTGCCCGGCCATACACCGGACCTTATGGCCGTTGGATGGGAAAACAAGCTCTTTACCGGCGACAGTGTCTTCAACCGCAGTTGCGGCCGGGCGGACCTGCCGGGCGGCGATCCGGGGCGGCAGTTCGACTCTCTCCAGCGGGTGAAGAATGAATTTCCGCCGCAGACGGAGATCTGGCCGGCCCATGACTACAGCAACCAGACCCATACCACGTTGGAGCAAGCGCTTCGGGAAAACGGGCGCCTCCAGTTCACGGATCGGGAAGAGTTTATCCGGTTCATGGACGAGTACTACGCCACCAACGAAAAGCCGGATGACCTGGAATATTACGTGGCCTTCAATGCCCGGTAATTTCCGGTTTTCCCACGAAGTTTTGCTATGATGAGAGGGCCATTGTCCGAATCATAGCTTTTTCTTTTATGCGTCTTCCCCCTTTCCCATACCTTCTGGCAGGCCTGCTGCTCCTGGCCGCCATCCTGCGCCTGTTGTTCCTGGGCCATGAAAACCTCTGGCTGGACGAGATCAACACCCTGCTGGTGGCGACGGTTCACGGCTACCCCCAGCAGATTGCGCCGGAAGCCCGTACCGTGTCCGAATGGTTTCATCAGCACCTGGCCTGGCAACCGATGAATCCGGACATCTTGATGGCCATGTTGCGGCAGAACGTCCACATGCCTCTGTATTACCTCCTGCTGAATCCCTGGCTGGGGGTTTTCGGTCTCTCCGAGGAGAGCGTGCGGGGGTTTTCCGCGCTATTCTCCTGGCTGATGCTGATCCCGATCTATTTTTTGGGCAAAGCTATCGGAAAAATTTCAGGGCGGGAGGAAAAGGCACACTGGTTCGGCTTCTGGGCGGTTCTGGTTGCGGCGCTGAGTCCCTTCCAGCTTTACTATGCCCAGGAAGCCCGGATGTATACCCTGGCCATGTTCTGCTCCGGTCTCTCCGGGCTGGCACTGTGGAAGATTTTCTACGGCGGGGCCGGACGGGTCCGGCTGTGGAGCGTCGTTTATGCCGTGGCGGTGCTGGCCGGGTCCTTCACCCATTATGTCTTCCTGTTCCAGTTGCCGTTTCATGCCCTGTTTGGCGGGACTCTTATTTTCAGGAAGCCGGAGAAACGGCATCTGGCTGTTCTGCCTGCCGTAATTCTCGTCCTCGTGGCTGCCTGGCTCTGGCATCCCGTCTATCTGGCGCAGAAAACCGGCATTCTCGATCATGGCGACCACTTTTCCGACGGCCTTCTCAAACCCCTGCGCTACCTGGGTGCGTTGGGTTATGAGCCGCTGGTCGTTGTTTCGGGCAACGAGAATCTGGCGCAGTTCTTTTATATTCCGGTGACTGTTCTGCTGTTTCTCTGCTGGCTGTGGCAGGGTCGGCGGAACGGTTGGCGGTATGGTCATCATGGCTTCCTGGCCATGTGGATCACCGTGCCGCTTATTGCCCAGATTGGCGTGGACTGGGCGCAGAAGACCCATACGGTGACCATTGTCCGCTATACCATGCTCATCGCCCCCGGCGTTTACCTGCTGCTGGGATCGGCGCTGGCGGGAATGTCCGGCCAGCCCTTTTCTCAAAGATTCCGGGCTGCTTTGGCTGTTGCCATGCTGTTGATTGCCGTCTCCACGGTCTGGCCTGGAACGCCTTTCCGCTACCGGGAGAAATTCGCCACCGCCGACAATGCCGGTTACCTGGCCGAAACGGTCCGCCCCGGCGACGTGATCGTGGTCAACGGCCCCCTGGGCGCCCCGGCAACCCTGGCCTACTACCTGAAAGATACCCTGCCGGACCAGCCCATCCTTTACTGGGTTCGGGAGTACAACGGCCAGCCTGTGCCGTGCCCCGGCCCGGAACTGCCGGGGCAATTTTCACGGGCGTGGCTGTTTATGTATCGTGGTGGCCAGAAACGCGGGGCCTATGATCTGATGGATGCCCTGGACCGCCATTACCCCCGGAAGGACACCCTCCTTGGCCCCCGAAAGCGATTGACCCTCTATTACCAGGAACCATGACGACGGACACGAGACAACTGATTCCCGGCATCACCTTGCGTCACGCCCGGCAGAGCGACTCCCAGGCGGTTATCGGCCTGGTGACGTTCGTTCATGAAGAGTACCGGTACGAGATGGATCTTGATCGCCGGGATCGGGATCTCTTTGATATCCCAGCCTTTTACCCGCCGTCGCAGGCGTGTTTTTTCGTGCTGGAGGACGAATCGGGCCGAATTGTGGGAGCGGGCGCGATTAAACAAATCTCGGAGAAGGATGCCGAACTCTGCCGCTTCTATTTCTACCCCGAATACCGGGCGCGGGGGATTGGGAAACGCCTGCTGGACGAACTGATCGCCTTTGCCCGCACGGCAGGCTACCGGCGGCTGATCCTGGAAACCCACACGGACATGGTGGAGGCCGATCGCTTCTACCGCAAGCACGGCTTCACGGAGATCCCCGTCTACTCCGGTGAACCCCCCGAATACAGCAACCTCGCTTTCGAATACCGGCTTTGATAGTGCCTTTGGGGTGGCCTTGGTTGTCATTTCCGCGCAGGTGTGCAGATTCCGGCAGCACACGCAAAAACCGGTCTCCAGGGAGCGGAGGCCGGTTTCGAAAAAGCCTGAGAAAAGTCTATTTCTTCTCTTCGCGGTATTGCACGTGACGACCAACGAACGGGTCGTACTTTTTCAGCTCAAGACGCGCAGCAAACTTCTGCTTGTTCTTGGTGGTGTGGTACATATGCCCACTTTCCGTGCTTTTCAGACGAATCGGCTGGTTGCCTTTCCCTTTTTTCGCCATGGGTCCTGCTCCGTTGCTAAAAGTTCCCGACGGGAATGGTATTGTACCAAAAAATAAGAGATTGCAAGGAGGGGTTATTATTTCCCGCCCACCCGCCCCTCGTAAAGTATGCGGGGGCGAAGCCCCCGCGTTCCCCGCACTTCTGACCCCGCCTTTTTTCCGGGATCTCTCATCGCTTTTGCACCCACTTTGGTTATAATGGGGGGCGAAGCGAGCAGGTGATTATGAATCTGAAAAAAAGCGGCAAGATCGGAGTCATTGGCGTCGGCGTAATGGGCCGCACGCTCATCCAGGCGCTGGAGACCAGCGGCATCGTCCCGCGCGAGCGCGTTTGGGCGGCTGCCAAGACCGAACGCTCATGCGAGCGTGCCAGGGACGAACTGGGCGTGGACGTCCACATCGACTACAGCCACGAACTGGCCGACACCCGCGTGATTCTCGTCTGCGTCAAGCCCTATCAGGTCTCGGATGTGTTGTCCACCCTGAAAAAAAGCGGCCTGCCCGCCGACGTGCTGATCATCTCCATCGTGGCAGGCACCTTCATCAATACCATCGAGCAGGAATTGGTTACCCCAAACCCGGTGATTCGCGCCATGCCCAACACCCCCTGCGTGGTGAAACAGGGTATGACCATCTTCTGTCCGGGTTCTTTTGCCTCCAAGGACCATGTGGAACTGGCCCGGCAGATTTTCGCATCTGTGGGCGAGGTTCTGGAACTGGAAGAGCGGCACTTCGACGCCGTAACCGGCCTGAGCGGAAGCGGTCCGGCGTATCTCTACCTCATCATGGAAGCCCTGGCCGACGGCGGCGTCCGCGTGGGACTGCCCCGCGACGTGGCGCTGAAGATCGTCTCGCAGGTGGTGCTGGGTGCGGCGGCCATGGTGAAGGAGTCCGGCAGACACCCCGCCGCCCTGCGCGATGACGTGACCACCCCCGCCGGATGCACCATCGCTGGCATTCTGACCCTGGAAGATGGTAAGATCCGGTCCGTTCTGGCCCGCGCCGTGGAGGAAGCCACCATTACGGCGGGCGGCCTGGGCCGAAAACTCTAGGACTTTCCAGGAGAATATTCACGCCACCAACTGTCATTCCCGCGAAGGCGGGAATCCATCTCAAGAAGAAATCGGTATTTCTACAAAGGTATCCCCCAAGCATAAAAGGAGCCGCAGGCATGAATCAGGTGATGTCCAACGATAAAACCCGCGAACTGATCGAAATTGAAGAGAAATGGGGCGCCCACAACTACCATCCCCTCGATATCGTCATCGAGAAGGCCCAGGGCGTCTGGGTGTATGACGTGACCGGCAAGAAGTACCTGGACTGCCTGAGCGCCTACTCGGCGGTTAACCAGGGCCACTGCCACCCGCGCATCCTCAAGACCCTGCTGGAGCAGGCCGAAAAGGTCACGCTGACCTCCCGCGCCTTCCGCAACGACCAGCTCCCCCTCTTCTACAAGGAACTGGCCGAACTGACCGGCATGCCCGTCTCCCTGCCGATGAACTCCGGCGCCGAAGCCGTGGAAACCGCCATCAAAGTCTCGCGCAAGTGGGGCTACAAGGTAAAAGGTATCCCCGACGGCCAGGCCGAGATCATCGTCTGCGAAGACAACTTCCACGGCCGCACGACGACCATCGTCGGCTTCTCCACGGAAGCCCAGTATAAAGACGGCTTCGGTCCCTTCACCCCCGGCTTCAAGATCATCCCCTACGGCGACGCCGAGGCGCTGGAGAAGGCTATCACGCCCAACACCTGCGCCTTCCTGTTCGAGCCTATCCAGGGCGAGGCGGGTATCAACATCCCGCCGGCGGGTTTCCTGAAGAAGGCCGAGGAGCTGTGCAAAAAGAACAACGTGCTGATGATGGCCGACGAGATCCAGACGGGCCTGGGCCGCACCGGCAAGCTGTTCGCCCACCAGCATGAAGGCATCAAACCCGACGTCATCATCATCGGCAAGGCGCTTTCCGGCGGCTTCTATCCGGTGTCCGCCGTGCTGTCCACGGCGGAGGTGATGGCCGTGCTGACCCCCGGCGATCACGGCAGCACCTTCGGCGGCAACCCGCTGGGCTGCGCCGTAGCCCGCACCGCGCTGAAAGTGCTGGTTGAGGAGAACCTCATCGAGCGCTCCGCCGAGCTGGGCGAGTATTTCATCAACCGGCTGCGCACCATCAACAGTCCCCACATCAAGGAGATCCGGGGCCGGGGCCTGCTCATCGGCATGGAACTGGATCATAAGGTGCGCCCGTACTGCGAGAAGCTGAAGGCCGAGGGCGTCCTGTGCAAGGAAACCCACGACACCGTCATCCGCTTCGCCCCGCCGCTGGTCATCACCAAAGAAGACCTCGACTGGGCCTTCGAGCGGATCAAAAAGGTGCTGGAGGCCGGTCTCTAGGAGGCGGCCCGAGGACGTGTCTGAGCAAGGCGAGATCAGAAAATCGCAGCGCCGAATCCTTGTAGGCGCTGCTACATACAGTTTGTTTGAGCCTTGCGAGTTGCCGCAGGGCCTAGCGGGGTGCAGGGGCCAGTAATGAGGCCCCTGCATGATCGAATGCCCCATGAATGATTCAGAAAACGCTCAGATCCCTGAACCCCTCTCCCCCGCGGAGCAGGCGTTCCGGGATCGCTGTCTGAAATTGTTTTCGCGGGTGGACGCGGAAAACCCCGACAAAGGCATCGCCGCCCTGCTGGAACGGGCCAAATCCCGCGCGAAAGAATCGAGCATCCCCTACGAAACCGCCCTGGACCAAATTTATCAGGAAGCCGAAGAAAGAACCGAACGCCGCATCGAACTCCTCATGCAATGCGCGATCGATCCGGAGAAAATTGATCGGGATCTGGATTAGCTGACGCAATCTCAACGAAAAAATATGGAATCCAGACAGCACTATGCAAAAAGAATGGAACTGCTCCGAAAACAAACAGGAAGACGGTTGTATCGATGCCCGCCAAGAAAGGACTGAACAGATCAGGAAAAATAACCATAAAGGTTGCAAGTAGAGGGAGTATCACCGGCAGGAGGAGCAAAAGAATCCAAACACGTTTTGGAACTCTTGAATGATTATTCTGAACAAGATGCTTGATATACGCACACCAGGCTAAAAGAACTCCAACCATGAACAAGGTCACAAATATGACATTGTATTCACTATAAGTAAATGATGGAGAGTTGGATATTTGTGAGCGGGTAAAAGGCCCACAGTCAGCAACAATATTTCGAAAAAGTGTCAGGACCATAAACGACGGCATTAATAGCAAAAGAAGATTAAGAAACCAAAGAAACACCTTTAACCACCGAAGCATCAGGCACCCTCTCCGGATTCCGAGCGGTTCAAAATATAGCGATCACAATAGAGCAGCATGATCAAGGTTGGAATAAAAAGGAGTAATGACAAGAAACCATAACCCCAAAAAATAATACTCCCGGATGAAATCAGCAAAGGAACCAACCAAAGTAGCTTTTGCGAAATACGCAAACGGGTGTTTGTGCAAATGTGCGTAAAAAAGATAAACGTAACGCCAGCAACGACCACCATAGGCCACAAATTAGTACGGTAGTTTATAAAAAGTTCAATTATACCCACAAGAAGAGGAGACATCGCCGCCAAAAACCAAAGAGCAAGCTGTAACCGTCGAAGCATAAACGTCCTTAATAGACTCGGTATACTAAGGACGTATCGGCGGGTTGGGGGAAAGCTTCAGTCGGGTCGGCCTTCGTTGCCATTCCCGCCACCCTCCTGTCATTCCTGCGTAGGCAGGAATCCATTGTCAGGAGTGACGGAGGATTTCTGAACCCGGAACGCTAACGTGACTTCGCGGAATGGATTCCTGCCTGCGCAGGAATGACAGGGTAGAGCAGGAATGACAAGGAAAAGGCGTTACCAGGGGCCGCGGCGGCGGGGGCGGCGCATTTCGTTGCGGCGTTTGCGGCGGCCGCGTTCGTCAAGCTCGGGCTCCAGGCGCCGGACCTTCTTCTCGGCTTTCCCCTCGGGCGCCGCCTCGGCGGAATCGGCGGCGGTCTCCACAGGAGAAGAAGCCACGGTTTTAAACCGGGAGGTCTGCATGGGGGGTGGCTCGACGGCAGGGAGGTAGGGCCGGACGTCAATAAAATAGTAGAAGGGCAGGAGGAAATCTCCGAAAAACAGCAGGCCGATGACCCACATCACCCGGTGGTTCATTTCCCGCCGGGTGTTGGTGAGCATGTGAATGAAATAGGCCAGCTTGCAGATTACCCCGCCGCCTATGAAGAGAGCGAACAGCAGCATCCAGAGCGCCGCAAACTCGGAACCCACCGGCAGGGCAGCCCCCAGCATCATGGCAAAGGAGGAAACCAGCGGAAAGAAGGCGGCGGTTATCCAGAGCTTCCTGGACATGGCGGGGGTCCTCGGTATGGATTCCCGCAGGAACTTATCCCTGCGGAGGCAGGGGCGGGAATGACACGACAGGATCAGCCTTCAGAGCGCCAATACCGGAACTCACGCCCGGTGCCCTAACTAAAGAGGCGAACGCCTCCTAGCCGGTGGCTTCGTTGGCCTCGACGGCGTTGTCTTCTTCTTCGGCTTCTTCCTGAGATTCTTCAGGCTGAGATTCTTCAGGCGGCTCCTCAATCGTCTTCGTCTTGGCGGCGGTCTTCCTGGCCGGTTTTTCGATTTCCCCGGCCTCCTCGTCGGAAGCGTCGTCATCCTCGGCCTCTTCAGCCCTGGCCTTGACGGTCGTCTTCTTCGCCGGTTTCTCCGGCTGTTCGGCTCCGGCCTCAGGAGCCTCATCGTCTTCAGCCGCTTCGGCCTTGGCTTTGGATGCAGTCTTCTTGGGCTTTTCCGCCTTTTCGGCGGCGGCCTTTTCCTTCTCGGCCGCTTCCTGTTCCGCCTTTTCGCGCTCGGCTTTTTCGGCCAGGGACTGCTTCATGGCAGGAGGCAGATCCTCGCGATCCTCGTTCCAGCGCGGCATGTTCTTGTTCTTGCGAATCAGGCCGATGCCGACGTGGACGCGCCATTCATCCATCTTCAGCTGCTTGGCGATAATCTTGTGGATACCGATGGGCGGCACCGGCAGATAAGGCTCGTACAGCATCTCGATGGCGGCCAGCTGGTCCGGGGTCACCGCCAGACGGCGCTTGGGGTACTCCAGCTTGGGCAGCTTCATCTTCTGACGGATCAGGTTGATGCCGAAGAAGACCTTGCTGGGCTTCATGTCCAGCTTTTCGCCGATGGTTTCATGCACATCCGGATTGGGCAGGGGCAGCGCCTGCTTGTACAGGGCTTCAATCTGCTGCATTTCCTCGGGGCTGACCAGAAGTTTTCTCGGCGGGCCGCCACGGCCTCTGGGCGGGCCACCGGGACGACCGAAGCCGCCGGGTCTGCCGCCACCGGGACGACCACCACGGGGAGGGCCATAGCCGCCACCTTGCGGACGTCCATAGCCACCGCCCTGGGGACGGCCATAACCGCCACCTTGCGGACGCCCGTAGCCACCGCCCTGGGGACGGCCATAACCACCGCCTTGGGGACGGCCACCGGGTCCGCCGGGACCTCTGCCCGGACCACCCTGGGGACGGCCATAGCCGCCGGGAGAAGGTGCGCGGCCTCCCATGCCGGGTTTCGGCGGGGGCGCCGGAGCGCGTCCGCCACCGGCAGGCGCCGGTCGAAAACTGGGTACGCGGCCTCCACCCCCGCCCGCGCCGGGACGTGGTTCCTGCTGCTGGGGCGAACCATATCCGCCACGGGGGGCATAGCCCTCATCCGGAGGACCCTGGGAATGTGCGGGACGGTCAGGATACAGACAATTCGGGCAAATTACGCGCTTTGGATTCTTCGTCTCAAATTCGGCCCCGCATTTGGCACAATTGTTGTAATACATCGAGAATCTCTGCTTCTCTATAAAAAACTAAATCGTTATTTCCCTTAAAATACGGTTATACAGTAGGCTCAACACTCAACGAACGCCCTTCGGATACCGACGATTCGCGATTCGTAGTAGAATACCGGTGTAAGCTAACTCTCAGTCTGAGATCTCAGCTAATTATTAACACATATTAACTTAAAGTTAGCCCAAGGCAACCATTTTTTAAAATATGTTCATATTGTTATGAGTGGCTCCCTCTTTGATATCGTTGGCCCGGTAATGGTGGGTCCATCCAGCTCGCATACGGCGGGTGCCGTTCGGCTGGCTAGCCTGGCCCGCCTCATTGCCGACAGGGCGGTCGCTTCGGTGGAGTTTATCCTCTTTAACTCCTTTGCTCAGACCTACAAGGGGCACGGAACCGATCGGGGACTCGTAGCCGGGATTTTAGGGTACGGTGTCGACGATGTCCGGATCCGGGACGCCTTCGAATGTGCTAGAAAAGAAGGCCTCAAATACAATATAACACCTTATACAAAAACTAACAACCATCCCCCCAACACAGTCCAGTTTCTGATGGAGCTGGACAACGGGGAAAAGCTTTCGGTGATAGGCCATTCCGTGGGCGCCGGGCGCATTTATGTCTCGAAGATTAACGGGTATAATGTTTCCCTGAAGGGCGAGTTGCCTACGGTTATCCTGTTCTACAAGGATCAACCGGGCATGATCTGGCGAGTGACAAAGATTATCGCCGAGCATAACGTCAACATCGCCACGCTCCAGTGTTCCCGCCGCCGTCGGGGGGTGGAAGCCTTCATGACCATCACCCTGGATGAACCCCTGGACCCGGCCCAGGTGGCGGAAATCGCCGGAATCCCCGACGTTTACATGGTCAGAAGCATTGACAGGTTACCATCATGAGCTGTTTCGAGTCATTTGAAGATCTGCTGAAGTACTGTCACGAGAAGAATTTCTCCCTTGCTGAAGCGGCTATCGAGGATGAAATCCAGGAGTCCGGCAGAAGCCGCGAGGAAATCCTGGCCCACATGAATACCCTCGTCGCCCAGATGGCGGAAACCATCGAGAGCGGCATCCATTCCACGGAGAAGTCCATGAGCGGCCTTTCCGGCGGTGACGCCAGGCGGATCATGGACTTTATGGGCAACGACGCCAACGTGGTCTCGTCGATGATCACCCGGCTGATGGCTTACGGCGTGGCCACGCTGGAGGAGAACGCCCGCATGCGCAAGATCGTCGCCTGCCCCACGGCGGGCGGCAGCGGCTCCGTTCCGGCGGTGCTCATTGCCCTGGAACACGAAAAGAACATGCCCCGCGAACGGACCATTATGGGCCTGGTCGCCGCCGGGATCGTGGGCGAAATTACCTCCAAGCGAATGTTCCTTTCCGGTTCCGCCGCGGGCTGCCAGGCGGAAGTGGGGGTGGCCTCCGGCATGGCCGCTGCCGGGATGGTGGAAGCCATGGGCGGCACCCCGGAACAGGTGCTCAGCGCCGCCGCCATCTCCATGCAGAACCTGATGGGCCTCGTCTGCGACCCGGTGGGCGGGCTGGTGGAAATTCCCTGTGTGGTGAGAAACGGCCTGTCGTCGGTCCAGTCCGTCGCCGCCGCCACCATGGCCCTTTCCGGTGTGGTGAATTTCATCCCGCTGGATGAAGTGGTGGACGCCATGGCCCAGGTGGGCCGTCTGATGCCCCGCCAGCTGAAGGAAACCGCCGAAGGTGGTCTGGCCCAGACCCCCAGCGCCCTGAAGTTCACCGAGCAGTTCTTTAATACAACCACCCCGGAATACTAGCCCAAATATCAACAGAGAGAGGTTTGAAAAGCGCATGCACCGCCCCATCGCCCCCCTGCTGTGTATCAGTCTCCTGTCAGCCGGTTTGATACTGACGGGCTGCGGCAACGATAACCCGCCCGGCGATGAGCAGCCGGAAGCCGTCCTGCCGCCCGCGGAAACCCCGGAGGAAACCGCTCCGGCTAACCGGGACATTGTGGAGATTCGCCAGGCGGCGGACGCCGGGAATTGGCTACAGGTCTCGGATCTCTCCCTCAAGAAGCTGCTGGAAAACCCCCAGAACGTGGAGGCCCGCTACTACCTGGGCTGGGCCTACGCCGAAACGAAACAATGGGACAAGGCCGCCCCGGAACTGAAGCAGGTGACGGAACTGGACCCCGGCTACACCAATGCCTGGTCCACCCTGGGCTGGGTGTACGCGGAGCAGAAGAAATGGCCGGAATCCATCGCCGCCTCGAAGAAAGCCTTGGAGCAGGACCCCAACCTGCCCTACGCCCATGCCAATTTAGGCTGGGCCTTCGCCGAAACCGGCGAAACCCCCAAGGCCATCGTCGAATATGAGAAAGCCGTGGCCCTCAACCCGAAGCTCGACACCGCCATGTACTCCATGGGCGTCGCCTACTGCAGCACCGGCAACCCTACCAAGGCCAAAGACATCCGCCAAAAGCTGGAACTCCTCAACCCGGACCTGGCGAACAAGCTCGACACCCATCTGAAAAGTGACTGCAAGCAGCAGGCAGGCTAATCCAGCCAGAAATCTTCAACGCAACCCTTATTTTTTGGAGGATGAAGACGACGAACTTGAACTGTTGTCATCCAGGACCCAAAGGGCCAGTGCACCTTTTTCTGCCGTGGAAACAGACGGGTCGGCATAAATATAGCCCTCGGGGATCAGCCCGATTGGCCAGCCATAAACCGTCCCATCCTTGTTAATTGTCCCTGACGGCAAAATGGAAGCACCCTCGATAGGAATCAGATTTGGATAAATCTTTCCTCCCGGTGTCGCTTCACCCTTTGCAAGGCCCACAATGTTTCTGGCCTTACCGTCTTTACTGATATGTCCCTTTTTTATACGAACCAAGGGACCGATGACATCGCCGTCTTCAACAAGATAGGCTGAAGGCCACGGGGCCGGAATCCCCAGAATGGATTCCCTTGCAGTGGCGACGGTGTCCTGGGGAGGATTATTAACGTGAACTGTACCGCCTCCGGCAATACCGAGAACTGCTATCAGGGTAATCAGGGGGCGCTTCCATAAAGGAATGCGGTTAGAGGTTGAACGCCGGCCAAAGTAAATATCAGTCATTTGCTGAGGCGGAGTCCGATGGGCAGATGTAAACCGAACCGGTGTTGCATTGGATGAAACCAGGGAGGAAAAACGAATGGCGGACATGGGCAACACGCTCCTGAAAATGCGACACCCCGTATAAATACAGGAGTCGACCGGAATTGCCTGGCTTGTTTTTTAGAAAAAGCCCATGATGTAGGGGGATTTGCGGTCGGCGAGGTTGGGGAAGACCATCAGGCGCCCGTTGGCGTCACGCCAGCGAATCCAGCCGATGGGCGTGGTGCGGTCGAAGTCCATGATCTCCACCAGCAACCAGTTTCCCCGGATATGCTTGACCTTCAGGCGGCGAATCATCTGCACCTGGATCAACTGGGCCTTGTCATCGGGAGACTGGCGCAGGAACTTGTTGTACTCGGACACGCCGGTCAGCCAGTAAATGCCCGCCGCCTTGCCGTTGTACTTCATGAAATCCAGCCAGGTCTGGAAATGTCCCAGATGCTTCGGCCAATCCACGGTCTCCTCCTCGGACATCACGGTTCGAAGCTTGACCCAGCCGGTTTTTTCGCGCTTCTGGTCATAGACGACCTCGGCCCAGCCTTCGCCGTCATCGGAAATCACGCTCATGATGGCAACCTCAAGGGTGGGGAAAAAGGCGATAAAATGGGTTTCCGGATGGGAGAACGACTGGCGCTCGCTGGAAAACACGGTGGTAGAGCTGCCCTTGGGCGACCACTCCAGCACCTCGACCGGGTCGGCGGACTCGTCGGGTTCCGTATAAATCTTCGTCCTGTAAGGCGCAAAGTAGACGCCGGTGCCGTAGGTTAGCCGGTTTTCATAGTGCTCCGGCGCATAGCCGTACTGGACGGCTTCTGCCCGCGGCGGAACCAGCGCCGTAGCCAGCCCGGCCCCCACCAGTAACAGGGCCAGCAGGCCGGATGCCGGTTTTCTGAAAAATCCGTGAATCACCACGATAACTCCCTAAGTCGTCCATCAACTTGTTCTCCATACTATTATGCCAGCTTTGGGGGCAATCTTAATCGCCCACCCACTGGAAATTATCAATCGACACTGCCGGGCGAGGGGCAACGCCGCGAGCGGAGCGGAAGAAAACCCCAGGGAGGAGTCCAGGGGGGGGGTAAAGCCGGATATTTGAGATCGTTTCCTGGACTCGATTTTCTGGTTTATCGCCCAATGGGTGAGGCCGTATTTCGGATTCTTCGTGTCGGCTGACCAGGCAGCCGGGGTGGGCCTTTGCCGTTCAATCAGGCCCGACAGGATCGTCACTTCGTCTTCCTGCATCCCTGCCAACCCTGTCGGTAACAGGATTTGCAACATGCCATTTGCATTGAGAGGATTAGAATGCTGGAAAAGCCCCGCTCACTCCCCGGAGCCGACAAACTGTTGAAAGGGTTCAGGAAGGCGATTAATCAGCCAGACCAGGATTTCGTATCTACATCCTGAAGACGCCGTGGGTCTTGGGCGCAAACGGGGCGTTGAGTGAGGCGCTGATGCTCAGGCCCAGGACCAGCCGGGTGTCCGCCGGGTCGATGATGCCGTCGTCCCACAGGCGGGCCGTGCTGTAGTAGGCGTGGCTCTCGTGGGCGTATTTTTCGAGGATGGGCTTCGTGATCTCCGTTTCCTGCTCCGGCGTCAGGGGTTTTTCGCCTTTGGCTTCCAGCTGGTCCTTCTTGACGGTGAGCAGCACGTTGGCCGCCTGCTCTCCGCCCATCACGGAGATCCGGGCGTTGGGCCACATGTAGAGCTGGCGCGGACCATAGGCCCGACCGCACATGCCGTAGTTTCCGGCACCGTAAGAGCCGCCGATGATGACGGTGAACTTGGGCACGCTGGCGTTGGAAACCGCCATGACCAGCTTGGCCCCGTCCTTGGCGATGCCGCCGGATTCGTATTGCTTGCCCACCATGAAACCGGTGATGTTCTGCAAAAAGACGATAGGAATCCCCCGTTGGCTGCACAGCTCCACGAAGTGGGCACCTTTCTGGGCGCTTTCGGAGAACAGCACGCCGTTGTTGGCGAGAATCCCGACCGGGTAGCCCCAGATGCGGGCGAATCCGCAGACCAGGGTGCTGCCGTAGAGTTCCTTGAACTCGTGAAACCGGCTGCCGTCCACGAGCCGGGCAATGATCTCATGCACGTCGTAGGGCTTGCGGATGTCCTTGTTGATGACGCCGTAGATTTCCTTCGGGTCGTAGAGGGGATCTTCCGGGGTGTCGATATTGAGTTGCACCGGCTTTCGGCGGTTGAGGTTCTCCACGATGTTGCGGGTGATGGCGAGGGCGTCCTCGTCGTTGAGGGCGTAGTGGTCCGTCACGCCGGAGGTCCGGCAGTGGACGTCGGCGCCGCCCAGCTCCTCAGCCGTCACCGTCTCGCCGGTGGCGGCCTTGACCAGCGGCGGACCGCCGAGGAAGATGGTCCCCTGCTCCTTCACGATGACCGTCTCGTCGCTCATGGCCGGAACATACGCTCCGCCCGCCGTACAGGAACCCATGACCACCGCAATCTGCGGAATGCCTTTCGCGGACATTCGGGCCTGGTTGTAAAAGATGCGGCCGAAGTGTTCTTTATCGGGGAAGACCTCCGCCTGCAACGGCAGGAAGGCTCCGCCGGAATCCACGAGATAGACGCAGGGCAGGTGGTTCTCCTCGGCGATTTCCTGCGCCCGCAGGTGCTTTTTCACCGTCAGCGGGTAGTATGTCCCGCCCTTTACGGTGGCGTCGTTGGCCACGATCAGGCATTCCTGCCCATGAATCTTCCCGATGCCGGTGACCATCCCCGCGCCGGGGGCGTCATTCTTGTACATGTCCCAGGCGGCCAGCGGGCTGAATTCGAGGAACGGGCTGTCCGGGTCGAGCAGGGCGTCGATGCGGTCCCGAACGAATAATTTGCCCCGGCTCCGGTGACGACCCACGGCGGCCTCGCCCCCGCCCTGTCTCACTTGGCCGATCTTCTCGCGCAGATCCGCCACCAGCGCTTCCATGTGGGCGGCGTTCTCTTTAAACGTCGCGTCCGCCGTGCTGATTTTGGATTCCAGAATATCCATGCCCTGCTGCCCTATCCGATTAACGCGTAAGCGCCGCCATTATAGCAGGAGCATCAGTCCCGTAGAATGATCATTGGAATGATCTTCCCATGACTGCGTTAGCGGCTGGCAACGCCGGTTTTCAGGCGGGATTCGAACAGCCTGGTGACCCGCTCCCAGGCGTCTTTGGCGGCGAAGGGGTTGAAGTCCGCGCGCTGGTTGCAGAAGAAGCCGTGGCTGGCTTCGGGATAGCGCACGACTTCGTGTCTGACCCCCGCCGCCTCCAGCGCCCGCTTGATGTCGATGGTCTGGGAGTGGGGGATCAGCGGGTCCAGTTCGCCGAACAGGCAGAGGATCTCGCCTTTGATTTCCGGCGTATACTCAAGGGTCGGCTTGCCGCCGCCGGGACTCATCACGGCAATACCTGCACCGTAGAATGATGCCGTCGCGGCAATCTCCGGTAACGTGGCGGCAATGTAGGCGACGTGGCCGCCGAAGCAGAAGCCGATGGTGGCGAACTGGTCCTTGGGCGAGACATCTTCGCGATCCTTCAGGAAAGCCAGGCAGGTGCGGACGTCCGTCAGCAGGCCCTCGCGTGTGGTGGCGTCCTTGTGCCTGCGGCCTTCCTCCACATCCTGTTCGGAATAGCCCAGCTCCAGGTTTTTCGTGGTGCGGTGGTAATAATTGGGGGCGATGGCGACGTAGCCCTCGGCGGCGATGCGTTCAGTGACTTCGCGGATATGGCTGTTGACCCCGAAAATCTCCATCAGGACGATGACACCGGGCCACGGGCCGGTTCCGGACGGTCTGGCGAGATAGCACTCCATCCCCCCAAGATTTGCCCATTCCGTGTGCAGACTGCCTGCCATGATCGCCTCCTCTTTCCGCTTAACGGGTTCGATTCTAGCGAAAGATGTTACGAATTATCAAGTTTTTCGGCGCAGGCATGGCGAAAACCCGGAAACGGCTTACACTCCCGAATAACGCAATGGAACGGGTGAAACGAGAGGAAGGAAGAAAAGGCGCATGGCAACGTCGAAGCTGGCAATCTGGGTTTTTGCGGCCACCGTGATACTGTTGATGATACTTTTTCCGCTGACAGCGGAAAAACCGGGGGTTCATGAGGGTTCTGTTGCTGAAGTTACAGCGGTTTACGGCTAGTTTTTAAAGTTGGGGCCGCCTGGATACGATAAAATGAATAACATCAATCCGCGACAGAAAGGATGTTGTTCTCTTGAGCGAAAACCAGAACGGTGTTGGAAGCGCAACACTGATTATTCTCGACACTGAAACCACCGGACTCGATCACAAAACCGAACGCATCATCGAAGTGGCCGCCGTCAAAATGGAGGGAGAAACGGTCATTGACACGTTTTCCGCCATGGTGAACCCGGAGGTTCCCATCCGGCACTCCAGTTTCCAGATCCACGGCATCTCCGAGGACATGGTGAAGGACGCGCCGACGATGGACGTGGTTCTGCCCCAGTTTCTCGAGTTCATTGAAGAGTTGCCCTTCGTGGCACATAACGCCATCTTCGACTACAGCTTCATCAATGAGGCCCACAAGCGCCTGTACAACAAGCGCTGGAAGAGCCACAAGATCGACACGCTGGAGATGTACCGCAGCGTCTTCCCGGACGAGCCGTCCCACAGCCTCTCCTCCCTGCTGGCCCGGTTCGGCTTTGAGCCGGAGGTCAAGCACCGGGCGCTGGATGACGCCGTTTGCCTGTCGAAGGTCTATCCCCGTCTGCGTCAGCTTTACGAGCAACGCTTCCAGTGGCAGTTGAACCAGCTGCCCCAGATCGAGTATCTCGTGGAGCGCTATCTTCGGATGCAGAAGGCGATTCAAGTCATGCAGTCCGAGATGAGCGACCTGAAAGAGGTCTTCAAGATTTACTTCACCGAGGGCGGAAAGCCCATTGAGGCCACCACCGGAGAACTGATGGTTTCCAGCACCCGGCGCACCTACGAGTATGACGATTCCCAGGTCTGGCCGCTCCTCAAGGAATCCGACCTGGTGGAAAAAGGCAGCCGGCTGAACCCGCGGTATCTCGACAAGATGATCGACAGCAACTCGACCCCGGACGAAGTGCGCGAAAAGCTGAAAGAGGCCCGTGTCGGCATGAACGAGAGCCGCACCGTCAACTTTATCAAGCCCCAGCCTCCGGCTGTCGTCGAGGAGGAGCCGGAAAAGCCCCCTCTCGGCGACGAGACGGACTGAAGCCTGTTTTTTGTCCTTTACCGGCCCTGGATGCCGCGCATGAGGCTGGATCGGACGGCGTCCTGCTGGCCGTAGATATAGCTGCTGCCGTCAAAAATCAGGCGAGCCTGTCCGCCACGGAACAGATAAACCTGCGGCAGGGTCCGCGTCGGGACTTCCAGACCCATGCTCTTTGCCTCCTTGGGGGCTGAAGGGGTGTCTACGTCCACCACGACGATACTCAGGCCGTTCTGGCCGGAGATTTCGCGTGCAATGGGGACAATCTCCCGGCAGTTGGCGCACCAGTTGGCGGTGAACACCACGACGGTGTTATCCCGCGCCGCCGCATCCGTCAGGGTCAGGGTGCCCACCAGGACGGCTCCGGCAACTGTTGCCATTGCGGCCCGAAAAAGCCGTCTTCCTGAAAATCTCTGCTTGAGGGAAGGCATGGTGAACATCCTTAAATCGAAACCTGTCAACACTTCATAAGACGTCCGGAATCAAAAGGAAGTTCCGGCCAGGTTCAATTGTCCAAAAAAACCGCAGGGATGCAAAACCTTGCAAATAAACACTCTAATTATATATAAACGATTGCATTTCCGGGTTTAAAATTTACGTTATGAAGCGTTGCATTTGACGATTGTTTTGAAAGGTGAAGTTATTGTAATTATGGCCCTTAGTTCATCGATAAACAACGAACCCGTGAGAACGGAAAAAAGTTTTTTGTCTACTACTATTTCATTCGTAAAACGGACTTGTTACAATTCGTCGCGTTGAATATATAAATTAGTTGCACGAGTTTAGAGTTTTTAACAGTTAGAGTTTCTCAATTCGTAAGGGGATTATTAGCGTGGCGATTTCTGTCAATTCGCGCCGGACTGGTTGGCCCAGTGGTATCAAACCGCCGAAGGTGGATGGTCTCTCTCCTTTTGCCCAGGTGTTGCCGGTGGAACAAAAAAGGGATTTGATCGAGCAGATGCCCAGCGCCGCCAAAAAGGCGCTGGAAGAGCTTGAGGAGAAATACACCTCCCTGGTAAAGGCCGTCAAGGTGGACATTTTCAAACCTGAAAACATCGAAGAGTATATTCTGCGTGCAGAAAAGCGCCGCGGGGCGCCGTTTACCCGCGCCGAGCGGGACCGCTTCCGGGACATGGCCAAAAGCGGCGATCCGGAAAAAATCCGGCTGGTGGCCCTGGAACTGCGCTTCGGGGTTCCGCGCAAGGTTGAGCGGGCCGCTCTCGCCGCTTTCGGCAACCTGATTCTCTACCGGGATCAAGTGGCCCCCCTGCGGGAATTCCTCGACAAGCCGGGCAAGGACCCAAACCTGGTGGCTTACGTCAAGACCATCCTGATGATGAATCGCGTGGAACGCTGGATGGAGAAATACCAGAACTGGCGTGACCGGCTCTCCGGCTTCGTTCCCCTGCCCGCCATCCAATACTAGAACAGGCTTTGACTCACTCGAACAGGACCCAAAGGATAGAGAGCCAAAATCATAGAAAAAAGAGACATTCGCAAAGGATAGAGAGACACGAATAGAGAGAGAGAAAACGACGATCCAATCGTTGTATCCCATACCGAACATACCCGGAGGATGACGCATTCCGCGTGATCCTCTTTCTATTTCCGTCACTCCCGCGCAGGGGGGAATCCAACCCCTTTTACAGAGGTCTGTTGCAGATTGCCGGATCTTTACCGTCCCAGATAACGGACATGCAACAGTGCATTTCTTCCAGACTGGCTTTCTTACGGCATTGTTGAAACTTGTCGTCGGTCAGGCGAAGTTTCAGCACCTGCATCCAGGCGGTCACCAGATTTTTTTTCGTTTCGTACTCATACCGGACCGGTTTGAGGCGTTGGACCGCTTCCACTTCATCCGCGCTGCTTTCCCGGATGGATTTGTTCAGAGCTGTCTGCTCCGCTTCCAGCTTCTGCCCCTCCTCGATGCAGGCTTTCTTGCGGGCCGCCACCAGGTTTGGATCGCTGGACTGGAAGTTGCATTCAATCTTGTGTCTTGAGAATTTGTTCTTTAGCGCAGTGCGTTTGCCTCTGAGTCCTTCGACTTCCTGGCGGGACTTCTGGATCAGGGTGATCTCATTCCGGATTTTTTCCTCCAGGGGTGGCAACTCCTTCTGTTTCTTGTCAATCTCCGTCAATAATTCTTCCACGGACAGCTTATAGGGGTCCAACTCCTTCTTTTCCTTGTTTTCTTGTGAAAATCCCGGTCCGGCTGCCAGAACAACAGACAGGGCAATCACTGCCAGGGTTCGTTTCATGTAAATCTCTCCTTTTACCGGGCGCCGTCCCAGCGTTGCTGCATGCAGTGATGCACTGCCTCGTCCGAACCCCGGCTCAGGCAATCCTGGTTGGATTGGCCGAACTGGGTGGCTTGCAGGGTGGCACGAAGTTGTTCAACACGATTCTGCAGCCGGGTTCTCTGCTTGTACATCCGGGTGGCTTCGGCAACCCGCTGCTTGTCCTTTCGATCAATGCTGTTCTGCCTGGACTGAAGGCTCGTTCGGGCGCCTTCAACCTGTCTCCAGCGAGACATGCAAACGTTATATTCGGAGGTTTGCAGATTGCGGCCAAGGCAACTGGCCTCATAGGAGTTTGCTTCCTGCCTGTAACTGTTCCATTCCGGCTCCATTGCCGCATATTCCTGTTCGATTTCCCGTTTCAGACGGACGTTCTCTTCGGCCTTCTCATCCAACTGCTGAATTTCCTGTTGGGCGCTGTCGATTTCCGCCAGCAAATCCTCCACACTCTTCTTGGCGTTGGCACTGATCGGAAGAAAAAGAATCAATGCCGTGGCGAGAATGGTGACACTCCACAATTTCATATTACTGGTACTCCGCGTCGAACAATGATGAGCCAGTATACTACAAACCGGATTCCGGCTCATCCCTATTTACAGCGGGCTGCCGCCCTCGGCGCCGGCGGCGGACTCGTTGATCCAGATCTCCTCCAGGTTATGGGTCACGCCGCCCAGCGGGGTGGGATCGATGTTCTGGAGGCGATCACGGACCGCCACGATCTGTAGCGGAGAGAAAAGATAGATGAACGGCTGCTGTTCGTAGACGATCTCCTGGTAGCGGTCGTACAGCTCGCCGCGCTTCTTCTCGTCGAAGGTCTGGGCGGCCTTTTCGAAGATCTCGTCCAGCTCCTTCTCCCACGGATAGCGGTCGGAGATGTCGACCCGGCCCTGGGCGTCCGGCTTGCGCTGGTTGAACATGTGCAGGGCGCCGTCGCTGCGCCAGACGTTGAAGCCATCATGAGGCTCCAGCGGACTGCCACCGCCCAGGCCCATGATGGATGCCTCCCACTCGCCGGTGTCATAACGGCCAATCAGCACGTTGAACTCCATCGGCTTGAAGTTGACCTTGATGCCCAGCTGGGCCAGGTCTTCCTTCAGCATGACGCCGATGTTCTCGCGCTGATCGTTCCCGCTGTTGGTCAGCAGCTCGAACTCCACCCGGTTGCCTCTGGCGTCGTGCAGGGCGCCGTCTTTCAGCTGGAAGCCGGCCTCTTTCAGCAGCTTTCTCGCCTGGTCCAGGTCCTGCGGATGGCCCTTGGCCAGCTCCTTGTTGATGTAGGGGGATACCGGGCTTTCCGCCGTGTAGGCCGGGGCGCCGACGCCCTTGAGAATGTTGGCCACGATGTCATCCCGGTTCACGGCCCAACTGACGGCCTGGCGGAACTTCTGGTTGTTGAACCAGGCGGATTTCACCGGATTCACCAGGGGTTTGCCCGTGTCCGGGTTTTTCCGGGGGTTGAGGTTGAAGAACAGGAAGGTTTTGCCGTCCGCCGGTCCCAGGTTGTAGAGGGTATAGCTCAGGCCCGGTTTGTCCAGGGTCCGAACGTGGCTCACAAACTGGCCTGAGACCTGATAAACATCGACGTTGCCCTGTTCGAACTGGAGTTGCAGGTTGTTCATGTCGTTGACGAAGCTCAGGACGTAGCGGTCCAGATAGGGCAGCCTGTTGCCCATTTTGTCGACCATGTGGAAGTTGGGGTTGCGTTTGTAGATGATCCGCTGGGCGGTGGGGTTGTAGCTTTCCACCAGGAACATGCCTGCGCCCACCAGCCGTTCAGGGTTGCTCTGGGCGGTACTGGTTCCCCAGGCGGCGTTGAAAGCGTCCTTGCCTCCCTGCTTGATGATGGGTTCAAAGACGTGCTTCGGGGCGATGTCATAACCCAGACGGCGAATGAAGGGTTTAAACGGTTTGGCTGTCTTGAATTCGATGGTGAGATCGTCGATCTTTCGGACTTCCGGGAATCGTCCCTCCACCAGCGTGTTATCGCGCATGCTGGTGTTGCCCAGGCCCGCGCCGATAATATTGTTCCAGGTAAACATAACATCATCGGCAGTCAGGGGTTGGCCGTCGGACCAGACCAGGCCCTTGCGCAGTACGACGGTATAGGTCATGTTGTCGTCACCGACGGTTACGGACTTGGCGAGGTAGGGAATGGCCTTGCCGGTGTAAGCATCGCTGGTGACCAGACCGGCGGAATAGAAACTGGCAACCTTTGAGGAGGTGCCATCCTTGGAAACCCAGGGGTTGAACGTCTTGGGGCCATCGCCGATACTGGCATCCATGAACGTTCCGCCGGAGCGGCCCACTTCGCCGCGGGCGACAAGATACTCGGCGCTGTCAATCTCCTGGACTTTATACTTGCCCCGCGATTCCATCTGGGCCGGAATGTTGATAATCCGGCGGCCTTCGCTGCCCCCGATATCCCCGGATACATTTTCCGATGGCGGTTTGCAGCCGCCTGCAAGCAGGCCTGCCGACAGCACGGCAACAATACCCAGTGTGCCCAGACGTTTTGAAATCAATGGTTTAATCCTCATGCGCAGACTAAAATTTTGTGGATGCCTCGAAAATAACTCTCCGGCCTTCAATAGCCCGCTCGTATTATAACCGGTGCCATGAAATGATTCCAAAACTGATGAGAATCATTCGGCAATCCTAGCAATATGTTGTAGAATAATAAAAACAAATATTGACCCATGGGTGGATGCGAGTGGGTTTCCCGTGGGCTACGATGACGTTAGTAGTGTGCGTTCTTTTGTTCGACGTGTTTGTGTTTCTGCGTAAGTAATTTTAAAGGGATGGGGTCTATATATGACATTCCGTGATCTTGTCTATCAGGAAGAGACGAATATGCTGCCCTCGTTCAGAACTGAGCGGGAGAAAACGCTGTGGGAAGTGATTCTTGAAGAGAACGGGCCGGTAATGAAACTCTGGTTCGTGGTGATGCTGGTGAATATCATCGGTTTCGTGGTGCTGTTCCAGTAGGTTGGCTGCTATCAGGGTGTTAAAATCAGGATTTTGAAGGCGCTTTCAGCCCAAGGCATTCCCGGAGCCAGGGTTCCATATCGTCAGCGGTGACCTGGTACTGGCGGTCCTCGTAAAAAATACTGTTGCGCACGGTCTGAATCTGCTGGGCAAGGTGCTGGGCTTCAAGAACCCGGCTTTGATCTGCCAGGATGTTGACGGAGTTTGACAACTGGCGGAACCCGGCTTCGATGGCGTTCATGTCCACCAGGGCCAGGCCCAGGTTGTAGTGGGTTTCATAGCTCTTCGGCGAGATCATCAGCGCGTTGCAGTATTCCCGGACGGCCTTGATGATGCGTTCTTGCGGGGGTTTTGTTCCGGATGTGTGCAGGTGGTAGATGACCCCAAGGTTAAACCGGGGTTGAAAGAGCGCCGGGTCTGTCTTCAGGGCCAGCCGGTAATAGTAGATCGCCCAGTCGTAGAGCCAGCCCTGGATGGCGGATCGGGTTTCAAGGGGGTTCTCGGCGGCGGCCTTGTACAGGTTGCCCAGAGCCGTCAGGAGTTTCGGCTCGGTTTTGTGGTTCTTGAAGGCTTCCTGCAACTGGTCGGCGGCGGCGCCAAAGCGGCCATGATCCTGTAAAAACCGGGCATAGGCCATGCGTCCCTCCAGGTTGCCGGGATCTTTCTCCACCACCGTCTTGAAGAGCTTTTCGGCTTCGGCCTCAAGCAACTGGACATTCTTGCGCTTGCGGCGGGAATCCCTTCCGGCATATTCCACAAAACCTTCATTGGCATAGTATTGGGACTGCCGATGGTAGATTTTGGCCAACTTCAGGGCGGTTTTCATGTTGCCGCTGTTTTTCTGCCAATTATCCTCGAAAATGGCCATTGCGCCGTTCCAGTCGCCGCGGGCGAGGGCCTTCTCCCCCTCCTGTCCCTGCAGGATGCCGTCGCTGAACTCGCTGATCGGCTCATGGAAGATGATCACCGCCGCGATGCCGCCGATGACAATGACCAACATTAACAGGTTTTTCAGCAGTTTCATGCCGGAAGATCCTTCGCTTGACCGGGTTCCCGAATGAGTCCGAGCCTACTATGAGTTTACCAGATCCGCAATGCCGGTTCCCCCGTTCTGTCAGGCTCATATACAAACGATTGCCTGTTCGCTAGAATGAAAGGGCGTTGAAAGTGAAAACACCGTCTGTCAAAGGCTTTCAAGGGGTGATTGCCCTGATCTGCGTGAAAAAGCTGCTCTTTTTTGTTTTTCTTGCGGGATTGGCATTGCCCGCAGAGACGAATCCGGTCTATGCCACCGAGGATGACCTGCAATTATGGGCGCCGGTCACACTTCAGTTGCCGGTAACGGAAAAGGCCTATATCTTGGCAACGGCGGAACCTCGTCTGGCCAACAACATGCGGGATATCGGGACGATGATCATCCGGCCCGGCGTTTATTACCAGTTCAACAGACAGTGGACCGCCGGGGTGACGATGGACTATGACACCTTCTACCAGCCGGGATTCCGGGAGGAGTACCGGCTGGGGGAGGAGATCCTCTTTTCCCACAAGCTGGGAAAACTGCCCGTTTCCCATCGGCTCCGGCTGGAACAGCGCTGGCTGGAAGGTGCCACCACCCTCAACCGTCTGAGGATTCGAACCCAGGTGAAATATCCGTTGGCCGAGGGTCCCTGGTACCTGGTGGGCCGCAACGAGTTCATGGTGAACCTGAATTCCGCCGAGAACGCGCCCAACGCCGGTTTTGACCAGGATCGGATTTTCTTCGGTGTCGGACGCGACATCGGCAGTCGGACCAATCTGGAAGGGGGATACCAGTGGACCTACTTCGAACAGCCGCCCACGGGAGCGGACTTGATGGCCCACGCCATCTATGTGAAATTGGTGGTTAATTTACGCAAATGACAATCCTGCCGGTCCCATAGTCCAATGGCGCTGTTTCCAAAACTTACTCTGGTTTCCCATGCCCCCGCATACCTGTCCGCCCGCGGCCTGGTTCCGTTGGCGGCAGGACCTCTGCTGGCGGCCCTGCTGATGGTCTTTGGGGATCTGCAGCCGGGCCATCCCGAAGTGACCCGCATGGCCGCCGTGGCCCTCTGGATGGCCATTTGGTGGCTGACGGAAGCGGTTCCGCTGGCTGTCACGGCCATGCTGCCCGTCGCCCTTTTCCCGCTGCTGGGTATCATGGCGGGCGAAGCCGTGGCGCCGAACTACTTCAACTCCATCATCTTCCTTTTCATGGGCGGTTTCATCATTGCCCTGGCCATGCAGCGGTGGGAGCTTCACAAGCGCCTGGCCCTGGGCATCATCCACCGCGTCGGCGTCAGCCCCAGACGGCTGATGCTGGGTTTCATGCTGGCCACGGCCTTTCTGTCGATGTGGATTTCCAACACGGCGTCCACCATGATGATGGTCCCCATCGCCCTGGCCATCCTCATTACCTTGGAATCCGGCGGCGGGCCGGAAAACGGGGAAGGTCGGGAAACCGCCCTCCGGCGATTTTCCATCGGATTGCTGCTTGCCATCGCCTACTCGGCCTCCATCGGCGGCATGGCGACGCTTATCGGCAGTCCGCCGAATATGGTCTTCAGCCAGATTTACCAGATCCAGTTCGAATCGGCGCCGGAGATTTCCTTTTCACGCTGGTTCATGTTCGCCCTGCCCATGGCCGTCATCATGATCGGGGCGGCCTGGTGGATGCTGACGGCCATCTACTGCAACATGCGCGAGCCGATGACCGACGGCCCCGCCGTTTTCGAGGAGGAGCGCCGGAAACTCGGCCCCATTGCCCTTCCCGAAAAACTGGTTCTCATTATTTTCATAGCGACCGCTCTGCTCTGGCTGACCCGCTCGGATATCATGCTGGGGGAATGGGCGATCCGGGGCTGGGGAAACTGGTTTACGGCGCCGCACCCGGTGACGGGCGAGCTGGTTTCCCTGGTGGATGACGGCACCGTTGCCGTTGTCATGGCGTTGCTGCTGTTTATTCTCCCCTCAGGCAAGGAGGATGGCCGGTTGATGCGATGGGAGGACCTGTCAGACTTTCCCTGGGGCATCCTGTTTCTTTTCGGCGGCGGATTCGCCCTGGCTCATGGCGTCAAGGAAAGCGGCTTTTCCTCCTGGCTGGCGGATCACATGCACTTTTTCAGCGAATGGCACCCGGTGCTGCTGGTCCTGATGATCTGTACCGGCATGAAGTTTCTCTCCGAATTCACGTCAAACACGGCAAGCGCCCAGATGATTCTGCCGGTGCTGGGATCGATGGCTGTTTCGGCAGGGATTGATCCGCTTCTCCTGATGGTTCCCGCCACCCTGTCCGCTTCGTCACCTTTCATGCTGCCGGTTGCCACGCCGCCCAACGCCATTATCTTCGGCACCCGGCGCATCCCGGTGCAGGAAATGAGCCGGACCGGTTTCTGGCTGAATATTGCCAGCGTCATCCTCATCACCCTCAGCATTTTCCTGCTTGGCCCCCTTGTTTTTCCCGGACTCTAGGACAGCCAGGTTTGTTTTCTATTTTTATATATTGGTTGAATATTGCGGGACGTGACAATACTCCCCCATGCTATTCCTCGCATCTGAAAATTCCGTTAAAATGGTGCTCGTATACAGGTTTTTCCTTCTTTTACGGATAGTGAAATCGATTGAGGAGTCTTGGAACGTGAAAAAGAAACTGACTGTGATGCTTCTGGCCTGCATGCTGGCCATGCAGACGGCATCCGCTTCCTTCGCCGCTGCGGATACCGCCACGGATCTGATCATCCATACCCTGACCCTGCCTTTCCGGCTGACGACGGGTGCGCTGACCGGAACCTATGGCCTGGTGACCGGCGGCTTCCAGGGTGCGTATGATATGAGTGCCGATGCCAACGAGCGCATCGTGGATGCGGGCACGACCCCGGCGCAGGTGCTGGTGTGGCCCTTCACCATTCCCGCCGGCTTCATCAAGGGTGGGGTAACCGGATTCGCCGACAAGTTCGTCGATGGTTACAGCTACTGGGACGAGTGGACCAAGTAGTTCTCTCCATCCAGCTTGAGGAAAAACCCGTCCGGATTGCCGGACGGGTTTTTCGTCAGAAAACCTAGCTGCTTGTGATGCGGATGCGAACGGAAGTGGGGTTTTTCCAGAGGAGTTTGTCCGGCAACGATTCCAGAAAATCGTAAAGCGGGCGATCCCGGCGCATCAGTTTTGAGCGGATGTTGGACAGGTGATCGTGGTAGCCGTCACTGAAAGCGTAGCTCATCAGATCGGCGTGGTGAATGAAGCGGACATCGTAGGCGGAATTGCCCTGTGCCATGTATTCGCTGTCCTCGGTGGCGGCGTAATAGTCCATGGTCCGGCTTTCATCGACAGCTGAACGATACAGGGAGTCAATCCTTTTCTGGACGGTTTCCACCTGATCCGACCAGGCTGTCTCATTGGAATAATCCCGTTCCGCTCTCAGTTTCAGTACATCATCGTGGATGTGGTGGAAGAATTCGTGGGCGAAATCGTTGGTGCCGTCCGGCCTGATATTGGCATGGGCCGTAACGGCGTATCCGTTGGGTAGGGCAACCCCCCGCATTGAGTCGTACAGGGAGCCGTCTTCCGTTCGAATACCCAGGTATTCGCGGCATTCCGGCATCTCCGTCACGGCTTCCTGGGCAGCCGAGGTGATAATATGGCGACGTCCCGCCGAAATCAGGTCCGGGAGGTATTTGCGGTAAGGGATGAGTACCCGATCCACCATATTCCGGGCCGCAGTGCCCAGTTCATCAAACCCGGAAACAATATACCGGTCCCGCAGCCGCCGGTATTCTTCCCGGTCCGCGTCCGTTTCAAGCCATTCCCGGATGTAATGGCCGGGTTGCTGAAGATCCGAAAGCCTCTTTTCTTTGCCTGTTACGACAAAGGCGGCCTCTTCAAGCGGCGTATCCGGCTGGCCGTTGCCGGGCAGAAAGGCGGTAATCACCTCCAGGGCTTTTTCTTTATGCTGATCCACCCGGAGGTATTCACCCAGGGAGAGCAGGGCCATCTCGCGGGCACGCTCGTCATGGGCGTCATCCTTCAAGATGTTTTTCAGCAGGTCAAAATGCTTCTGCGTCGGTTTGTGTCCGGCGATCCAGGCCACCGCCACCTGCAGATCGGGGTCCTCGCCCGGACCGCTGAATTTGTGAAGCGCCGCCGGTGTTTCGCCAGTCAGGCTGAGCAGCAGCAAGGGATATTTGGCCTCTTCCCGATCGCCAGGCGCCTGCTTTTTTCCGATGGTTTCAATCCACTGGGCCAGTTCCGGTCTGAGCCGGTTGTCCCAGAAGGGTAAATCCGGGTTTTTCTCATGCAGGACAGCAAGACGAGGGAGAATTCGCTGCCGCTCTTCCTCGCCGGTTCCCTGCATGAACCGGGTTTTCTGGTTTTCCAAAAAGGTGGTTTGCTGCCAGGGTTTCAGATTGGGGTAAATGATATTCAGCAGGGCCTCCCCCCAGATTCGGGGATGGTGCTCCCAGTCCTGTTCATCCAGCGACGTGTCCTCCACGATAGCCATCAGGGGGGCAAACAGGTGCTCCACGTTGGCGGTCAGTTTCTTCTGAAGGCCCCGGTTGGTCAGATAGTAGGCATAGAGGCCAAAAATGGCCTTTTCCCTGAGGCTTGCCGGATCGACCGGTCCATCCGTGATTTCCCCGTTGTCGAACCGGATCATCCTGGTCTCGGCATTCACCAGCTCATCGGACATTCTGTTGACCCAAAACGTGTAGATTCTTTCCCGTGCCTCCATGTCGCCATTTTGGGCCTGCTCACGCCAGGTTTTCCAGGTCCGGCGGACGGTGTCTTCATCCTGCTCCAGGAAAGCTTCTTCGAGGGTGGCCAGTTCAAGCCGGTTGAAGTCACGACCAAAACGGATCATGGGCCGGGTCACATTGCCCGTGAAATAGTTCAGCGGCAGGGCAGGCGTCCGGTTGGCGGCGGTTTCCCCGAAGCTGCGCTCAACCACCGCCGGATCTGCGGTGTTTCCGAAGAACGCGGACCACAAAACGGACTGAGGGGCCGAAAAACCGGAATTCTGAATGGACGTTCCCACCATAAACCCAAAAACCCGTACACAGTTAACACTCACCCGAATCAACGGGAATCCGGGGGAAATCGTGCGGGTTTGTGTACGAATGTGAACCCGTTACGGGCAGGGTTCCAAAGACAAGGGAGTGTTCCGGTGTTAAAATAGCCGTCGGCCATTCGTCTGCACGGAAGAAATCATGACGCTCCATACATTGCCCCAACCCAGGAACGGCGCCTACCGGGTGGTTATTGTCGGCAATGGCATTGGCGGCGTTTCAACGGCCCGCGCCCTGGAGAAGCTGCTCAAACGGCACCGGGATCTGGCCGAGGTTACCATCATCGGCAGGGACGACCGTTTCGTCTACAAGCCCATGCTGCCGGATGCCCTGAATTCGGATAATGCCGGCATGCCGATGTCCGATGTCTTCAGCCCGTCTTCCCCCGTTACTTTCCATCAGGCCACGGTCACCGGTTTTTCCGTCGAGCCGGGGGAGTCCGGCGACAAGTTCGTTCATACCTCTACGGGCAGCCTGCCGTTTGACTATCTGGTCTATTCTCCCGGCGGGCAGACCAATTATTTCAACATTTCCGGCGCCAATACCCATGCCCTGCCCTTGGAAGAGGAGCAAAACCTGGAAACCATCCGGAAAGTCGCGACGGACAAGCTGGAGGCGGCAGTCAAGGCGGACCCCAACTCGACGGAACAGGGGAAAAACCTGTCATTTGTCATTGTTGGCGCCGGGGCTACCGGTGTCGAGCTGGCCTTTGAGCTGAAATATTTTATGGAGCGGCTTATCGATGAGCGGTTTCCCCGGCTGAGAAACCGGTTTCCCCGGATCACCCTGGTGGAAGCCACCGGCGATATTCTCCCCGGCTTCACGGATACGGAAAAACGTTATGCTCGCCGGCGAATGGATGAGGAAGGCATTGAACTGCTGCTCAATTCCATGGTGCTGGGCGTCACCGAGGACGGCATCCTTCAGGTGAAGGACATGAGCAGCAATCCTGGCCGTGAGTACCGGATTCATACCATTGCGCCCATGTGGGTGACGGGCATTCAGTCCACTCCCCTGAATGACGCGCTGCCCTTCGAGAAAACCTCCGGAAAAAACCAGCTCATCGTCAACGAATTCCTGGAGATTCCCGGTCGTCCGGATATTTATGCCATTGGCGATGCCTCGATTGAACCAGACGTTCGGCATCAAGGGAAAATGCTGCCGGATACGGGCCAGGTGGCGGAACAGTCCGGGGTTTATGCGGCCTATGATCTCTACCGGAAAATGGCCGACGGGAAAATCCGTCCCGGGCGCAGGCCTTTTGTCTTTCACAGCAAGGGGGTCATGCTCTCCACCGGCCCCGTCGACGGGCTGCTTCGGACATTTGATCGGTTTATCCTGACGGGGTGGATCGCCAGCCGGATTCGCCAGGCGGTCTACCGGTACAAACTTCACGGATGATGGCGATCAAGTTTCAAGCTTGTCCGGTTTTCATTCCGGCATGATGGGAAATCCTTATTTCTATCCGGGAATGACCCCCGGTTACGGCTGGAACAATGCGGCCTATCGTCCTGGCTACCGGCCTGTCTGGACACCGCCGCCGCCCGTTGTCAGCTGGGTTCCGGTGGTTCGCTACCCGGAACGCAAAACCGCTGTCCAGGGCGATACCGCCGCCTCATTTGCTCCCGCCACCGTTGGGCTGTCCCCGGAGCCGCCGGTTGATTCTGCGCCCAATCCCTTTGCCGTGAAAGACTTCCTGCCGGTGGACCAACCGGCGCAACCGGCTTCGTTCAGCCGGGTTCAGGCCAGCCACATTCTGCTCAAGACAAAGCCGGAGGAGAAAGAGGAAAAACTGGCGATGATCCGGGAATTGCGCCGCCAGATTGCCGCTGGCGCCATTTCGTTTGAAGAGGCGGCAAAACGCTTCTCCGATTGCCCTTCCGGCCAGGAGGGCGGCGATCTGGGGTTCTTTGAAAAAGGACAGATGGTTCCGGCTTTCGAGCAGGCTGCCTTCGATCCGGCCCTGCCCGTAGGGGAGATCTCGGACCCCGTGTGGACCGATTTCGGCTGGCACCTAATCAAGGTGACCGGGCGGGAGTAAACTGTTTATTCAAGGGTTTGATCCGGTTATAGAACAACCGGGGGATACGCGGCTTCCGTTGAGTGGCTACATTGTATACACCCATTGGGGCGCTGGCAGGTTGGTGTGAGAAGAAAATGGGAAAGAGGAACAATCTATGGGAAACAAGGGTTTAATCGCAGAGCGTGAAAAGTTCGGCGTTTATGAAAGCGTCTACAACACGGATCGTCCGCTCCGGGAGGTGCTGGCGGAAATTGATGCCTATGTTCTGAAAGAGCGGGAATTTTTTTTCGATAACCCGCCCGACTGATACCGATTGGTTCCACCCACTGCTAAACTCATCGGTATTGAAAATCAAACAAATATCCTGGTGAGCAGACATTTCAGTGAGGTGGGTATATCGTGTTTTTTCTCTGTATGGCGCTTGCCGTGACTGGCTTTTTGCTGCTGCTGCTGGCGGCTGTCGTTCCGATCGATCTGCTGCGTCCGGCGGATGTCGCCTGGTTTTACACCCGTCTGCTGATACCGCTGGCCCTGATGCTGACCGGCATGCTCCTGGCCGAAAAAACCGGAAAGCCCGGCAGAATGGTGGAAATATGGGCGGAAAACGAGCAAAACAAAAGGGCGCCCTCTGCAAGCGAGGGCATCCCTGATCCGGCTGAATGCCGGAACTCATCCTGTATCCGCTAAAAGTATACATACTAAACAGTAAATGAAAACATGCCCGGTTTGCGGTAATATACCGCCATGCGGTTTAATGTCCTGTCATACGGCCTGATTGCGTCCGGCGCACTGCTCCTCCTGCTGGTGGGAGGGGGCTGGCCCGGTCATGCGGCGGGAGAACCATGGGAGATGTTTCCGTGGACCCTGGTTGGGAAAGGTGAGACGGGGGATCGTCACTTTATCGCCAGGGAATCCATCGTCAAGCTGCCCCATCGCCCGGATAACCGTTCCTACTACCGCAAGGTGGAGTTCACGGAAACGCGGATGATCGATGGCAAACCCGTGGATATGGAAATCGCGGACATGTTCGTGGACTGCAAATCCGGCATGATGGATACCCTCGCCCTGATCCGCTATTTCAAGGGCATCCGGCTGGAAGCCCTGCGCATTCGCACCGAGGACGGCAAGCGGGTAACCCCGGACACCCTGACCGAAGAGGAATTTCGTTTCGTCTGCGATAACAGACTGCCCCAGTATCTCCGTGACAAGAACACCCCCAAGATCCGCGGTGCCCACCCCTGGCGCTAGAGGCGTTCGCCTTTTTATCCATGATGTTGGATAGTGCAAATCCAGTTGGCAGGTGTGTTTTTGCTGGAAGATATCCCTTGCGGGCAATTCCTGGCATTAAATTGTTTTTATTGCTATTGAGTAGAGATGTGTAGTGAAGTGTTCAGTGTTGATCCTCCGTGTCTGCAAAGACGACGGGATATTCACGGCTGAGTAGAGAAATCGAGGAGAAATTCATGCCTCCAGGAATAATCGGCTTTAGAGGCGGGCCGCCGGCCTTTTCGCGTGGTCCCGGCCCCGGTGGTGGACCACCGTTTGGGCAAGGCAGACGCGGTAACAGCGGCAGAGGAAACCGTGATAATGATCGCCGGGAATTTTCCCCGCCTGGGCTGAGTGGCGGCGCTCCGCCCCCATTTCGCAGCAATAATAATGATAATGTCCGGGTTGAAAATCCGCCCCCACCGGTCCCTCCGCCGACAGATCCGCTTGCTCCCCTGTCTCTCCAGGACCCGTTGGTTGGAGTTAACAATTTGTTTCCGGTTGTAAACTCCGTTCCACTTTCTTCAGGGACCGGTTCAAGCGGCGGTGGGCCACTGATTAACGCCATCGCCGGACAACTGAATAACAGTGCCCGGCTCAATACATTGGCCTGACCCCATAAAGAATTAGACTAATCTGTCGATAAATATTTTATAACTTTATTAGATACTCTATCAATCATGATAGTATCGCAGTTTTTATCAGGATATCTCCGGCGCAGCAAAAAAGTGCGCTGTGAGAGATTCGAACTCCCGACCTCATGGTTCGTAGCCATGCACTCTATCCAACTGAGCTAACAGCGCACAATAATCGCACTATAGTGCAAACTCCTTCGCAGTTCAACATCCCGATTCGCCTTGGGAAAAGAAAAAGGCCGTAAAAATCACCCGGAGAAAAACTGCCCACTTGAAAGTCAGCACAATTCCGGGCATCATATTAACAGACTGGTCAGTATATTTCCATGGTATGAATATACCTTAATAGATATTTAGGATAAAATGGATATGAATCTGACACCCCAGGAAAATACATCCTCAATTCTCGAACATTCCTCCGCAGTCATTGAAAACAACGGGAAAACAGTGAAAAAGCACAAACGACATTCGTTAAATGAGATGGTGATGGGCAGTCTGGCCGCTCTTCAGGAACAGGGCCCGGATTTGGACACCGCTGCCACAGCCCGTGACATTACCGATTACATTCTGGAAAACTACCAGGTGGAATATCCGATTCAGACCATTATCGTTGTCCTTAACCGCCTGGTGAAAAAAGGGGTCGTTACGCGGGTTGCCAACAGTGGCAATGATGTCCGGCACCGTTACTGCTTTTACCTCAACCAGTCCCCGCAGGAACTGCGGGAGGAACGGATATACAGACGCTTCAAGGACTTTGCCGAGGAATTCTTCCAGGGCGATCTCCAGTTGGCGCTGTACGAGGTTCAAAAGCTGGTGGCCAATTCGCACCAGGTCAGCCCAAGTTCAAACTAGGGGCCGTCCGGCCTTTTAAGCCACTCCCGATCATCATCCGTCAGCGGGGCTTTTTGCAGAAGATCCGGTCGGCTTTGCCGTGTCCGTTCCAGCGCCTGTCGTCGTCGCCATTTTTCGATGCCGGCATGATTTCCTGAGAGCAGGACCTGGGGAACTTCAAGCCCTTTGTATTCCGCCGGGCGCGTATAGGTGGGGTAGTCCAGCAGGCCGTTGTAGAAGGAGTCGGCTTCCACCGAGCTGAACTTCTGGACCACGCCGGGGAGGAGCCGGCTGACCGCATCCATGATGCACAGGGCAGGCAGCTCGCCGCCGGTCAGAACGAAATCGCCCAGGGACACTTCTTCCAGGCCGGGAATCAGGTCATGCACCCGCTCGTCAATGCCTTCGTAGTGGCCGCAGAGAACCACGATCTGCCGGGCTTCGCTCAACTCCAGGGCAAACCGGTGATCAAACAGGCGGCCCGATGGGGTGGTGAGAAGAACCCTTGCGGGTTGCTCCAACGGCAGCAGGCTTCGGAAGGCGTCATCAACGGGCTGGCACATCATGACCATGCCGCTGCCACCGCCATAGGGCGAATCATCCACCTTGCGATGGGGGTCTCTGGTGAAATTCCGCGGATTCACCACCTCCACGGCAATGGCACCGCTTTCCCGCGCCCGGCCCAGGATGCTGGACCGGCTGTACTGTTCGATGACATCGGGAAACAGGGTCAGAATGGAGAATTTCATGATTTTTCAACCGGTTTTTCTTTTTGGGCGGCGTCCCGCAGGAAATCCTCCAGTCGGGCCACTGTCAGGCGCTTGTTCTCCGGTTCCACGACCGGAAAAAACTCGTCAATAAATGGGATCAGCACGGTTTCACCGCCATCCACGGAAATTTCCAGGTAATCCCCCCCGGTGCTGGAAAGCAGGTCCTTTACCCGGCCAAGTTCCTGGCCTCCAGACGCATCGATAACGGCCATGCCGATGAGGTCGTCGGCCCAGTATTCGCCCTCGGCGGGTTCGGGCAGGCAGGAAAGGGGGGCGAACAGTTCGCCTTCGGCCAGTTCTTTTTCGGCGCGGGTGCGATCGGGATAGCCCTCAAACTCAATGATGCCCTGCCGGGGGCCTTTCAATCTGGCCCTGCGAATGGTCAGAACGAAGGTTTGCCGGGGGGTTTTCAGGGTGACGGTCTTCAGGGAATCCAGCCAGTCCGGCTCATCATCGGAAAGCCGAACCTTCACGGCACCCTGCAGCCCCTGGAATCCGACGATTTTGCCCAGGCGCACCAGTTTTTCCGTGTTTTCGGGCGTTTCCGGCATGGGTTCAGGGTGGCTCCGCCTAACCGCGGATCTCCTTGACGACGTTATTCTCGATAATGACCTCGGTTCCCTGGACTTTCTCGTAGATGTTGTCGCCGACCTTGACTTCCACGTAGCTTTCCAGCAGACCGGTCACGATCATCTCGCCGTTCTGGCGGCGATCCAGACCGTTGAGCTGCTTGGACAGCTCCATCTTGAGGGTGGTGAGTTGGTTCTTTTTATTCTGGACTTCCTGATGCAATTGCTCCACCTGGCGCTGGACGTTCCGGCCCTGGGACGAGAGCTGCTCCAGCTGCTGCAGGGTCTGCTGGTACTGGCTGTCCATGCTGCCCAGCTGATGCTCGATCATCTGAAGCTCGTTGGAGAGTTCATTTTTGGCCCGCTCGCGGAACTCGTCGGTAATGACGGTCTTGATGGTGGTCTGCCGCTTGAGTTGGATGCTGTCGCTCATCGAGGGATGTTTCCTTTGCTGACGTTATTTATGTGGGTCCGAGTGGCTTGAGAGAATTCATGCCCGATTTCGGAATCAGAACGCCCCAGCCCATAGCTAAAGGGCCGTTCGGCCCCTCTATTCTACTGCAAAATGGGGGAATGGGGGGAGATCCGTCGGACGGTGCATGGCGCACCGGAAGAAACCGCCTACAATAGGGAAAGAGGCAGCGATCGGGCGGAGGAGCCATGCATTTACGCCATTGCCTGTACATTGCGGTTGTCATCGGCTGGGCGGTGGTTGTTCTTCCGGCGGCGCCGGCGGCGGATAATCTGGAGCAGATCCGCGAAGACCTCAGCGTTGTTGATGCACAGGTATTTGCCCCCGGAACCGGCGGGAGTCCGCCGGTTCAGGTTATCCTGGAGAAAACGGACATCAAGACCCGCGACATCTACCGGGCCTACCTTGAGAAAGCCTCGACAATCACCGGTGAACTGATGATGGTGCGGGACGTGATGGAAAGACAGCAGGGCGAACTGTCGCTGCAACAACTGGGATCGTTGCTTCAGGCCCTCAAGGCCCAGAACCGGCATTTCCGCGACGCTTTTGAACATGGCGAGGAGGAGTTCCAGTCCTACCGGCTGATCCAGAAGGCGGTGGACAACCTGGACGATGCATGGCGCTACTGGCGCAGCGCGGATCGCTACCGGCGGGTTCACCGGCCCACCGTTCTGAACGAGATGGAGAATGATCGCATCCTGCGGATCAAGCTTCAGGCGGCCCGCCAGGCCATCGAGGAGCTGCATGACATCAATGCGGTGCGCCAGGCCCTCGATCGCAATGCCCGGTTTGACTTTCAAACTCCTTGATCACAAGGGGCCGAAAAGCTTTGAGAAAAGGCGAACGGCTCCCCTGGGAGGAGCCGTCCGGTATTTTCGCATTCCCTCACTTCAACCCGAATTGTGTCGTTCCCCTCTCTTCTCCTCCAATAATGCTTTTCCCGCCAGAACCTGCTGCTGCTCGATCTGATCGGCCTGCTGGAGCGAGTAGAGGATCATACCCAGTATCCCCAGCATTAGCACGGCGCTGACATAGATCAGATTGAAGGCGACTTCCCGGATCACCTCGTCCCCCTTGTTTTGTGATTGCTATTGCTCTCAGGCTTTTGCCTCACCCACCCTGTTATTTTCCGAGATCCCGGCCAGGCATGCCATTACCTGTGCTTCGGAGAGGAGTGTCACTCCCGGCGTCGGTAACCTCCGCCATGAGAACAGCCGGGGGATGAATCCCCCGGCTGGGTATTGCAGAAAGGAGAAACGGCTACCAGCGGCGCCCATTCCACGGACTGTTCCATGTGTTGTTCCACGGGTTGCTCTGCTGCCAGACAGGGTTTTTACGCCACACGGCGGCATGCGGCGGTGGCCCCGGCGGATTCAGACCCACGGGAATGTAGCTTCCATATCCGCGATAACGGGGATCGAGACGGGGATCATAGGTGTTCCCGTAAACAACCTGTCCCAACCGGTCCATAACCGTATCTCCACGATAACCATAGGCGCCGTAGCGGTATTGGTTATTTATGGCACGCCGGCGGCGTTCCATATCACGGTGATAGGCTCTGTGTTCACGATCCAGAATCCGGTCAACCCGGTTTCTGTAGCGATCATCATCGCGATCGCGTCTGTGAGCCTCGGAGTCGGAAAAAATCGCGCCGGTGGCCAGAAACGAAAGAACCAGCCCGGCAGCCATGCCCAGTTTCAGAATGGATGTCCTCATAAGTCACGCTCCCGCAATCTTCAACAGACCTCACAGCGAAACCGCCCTTCTGGCAGCTTCATACCCTATCCTGACGACAGTTTCCCAAAAAGGTTCCGGGATGGAAAGCCGGTTTTTTCTCTGGTACACTGGCAGGGCAACAGCATAAGGAATTTACGGTTTACAGGAGAGTAATAATGGCCACCATGACCAGCATTCCCAACGAAATCAAGGATATTTCCCTTGCCCCGCAGGGCAAAAAGCAGATCGAGTGGGCGGATCGCGATATGCCCGTGCTTCGCGCCATTCGTGAGCGCTTCGAAAAGGAGAAGCCGCTGAAAGGGGTCCGCATTGCCTCCTGTAACCACATCACCAAGGAGACGGCCAACCTGGTGCGCACCCTGAAGGCCGGCGGCGCCGAGGGCCTGCTCATTGCCTCCAATCCGCTCAGCACCCAGGACGACGTGGCCGCTTCCCTCGTCCAGGATTACGGCATCCCCGTCTTCGGCTACAAGGGCGAAAGCAACGAAGTCTACGGCAAGCACGTCGGCATCGCGATGGATTTCAAGCCCAACGTCATCATCGACGATGGGTCCGATCTCGTCGCCACGCTGGTGCAGACCCGTCCGGAACTGATCGAGCATGTCATCGGCAGCACCGAGGAAACCACCACCGGCATCGTCCGCCTCAACGCGATGGTGAAAGAGGGCAAGCTGCCCTGGCCCGCCGTCGCCGTCAACAACGCCCAGACCAAGCACTTTTTCGACAACCGCTACGGCACCGGCCAAAGCACCCTGGACGGCATCATCCGTGCAACGAACGTCCTGATTGCCGGCAAGAACGTGGTCGTGGTCGGCTACGGCTGGTGTGGCAAGGGTACCGCGATGCGGGCACGCGGCCTGGGCGCCAACGTCATCGTCACTGAAGTCGATCCCATCCGGGCGCTGGAAGCCTCGATGGACGGCTTCCGGGTGATGCCGATGAACGAAGCCGCCGCCATCGGCGATCTCTTTATCACGGTCACTGGCAACCGCCACGTTATCGACAAGCACCACTTCGAAAAGATGAAAGACGGCGCGATGGTCTGCAATTCCGGTCACTTTGACATCGAGCTGAACCTGAAGTCCCTGGCCGAAATGGCCACCGGGCGGGAGCAGATTCGCCCGTTCATGGAGCAGTTCACCCTGAAGAACGGCAACCGGGTCCTCGTGCTGGGCGAAGGCCGCCTCATCAACCTGGCCGCCGCCGAAGGGCATCCGGCCAGCGTGATGGACATGAGCTTCGCCAACCAGGCCCTCGCCGTCGAATACCTGGTGAAAAACCAGGGCAAGCTGGAGAAGCGGGTCTACGAGGTCACCGAGGAGATCGACCGCGAGATCGCCGCCCTCAAGCTGTCCGCGATGGGCATCGCCATCGACGTGCTGACCCCGGAAATGGTGGAATACCAGAACAGCTGGACCGTCGGCACGTAGGCCCGTTCGGCACGCCATAAAAAATCAGGCAGGACCCGGAAACAGTTTTCGGGTCCTGTTTTTTGTTTATTGAAAAACTTGAAAGATGATTTTTCTCATGCTATCGTCGCTCCATCCCGGAGGCGTTTACAGGGCATTGTATCGAAGGATATCGCATTGATTGGGGGGCCAGCGTCAAAGGGACGTTTAATCAAGGATGTGAGGTATAAGTGATGAAAACAGGGACGATTACGCCGGCCTTCGGCCAGAATTTCAACGTGCAACCGAAAAAGACGGTTGCCCAAGGGGAAACCGCCATCAATGCGCCGCAGAATACGGACGTGTTTTTTGGCGGCAAGACGGGTTCCACGCTGCGGACCATGGCCCTGGCCGGGCTGATTGCGGCCGCACCCATCGTCTGGACTGCGGGCACGGTTTCCGCCCAGACCAACGACGTTGAACAGACGGAACAGGTTCAGGCCCAGGGCGCCCAGGCGCTGACACCCGGAGACTTTGCCGAAAAAACCAAGGGGCTGCCTTCGCTGGTTCTGCTTTACCGGGGTGAGCCGGACAACAAGGAACTGGTGGACGCCTTTGCGGATCATCCCCTGCTGAAAGGGAAGATGAACGTTTTTGTCTACAGCATGGATCAGGCCGATGCCGGAAACATTTCCCTGAAAAATTCGCTCGACGAGGAGATCGGCCTTCCACCCGCCTTTATCAATGAATCCCTGCTCCTCCTGGATGACAAGGGCGTCGTTCGGGGACTCATGGTCAGTACCGGCGCCGAGGGCGATAAAATCGAGATAGCCGAGGACACGGACGAAGCCGCGGCGATTCTGGCGCAAGTCGCCGGGCAGCTGACATCACCCCCCGCCGGAAACTAGAAGGCGCCGCTTGACTCCTCCGCCTGCATGAGAAGCCAGAAACCCCGTCCTTTCTTGAGGTCGGGGTTTTGGGCTTATTATGGCGTTTGTGTAAAAATTCAATCTATAGTTAAAACTTGAACGCTTTTACGGATTCTGATACATTGTATCCTGTTCGGGTGTACAGGGCTGGAACCCCTTCTCTCTACAGCAGATGAAGCTTAATGAAGGGTATTTTCAACGGTATTCTTCAACGGGTTATTCAGGTATCCCATGGCCCGGTATCTCAGGAACTAAAAGGGTATGGCCGTTAGCGGCCCTGGAATTTTCAAGTTGCCACCTGAGTGGAAACAGGAGATCAGGACCATTGGGTCCGCGAAATCCGGCTCAATGGTCCCTGTTTTTTATCTCCTGATCGCATAACCAGACTTTTTCCCCCTGACTCCATCAACGGAATCACCCAGCGTATCCCGATTCCAGATGGGTCATTTTTTTGCCCTTGGCGTTGGTCCGCGCCAAGCGCGGGCCTTACGCCAAGGGCCTCACGCAGTGAGTAACAGGCTCTTGCATGAGGGCCGCAGGACCGAATGATAGAGCCTGTGCGAAACAAGGGAGCAGGCGTTGGTCCGCGCCAAGCGCGGGCCTTACGCCTCTTGCTGTCATTCCTGCGAAGGCAGGAATCCATCCTCAGCAGGCAGGAAGGGGGCGAGAGGTTTATGGATCTGGCGACCTGTCGTAATGGATTCCTGCCTTCGCAGGAATGACAGGGGGGTGGGAATAACAAGGAGTGGAATAACAAGGGGTGGGAATAACAGGGGGGTATGGATGGCAGGGCGTGGGAGTGCGATAGGCTTGAAGTGGCAATGCAAGTCGCAGTTCAGACCGGAGCGTTAACAATCTGTTACACTCCAATTTTCCATCCGGCAGCGATACAAAAGATATCCTCCGGAAACAAACCTGCCCGCCACCGGATATGGTTAGCCATTTCTTCGCAAAAAACTTTCGCCCGCTCGATCAATCCGCACCTGAAAATTGTTTTTACTAATTTAGAGTCACTTATTGGGAAACGAATATCTTAGGGAATTTATCGCCGTCCGGCAATATTACCGGTGTGCGCGGGATCTCTGTCCAATCACAACAAGATGTCGTAGGGAGGAGAACATCATGGGTATCGGAGGATTTGTACCGTCGTTTGAAAACGAAGAAGTCGTCGAGGGGACGAAAGTGGTCGCTTTTCCCGGTGGAAAGGCTGTCTCTGAGGTAGAAACCCCCATCAATGAAAAGTCTTTTATTGCGGGAACCGCGCAGGTCATCGACCTGCAGTCCCATCGCCACGTGGATCAGCTCAAGAACATCCGCGAGCGCCGGGATCTGGACCGCGAGAACGAAGTTCTTGCCGCCAAGCGCATTGAGCGGCTTGAGGAACTCAAGCGCCTGTTTGCCGATGACGATCTGAAGCTCAAGGGCCTCAAAGAGATCGAGGTCATCGAGGGCCTGCTGGAAAGGCAGTCCATCGACAGCCTTCAGGGCCAGACGCTCCAGTACAAGAAAAGCATGATAGCCGTCTACTACGGCCTGCCGCTGGAATACGTCCAGGCGGATGCCAACTCGTCCAACATCGAAAGCCTGAACCTGACCATCAAATCCCTCAGCCGGGTGGTGGCACAGCTTCCGGTGGACGATCCCGACACCCGCATCCAGGCCAAGCGGCTTGAGGAACTGAAATCGCTGAAAACCGCGCTCTACGTCGAGATGAACAACGCCGACAAGGTGCTGCTCACCCGCAAGAGCCTGATGACCGTCTTCAGCGGGGTTGCCAGATTTATCAGGGGGAACAAATAATCCGACTACTCAGTAGAGGAAACGCAATAGGGTTGCTGGTCTGACAGTTCCCGACTGGCAAGCGGACGGCCAACTGGGGGGTCAGCCGGACGCAAGGGGGGAAGTCAGTCGATAAAACGGAACTTGACCAGCGCCCATATTGCCCAAATACCATCTCGCCACGTAATTTTCTTACCTTCGTCGAAATCACGACCATAGTAGGAAATCGGCACTTCAAAGAGATGGTATTTTTGTTTGAGGACCTTGGCCGTGATCTCGGGCTCGAAGTCGAAACGGTTGGAGCGGATCTGCACGTTCTTGATGACGTCGGCGCGAAACGCCTTGTAGCAGGTTTCCATGTCCGTCAGCGTCGTGTTGTAGAGGATGTTGGTCATGAACGTGAGCAGCTTGTTGCCCATCAGGTGCAGAATGTTGAAGGCCCGCACCGGTTTGCCCACGGAAAGGCGGCTGCCGTAAACCACGTCCGCCTTGTCATTGAGAATCAGCTCGATGAGTTCAGGATAGTCTTTCGGGTCGTACTCCAGATCGGCGTCCTGAATAACCACGATCTCTCCGGTGGCGTAGTGGATGGCCGTTCGCAGCGCGGCGCCCTTGCCCATGTTCTTTGAATGGAAGTGGATCTGGTACTGGGGATGGCTTTCCTGCAATTCTTTCAGGATGTCGCGGGTGCCGTCGGTGGAGCCGTCATCAACGATGATAATCTCCTTCTCCAACCCGCAGAAGTCGACCCGTTCCACACTTTCGAGAATCTGGCGAAGGAACTTGACCTCGTTGTAAACGGGAATGAGGATGCTGATCCGGTTTGCCTTCATGAGGGGGCGAGATTCCTATGTCTATCCGTATTTGACGAGTGGCCACCCCACCATCTAACCAGAAAACGCCGCCGAAGACCAGAATGCAGCCGCAATTCCTGACAATTTGTCATATTTTTTGCTCTTTCCCTGTATACAAAGGTCTCCCACCCGAACAATCCGGCAAAAGAAGGACCCCAAAAACGCCCTGGAGGTTTACAATACGGATATGAAGCAGGGGTTCTGGTATCGCGGTCTTTTCCTTCTCCTTTACGCCACCCTGGCGTTCCGCTTTACGCTGCGGATTTTTGAGCCGGGGACTTCGGAAACCGAGGAGCTGTTTCTGCGGCTTGAGCCAGTCCTTCCGGCAGCAGACTGGGTTCTGAATCTTGCCATGCTGCCTGTTACATGGCCCATCTCCCTGATCCAGCCCCTTCTTCCCCCGTCGATGACGGCCTGGTTTCCGGTTACGGAGGCGGGGGCTTTTTTCGAGTTTCTGATAGGCCTGCTGCTGCTGATTCCCGGTTTCAGTTCCTCCCAATTCGCAAGAGAGCTGCTTTCCCAGAACTATGGCACCCTCTTTCCCGGTGTGTTTGATTGGACCTATCTGTTCGCCCTGCTTTTCTGGGTTGTGGTGGAGAACGTTGGGGATATTTTTTTCGGGTATCTGCTCAGCCTGAAACAGATTATCCGTGGACATTTCACCCAGATTCGAATACAGCAGAGCCACAAGCAGGAACAAGCCCGGCTGGAGCGCATGCGCCAGGTGCAAAGCCGGACGCCTGAACTTGACAAACTGAAAACAGGGGAGGTTCGGGAGGTTATCGATTCCTTCCGGGAGGAAATCCACCAGCTTCAGGACAAGGTGAACAAGGACACGCTCACCCGGCTCTACACCCGGAACTATTTCATCAATGCCCTGAACCGGGAAGTCAAGCGTGCCCAGGACTATCAAGGGTATCTGGGTCTCATCATGATGGATATCGACAACTTCAAACACCTGAATGACACGTTTGGACACCTGTTTGGCGATGAAGTCCTGACCCGTGTCGGACGGGTCATCCTGGAAGCGGTTCCGTTGAACGAAAAAGCCATTCCCTGCCGTTATGGAGGTGAGGAGATCGGCATCGTGCTGACAGGTATGGACCCAGGCGAAGCAGCGATCCTGGCTGAGAAAATTCGGGAAAAGGTTTCCCAGTTAAGCTACGCGGAACATCCGGACGTGACCACTACGGTCAGTATAGGGGTATTTGTCATAAAGATAGGCCCAAGCACCCGAAGATACCGGATTACACCCGAAGCCCTCATCCGAAAGGCGGACGAGCTGCTCTACAAGGCCAAACAGACCGGAAAGAACCGTGTCTGCTCCGAAGCCCTGATCTAAGCACCCTCTCCCGCCGGGGGAGGGCTGGGGTGAGGGGACTCAGCCAGCGGACGGGAGATCAGCCAGCAGTTCCTTGGCCGGGTTATACGTCGGGCTGATGAGCAGGCACTGGTGCAGCATGATGCGGGCATCTTCAATCATGCCGCGCTGCGAGCTGTACTGGCCCAGGTGAAAATATATTTCCGGGTCGTTGGGCAGGGTCTTCTGCCCCTTGAGCAGAAACGGCCCCGCCCGGTCCAGCCAGCCGGAATGGAGGAGGGAACGCCCGGCGAACTTGTAGGTTTCCGGGTTGATTTGCACGAGAAAATCACAATAGGTCAGCAAATTTTCGAGATATTCGAACTGCCCGGCTCGGATCAGGTTGGTAATGTCGCTTTCCAGGTGGTTTCGCACCTGGAAGGTCGTCGGGTAGGACATCAGCTGGCGTGAGATCATGCCGAAGAGGGTCAGGCACCAGTGGTTCTGACGACGCTGGGTGGCCTTGCCCCAGTGGCCGCGAATGGCCATGACGTTGCCCTGGAGCATCTCGCAATATCCTGCCTGGTAGGGGTCGTCAATGGCCTGGTAGATTTTCACGGCGTCGGCGTACCGGCGCATATCGCGCAGGATAAGGCCTGTCAGTTCGTAGACCGCCCGCCGCTCCTCCGTGGAGAGCTTCGCCTTGAGGTGGGGCTGGATTTCCTGGTAGGCCCGCTCCGGGTTCTTTTCCTTGTAAAAAAGATCCCGGATGGGTGTCAGAAATGCCAGGAATCCTGCCATCAATACCTCTCGCTAACCGAAAACGCGCTGCGTGGAGCCGGAGGATTTACTCCTGCGACTCCGGCCCCGCCGACCGATCAATCAACTGGAAGGCCTGGTCCAGATCGTCAGCCTGGGCGGAATTTTTGGACTGCTCGTTGGCCTTCCGGATCTCCTGATAGATTTCCTCGCGGTAAATGCTGATGTCCCTGGGGGCATCAATGCCGATCTTGACCGTATCACCGCGGGCTTCCAGGATGGTCACCTCGATATTGTTGTTGATGATGACTTTCTGGCCGGTTTTGCGTGTCAATACCAGCATACGACCTACTCCCCCTTGTCCGCGCCGATGGAGGAGGAGGACTTGCTAAGCATGTCATCCGGGATAAGCCGGGTTTTGGTGCTGTACTCGGACTCGCTGAGCACGACCTGCATGGCCGACTTGTTGCCCTGGTTGATGATGATAGGCCCCAGCAGGTTGGCTGTCATCTTGCCCGGATCGCCCTGGGGGATGTTCACGATGGTGACGACAAGGGCGTCGTCCGCCGATTTCAGGGACAGCTTGTCCGCGATTTCCTGGGGCAGGATGAACTCGTAGTCGATCCCGAAAAGTTTAGGATTCGTAATAACAAAGGCCAGATCCTGCTCATCCATCGACTGGAGCCACTTGAAGGGGGAATTCTCCGAGTGATCCAGAATGATGAACTTCCGAAGCTCATCGAATCCGAGAATCGGCTGAATGAATTGGATGACGAGGGATTCATCGACCTCAATCTCTCCAAACCGTGACGTGCTGACTTTGATGGTGCCCATTTTAAAAAAGTTTACCTGCGTCAATTCTTGCTATATAATATCGCTCGGTCGGGTAAAGTGTTGGGATAAAACGTTGCTATACCTAACTTATTTTAAGGAAAAAGTCAAAAAGTGGCCAGTTTTTCCTTGTAAAAATTAAATTTTTTCCTCATTTGACCGATGTAATCATCAAGTGGCCGATAAATGAGGGGGATCACCTTTCTGATGAACGTGAAGGATAACCACATCGAAGACGAACTTAAAGAGATGATCCAGGAAGTGGAGCAGATTTCGGAGGATCTGTCGAGCTACTTCCAGTATCACCAGCGCCGGCAGCCCCTGCTGGAAAGTCTGCTGTCCGAATCCTCTTTGAATTAAGGACCCATTCGGGTCTTTCGTTATGGATTCGGCGTTATTCCTATGACTCTTGAGCAAGCCTTAAGACAGAGAGATTGAAGCAAGCCCCGTCGCAAGCCCGTCGGGGCTTGCTTCATTCGTCCTCTTCCTGTTCTTCCGTCGCTCCGAGGATGGCTTCAAAATCCGTGCCGGAGGGGAAGAGATCTTCCAGTCACGTCTCTTCTTCTTCGAGCGCCAGTTCCAGGGCGTTATAAATCAGGTAACCCGCCAGGATGACCGCCTTGGGGTCCTTGGATTTCTGGGCCAGTTCCAGCAGCAGGGTATTCACCTCCGGATTCTCCTCCTTGAGGCGGTGGACCATTTTTTTCTTCCACGCTTCCTCGTTCTCCAGGAGCGCCTGTTCCAGAGACTTTCGGGTTGTTTCGGTAACAACGGGCAGCAACGCAATTCCCTCTATCAGACCGGTATACATCAGGTCCAACACTATAACAGAGAGGATATCTAAAATGAAGCGTTCTTTTTGTGAGATATATCCTTCTGTACCGATCTCCATCTATACAGCCCGGCCTCTCGTCTGGCAAAAGGCCTTGGGAGCCGGACCACTCAGGTTTCCGGGATTTCCCCTTAGCATTCTGTTACAGCGAAAAAACGCCGCCTTCGCTATCATGTAATGGCCGCTTTTACGGAAGAGAACAGGGATGGTGATACCCTCGCATGTGCTACGTTGAAGGCCCTTTGGGGTCTGGGAAGACACACCGGCTCGTATCGGAAGCCGTCCGGTTGCTGGAAACGGTTTCGGCGTCCTCGGTCCTGATCCTGTGCAGCAACCATGCCCGTCAGCGGCAGTTTATTGAGCAGCTCCAGGAGCATCTGAGCCTTGCCACCGGGCAGTTGCCGGTATATACCTATCCGGGCTGCGTCCGTAACAGCCTGTTCAACTTCTGGCCCGTGGTGGAGAGCCGCCTGGTTGCCTCGCACACCCCCGGAAAAGCCCGGATTCGTCCGATTCTCTCCGGCATGGAGGAGTCCGAACTGCTCCTGAACCGGTTGCTGGAGGGGATGAGAAACGAGCGCCCCGACGTCTTCTCCGAATTTCCCGGCAACGCGCCGGGGCTGGTGAAGCAGATCATCCGGCGAATCCGCCTGCGTTCGGAGAACCGCCTGAGCCGTCCCGAAATGGTCCGGCGCTCGAACATGCTGGGAGAAATGTGCATGACGGAGACGGCAGAGCTGGAACGCCGGTTCGATCGCCTGAGCTACGCCCTGCGGGTGCTGGATACCAACAAGCAGCTCGATGTTTTCCACGGTCTGCTGGAATCCCCGGAATCCAACCCGCTCCAGTCCTGGTTCCGGGAGAACATCCGGCACCTCGTGGTGGACGACGCGGACGAAACCACCCCGGCCCAGCAGGCGTTCATCCGTTTCCTGGCGCCGTCGCTGGAGACGCTCATCATGGCGGCTGATCCCGAAGGCGGTTCACGGCGGGGTTATCTTAACGCCTATCCCTACGACTGGGAGGATCTCAAGCAGTTGAAGCCCGGTGAAACCGTTCGTTTGACTCGGCAGGATGTCGTCTGGCAGGATGCATGCCGCCTGCTGGAAAACTGGCGGCGGGAAAAAGATCCGTTCGAGCCGCTGGAATCCCTGACCTGTACCGACGTAAGGATGACCCGAATCGAGATGCTGGACCAGGTGGTGGAAGACGTGATCACCGGAACAGGCGAGGGAACCCTGCCCGGCGAAATAACGATCGTTCTCCCCGTTTCAGATGCCCTGACTCTTCATGCCCTGCGCAGCCGCCTGATCCGGCGTGGGATTCCGGTGCAAATCCTCACCGGCACAACCCGGCCTTTTGATCATCCGGTCTGCCGCGGGTTCCTCTATCTGCTTCAACTGGCAAACGCCCGCCAATGGGGCTACCAGCTTTCCCCCATCGAGTGCAAGACCGTTCTGGGGCATCTGCTCAAACTGAACCTGCTGGACCCGAAGAGCCTGGACCCCCTGGTCCGGGTCATTTTCAACTTCCAGCGCCGGGACCCGGCCCCGGAAACCCCCTTGCCCGCCCCGGAAGATCTGCCCGGCGATCTGAAACTGGCCACCGAGGCCGCCCGGCGCTACACCCTGCTGTTCGAGTGGGTTGAGGGAGCGGCAGGGCTGGATTTTGAAAAGCAGATTCACAGCGCCTTCTCATCGCTTGTGGCGCCCCTGGCCACGGCCAGCGAGCCTTTTTCGGACCTGAAAAAGCTGATCGAGAGTTACCGTCAGCAGAGAGCCATCTATGAGGCCCTGCCGGAAACCGGTCTGATCAACGCGGCTGATCTGCCGGAAAACTTCGACCGCTCCTGGCTCTCCCAGGTCAAAAGCGGCACGGTGGCGGACGCCCCCGAAACTCCAATGGAAATCGATCCGGACGCCCTGGTCATCGGTACTCCGCAGAAAGTCATCGATTTTGAGATCCGCCGCCCCCTCCAGTTCTGGCTGGATACGGGCAGCCGGGAATGGGCGCGTACCGACAACGCCCCCCTCTATAACGCCTGGGTTCACTCTCCCCTGTGGGACGGGCGGACGGTCAGTTTCAGCGAGGAGTTCAACGAGTCCCTGACCCGGACGCGGGCCGGTCACCTGACCCGCGCCCTCATGCTGCTGGCTGGGCGGGAAATCCGGGCCTACACCAGCGAACTGGACGACATGGGCTTTGCCCGCCTGGGCCTGCTGGAACCCCGGCTGATTCCGCTTTCCGCCGCAACGGACGAACCCCGGCCCCTGAAACGGGCTATTTTGCGCGAGGATCAGCAGCCGATTCTCGAATACACCGGGGGGACGATGGCCATCACGGCGGTGCCGGGGGCGGGCAAGACCTTCGTCAACGTGGAACTGATTCTTGAGCTGGTGGAACGGGGTGTTGAGGCCGACCGGATTCTTGTCCTCACCTACATGGACAGCGCCGCCAAGACCCTGATCAGCCGGTTGCGCAGCAAGCTGGGCGGCATCACCCGAAAAATGCCCGCCATTTCCACCATTCACAGCCTGGCGTTTCGAATCCTGGCCGATAACGACCACGCCCTGCTTCTGGGCTTCGTGCCGGAGGACATGGAAATCCTCGACGATTACGGCCAGGACGAGGTGATCCAACCTATTGCTGACCAAACAGGTGCGAAAGGCAAAATATCTCCTTATCAATGGGCAAAAATGATTCGCAGGGGGACAACGCACTCCAAAACATTGGGTTTAACTCCTGAACAGGTTTTACATTTTGCAAGCATTCATCCAGAAACTTTATGGTTAAAACCTTTTGCTTCTGCCTACCGCTTATATTTACAGCGTTTGCATGAACGGGGCCAGCTGGACTTTACGGATCTCATCCTCAATGCCGTGCGGGTGCTGGAGAACTACCCGGAGATTCGCGAACGCTACCAGAAGCAGTTTGCCTATATCATCGAGGACGAGGCCCAGGATTCCTCCCGGCTGCTGCAGCGGTTCATCCACCTGATTGGCGGCGAACGCCCCAACCTGATTCGTACCGGTGACACCAACCAGTCTATTACCACCACGTTCAGCTCGGCAGAGCCGGAGGTTTTCCGGGAGTTCATTGCCTCGGCGGAAAAAATGGTGGAAATGAACCGCAGCGGGCGTTGCGCCCCGGAGATCATCGATCTGGCCAATGCCTGGGTCCGTGAGGCATGCGCTATTCCCGAACTGGCCAGGGCATTCCAGCCCATTGAGATGAAACCGGTTCCCGGTCGCAACCCGGATCTCCTCTATCCGATGGCCACCCGGATCTGTGACATGGAGGAAGACGAGGAGCAGCACATCGTTTCCACGATTCAGGCCATCCGGGCGGAAAACCCGTCAGTCTCCATTGCCGTGCTGCCCTTCTCCAACGAGCAGGTCACCCGTGTGGCGGCAAAGCTCCAGATGGCTGCTGTTCCCGCCATCAGCCTCAGCGAGAAACTTAACGTCAACCCGGTATTTACCGTCCTGCTGGCCTATCTCAAGCTGCTGGCCTCGCCGGATGACTGTGAGCAACAGGTCCACCTATACGAGGCCCTGATGGAAGCAACCAGTCAGGCGCCCAACGAGGAGCGCCGGGACTTCCTCGCAACCCATGCGGTTCTTTACACCCAGCCGGAAGCGTTGGAGGACGAATTCCTCCGCCAGCTCTATTACGACATCATCGATTTCAGCCGCGAGGCATTGGGCAGCGATCTCTCGGCCATGCTGATCCGCATGACGGACAAGCTGTTCGACACGGTGGAAACCCGGAGCAACGGTTATCTCTGCGCATTACAGGCCCGCGAGGTGCTGAATTCCCACCATGAATGGGACAACCTCTCGCCCCTGGAAATCGTTATCCAGCAGTTTGAGGCGATCCAGCGTTCACGCCAGAAGAAGCGCTCCTTCAGCGAACTGCTCCATGAAACCTGCCACGAATTCGTGCAGGTGATGACCCTTCATAAAGCCAAGGGCCAGGAGTTTGACGTGGTTTTCATGCCCTTCATGGTCAGTTCCGTCATCCGCTTCGACGACGAGGACAAGCTGGTGCAGGAGATCGACCAGATAAACACCGGCGGCAGAATGGACCCCGCCTATGAAGAAAACCTGAAGCGGGTCAAAATGGAGGAACGCGCCCGGCTGATCTATGTCGGTATCACCCGCGCCCGCCGCGCCCTCTTTCTCTCCTGCCACAAGTCGGCCTATAACCGTTATCACCGGCTGGAGAGCCGGGAACCGTCCACGCCCTTCAATATCCTTTCCGCCCTGATACAGGAGAAACAGCCCCTTGCAAAGTAGCCCGCCCCAGGATTTTCTCGCCGACGTCAGGCCGCGGACCCGGTTGATTTCCGTCAACCAGCTCAAAACATGGAGCCGCTGCCGGAAAAAATATTTTCTGGATTATGTGAACAACCTGCACTGGCCCACGGATCAGAGCAACTTCCGCTTCGGCCAGGATGTCCACAAGCTGCTGGACTACCATTCGCGGGATCTCGACTGCGCCGCAATCCTTGAGCATTCTCCCGCCGATGTGCAAGAGGCGTGGGATCTTCTGATGGCCTCGGCAATCCCCCGTCAGCCGGTGGTGGCCAGCGAGTGGGGATTCCATGTTCCGATGGAAGCAAACGGCAGACACTGGCTGGTGGGCCGCATCGACCGCCTGTCCATGGAAGAGGGCCGTCTGCTGGTCATCGACTGGAAAACCGGCACCGCCGTGCCGAAAACCCCGGAAACCGACTGGCAGACGCTGGTGTATCTCTACGCCGCCTTCGAGGCCCGTCATGAGTTTGGTCTGGATGCGCTGGTCCCTGAGGACCTGGAGTTCGTCTACGTGGAAGTTCGCGATACCATCCGGGAAATCCGGGTCCCCTACAGCCGGAAGCGGCACGAGGAAATTCGAGAGTTACTTGAGAAGACCATCCGGGAGATGGTCGGTGCCGAGGAATATTCGCTGCCCGGCGAATGCCCGGACAAGTGGTGCCCCTACCCGGCCATTTGTGGGATACGGGAAACGTTCCGAACGGGCGGGGAGTCCATGCAGTCAGGCTGAAAAAGTGGATTCCCGCTCCCCGTCTTCATAGGGACAAGCTTCTAGGGAATGACAGGCTTCTTTTGAAGAATCAAAGTATTCAAAAAAACCTGGGGTATTGACGCTCAATTCCGCAGTCGAACGCCTTAGCCCATAATTAAAGGCCCGAACGGGCCAAAAAAAATCCCCTTTGCAGGGGACATCACAACATCTCTGTCTCTCTCTTCGTAGCCTTAGCGAGTATTCCGAGCGGGGGGACTCGAAATACGCTTAATTCTCTCTCCTTCGGAAGGATGTTACGGGGGGAAACTTTTTGTAAGGGGGGGGGAACCTTAATCTTATTTTAATAAAAACAATCTTTAGGCCGGAATTGCCCAAATATGTCTTCCAGATATTAATTTCACGGTTTCCAACACACCTGTATCAGGTGAAGACCCTCTGATAGAGCGAATATCAGCCAATTTACATTTCTAAAACTTTTCGGGCGGCATCGGATATCCATCGCCAGCGCGAAAGGCTGGCAAAGGCGTGAAAGATAATGATTCCGGTATTGCCACGAATATTGGGGCTGATGACACATGCGCCATTTGCATCGTGTTTCTGTTTTGTTTCAAATACATAAAGAAATTTAAGTACTTGGCAATCAGGAGTCAAAAATGAAACTGTCGAATGGTCCCCGCTTTGCGGGCAGCATCCTGAACGTATCCATTAATCCGAAAAGGTCTGACAGGCTTGCCGTATCCCATGCTGACCTGAAAGAGAAGATGCGTGACCTGGCCGTCCGCCATGGTGTCGAGATCCAGGCAAAATCCGGGGATGAAGTTCTGTTCAGATACAAAGGCAGCACCGAGAGACAAAAAAGTCAGCCTGAAATGCCAGAGCGCATTGTTCTCAGCTTCATCCCGGATGACAATGAACCTGACGATGGGGTGCCGACGCAGGCTGCCATCCGGAATGCGGAGAAGGACATGCTGAATTACTTTTGCCGGACCGGGCTGATGGGTTTTCGCTACCAGCCTGACGCTTAATCCGCCAGTCCCGTTTTCTACCGGATATCCAGGCCCAGATCCACCACGGGGGCGCCCAGGGTGATGCGGCTGGTGGAGATGTAGCCCACGCCGGTTTCGGCGTATTCGCGCACGTTATGGATGGTAATGCCGCCGCTGGCTTCCGGAATGGCCCGGTTGCCGATGATCGCCAGCGCCTCGCGGACCATGGCGGGATTCATGTTGTCCAGCAGGATGATATCGGCGCGGGCTTCCAGCGCCTCATGAACCTGTTGCAGACTGTCTGCTTCCACTTCAATCTTCACCGTGTGGGAAATCCGATGCCGGATTTCGTTCACCGCGTTGGCGATACTTCCCGCCGCCTGGATGTGATTGTCCTTGATCATCACCGAACTTCCCAGGTTGTACCGGTGGGGTGAGCCGCCGCCATCCACCACGGCCTGCTTTTCCAGGCTCCTGAGGCCCGGCGTGGTTTTGCGGGTGTCCGTGATGTGGCAGTCGGTCCCGGCCACGGCCTCGACGAAACGCCGGGTATGGGTGGCGATGCCGGAAAGGTGCTGCAAAAAGTTCAGGGCTGTCCGCTCGGCCTTGAGGATGGAGGCCACGGAACCGCGCACCGTCAGCACCGGCTGTCCCGGCTCAAAGGACTGGCCGTCCTTACCGTGCATTTCCACCCGCAGGTCGTGATCTACGGTTTCAAAAACCCGACGGGCCACGGCCAGACCGGAAATGATGCAGGACTGGCGGGGGATGATCTGGGCTACGCCCGGCTTTTCCAGTTCGGGCAGGTTGTCCGTGGTGAGATCCCCTTCGGCCAGGTCTTCGTGGAGTGCGGTCTTGACGATTTCATCCAGCTGAAGTGCGGTAATCATCGTGCGTAGACCGGCTCCTGCTGGACTTCATGCTGGGTCTGGAAGCTGTGCTTTGCCGCAGAGCCGGTATCGGGGCAGTCTTCCCGGTAGTGGGCGCCCCGGCTTTCCCGGCGTGACAGGGCGGCTTCCGCGATCAGGCGGGCAACAACCAGCTGGTTGGCGTAATCGATACCCAGCGGCGCGTAGCAGGCAAAATTCTTCCGAACCGCCTCGTCCTCCAGCTTTTCAATGGCGTCCAGCGCTTCCCGGATGGTGCTTTCACTGCGGATAATGCCGACACCGTCCCACATGACCCGGTGGAGTTCCTCCAGACGTTCGTTCAGGATGTCCGGCGTTTCAAAGCGGTAGCCGTGATCGCTGAGATCCAGCGGCTCCGGCGGCACCGGGCAGAATTCGTATTCGTAATCCGCCGCAATGTCGGCAGCCACGGAACGGGCCAGAACGACGCATTCCAGCAGCGAGTTGCTGGCCAGGCGGTTGGCCCCATGCAGGCCAGTCCAGACTGTCTCGCCGACAACGAAGAGGTTCTCCACCGTCGTCCGACCGTTGAGGTCTACTTCCACACCGCCCATGATGTAATGGGCCGCCGGGGCGACGGGAATCCATTCCTTCCGGATGTCCGTGCCGAAGTCCAGGCAGGCCTTCAGGATCGTGGGAAAACGCTTTTCGATGGTTTCGACGGAAAGGTGGGTGATGTCGAGAAAAACATGGTCCGCCGGGTTTCCGGAAGCCTGCTGCCGCTTCAATTCGGCATAAATGGCGCGGGTCACGATATCACGGGGGGCCAGGTCGCCGCGGGGATCGTATTGCTGCGTAAAAGGCTCGCCTTCCGCGTTTCGCAGGACACCCCCCTCGCCGCGCAGCGCTTCGGAAATCAGGAACCGGGCCTTTCCGTCCTTGAAAAAGGCCGTGGGATGGAACTGGACAAACTCCATGTCGCGCAGGTTGGCGTCCGCCATGTAGGCCAGCGCAAAACCGTTGCCGGTAGCACCCGCCGGGTTGGTGCTGCGGCTGTAGAGGCGCCCCACCCCGCCGGTGGCCAGCACCGTGTATTGGGAGAGGATCATTAGCGGCTGCTCGTTTTTGTAGGCCACCGCCCGGCAGCCGTAGCATTCCCGTCCGGCGGAAAGCAGTTCGGCCACTTCGCAATATTCCAGGCACTCGATCAGCGGGCTTTCGTTAACCCGCCGGATGAGGGTCATTTCCACCTGCTTGCCGGTGGCGTCGCCGCCGGCATGAATAATGCGGCGAACGCTGTGGCCGCCTTCAAGAGTCAGCTCCAGCTCGCCCAGCTCGTTCTTGTCAAAGGGCACTCCCATCAACAGGAGATCGGAGATGGCCTCAAAGCCATCACCCAGAATGGAGCGGACAATGCTTTCATCGCACAGTCCGGCCCCGGCCTCAAGGGTGTCTTCCACGTGGAGCGCCAGCGAATCCTCCTCGTTGCCGGGAAGAACCGCTGCGATACCGCCCTGGGCATAGCGGGAGTTGTTCTCGGAAAGGGCGTTTTTCGTGACGATCAGGACCCGTATTCCGGCTTCAGCCAGCTTGAGGGCTGTAAACAAGCCTGAAATGCCGCTGCCGATAACAAGCACGGGAACTGTTTTAACTTCGAAATCCACTATTGATGCCATCCCCAGCAATTCTGTCCGAATAAGGTTCACAAATTATAACATCAACCTGCCGGATTCAATGCCCTTTGCCTCCAAGCTGATCCGAATTTTTCCTGATAAACTTGACTTATGGCAGCGGAAGGAAGCGAAATCCAATTTATCCAGACCGTAGTCACGATTCTGACGGTAGGTACAGGTCTGGGCTTTCTCTGTCACTGGCTCCGGCTGCCCCTGGTTTTGGGATTCATCCTTACCGGGGCGATTGTAGGACCATCCGGCCTGGGGATACTCAGCAATACTGAATACATCAGCTTCATGGCCCACATCGGGATCATCTTTCTGCTGTTCATCGTCGGGTTGGAACTCTCCATTGCCCACCTGCGGCAGATGCGGGTCCAGGCCCTGGTGGCCGGGATTTTCCAGCTTGGACTGACGACGATCGCCCTGACGCTCCTTTTCCTGGTGTTCGGCGTCCCATTGCAGCCCGCCTTCCTGATGGGCAGCATCCTCTCCCTCAGCAGCACCGCCATTGTTCTCAAGGCCATGGAGGATGCGGGTGAACTGGATACCGTTCACGGGCGGGTCATCCTGGGCGTCCTGATCATCCAGGATTTGTCCATCGTTCCCCTGATGACCCTGATCCCCTCTCTGGCGGAGCCGCTTGCGGGGGATATTCTTCCCATGCTGCTCACCATCGGCATGGTTCTGCTTAAAGCCGGATTTTTCCTGGCAATTGCCGTTCTGGCCAGCATCAAGCTGATCCCTCCCCTGCTGGACCGGCTGGCCAGCACCAACAACCGGGAGATCTTCACCCTTTCGGTGGTTGGCATCGGTATCGGTATCGCCATGATCACCGGCTATATCGGCCTGTCCTTTGAAGCCGGTGCGTTTATCGCCGGCTTTGCTCTTAGCGGAAGCATCTTCAGCCGTCAGATCATCGCCGACAGCAGGCCGTTCCGGGACGTTTTCACCACGATCTTTTTCGTCTCCGTGGGGATGATGCTTGATATCCAGTTTCTTTTTGAGCACTGGCCCAAGGTCCTGGGTTTTGCCGCCATCATCATGCTGATTAAGGCCCTCATGGCCTTCGGCGCGGTCAAAATGCTGGGTTTTCCGGTGCACCGCTCACTGTGGGCAGGGCTGACCCTCTTCCAGGTCGGTGAATTCTCCTTCGTTCTGATTCACCGCCTCATGGAATTCATGCCCCTTGACGCAACGGGCCGGGTGATGCCGTGGGGGCTGGAGATGGGTTTCTGGAACCCTATGATTATCAATACCATCGTCCTGTCCATGTTCCTCACGCCCCTTGTCATCCGTCGCCTGCCTCATCTGCTCTACCGGCTCAAGGAATACCAGGGGGAAATGGCGGAAAGCGAATCGAAAGGAGAAGAGCTGCCCGCGGAAAAAGTGATCATCGGCGGCTACGGCCCGGTGGCCCGCAACCTGTCCAAGGTGCTGGGCCGAAAGGGGGTTCCCTACGTGATCATCGAGCTGAACGCGGAAACCATCAAGACTCTGAAAGCCCAGAAGGTCCCCTGCGTCTACGGCGACGCTTCCCGCGAGGAGGTGCTGGAGGCCGCCGGGGTTCACGATGCCCGGATACTGGCCCTGACCTTCCCGGACGTGCGAACGTCCGAAGTGGCCCTTCAGCGGGCCAAACATATGAATCCCCACATCCAGTGCATCGTGAGGACCCGCTACGCCCAGCCGATAGAGGCGCTCTACAGCATGCGGGCGGACCAGGTGATCTATGAGGAGTTCGAGACGGGGATTGCCTTTATCTTCAAAACCCTGCAGGCACTGGGATATCCGCGTGAATTCATCACCCAGGTGCTGGCCGCGGCGCGGGAAAAGGACAGCACCGGAAGATGGGAGATTTCCGACGAGGATGAGATGGCGTTCGGGCGCCTCAGCGTGCTTGCCGACACCAAGATCGAATGGCTTGAGCTGAAGCCGGACAGCCCAATGGTGGGCAAAACACTGGCTGAATCCCGCATTCGCGAGGAGACGGGCGCTAACGTGATTTCCGTCATCGAACACACCGGACAGCGCCAACTGAACCCTGCCCCCCATATCGTTCTGCACGAAAAAGACATCCTGGTGGCCATCGGCACGATCGAGCAGTTGAAACTGCTGGAGGCAAAAGTCTCCTCTCCCCCTGACCCGAACGGTTGAATCCCCCTGTTTTTATGATACGATCCAAAAAACTTCTTGAATAAACGATTCAGGAAGTGGGTTTTCGGCCCACTTCCTTTTTTAGACCCTGAATTCCCCCTCCCCCAACCCCTGGAGAAAAGCCAATTGAAGAAAAAGCGCAACGCACGGCTTGAGGAGCATGAAATCCGCCGTATCGAGGAGCGGGTGCTCTCCGTTGCGGAAAAGCATATTCCGGACCGGTTCTACGTCGTTGCCGTTTCTTTCGAGAAGGAGTCGGGCCACTGGTTTCTCCGGGTCTTTGTGGAAAACCCCGCCGAACGGATTTCGCTGAAGGATTGCGAGGAGATCAGCCGCCTGCTGGACCCCCTGGTGGATACCGTCACCGAGCTGAATGATCTGGCATACAACCTCGAAGTCAGTTCTCCGGGCCTGAACCGGGTGCTGAAGACCGAGCGGGAATTCAACTTTTTCCGGGGGCAGCCCGTCAGGGTCAACCTCCTGCAAGACAATATCGCCCCGCCGCCCATTGGCACGGGGATTCTCGAAGGCTTCGATCCCGGACAGCCTGCGGCCCTGGTCAGGTCACTCGAACCGGACGCGACGATTGTCCCGGTTCCCCTGACAGAGGATGTGGAAGTGGTGCTCGATCCGGAAATTACGGTACACCAGTAATAATTTCGTCCCGAAGGAGATGGACAGACCATGATCAAAATCGGCCCTGCACTGATGGAACACGCTGAACAGCTTGAACGTGAACGCGGCATCCCCCGCGCCGTGACGATCGACGCCCTGAAGGAAGCCATGCTGGCCGCCTACAAGCGTTACGCCAAGCTCCCCGTCACTGACGGCTACGAATGCCGCCTGATGGAGCGCTCCGGCGAAATCGGCGTCTTTCTCGTCCAGGAGGTGGTGGAGGAAATCGACGAAGCGCTCTACGAAGAGGGCCTCGAACACACCCAGATCACCCTGAAGGAAGCCCGCAAGCTAAAGGCGGACGCCGAGGTCGGCGACATCCTCGAATCCGAGGTGACCCCCGACGATTTTGGCCGCATCGCCGCCCAGTCCGCCAAGCAGGTCATCACCCAGCGGATTCGGGAAGCCGAGAAAATGCTGATCCTCAAGGAGTTCGAAGACAAGCAGGGCCAGGTGACTACCGGCATCGTCCAGCGCATCGAGGGCAAGAACGTTGTCGTCAATATCGGCAAGAGCGAAGCCGTCCTGCCGCCTCGTGAACAGCTTCCCGGCGAATATTACCGCGTCGGGAACAAGCTTCGGGTGTTTGTTTCGGATATTCGCGAATCGGGACGCGTGCCCCAGATCATCGTTTCGCAGGCTCACCCGGCGATGGTCCGCGAGGTCTTCGAACTGGAAGTCCCCGAAATCGAGGACAACATCATTGAAATCAAGAATATCGCCCGCGAGGCCGGTTTCCGGACCAAAGTGGCGGTGACCTCCAACGATCCCGAAGTCGATCCGCAGGGCGCCTGCATCGGCACCCGCGGCAGCCGTATCCAGGCCATCGTCAACGAGCTGAAGAACGAGAAAATCGACATTATCCGGTGGTCGGAAGATCCGGTGGAATTCATCGTCAACGCCCTGGCTCCGGCCAAGATCGTCAATGTGTACATCGACTATTCCAAGCCGAACATCAACCAGGCCCTTGTGGTTGTGCCGGACGATCAGCTGAGCCTCGCTATTGGCCGTGACGGCCAGAACGTCCGCCTGGCAGCCAAGCTGACCGGTTTCAAGCTTGATATCAAGAGCGTCACCTCCATCGAAACCGAGGGTCTGCCGCTCCACATCTATGAGCAGTACTACGGCACCCCCGAAGAGGCCGAGGAAGAGGCTGAAGCCGCCGCCACCGGTGAGCTGGCCGCTCCGGAAACCTCCGATGAGACGGAAACCGGGCCGCCTGCCGGTGAAGCGGCTGATCAGCCGGGTGTCAGCGAAGGAACGATGAGCGAATCGGTTCCGGCAGAGAACCTTGAAGACGATGCCGCCGAAACGCAGCACGTCGTCGAGGAATTCTCCCAGGAGACCGGCGTTCATGAGGAGTCTGAAGACGCCATTGCACCGGAAGCCGAGGAGGCCGAGGTGACCGAACATACGTCCGAAGCCTCCGATGAGGAACAGCAGGAAGACGAGGATGCCCTGTCCGCCGAGGAGGAGGAAACCGCCGAAGCGGTTGCCGCCACGGAGGAAACGGAGGAAGTTCCTGAAGAGGAGCGTATCCAGTCTTGACCGTATTGCCGGACAGGCTGCGGCAGTGTGTCACCTGTCGCAGCCTGAAACCCCGCTCGGAACTGTTTCGTATCACCTTCTCCGCGCAGACCGGCGCGTTTTCCTTCGACAATACCCCTTTTTTGCAGGGACGTTCGGTTTATGTTTGCCGCAACCCTGACTGCATCCGGGTTGCGCTGAAGGGAAAGAAGTTGCAGAAGGCGTTGAAAAGACCCCTTCCCGGTGATATAGTAGAGTGTCTTCGTCAGGCGTCGGAAGGATAGGAATACCCTTGGCAAACCAGAAAGTACGAGTATATGAGCTTTCAAAGGCCCTTGATGTCCCTAACAAGGATGTCATCAACGTCCTGAAGGACAAGTTTGGTGTGACCATCAAGAGCCATTCCAGCTCCATCGATCAGAGCCTGGCCAAGAAGGTCACGGAATTCATCAAGTCCGGCGGGAAAGAGGCGCCTGAAGAACCCAAACAGCCCCAGCACCGGACCATTATCCTGCGCAAGGCCGTGAAAAAACCGCCTCAGGAGGAGGCGCAGGAAGAGAAAAAACCCGAAGAAGGTGATGAGGGCGAAAAAGAAGCGCCCGCAGCCGCCCAAAAGACTGAAACGGTGAAGGAACCGGAAACACCCGCCGAAACAGAGACGCCTGAAACTCCGGAGGAGACGAAGGAAGAGCCTGAAGAGCCTAAGATTGAGCGCGTCGAGTTCGAGATGCCCCGCCCCAATATAATCAAGAAGGCGGACAAACAGGATAAAAAGCCGCAGGAGCCGTCGATTTCAGACAGCGCTCCCCGCAAGCTGGCATCCGGCGGCGCCAAGCATGGCCCGCCGAGAATTCCGCCGAAACCGGCCATGCCGATGGGGGATGGCCCACCCCGTTCCGGAAGGCCGAAAACCGTTCCGCCGGAATTCCTGAAACGGTCCGCCTCTCCCCAGAAACAGGCGACCCCAAAAAAGTCCCCGCCCAAGAGGGAGCGCCGGGTCGAGGAAGCCGAACCCGAAATCAAGGAAGTCACCATCGGTGACAAGATGACCGTCAGTGAACTGGCCGAGATGCTTGGCAAGCGTGAAACGGAGATTATCAAGCACGTCTTCATGAAGGGCGTGATGGTCACCGTCAACCAGACGCTGGACCCCACCTTCGCCAAAACCATCGCCGAAGAGCTGGGCTATGAAGTCACGATGGCCGAAAAGAAAAAGAACGAGGGCGAGTACAGTTCCACCGAGGCCCTGGACAAAAAGGCGAAGCTGGACGAGAAGAAGTACAAGAACCTTCAGTCCCGCGCACCGGTCATTTCCATCATGGGCCACGTGGATCACGGAAAGACCTCGCTGCTTGACGCCATCCGCCAGACCCACCACAAGATTGTGGATACCGAAGCGGGCGGAATCACCCAGAGCATTGGTGCCTATACCGTCGAAAAAGACGAGAACCGGATTGTGTTCCTCGATACGCCGGGTCACGAAGCCTTTACCGCCATGCGTATGCGCGGCGCCAAGTCCACGGATATCGCTATTCTCGTGGTGGCGGCGGATGACGGCGTGATGCCCCAGACCATCGAAGCCATCAACCACGCCAAGGCCGCCCAGATTCCCATCATCGTCGCCGTCAACAAGATTGACAAGGAAGACGCCGACCCGGACCGGGTGCTTTCGCAACTGGCCGAGCATGGCCTGACCCCCGAAGACTGGGGGGGCGATACGCTGGTTTCCAAGGTCAGCGCCCTTCAGCAACTCAACCTGGAAGGACTGCTCGACCAGATCCTGCTGGTGTCCGAACTGCTGGATCTCAAGGCCGATTCCACGGTGGCCGCCGAAGGGGTCATCATTGAGGCCCAGCTGGACAAGCGCCGAGGCCCCCTGGCTACGGCCCTGGTGCAGAACGGCACCCTGAAGGTCGGCGACAATATCCTTATTGGCCCCGTTGGAGGCCGGGTGCGGGCGCTGATCAATGATTACGGCGAGCGGGTCATTGAAGCCGGACCGGCCACCCCTGTTGAAATCCTGGGTCTGAACAGCGTGCCCAACGCCGGGGATACTCTGCGGGTCATCCGCGACGACAAGGAATTCAAACAGCTGCTTTCCGCCGAGAAAAACCGGGACCGCGAGGCCCGGCTCGACCGCCGCCAGGTGATGCACGGCCTGATGGCCCCACAGGAAGAGGAAGTGGAAGAGCAGGATATGAACTTCATCGTCAAGGCGGACACCCAGGGGTCCACCGAGGCGGTCAATGACGCCCTGCTGGCCATGTCCACCGACGAGATCAGCATCAAGATTCTTCACAGCGGCACCGGTGTGATCTCCGAGGCCGACGTGATGCTCGCCTCCGCCAGCGGCGCCATTATCATCGGCTTCAACGTGGAAGAGGACAGCAACGCCCAGCTGGCCGCCGAACGCGCCGGTGTGCGCATCATGAAATACGATGTCATCTACCACATTGCCGAGGATGTCGAGAAAATCATGCTCGGCCAGCTCTCCCCCGAAGTGGAGGAATTGGAAACCGGCCGTTTCGAGGTCCGCGAAATCTTCAAGATTGGCAAGAACGTTATTGCCGGCGGCATGGTCACCGAGGGCAAGGTCATCCGCAATGCCGCCAAGGCCATTGTCTTCCGCGGCGGCAAGGAGATCTTCACCGGGAAGGTCGAGAACCTGAAACGCTTCAAGGACGACGTGAAGGAAGTGGCCAGCGGCTTCGAGTGCGGTCTGTCCCTTGTCGGCTTCAACACCTTCGAAGAGGGTGATGTCATTGCATTCTATACGATCGAGGAGAAACAGCGCACCAGTATCGGCGCCAAGCGTTCCAGTACGACTGCGTAGGAGGGGCATCCCGCTATGGCAAGAGAGTTTTCCAGAGCCGACCGGGTTCGAAAGGCGATGATCCGTGAGGTCAGCGACGTTATCAATACGGAAATCAAGGACCCCGCACTGGAACACAAGATTATCTCCGTTACTGACGTGGAACTGGCACGCGATTTCTCCCATGCCAAGGTCTTTGTCAGTGTCCTCGGCGACGAGGAAACCCGCGAACAGGTTATGACCGTCATTCAGGAGAACGCCCCAAAAATCTGGACCGAAGTGGGCCGCCGCCTGAAGCTGCGCTACACGACAAAACTCGTCTTCAAGTTCGACGACTCCCTCGAACGCGGCACCCGCGTCAACGAACTGCTGAAAAAGATCGCCTCCGAAGAAGGCTAGGTAGAATCGGCACTTAGTCCGAGTGAGAAGCGCCCTGTCATTCCGGACGCCGATAGCCGTAAGCGAGGCCAAAGCCGAGCTATACGGATATGGGTGAGCCGGAATCCATTGACCGGGAATGCGGGGGATGGATTCCCGTTTTCACGGGAATGACAGCAGAAAGCATGTTTCAGGTTTAAATGTCGATTCTGCCCAGGGCTGATGGCTCTGCCGTGATCCACGCATGTGATCAAACACTTTTTCATTTCATGGACCTCCCCGTATAATTGAAACGATACGGTTTGATCGGAGGGGATTTGTATGAACGTTTGCTTTACGGGAATGTATGACCAGACTATGGCCTATGCGCCGGATTCGCCGAACTGGAAAGCCCGTGTCGAAGGCATCACGCGCCAGATTTCCGAGGAAGTGACCCGTTCGGCGCAGAAAGCTCGAAACACCAAGCTGGTTAAGATTCCCCCGCCAAGGATTCATCCGACGGGCAGGGACCGCTTCTCCGTCGTCGTCTGAAAATTACCGGCTCTGGGCAGGCAAGGCGCGTTCGCCAAACTGCCGGGCCACTTCCAGGGCTTCCCGCAGGCTGGCGGGATTGGCTGTGCCCCGGCCCACGATATCCGCGGCCATGCCGTGGCTGACGGAGGTGCGCAGGAACGGCAGCCCAATGGTGATGTTGACGGCCTTGTAGCCGCCGATGAGCTTCATGGGGATCAGCCCCTGGTCGTGGTAGGCAGCGACATAGCAATCAAAAGGCGGATCGATGGGGTCGAAATCCCGGAAAAGGGCATCCGCCGCACGGGGCGGCTCGATCTCAACGCCGTATTGCCGTGAAATCCTTTCAATGGCGGGCATGATAATCGTCCGTTCCTCCTGGCCGCCGATTTCTCCTGCATGGGGGTTTACGCCCATCATGCAGAGGCGGGGGGACCGGATGCCTGCGTGGCGGCGCAGAAAACCGACCGTATTGGCCAGGCTGTGGCAGACGTCGGAAACATTCAACCGCTGGCTTACCTCAGCCAGGGGCACGTGCCGGGTTAGCAGCAGAACCCGGAACTTTTCGTGGACAAAAAGCATATCGGACTGGTAGGGTCCATCGCCATGGCAGGTGCCTTTTTCCGGCAATCCGTAGAACTCGCGGGCCAGGTGCTGGAGGATTTCCGTGTGACCCTCGAACGGTAGCCCTGCCAGCCGCAGATTCTCCTTGGAGATGGGGCCGGTCACCAGCACGTCGGCCAGGCCGTTGCGAATCATCTGGACGGCCTGTTCCAGGGCGCTGTATGCGACACTGCCGGGACTGTTGCCTTCAACGTGGATGTAGTCGAACTGTCCGCCGGAGAGTTCGTCGCTGACCGGCAGACGCAGGTCCATCCGCAGGGCGGTTTCGTGCAACTGCGGGATGTTGCCGAGGATCTTCAGGTTGAAGAGGCTGCAGAAGGCCAGATCCTGCAGGAGCCGGACCGTGATTTCCGGCCCGATACCCGTAGGGTCGCCGATGGTAAGGCAGAACGTCTGGGCCATAAGAGATACCCGCAATTGAGAGAGGAACGCGTCAGCCGAGAAGAAGATCGGCTAGTCTTTGTCCGGGACGGTGGACGTCTCGTGCTGCTTAAGATACCTGACAATATTGGCCAAGGCAAGATCCGATCCGAAATTGCCCGACTTGGTGACGATCCAGCGGGGCGGACGCGAGGGCTGGGCCGGGTCGGGAACATCCCGCAGCAGGGGAATCGAAGGCTCAATCTCGGCATGCATCCAGAGGTTGGTGCTTTCGATGCTCCGGCAGATGTGGGTGGCCGTTTCTCCACCGGAAAGAACCAGCTTGACCGGTTTTTCGTTCAGAACATGTTTGCTGATCCGGGCCAGGACGTCCTGTGCCCGGATGGCAACCTCTTTCTCCGCAATATTGTTTTCCGCCGCCAGTTCCAGGGTTCGGGCCAGGTTCTCCTCTTTGAGGGCAGTGGAAATGACGACGGTGTTGTTCCGGCCCAGTGCGGCGGAAACCTGTTTCTCCAGCTCATCCACGGGCAAAAGGCCCAGGATTTTGTCCGGCTCGATGTCAAAGACCTCAAGGTTCGTGCCCTGCCCATAAAATGCGTAGTTGTCGATAAGACGGAGAATCTGGGTCCGGGTCAGGCTGGTGCTGGTGCCAATGGCCAGCAGAATCGGCGAGGAAGGCAGCTCCGGAGGAGTACGTTCCTCAACGGTGGCCGGCCAGTGGCGGCTGAGGGCCTGGGCCAGTCCGGCAGCGCCGCAGGGCAGCACTTTTGCCGTTTTCTGTATTTTTTCGATGGCCAGGGCAATCTGTTCGAGATCCGTGTTGGAGCAGGCGTCAACCACAATCAGCTTCTTACCGCTGTGAATCAGGTTGCCCAGTTCGGAAATCAGCGGCGCGGCTCCGCGAAGCACGGTGGAAAGTTCGATATGCCCCACAATTTCCTCGCGGGTTTCTCCGGCAATCAGGGTAGGGATGTGGGATTGGCGAACGGGAAATCTGAGATCCCTTGCCACTTCCGTCTGCTCCACGGGGATTCCCCGCACCAACTGGTAGCCGCCGACGGTCCGTCGATCCTCCTGGGGGTAGGCCGGGGCAATGACGGCGCAGTCAAACTTCAGCTCATCCAGAACCGCCAGGCATTCCTCGGTAAAATGCCCGCGCAGGGTGGAATCCATCTTCTTGTAGAAGTGCTCGACCCCGTAGTGATCCCGCAGCAAAGCCACGGATTCGCGCACGGCGGCCACGGCGCTGCGGGCTTCCAGGTGGCGGCTTTCGGTATTGATTGACCAGACCTCGCTGCCCGCCGTCTCGTTTTCGGGAAGCTCGGCATACTCCAGCAGCACGCGGGTTTTACATCCGGCATGGAAGAACTGGAGAGCTGTATCGCAAGCGCCGGTCAGGTCATCGGCAATAATTCCGATGGTTAATCCGGGGAGTTGCATGGAAAAAATCCTTCGCTGACAAACCTAGAAGGTGGTTGCCGGTTCCGCATTGCCTGATTCGCGCTTGCTGCCGACAAACTGAACACTGTTTGCCTTGATGATGGGGAACTCCCGCGGGTTACCGGCCTGATCGGTCCAGCGGCTCATTTCCAGGGTTCCCTGAACGGCAACCAGGCTTCCTTTTTTTACCCATTCACCCACAAATTCCGCCTGTTTGCCCCAGACTTCAATGTTAAACCAGTCAGTAATCCGGTTCTCGCGGGAAAAATTCCGATCAACGGCCACCGAAAACTTTGCCTTGACGCTGCCCGACTCGAAATACTTGATTTCCGGGTCCTGCCCCAGCCTGCCGACGATGGTAACCGAATTGACCACGATTTCTGACCTCTATCTCATAACTTTGGGCACATTATACCGGATCTGTCCGGGGGTGCCCAACAAAACGGTGAAATTGTTACGTTCGGTGGTAAACCCTCACCCGTGCTCGTACGGCTCCTCCGTCGCCATCGATCACGCCCTCTCCATCGGGGAGAGGGCGAAGCCGTTCGAAAACGCAGTGAGCGTTACGGATTCGGGTGGGGGTTTGCCGGGTGCTCACTTGCTAAGACAGGGTGCGGGGGAGGCCTGGCAGATCTCCACTATCGGATCGTGCAGGGCGGTGTTGGAACCGATGATGTTGATGCGGCGCACGTCGTACTTAAGGGGTTTTCCGGCGAAGTCCGTAATCCGGCCGCCCGCCTCCTCAACGAGGAGACTGCCTGCCGCCACGTCCCAGGGGGAGAGGCGGAGTTCCCAGAACCCGTCCAGGCGTCCGCTGGCAACGTAGGCCAGATCCAGCGCGGCGCTGCCCGCACGGCGCACACCGTGGCACTTCATCATGAAGGTGAGGAAGTAGCCCATATTGTCTTCGGGTTTCACATGGCGGTCATACGGAAAGCCCGTCGCCAGCAGGGAGCGTTCGAGATCGTCAATCGCGCTGACCGAAATCTTTCTGCCGTTCAGGAAGGCGCCCGATCCCCGCACGGCGGTGAACAGCTCGTCCTTCATGGTGTCATATATCACGCCTGCCATCGGCTGGCCCTTTTGCATGAAAGCGATGGAGACGGCGAAATGGGGAAAGGCATGGGCGTAGTTGGTGGTGCCGTCCAGTGGATCGACAACCCAGCTCTGCTCCATATCGAAGAATGTGCCTTCCTCGAAGGATTCCTCGGTGATCATGGTCGCGGACGGCAGCCCGGCCCTGCCGGACTCCTCTTCCAGCACCCGGCTGATCAGTTCGTCGCACTGGCGGTCCACTACGGTGACCAGATCCACGTCGGACGACTTGATCTGTACCCCCACATCGGTCTGGTAACACTCCCGCTGGATTTTAGCCGCCTGCTGGGCGGCCCTGACGGCAATCTCCAGTCGCTTTTGCAGATTTTCGGACTTTGAGGCGGTCATGGTGTCCTTCTCCAACCCGTGTATATGTTATATTGAACAATAACAATACTTTATCACGGTAATCAATTATCCACCTAGCTGGCAAAACCGGTTTTACCTATGAACCCCGCAGGTCAAAAACCCCGCAAGGAACTGTCCGAGCCTCTCCGAATCGGCCCCGTCACGGTCAACAGCCGTGTCATGCTGGCGCCGATGGCCGGAGTGACGGATGTGGTCTTTCGCGCCCTGGTGCGGCGCAAGGCGCCGGAGTCCCTCATCTGCACCGAGATGATCAGTTCCAACGGCATCGTCTACTCCAAGCGCCGCGACGCCGCCATTCTTGACAAGAGCGAGTCGGACCACCCCATCGCCTATCAGTTGGCCGCCAACCGAAAGGATGTGCTGCTGGAGGCCGCGCAAAACATCATCGAGGACAAGGACCCGGACACCATCGACCTGAACATGGGCTGCCCGGTGAAGAAAATCACCGGCAACTTCGAGGGCTGCGCCCTGATGAAGGACCTGGACAAGGCCCATGAGCTGATCTCATACCTGGTCGGCAATATTGACAAGCCGGTGACGGTAAAGTTCCGCCTGGGGTGGGACTGGAACAGCGTCAACTACAAGGAGTTCGGCCGGATGTGCGAGGATGCGGGCGCCAGCATGGTGACCCTGCACGCCCGCACCCGTTCACAGGGTTATGGCCCCGGCGTCAAATGGGACGCCTTTGCCGAGTTGAAGCAGGCCGTGAGGATTCCTGTTATCGCCAACGGCGACATCAACTCGCTGGAAGATGCATTAAACGTGCTGGAAACCTATGGCGTGGATGGCGTGATGATTGGCCGGGGCGCCCTCGGTCAGCCCTGGCTGATTGGCGATATCGACCATGCGCTGAAACATGGCGGCGAAATCCGGGAGCGCTCCGTGCAGGAGAAGCTTGATGTCTGCATGGAGCATGTGCTGATGCACTGTGACTACAAGGGGGAAGAAACCGGCATACGCGAGATGCGCAAGCAGCTCACGTGGTACGTCAAGGGTTTTCCCGGCGCCAGCAGCTATCGCAGCCGCCTTACGTCGGTGGAGTCCATTGACGATGTCCGCCGAATCTTCGACGAAATCCTGTCAGGCCGTTATCCGGTCGCGGTTTAGCCCCATCCCAGAAGATTCACAATCTTTGTGATGGGATTTCCCTTTCCGCCCCCGCTGCTGGATTTCTCGGCGAAAATATTTTCCCAGTTGGGTTTCATGGCTTCCATTTCGCTGAAATCATCCACCCATTTGCTCTGGCTTTTCTTGTCGCCTTTGGTCAGAAATGACTCGGACGGTTTCGCGAAGTGAGCCAGGAACTGTCTGGAACTCATCTTTGCTGCTTCTGCCATACGTTGAACCAAACCCCCTGTATTTATAACCCCCGTTAAGTGCATAAAAACGAAAAACGGGGTTTTTGTGCGCTCCGGTTTCATTGCGAACTACTCCCCGATCTGGAGGAATTACCGCCCGTAACGTGCCGGGGACGGCTGAATGCTGTAAAATAGCAGGGAGAGAGAAACTTGAGTCGGCAAGTCAGGTTATGGAGACAGCAGGATATGGCAGACAAGGCCCCCCGAATCGTTGCTTGCGTCCTCGCCACATCGATTTTCCTGGTTTCAGCCCCGGTCACAATGGCTCAGGGCCGCCCGGCGGAGGATCGCGCCCCCGATCTGCGGGATCGGATCATCCGGGGAGAACTGCTGATCCCCTACATCAAGACGCGCTCCGTCATCGATCTGCCCCGCGGGGTGGATGAGGCTGAGTACCTGCTGGGATCACCCCAGGGCGAATACGTCAACATCGTCCAGTCGGACCGGCAACAGGTTGTCCGCCGGACGGAGGACGGCATCGTGGTGAAAGTTCGCCGCCAGAAGCCCCGCAACATCATCATTCCCTACCCCGTTCCCGATATGACCGAATACCTGGACGCAACACCGCTCATCAACCATGACGACGCCGCCATCTACGAAAAGGCCCGCGAAATCGCCGAAGGGGAAACCTACGCCTATGCCGCGGCAGGAAAACTGCACCAGTGGGTCTACAAAAACATCCGCAGCCGCAAGAACCATGCGGCGCCCACATCCGCCAGCCAGACCCTCAACCGGGGATCGGGGGATGCCACCGAGAAGGCCATCCTGCTTGCAGCCCTCTGCCGTACCCTCGGCATTCCCGCACGGGTGGTTGCGGGGGTGGAATACCAGGCCCTGGGCAGTACGGGCATCGGCAGTTTTGAATACCATACCTGGAACGAGGTTTACACGGGTGAATGGGTGCCCGTGGACCCCAGCCATGCCGAGATCATGGCGGATGCCGCCCATATCAAACTCGGACACGGCAACCTGTCGAGCCATGCCGACGAATCCCGGATGGCCAATTTTGTCTACAATCTGATGGATGGTCTGAACGTCGAGGTTTTGCGGGCGCAGGCGGCGGGAAGTACGGAAATCAGCCTGACCGGGCGCCGGGATGATTCCGCGATCAGCATTCCAAAAATCGATATTGCCAGCATTGACATCCAGAAGCAGACCGGGCGGGATATCCGCCAGTTCAGCGTGACGGAGCAGGATACGGTGCTGTCGCTGAAGACTCCGGAAAACCTCTTCACCTACGGCATGGAACAGTTGTTTGCGGGAGATGCGGACAAGGCCCGCGACACCTTCCGCCAGGTTTCAGGCAAACTCTCCACTGCCGTCGAGCATTACAGTCTGGGTGAAAAACTGGCCTCGCTGGGTCTTTTCAGCCAGGCCCGGCAGGAATTCGACACCGCCGTCCGCCAGGACCCCTCGCTGAAAGTCAGCGTCAACAACTGGTACCGGGAGTTTTTCCCGAAACGGAACCTCTCGCCGGAAACCGAAACCGCCTACGCCGAAGCCGTCAACCTGGCCATCCGGGGTTCGGATCTGGCCGAGGAAAAGCTCCAGCAACTGCTGGGCAGAGAGCCTGATTTTGCGCTGCCCTATCTTCAGCTTGGCCAGTTGTATCTTTCGATGAGCGCCAACGATGCCGCCGAATCCGCCTTCCGGCAGTTTGTTCAAGCCCTTCCGGACGACCCCCGCGGTTACGACGGTTTGGGTGCAGTCCATATGGAACGGGGCGATTACGCCAAAGCCCATGAGCAGTTCAAAAAGGCGGAAATACTGGCGGGTTCCTGGCACACCTCCCAGGCACAGGCCCTGAGGAACGAAATCGCCATCCACCTGAAAATCGCCGAAAGCCGCAGACAACTGGCCCGGAATCCGAAAAACGCCCATGCCTGGGTCATCTTTGGCCAGGCTCTTCAGGAACAGGGCCGGTTGACAGATGCCCGCAAGGCATTCGAAAACGCACTCATCCATCAGCCAAACAATTCGGAAGCCCTGCTCTATCAATACAGGCTCCACCTGGAGCAGTCCGACTGGAAAGAAGCCGAGGACCTGGCGGAAAAAGTCCGGCCCGGCAGCTTCCAGTCCGCGGAAAACCGTTCCCTGGCCTATCAGCTCCAGGGATTCAGAGAGCTAAGACACCGGGAATACGATGAGGCTCTCCGTTCCCTGGAAAGCGCCGCCGCCGTCAAGCCCGACAACAAGGAAAGTTATCTGTTGATGGCGGAGCTTCACCGTCGGCAGGGGCATTTTGACAAGGCGGCACAGGTTCTGGCCCGCGGGCTGAAACAGGTCCGCCACCTGGAGGACAAGAACCTCCTGCGGCAGGCGTTGGCCGATCGGCTAATCTACCGCCAGCCGGAAGAGGCAAAAAACCTGCTTCGGGAACTGGTGATGGACGATCCGGCCAACCCCGCCACCTACCACAAGCTGGGTCAAATTGCGCTGGCGTCCAACGACATGGCGGAGGCCCGCACCCGACTGTTCCAGGCCTACCTGCTCAACCCGTACAATCCTGATATTCTTACGGATCTGGGCACCCTCTACCTTCGGGAGGACAACCTGGGCGATGCTGTGGCTTCTTACCAGAAAGCCCTTAAGATCGATCCGACCCACACCAGGGCAGCCAACCGCCTCACCGAGGTCATCGAGGAGTATGATTTCCGGATCAAAAAACCTGAACAATTTGCCAAGCTCAACGCGGATGAAAAGGATTATCTGGTCAACCTGATGTCCATTATCACCCGCAACAGCATCAACAAGCGGGATGTTTTGCACCGGCTGAACGAGACCCTGACCAGCGAACACACCGCCGTTAACATTCAGAACATCTACGACCGGCACCAGTCGATTCCCGTGGTCGAGGATTTCTACAGGCTTGAGGCTGAGACGTACGAGCAGATCAAGCGCATCAAACCGCCGGGACGGTTCAACCAACTCCACTACAGCCTGGCCATGCAGATGTATTACGAAACGAAAGAGGCGGATCGCCTGCGGGTGGCCGTGCCCCTGATTCACACGCCTACCAGCGTTCAGGAGTTCAACCGGGAATTTACGGAACACTTTGAACAGCAGAAGAACTATTACGCCCTTTACGAGAAGGAAGTCCTGGAAATTACCCAGAGCCTCGACAATGACACCCTGTCCATGATTCAGCTGGAATCCGGCCTGGCCGTCGGGGAAGAACTCAGCTCGGTAATCGCGGACATTGCCAGGCTGCGTGAATCGGTGATCAAAAAGCTGAATCCGGCAGGCAACAAAGCCGGCGGCGCTCCAAACGCCGCGAAAAAGACTGAAGGTGCCAAAACCAAGGGTGCCGGCGGCAAACAGCGCGGCTGGGAGGATATGTCCGAGGCGGAGAAGAAAAAATTCATCGAGAACATCAAAAACAACCAGGACGTCAAAAGCGTCACCGCCGAATGATTTTTCCTGATTAATCGGGAATAAAAGACAACGTATATGTCATTCGCAGGGGTATCCGCCCCCCGGCCCATGTGTCACCCCCGCGAAGGCGGGGGTGACACATGCGGGAATAGCAAACAGGCATGGCTACATCGCCCTATTCCCGGTAATTTGTCCTCGCTTACGGCTATCGGAGTCCGGAATGACAGGACGCTTCTCACTCGGATTAAATGTCGATTGGCCTCAAGTCTCCCCCAGCACGTCCTTCAGGCGGCCAACGTAGTAGCTGCACAGTTCGATGGAGGCGTGGGCCTGGAGGGCGTCGTCGTGGGTCTCGTCCTTCCAGCCTTTCCAGGCGCATTTGTCGTAAATGAACGTCAACGGGGTGTCCGGGTAGCTGGCGCAGATGCCGGGACGCTTCGGCGTGCCGTAAATCGTGCAGCGGTTGTCTTCACCGATATAAGGGCAGTGGTAGAAATAAACGTCCTGGTTCTCGCCCGCCTGCTTCAGCACGTCGTCCACCAGCTGCGGAAACCGTTCGCGGGCCTCTGACACAGAGGCATAGGGCAGAAAAATACTGGTGAATTCCCCGGCAAAACGGTCCCCGGCGGCGGCCTTCTCCCGCAACTGGGCATAGGAGAACTCCGAGCTGGCGAACCGGCAGCAAACCCCGCACATGTGGCAGGAGAAGGTCTTTTTGTACGCCTCGATGTGGTTCATGCGGGTCAGGATGTCACGGGCAATCTCGTTCTCGATGACGGCAAGGGCCTCGCGGTACCAGTCGGCATATCCGCAGCCGTCATGAAGGGGTTCGGCGAAATCCGGCGCCGCTTTGCAGGCATCGCAGCGGTGATTGTCCTTCAGCGGCTCCAGCCGCTGCCGCATGGCGTCATGGGCAATGCCGAAAATTTCCCTGTAGCGCTGCCTTGTATGCGATAATTCGTATTCGAGGCTCATAGCCGTTATTGTAAGCGATCATTCGGATCAGCGCCGGTTTTTTCCGGCACCCCCGCGCGTGAAAAACCTGTTTTCCAAACACTTTTACGGCAAAATTCCCTGGTGGATGAACCTGCTGCGGCCCGCCAGCGGTATCTACGGGCTGGCCGTCTCCGTCAACCGCCTGGCCTACCGGCTGGGCATCCTCCCATCCACCAGGGTTCCGGTCCAGGTTATCAGCGTGGGCAACCTTACCGTTGGCGGCACCGGGAAGACTCCGGTCGTCATGGCCCTGGCCGAACACCTGGCCGCCGAAGGCCGGAGAGTAATCATCCTGAACCGGGGTTACGGCGCCCCGGAACCGCTGGATTACGGGGAACCCCGATCCGCCGCCCACGGTGACGAGGCCTGGATGATGCGCCAGCACCTGCCGGAAAGCGTCAGGGTCATCGTGGGGCGCAACCGGGTGGTCAACGCGAAGCGGGCCATCGCCGACCACCAGCCGGACGTGATCCTGCTGGATGACGGATTCCAGCACCTGAGGCTGAAACGGGATCTCGATATCGTCCTGGTGGACGGGGAACGGCTGACCGGCAATGGCCACCTGCTTCCGCTAGGTCCCCTGCGCGAACCCCTGTCGGCCATTCGCCGGGCGGATGCCGTCTGGGTCACCAAAAACCCGGATGCCTCCGCCCTGGAGAATGTCAGGAGCTGGACCCGCGCCGAAACCCCGGTGGTGGGTGTCCCGTTTCAGGCCGCCGGATTTCGACGCCTGTCGGATGGAGCCATTCTGCCGCCGGACTTCCTTGCAGGCAGGAAAGCGCTGGCCTTTTCCGGAATTGCCCGGCCCGAAAGCTTCGAATCAAGCCTGAAACAGTGCGGCGTATCGCTCACCGGCCACCTTGAGTTCGGGGATCATCACTGGTATACTCCCGGCGATATCGATCGCATCCTGTCCCGAAAAAGCGAGGACACGCTTCTGGTAACCACGGAAAAAGACCGGGTGAAGGCAGCGGCGCTGATTCCGGAAGCGCTGGGGGATGCGGTGTACACGCTGGTCCTGCGTCCGGTACTGCCGGAACCGCCTCTTCCCCCGCAACCCAACGGCGACGGCCATGCCTGACAGACCCCGACACCCGAAAAACATCCTCGTCATGCGCTACCGGTTCATTGGCGATACACTGCTGACCGTCCCGTTTCTGCGAAACCTGCGCAAGGCATACCCGGAAGCCGCCATCGACGTGCTTGTCGCGCCCAACTCCGGCGAGGTGCTCCGCCATTGCCCCTATGTCAACCAGCTGATGTTCTTCGACACCACCCGCAAGCACCGTTACGAATCGAGGACCGGCCAGAAACCGCGAACATTCTGGTATTACGTGCAAAAGCTCCAGAAACGCAAATACGATGCGGCTTTCGTCCTCAAACGGTCGTTCTCCTCGGCGCTGTTGGCCTTTTTGGCAGGCATTCCGGTCCGGGTCGGCTTTGACACCGAATGGCGCCGGCTCCTGCTGACCCGCGCCATTCCCTATCGGCGGGATGCCCATGAGTCCGAGTGTTTCCTTGATGTCCTCAGGGCTGTGGACATCCCGGTGGACGACAACCGCCTGGAAGCCTGGTGGAGCCGGAAGGAGACCGAAAAGATGGAGGAAATGTGGAAGCGGGTGGAAAAGACGCCCCTTCATGTTCTTATCCACAAGACGGCCAGCAACCCGGAAAAAGAATGGCCGGAGGAAATCTTTACCGGCATCAGCCGCTGGCTCATCAAGGAGCATGGCGCCACCCTGCATTGCATGGGGGCGGCCTCCGACGTGGGCAGCTATGAATCCATCGCCGCCGCTCTGCCCTCCGGTGACCGGACCCACTTCTACAACTGGTGCGGGCAGACCAGCCTGACCGAGAGTCTGGCCCTGCTGGGGCGGATGACCTTCGTCATCGGAGTGGATTCCGGCACCCTCCACATGGCTTCCGCTGTCGGTGTGCCTTCCGTGGGACTTTTTTCGCCGGAGAAAGTGCAAAAGTGGGCGCCCTTGGGCGACAATAACAGTATTGTGACCGAGAAATCCCTCGAAAAGGTCCGGGCCGCATGTCAACGGTTTCTGAACATATCCGCCGGCAAAGCCTGAATGCCCTCGAATGGCCTGCCATCTTCGACAGGCTGCTGGAGCATTGCCGCACGCCCTTCGGCATTCTGACATGGGAGTCGGAAACGTTTCTCGACGGCCCGGACGCCATTCGCCGTCACCTGGCCGAGGTGGATACCTTGAAGATCCTGCTCCTGCGCTACGGCGAACCTGTTCTTGACGGGGAGATCCCCGACATCCGCCCCGCCCTTCGGCGGGTGGCCAAGCGGGGAGAACTGAACGCCCGCGAACTGGGGCAGATCCTCGGCACACTGGTCGAGGGCGGCAAAATGCTGCGCCATTTCAGCAAGGGCGCAAAAAAGGAATCGGCCCGGAAAGACGCAATGACTGCCCTCGACTGGCTCCATGATTTTCCCTGTCCCGAAGCGGTCCGGGAACAACTGGCCGGCATTATCGAACCCGGCGGCGACATGCTGGATTCCGCCAGCGAGGAACTGGCCCGGCTTCGGGAATCCCGTCGCAGCCAGCGCAACCGTATTCATGAAGGCCTCCAGAAGTTCCTGCATACGCCGGAATACGCCCAGGCCCTTCAGGACCCCATCATCACAGAGCGGGACGGGCGCTACGTCCTCCCGGTCCGGGTGGAATTCAAGGCAAAGATCCCCGGCGTGGTGCATGCCGGCTCGTCCAGCGGCGCCACAATCTTCGTGGAGCCTTGCGGCGTGGTGGATCTCAACAACCGGCTCCAGGAGATCGAGGCGGATCTTCACCGGGAAATCCGCCGGGTTCTGAAGGAAACCTCCGCGTATCTTCAGGCCCACGCCGAAGAGTTGCTGGCGTTTACCGACCTGCTGGGACGCCTGGACAAACGGACCGCCGCCGCCCGGCTGGCCCGCCAGCTGGAGGCCGAAGCGCCCAAAGTGATGGATGATCAACGCCTCGCCCTGAAACAGGTGCGGCATCCCCTGCTCCTGCTGAACCGTCCCAACCGCAAGGAAGTGGTGGCCAACGATGTTCTGCTGGGCGGCGACCACCGAACGATGGTGATTACCGGTCCCAACACGGGAGGTAAAACCGTTCTGCTGAAAACCGCGGGCCTCTGCGCCCTGATGGTCCGGGCCGGTCTGCTGATCCCCGCCGCCGAGGGTTCGGAGATCGCCGTCTTTGATCCGGTCCTGGCGGACATTGGCGACCAGCAGAACATCAGCCAGGATCTCTCCACGTTCTCGGCCCACCTGGAACAGCTCCGGGCGTTTCTCGACCCGCAAACGGACCTGTCCCGCGGCCTGGTGATGATCGATGAGATCGCCGCCGGCACGGACCCGGCGGAGGGGGCGGCGCTGGCCCGCGCCGTCCTTGACGAACTGCACGCCCGCGGCGGACTTACCATCGTGACCACCCACCTGGGCGAACTGAAGCTGGAAGCCCACCAGCATTCGGGCTATCTCAATGCCAGCGTCGAATTCGACCCGGAGAACCTCCGCCCCACCTATCGCCTTATTCTGGGCGTTCCCGGCACCAGCAACGCCATCACCATCGCCAGGCGCCTGGGTCTCAGTGATTCGGTCATCGAGAAGGCATGGAGCTTCCTGAGCCGCCCCCACCGGGAGTCGGCAGAGCTGATCGAGGAACTGGAGCTGAAGAACCGCAAGCTGGAGGAAGAATTGAGCAAGGCGGAATCCTACCGGAAATCCACCCAGGAAAGCTGGGAAAAAGTGGAGTGGACCCGCCAGCAGATGGAGAGCGAAAAACGAAGCAGCTTGCAACAGTTCAAGCACAGCCTGAAGGATCGCATCCACCAGTTGGAAGCTGAAATCCGCCACCTGCGCAAAGAACTTCAATCCTCCGGCGCGAATGCGGTTGATGCGGTGTCCGGACGCCTGAAAAACATTGATAAACAGGCGGGCGGCATCTTCGAGGACACCTACGAAGAAATCGGGAAGGAAACCCCCCGCCTGAACCTCGATGACCTCAAGCCGGGGGATGAAGCCCGCAGCAAGCGCTGGAACCTGAAGGGCGAAGTGCTGGCCGTGGATGCGGACGCCGGGGAGGTCATCCTGCTGGCGGGGAACATGAAAGTCACCGTACCCCTTGCGGATCTGGAAATCCCTACAGCTTACGGCAAAAAGCTGGAGAAAAAGTCAAAACCCAAGCGCCAGGAAAAAACCGGCGGCTCCGTGACCCTGGCCTCGGACCTCGATGTGGGCCTGGAGTGCAACGTGATGGGCATGCGGGTGGAGCAGGCACTGGAGAAGGTCCAGGAATACCTCGACAAGGCGTCGCTGGCCGGTTACGAGTCCGTGGGAATCATCCACGGCCACGGCACCGGCGCCCTGAAGAAAGCCATCCGGCAGTATCTGGAAGAGTCTCCCTACGCCCGGCGGTTCCGTCCCGGCGACCCTACCGGCGGCGGCGACGGCAAAACCATTGTGGAACTGGGTTAAATTATTCCGTCATTTCCCCGAAGCTTGTCCCCGTGAAGACGGGGAGCGGGAACCCATGGTTGCCCGCCCCATCAGGTTCGGCCCTAGGAGTATTTCTTGTCCTGAAGCGTATCCAGGGCCTCGTCGATGTGCGCCCGGATCTTCTCCGGGGCGTCCGGTGTCGTCAGGTTGCTTTCCAGTTCACTCTTGGAGCCGCGAAACAGCCACGCCTTGCTGTTGCTGTTGCCGGTGGCGGTCGTGACCCGCACCTCGAAATAGCGCCGGTCGTAGAATTCCGGATCGGACATGAAACCGGCGACCTTGAACACCACCGTGTGGCCCCGGTACTTGAAAGGCACCTCGTAACCGGCGGGAAACTGGCCATGCTCCGGGACCCGCCGGTTATAATCACGCATCATTTTTTTCAGGACCTGAGTGACATTCTCGCTCAGATCCTGTTTGACACCGAAATGAATGGCCGGTGGCTTTGATGAATAAACGGGTACGCTGTTCATTCTCATTGTCCTGATATTCCCATAAAAGCGGAGTGCTGTCTGTGGTTGCCCGTTTCCGCATGCAGTTTCTGCAAGGGCATCGAGAGCGTCCGAAGGTTGCCCAGCTGTGCCATGACGGTCGGCAGCACGTCCTGCAAATTGCGGAAGCCCAGCACCTGCCGGTAGAGTCCTTCCACATAGGCCAGGTTCAGTTCCGGCAGGTTTTTCAGGCCGTCGGGCAATACCGGCTCCTGTATCGCGCCAAGTCCCTTCTCAAGCATGCGGTAACGGTTATAGGCCTCGCTGATGTGATTCAGGTAGACGTTGTAGAGATCGCCGGGCAGTTGCCGGATGAGATCGAACAGGACCCGGAATTGATTTTTCAGGGCGCCGGGCAGGTTGCCCGGCAGGGTCTTGCCCTGACGCATGTCGTAGACAATATGCTCCACCTCGGCAAAGCGGTTGATCTCCGGCCCGCGGATCTGCAACTCGCCGCGGGCGCCGTTCCTATAGATGACGTTGACCTGGGCCGTCGTGTAGCCGGAGACTTTCGACGCCTTCTCGCCGACATGCACAACAACCAGGTTCTCGGAGGAAAACCCCCGTGCCCTGGCAATGTCCGCCGCTTCCATCAGCAGGTTGATGTGGGCATCCGTAAAGTACGGGTGGCCTTTGGCCCCCCGGTAGTTGTTAATCTCGGTGATGACCAGCCTGCCTTCTCGAACCGCTTTCGCCAAGGCATTGACCAGCTGGCTGACCTCCGCGACGTTGCCGCGGGGCAGGATCAGGCGGGTTCCCACCGCGTCGCCCACGTCGGGCAGAACGTCGTCGAGCGTTCGGTAAACCCGTTTCTTGTCCACCGCCTTGCGGGCCAGCTTGTCCAAAACGGAAACAGCCGTCTTCGGACGGCCATCAATCCGGCCATAGCGCCCCAGGATGTCATCCACCTGGGCGGCAGCCTCGGCGTACTGTTTCTCGAAGAGCTTCGCGGCCTCATCGGCTATGGGCCTGAGTTCCTGTTTTTTAGCCTCGATGTGCAGTTCCCTGGGGGTTTTCGGTGGCGGCTCGGTGACTCCGTTCCTGCGTTTAAGCAGGACCAGCGGGTTAACCAGGGAGCGCAGACCGTTATAAAGATTATCCCAAGCCTTGCCCTGGCGAAGCATGTCCATGCTCCGCCACAGACTGTAGCGGGAAAGATCCACATTCTCGATGGTTGCTTCGAGAAGGGACATCCGTTTGAATTGCTCCGGCGCCATGCCGTAGCCCTTCAGGGATGATCGGGCGCCGACCATCGTCAGGGCCAGCCCGCCAGCCCCGGCGCCGATATCGAGAAAGGCCAGCTCCCGTTTATCCCCGTTTTCCGCCGTTACCAGGCGATAGATTCCCTTGGCGGACTGGACACCGCTCATCACGATGCCCAGCGTCAGGAGGGCCGGGGCAATGGCTCCGCCGGTGGCGATGAGCAGCGCCGCCCCCGCCGCGAGAACGGCCAGGGTAGTGAAGAAGGTTTTTTTGGTGCGGAAGATATTGGCGATGGGGGAAATCAGCCCCTTGCCGAAGTTCTTCAGGGCGACATCCCACGAGAACCTGCCGTCTGTAGCCTTGTCCGGCATATGGAAAAGGGCAGGCTCAAGTCTCCGGTCACCAAAGCGGACCGGCGCAGCCGGGGCGGACATTCCGATGGAATGCGCGAGAGGTTGGGAAACCCGCAAGGACACTTCACTCCTGGGGGATTAAGAGCGTAACTGTCCATGAAAAATCCCCTGAACCGGAAAAGTTGCGGGCCGTTCGGCCCTTTCGCCCTGGGCTGGGCGATCCCCTTCAAATGCCGGAAATAGCCCTAATACTGGCTGCGGGTGCCGTAGAGGAAGACTTCTTCGGGGTGGGCCAGGGCGTGGTGGAGCTGCTCGACGTTTTTCATCAGGCGGGGATGGACCACACGGGCATTGACCTCCAGCATGGGCACCAGGGCATAGGCTCGCTCCTGGACACGGGGGTGGGGAATCGTCAGTTCGGGTGTGTCGATGGCCATGTCGTCATAAAAGAGGATATCCAGGTCGATGGTGCGGGGGCCGTCGCGATTGTTCGGATCGCGGACCCGGTGGAGCCGGTGCTCGATATCCTGGCACACTTTCAACAACTCCTTGGGCAGCAGGTCGGTCTCGATGGCCACGGCGGCGTTGATGAACCATTCCTGGTCCTTGTAGCCCACGGGTTCCGTCTCGTACAGGCTCGAAGTCGTGAGTACGCGAATGTCCGGGTGATCCTGCAGGAAGTGAAGCGCCTGCTGGATATGACCGACCCGGTCTCCGATGTTACTGCCCAGTCCGATGTAAGCGATGGTCATGACAGCTTCTATCCTATACGGACGAAGCTGCGCGGTCTATAGTTATGTTGGAAGCGGTGTCGCCGGTTTGCTCGTGAACCCCCAGCAGCGAAAAGGGATACGGCTCCGTGATCCGCACCGAAACGAGTTTGCCCACAAGATTTTCTTCCGCCTGGGCAATGTCCGGGTTGGCCGTGTCGAAGTTTACCACCTTGTTGTTGCGGGTGCGACCGGTCAGGCGGTCCGGGTTGCGCTTGCTGCGTCCCTCCACCAGCACCTCGACCGTCCGATCGCGGTAGGTCGCATTGATTTTCAGAGCCTGCTCGCGGATGGCTTCGTTCAGAATCCGCAGGCGTTCCTGTTTGACCGCTTCGGGAACCACACCCTCGCCCCGCGCCTCCCAGATACCGGCGGGGGTCTGCTGACGGGGAGAGTAGGCCGCCGTGTTGGCGTTGTCGATGCCGGACCGGGTCACGGATTCGACGGTGCGCTTAAACTGCTCGTCCGTCTCACCCGGAAAGCCGACGATGTAATCCCCGGAGATGGCCACGCCGGGAATCCGCTCCCGGATTTTGTCCACCAGGCGGTAGTATTCCTCCGCCGTGTAGCCCCGGCGCATGCGCTCCAGCACGGTGCTGTCGCCCGCCTGCATGGGGATGTGGATGTACTCCATCACCTTCGGCAGTTCGGCCACGGCCTCGATGATGTCATCGGAGAGATCCAGCGGGTGGGAGGTCATGAACCGGATGCGCTCCAGGCCGGGCACGTCGTTGAGTTCCCGGAACAGGTCCGCCAGGTTGTACTTGCGGTCCGTGAAATCCCGGCCATAGGCGTCCACGGTCTGGCCGAGGAGCGTCACCTCTTTGAAGCCGAAGGCGGCCAGCTCTTTAACCTCGCGGATAATGGATTCCGGTGCCCGGCTGATCTGGCGCCCCCGGGTGTACGGGACGACGCAGTAGGTGCAGAAATAATCGCAGCCTTCGATGATTGTGACCCAGGCGGCAATGTCGCTCTCCCGCCGGGGGGCCACGTCGGTGGTGTATTCGTAGGTGCTTCGGGGCTTCTGTTTGTCCACTTTCAAGACGCTTCCCTCGCCCTCGAAGGCCCGTTTCACCAGATCGGGCAGATCCTGGATGTTCTGGGTCCCCAGCACGATGTCCACGTACGGGGCGCGTTTGAACACATCCTCTTTCGCCTGCTGGGCCACGCAGCCGGCCATCGCAATTTTGAGGTTGGGGCGCTGTTTTTTCAGGGTGTTCCAGTAGCCGATGTAGCTGTAGGCCTTTTCCTCGGCCTGGTTTCGGATCTGGCAGGTATTGATGATGAGCAGATCCGCCTGGCGGGGATCTTTTACGGCCCGGATGCCTTCCCGATCCAACAGGCCGAGCATCAGCTCGCTGTCATTCTTGTTCATCTGGCAGCCGAGGGTTTCGATATAGACTTTCTTTTCGCGCGGGTCCGTCATGGCACCCTATTCTACTACGTCAAATAGAACAGGCCAGAAGATTCCTCCTCTCCCTCTGAGGGAGAGGAGGCAGCCGTTGGCGACGCAGGAGCCTTGCGGCTGCGGTGAGGGGTTTACAGCCGATCAGAGGCGACGATTTCGGCCACGCGGAACATGGGGGTCTCCCCGCCTTCGGTCAGGGGGAAGCCGGTTTCTGCGAGGTAGAGCTTCGAAACGGTCCGGGTGGTTTCGGCCAGGGCATTGAGGTTGAAGGCGCTGGCCCGGAAGGTTTCCTCGCGTTCCTCGATAAAATTCAACTCACAGGTGGCCACGCTGTCGCCGTCAGTCACTGGAAATCCGAACACGCGGCAAAGCAGTGGTCGACGGTGATACACGCTGCACTGGCCGTCCACCAGCAGGGGGCAGTATGGGCTGTCCGTGTCTTTCAGGTTGTCGTGAACCTTCCGGCGGATCTCCAAAGGGAGGGCCATCAAGGCTTCGCGGATCTCAAACCCCTCGATCAGGCTGATGCGGAAGTCATTGCGGCAGCATGAGAAACACCCGGCCCGGCACTGCATCCTGTCGGCATAACGCTGGCGGGCGTCTTCAATCTGGCCGTCAAGCCGGTCACGGAACTCCCGAAATACCCGGACCGCTTCCAGCCCCTGCGTTGTGGATGACGTCTCCATACTTTGATTAAAGCGTATGCAGGTCTATAAATACATCAACAATTAGATTGATTCCCGCCCACCCGCCCTTTTAGAGGAACGTGGGGGCAAAGCCCCCACAGCCCCCGTTTATACACCGGATTCGGGCAGGCGCCGGATTACCCCTATTCCGCAGTCGATCGCCCCAGACCATAACTAAAGAGCGCTTCGTGCCCTCGCGCCATCGTCAGGGCCCTACGGCTCGTACCTCGCCTAGGGCCCTGCGCTCAGTTGCGAGGCCGTCGCTCTAAGCGCCAAAGGCGCCAAGAGCGTCTGGCAAAAGAAAAGCATCCTGTGAGAAGGATGCTGATTGATCGACGATGGAAGTGGTTTGGTTGTAGTCCGATAGTCGTGTGTTTCGGTGTGTGATCTAGATCTGGAGTTGGTCCTCGTAGGGCAGGTACTCCTGGGAGACCCGCTGGTAGCCGCGGGGCGGCTGCTGCGGACCGTAGGAGGGCGGTTCCTGCCGGACAGGACGGCCGGGATGCTGAGGTTGCCTTGGGGGCTGTCCTGCCCCGTGACGGACACCACCCACCAGCGGGCTGACCATCTGGGACGCCTGGCTGCGCGAATGCTTCAGATGCTTCTGACCATTGCGGACCACCATCTGGAATTCGCTGAGGCTCTTTTCCAGGCTGGCCAGCACGGTTTCGGCGTATCGGTCGGCGCCTTCGCGCACGGCGCGGGATTCCTCGTAGGCCGCGGCTTTCATCGCCTCGGCTTCCTCGAAGGCCTTCTTCCGGTGGGCGTCGAGTTCGACCATGACCTGGTGACGGATCCGCTCGGCCTCTTCCTGGACGGCCTTCATCAGTTCCGATTCGCTCAGCATGGTTTCGGCCTGGATTTTGGCGTCTTCCAGCATCTCGGTGCCCTTGCGCTGGGATTCGGCCAGGATTTCGTCCCGCCGGTCGATGATCATCTGGGACTGGCGGACTTCTTCCGGCAGACTCTCCCGAATCCGGTCCAGAAGAGGCACCAGCTTGTCGCCATTGACAATCGTCCAGGGGGTCAGCGGGATGCCAAGACCTGCCAGGACCAGGTCCTCCATCCGTTCTATCATTTTCGCGAAAGTATTAATGGCTCTCTCCTTTCCTGATTCAAATATTTTCAAAACTCTAAACTCTGTTCTCTCTATGCTTTATGACTCTTGATGCGGTTGAGATACTTCTCAACGGCGGGCGGTACAACTTTTGAGATGTCGCCTCCGTACCCGGAGACCTCTTTGACCAGGCTGGATGACAGGAACTGGTATTCCTGACCCGCCATGATGAACACCGTTTCGATCTCCGGCTCCAGCAGCTTGTTCATCTGGGACATCATGAACTCGTTCTCGAAGTCGGAGACGGCCCGGAGGCCCCGGATGATGGCGTCCGCCCGTTTCTGCCGGGCAAATTGCACCGTCAGGCCGTCGAAGCTTTCAACCCGGACGTTGGGCAGGTGGCCCAGGCATTCCCGGATCAGCTGCACCCGGTCTTCCGGCGGTATAAGGGAGGCCTTGCTCGGATTCGTGACGACCGCCATAATGATCTCGTCGAACAGACGGGCCGCCCGGGTGATGACATCGACGTGTCCCAGGGTCATGGGGTCGAAGCTTCCGGGGTAGATGGCGACAGTCATGAATCGAACGCCTCTGACTTATACAAGCGTCAGTTTACTATACGAAAACGTTACTAAACAATGGAATGACCACCAATTGTTTCAATTCTTTAGAAATCTTTACCCGCCTGCGTTTAGCGCCTCTGCGCCCCCTCTTCCCGCTTGAAATCCAATAAATATATAACCTGATATAAAAAGCAATTTCCAATCCGGGTGGGTTTTATTATGATGTTGCCTGGGTTTGGGGAAACAGATCCCTCTCCGGGCCTTATGGGATCATACGCACTTACCAATCGAGTGTGGGGTAAACACGATAGACAATGAATATGTTGCTCGGTAACGTCGCCGGTCCCCGGCAGACAAAAGCATATCAGGCACAGCCACCGGTATTCGGCTCGAAAATGCGGGCCGGCTTGCGGCAGAATACCGGGAATCATCTGCCCTCCGGGTTGGCCAGCCTCAGCTACGTCGCGCCGCAGATCCGGTTCGGCAGACGGCCTGCAAGCGTTGACGCCTTCCAATACTGGCTTCAGGAAGAAAAAAACATCCCTTCCCTCAAGCCCTTCCAGGAAATGGCCGTGGAACATCTGGCGAAAAACAGGAGCGTGGTCGTCGCCACCCCCACCAGCAGCGGCAAGACCCTGGTAGCAGAATACGCCGTCTGGGACGCCCTGTACAACCCGGATATCAAACGCCCCAAGCGCGTGTTCTACACTACGCCGCGCAAGGCCCTCAGCAACGAAAAATACGAGGACTTCCTGCGCCAGTATGACCCGAAGGGCGAAGGCAAGGTCGGCCTGATGACCGGAGACGTCACCATCAACCACGACGCCCCCGTGGTCATCATGACCACCGAGGTGCTGCGCAACATGCTCTACGACAAGGAAGCCAACGCGGAGACCCTGAAGGATCTCAACTACATCGTGCTGGATGAATGCCATTTCATCGACGAGCCTTACCGGGGCATGGTCTGGGAGGAAACCATCGTCAACGCGCCCAAAAGCTCCCAAATCATCCACCTGAGCGCCACGGTGCGAAACGCGGACGAGTATGCGAGATGGCTCAACAGCATCCACAACATCAAGACGGAACTGGTAGAATTGGACGAACGTCCGGTCCCCCTGACGAAATACATGCTCACCGGCGGCAAGAATCCCCAACTGGTACGTATTTTCGAGAATGACGGCACCACCCAGACCCAGCAGTTCAAGAAACAGTTCAAGACGGGGCTGAAAAACCCCGAACGCTTTGATCCCGTACATGCCGTCGCCCACGAGTTCAGATCCGGCAAGCTGCCGGGCATCTTCTTCCGCTTCAGCCGCAAAGGCTGCGAGGAATACGCCATGCAGACGGCCAAATACCAGGGGTTCCATACCGGCGACGAGGATTCTACCGGCTACCTTGTCAACCCCGCCGAACGGTTCGAAATCAACCGGGTCATCGTCGGCTTCCTCAACGACTCCCCGTGGCTCAAACACAGTCGCCTGCTGGAACCGTTATCCGAGGACATGGCCGACAACATGCTGACCCGTGGCGTGGCGCCTCACCACGGTGGCATGCTGCCCGTGGAACGCAAGATGGTGGAAGTCCTCCTGCGCAAGGGTTTGCTCAAGGCCGTCTTTGCCACGGACACCCTGGCCGCCGGCATGAATGTTCCGGCCCAGAGCGTGACGCTGACCGAATACGAGCGTTTCATCGACGGTTTCCGCGACACCATCAGCAACAGCGATTACCAGCAGATCACCGGACGCGCCGGTCGCCTGGGCATGTATGACGAAGGCTTTGCCTTCCTGCCCCACCCCGGCGAGGTGTTTGCCGAGCCGGACATGGGCATCGATCCCAAGGAAGGGTTCGTCCGCTTCATCAACGCCGGTCCCAACCGGGTGGACAGCCGGATTGAGATGAATTCCCGTTTCGTCCTCCACCTGCTCAACCGGCTGGACATCGAACACGTCAAGAGCTTCCTGTCCCGGTCCTTCAAGGCCTACCAGAGCAAGGGCGACACCAAAGATATTGCCGAAAGGTTCAAGGAACAGCGCCGGTTCCTGCAATCCAAGGGCTATCTGGATGAACACTGGAAGCCCACCTACCTGGGCAAGCTGACCCTGAACATCTTCAACGAGTACGACCTGCTGCTGGCAGACGCCTTTTACAACAACACGTTTGAAGGGCTGAAACCGTCGGAGCTGGCCGGCCTGATGACCATCTTTATCGCCAGGGACCGCAAGAGCGAGAATGGCATCTCCCTCAACGGCATCGGGAACAACGACATCCGTGAAAAGGCCTTCGCCCTGAGAGACAAGGGCCTGACCCTGGACCTGCCGGTGGACACCATGGACGGCGGCTACTACAACATCGTCAAGCAATGGGCCGAGGGCGGCGACTGGGTGGAAAACATCATGAAAAACCCCGTCTATGAGCCGGGTGACGTGCTTGACATCATCCGCCGCACCGCCAACCTGCTGCGCCAGATTGCCGATTCGAAGCTGCTGCCGCCGGAACTGCGCGATACCGCCAGAGAAGCCTCCGAACAACTCCTGCGTGACGAGGTGCTTCAACAGGTCACACCCTCGCCGGTTGACGAGGATGGCGCAAAACAACCCGCGGCGGCCTGATCAGTTTCTCTTCAGGCTGTCCATGAGTTTGCGGGCCTCTTCGTCCTTGCCCATCTTTTCCAGCAGGGCGGCGTAGTCCCTGTAAAAGGGAGTCCGGTAGAAGTCGAAACCACTGGCATCCACAAGAGGACGGGCTTCTCGGTAGAGGGTTTCCGACTCGCCAAGAAATCCGTTATCCGACAATGCCTTGGCATAACCCCACAAAGCGCCTGAAAGGGCGTTCTCGTTGCCCGACCGTTTCAAGTCAGCCATGCCATCCGTGAAATACCGATCCGCCTTCCCCTTGTCGCCCGAATAAAGCCATGCCTTCGCCAGATTGGTCTGAACACCGCCCGTGTAGACGTAATCCTCAGGCAAGCGGGAATGGAATTCCCGGAGGGATTCCTCCAGAGCCTGAATGGCCTGCGGGTATTCCTTCAGCTTGAGGTACTGCTCACCCGTCCGGGAAAGTATGTTGGGGATTAGGATCTCCGGAACGTTTTCTCCGCGCTGTTCCGCCTCGCGATAAAACCCCATGGCCGTTTCTAAATGTTCAATCGCCATGCGGGTATTCTGTTCGGGCGTCAAATCGGGCAGGCCCTTGTAGGAATACGTGAACCCCAGCCGGTCATGCAGAAAGCCCCGCTCCCGGAAGAGGGCATTGGGAACCGCTTCCAGAACTTCCAGGCCCTGACTGTACAGGGCTACCGCCTTTGCCTGCCGGTCAGCATCCCGGTAGGACAGCGATTCCACCTGCTGGTTCAGGTCGGCCATCTCGGCCCTGGCCTGCCAGATACGGGCCTGCTCCAACGCCCCGGTCTTTTCGTAGAACAGGGCCAGCTCGTGGCTGACCTCGTTGACCGGCTTCTGATAATAGGGATGCTGCGCGTTGTAGGCGTTATACGCATCCAGGTAAAGCTGTTCCGCCTCCAGGGGCTTGCGGCCGGTTTCGGTGAGGAAACCCGCCAGCCTGCGCTGGTAACGGGGAATGACTTCCTGGTTCAGGGTGATGTGGATCAGGCGGTCCGCCGTTTCATGGGAAGACCTGGAAGCCACAACCAGCGCCAGGGCTTCGCGATATTCTTCTTCGCCCCTGTCATACAGACGGCTTCGCAGACCGGTATCCAAAGCCCGCCGTCCTTCCTGTACAAAGCTTTCGCCCATATAGCCATGAAATTCGGCCATCACTTGCGCATGAACGGTCGGAGAGTAATCCGCCAGCATTTCCAGCAGCAGGGGCTTTGCCTTCTCCAGATATTCCCGTGCGACAACAGGCTCATCCCGTTTCAGAAGAATCTGCCCCAGCGTGTACTGGGCGTTCATCCGGATGTCACTCGCAAAATCCGGTGCTTCAGGCAGGGTATCCAGTGCAGCAAGCGCTTCCAAATAATGGACAAAGGCTTTATCCGGCTGATCGCCACTCATGTAGGCGTTGCCCAGAAGGTTATGAATCCTTGGGAGATCCGAAGGGTCCGTTTCTTCCGGCTTCATGTGGGCAATCTTCAGGGCGGCGTCCAGAACCTCGACGGCAGCCGGGGAATATCCCCGCAGCATGAACGATCCGCTCCTGATCAGCTCTTTTACCAGCAGCCGGGGATTGTCCTTGTGCCCCCGGTAGATGAAGCCTGCCATATCCCGCCCTTCCGGGTCCGTAATGCCTTCAATAACCTCCTCGATTGTGGTAGCGGGCTGAAGGACTGGTTCCGACGAAGCCGGCTGAGCGGCCAGAAGGCCAAGGCCCAGAATAACAGGAGCCAGCAGGGCTGACAGCAAACCCTTGGATTTCGGATTAGCCTGTCCCCGCCGGGTGGCGGAGAAGAAAACGTCGGCATGATGCGGTAAATTATGGACAGGTCCATGAGAAAACCTGTCCGGGAGGACAGCCTGACCGGAGACGTTTTGACCGAAGCGAACCTGCATTGTGATACCCCTTCAATGCAAAATAATACGAAACGATATAAACACCCATATAAATCACGAGGATCGTAGCATAAACAGAAACAGGGCAAGTCCGGTTCGGGATACGGGCTGTGGCCTGAGAAAAACCCGCACCGGCCTTTGTTGACACTCCCATGTGTTGAGGCTAAGATTACCCTTCACAATGCCCCTTCTGTCATCCCGATTGCCAATGCGTCCTTAGTTCAGTTGGTAGAACGCAGGTCTCCAAAACCTGATGTCGGGGGTTCGAGTCCTCCAGGGCGCGTTCTTTAAAAATTCCAATCCATGCAGATGCCAGGAGAAACCGGAAACAGTGTCAATCATGGCCACCACAAAGCCCAAGCAGACCCCCAGCAAGAAAAACAAGCCCACCGCCTCCGAAAAGGAGGAGGGGTTTATGGATTTGCTGAAGGGCATTCGCGGCGAGTTCGGCAAGATCTCCTGGCCCACCCCCCAGCAGATCACCGGAAATACCATCGTGGTGCTGGTCATGGTTGCCATCGTGAGCCTGGGCATGTGGGGCATCGACAATATCTTTCGGGCTATCATCTGGCTGATTACCGACGAAATCCCGCGGCATATCATTTGATAAGATTCTGGAATCGAGGAAAGAGTACCGATCGTGATGAGTACAGAGGACATTGTGAACGACGAAAACCGGCAGACCGACTCGCTTGTTGACGAAGTGGGCGAAGAGGAAACCCCCGCCGGGGAAATCTCCCAAAAAGTTTATGGAGACGACGAAGAAGAGGCCGCCGGGGACCTGACGGACTCGGAGGACGAGCCTTCCGCAAGCGGCACCGGCTCCCTGTTCGATTACGACGAAGAGGCGAACGAGGATGAGGAGGACGACGAGGATCGTGTCGCCGTCGGCGTGAGTGCCGATGCCCTCCCCGTACTGAAAGAGGAAACCGTCCAGCCCCTGGGCAAGGCCCCCGTTGTCCCCGAAGGCGAGGAAAGAGCGGTTGCGGGCGCCGACGATGAGGACGGAGAGGGCAAATCCCGCATCCGGCCCAAGCGCAAGCGCTGGTACGTTGTCCATACCTATTCGGGTCACGAGAACAAGGTTAAGATCAACCTGGAACGGCGCATCGAGTCCATGAACATGGGCCACAAGATCTTCCGGGTGGAAGTGCCGCAGAAGACCGTCACCAAGATCAAGGACGGCAAGCGCTACGAGAAGGAAGAGCGGCTGTACCAGGGTTACGTCTACGTGGAAATGATCATGGACGACGACTCCTGGTACGTGGTTCGCCACACGCCGGGCGTCACCAAGTTCGTGGGCAGCGAGAAAAAGCCCATCCCCGTAAAAGACTCGGAGATGAAGCGGATTCTGATGCGTTCCACCCCGGCGGCGGTCACCAAGATCGAGATCGACCTCAAGCCCGGCGAGAACATCCGCATTATCAGCGGCCCGTTCGCCGAGTTCGAGGGCACCGTCACCGAAGTCAACCCGGAAAAAGAGAAGCTTAAGGCGTCCGTGTCCATCTTTGGCCGCGAAACGCCGGTTGAACTTGTCTTTAACCAAGTCCAGAAAATCTAGAAATTTTGAAAAGATTTAATTTTGAGTTATACGTAAGTCTATTGAGAACAATCGGAGGTTAGACACCCACCGTGGCCAAGAAGATAATGGGTAAAATCAAGCTCCAGATCGAAGCTGGCAAAGCCAACCCGGCGCCTCCGGTCGGCCCTGCCCTGGGTCAGCACGGCGTCAACATCATGGAGTTCTGCAAAGCCTACAACGCGGAAACATCGGACAAGGCCGGTCAGATCATCCCGGTGGAGATCACCGTTTACGAGGATCGTTCCTTCTCCTTCGTTCTGAAACAGCCGCCGGCCTCGTTCCTGATTATCAAGAAAGCCGGTATCCCCAAAGGCTCGTCCGTCCCAAACAAGGACAAGGTAGGCACCCTCACCCAGGCCCAGATCCGCGAGATCGCCGAAACCAAGATGTCCGACCTGAACGCCAACGACATCGACAACGCGATGAAAATGATCGCCGGTACGGCTCGCAGCATGGGCGTTACCGTCACCGACTAGTTTTACTTTCACTGTGTATTCAACCGTGGGAGGACGCCCGGCGTCCGCTTGCACCACAAAGGAGCATCCAATGGCCAAAAAACCAACCCGGAGACAGCAGAAGTTCCAGCAGGCGCTGGACGCGCTGGTCGACCCAATCACCGCGAAAAGCGCCGTCGAGGCTTTGAAAAAGGCTCTCGGAGAAACGGCAAAGTTCAACGAGACCGTTGAAACCCATATCCGTCTGGGAATCGACGTGAAGCAGGCGGATCAGCAGGTTCGCAGCACCGTCGTCCTGCCCGAAGGCACCGGCAAGACCGTCCGCGTCGCCGTCGTCGCCAAGGGCGAGAAGGTGAAGGAAGCCGAAGCCGCGGGCGCCGACTTCACCGGCGGCGAGGACCTCATCGAGCGCATCGAGAAGGAGAACTTCCTCGATTTCGACGTGCTCATTGCCACACCGGACATCATGGGCGCCCTGGCCAAGCTGGGCAAGATGCTCGGCCCCAAGGGCCTGATGCCCAACCCGAAAACCGGCACCGTCACCTTTGACGTCGCCCAGGCCGTCAAGGACGTGAAGGCCGGGAAAGTGGAATTCCGCGCCGACAAGCAGGGCATCGTTCACGTGCCCATTGGCCGGTCCGAATTCACGGAAGAACAGCTCCTGGCGAACTTCGCCACCCTGTTCGACGCCGTGCTGCGGCATAAACCCTCCGCCGCCAAGGGCACCTACGTGAAGTCGGTCACCCTCAGCTCCACGATGGGTCCCGGCATCAAGCTGGATACCAGCCGTCTCGCCCAGGAGATCAAGGACTACCTCCCCTCCTAGGAGACTGGACGGACCGGTACTACCCATATCCTCCGCTTATATGAAAAAGAGCTTCTGCCGAGGCTCTTTTTCGTCTTGTGGACCCTGCATTTGGAAAACCGTTTTATAATGATGATTATAGATATCCTGGTTATATTGAGTTAGAGTGGCAAACCGGTTTTTACCGGAATTTTTTATGACCCATTACCGGTGCGTTGTCTGTCATGAAGGCGAGCCTCGGCTCCAGGGGGAGGTATCCCCGGAAGGGCGGGGAAGGTTTGTTTGTGCGAAATGCGGCGCCACCTACGACCTGTGTGGGGGGGTGCTGAAACTGCTGGTTCCCGAACCGCCGAAGCATTATTTCGACGCGCTGTCCTATGCCCGAAAGTGCCTTGGCCAGGCGGATCTCGAATGGAGGACCTTCACGGTCCAGCGTGTGGAGTACAACCCGGAATTCAGGAACCTGCTGGAACACCACCTGAACTTCGACTCCATCATGTGCAGCCTGCGCGAGGAGATCCAACCCCGAAGCCATGTACTTCAGATCGGTTGCCGGGATACAACCCACTATCTCCAGTGGTTCCTCGAAAACGGCCATGAAGCCTGGGGTTGCGATCAGTACATCCACGTGGAAGACGACTGGGCGGATCTGCTTGGCGATCCGACGGACGAGACCCTCGGACCCCGCTTCGCGGTGACGGATCTCGAAAACCTTCCCTACCAGGACAACGCCTTCGACATTGTGGTGATGTCCCACACCCTGCTCCACGCCCGCCACCCGGAGATCGCCTGCAAGGAAGTCTGGCGGATTCTCAAGCCGGAGGGCATGTTCATCCTGCTGAACGAACCGCAGCGCGGCCTGCTGTCTCCGCTGGCCAAGTACCAAAAAGCGGCCCGGCTGCCCCATCCGCGGGAAAAGCGCTACTTCTTCTGGGATTACTATACCGCCCTGCGCGAAGCGGGTTTTCTCAGGTTGCAGCTATTCTTTCCGGAATACCAGCACCAGCTCCTCAAGCTTTGGCGCGTCAGCCCGTTCACTTTCAAGATTCTCTCCATCCTTCTGCGTCCCTTCTGGTGGCAGGAGGAAATGCGCCGCTCCATCCGCCGCAACGGGATCATTCCCGCCTATTTCATCATCGGGTTTCCGCTTCAGGTCATGTCCCGAAAGCGCAGCCCCGATGACAATGAAAAGCCCGGTTTCATTCTGCCGGTGGACGCCCCCCTCGAACTGGCCTCGCGCCTTCCCCAGCGCGGCGACATTGGCGAACGCCGCAAGGACAACACCCGCGGGACGGACCGGCGCAAGGGCAACGCGGGAACCCCCCGAAAAACCCCGTAGATTCCTGATTCGCCAAGCATTCCTTCTTTACCGCCGGGTGGTCATTCCCCAGTGAGTCGCCTACAATGGTTTTTTATACAGGTGACAAAACCCGCACGCGGATGGCGGTCTCAATGACGGAATCCTCAAACATCACAACCCAGACGCTTCCTGAGAAGCTCGGCGACAAAATCCGGCGCTATCTGGCCATGAAGAACCCGACGGCGCTGCGCCGCCTGCTGGCCCGCAGCAACTTTGCGGATATTGCCGAGGTCATGGAGAACTATCTGACCGGAGACGAGGCCCTGACGGTTTTTCAGTACCTGAACATCGGGCAGGCGGCCCAAGTGCTGACCAGCCTGAATGAAGAGCTTCAGCAAGCCTGCCTGGCTTCGATCCCTACCATGATGGGAGGCCGGATTCTCCGCCTGATGGCCGCCGACGACGCGGTGGACATCCTGCAGGAACTCGATCGGTCCCAGAGCCAGAAGCTGTTGAAAGAGATGCCCTTCGACAGCGATACGAAGATCATCCACCACCTGATGCTGGAAGAACCGGACACGGCAGCCGGGATCATGTCCACCGACTTTATCCAGGCACCCATTGAGGGACGGGTGGGTGATGCCCTGCATCTGATCCGCCGGGCCGAGGAGAAGGATTTCGTCTATTACTGCTATCTTGTGGACAATGAGGGGGTTCTGGTCGGGGTTGTCAGCCTCAAGCAGCTGATTATCCTGGACGAGGACGTTCCCCTGAACCGTATCGCCACGTTTGACGTTAAATCCTTGCTGATCCACTATGACCAGGAATTTGTGGCCAACGTGTTCCGCAAGTATTACAACCTGCTGGCCATGCCGGTTGTGGATGAGGACGGCATCCTCCGCGGCATTATCACCCTCGACGACATCCTGGATGTTATCGAGGAGGAGAGCATGGAAGACCTCTACCGGGCATCGGGGATTGATCTGGAGGAGATCGACGAGCGCAACCTGCTCACCGGCCCGGCAATCAACGCAGTAAAGGCCCGAATGCCCTGGTTGTCCATTACGCTGGTCGGCCAGCTTCTGGCTTCGGTGATTATCGCCTCGTACCGGGGCACCGTGGAGACCGCCGTCATCGCCGTGTCGTTCATGCCTTTGCTCACGGGCCTGGCCGGCAACATGGGGACCCAGAGCGACACCATCGCCGTGCGCGGCCTGTCCCAGAACCTGATCAACGAGGGCAACTTCCGGGAAAAGCTCATGCGTGAAATAAAGGTTGCCGCCATAACAGGCGTATCTTTCGCCCTTGTCGTGGGTATCGTCAGTTACCTGATCTACCGGCACTGGCCCCTGACGGTCCTGGTTTCCTCCTGGATTGTGCTTTCCCTGCTGACCACGGCTTCCATCGGGGTATCCGTGCCTTTTCTCTACTCCAAGATATTCAAGAAGGACCCGGCAGGCGTCGGTGGACCGTTCATCACCACCATGAGCGACATCCTGACCTTCAGCATCTACCTCTATATCGTCACTTTGTTCCTGGAATACATGCGGATTTGATGATTTTGCCATTCCACGAAGCTTGTCCCCGTAAAACGGGAGCGGGAATCCATCTGCCGGATGCCCGTGGCTGGCAGAACCGGCGTTGCCAGCCCGGCCTGTTGGAGTGGATTTCCGCCTGCACGCGGAATAACAGGATTAGCCCCCTATTCGCAAGGATTTACGTCCGATCCCCTGGCTAAGGAGCCGAACGGCTCAAAATATACCGATTAATCTCGGAAATCGGGGCAATTGACCTGCTTGTCCGGTTTGTTATATATATAGCAAGCGTTCTTCAAGAGCATTCGAACGAGGATTTATCAGGAACGGTGAATATCAGTCCATATGGCGGCATCGCATTCGGCTCCCGGCTTCCACTGCCCCGGCCCCGTTTTGGCGCGGAACTGGACCCGGATACAGGCACCCTCATCAACATGCAGGATGAGATCGCAAACACCCTGAGGAATCAGCCCGATATCGATCCCTACGTCAAGGTGGTACGGAGCCAGAAGGACAGCAAGCTGATCCGCATCCTGATCCGGGGCACCGATCCGGACGATTTCAGGTTTATCCTGACCAAGATCAAACTCCAGCTTTTCCGGTCAATGAACGGCCTGCTGCACCCTGCCTCGTTTAACCCTCCCCAGACGGACATCCTGCGTTATGACAACGACGGCAAATGGCCCCAGCGGGCGCGGGTAAAGATCGTGGCGGTGGATGACGTTGACAACGACCCCGAAACAGACCTGAAATAATAACGCAAGGCATTCGAAGACCAGGGGTATTGCCGGATGCCTGTGGTTAGCGGAATCGGGGGCACCGGCAGGGTTTGCTGAACCGGCTCAAAAGACTTTACGCCCGCCACCCATAACTAAGGGGCCGAACGGACCTCGAACCCGGCATGGATTTTACGTTTGAACTCGACAAACCGGTTGACGAGATCCGAGGTTTTTTCGCGCACCAGCAGTTTTTCGCCGTTGGTCAAGGTGATCACCGTATCCGGCGTGGCTTCCACGGACAGGATCATGTCCGGGTTGATGAAGTAGATGGAACCGTTAAGCCGGGTGACTTCAAGCATGGCAACATTCCGACGGGTTGACTGATGCATTCATTATAGCCACTGAATCTCCGGATGCACGATATTACGGATTCGGCGTCTTCGCCGTGGTTTTGCCGTTTTTACGGGGCTGGCCCGTGCCGGTTTTCCTGAAGACGAACTCCTCGGTCCTCTCCGGGTGAACATCCACGAGAATCTGGTCGCCGTCGTTGAACTCGCCCTTAATCAGCTTTGAGGCCAGGGGGTTTTCGATGTACCGACGGATCACGCGGCGCAGCGGACGGGCGCCATAGACCGGGTCATAGCCAAGATTCGCCAGGTAGTCCTTGGCCTCTTCCGTCAATTCGATGGCGATATTCCGGCCATAAAGGCGCTTGCTCAACTGTTCCAGCTGGATGTCCACGATTTTATGAAGCTGGTCGGGGCTGAGGCTCTCGAAAAAGACAATGTCGTCGATCCGGTTTAGAAATTCGGGGCGGAAATGGTTGCGCAACTCGGACAGCACCCGCTCTTTCAGCCCTTCCTCGCCGTCGGTTGCGCCCATGGAAAGCTTCATGCGGTTTTCCAGGATAATCTGGCTGCCGATGTTGCTGGTCATGATGACAACGGTATTGCGGAAATCCACGGTGCGCCCCTTCGAGTCGGTCAGGCGACCGTCGTCGAGCAGTTGCAGCAGGACGTTGAAGACGTCGGGGTGGGCTTTCTCAATCTCGTCAAACAGCACCACGCTGTAGGGCTTGCGCCGGACTGCTTCCGTAAGCTGGCCGCCCTCCTCGTGGCCGACGTAACCGGGAGGCGCTCCGATAAGGCGGGCCACGGCATGCTTTTCCATGTACTCGGACATGTCGATGCGTGCCACGGCGGACTCGTCGTTGAAGAGAAACTCCGCCAGCGCCTTCACCAGCTCGGTTTTTCCGACCCCGGTAGGTCCAAGGAAGATGAACGAACCAATGGGACGGTTCTCGTCGCCCAGACCGGCGCGTGAACGCCTGACCGCCTCGGATACGGCCCGAACGGCCTCATCCTGGCCGACAATACGCTCATGCAGGAAGTCTTCCATGCGAATCAGCTTGTCAATCTCGCTTTCCACCAGCTTGGTAACGGGGATACCGGTCCAGCGGCTGATGACCTCGGCGATGTCCTCCTCGTCGATCTCCTCTTTCAGCAGAACCTTTCCGTCCTTTTCGCCCAGAGCCGTCTCCTCGGCCTCCAGCTGGCGGGTCAGTTCGGGCAGCCTGCCGTATTTCAACTCGGCGGCCCGCTGAAGCTCGGCGCTGCGCTCGGCCTGGTCGATCTCAATCTTGACCTGCTCGATGGCCTCTTTCAGATCGCGCACCTTCTGGATGGCACCCTTTTCCTTTTCCCATCGGGACTGAAGTTCGTCGCGGCGATTCTTCAGGTCGGCGACCTCCTCCTCCACACGGGCCAGGCGCTCCATCGAAGCCTCGTCCGTCTCCTTCTTGAGGGCCTCCATCTCGATTTCCAGCTGGATGATCTGCCGGGAGACGGTATCCAGTTCCACCGGCATGCTGTCGATCTCGATGCGGGCTTTTGATGCGGCTTCGTCAATGAGGTCGATGGCCTTGTCCGGCAGGAACCGGTCGCGGATGTAGCGATGGGACAGCTTGGCGGCGGCGATGATGGCGGAATCCTTGATACGGACCCCGTGGTGAACTTCGTAGCGCTCTTTCAGGCCGCGCAGGATGCTTACCGTATCCTCCACCGTCGGTTCGCTGACCAGCACCGGCTGGAACCGGCGTTCCAGGGCGGTGTCCTTCTCGATGTGCTTGCGGTATTCGTTGAGGGTGGTGGCACCCACGCAGTGCAACTCGCCCCGTGCCAGCATGGGCTTGAGCAGGTTGCTCGCGTCCATGGCTCCTTCCGTGGCACCCGCACCGACGACGGTGTGCAACTCATCAATAAACAGGATGATGTCGCCCTCGGCGTTCTTGACTTCCTTCAAAACCGCTTTCAGCCGTTCCTCGAACTCGCCCCGGTACTTGGCCCCGGCAATGAGGGCGCCCATGTCGAGGGCAATCAGGCGGCGATTCTTCAGGGTTTCAGGCACGTCACCGTGGATGATGCGCTGGGCCAGCCCTTCCACGATGGCGGTTTTTCCCACGCCAGGCTCACCAATGAGTACCGGGTTGTTCTTCGTCCGGCGGCTGAGAACCTGAACCACGCGGCGGATCTCTTCCTGACGGCCAATGACCGGGTCCAGCTTGCCCTGGCGGGCGGATTCGGTGAGATCCTGGCCGTATTTTTCCAGGGCCTGGTAGGTCGCCTCGGCGTTCTGGCTGTCCACCCGGTGGCTGCCCCGGATGTCCTTCAGGATGGCAAGGATGTTATCCCGCGTGATGTTGTATTTCCTGAAAATCTGGCCCGTATCCCCGCCGGAGTCGGGCATGACCAGCAGAAAATGTTCGGTGCTGATGAAATCGTCCTTCAGACGTTTCGCCTCCTCTTCCGCGGAATCAAAGAGCTTCTTGAACCGGGGCGTCATAAAGAGGTTGCCGGATTCCAGCGACTGGACCGGGGCGCGGGGTTTCTTCGCGATGGCGGCCTCTACGTCGGCAATCATCGATCCCAGGTCCAGGTTGAGTTTCTCCAGGGTCTGGGCCGAGAGGCCTTTGCGATCCTCGATCAGGGCCAGCAGCAGGTGTTCGCTGTCCAGCTGGTTCTGCTGATAGCGCTGGAGGATGTCATAGGCATCCGTCAGGGCCTTTTGGGCCTGGGTGGTACAGCGGTTGGGATCAATCATCATGAGCGTTTTCCATCCTTCATAAGCAGAATACCGGAAAAACCTTTCCTACCTCATATTATGGGCAATTCTGAAGGAGCGCATCCTGAATATTTATGATGATTTAATGTTCCGGCCCCTGTCTGTACGCCGCATGGTCCAGGATGAACCGGCAGTCTGCCAATAGTTAGTCACGGCATCTGCTTGTCGTTCCCGTACGGGAATAAGGGAATGAGAGATGAGGTCTTTATTTTAAGTTTTGTAACAACATATCCTTAAAAAAGCAATTTTATCACCGCAGTATTTTTTATTTAGATACGAAGGATATATCGCGGACATCCCCCCTCACATTTCTCTCTCATCTGAAACATCTCACCATAAGGAGTCTCTCGAATGTCGTCAGTGTTCAATTTCAACACGTTCAACAGCCAACCGTTCCAACCGGCGCGCACGTCTGGCATTGATAACGCCAACTCCGGCAACATCTTTGACGGGCGGGGGAACGATTTCCTGAACCCCAGCGACATCCAGCGCGACCTCAACAGCTTTGGCGGCTCCGTCGGGCGGCAGCCCAGCGTCTTTGGCCGCAACCCCGAACCCCGTGACATCATCAACGTGACCCGCGGGCAGATCGGCGGCATCCTGAGCAGCAATGCCCCCATCAACTTCGACATCCCCCTGTTCCAGGGCGGCAATCTGTTCCACCCGATCCCGGACCTGGGCATCAACCCCTCGCCGGATCGCATCATCGCCTCTACGACCTTTTTCCAGAACTCGCTGCAGACCGAAGGCCAGTCCGGCACGGGCAGCCTGTTCAGCAGCCACCCCACGGCAGACGGCATTCTGCTGGACACCACCAGTTACGGCAACGCCATCATTGGCCGCAACTCCGTCTTCAACCAGCCCATCGCCTGGCAGCAGGTGAATAACGGTTCCGTTCCGGTGCTGGTTCCCTTCAACCCGGACAACCCGGTAAACAGCAACCCGCCCATCGTCGGCTTCCCGAACAACGGTTTCAATTTCGGCTTCGGCGGCGGTTTCAGCTTCCCCGGCATGAACTTCGGCGGCAACCCGTACAACTACTTCCGCCCGGTGCCCGTCTTCCCGCTGCCGGTCAGCATGCCCCTGGCCCCCTTCGTGGACCAGCTGGCGCTGATGAAGCACCTGCTGAGCTTCGACAACGTGCAATACCCCGACAACGTGCCCACCAACGTGCCGGGCGGCATTCTCAACTTCCTGTTCAACTTTCCCCAACTGAGCGTCAGCCGCCAGAACGAGCTGCGCGAAGCGCTGGCCAACCCCACCACCGTGGATGAGGACATCCTGGCCGAAACCGGCATCACCTCCACGGGCGGCAAGTACGATCAGGGCACCGTCCGCAATCCTTTCGCCGTTAACGGGTTCCTGAGCGACACCAACCCGTTCGCCATCTTCAACAGCGGCCTGGTGACCACCAGCGGCAACGGGAACGGCAAGATCAAAGGCACCCCGGTGCAGGACGTCATCTTCGGCACCGCCGGGCGCTCCAACATCGTTGATGGCCGCGGCGGTCTGGACAAGATCATCACCGCCGACGAAGCGGATCTCATCAACGTCCACCAGGGCGACCAGGTGGCCAGCAACGGCGGCGACGACATCCTGTTTTTCAACTTCGACAACAGCGCCAACCCCTTCAGTTACAACACCACCATTAACGGCGGCGACGGGACGGACACGGTGGTCGTCACCGTGGACGGCGACCCGGCGAACGAGGACGACATCCCCGCATTCCGCAAGCTCGGCGCGTACACCGAAGTCTCGATGAACGGGAAAAAGCTGTACACCACCAACGTCGAACGCATCATTATCGCCGACCGCGACGGCAACATCGGTTCGGTCTTCCAGGTGAATCAGTAAAAGCATTGGAGAGAAAGAGAGAGCAACCCCACCACATCCACACGACACAGCCCCGATATGGGCAGGAGCAAAGGGAATAAGTACACAGGAGAGAATTCAGGAGAGAGGAAGAAAAAAACAACCCCGGCCCATTGCCGGGTTTTTCTTTGGGGCGCGAAGCGCCCTTTATTTATGGGCTGGGGCGATTCGGCTGCGGAACCGGGCGTGAGATTTGAACTTCTCGGCGTCCCGTAGATTGATCTACCAGCGAACACCGCCGCCACAGATCTTGCAGGGAATGCCGCCGCGCCTCAGGGCTTCCTGCCGGGAATGCGGATGCAGTTGCGGGTGTATTTGATGGCCCATTCGCAGCGGGGCGGATGAAATTTTCCGGAGTTCGTGTTGAACATGACGGCAGCGTTCGCCTGGACGACCTCATACCCCAATGGGGTCCGATGGTTCTCCGGCTGTTCGGCGGAAGCACCCTGCGGGAGAAGGATGAGAAACAGCAGGGCGGTAAGGAGAGGCAACAAGCGCCGTTTCATGACGTATACTCCGTTTTCTGACCCGTTCCAGCATACCGGGGGCGCCTTTCCTCTGCAAGCGCCGTTTTCCTCCTTGCCGGCAAGTTGAGACGATTGACGGGTTTAATTCTGGAAGGACACAGCTTATTATGAAATTAGAAACACGGGACGCCTTGAACATGATCCCTTCAAGCATTACCCGATCGACGGACGATATCCTCAAAAGGCTGCTCGACGGCGGGACGCTCCCGCCGGAGGACGCCGTGTTTCTTCTGGAAAAAACGGCGGAGCAGGGGGAGCAATCCCTGTACGCCCTTCAAGAGTGCGTAGCCACCGTGAAAAAGCGGCAAAAAGCGTCGGAAAAAAATGCCATTGCGGATGTTCCCCTCTACCTCACCAACATGTGCGAGATGCAACCGGTCGTCTACAGCTATCCCCGGCCCGAAGACGCAAAAGACGCCTTCATCCTCACCATCGACGACATTGACGCCCGCATTGAAGCCGGGCTGGACCGGGGGGCGGACACGGTCTTCATCCACGGCGGGTTCTGGTCCGCCATGCGGATTCCCGGTCTGGAGGCGCCCACGGTCCTGAAGACCCATGAACGCCTTCTGAAACACATGGAACGGCATTACCCCAGGCTGAACGTCACCGGGTATTCACCGGACGAGATCGACTTTCTGCGTATCGTCTCGGACAAATCCAGCCGGTATATTCTCGAATCGTTCTATGACAAGGGCCTGCGGGAACTCTCCGGCTATGGCGCGGATATCCTGAAGGACCAGATCCGCAAACAGGTTTCCCCCAAGAAAATGCCGGTGAAGGACTGGCTTAAAACGGCTGCCATCGCCCGTAAAACCGGGCTGACCGTCACGGCGACGATGACTTTCGGCCACAAGGACAACATGGCCGATCGCGTGGACCATCTGGACGTTTTGAGGGACTTTCTAGCCCGGAATCCCGGCGCTTTCAGCCGGTTTATCCCGCAGGCCATGAACGCCAGCCTGATGCCATCGGAGGAGCGTCTCGCCATGATCGCCGTCATCCGGCTGTTTCTGGGAGAGATTCTCCCCGATCAGAGCGTCTGCGCCCACCCGGATCTCACCGGCGAGTTCGGCGCCGCCCTGGAATTCGGCGCCAACCATCGCGGTGCCCCGTCCGACTGGGCCGACACCGCCTTCCTCCTCGGCAGCCACCACCTCGACATCCCCTCCGCCTCCGAGCTGAACCGCCTGCGGTAGTCCCGTCACGCTTCTGTTATAATCGGGCAGAAGTTTATATCTGGACGGAAGGAAACAGGTTCTTATGAGCGGCGAACTGCGCAACCTGCAACATCGCGGAAAAACCTCCAAAAAGGCGGATGCATTCACCGAATCGGTGATCCGGGAGATGAGCCGGATCGCGGCCCAGCACAAGGCCATCAACCTGGCCCAGGGCTTCCCGGACTTCCCCTGTCCACAGGAACTCAAAGACGCCGCCGCCAAAGCCGTCCATGACGACATCAACCAGTACCCCATCACCTGGGGCGCCAGGGACTTCCGCGAGGCCATCGCCCGCAAGTGCGGCAACTACCTGGGCATCAATATCGACCCGGAAACGAACCTGACCGTCACCTGCGGCGCCACGGAAGCCATGGCCTCCACCATGCTGGCCACGGTGGACCCCGGCGATGAGGTCATCGTCTTCGAGCCTTACTACGAGAACTACGGCCCGGATGCCATCCTGTGCGGCGCCACGCCCCGCTACGTAACCCTGCATCCGCCGGAGTGGAACTTCGATCCGGACGAGCTGAGCGCCGCCTTCAACGACAGGACCCGCGCCATCATCATCAACACCCCCAACAACCCGACGGGCAAAGTCTTCTCCCGCGAGGAACTGACCTTCATCGCCGGACTGTGCCAGAAGTGGGGCGTGATGTGCTTTACGGACGAAATCTACGAGCACATCCTCTACGACGGGGCGCAGCATGTGGCCATGCACTCGCTGCCGGGGATGGAGGATCTCACCGTCACCATCAACGCCCTGTCCAAGACCTACAGCGTCACCGGCTGGCGGGTGGGTTGGATTATCGCCTCGCCGGAAATCACGTCGGGCATCCGCAAGGTGCATGACTTCCTGACGGTCGGCGCTCCCGCCCCGCTGCAACGGGCCGGGGTCACGGCCATGAATCTGCCCCAGAGCTACTACGACGAGTTGGCGACCCTGTACGACGAAAAACGCACCCTCATGCTGGATATCCTTGAGGAGGCAGGCATCCCCTATTTCAGGCCGAAGGGTGCCTACTACGTCTTTACGGACATCTCCCGGTTCGGCTTCCGCACGGATATGGAGTTCGCCCACTACCTGGCCAAAGACATCGGCGTGGCCATCGTGCCGGGGTCCAGCTTTTTCCGCGACAGGGAAAAGGGCTACAAATACGCCCGCTTCTGCTTCAGCAAGAAGCCCGAAACCCTCCAGGCTGCCCGCGAAAAGCTGATCAAGCTGAAGGATAGCGTGCGGGTTCCCGCCCCCTGACACGGCCTTGCCCTCACCCCAACCCTCTCTCTAAGAGAGAGGGAGCATAAGTCTGCTGGGGATATCCCAAGGCTCAAGAAACGGGGGCTGTGGGGGCGCAGCCCCCATATTCCCCTGAAGGGTGGGTGGGTGGGATCAAAACGCAAAGAAAACCCAGGATCAGTCCTGGCTAATCCTGGGGCTATACAATCAGGCTTAATCAGAAGTGATGGCCTGATTTGTCGTGTTGATCACGATCGGTTAAGTTGGCTGAGAAATATGGACATAACTCGCTCGATTCACTATTCACGAATTGAAAAAAGAATGGAATGCCAAAGTGGATGGATCAGGAAGACGGATTGCTGTTACCGGGGTTTCCCGTCTGCACCAGAAGTGACAGCATCATGACCATCATCTGGAGCATCACCTGCATCAGGCCGGGGAGTCCCTGCGGCTGGGAAGGGGAAGGTGCCGCCGGTGAGGGGTTTACCGGCTGCGGATAGAAACCGTTCTGAAGCCCGAACATCAGACTGCCGGAAGGCTGGCGAATCTCGGCCCCTTGCCCGCTGCTTGCCTGACGCGTGCGCAGGGTCTTGAAATAATCCTGTCCGAAACCAAAACCGAATCCGTTAATCATAACTGCCGTTCTCCAGATGGAATATCGCTCGCTCATTAATACTGAGTATATACTTGCTATATCAATATAAAGTCATGAAGATAGCAAAAATTGCTTCTTCCCTTAACAATCGTTAATAGAAGCGGTCTACGTCAACGAGGGCTTTGCCGCCACGGTGGGCGGGCTGGGCGTGGCGCCGGGGCAAACGTGGGGGACACCCACGCCCTGTTCGAATCCACCCACGGCAGCGCGCCGGACATCGCCGGGCAGAACAAAGCCAACCCCACGGCCATGTTCCTCACGATGATCATGATGCTCAACCGGATGGGCTGGGGCGAAGCGGCGGAGCGCATTGTCAAAGGCATCAACGAGGCCCTGGAACACCACGAAATGACCGGCGACCTCGCCCGCCACATCCCCGGCACGAAGCCCCTGTCCACCAGCGACTACACCGAAGCCGTCATCCACCGCATGACCGGCACAAGGCTGGAAAAGACGGCCTGAGACCGGTTCCTTGTGCCATTCCCGTCTCTTTGCCTGTCATTCCCGCGAAGGCGGGAATCCACTTCGACCAGTTTGCGTGTTTGCGTCAGCTTAACCTGGACACGGGGAAATGGATTCCCGCCTTCGCGGGAATGACAGGTATGGCCTTGGAAACGGGAAGCTTTTTCTTCCTAACCGGGATTCTTAAAATTCGTAACCCTGAGCGTCGGATCGAGGCAACTTCAGCTTCCCTGCCATACTGTCATTCCTGCGAAGGCAGGAATCCATTTCCCGGGCCTGAGGATGGATTCCTGCCTTCGCAGGAATGACAGGTTTTATATCCATTAAAATTCGTAACCCTGAGCGTCGGATCGAGGCAACTTCCGGGGTGTTTTGTGTTAGTTTTTATCAAGGAACCAGAACAGCGGGGAAGAACCTTGACCACCTCCACGGCGAAACAGACGGTATCCGTCGTTATTCCCATCTACAACGAGTTTGACAACCTGCCGGAACTGACCGGACGGCTGGAACGCGTCATCCGCGACCAGTCGGAGTTCAACTGGGAAGTGGTCTACGTCAACGACGGCAGCGCCGACGGCTCCACCATGCTGCTTTCCAAGCTGGCGGACCAGCACCCCTGGCTCACCGTGCTGCATTTTTCCCGCAACTTCGGCCACCAGATCGCCATCAGCGCGGGCATTGACTTCGCCACCGGCGACGCGGTCATCGTGATGGACGGCGATCTGCAGGACCCGCCGGAACTGCTGCCCCAGATGGTGGACCGCTGGCAGTCCGGGTACGACGTGGTGTTCGCCACCCGCAAGGAGCGCACCGGCGAGACCCCCTTCAAGCTCTTTACCGCCAAGCTGTTCTACCGGATGCTGCGGCGTCTTTCGGATGTGGAGATCCCCGTGGATACCGGCGACTTCCGCCTGATGAGCCGCCCTGTCGTCAACGCCTTTACCATGATGCGGGAAAAGAACCGCTTCGTGCGCGGCATGGTCAGCTGGGTGGGCTTCTCCCAGACCGCCATCCACTACGAACGCGACCCCCGCTTCCAGGGCACCACGAAATACACCTTCATGAAGATGCTGCGCTTCGCCCTTGACGGTATCCTGTCGTTCTCCAAGGTCCCCCTGCAGTGGATCACCACGCTGGGCTTCATCATTTCCGGCATCAGCTTCGTCGGCATCCTGGCCACCATGTACGTCGCCCTGGGCATGAAAATCGCCCTGCCCGGCTGGAGCTCCCTGATGGTCGGCATCCTGATGATGGGCGGTATTCAGCTCATCTGCATCGGCATGATCGGCGAGTACGTGGGCCGGATCTTCGACGAGGTCCGCAACCGGCCCCTCTACCTCATCAGCAGGATTGATTCCCAACGTTATTCGCGGCTGACGAAAACCCGTCGGCCCGCCATTCGCGAGTTGACCCTCCATGACCACGAACACCTCCACGAACACATACACCCAGGCCGAACAACCGTCACGCCCCTCGTCTGAGACGCTGACGGAACGGCAACTGAACGAGATCCGGTTCCACGACCAGTGGGCCGAGGAAATCGATTTCACCGAGATCGACCCGGACATCACGTTCACCGCCCCCACGGCCATCGAATGCCGGTTCATCCTGAAGCGGATGGGCGAGCTAAAGGGCAGAAAGATCCTCGATCTCGGCTGCGGCAGCGGCGAGTCCGCCGTGTACTTCGCCAAGCAGGGCGCCGAAGTGACGGCCTGCGACATCTCGCCCAAGTTCGTGGAAGTGGCCCAGCGCCTCGCCCAGTATCACGGCGTCAAAATCGAAACCGGCGTCTGCCCGGCGGAGATCCTGCCCTACGCCGACAACAGCTTCGACTTTGTTTTCGCCAACGGCGTCCTGCATCACGTGGACATTCCGCCGACGATGCACGAACTGAAGCGGGTGCTGAAACCGGGCGGCCGGGGCTTTTTCATCGAACCGCTGCCCTACAACCCGGTGATCAACGTCTACCGCTGGATCGCCCGCGAGGTCCGCACCCCGGACGAACGCCCGCTCACCGTCGCCGATGTCAACCGCATCCGCCAGATCTTTCCGCGGACCCAGGTGGATTACTTCTGGTTTTTCACCCTCGGCGTGTTTCTCTATTTCTTTTTCATCGAGCGGGCCAGCACGTCGGAGCGGTACTGGAAAAAGATTCTCTACGAGGCCGACCGCTACGAAAAGCTTTTTGCCCGGCTCAAAAAACTCGATGACAAGGTCCTTCCCGCACTGCCCTTTCTCAAGCCGCTGTGCTGGAACATGGTCATCCAGATCACTGCGGACCCGAACTGACCGGAGGCCGCCCCGGAGGACGCCTGATGACCCAACTCTCCAACCTGCTTGAAAATGCCACCCTCTCCGGCGGCCTGTCCTATTTTGACTACGAGGTCCGGGTCGCCAGGGAGATTGTCCTCCCCTGGCTGCAAAAATTCATCCGGCTGGAAGGGCTGTCCGTCGGCGATTTCGGCTGCCACCAGGGCGGCGTGCTTCATGCCCTGCGCGAGATCGGCGGAGTCGGCAACGGAACGGGCTACGATCTCAACGAAGACAGCATCCGCACCAGT
>JBDIVN010000004.1:0-256437 GCA_039794365.1 Candidatus Neutrinobacter sp. | reverse complement strand
GACAGCGCGATTTCGCAGACGGGTGTGATTAATTCGCCTGGCGCGGCCATTACGATGAACACGACGGGTGACGGCAGCGGCATCACGCAGACGGGTGACGTGACGGCGGCCAGTATGACGCTGGGGACGACGGGCACGACGAGTGTTGCGTTGAACGAGTCGGACATCGTGCGCAGCGGCACGGTAAACGTGACGACCCTGGATATGTCCACTGCGGGTATCAATGCCGACGTGGACAACACCGGCGTTATTACCGGCACCACGGTAACGATGGGCACGACGGGCGACAATGCGACGATCATCTCCCGTGATGACATCACGGCGGACAATATCACCCTGAGCACCACCGGCGACGGCGCGACGATCAGCCACAATGCTGACATGACGGCCAACGTGGCGGCGAATATTTCCACCGACGGTGACGGCAGCACCATTGATGTGGTGGGCACCCTGGCTGGCCAGGATTACACGTTCAGTGCCGGTGGCCCGAACAGCACGGTAACCCAGACCGGGGTGGTGAATATTACCGGCGATTACACGATGGGTTCGACGGGTATTAACAGCGATCTGGTACAGAGCGGGGATATTGCCGCGACCAATATCAGCCTGACGACGACGCAGGATGACAGCACCATCAGCCAGACGGGCGATCTGACCGCGGCGACCATTGATTTCGACACCCAGGGCGCGGGCAGCGGCATTACGCGCAACGGGGCGATCACGGCGACGACGGCGGTGCTGCAGACGTGGGGCGACAACAGCGACATTGACAACACCAACGCCTTCAATGGGGATACGTACCGTCTGGAGACGGCGGGCGCCAACAGCAACATCACGCAGACGGGTGACGTGTTCTCCAACATTCTGGCGCGTTGGGCGACGAGCGGCGCCGGCAGCGATATGACCATCAATTCGAACATTACGGGCGCCACGGTTGAGCTGGTGACGACGGGCGATCTGTCGAACATCACGCAGAACAATGACATTACGGCGACGACGGTGAACCTGACGGCGTCGGGTAACAACAGCTTCGTGACGCAGGCGGTGGCGGCGACGACGACGGCGACGGATCTCAACATCACGCTGGGAACGGGAGACGTGGGTGCCCCGGCGCAGCGTTACGACGTAAACATCGACAACCTGTCGGCGACGAGCGGCGGCGGCAATATTTACCTGAACGAGGGTGATGACATCAACATCGTGGGCGGCACGAACGTGGGCGGTGCGCTGGATATCATTGCGGCGGGCGATTTCAGCACCGGCGGAAATGTGACGGCGGATGTGATCAGCTTCGATACGACGTCTGCGAACGGCAGCATCACGACGAACGGTGATCTGATCGGAACGACGGCGCTGACCATCGAGGCGACGGGTACGGGCAGTATTATCCAGAACGCCGGGGTCATCGGCGGCGGCGATGTGACGATGTCGTCGCAGACGGATATCGGCGCCGCGGGCAACCGGATCAACACGGCGGCGGACATGCTGACCTTCAACACCCCCTCCGACATCTACGTCCACGAGGCAGACGGCGTGACGCTCAGCGGGGCAAGCCCCGGTAGCGTGTACGATCTGACGGCGGGCGGCGACATTACGCTGGCGGGTGATATCACCACCAGTACGGTCCGCTTGGCCACCACCGGCGCAGACGGCAGTATCATCGTCAACGGCAACACGATTGACGGGGCGGTTCTCGTGGATCTGACGACCCAGGGCAATGGGGCCATTGATCTGTCGGCGGGCGGCAATATTATTTCCATCAACGGTACGGTCAACCTCACCGCCAACAACATGGATCTCACCAACGGCATGGTGGATGCGGGTACGGGCACGGTCAACATCGCGGCTCCCGATGCCAACCGCCTGATCTCCTTGGGCGGCGGGCTTGCGGGTGGTCTGGATCTGACTGACGCGGAACTGGACAACATCATCTCCGGTGATCTGAATATCGGGAATTCGTCTACCGCGGGCCGGATCAGCATTGGCACCGTGGATCTCACCGATTCGGACACGAATCTCCGGCTGATGACCACGAATGTCATTACCGATGATTCGCCGGGCGACGCCCTTCCCAACCTGGCGCTGCGTGACGACCGCAACCTGGTGATTACCGGCGGTGCCGGAACCGGCTCCGGCCAGGTGGGCAATCCGGGCGATGGAGACTTGGATGTCCGCATCGGCGGGACAGGCATGATTGATGTGAAAACCGATGATGCCGCCGTTTACATCAACCTTACTACCGGCGGGCGCGTGGGTACCATTGACGCGGGCGCGGCGACCATTGTTTTCAATGCTGATACCGGAAATCTTATCGACGGCAATGGCGGCGCCTTGAATTTCATCGCCGGCGGTGACACGTACCTGACGGCCCAGACCGGCACGGTCGGCCTTTTTAACGATGCCCTCGAAGTGCAGATTACGGGTGGGAACCTGTATTACGGCGCCAACGGCTCCACCGGTCCGGCTCCCACGGGGCTGGTTTCCGTCAACATTAACGGAACCGTCACGCCCAGCAATACCCTGATGCGGGCATCCGGTTTCGGTCAGCCACCGGGCGCGGTTCTCTTTAACGGTGTCAACCTTGATCCCGGCACTGTTTTCGTTGCCTTCCAGAAACTCATGCAATCCCTGGCCGCAAACAGCGTGCCTTATATTCTTGAGCAGGACAGGGCTGAGGTTCCGGAAGACAACTCTTCCGCAAATACGATACCGGGCGTCCAGTTTCTGGATGAAGAGAACATCGCCGATCTGGGTCCCGGTGGCGGCAGTCCGCTGGATGACAGCAATTATGGCGAATTGAGGCTGCCTGTTCATGATGATGACGAGGAAGAGCGCTTCAATCTGAGAAAACGGAAAAAGAAGCCGTTCGTTGGCAATCTTCCCCGTCCGATGAGCAATACGTTAAAATAAGCGTTCTGACTGATCGGGATCATGCCTGGGTTTTGGACCATCCGGCGGTTTCCGAAAGCAGGGCGGGATTCTCCAGAAGGTAGGTCAAGGCCCCCAGGAATTCGGCGGCATCGGCGCCATTGATGACCCGGTGATCCGCCGAGAGGGTCAGGCGCATTTCATACCCCGGAATCACGGCGCCGTTTTCCACGACCGGCAGGGCGCGAATCGGGCCAACAGCCAGAATACCCGCCTGCGGCGGATTGATGATGGCGGTGAAGGATTCCAGCCGGTACATGCCCATGTTGCTGATGGTGAACGTTGCGCCGGTCAGGTCTTCGGGTTTCAGCTCATCGGCTCGGGCACGGGCCGCCAGCTCCCGGCTCCGCCGGGCGATTTCCTGCAGGGGGAGTTCATCCGCGTCGTGGATAATCGGGGTCAGCAGCCCTTCCGGGAGTGCCACCGCCATCGCGATATGGATCTGCGTGTTCGGTTGAACGTTGCCGTCGCGGTAGCTGCTGTTGAGGCGGATATGCCGCCTAAGGGCCAGGGCGCAGGCTTTCAGGACGAGATCGTTATAGCTGAGATCGAACTGGCGTTGCAGTGTTTTTTTCAGGCGCACCAAGGCGTCCGAACGCACCGCCGCCGTGATGTAGAAATGGGGAATCTCCTGCTTGCTCCGGGTCATGCGCCGGGCAATAGCTTCGCGCATCCATGACGGGCGTTCTGAAGACGGCTCTTCGGGTGCCGGTTCTTTTTGTTCCCCGGCCAGGAAAGATTCGACATCCGTCCCGACAATCCGGCCTTCGGGGCCACTTCCCTGGAGTTGGTGCAAATCAACGCCGTGGGCTTCGGCGAGCTTTCTTGCCCTGGGCGAGGCGGCAATCCGTTGCGGTCCGACGGTTCGGGGAACCGGGGGACGGGTTTCCAGATCCGGTTCGCCGGCCTGTGTTTCCCGTTGTTCCCGGCGGCGGGATGGGGAGAGGACTGTTTCGCACGACCGCTGCGCGGACTGGCCGCCCCATTCGGTGAGATGGGTGAGCTTGTGGGGACCCTCTTCCGAGATGGTATGGCACGCTTCCTGTTCGTCCTGACTCTTGGCTTCCGGTGTTTCCAGTGCCGCCGCCTGAGGTTTTTCGGATACTTTCGCAGACTCCGGCGCTGCGGCTTCCCCGCTTCCGTTCAGGCGGGCGATCGGCTGGCCGACGGGAACGCTTTCGCCTTCCTGCACCAGGAGTTCTCCCATTGTGCCGTCTTCAAAGGCCTCCACTTCCATGGTCGCCTTGTCCGTTTCCACCTCGGCGATGGCCTCCCCTTTGTGAATGCTGTCACCGGGGTGCTTGAGCCATCGCAGCAGGGTTCCCTCTTCCATTGTGTCGCTGAGCCTGGGCATGACCACTTCGTTGGGCATCGTTTTCCTCCCGGTGGGTTACACCATTTCCCGAACCGCCCCGATCACATCTGCCACCTGGGGGAGCGCCAGCGCTTCCAGGTCCCGGCTGTACGGCATGGGGACGTCTTTGGCGGTGACCCGCCGGATGGGGGCGTCGAGTTCGTCAAAGACGGATTCGACTATCCGCATGGCGATTTCGGCTGCCAGGTTGCCGGTGCGCCAGGCTTCGGAGACGATGACCACCCGGTGGGTCTTCGCGGCGGACCGGCGAATCGTCTCCATGTCGAGGGGGTGCAGGGTTCGCAGATCGATGACTTCCGCCGAAATCGACTCTTCCGCCAGTTCTTCCGCCGCCTTCAAGGCGAGATGGAACGCGTTGGAATAGCTGATGAGCGTTACGTCATTCCCTTCGCGGGCGACGTTGGCCTGGCCGATGGGAACCAGGTGCTCGTTTTCCGGCACCTCGCCCTTGATACCGTAGAGGTTCTGGTTTTCCAGGAAGAGGATCGGGTTCTCATCCCGGATGGCGGTTTTGAGCAGTCCCTTGGCGTCTGCCGGGGTCGAGGGAGCCAGCACGATCAGACCCGGACAGTGGCAGAACCAGCTTTCGAGTTGCTGCGAGTGCTGGGCGCCCAGTTGTTTGCCCGATCCCTGCGGGGTTCGGAACACCACCGGCACGCTGATGTTCCCGCCGAACATATAGCGGATCTTGGCCGCATGGTTGACGATCTGATCCATGGCCAGCAGGGTGAAGTTCACGGTCATGAACTCGGCCACGGGGCGCAGTCCGCCCATGGCTGCGCCAATGGCTGCCCCGGCAATCACCTCTTCGGCAATGGGCGTGTCCCTGACCCGTTTGGGGCCAAATTCGGAAAGCAGCCCGCGGGTCACCTTGTAGGACCCCTCGTAGAAGGCCACATCCTCGCCCATGATGAAGACGCGCCCGTCCCTCGTCATTTCCTCGCGAAGCGCCTGGTTCAGGGCGTCCCGGTAAGCCAGTTCCGGCATGTCATTCCCTCCCTTCCGTTTCTCCACGGCGTGCCAGAGCCTGTTCAGGTTCCGGTGCGTGGTCCACGGATATGGACATAGGCTGGTGGTGAAGCGCACCGGTAGAATCCATGAACTGCGTGGGAACGTAGATATCCTGCATCAGCTGCTGTTCGGGCGGAACCGGGCTTTCCTCGGCAAAGGCGATGGCGGCGGCCACCTCCTGTTCCACGGACTGCCGCGTCTCTGTCAACGCATCGGAACGGACCAGCCCTTCGCGGCTCATCATTTCGGCGAGGGCGGGGATGGGGTCCCGCCGCTTCCAGATTTCCTCCTCCTGGGGTGTCCGGTATTTCAGCGGGTCCGCCATGGAGTGTCCCCGGAAGCGGTAGGTCAGGGCCTCCACGAGAACAGGCCCCTGCCCGTCGCGGACGTTTCGCGCCAGTCGGCTGACGGTTTCATGAACGGCCAGAACGTCCATGCCGTCGGTTTGCAGGCCGGGAATGCCGTAGGCGCAGGCGTGGCCTGCAATGTGCGTCAGTGCCGTCGCCCGGTGGACCGCTGTTCCCATGCCGTACAGGTTGTTCTCGCAGATGAAAATCACCGGCAGATTCCACAGGCTGGCCAGATTCAGGCTCTCGTGAAACGCGCCCTCGTTCACGGCGCCGTCGCCAAACAGGCAGGCAACAACGGTATCCTCCTCCCGGTAAGAGGCGCAGAGGCCAAGACCCACTGCGAGGGGCATCTGTCCGGCCACAATGGCGAAACCGCCCATGAAGCGCTTTTCCAGATCGAACAGGTGCATGGAGCCGCCTTTGCCCCCGCACAGGCCTGTCGCCTTGCCGAAGAGTTCGGCCATGACCTCTTTTGGGTCGCATCCTTTGGCGATGGCCTGGCCGTGTTCCCGGTAGGCGGTAATCATGTAGTCGGTCCCGGCCAGGGCGGAGGCTACGCCGACGGCCACGGCTTCCTGGCCGATGTACAGATGGGAAAAGCCGCTGATATGCCCTTTCGTGTACATTTCGGCGACTTTTTCCTCAAAAACCCGAATGAGCAGCATCTGTCGATACATCTGCAGTAGCTGTGTCCCGGTATATTGAGCGGTCAGTTTCATGCGGCGATTCCCATCCTCGATCTGCGGCGGGTCTGCCTATTATTCCCCCGGATGCCGGAAAAAACCATTCCACAGGTGGGCGACTTGAAACCGGTATCATCCGCCGGGCGGATGGCCGGGATAGCCGATCCGCCGGATTGCGGGATCACGGGATCAGTCGATCAGCCGCGCACGCAGCTTTTGGATAGCCCCCGGTTCGCAATGCCGTATTGCGGATCGGATGAGGCTCCGGCAGGGCTTCTCAAACCACTGGTAGGAAGCGTAGGCCAGGACGCAGCAGACGGCCAGCAGCAGAACGCCCAGCAACAGACCCGCCGCAAGGGGCAGGGTGGTGGGATCAACCTGGAGGCCCTGTTCGAGAATCCGCGTGGTGTAGAGCATGATCGAACGGTGCAGCAGGTAGAAGGCATAGCTGATTTCGCCTCCCAGAATGATCCAGGGATGGATCAGCAGGGCCGGGGCCAGGCGGTTTTTTTCCAGCAGCACCAGCACGGCAATCAGCAGGGCCGAGAACGGCAGGTAGTAGTAATAATGGTATGGGGCGGCGTTCAGTCCGGTCTGTGCCAGGAGCAGACCATCAAAAACAGGGCGCAGGCTCATCAGCAGGATGAGCGTCACCAGCAACGCGTACCATCCGGGCGCGAGGCGGGCGGTAAACCGCGATTGCCATTGTTCCGCCGTGCCGTTTGCATAAGCGGACCCCAGTGCCATGCCGGCCAGGAATTCCGGCAGGCGGTTGGCCGGGAAGTACTCGGCGGCCAGGTATTCGCTGTGGGGAAACGCGATCGAGGTGAGGAACCGCAGGAGAATAAAACCCGCAAAGGCCAGCAGGAGATTTCGCCGGACATTGCCCCGGAACAGCAGGGCGAGCAGGGGGAACAGGGCATAGAAAAAGGCTTCCACATTGATGGTCCAGGCCGGAATGTTGATGAAGCCGATCCCCGGAAACACGGTGTTGAGCATGGTGAGGTTGGCGGCCAGGTTGAACCAGGGGAAGGGTTCCTGACTGGGCGTCAGCACCAGGGGCAGCGCAAACAGGATGGAGAAAAAGAACAGGGGGTAGATGCGGGCAAACCGCGCCGTATAGAAGCTGGCCATGGAAAATGCCGCCTGCTTTGCGGGGGACAGGTAGTTGATGAACAGGACGAAGCCGCTGAGGACAAAGAACAGGGAAACCCCCATTGCTCCCAGTCCTTTCATGAAAGCGAAAACAGACCCTCCGGAAATGCCGGAAAAGTAATGAAACAGTTCCAGATGGGACAGGAAGACCGCCAGGGCGGCGTAAAACCGCAGCCCGGTCAGGCTGTGGAGGAACTCGCTCCGTTGCGGGCCTGCCGAAGGAAGGCTGGAGGGTTGGGGTTCAAGGCGCATGAGGTCTTCCGGGATGCCGGCGGTTGTCTGCTTCCCTACTATAAAAAAGGCCCATGCACGAAAATTGACAGGGAGGGCATTCAGGGGCGCAGGCGATTTTCCATCAGGATGGCGGCCACGCGAATTTCGTCGTAAGTGACGGTTTCGGCCAGATCCTCCCACAGGGGCTTCAGCCGTTCCAGGCCCAACTTGAGGGCGGACCCGCAGATGCGCCGGAAGGTTTCCTCCTGCAGCCACGGTTCGGGTTCCGTGATCCGCGCCTGCCGCAGATAGTCGCAAAGGTAGCCAGTCACCGTCGATTCGGTCCGGCCCGTGGCGTTCAGCACGTCGTCAAACGATGCCCCCGCCGCAAACATGGCCAGTGCCTCCTCCTTTGACGATCCGCGGGACGCCGGCGTGGGCGTGGGGATCGCTTCCGGGGTTTTGTTCAGAAATTCAAGAATTGCCTTAAGGAACCGGGGGCATAACGAGGCCAGCTTGGCCTCCCCTACCCCCTTCAGCCCCCGGAAGCCGGTCAACGTGGTGGGCTTTCGGCGAGCCATCTCCCGCAGGGTGACATCTCCGAAGATAATATAGGGAGGAACCCGCTGCTCGGCAGCAATTTCCCGTCGAAGCCTGCGCAGTTCCTCAAAGAGGGCGCGATCGGCCTCCTGTTCGAGATCCGTGTCCGGGCTGGCCGTTTTGGGGGAGGCTTTTGTCTTGGAGGGGCGGATGGGCTTGGCCAGCGAAATCTCCCCGCCCTCCTTCAGCAGCGCCCTGCCCGACAGCGTAAGCCGCAGGCTCTGGTATTCGGGATCGCGGGCCAGGTAGTCCAGGTTGACCAGTTGCTCAATCCACTGGACGATATCCCCCTGCCGGTATTCCGAAAGCAACCCGTAGGTGCTCAACGTCTCGTGGCCGAACTGGGTGATGCGCTCCGATTGGCTGCCCTTCAGTACCTGGGCTACGTGGTGGCTGCCGAAACGCTCGCCGACACGGACCACGCAGGAAAGGATCTTCCGGGCCACGGTGGGGGAATCCGCCAGCACCTCGAATTCGCCCAGGCAGCAGTCGCAGTGGCCGCAATTGTCCTTGCCGTAAGCCTGCCCGAAGTATTCTACCAGGAATTTATGTCGGCACAGGACGCGCTGGCAATAGTTGGACATCTCGTAGAGCTTGTCGAGTCCTATCTGATCGGCCTCGGTGGCGGGGGCACCCATGATGGTGCGCCACTTGCCCACGTCCGCCCCGGAGTAGAGCAGGACGCATTCGGCGGGCAGCCGGTCCCGGCCCGCACGGCCTGCCTCCTGCTGGTAGTGCTCGATGGACTTGGGCATGCCGGTGTGGATGACGTAGCGGATATTGGATCGGTCGATACCCATGCCGAAGGCCACCGTGGCAACGACGATGCGGACCCTCTCGCTGATGAAGGCTTCCTGATTGCGGGTGCGGGTGCCGTCCGCCAGCCCTGCATGATAGGGCAGGGCGTCGTAACCCTGCTCGTTCAGCTGGCGGGTCAGATCCTCCACATCCTTGCGGCTGATACAGTAGATGATGCCCCCTTCGTCGGGATACCGGTCGATGATGCCGCAGACCTGTTTCAGCAGGTTTGTCCGGTACTGCACCCGGTAGAGGAGGTTGGGCCGCTCGAAGTCGCCCACCAGGGTTTTCGGGTTTTTCAGGTGCAGGGCACGGGCGATATCCGTTTGCACCGGCGGCGTGGCGGTGGCGGTGAAGGCATGGATGCCCGCCCGCGGAAACGCCTGACGCAGGTTCCCCAGTTCCCGGTAGGCGGGTCGGAAGTCATGGCCCCACTGGCTGATGCAATGGGCTTCGTCGATGACGAAACAGGCGATGGGGCATTCGCGCAGAAGCTGGAAGAAACCCTCCCCGGCGAAGCGTTCCGGGGCGACATACAGCAGCTGGAATGCGCCTTCCTGCAATTGGCGCAGGGTGTCGCGGCGTTCCTCTTCGGACATCGTGTTGTTCAGAAGCCCCGCCGAAATGCCCAACCCGCGCAGGGTGTCCACTTGGTCCTTCATGAGGGATACCAGCGGAGAAATGACAACGGAGGTTCCCGGCATGGCCAGCGCCGGAAGCTGGAAGCACAGGGATTTTCCGCCCCCGGTGGGCAGGATGGTGAGGGAATCCTGACGGTTCAGGATGGCGTCAACGCTCTCCTGCTGCATGGGCAGAAAGCTCTCGTAACCCCAGTACTGCCTGAGCAGGGGAATGACATCTTGAGCCGCAAGGGTGGATGACACGGTGGCCGCTTCTTCTCTCTTCGTTTCATCCTCCATCGTACCAGCTTCTGAAAGGCCGTTCAAAGGCCTGTTTGTTCGGGAGTTGCTTTTTTCCGCTGCTTTCAATGTAGAATACCCTGTATGACCGCGAATCCTTCCACGCCTCCCTCGGCCTCCAAGGTCCTGAATGAGAAAATCCGCAATATCGCTATTATTGCGCATGTCGATCATGGCAAGACCACACTGGTGGACAGCATGTTTCGCCAGAGCGGCATTCTGCGCGATAACGAGGCGCTGGCCGAGCGGGCAATGGACTCCCATGAACTGGAGCGCGAGCGGGGGATTACCATTCTGGCTAAGAATACAGCCATTCCCTACGGCGATTACAAGATCAACATTTTGGATACCCCCGGCCACGCTGATTTTTCCGGCGAGGTGGAGCGGGTGCTGACGATGGTGGACGGAGCGCTGCTCATCGTGGACGCCGTGGAAGGCCCGATGCCCCAGACCCGTTTCGTGCTGCGCAAGGCGCTGGCCCACGGACTTGATGTGGTGGTGGTGGTCAACAAGGTGGATCGTCCCGCCGCCGACCCGGACCGGGCTGTGGACCGGGTGATCGACCTGTTTATCGAACTGGGGGCTGAGGAACACCAGCTGGACTTCCCGGTGGTCTATGCCTGCGGCCTGGCAGGGACGTCGTCCCTGAGCATGGGCGAACCGCTGGAAGACCTCAAGCCCCTGTTTGAAACCATTATCAGCCGGGTTCCTGCCCCGCCGGGCGATACCGCCCAGCCCCTGCAACTGCAGGTGTCCACCCTGGACTACAACGATTATCTGGGGCGTATTGTCATCGGGCGGGTTCATCGCGGAGAAATCCGCCAGGGCCAGATGGTGGCCCTGGTGGAACGCGACGGGAAAGTCTCCAGCCACCGGGTCAGCAAGCTGTTCGGGTTCCGGGGACTCCTGCGCACCGAGATCGACCGGGCCAGTGCGGGAGACATTGTGGCCGTGGCCGGGATTCCCGAAGTACAGATCGGCGAGACCCTTTGTTCGATCGATTGTCCGGAGAGCCTGCCGTTGATCGATATCGAGGAACCCACCCTCAAGATGACCTTCTCCATCAATGACAGTCCGCTGGCCGGGCGCGAGGGCAAGTTTGTCACGTCGCGGCAGATCAAGGACCGGCTTTGGCGCGAGGTGAAAAGCAACATCAGCCTGCGGGTAGACGAAGGCGACAGCACCGACAGCTTCATCGTCAGTGGCCGGGGCGAACTGCACCTGACCATCCTGATTGAAACCATGCGCCGCGAAGGCTACGAGTTCCAGGTGAGCAAGCCGGAGGTGCTGACGAAGGAGATCGACGGCCAGCTTTACGAACCGCGCGAGGATCTGGTGCTGGATGTGCCCGAAGAGAACGCCGGGAGTTGCATCGAAAAACTCAGCATTCGCAAGGGCGAACTCCAAAACATGATGACCCAGAACGGGCGGACCCTGATGGAATTCAAGATTCCCTCACGGGGCCTGCTGGGCTTTCGCAGCGAATTTATCCGCCTGACCCGCGGGCAAGGCATTATGACGGCAGCCTTCGAAAAATTTGTCCCCTGGGTGGGCGATATCGGCTCCTACCGCAACGGGGTCATCGTGGCCAACGAACAAGGCGAGGCCACGGCCTACGCCCTCAAGAACCTCGAAGATCGCGGCGTGTTTTTCATTCACCCGCGCACCACCGTTTACAAGGGGATGATCGTTGGCGAGAACAACCGCCAGCAGGATCTCATGGTCAACATCTGCAAGATGAAAAAGCTCACCAACATGCGCAGCTCGACAGCGGACGTGCTGGAGGTGCTGGCCACCCCCGTGGACGTCACCCTGGAATTCGGCCTGGATTACGTTAACACCGACGAGTTGATGGAAGTTACCCCCCAAAGCATCCGTTTGCGCAAGAAGCAGGTTTGAAACGTTTCCAGGCAGAGTCTGCGCTCCAGCCCCCGTTGAGGGGGCGGAGCGCTGTGTTGAGAAAGGAGATGGGACAAAAGCACGGTTTTCCGCGAGATTGTTTGCCTTTTTATCATGACGTTTTTTCGGTGCCGGGGTTGTCATCTGGATGACAACGGTGAAAATCGCACAAAGAAAAACGAGGAAGCCTGATTAGGGAAGGCCTCCTCGTGTGTAGGGAAACGTGAAGTCCGTGGCTTCACGAATGAATTGCTACCAGTCCTGCAGATCGGACCCGCATTTGCCGCTGCCGCATTTATCGGTGCCGCACTTGTCGTCATCCGGTTTGCTGCCGCATTTGCCGCTGGCGCACTTGTTCTCGCCGTGGTGGTTTGCCACCGCAAGACCGGAGCCGGACACTTCGGCCATCTGGAACAGGCCGGCGTCCGCCGGATTTGCCGGCCCGTTGGCCAGGGCCTGGGAGAGGCCGCCGGTGATGCCGAGGGCCAGAATGAGGGCTGCCAGTTGTTGCTGATTCATCTTGAAGTTCCTTTCTACTGCTTTCTCCGACTTGTCCTTTTTAAGGGGATTGTTTGCAGATTACCCCGCCAAAGATCATGATGCTGTCATCCGGATGACAAATACCCCTGAAACGCCGCCGGGTGTGGTATACATATAGGGTCATGAGCAATCAGCAGGCCGCATGGGATATCCGCAAGGAGGAGATTCTCCGGCAGTTCAGCCGGGAGGAATTGTCCCTGCTTGAAGCCAGCACCGTCCGGGTGCGAAAGGCCCGCGGCGAGGCGGTTTTTCTGGACGAGGGAGAGTCGCCCAAGGTCTACATCGTGGATGAGGGCTACGTGCGGGTCTGCCATCTGACCGGGGATGGGAAGCGGTTCATTATGGGGGTGCTGGGTCCCGGCGAATTCTTCGGCGCCGTCACGCCGGATTTGAGCCTGGAAAGCCCGGAGGAACTGCTGGAGGTGGTGCGCGAAGCCAAGCTGCTGGTCATCGAGGCGGGTGTTTTTCACGGCATCCTGAAAAACCACCCGGACATGATGCTGCGGCTCGCCCAACTGCTGGAGTTGAAAAAACGTCACTTCCAGAAGCGTCTGACCAGCGTCCTGTTCAAGGACATCACGGCCAGAACCGCTGAATTGCTCCTGGAACTCTTCGGAAAAACCGGCGAGGACCAGCTTCAAATCACCCACCAGGAGATTGCGGACATGCTGGGAGCCGCCCGTCCGGTGGTCAGCAACGTGCTGAGCCGGATGACCAAGGCGGGGGTCCTGGGCAAGCAGGGAGTCGCCCTCTGCCTGCTTAACCGTGCGGCCATGGCGGATTTATGGGAAAACGGGGCCGCCGCCCTGGGGGTTCAATCCTGAAATGTTGACAAACCCTTGGCCTCCGATTCAAGATAGATTGATGCTTACCCCTCCCTGAACCGGAACCTTCCCTTTCGGGCCGATGGCCCGGCGGTTTCCAATGCAGCCAGACAGGTGACAATCCCCATGAGCTTTTTAGACGAGGTGCGTAAGCGGCGCACATTTGCCATCATCTCCCATCCCGATGCCGGGAAGACCACGCTGACCGAGAAATTTCTGCTCTACGGCGGCGCCCTTCAGCTGGCCGGGTCCGTTTCCGCCAAAAAACAGCAGCGCCAGGCGACCTCCGACTGGATGGAGCTGGAGCGCCAGCGGGGCATTTCCATCAGCTCCACCGTGCTGAACTTCTCCTACAACAACTACATGATCAACCTGCTGGATACGCCGGGCCACCAGGATTTCAGCGAGGACACCTATCGCACCCTGATGGCGGCGGACAGCGTGATCATGCTCATCGACAACGCCAAGGGGGTGGAAACCCAAACCCGGAAGCTCTTCGAGGTCTGCCGGATGCAGAAAATCCCGGTGGTCACGTTTGTCAACAAGATGGACCGCTTCGGCAAGGAGCCTCTGGAACTGCTCGACGAGATCGAGAGGCACTTCGGCATTCGCACCTACCCCTTCAACTGGCCCATCGGTGAAGGGGACTTCTTCAAGGGGGTCTTCGACCGGATTCACAATGCGATCCACCTGTTCGAGAAGACCGAACACGGCAAGTACAAGGCTCCGGTGAGCGTGGCCGGCCTGGATGATGCCCATGTAAAGGAGTTGCTGCCGAAGGATCTGTACGGCAAGCTGGTGGAAGAGCTGGAAATTCTGGAAGTGGCCGGGTCCGGCTACAGCAAGGACGAGTATCTCAGCGGCGATCTGACGCCGGTCTTTTTCGGCAGCGCCATGACCAACTTCGGCATCGAGCTGTTTCTCGATCATTTTCTCGATCTGGCCCCTGCGCCCCAGCCCAAGAAGTGCCGCCGCAACGGACCGGTGAATCCGGCGGATGACGCCTTTTCCGGGTTTATTTTCAAGATCCAGGCGAACATGGACCCCCAGCACCGTGACTGCGTGGCGTTTATGCGCATCTGCTCCGGCCAGTTCGAACGCAACATGACCGTGCAGCACCCCAAAACCGGCAAGGCCGTGCGGCTGAATTACTCGCTCAAGCTGTTTGGCCAGGACCGGGAAACGGTGGACAATGCTTTTGCCGGGGACATTATCGGCTTCTCTTATAACAAGGAGCCGCTGGCCATCGGCGACACCCTGAGCGTGGGCCGCAGCCACCAGTATGAGATGATCCCCTCGTTTCCGCCGGAGTTGTTTGCAACGATCCGCAACAAAAACCCGGACAAGTTCAAGCAGTTCACCAAGGGCCTGCACCAGATGGCCCTTGAAGGGGTGATCCAGATTCTTCATCACGAGGACGCCATGGGGCAGACGGCGACGCTTCTCGGCGCCGTGGGCCAGTTGCAGTTTGAAGTGCTGCAGTACCGCCTGAAAAACGAGTACAACATCGATGCCGAGCTGAACTTCATGCCGGAATACACCCATGCCCGGTGGGTGCATGGTCCAACGGAGAAGATTGCCTCCATGTACTGGCAGTACAGCACCAAAAAGGTGACGGACGGCGAGGGCCGCCTGATGGCAATATTCCAGGGTGAGTGGTCTATTGACTACATGCGCGAGAAAAATCCGGACCTGCAGTTCCTGGCGGTTCCGCCAGCCATGTCCTGACCGGCGGTGCGGGGCCGAATGCCGATTGACCCTAGCAGATATTTTTGTAAATCAGGACGGGCTTGTTGGCATGCTCCAGAATCCCCTCCGCCACGCTGCCGAGGATGAATTTTTTCAGGCCGGTATGGCCGTGGGTGCCCATGATGATCTTGTCCACGTCTTCGGTATCGGCAAATTCGCAGATGGTCTTGACCGGGTCCCCGTAGCGGTATTCCGCCCGTACCGACGGATGTCCCGACCCGGTGAGAATGTTCTTGATGTCATCCAGAACTTCCGTGGCAATATTTTCGTAAGCCTGGTGGTTAAGGCGAACCCCCTGGTTGATGCTGATGACGTTCAGCACGATGAAATCGAAATCGGGCGAAGGAAAGAGCTTTCCGACATATTCCGCCGTTTTTTTTGAACATTCGGAGCCGTCTACGGGCAGCAGGATTCGGGGCATGATGATTCCTTCCAGATCAATTGAAACCGAATTACGTGGATTTGTAGATTTTGATGTGCAGGGTGCGTTCTCCGAAGGTTTTCTCCCCGGAGTGGCCGAGTCCCGTTCTTTTCAGCAGGTCGGACTTATCGTCCTCAAAACCGATGATGCACTGAATGTCGTGATCCTGCACCAGGGCTTCCAGTTCCCTGGGGGAATCGTTGATCGTGATCGGCAGCGTCACGAGATTGGAGAAGCTGTTTTTCTCGAAGCGTTTGCGCATCTCGAAAACAAAACGCTCGTTGTTGCGCAGATCGTCAAGCAGTTGGTAATGGGGAATTTCAGCGGCGTTCCTGGGATCGGGCAGAAGCCTGGCCAGCAGGAGGGTGTTGCTCTCCGGGCAAAAATCCACTGCGATCATGCCGATGGCGGCTTCGTCGGGGGCCGTATCCGGGAGGAGAACCAGCACCCGTCGGCTGACGATTCGATCCGGGTTTTTTTCGGCGGCTTTGCCTGTAGCAGTTTGATTCCTGCCCTTTTCCATAACGTCAATCCCTATATCGTCATATAAACCGTGAAAATACTAGAAGGCCCAGAAGGACATCATTTCCGACAGGGACACCATCAACTCGGATTCGGCGGCCAGCTCCACCGTCTGTATCTGGAGGGCGCCGGCCATCAGCTTGGTGACGTCGCGGCTCTTGAGGCGGTAGTAGACATACTTGCCTTCCCGCCGCTCCTTCAGGAGGCCCTGGTTCCGGAGAACCTTGAGATGCTGTGAGGCCAGCGGCTGGCTGATATCGAGGCGCTCCTGGATATCATGGACGCTTAACTCCTCATTCCTGAGCATCATCAGAATCCGCAGGCGCAGGGGGTTGGAAAGCGCTTTGAAAATACCGGCGGACGTATTGATGATCCGTTCCCGGTATTCAGAGTCTGTGTTGTGTTTGTTGAGCTCCGGCATTTCGATCGTCTCGAAAACCCATTGACGGAAGTAAACCGTTTTGTGATAATCACATTAACATATAAACAACAAGTTATATGTTTGTCAATGCATACTGCTCCTGCCTGAAGCAGTCAGGAGACAGGCAAGGGAAGACTGATCCGCATCATGATTCAAGGCTTCATTCAGGAGTTTCTGCCCCCCCGCTACGACGCCGAGAAATTTGGCCGGGATTTTCTGGCTTCCGTCGTGGTTTTCCTCGTGGCGTTGCCCCTGTGTCTGGGGATTGCCATTGCTTCCGGCTATCCGCCTGCCGCAGGGCTGATTTCCGGCATTATCGGCGGGCTGATTGTGGCCACCCTCTCCGGGTGCGCCCTTCAGGTCAGTGGCCCCGCCGCGGGGCTGATTGCCCTCGTCTGGGAAGGCAGCCAAAGGTTTGGCCTGGAGGGAATGGGTGTTATCGTCATGGCGGCAGGGATCGTCCAGCTAACCATGGGCGGTTTTGGCCTTGGCCAGCTTTTTCGGGCGGTTTCTCCCGCCGTAATCCAGGGGATGCTGGCGGGGATCGGCGTTCTGATCTTCGGCAGCCAGTTCCATGTCATGGTGGACGACACGCCCCAGAGTAAGGGGATTGACAACCTGATAAGCATTCCGGATGCCATCGTCAAAGGGATTTTCCCCCTCGACGGCTCCAGTCATCACCTGGCGGCAGGCATTGGCCTGATCACCATTCTGACGGTGATCATCTGGAACCTGGTGCCTTCGAAGCTCAGGATTGTTCCGGCGCCGCTGGTCGCCGTCATTGTGGCCGTGGCGGCTTCATCACTCCTCCAGTTGCCGATTAACTATGTGGAAATACCGGACAATTTTTTCGACAGCGTCCAACTGCCCCAGTGGGGTAATTTTGGCGTCCTGCTGGAGCATGATGCCATCCTGATGGTGCTGACCATCGCCTTTATCGCCAGTGCCGAAACCCTGCTGACCGCCACCGCCGTGGATCAGATGACCACCCGCTGCCGAACGGACTATAACCGGGAAGTGGTGGCCCAGGGGGCCGGGAACTTTCTGGCGGGGCTGGTGGGGGCCATCCCCATCACCGGCGTGATTGTCCGTAGTTCGGTCAACGTGCTGGCCGGTGCCGAATCCCGTGTGTCCGGTATCTTGCATGGGATCTGGATTCTCCTGTTCGTGCTGGCGTTGCCGTTTGTCCTGGGGCTGATCCCGGTGTCCGCCCTGGCGGCCATCCTGGTCTATACCGGCTACAAGCTGGTCAATCCCAAGGCCATCAGGGAACTGGCCGCTTACGGCAAGAGCGAGGTGGTGATCTATGGCGTGACCCTGGTGGCCATTGTGATGACCAACCTGCTGGAAGGGGTCATCATCGGCCTGATTCTTGCCTCGCTCAAGCTGTTTCACAGCTACGCCTTTCTGGAAACGGAGCAGGAGTTCGTTGAAGAGGGCAGCAGGGAGGTGGTGCTGCACGTCAAGGGCTACGCCACGTTTGTTACGCTCCCCAGCCTGGCCTCGGCCCTGGAATCCCTGCCCCCGGACCATCACGTCACCCTTGATTTTCAAAAGGTCTATTTCATGGACATGGCTTGCCATCAGCTGGTTGAAGGCTGGAAAAAACGTTACTCCCTTGAGGGCGGTGAGGTTGTTGTCCGTCTCAGTGACAGTACCAATGAGCCTAATGGGAAAATCGCCGTCGGCGTCAGTTGACCCCTGCTGAACTTTTGATTATGTCCGTCCACCAACCCGAAACCTTTGAACATGCCATCTGGATTGCCAACGCGGTTCTCCTGCTGGCCTATTTCTTCATTGCGCTGGAGAAAATCCCGAAGGTCGTCATCGCCCTGCTGGGGGCCTGTGTTGTTCTGCTGACCGGCATCCTGACTCAGGAGGAGGCGTTTGCGGCCATCGACTTCAACGTGATCTTCCTGCTGGTGGGCATGATGATCCTGGTCAACATCCTGAGCCAGACGGGCGCCCTGAAAGCCCTGGCCCTGTATGCGGCCAAGGCGGTCAACGGCAGCGGCCTTCGTCTGATGCTGGTTCTCTCCCTGCTGACGGCCATTTTGTCCGCCTTTCTGGATAACGTCACGACGGTCATTCTGCTGGGGACCGTCACCTGTTCCATTGCCCACCAGCTGAAAATCAACCCGGTGCCGTTCCTGATCTCCGAGACCATTGCCTCCAACATTGGCGGGGCCGCTACCCTGATCGGCGATCCGCCCAACATCATGGTGGGTAGCGCCGCCAACTTCAGCTTTCTGGACTTCCTGATCCACCTGGCGCCGGTGATTGTCCTTATTACGCCGGTGGCTTTGCTGACCCTGGCCCTGATTTACCGCGAGGAGCTGAGGCTGCCGTTCGCGGCCATCCGCCAGATGAAACGGCTCTCCACCGACGGGGCCATTACCAACCGGCCCCTGATGATCAAGGCGCTGGTGGTGCTGGGGCTGGTGGCCGTCGGGTTCATCTTCCACCACCAATTGGGGCTGGAGGCGGCAACCATTGCCCTGAGCGGGGCGTCCCTGCTGATGATCTTCGAAAACTCCAATGACATCTGGGATGACGTGGAATGGACCACCGTGTTTTTCTTCATCGGGCTGTTCATTATTGTGGGGGCGGTGGAAAAAACCGGTACCATCGAGATGCTGGCGGACTGGTTTTTTGATCTGACCCGCGGAGATTTTGGCATTACAACGATGGCCCTGCTCTGGATGTCGGGCATTCTTTCAGCCATCGTGGACAACATTCCCTACACGGCTACGATGATTCCGCTGGTACAGCAGATGGACCGGTTCTATGACAACATCGACCCCCTGTGGTGGTCTCTGGCCCTGGGAGCCTGCCTGGGAGGCAACGGCACCATGATCGGCGCCACGGCCAACGTGCTGGTGGCGGATATGGCTCACCGTTACGGCCATCCCATCTATTTTCTCCAGTTCCTCAGGATCGGGGGGCTGATCATGATCGAATCCCTCATCATCAGCACCTTCTACCTGTGGTGGCGCTACCTCTAGGTAGAATCGGCATTTAATCCGAGTGAAAAGCGCCCTGTCATTCCGGACGCCGATAGCCGTAAGCGAGGCCAAAGCCGAGATGTACGGATATGGGTGAGCCGGAATCCATTGACCGGAAAAACCTGAAATAAATTCCAACGGGAATGACGGCAAATGTTTCAGGTTTAAATGTTGATTCAACCTAACCCGAACCCGTGAAACCCTCAGGACGATGGCCCGTACACTGTTTGAATGATGCTTTTTTCCGGGAAGCCGGGTTAAATGAAGGCAGGCCGGGTCTTTGGGCCACGGCTGTTTTTAACAATTGAAAAGGTTCGGGAAAGATGAGCAAGCTTGCCAAGGTTCTGGATAAGGCCATCCGGCAATATCGGGCAGGAGATCTTGCGGATGCGGAGCAGTCTTGCCGCCAAGTGCTTCGGGCCAACCCTGCCAACGCCGATGCTTTGCATCTGCTGGGGGTGATTTGCTATCAGGGTGGCCGGGCCGAAGAGGGAATTGATGCTATCAGCCGGGCCATCCGGGTTTCACCCGGCAACGCCCTGTATCACAACAACCTGGGGAATGCCCTGCTCCGGGCCAATCGGGTGGAGGAAGCCCTGACTGCCTACGAGAAGGCGCTTGCCTTGGAACCCCGTTTTTCCGATGCCCGTGTCAACCTGGCCAACGTACTCTATCAGGACAGGAAAGACTGGAATTCCTCTGCTGAACATTATTCCAAAGTTTTGAAGGCTGATCCGGCCAATATTGATGCTCTTATCGGGCTTGGAAATGTCATGCATTCCTCAGGCCAGGTGGCCGACGCCGTTTCCCATTATGAGGCAGCGCTGGAAAAGCGGCCCGACGAACCCCGCCTGCTGCACAATCTGGGGCTGGCCTATCATGACTGCCGTAACCATGCGAAGGCGATCGCATGCTTTGAAGCCGTTCACCGCGTTCTTCCCGATGATGCCCAGGCCCTGGCCATGTGGGGCCGTTCCCTGAGTGCCACCGGCCATCATGAGGAGGCCGTCGGGAAATACGAGGCCGCCATTGAACGCCAGCCCAACCTGGCGGCGGTCCGTTTCAACCTGGGCAACGTCTACCGCAAGCTGGATCGCTATGACGAAGCCGAGGCCAGTTACCGGGAGGCCGTCCGGCTGGACCCCGGCTATTACTCGGCCTGGATCAACCTGGCCCAGGTCTGCCATCTCAACGGACGCCATGAACAGGCGATGGAGGCCTACCAGCAGGCGTTTAGCCTGAACCCCTCCTACGGGCTGTGTCTGGAAAAAGGCTTGCTGCTGCCGGTGATCTACGGGTCCGAACAGGAGGTTATGGAACACCGGACCCGTTACATGACCTGTCTCTCCGCCCTGTTGCAGGAGCCTTTTCTCCTGCGGGACCCCCGCAACGAATTAAAGACCGCCGTCAACTTCTATCTGGCCTACCAGGGAGAGAATGACCGTGACGCCCAGGAGGCCCTCGGCCACCTGATTGCCACCGGCCTGAAGTCTTCCGGTTTTGATTATCCCTACCAGCCCCCGGCCAGTTTCCATGACAAACCGCGGATCGGGTTTATCTCCCGGCATTTTCGTCCCGGCCATACGATTTTCAAGCTGACCGAAGGGCTGATTGAAAACCTGCCGCGTGAGGCCTTCGACGTGTTCGTTTTTCACATCGATCATCCCGAAGCACCGGCGGAGGTTGAGACGGAAGAGGGACGGATGGTTCTGCTGCCGGAACAGGACCTAAGGCTTGCGCAAAAGATGATCGCCCGCCATGAACTGGACGTTCTGGTCTATGCGGATATCGGCATGGACCCGGGCAGTTGCCTGCTGGCCCAGTCCCGGCTTGCACGGGTCCAGTGCGTCCTCTGGGGGCATCCGGTGACCACGGGAATCGGCAATATCGATTATTTTCTCTCCAGTGTGCTGATTGAGCCGGAAAATGCCGACGCGCACTATACCGAGACCCTGGTGCTGTTTGATACCCTTCCTGCCTGTTACCGGGCGCCTGCCGTTCCACCGGGGCAGCCTTTGAAAACGGATTTCGGTTTTGCTGAAACGGATCACCTCTATCTTTGTCCCCAGTCCATTTTTAAGCTGCATCCGGCCTTTGATGCCCTGCTTGGGGAGATTCTGCGCCGGGATGCCAACGGCAGAATCGTGCTGATCCGGGACAAATCCGGCTACTGCAACCAGTTGCTGATGGAGCGGTTTCAGCGGACGATGGGGGACGTGGCGGATCGCGTGATCATGGTGGATCGCCTCAAGCCGGAGCAGTTCATCAAGCTGCTGGCTGTGGCCGACGTCATGCTGGACCCCATCGGGTTTGGCGGCGGGAATACCACCTATGAGGCCCTGGCGCTGGGTACGCCGATTGTCACCCTGCCCGGCGAATTTATGCGGGGCCGGGTGACTCTGGGATGCTATCTTCAGATGGATGTGACCGACTGTGTGGCGACAACCCCGGACGCATACGTGGACCTGGCCGTCCGGCTGGGAACGGACGACGCTTTTCGCCGGGCGGTCCGTGAGAAAATCCTGGCACAGAGCCACCGGCTTTACGATGACCAGGGGATCGTAACGGCGGTGGCGGCGTTTTTCAGGCAGGTCCTTCAGGCAGAGACGTGCCGGGAGAACACCCATGTCTGAGACGCAAAAGAAGATGTTCCGGCGGTTGACGGATATCCTGCTGCATGAAACCTGCCCTGCCTGCGGCCATCATGTTGCCGTGCCGTTCTACAATGGAGGCCGCCAGCCCCTGACGACCCTGGCATGGCCCCTGAGTCCGGCGGAGGCCAAAACCATGGAGCGCCTGCCCCTGAGTTTCGTCCGTTGCATTGATTGCGGCCATGTGTTCAACAAGGATTTCGATTACGACAAAGTGCCCTACTCGGACAAGCCGAACCTGATGTTCAACAAGGGGCATCTCTGGAGGCAGCACCTTAACGAGGTTCGGGATTTGATCCTGGAACGGCTTCCGGAAAATCCCACCGTCATTGAAATCGGTTGTGGTGAAGGACACCTGCTTCGGGCCTTGGCGGAGATCCGGCCCGACGGACGGTACATTGGTTTTGACCCCAACGGGGCCATCGAAACGGGCGGGGATCTTATCGAAGCCCGCTTCCACCTCTTCGATCCGGCCAGGCATCTGGCCGAATACCAGCCGGACATGATCATCAGCCGCCATGTGCTGGAGCATCTGATGAACCCTTTGCAGTTTGTCCAGTCACTGGCCTTTGCCGCCGGCTGGAGCGGGAATGAAACCCAGTTGTTTATTGAGGTGCCCTGTATTGACCGGGTGTTTGAGAGCAACCGGACCGCCGACTTCTTCTATGAGCATAACTCCCATTTCACCACGGAATCCCTGCGTCGCCTGTTAATGCGGTGCTCGTCGGGGGTGGAACTTATCCAGCGGGGCTATGACAACGAGGTGGTCTACGGCTTTGCCCGTCTGTGCGTGAATTCGGAACAGATGATGTTTGCCGAGGAGTCCCTGGCGTTCTATCAGCGGGCGCAGGAGGCGGGTGATCTGACCCGGCAGCAGCTTTCCGCACTGGCGGCTTCGGGGTGCCCCGTGGCCATCTGGGGCGGAACAGGCAAGGCATCCGCCTTCATCAACCGCTATCATGCGGATGCGGAGCGGTTCCCTGTCGTGGTGGATTCGGACCCGGACAAGGAGGGAACTTTCGTTCCGGGCACGGGACAGCCAATTCGTGATCCGCAATACCTGAAGACGCACCCGGTCACCACCATTATTATTGCCACCCAATGGCGGGCGCGGGATATCGTTCATGAAATCCGGGAAAAAGGCATTGGGTTCGAAACCATTCTGCTGGAGCATCAGGGGGCGCTGGTGGATTATTTTACCGGGGAGCACCCCTATCGCGAATCCACATCGACTTCCGCCGGGCAGGCCCATTGAAACAGGCCGGGATTGCCGGCATGTACGGGACTGCTGCCGACAGACGGTTCGGGAAGGCGGACTGATCGGATTAGTGAAGGGTCTTTTGGGCATCATTGAGAGCACGTCCCTTCGGTTTCAATTTGTCCGAAGTATACGCTGTATCTGATTATTAAGAAATATAAACGGCTGGTCAGGCGGGGGTCGGTGGATAAGGCTGGGCTGTTTACCTCGTTTATCTCTCCCCCAATGGCAAGCCATCAGGGCAAGCCGGGGAAATTGCAGGCTTGAAAAAAAACGAATCATCGATCAAAATGTTTATTAGAGATTCCCAAGAACAAGGTTCCAACTTTTTATCGGGCCTCAACTGAAATCTCAACTTCATTAGTTCGTAAAATAGGAGGCCCGGAGTATGCTGGCCGACAAACAAATCCAATGCACCGCCTGTGGCGAGGAATTCACCTTTTCTGCTGCCGAACAGGAGTTCTATCAGCAGAAGGGATTCCAGGACCCTCGCAAATGCAAGCCTTGCCGTGATGCTGCCAAAGCCCAGAGACGGGGTGGTGGCGGTGGTGGGTACGGCGGCAGTTTTGGGGGCGGGCGTCCCCAGCGCCAGCTTTATGACGCCGTATGCGCCAGCTGTGGTGTTCAGACGCAGGTTCCGTTCCAGCCCAGCGGCGATCGCCCGGTCTACTGCCGCGATTGCTACCGCAGCAGCTACTAGCTTTCAGAGCATCCGCACAGCCGTCACCCGCCAAAAACCAACAGGTAGGTGGCGGCTGCTGCTATGGCAAGCCACAGGTTGGTGATGTTGCTGACGATGATGTTCATCACCCCGGCCTGAAGCCGGTTGCGACGCATCAGTGAGAGGGACGTGCGGAATTCCGGCCAGGAGGTGATAAAGCTCAGGATGCAGAAGCTGATGACCCCTTCGGGAACATGGCTGGCCGAGGCGGTGAAGCTGACCGCCGGGTCCAGGAAGTACCCGGCCCCGACCAGTATCAGGATGGCGGGAAGCAGGTAAACGTCGGACAGGGCTTCCGTGGTAGACAGTTCAAAGTGGTCTTCCGATCCCCGGTGTTTGTAGAACCAGAGGGAGAAGAGCAGTGTTGCCCCAGCCCAGACCCAGAGCCAGGGTCCTTTATCGAAGGCGAAAAAACTGGCGGCCAGTATCATGGTCCCCACCAGGATGCCCGTTCCGCGGGCCGGACTGGCCCTGAAGAAGGAACCGATCTGACCTGCGGCCAGGGCGGCCACGGCCAGGAGAACCGGATTGGCGAAGTTGGAGCCGAGGGGGACGCCTATGGCGAAAGCCAGCTTGCCGTGGAACAGACCCACGATGACGCAGAGCAGTTCCGGGCCGTTGGTGATGTAGCCGGTGATTTCTCCCAGGCGGGGGTGGTGGGTCAGGACCTCAAGGATCAGGGTGATGGCGTGGGAGACGAACAGCATCAGGATAATAATGGCCGAGGCGCCGAAGAATGTCTGGGCAAGGTCCCCGCCAAAAAGTAGGGCGCTTGTCATGAAAAACAGGAGCACCAGCCCCCAGGCCAGGAAATCCAGATTATCGACGCTGGGTTTCAGCAGAACTTTCATACCTGCCATTCTAACGTGAGATGGGGATTTATGCTCTGCCCCGCCGGGAACTGCCTCCCCTGGCACCGCCCGTGCCGCCGAAGTGAAGAATGGATTGTCGCAGCAGACGGACCGGGTTCTGGTTCAGGCTTTGATCCAGCCCCTGCTGTTCCTTCTCTTTGAACAGCCGGATATTCTCCGGGTTCCCCGGCCTGAGGAATTCCTCCAGTTTCGACTTGCGCTCGTCAATCGGGGAGCGGATGCGGGCGACGGTCCGGTTTTCAATGGCCCGGAAGACGGTGTTGGCGGTTTTTTCCAACTCGAACACCTGGGGTTCGAATTTTTTGGCTTCTTTGGAAAACTCGGCCAGGAGGCTGTTTTTGCCGTTGCCCAGCATGCGCATGATGGCCTTGGCTCCCTCCAGCCGGGTCAGGGCCGCATTGACGCCGATCAGTGCCTGTCCCGTGGTGGACTGGCTGTCTTCGGTGAGCGACAGCAACGTATCCGCCGCCCGGCCAATAAGTTCGGGCAAGGCTTCGAGGAGTTTGTTGCCGCCGGAAGCGACCAGCTCCCGCCGCTGTTCCGCGGTCATGCCATTGTGGAAATCCTGGAGCAGCTGTTGCTGGGCTTTGGGCATGCGTTCGTCGAAGTGCTTGTCCTCGGACATCATCGCCTCCACCTCCGGGCGGCTGAGGTGGACACCCATGCTGCCAAAGGTCAGCCTCATCTCGGTCATCACCAGGTCCTTGAGCGCTTTGAGGAACTCAATTCCTTCGCGCAGTTGCGGCGGAATCTGCAAGCCATTCTCCATGTCCTCCCAGCGAAACAGACCCATGATATCGTCGAGGACCTTGGAAATATCGCCGTAAGCCTTTTGCAGGAAGAAGACCGCATGGTCCGGCAATTCCAGCATGCGGGCCACGCGGGCAATGGCGACGCGCTCCATGATGCTGCCCGCCATATCCTTCAGGTATTTTTCGCTGCTGCCCATCATCTGCATGAAACTGATGAGGGCGGACAGGCTCTCAAAAGGCATGTCCTTGGCCAGATCGTTCAGGGCGGCCAGGGATGCCCGCTCTTTTTCGGCAGCGTCGGGATCGCCGAGCAGGCGTTGTCTGAGCGCCTGCTGGTACTCTTCGTAGCGGGCCTCGATTTCGGATCGGCTTGTTTCCGAACGGTTCCTGCCGCTGAATGGAGAACCGAACGGCATCCCTCCGGGTGAAACGGCCATTGCTCCTGCTCTTCCCGATTGTTACTCCTATAATAAAATAAAAACATGCAAGTGGGCCGAAATTGCGTTTTCCGTTAAAAATGGTCACCGTCCGCCGATGCGAATACCGGCCTCAAGAAGAGCGAAAAAGGCCGGTATCCTGGTTTACCCGATTGTTTGACTGTTAGGCGACGATTCCCAGCCGGCCTAACGATTGCTCAATGCCGTTGAACCGCTGCAGATCCTGGTACAGGGGCAGGGTCCGGTTGTAAATCTGGTTGGGGTTGCCCGCCTGACGGCCCGTGACGCGGGCCGCGACCCGATCACCGATAATGTTGGCGATGCCCTCCTCGTGCTGGGAGTTGCCGTCCTCAATGGTCGCGGCATGAACCAGTTCGTGTACGATGGTCTTGATGTTCGACCCGTCACGGACGATGATCTGCCGGTCGTTGCCGCGCTGGATGAAGACCCCCAGAACGTTGGGGCCGCCCGGATTCCCTGTGGAGATCCGGACACCGTTGCGCTGGGCCATTTCAAGCAAACGACGCCCTTCCGGGTCCTGGGCAATGGCCTGCAAGCTCTGTTGCAATTGCGGATCGTTTTCCGCGTTGGCTGTCGGATTAATCGGCCCGGTGCCGAGTCCGATGGGGGATGGTGCCAGGGCGGCGCTTCTTCCCGCATTACCGGCGTTGCCAACGTTGCCCGCGTTACCCGCATTGCCGGCATCGCCCGGAAGTGCCCGCGAGAACTGGGGACCTCTGTTCTGGCCACCGAGCAGGGACATGACCATTTGCATCATCTGAAGCATCAACTGCATCAGTTGCATCATCATCTGCTGATCTCCGCCTGGCGGAGAATTAAGTCCCAGGGCCTGGTTCAGCGATGGGGCTTGACCCGGAACGCCGCCTGTGCCGGCTGCGCCCAAATTGGCCGCCGGGGCGCCTGCTCCGGGAACCGGATAGTTTCCGTAAGGTGAATATGCACCTACACCATTCAGTGCCATACTGACGGGTATCTCCTCTTGTACTCCAACTCTCTCAAGGGGTGATCGAACACTGGATTCAATCAGACGTATAAAAATAAAAACAAAATTAAGAATGGAATTGCCCCTTCCGCGTCAAAATGGATCGGAAATTTACATGACCGGCGACAGGCATAGCGAAAGCCGGACAAGTCGTTAAACCTGTCCGGCTTGGTTTGCTCCTAATCCACGGTTATTTTACTCAGACGATTCAGTCGGTATACACAATTGTCTCAACCGGGATTAGTAGCCGCCGCCTGCTCCTCCTGCGTTACCAGCGTTACCGGCTGCGCCGACGGGGCGCGGAACGCCGCCGTTCCCTGCGTTACCGGCATTGCCTGCAACACCGCCGGTTCCGGCGTTACCCGCCGGTCCGGGAATCCCGCCAGGGGCCGCGCCCGGATAAGGCGCACCGGGTTGCTGCAACTGGTTCTGACCGCCGCCAATGAGGCTGGTGATCATCTGGAGCATGGCACTCATCATTTCCATAACGAGGGTGACCAGACTGCCACCCAATTGTTGTTGACCCTGCCCAAGGCCGCCCGCTGGGGGCGTCAATGCATTCTGGCCTACCGCAGGTGCCGGGGCGCCAGGAACATAACCGGCGCCAGCGGCGCCTGCGTTTCCTGCATTGCCTGCACCGCCAGGACTTTGAAGGGCCAGGTTGGGTTGTGCACCCACACCGGATACTGCTGGCATAGGACTCTACACTCCTTTCTCTACTCTCTATCTCTCAGGGGGATTTCTCTTAGGGGGAAACTTGTTCCAATGCGGGGCTGACCGGTTCTTCGGCCTGATAAACACCACAACGCATGAAACTCTACACTCAGAACGAACTAACAAAATAAAAACAATTTATTAATAAAAAATGATCATTCTCGTCAAATTAAAATCCGGCAACCCCTCAAAACCCTTTCTGCACAAGTGTTTTAAAGGATGTGAAGAAATCTTTATTGTGCAGGAAGAGGGCGCCTGGGTTGGGTTGGGGTGTTGATTATTCCAGGGTCAGTAGCCGGTGTGGCGGTTGGCGGGCTTGTAGCGTCGGGGCTTTTTGGGCGCTTTGCTTGAAATGCCGCATTTGTGGAGAATGGCGTAGCGCAGGCAGTCCATGACGTCTTCGTAGGGGTGTTCCTCAATAGGGAGTTCATGGTCTGTCGAAGCATAGCGGTAGCCGCCCTCGAACGCGTCAATGAGCCTGGTGCAGTCCCGGTTCACCCGCAGGCCGGGGAGATCGCCGTTGCGCTCGGCCAGCTTCATTCGGATCAGTTCAATGCCTCGCAGAATCGGAGAGCGCTGATAAAAGGGGTAAATGCCCAGGCTGTTGAGGATCTCGATGCTGGTCTGGTCATGCTTGTCGCTGCGCTGTGTTCCGGCGGGATCGCAGACGTCCTCGAATTCAAAGCCCTCAAAGCGGCTTTGGCTGAAGGTCTTCACCCGCCGGGCGAAGTCGATGAGCAGTTCCTGGCGGCCCACGATTTCCGCCAGCACCTGCACCCGATCGCCGGCATCCAACTGGATGAACACGCAGGCGGGACAGTGGTAGCCGAAATCCCAGCTTCGCACGATTCGTCGCCCCTCAACCGGTTGGAGATCCCCCTTGTGCTCCTCGCCGAACCCTGAAAACACCCGGTTGCTGACGGAAAGGTTGTAGTTGATATCCAGCTCGCGGGCAATCTCGTCGGCGCTCATGCGCCGGGCCTGCCCGGCATACCAGTTGGCGTCCTTCAGTGGGTGCAGTTTCCAGTGCAGCGAGCGGACCCGGATGGGGCTGTTGAAACGCAGTTGGGCGAATTTGTTGGCCTTGCCGTAGGGTGTGCCGACAACGATCCGGCTGGGGCTGGACTGGCCGGAGGAGGCATAGGCCTCGGCATCGCAGGGCCAGAAGGGGAACTCGTCGAGGAAAATGGCCCGGTAGCGTCCGCCCCGGCCAAAGTTCGGGTTGCTGCTCTCCCCGGTAATCGTATTGCCGTTTGCCGGATTAATCAGGCGCATCAGCGTGTCATGGCGTCGGGGCGCGAATCCGGCGGGATGCATCCAGGGCGGCAGCCACTGCAGGTTGTAGCGCAGTTTTTCAAAAAGCGTCGAGAGATCGCCTTTCTGGTCCACGTAGTCCGCCTTGCGTGATCCCACGAGAAAATGGCTGCCCTCGCAAAAGAGCCAGTAATACTGGAAGGTCAGCAGGATGAGCCAGCTGACCCCCATGTCCCGGCTTTTCTCCACCAGCAGGTCGTGTCCCCCGTCAATGGCCTTGCGGAGTTCAAGGACAAAATCCCGCTGATAGGGATAAAGCCGAAACGGCTGGTGGGAAGGGCGGGTTCGCGGATCGAACGTCCAACAGAACGCTTCGAACCAGAACAGAATGTCCCGGCGGCATTGTTCCAGAAGCAGGCTTTGAAGTTCGTTCGATTGGGATGCCAGCATCAGCCAGGCATAACGGTTTTTAACCGGTGTCATCATATACCTCTGATTTGAAAATAATCAGGAGGGAATGTTTCAGGCATTCCCTCCTGAATCCGTACTAGATGGATCGGGCCCCATAGGCACCGGCTGTGCCGCCCAACTGGACGCCGAGTACGGGGTTACCGGCAGCCAGGCCGATTAATCCGCCAACGGCGGCCCCACCATAAGGTAGGGCATTGGAAATCAGGGACATCCGCTGATTGGCGCGTGCCGTGTTGCGGTTCCTCGCGCTGTCCAGCAGGCGGGCGCGGGCGATGGCCACGTCGGTGGCCCGCTGGTTTTCGTTGAGCAGCAGGTTGGCGCCCGTGTTGTCCGCTCCGGCGGCCTGGTTGTGAAGGGTGTTGAGGTAGCCGAGGAAGACGTTGAATCGGCGCATCCGGCTGTCCTCGTCCGAGTTGAACAGATCTTCCCCCAGCAGGCCGGCCTGGCGCCGGGCGTCGCTGAGTTCCGCCAGACGGTCCTTTTCCAGCCGGGACATGAGATCCGTGCCGAAGGTGGCCGCGTGGGACCCGCCAAAACGCCTGGATAAATTGGACCGGGCCTTGGACATGATGTCGTCGGCGTCCTCGTTGATGCCGCGGGCCTGCATATCAAAGAGATCCTGAGCGCGGGCGCGGATGTCGGCAGCCCGCTCCCGGTCGCTTTTGCCGAATTCGGCGGAGAGGCCCAGCAGGTTCTGCTGGCTGCGATTTGCCATCTGTCGGGTCAGGGGGGAAAGGTGGGCCTCGCTGATCTGCCTGCCGCCTTCCGTCCGGCTCTTGAATACATCCCCCGTCGGGCTGTTGAATTCGTACTGGGTGATGGGCGGCGGGGCGTTGATTTTGATCTTTCCGTTATTCTTGCTTTCTTTCTTGCCAAAGGACATGCTGCATTTTCCTCCTGGTTTGGGCGTAATACGTGTGGGCGAACAGCGACCAGACGACCACATCTTTTGGCCGCCCGCCCACGCGGGTGTCGTCCTTGAAGTGGGCCTCCTTCGTGAACCCGAAGCGCAGGCAGAAGCCCCTGGCTCCCCGGTTGTCGGCGTCGAATTCGGCCTTGACCTTCATCACGGCGAGTTCCTCGAAGGCGGTCTCAAGCGCCGCCATGGCCGTAAGCGTCACGGCGGGGTGGCGGCGGATCTGCGGGTGGCTGATGCCATGCAAAAACGCATGGCGTCCGGGGATCACATCATTGAGGGACGCCCCCGTCCACAACCGGTTGTCCACATCCCGGCCCACCCAGAGAAAGGGCACCGTGGTGGCCAAATTTCTGGCCAGCGTGTCGAGGGACGGAACGAAGTCGTCGGTGAGGAGGCGTTGGTGGGCCGACAGCAGTTCCTCCAGCCGGGGATGAAGGGCTTCGAACTGCCGGGTGTTGTAGATGCGGTCAATCCGAAGCGGTTGCATCATCGTGTTCTCCAAAATCTTCCTCGTGAAGCAGCCGGCGAATCCGGGCCATCAGTTCCTCATCGCTGAGGCTCGACAAATCCGGGAGGGGCGGTTGCTTTGGGGATCGGGCGGGTTTGGACGCCGGCGCCTTTTCCGGGGCAAACCGCTTGAGCAGCAGTTCTACCGCCCAGATCCGGTGCTTGAGTTCGTCGGAGCCCAGCGCCTCGTCGATGACCTCGACGATCTGATGGACCCGTTTCTGGAACGCTTCCATCAGGCGGGTGAATGGATTGCTGGCCGGACTCCCGTTTTCGGTGGCTTTCTTTCTAGGCATGGCCTCGGTTCTCCAGTTTGCGCAGGCGGTGTATGTAGTCAATGCTCTCTTCCGCCCGGCGGCTGATTTTTCGGGAATAGTCGCCTGCGAACAGCCGGTTGCCGTCGGTTACACTGACGGCCCCGTTGGGGATTCGGATGCCCTGGAGCCAAAGCTCACGTGGGATCTGCCCCGTCCGTCCGGAGGGATAATCCTTGCGGAACAGGAACTTGAACTTGCATCGCTTGCACCGCTTTTTCATCAGCACGGTCAGCCGCCCTGCGCCGGTGTATTCCTCCGGCAGCAGGCGGGTTTCCAGGGTTTTGAAAAAGCGGCTCTGGCAGTGGGTACAGTGGGACATCGGAAGTGACCTCGCTTTCTGGTATTCAGCGGAAAGGAGGCCTCGGTTGGCGCGCCTGCCAAGGCTTTTGAGGGAACAAAAACGTGGAAAATCGGACTATCCTGAGTATGGCATATTTGTTTAAAAAACCATAGCGAATAACTTTTATGATTTGAGGTAAAAAAGCCCATAAAAAGGCCCCTTTCGGGGCCAAAAACGACGAGTCGAAGTGTCTTTTTCGAAATTCGGTGAAAATGTCAGAGACCGTACTGCGTTTTCAGGCCGCTGATGAAGCCGGGGTTGTCTACACCGGCAATCTTCAGTTCCTGACCGGCTTTCAATTTCCGGGCCGAATCGAAATCCAGGCCGTTGTCTTTCAGCAGTTGCTCGGTCATTTTATAAACCGCCTGCTGGTTAAGCTCCTTGCCCTTGGCATCCGGCGCGTTGAAATGATCCCGGTAGAGCGCCTCGGCCAGATCCCAGACGGTTTGCCCGGACTGGATCTCAATGGCGGTCTTGCGCGTATCCGTCGGCACCTGCTGTGTGATCGTCTTGTTGCGCCCGAACAGCCTGTCGAGAAATCCCCGGTTGGGGTTGGCCGCAATTTGCGTCTGCATGGATGTCGTGCTGAAATTTCCCCCGGCCTGGGACCGGTTGTCGCTCAGAATCTGCCGGTCCACGCTGCCATGTGTTTTCTGCGCAGCCTGACGTGCCTGACCATAGGTCACACCCTGTGAATTGCCCATCGTTATACTCCCTTCTCTGCTTCTGTGCCTATATACCCAATCGGAATCGTCCCCAAGTGAAACGTTTGGCCTCTAAAAACAGGCCGGTCGCATCTTCTCTTCTCAGGAACCTTGTCTAACCCTTGCGAAAGCATAAAAACAGGGTTTCCGGTTTTTGTGCGCAGGGTTATCCAGAGGCGATATCCGGGCGGCTTTCCGGAAATACCCCTTGCATCGGGAGGGGGTATTCGGGATAAAATAAAAGCCCCGGTCCGAGGGCCGGGAAGATCCAGAGGAATCCGTCCGGTGGAAAAGCGGTCCCCCCGCCCCGGCTTGCATCGTTTTTTTGCGGATGCTATAGTCTTTTTCCGCCTCGCGCGAACCCTTTTTTTGTCGTAACCCAAAGAGGTTTACAGGTACCCATGGCACTGACCAAAGAACAGAAACAGGAAATCGGCAAGAATCACCAACGCCATGAGAAGGACACCGGCAGCCCGGAAGTCCAGATCGCGATGCTGACCGACCGGATCAACCACCTGACCGAGCATCTCAAGCAGAACCCGAAAGACTTCTCCACGCGCCGCGGCCTGATGATGATGGTTGGCAAGCGTCGGCGCCTGCAGAACTACTTCAAGTCCAAACGGACCCCCGAAGAGTACAAAGAGCTGATTACCAAGCTGAACCTTCGCAAGTAGGGACCAGAGATTTGCAAAAACGGGCTTTTATGGCCCGTCTTTTGTTTTTAGGGGGTTTTTGGCGTATTCTTGTTAGTGAACAAGACAAGATGTGTAAAAAAGTAGCATTCAGGAAAGAAGAAGAATCGATGACAGAACAAGTAATGACAGACAAAAGCCCGATCGAGAACGTTCAGACCGCTGAACTGCAGATCGGCGACCAGACCATCACTTTTGAATACGGCAAGATGGCGCGTTCCGCCAGCGGCTCGGTGGTGATGAAAGTCGGTGAAACCAACATGCTGGTGACCGCCACCGGCAGCGACAAGCCGCGTCCGGGGATCGATTTTTTCCCCCTGATCTGCGACTTCGAGGAAAAAATGTTTTCCGTCGGGCGGATTCCCGGCGGCTTTATCAAGCGTGAGGGACGCCCCTCCGAGAAGGCCGTCCTGACTTGCCGGCTGATGGACCGCCCCATCCGTCCGCTGTGGCCTGACGGCTACCGCAACGACGTCCAGGTGGTGGCCATGCCGCTGAGTTCCGACGCCACGCATCAGCTCGATACCCTGGCGGTGCTGGGCGCCTCCGTTGCCCTGGAACTGTCCGGTCTGCCCTTCCTGGGTCCCATCGGCTGTGTCCGGGTGGGCCGCATCAACGGCCAGTTCATCCCGAACCCGACCTTCCAGCAGTCCGAGGAATGCGATCTGGATCTCATCGTGGCGGGAACCGACGACTCCATCATGATGGTGGAGGCTGGCTGCAACTTCATCCCTGAAGAGGTAATGATCGAGGCTCTGGCCTTTGCCCACGAGGAAATCCGCAGGCAGGTCCAGTTCCAGCAGAACTTCCGTGAGCAGTGCGGCAAGGAGAAGGGCACTTACGAGTTTCCCCATGACCTCGGCCCCCTGAAGCAGTTCGTCGAAAGCCAGGTGGAAGCTGACATCCATGCGGCCTACCACAATTTTGACCGCGACGAGCGCAAGGCCATTCTCAGCGCCGCCAAGGACAAGCTGAAGGCTGCCCTGGAGGCTCTGCCTGAAGACAACGAGGTCCGCAAGTTCCTCGCCGAGCAGGAGTTGGACTACCTCTCCGAAATGTTCAAGAAGACCGAAAAGCGCATCATGCGCACCATGCTCTTCGAAGAGGGTGTTCGGGCCGATGGCCGCAAGGCGGACGAGATTCGTCCCATTGCCTGCGAAGTGGGTCTGGTGCCCCGTGTTCACGGGTCTGCCCTGTTCACCCGTGGCAATACGCAGGTCCTCTCGGTGGTGACCCTTGGGTCGCCCGGCGACAGCCAGAGTCTGGACGGCGTGGACCCGGCCACGGAAAAACGCTGGATGCATCATTACAACTTCCCCCCCTACTCCGTGGGTGAGGTTCGTCCCCTCCGCGGGGCGGGCCGCCGGGAAATAGGCCATGGCGCCCTGGCCGGACGGGCCATTGAGGCCGCCCTGCCGCCGAAGGAGCAGTTCGCCTACACCATGCGCGTGAATTCCGAGGTGCTGGAATCCAACGGGTCCACCAGTATGGCCTCCACCTGCGGCACGTCCATGGCCCTGATGGATGCCGGTGTCCCGCTGTCTTCGCAGATCAGCGGGATTGCGATGGGCCTGATCAAGGAAGGCGACCGTTACGTCGTTCTGTCGGATATCCAGGGTCTTGAGGATTTCCTCGGTGACATGGATTTCAAGGTGACCGGGAACGAAACAGGCATCACCGCCCTGCAGATGGACATCAAGATCCGGGGCATCTCCATCGAGATCATGCGCGAAGCTCTGGAGCAGGCCCGAACAGGCCGTCTGCACATCCTGAACAAGATGAACGCCGCTATTTCCGCGCCGCGTGAGGAGCTTTCACCTTATGCTCCGCGGATTATCACGGTGCGCATCGACAAGGAGCAGATCGGCCAGGTCATCGGACCGGGCGGAAAGACGATCCGCGGCATCATCGAGGAAACCGGCGCGTCCATCGACATCGAGGACGACGGTCTGGTGACCATCACCTCGGTGGGTACCGGCGGCGAGCGTGCCCGTGAAATCATCGAGCAGATGACCATGAAGATCGAGGCCGGCATGGTGATGATGGGCAAAGTGGTGCGCATCATTCCCATCGGCGCCTTCGTCGAGATCGCCCCCGGTCGCGACGGCATGGTCCACATTTCGCAGATTGCCCACGAGCGCGTCAACAACATCGAGGATCACCTGTCCGTCGGTGACCAGGTGCTGGTGCGGGTCAACGAAATCGACGATATGGGCCGGGTGAACCTGACCATTAAGGGAGTTGCCAATGAAGACCGGGAACGGTTCGGATTGCCGCCCCTCGAAGTCCCGCCCCCGCGCGAAGGCGGAGAACGCGGTGAATACCGCGACCGTGGAGACCGCGGCGGAGACCGTGACCGGGGCAGACGCCACGGCGGCGGTGGTGGACGCGGCGGCGGCGGCGGACGGGATCGTCACCACTCCCCTCGCTAGGGCGCTTCAAAACTACCCGAAGTTGAACAGAAACCGATTTCACGTTCCCGGTCATGCGGGGCGTGAAATCTTTTCTGTGCCGGGCCTGACGCCGGAAGCCTACCGCCATGACCTCACCGAACTTGACGGCATGGATGTGCTGTCCGAGCCTTCCGGCTGCATTGCCGAAGCCCAGCGCCTGAGCGCTGAACGTTTCGATGTGCGCCACAGCTTCTTTCTGGTCAACGGCGCCTCCGTGGGCATCCAGGCAGCCATGCTCTCGGTTTTGAAGCCCGGCGACCGGGTGCTGCTGCCGAGAAACGTCCACCGTTCGGTGATAAGCGGCCTGATTCTAACCGGTGCCGAGCCGGTCTGGTTTCTGCCCGAATGGCTGCCGGAGTGGGGACTCTGGGGCGCGGTCAAACCGGACGATGTGGCGGCCCGGCTGGCGGGGGACGGAAACATCCGGGCACTGGTGCTTGCCTCGCCCACCTATGAGGGCCTGGGCAGTGATATCGGGCGGATCGCCGACATCTGCCGCCGATATGACTGTTGTCTCATCGTGGACGAGGCCCACGGCAGCCTGTGGCCCTTCTCCAGTCGTCTGCCCGAATCCGCCTGTGGATTCGATTGTGATGCGGTGGTCCATTCCCTGCACAAGTCAGCAGGCAGCTTGACCCAGAGCGCCCTGGCCCACCTGCCCCAGGCCTCGCGGATTGATCCCGGCGTTTTTCAGCAGGCCCTCAATACCTTGCAGACCACCAGCCCGTCCTACCTGCTGCTGGCCAGCCTAGATGCGGCCAGCGCGTTCCTGGCCTCCGGTGAGGGGCGTCGGCGCGTTGAGGCCATGCTGGATCGGGTGCTGGCCCTGCGGCGTCAGATCCGGGCGGATCTCGCCGCCTTCCGGCTCTTTGATCCCCAGGAGGCGGCCTGCGCACCCTTCTGGGACCCCTGCGGGCTTTACCTGGTTTCACGCCATGAGCCGGGCGAGGACTGGGGCATTCGCCTGGAGCAGGAATCCGGCGTTTCCTTTGAATCGGTCAGCCTCTTCGGAACACTTTACAAAGCGGGGATCGGTCTGGAGTCCGAAGACTGCCGGGCGCTTCTTGATGCGCTGATGGCTGCGGATGCGGCTTATGCCCGCGAGGCGCCGGACCCCTTCGTGTTCCCCGGACAGCCCCTGAACCTGCTGCCGGAGACGGCTATGCTGCCGCGTGAGGCGTTTTTTGCGCCCGGAATCCGGCGGCGTGCCGAAGAAGCCGTGGGCCGGATTGCCAAAGAAACGGTGGTCCACTGTCCGCCGGGGATTCCGGTATTGATGCCGGGCGAGCGGATTCAGCCGCGTCATACCGCCTGGCTGCCGGAAACCGTCCTGACGGTTGCCGATTAATCGATTTTCGGCAGCCAGCGGCTGACGGGTGCGACAACCCGGTCGCCCCAGCGTTCCAGGCCCTTTGCGATATTGTCCAGGAACAGGACCGGCCTGGAATCGGACACCGCCTTGAGGGCACCGCCCAGTTTTTTCAGCCCGCCTTGAAGGGTCCCGGCGATACCCAGCGGGTTGGTTCCCAGTTTTTGGATACCTTTATCGACCATCTGCCGGGTCCAGATCAGCGGTGATCCCCGGAAATTGAGGATGTAATAGAAGGAAAAGGCCAAACTCAGAGGCTTGAGGTAGTTGTGGAAAATCTGGAAGAACATTTCGTCGCGGGACTTGCGGAATTCGGCCTTGGCCTTGGTCGGTTCTCCTTGCCGGGCGGTCTGGTAGGATTCGATCATCTTGGGAACATGGCGAATGGCCGCCATGACCGGGTATCCCAGGAAACTCATCAGGAAACCGATCTTGATGAGGGTGGCGTGTTTCTGGAAGGCGGTAAAGGCCAGGCCGAGGCCGAGAGTCAGGGCCGAGATGGTCAGACCGCGGGCCGGACTGGTCTTCAGGTCCCTGAAATAGCGGCTCATACCATCTTCATAGCTTTTTGCCGCATTGTTGGTCAGGTTCTCCAGGTAGAACTGGGTGCGCGAGGGGACGGGATCGGGGCTGACATAGTGAAGAAACGGACGAAACGCCTCCTGATTCCTTTTGAGGGGCTTTCCGTTCAGGAGGTAGGATGGGTAATGGGTGCTGGAGACTGGATCTGCCATGGCTCAATTGTGACCCACGAGTCGTTACGGGTTGTCGACACTGATTAAAAAATCCTCAACCGGATTTGTTGCTAGTGGTCGGAACCGTTCGACAGGGGGAATTCCCGCTCCGGCTTCTTCCCCGGTGCCGGTATTATCCCATAAACCCGCTTTCGGGCCAATTCCCCCCCATGCCGGTGAGCGCCGGGGCGTCGGAAAATCCTCCTTCCGGTGGAGGGAACCGGGGAGCATATCTCCAATAATAGGAGTAGCTATCCAGACAGAAGGAAAGTGGAGACAGGGTCATGGGGAAAAAATCAACCGCAGCGCAGCGGCTACAGGTGCAAAGCCGCCTCTGGAAGACCGCCTTCACGAAAGATATCGATCATGAGCGGGAAAAACAACTCCGGGAGTCCCTGGAGGTGATCAACCAGTTGCTGGGTTCTGCCAGGCAAGTCAACGTGGTGGAAGCCATCCGGGAGATCATCCGGGGCCGCCGATCCAAGAACGAGATTAACATCTAGGCCCGGCGGGCAAGCGGTTTTCCGCTTCCATCCTTGAAGCGCCGGGGAACATCTGGCATAATAGAATGGATTGAATCCCCGGACGTGACCGGTACATTTATTCTCTACAAATTTGCGAATGGGAGTCCGGACACTCGATGGCAGCAAAGTAGACCAACCCTTGTCTGTTGGAAACGGAGACTGCCACGGAGGACACCCACCTGTTGAAGAACAGGAGCAATAAATTCCCGGTCACACTCAATCCGGGGATTCAGGTTTTTCCGGGTTGGAATGAGAGACTGGACCGCGTCTATTATAATAAGACAGGGATAGAGTCGGAAGAGGTGTGTGTCATGAGAAACTATGCCGTGAAATACGCCATTCTGCTTCGGCGGTTTGATCCGGATTGCTCGCCCCAGCGCTTCCTGGAGCTTTCGGAGGCCCAGGCTTTCGAGCGCTTCCGCGGTGATTTGCCCGATCCGGTTCGTCACGCCGTGTTTTTCGCCTTCTCGGACCGGGCCTTTCTGGAGGTCATTGACCGGGAGCTGGAGGTGGATACCACCCGCTACAGCCTGGAATTTCGCAAGCCCTTTCTGGATGCCCGGAGCATTCATCTTGCCGGGTTGCCGGGGGAATCCCTGCAACGGCGCTTCTCGGATCACGAGAGCCGGATGATCGACATGCTGGCGGACTATCTGATGGAAACCACCCGCCATCTGTACCGGACGACCCTCAACGAACACCGGCAGGGCGATATTCTGGAGGAGTACCGTGAAATGCTGCGGATCTACGCCACCAAGCGCCAGCACCACCCGGACAACCCGCTGGCGCGGATGTTCAGTTCTCCCAAAGCCCTGACAAAGTTTCTCTATGCCATGGTGGTGGACGCCATGCTCAAGGCCGAGGCTGTTCGGCTGCTGCTGGGCGAGGATTCGGCCTATCACCGGGTCTGGCAGCGCAAGATGATGTTTCGCCGCCTGATGGCCGCCGCCGTGGAAACCGGTGTGTGCCGTCAGGCCGCCTGATCAGGCCCCGTTTTGGAGCCGTTTTGCCGGCTGTCGTTTTATAATGTCGATCACGGTGCCGGGGGTTCGTCCGTTTTTTTGAAACTTTTCCGGGGCAGCGGGCGTACCGGGGCATGAAGGGTATATTACTCTGCTCTTCAGGCGGTATATTTCCCAAGGAGAAATTTTCAGATGTTATGTGACGGTTCCAAAAAGACGGTGTTGTCCCTGGTGGCCGTGGCGGTTCTGCTTTCGGCGGGGGCGGCCGTCAGCCATGCCCAGCAGCATCAGGACGCCAGGCGCCAGCAGATGATGGAGCGCCTTGACGTGACGCCGGAACAGATGCAGCAATTCAAGTCCATTCGAGAGGACGCCAGGGCGGAGGCCGAGGTGTTGCAGCGCCAGATCCGCCAGAAACGCCAGGCGCTCATGCAGTACGTTCAATCTCCCGATGCCAGCGAGGCCCAGGCCCTGGCGATGAACCGGGAGCTGAGTGCGCTGACGGCCCGCATGGGCGAGCTTCGGATCAAGGCCGCCTTCCGGATGAAAGAAACCATGACCCCGGAGCAGTTCGAGCGGTTTGCCCGGCACCGGCAACAGGCCCGCGAGCGCATGATGGACCAGATGCAGAACCGCATGCAACAGCGTCGTGAAGGCGGTGGCGGGTTTCAGGGTGGGGGTTCTCAAGATCGCCCCCGCCGCCGCTGGCAGCCCCAGGGCAACTAACTCCTCCGTATCAGCCACTCGATAAGGACCGCATTCTTGACGGTTACAGCCAACACCACCATCAGCAGGGATGCCGAAAGGATTCTCCGGACGATTGCCGGGGAAGAGAAGGCGTTCCGTGAGTTGGTGGACGAATATGGCGGCCTGGTATACAACTTCATTTTCAAGATGACCCGGAACCCGGAGATGGCCGATGATTTGACCCAGGAGATTTTCGTGAAAGCCTACCGGAAACTCGACAGCTTTGATCGCACCCGGCCCTTCAGGCCGTGGCTGCTGCGCATTGCGTCCAACACCACCTTCTCAGAGCTGCGCCGCAGGAACAAAGTCGTCTCCATCAGCACGCTGGAAGAGGAGAACCCGGTCTTTGAGGTTCAGGATACCTCCGAGACGGCGGATACGGCCCGTATTGTGGAGGAACGTCTGTCATCGAGACTGGTCCTGGATGCCATTTCGGCGCTTGATCCGCGTTACCGTCAGGTTTTGCTGCTTCGCTACCGGGAGCAGCTCAGTTATGAAGAAATTGCCGAGGTGACCGGCGCCCCGCTGAACACGATTAGAACGTGGCTCAGGCGCGGGCGTGAGGCCCTGAGGCAGCAAGTCAGAGGACTATTGGACCCATGAACCGATTCGATGATTTTCTGAATGAGGATTTTGACGGCGAAACTCCGGATACCGAGTCCCGCATCCTGCTGGAGAAGCTTCGGGATCTGGAGGATGCGCCGCCGCCCGCGGATCTGACCGATCGCATCATGCGACGGGTCCAGGCCGGAAAGCCTCCGGAGAAATCCGGTGTCATCCCTGTCTTCAGGCGTTGGGCACCTGTTGCCGCGGCGGTGATTCTGATTCTTGGGGCGACTCCTGTTCTTCTGGGACAGTTCGGCCCGGACCAGCCGGAACTGGCGGAGCGTCTGCCGGAGCAAAACGCAGCGGAAGACCCGGTCACGGTGGCCGTGGCGCCGGAGAACCCTTTGCCGGGCACCTATGTTCCGCCGGAGAAAGTGGCGGCCTATTTCGAGCAGTGGGATGCGGACCTGGTCAACGAGATGGAAACCTATGCCGGCCAGGCCCCTGATGAAACCACCGCGCTGATGGCCGCCCTGCCCGAAGATTCTTTGGGCTACGGGTATTACGAGTCCCCCTACGAGGACCCGCTCAGCGCCCTGGTCGGCTTCTAGACGAGAGGGATTCCAGCAATGATCGTCCTCCGTCTGGACACCATTTGGTCATTTCAGGAATCTTCGCGGTAGTGGCGTCTCTGAATTTCCCTTCCCGGCATCTCCTGCCCCCCTGCAAGTATTTATTCCAGGGGCTTGCCGGTGATCTTCGAGAGGGTATCCAGGATCTCGTCGCTGTAGAGGCGGGTGTAGTTGCGGTCGGCATGGCTGAGCTTGACGATGCCCTGTTTGTCCACCACAAAGACGGCGGGCCAGGCGATGTTGTTTTTGGAGACGTTGAGTACGCCGTACTTTTTGATGATCTCCAGGTCATTGTCCGGCAGCACCTTGAAGGACAGGCCATGCTCGCCCAGGGTCTTCAGGGCGTTGGGATGATCGTCCGAACTGATGGCCAGGATCTCCGTGTCCTGGTCCCGGAAGTCTTTCAGCCGACTTTGCAGGTTCTCCAGCTGGCGTCCGCAGACCGGGCAGAAACTGCCCTGGTAGAAGATCATCACCACGTTTTTCTTGCCCCGGAAGTCCGACAGGGCAACCGGCTGGCCGGTGGCGTCGGTAACGCTGAAGTCGGGGGCCTTCTGGCCTGCGGGAACCGGGTCCAGCAGATCGTAGGGATGCACCTGGTTCATGATGCTGGAACCGAGGGAGGGCCGTTTTGCCAGCATCTGGCGGTCCTTGCCCTGGGCCATGCTTTGGTGGGGCTGGAATGACAGCCAGCCTACCGCTCCAATGGCCAGAAAAGCCAGGAGGGCGATGAGAAAGACTCTGCTTGACGTGCTGGGAGGGTTTGGGGACATCGGACGCTCCTCGATTCAACCGGATTGTAAAAAAGACCGGTGCGGCCTTCGGGAAAATCAATTTTATTATATAATACTGTCGCAATCCTTTAAGGTAATGTTCAGTTTCCAATAGACGCGGTGGAGGGATCTTGAGCAGCAATCCCAGTGTATACGAGTCGGCGGCAGTCCGGGGGGAGTATTACCTGCTGGATAATCTGCCCCTGGAGGATCGGAAAAAGGATATTCGCCAGCTGGTCAAGTTGCTGAACCTTTCAAAAACCGGCCAGGCCAAGTCCTTGCTGATTACAGGTGATCCCGGCATTGGGAAAACCGCGCTGGTGGATACATTCTGCGACCTCATTCGCCGGGGCATCTATTGCCGCATCATCGATCTGCGGGGCATCCCCCTGGAGTCCCCCGAACAGCTTTACGTCGAGTTCATCGACGCCTTCCAGCGCGAGGCGGACGCCATCCTTGACGAGGCCCTGGAGGCGGTTAACGAGATCAACGCCGAACTGGGCATCGAGTGGGACCGGCAGGACCTGGTGCGTTCCATTGCTCTGGTGAAACTGCAGGAATCCATCGGCGGCAAGGACGCCATAACCCAGGAGCGTCTGGCCAAGGCCATCAAAAGCTCCATTCCCACCGTCAAGAAGCTTAAGTTCTCCGCCGTCAACGAAAACATCGAACGGCTGGTCAGCATCATCGTTAATCCCTGGCTGCTGGTGGCCACGAATCTGCTTAACCCACTCGTCCCCCAGCTTCAGGATGCCATCCGGCTGGCCCGGACCCTTCGGCAAGGGGGGTATGCCCGCTTTGACCAGAGGGTTTTCGGGAATGGATGGGACAGCGACACGGAAACCGAAATCGAGACGGAAGCTACCGTTGAGCTTTCGGCCCTGCCTTCCTCCGCGTTGTCTTCCATGAACGGCGGGCCGGAAAACGGCCATGCGGGCATTGAGGCTGGGAACCTGCCTGCCATTGATGTGGCGGCTGTCCGGGATGAGTATATGGCAGACGAAGCCACGACGCTGGTGCCTGTCTACGAGAACGGCCTTTCCGCCGAGGAGCGGGCGGCGCTGCCCGTGGCGGCTTCCGAGTACGAGGACTACGACACGGCACCCTATGACGGCGCCCTGGATACCCTCAACCGCCACCTCGTAGAGGTTTTTTCCTTTGTCAACAAGGCTATCGGCCAGCTTGACAGCGGCCTCTTCGTGGTGATGGACGAATGGGAGCGGGTACTGGCCCTGCCGGAACACCAGCGCAACGAGCTGAAGGAGTTCATGGCCGATCTGTTGCGCGAAACGGTGGACCGCAAGAACTACCACTTGATGATGACGCTCTGCTGCCGCAGCGAGGGTGGAAGTGACTCGCTGGGCGGCGCCATGTACAGCCTGTTTCGCAACAAGCTGCTGCTCACCGGCATCAATGAGCGTGCCCGGCGCAAGTTCTTTCTGCAACCCTTCAAGGATGCGGAGATTCAAGTGGATGACCGGGTGCTGGATGACGTATTTCGCATGACGCGGGGTAATCCCTTCTGGCTGCTGAAGTTCCGGCATTTTCTTCAGGAGAGGGCCGAATCCAACAGCCTCAAGGCGGTGGACATGGAGTTCTACCGCAAGCTGGGCATCGAACGCCTGGATGATCTGATGGAATCCAGCTTCACCCGTATCAAGCTGGCGTTTATCAATGACGAGGACAACCTGTTCAAGGTGATCGCAGCCCTGCTCAAGCAGTTTGGCGCCCGCGCATTCAGCGTGCCCGAAGCCATCCGCGAGCTGAGCATTTCCCAGAATACCTCCGAGCTGTTTGTGGCCGAGGTTCTTCGGCACCTGTTCGTCCATGACTTCCTGACCGAAGCCGCCCTGCCGGGGGCGGGTGAGCCTCATTACCGGGTCCAGAGCCGTATCGCCTTTGAATTCCTGCTGGAGAAGACTCACACCACCCAGACGGATGTTTCCACCAGCGAGAAGATGGCCTACCTGCGCAAGATCATCCCGCTGTCCGTCAAGTCCGGCGAGCTGGATCGGGAGAAGACCCGCGAGGTGATCGCCCTGAGCACCACCATTGGCAACGAGGAGATGATTCAGTTCCTGGAAGACACGTTTATCGACTATCTTGAGGACGAGGACGCCATGGTCCGGGTGACGGCCCTGAACAACATCGCCATCCTCGATTCGGATCGCTCGCTGGAGGCAGTGCTTGAGGCCATGAAGGATTCAGACTCCATGGTGCGCGAGTACGCCGCCCGGAACCTGGCGACCCTCACCCGCAAGCCGCGCGATCCCCAGTATCACGACGAGATTGTCAACGTCCTGATTGACGCCATCGACGATGAGAGCGAAGGGGTCCGCGCCCAGGTCTATTCCACGCTGGCTCGCTACAAATGGAGCCGGGATCTGCTTTCCGTCTTTCTCAAGGGGATGTCCGACGCCTCGGAGTCCGTGCGGATCACCTCCATTCAGAACCTGGTGGAAGTCGCCGACGGCTCGCCCCTGATCAAGGCCAGCTATCTTGATGCCGCCGACGACCGTTCTCCCGTGGTGCGCCGTTTTGCCTGTCTGGGCATGCAGCAGTTCCGCGACGAAGAATGCATTGAAGTGCTGACCGGGATGCTTCGTGAAGATCCCGAAAGCCAGATCCGGGCCATCGCCGCCGATGTCCTCAGTTCCATGGAAAACGATAAGGCGCTGGACACCCTGCTGGATTCGCTGGTGTCCGATTCCGAGGAGGACGTGAAACTGACGGTTATCCGGGCGCTGGGCAAGCGCCGGGGCTGGAGGACGGAAGAGGCGCTTCTGCACCTCATCGAACAGACGCCGGACATCGAGAAAAAGGCGCCCGCCCTGCTGTGGGCCGCCATTCGCAGTCTGGGCCATGTGGCCGGAACCGAACGGACCCTGGAACTGCTGCGGGATCTCAAGGACCGCACGGTCAACGAGATTATCTCGATGGCCATCGACGTGGCCATCCGCCGCATCAACGAGCGCATCGAGGAACTGCGTCAGCTGGAGCGCCAACTCCAGTCCGCCACCCCCGTCACCGTCGCCGAATCCACCCCCTCCGACGGGGATGAGGACGACGACATCCCCGTCATCGAGGATGAAAGAATTTAGATCCCACCCACCCGCCCTTCAAGGTTGGTGGGGGCTTTGCCCCCACATCCCCCTCCTCCTGTTTTGGCAAACCCTCCCAAAAAGAAGGCCCGTCTTTGCAGACAGGCGCGGAGAGAGAGCGTATTATGAAGAGAGAGCGTTCGTTTAAAGAAAAGCTGTTTCTCGTGGGACGCTAGGCGTCAAAGTCCATGCGGCGGGGCATGGGGTGCATCTCATGCTTGTGATGTCCTCTGTGACGGCCGTTGTCGTGGCGGTCATGCTTGTGGCCGTGTTTATGACCATGCTTGTCCATCTCTTTTTCCACGATGATTGTGGTGTCCTGGGTGATTTCCTCCGCCGGGTAGGCGTTGTTGTAACCGGCGGTTTGGTATCCGTTGTCGTAACCGTTGCCGGCGGGCGGCTGGTTATAGCCGGTGTTTCCATAGTCCTGGCCATAGTTGTTCTGGCCGTAGCCGTTTTGGCCGGGCTGGTTCTGGCCCTGCTGGCCGTTCAACTGGTTCATCATCAGGCCGAGCATGGACCCCATCAGGTTCATGACCATTCCGAGAATGTCCTGCAGGCCGGAATTCACAGGTTGCGGCTGGTACGGTTGCTGGTAGAGCGGTCCGTTCTGGAATTGCGGTGCAGGCTGTTGAAATCCCTGTGGATAGGCGAGTTGCTGGACGGCGGGTTGCTGGAAGAATCCGCCGCCGAAACCCGTCTGGAACTGAGGTTGTTGCTGAGGCGCCACGCCGCCGGCAAAGCCGGTTTGAGGCTGCGGCAAAACACTTCCGCCAAAGCCGGTCTGGAACTGGGATTGCTGGGGAACCGGGGTGTTGATGCTGCTGAGCTGGAAGCCTCCCGGAAGCCCCGTGTACTGCACGGTGTTTCCCGGTCCGCTCAGGATGGTCGTCGGATGGCCTCCGAACGACGGCTGAAATGGGCTGCCGAAATTAACAGACATCTTCCCTGTTCTCCACTCCCGTTGATGTGACTACGTTGTTGAATGCTTCCCGATAAGGTGACTTTATTCTGCGAGACAGTGAACCCTTTTACTGAAAGTTCAATCTTTCCACATTCAAATAAAAACAAGTGATTCTGGCCGATTGCGCCCCTTAAGATTCTCTTCAGACTGAAACATCCGCCGGATATGTTTTTTCAGTCCGGCGGATGTTGAAAATATAAATACTGGCGGGTTAGCTAGGGCTTTATATCTTCTAATAGCTCTGCAATTCGGCTAGGAGAAAACAGCCAGGCTTCCGGTATTCTTTCGACAGTACCGGCAGCTTTTGCCCGTGTCCCCCAGGTATGCTCCTCGTATAGTATTGTATCTCCCCGTCCGTTGGCAGTTTCGCGTAACCGTTGAGCAATTTCATTAGGGCGAGCAAGATACATCCGAGGAAGCTCACTAAACCCAATCCCATCGAACTGAACAAAACAGAAGACAGTTTTCGAGCCATGCCGTTTTAACCATTGGTCGATTGCGCCATGGTAATCAGCATTCTTTAAATAGGATTGAGTTAGACCCCAACTGCCGTCTTGACTGCCTTTTACTGAAATTTTTAGCAGGTGATCGCCTTTAGCCGCTACAAGATCGTATTCTGGCTGGTTAGCACCATACTGTACGCTTACGTCAAAACCTGCACGTGCAAATTGTCCGGCGGCTATGGCCTCAGCCGCAATTTCAATATTCCTTGAGGTAGGTTTACTTTCAACTAAAAGCATAATATCTCTCCTTGGCTAGCACAATCTCAGGCCCGGACGGTGACGCTGTCGAAGACCTTGGGGAGGGTGGTTTTCAGGGCCTTGGCGACGGTGTTGACCTCGCCGTCGGTGAGTTCCGGGAACATGGGCAGCGAGAGCACCTGATGCCGCAGACGCTCGCACCGGGGGTAGTCCACCGGGTTGCAGCCCAGGCTGGCATGGGTCTGCTGATCATAGAGGGGCACCGGGTAATAGATCATGCTCATGACCCCCGCCTCGCGCAGAGCCTCCTGCAGGCGGTCCCGCACTTCAGGCCCCTGGGTTTTGAGTTTAATTGTATATTGATGGAACACATGGGTGCGCCCGTCGGGGATGATCGGGGTGTCCAGGTACTGGGACAGGGGGGCGAGGAGTTCGTTATACTGCCGGGCGATTGTGTTGCGCCGGGCGTTGAATTCATCGATATAAGGCAGTTTTACCCGCAGGATGGCCGCCTGCATTTCGTCCAGGCGGCTGTTGAGACCCGCCTCCTCATGATAGTAGCGGGTGCGGCTGCCGTGGACCCGCAGCATCCGGAGCCGTTCTGCGAGCGTGTCATCATTGGTGGTCACCAGGCCGCCGTCGCCGAAGGCGCCGAGGTTCTTGGTGGGGAAGAAGCTGAAGCAGCCGATGTCCCCAATGCCGCCGACCTTTTTGGCCTGGTATTCGGCCCCGATGGCCTGAGCGCAATCTTCTATGACATGGAGATTGAACTTTTCCGCCAGCTCCATGATCGGTTGCATATTGGCGGGCAGTCCGTAGAGATGCACCGGCAGGAGGGCCTTCGTGCGCGGGGTGATGAGGGCCTCAAGGCGGGTGGTGTCGAGGTTGAAGGTGTCCGGGTCCACGTCGCAGAAAACGGGCTTTGCCCCGGCCAGGACGATGGCCTCGGAGGTGGCGATGTAGGTGAAGGGGGTGGTGATCACCTCATCGCCCGCGCCGATTTTCAGGGCCTTCATGGCCAGAAAGAGGGCGTCCGTCCCGCTGGCGCAGCCGATGGCATGCTTTACGCCCAGATAGCGGGCGGCTTCGTCCTCGAACGTTTTGACGTTGGGACCGAGGATGTAATGGCCGGATGCGGCCACGTCCGTAATGGTCCGGTTGATCTCGTCCTGGAAGCGGGCGTATTGGCGGGTCAATTCAAGAATGGGAATCACAAAGCAGCCCTCTCTTTACCGATATGAACCTCCCGATTCTACCGTAAAGCAGGCCGTTTTAACACCCGTTCGGGTGTAAGGGAAGTTTAGCCCTGGTGTTCCTGTTTGTCGTCCGTTTTTTTGCCGGACCCTTCGCTGAGCACCACCCTGTAGCGCGACGGACGGATGTAGATGTCTCCGCAATGCCTGCACCGGGCTGTTTTCTCCTCGAAGCGAAGAATCTCGCCGCAGGCGCAGCGCCAGCTCCGGAATTTGAGGGGGTTGCCCGTCACCAGGGCGTAGTCGGGAATATTGCGGTCGATGACCGTGCAGGCCTCCACGAAGGAGTAACGCCCGATGACGACCCCTGCGGCAACGGACGAGTTGGGGCCGATATTGGCGCCCTCGCGCACCAGGGTCGGGCTGATGCGGGAAATGGACTTCCTTTTGCCCCGCAGATGGCTGATCGGGTTGAAGACGGTGGAGGCGCCGCAGTAGACCGAATCCTCCAGAATCACTCCGCTGTTGAGCAGGGCATTGTTCATGACTTTGACGTTGTTGCCGATCATCACCCCGGAGGCGATGGTGACGTGATGGCCGATGTGGCAGTTATCCCCGATGATGGAATGGGGCATGATATGGGTAAAGTGCAGCACCGCCGTATTCTTGCCGATCCGGCAGGGGCTGTCCACATAAGAGGATTCATGAATATAGGCGCTGTCGTCTCGGTGATCCTCGAAGACCATGTCCTGCCCCGACTCGAAGAAATCCTGCATCATCATTCTGGCAATCTGTTCCTTGATTCCTCTGAACCTCACTTGTTCTCATTATAAATCATTATAAGCCCGGTGCCTCAAGCCCGGTATCTGACATTTGACCGATATACATGGTTATCGGCGCGGCGGGGCAAAAGTTTAACACCGCCTGGCCGGACTATCCGGTTGATATCCGGCGGATAAAAAAATTGTTGCCGGATATCCTGACTCAAGGGGGCTTGTGGCTATGCCGCGAAAATCGAGGGGCAATTCTTCCTAAATTATTGTTTTTATTATCTTAAGTATTTTTTAATGATTTTTGCGTCTGAAACAGGCGACTTGGAGAAGAGAGAGGAGAAGACAGAGAGTATGGCAGTCGGCGGAGTTCCAAATATCCAGCAGCAGTACCTGATGATGGTGCAGGCTGATATGCAGGATGACGGACAAATCAACGGGAGCCCTTTGGCCAGGCTTGGCGGCGGTGTGCCGCAGCAGCAGCCGGCGTTCTTTGGCGCTCCTCAACAGCAGTTTGGCGGTGTTCCCGGTACCGGTGCCTTTAACATCCCCGGTGTCCAGCCGGTGGGTGGCGTGCCCGGGTTCGGTGCTCCCCAGCAGTTTGGTGCGGTGCCCCAGCAGTTCGGTGTCCCCCAGCAGTTTGGTGCGGTGCCTCAGCAGTTCGGTGCTCCCCAGCAGTTTGGCGCAGTGCCTCAGCAGTTCGGTCCCGGTTTTGGTACCGGCGGTGTCCCGGCCCAGCAGTTTGCGGGCTATCCCGGTTATCCTGGAGGCGGTGTCCCCGGTGGTTATCCGGGCGGCGGTATTCCGGGCGGTTATCCCGGCTACCCGACCCCTGGCATCCCAGGACAACCCGGTATCCCCGGACAGCCTGGCATCCCCGGACAGCCTGGTGGCGCGGACCAGATGCTGCCCCTGCTCATGAGCTTGATGCAGATCATGTTGCAGTTGCTGACCAGCGTGATGGGTCAGCAAGGCGGACAGCAAGGTCTTGCGGGCAATGCCGGTAACGGAGGTAACGCGGGCAATGCTGGTAATGCCGGAAATGCGGGCAACGCGGGCAATGCTGGTAATGCCGGAAATGCGGGCAACGCAGGCAATGCTGGTAATGCCGGAAATGCGGGCAACGCAGGCAATGCTGGTAATGCCGGAAATGCGGGCAATGCCGGTAATGCCGGAAATGCCGGTAACGCGGGCAATGCTGGTAATGCCGGAAATGCCGGTAACGCAGGCAACGCCGGTAACGCGGGCAATGCAGGAGTTCCTCGGACGAGTGCCGGCGGCTACTAGAACCCAAGAGTTTTGAAAGCGGCCCGGGTCCAAAAGATTCGGGCCGTCTTTCTGTCCCCTGAGTAAAGGAGAAAAAAGAGAGAGATAGGCGGATAAATCCCGTTCGTTATGAGTGAGAGAAGGACAGAGTAGAGAGGAGAAGGTATGACAGTTGGTGGCGTCCCGAATATCCAGCAACAGTACCTGCAAATGGTGCAGGCTGATATGCAGGATGACGGGCAAATTAACGGAAGCCCTTTGGCCCGGCTTGGCGGTGGAATACCACAGGCCCAGCCGGCATTTTTGGGTGTTCCTCAACAGCAGTATGGTGCGGTACCCCAGCCGTATGGCGTTCCCCAACAGCAACTGGGTGTAGCACCACCCCAGCCGTATGGCGTTCCCCAGCAGCAACTGGGTGTAGCACCACCCCAGCCGTATGGCGTTCCCCAGCAGCAATTGGGTGTAGCACCACCCCAGCCGTATGGCGTTCCCCAGCAGCAATTGGGTGTAGCACCACCCCAGCCGTATGGTATTCCCCAGCAACAGCTAGGCTCGGTGCCCGGTGCTCAGTTTGGCCCTGGCTTTGGCGTGGGTGCGGGCTCGGCCCAGCAGCTAGCAGGCTATCCTGGTGGCGGCGTTCCCGGTGGATACCCTGGTTATCCGGCCCCCGGCACTCCCGGCCAGCCTGGCATTCCTGGCCAGCCCGGTGGAATGGAGCAGATGCTGCCTCTGCTCATGAACCTGATGCAGATCATGTTGCAGTTGTTGACCAGCGTGATGGGTCCGCAAGGTGGCCAACAGCAGGGACTCGCCGGCAACGCGGGTAATGCAGGCAATGCGGGCAATGCCGGTAATGCAGGCAATGCCGGGAATGCGGGCAATGCAGGCAATGCGGGTAATGCCGGGAATGCGGGCAATGCCGGTAATGCCGGTAATGCCGGCAATGCTGGTAACGCGGGTAATGCCGGTAATGCAGGCAATGCCGGTAATGCCGGTAATGCGGGTAATGCCGGTAATGCCGGTAATGCCGGGAATGCTGGTAATGCTGGTAATGCTGGTAATGCGGGCAATGCGGGCAATGCGGGCAATGCCGGAAGAGGGATTCAAAATCTGGTTGGCGGGATTCTTGACAATGTTCAGGCCAAGGTGGATGACGCCCTGGCGAATGTCCCGAATCCCCAGGACATCATTGCAGATGTCCGGGCCAAGGTGGACGATGCCCTGGCGAATGTCCCGAATCCCCAGGATATCATTGCGGATGTCCAGGCCAAGATCAGCGATGCCCTGGCCAACGTTGCGTAGTGATCAACCAGAAAAATTTCAGGAGAGAAGGAAAGAGAAAATCAGAGAAACGGAAAACCCGAAGCATGTGCTTCGGGTTTTTCTTATAAATGAGGTGAATGCCGGATGGGGCCGGGTTAGCCGGTGGACTCGCTCTGCTTGTCCGCGTTTTTCATGTAACCGCCGGCCAGCACAAGGATGACGGCTTCGCCGTTGATGACCCGCGTACCGCTTTCCAGGAAGCACTCGGTCTGGAGGACGTAGACGTCCTTGTCCGGCTTGTGCTTGGCCTCGCGTACGGTGACTACCGCTTTTACCGTCTCGCCGATGGGCACCGGCGCCTCGAACTCCAGGCTCTGCTTGCGGTAGATGGCGCCGGGGCCGATGAGCTTGTTGACAATGACCGGCCCGAACAGGCTGCCCACCAGCATGCCGTGGGCGATGTTGGCGCCGAAGATGCTTTTTCTGCCCGTCTCCTTGTCCACGTGGATCGGGTTTTCGTCACCGGTGAGGGCGGCATAAACCTTTACCATGCGCTCCGTGATGATGACGGTGTGTTCCGCGGCGTCATCCACCTTGCGCCGGACCGGTTTTCCGCGCTTGAGAGGCAGTACGTTGAGGTCGGTGTCGTTTTTTTCAGGCCGTGGCTCTTTTTTCTCCAGTCCGGTCATGGTCCCTCCCTATCCTGATGGATACGTTGCTGTTGTGCCTGGTGTTTTTGCTTCGTGTCTGACGGGATGTGTTGTCACTTGAGTATAGGTAATAAAGATTTGCAGGGATTCAGGCCGTTTGGGGTGCGGGACGCTTGTCCTTTGCCCCTTCGACATGGGAGCGCTCGGCAAGCCATTCGGCCACATCGGGCCAGAGCTTTCTCATGGCCCGCCCGCTGACGGACAGGCCGATGTGGCCCGCCGGGAAGATCATAACCTTCTTTTCGCTGCTGCCCACCACGTCATTGATGGCCAGGCTGGACTCCGGCGGCACCAGGTGATCGTGTTCCGCCACGATGGAAAGGACGGGACAGGTGATCTGGCCCAGATCCACCCGGTGCTGACCGATGCGCATCTCGTTTTTGATGAGGATGTTGTTGTGGAAGCAATCCTGGACGAACTGCTTGTAGACCGGCCCGGCCAGAGGAATATTGTCGTTGAGCCAGTATTCCAGGGTCAGGAAGTCGTCCACGAAGGCGTCATCCTCAATCTTCTCGAAGAACTTGATGTACTTGTCCAGCATGTTCTGCATGGGTTTGAGGATGGTGAAACAGGACTGCAGGAACCACGGCGGAATGTTGCCGCCCATCGCCTGAATCAGCTTGTCCACGTCGAAATGCCGCTTGTCGGCCCACAGGTTCAGCAGGCTGCCCTGGGTCTCAAAGTCGAAGGGAGCCGCCATCAGCAGCAGGTTTCGGACCTTCTCCGGATACAGGGCGGCATACATGCCGGTCATGGTGCCGCCCATGCAGTAGCCCAGGATGTGAATGGACTCCATGTCCGTCTCGCGCCGGATGAATTCCACCATGCGGTACATGTAGCGGTTGATATAGTCGTCCAGGGTCAGGTACTGGTCCGCCGGACCGGTGACCCCCCAGTCGATGAGGTAGACGTCATACCCGGACTGGACCATCTTTTCCACGATGCTCTTGCCCGGCTTGAGATCCAGGATGTAGGAGCGGTTAATCAGCGAGAAAACAATGAGCAGGGGGACCTTGTAGGTCTCTTTCGTCTGGGCCTTGTAGTGCAGCAGGCGGCACTTGCCCTCCTCGTACACGACCGTGTGCGGGGTTTTGCCAATGCTGGTTTCCGGCGCCCAGGAGCGTGACAGCTCGAAGCCGCGCTTGAACTTCTGGAATGCCCTGAGCTGTTCTTCCAGCATGTTCTTGTGAAAATCGTAGACTTCCGTGGGTGCCATGGCGTGTTTCCAACCTTAAGTTAAAGAGTGGCAGGGCGTGTGCCCCTATTATCGCAATGATTGTTAATTCTGTGTTTGAGTGTGTAGTTTTGTGTGTGCCTGCGAAAGAGACGGGCTGATTGCCCCGTGCCTATTTGCCCTTGGACGAACGGGCGGTTTTGCCGGATTTGCCGGAGGCCGTGGACTTTGGCGTTGACTTTTGGTCAGGGCCTGCGGTACTGGCGCTTTTGTTCGTATTCTGCCCCATCGCGAGCAGTTTGTCCAGCTTCTGGTTGATGTCGTCGAGCTTCCGGTCCTGTTCATCCTGTTTTCGCTCGGTGAGATAGATCTTGTGGTAGATTTCGCGCATATCGCGGGAGCTGGGCAGGTGGATTGCGTGCCAGTATTCCTCCATCATCTCGCCCAGCTTCAACTGGATGTCCGACATGGCTTCCAGGTTCTTGCCGCTGCTGCTGACGAATTCCGGGGTGCGCATGTAGGCTTCAAACCCCTTGCTCCAGCTTTCCAGCCACATGTCATAGAACTGGCGGAAGCCCTGGGGGTCGGTGGGCATGCCTTCGCGGGCGGTATACTGCATGAAGTCGCGGAAACCCTCGCTCCAGTACTGGTAGATGTTGGGATTCATCGCGCCCGGCATCATGTCCTGGGCTGTTTCCACGCTGCGCTGGAAGAGATCGAGTCCCTCCTCGGCCATCTTCTGGTAAAAGTCGCCCCAGGCCGCGTAAGCATCGGCGTAAGCGCCCTCAGAAAACCGGTCTTCGCGTCCGCCATTTTGTGTTTCCGTTTTGCTGTTGCGGGTTGCGGGCATGGCCACCTCCTATGTTAGCAAATGCACAATAACAGTTTACGTCCTTTTGCGTGACTTTTTCAAGAGGGATTCCAACTCTTCGATGCGCTTTTTAAGCGCCTCCACTTCGTCCGGAGAGGAGGAACGGACGCTTTCAGCGGTTTCCTCTGCTTCTCCGGCTGCTTCATGCTGAGATGAAGATTTGTAACTTCTGCCCATGCCCCACATGGCCAGCCCCGGATTGAAGAGTTCGCTGCCATAGGCGCTGGCGTTCCAGCCGAGCTTGGCCCAGTTCATGAAGTGGGACTGGGCCTGGCGCTGCCATTCGAGATAGCCCTCGAAAATCCCCGGCAGATAGCGCTGGAAGAAGTCCGCCGTGGACTGATCCCGGTACTGGATGAGCCGGTGCAGCAGCTCGTTGGTGAACAGGGTGTAGCCGCTGTCCTTCTGGCTGTCCAGGATGATCTGGATCAGCACGGCCTGGGTGATGTCCTCGCCCGTGGTGGAATCAATGATCTCCACCTCGCACCCGCTTCGGATGCGTTCGGTCAGTTCATCCAAAGTAATGTAGCGCTTCTGGCTGACGTCATACAGGCGGCGGTTCCGGTATTTCTTGATAATGATCTTTTCTCTGTTCATTTTCCAGGTCCGGTCTCAATGTTGATTAGAGCGTATATCAGGATACCAGAAACAGGGATGCTCTGCGGATCGCGCCGAAATATGCTACAAAAATAGCGGATAGGTTTATATCGCATCTGCACAATATACAGGATTGACTTTGGAAATTCGGGGATGTAATATGCATAGGACAGTGGAAATTTTGCAGATCCTGCCCTATTGCGCAGTTGCTATTTCAAGTCTTGAAATACCTAGAAATATTTGTAAGGAGAACAGACATGGCCGAAACGAAAACCAAAGCCTCTGATACGGCTGAGAGAGCCCGCGAAGCGATGAACAGCATGGAAGATACCATGGGCGCTTTTGCCGAGAACAACCGGCGTTCCCTCAATGCGACGATGGAACTGACCCGCCACAGCCTGAACGCCGGCTACCAGATGGCGCGTGACCTTCAGGAAGAACAGGTCCGTTTTGCGGATGCGATGTTCGACCAGTTCACCAAGTTCCAGAAAAACTACCTGAAGTCCGTCCAGAGCTATACGGATGAGTTCTACCGCTGTTCTGAGAAGGTGATGAAAAACAACCAGGACATGGTGGAAGACGCCATCGACCGCAGCATGGAACTGGTGGCTCCTGGCGGACGCGTCAAGCGCTAATCGCTGAAACAGACTCAATTCTGTCCTAATAACGGAGGTATTTTCGGATACCTCTTTTTTTTTTATTGCCAGGCTTATCGCCTTCGCCCCAATCTCTGCTAAAATGTAGGTGAGTTTGTTTGCCGCCCGGGTGTGGGGCGCTCAGACGGATAGGCAGATGGATAGTCCGGTTTCGAGAGAGAGGAGTTGCCAATGGATCTCAACAGGGTCTTCGGGGTTGTCGGGGTAGTGGCGTTTGCCCTGACCTTGGGCGTTGCCCCGGCGTCGGCGCAGGAGTATCCGCAGCCGGCCAGTTCGGTGGCGACGCCTTATGAAGAGGCGGAAACGGAAAGCACCGAAGCACAGGACGCCCCGGAAGCCCTACCGTCGGGGGCGGCGGCTGATGATACCCCGCAGGAGCCGAATGGGAAAAGCTTGACCCCCTTGAACCCGTCGATGGACGGTAACACCAGTGAGGCTGGTCCTGCCAAGCCAGTTCAGGAGGAGATCCAGACGGCCCAGGCTGCCGGGTGGGAGTTTGATCTGCTGAAATCCCTCCCTGTCGAAATTTCCGGCTACGAGGAGACCGGCACCCTGTTTCCGGAAACCCTGGGAACGGCGGACCAGGTGCTTGCCGTCCTCAACGGGACGCGATATATCGCGCTCCATATGGAAGCCCTGCGCCGGGCGTACCACCAACTGCCCGTCGAGCAGCAGAACCGCCTGGTGGACATGCTGCACAAGCGTCATCGGGAAATCCAGGATGACGCCATGCGCTATTTCGATTACGGCTACGCCAAGCTGCTTTTTGAGGACAACAAGGCCGGTCTGTATCTCTTGCGCAAGGCCAACGACCGGCTTCGCACCCAGTTCACCAGCCTGGCCTACGCCATGGCCCAGGTGGAGGTGGATCTGAACCAGGAGGAAGCCGCGCCGGATGTACTGACAACCCGAAAAATGGATGTGAAATACAAGCTCTCCGATGCGGTGACCCTCGATGCGGAGGCCCATCTGCCGGGGTTCTGGCCCACCTTTACCCAGGTGGTGGAAAAAATCTCGTCCCTGCCCGCTTACCAGGATCTGATCCGGCGCGATTTCACCCAGGCCTATGTTCCTTATGGCGAACGCGTCATGCCGGCTTCGGAATCCACCGCGCCCCAAGGCGGATCTGTCGAGGAGGATGCTGAACCCTGTGCTATCTCCGAATGCTGCGAACTGGAGAAGCCGCCAGCGCTCAACTGGGGTAACCTGTACCGCTCGATCACCGTTGATCTCAACGATGACGGCAGGCAGGAGGCGCTTCATTTCTTCAAGAACAGCGATCATGACTTCCGGGTGCTGGCCGTGAACCGGAAAAACCAGGTGCTGGCCGATTTTCTTTCCCCTGTTGCACCCTATGTCCTTGAGGATCTGGACGAAGACGGCATTCCGGAGATCGTGATCCGTGGTTTTCCAAAGGACTGGAACAAGCCGGTTCAGGTATACCGCCTCAACGAATGCCGATTTACCCTGGACGAAACGGTGGATTCCTACTTTAAATAGGGTTTTCTCTTCTTCAGGCTGGCTGTTTGGGCTTCTTCTTTTGCCTTTCCGTGCGGAATTTGGTAAAATGTTCCCCGGTTCAAGGAAATCCCTTGAAGTAGGAATCGCCTGATTTTTTCAGGCGAAATGCTTTTAGGATACATAACGCAAGCGATCAGCGATGGTCGCTTTTTTTTGTTCAGGACGCCCGGCGCCTTAAGAGGTTCCCTTTGATCCTTTCGTCCAGGGAATATCCGGGTTCAGGAGGAGGGCTGCCGCTTCCTGCGGGGTGCGGGCGATCTTGAAGAGGTTGCGGAACGCGTCGGGCCGCCGGACCTTGTTGCGGCGTGCCAGGTGTTCGACGAGATCCAGCAGGCCGCCGGGGGCCGTATAGAATCCATCCACATCGCACAGAATAATCTGCCGCTGGCTGGGATAGGGGGTGCTGTTGTAATAGAGTTCCTCGGCCTTCTTGAAAATCTCGTGAAATGTCCCCGGCCCGCCGGGCAGGGCAACGGAGTAAGCCCCCCGATGCTCGAAGCCGCCGATGCCGTCCAGGCGATCCGCGATGGTGTTCTGGATGACATATTCGCGGTAATGGCCGGGGTCGGGCTTTTCACCATCGTAAAGAAGGGTGATGCCTGCGGTGTGAGCGCCCACCGATTCCGCTCCCCGCGCCACGGCCCGCATGGCGGAGTTGCCGCCGCCCGTGACGACGTGCATGCGCTTGCCGTTTCGGGTTAACTCGCCCAGTTCCCGGCCCAGCGCCTCGGCCCATTCCACTTCCGGCGACTCCTCCGGGGCGCTGGAGGTGGCGTAGACCACGATGCCGTATTCCCTGGGGTGTTCCCGGCGAAAAGCGATGTTTGCCTGCGAGTTGGGACAGTACTTCCGCGGGCGCCGGTCAGCCCCAAAGGTAGGGGTGCTGTGAACAAACCGATCATTACCCGTGTTTGCCGCAAACAACACCGGTTTTTCGAAAGCATTCCTGCTGTCAGGCAGTGTCAGCCTTGCGCCCCGGAAACCGGGTGGCGTGATCCCCCTCATGGACTTCCCCCTTTATGGTTCATAGAGAAAAAATGGGGCGGATGATGGGATTCGAACCCACGAATACCGGAACCACAATCCGGGGCCTTAACCACTTGGCGACACCCGCCACCGTGCCCTGTATTGTACTGAACGGGCGATGGAACAATCAAGCCTGAATTTGCAAGTTCAAGTTTTGTATGAATAAGCTTGCCGGAAGGCTTGACCTGCGTTGCCCTGTGATAAAATACACGAGTTATGCGGCTGAATGTTGTAATCTTGACCGGTGGCCGGGAAGGCCACAAGCAGTTACTGGCGGGCACGAACCTGTCCAACAAGGCGCTGCTGCCCGTGGGCGGGAAGCCGATGGTGCAATCCGTCTTTGAGGCGGCGGCAGCCACGCGCTATGAAACCCGGATGTTTATCAGCACCGGGGACCCGGACATCATGAACATGGCCATGCCGCAGCCTTTCACCGTCCTGCCCAGCGAGGACAATGCCGTCCAGTCCTTCCTGCGCTCACTGGAGCGCGTGCCGGGCGAGGACCACGTGCTGTTTATTTCCGGCGATCACCCCCTCGTTACCCCGGAGATGATCGAGCATTTTGTGGACGAGACAATCCGGCGCGACCTGACCTTCGGGGTGGCCGTGGTCAGCCGCAAACTGGTCCAGCGGGACTATCCCCAGTCCCGCCGAACCTACATGCCAGTGCGGGGTGACGCCATTTCCGGCGGCAACATGTACCTCGTCCATAAAAAGCGCTTTACCAAGGCCAACGTCGCTTTTATGGAAACCATTGACCGCAACCGTAAACAGCACTGGAAAAGCCTTATTCTGCTGGACCCCCTGACCATTATCCAGGCGGCTTTTCGGATGCTGGACGCTACGGAACTTGTGGAACGGGCCTCGCGGCCTATGGGGTGCAAGATCAACGTGGTGATGATGCCCTGGGCGGAATGCTGCATGGATGTGGACAAGGTCTCCGACAAGGTGCTGGCGGAGCAGATTATGGCCCGGCGTGCCCAACTGGTGGCCCTCCAGGCCAAGCCTGATGCGCAAGACTCCCCTGAAATCCAGGCTGTTGCCAACTGATGATGGAAACACCCGCGATTTGGCTGGTGGTGCTGTTCTTTCTCACTTTCCTGGGGAATGGCACGCTGCCGCTGCCCATCACCGTCTACATGCTGTGGATGGGCCAGTTCGACATCCCGGTGCAGGTGGTGTTGATTGCCACGGTTGGCACTGTTTCCGGCTGGGTCTTTGTGGGTGGGAGCATTCACAGGCTCATTTCCGGCGATGTCTCCACCCGCATCACCCGGAAAATCCCGCGGTTTTACCACCAGCTTTTCCTGAAGAATCCCGGCTGGGCCATTTTCCTATGGAATTCCCTGCCCTTTCCGATTGATATTTCCCGGATTCTGGCGCTGGCGTACGGTATTGACCCCCTGCGCCTCGTGGCGCCCCTGACTCTGGGCCGGATTGTCCGCTACTCTATCCTGGTGACGCTGGGGGGGATTATGGCCGACTACAACTGGTTTTTCTGGGTCATCATCGTGCTGGCCGTGCTTCCCATCGTGATCAAGCTCTTCCAGAAGTCCGAAGAGGCATTCTCTGAGGGGATGTCTGAAACGGACGCCGCCTAGTAGCGGACCTGGATGCCGTACGAGGGCCTCGGACCCTGGAGCCGGGCGCCAGGGTGGACGGTGGTTGGCCGCTGGAACTGGTACTGGTTCCGGTAGTGGCCGGGCTGGCGCCGAGGATAGCTGTAGGGATTCCTGTTGTATTGCGACGGGTAATGATGCTGACGCATCCGGTTGTGGTTGCGAAATCCGTTCTGGCGATCCCGTGCCGTCTGGCGCAGGTAGGCGGCCTGGCTTTGTCCGTGGTGCGGACGGTAGGACTGTCCCCGGTTGAACCGGGCCGCATCAGCGGTCTCCAGGGTGAAGAACAGTGTCGTTGCCAGTATGGCGAGTGAAAAAACCGCGAAAAATCGGATCGAAATGTGAGACATCATTTATTTTTCCGTTGGTTGCCATCATCTCACCTGAATAAAGTCGGCACCAAACGGAAAATTGCCCTGTCAATCTTTGGGATCGGGCAGAAGCTCAAGCCGGTTGTGGCGAACCAGAAGCAGAGCGGCGACCACGAAGGCGAGATGAAGCGTAATGTCTGCGACAACGCCGTACTGCTTGACGAGCAGCTGCCCAAACAGCAGGGAGAGATAGGTGAGGCCCGTCAGAAACAGGGTGATACGCATGCGGATGCCCAGCAGCAGCATAAGCCCCAGTAGCAGTTCCACCCAGGGCAGGGCATGGGCGTAGGGGGTCAGCAGCAGCATGGGCAGCTTGTCCCCGAACCCTTCGGCGAGCGCACCGGCAAATGCGGTGAGATTGGCCAGGTCCGGCTCACCGGATTCGCCCATCAGTTTGCCTGCGAATGCATGCAGGAACCGGATGGCCAGAAACAGCCGGATGAGGAAATACGCCAGTGTCCCCTCGGAGAGCAGGGCTGGCCTGTCTGTTGCCGAAACCATCGCTTTGCTCCTTTCCGCGCTCAGCACAACGACCCTTGCCGTATTATCCCGGAAGCGGGAGACAAGGGCCAGCGTCGTCACGAATACGGCTGAAGGTTTTCAGCCCATCATGACGGTCCGCTCCAGATCGTTGAGCCGGTTGAGCCAGCCGTTCAGGAATTTGCCCTGGTTGCCGACCCCGGCGAACTGCCGGTATTTCCGTTCGCGCAATTCGAAGAATCGTTCCATATTGCCGCCGGACTGGGCATAAAGCTCTTTTGCCCGGCCCACGCCCATGTTCACCGCCGTATCGAACATGGCCAGCGCCCAGGGTTCCGACATCCGGTGGGCGCCGGAAGCCACGTAGTAATTCTCATAGTAGAGCTGCTGGCGTTCCTGCGGCGTGCTGCTGGCCACGTCCTGCTGAGGCAGTCCCTTCTGGCGCCGCCAGGCGTTGTAGGTGCCCTGGGTGACGCCGGCCATGGTACGGCCGCCCCGATCATCCGGATCGTTGGCCAGCCCGCCTTCCCATTTGCCGACGAATTTCATGGCCCGCTGGAACACCGCCGGATCGCCGCCGTGATTGCTGTGGCTGATCTGGCTGAAATCATACTGGCTCATTTGCCCGCCAAAACCCGAATGACCCGCCGGACCGGACCCGCGGGACCGATACATCTGTGCAAGGAGAAGCTGCGCCGCCAGATCGCTTTGCAGATCCCGGTCCTGGGACAGGAACCTGCCGGTGCCGCCGGCGTCCTCGCCCAGCAGGCCGTCGGATTTCTGCTGTCCGTCCCGCGTTTTGTCCGGGCTGCCCCAGTACCCTGCCATCAGAATTTTATCCAGAAAACCCATCAATCTCCTGTGCCTCCACTAAATTATGCGGTTGCCCTGGCGCCGGACACAAAGCCCTGGACCTGGTCGGAATCAATCCGGTAACGCCGGCGCTTGACCGCATTGCCGGTGTTGCCTTCAATGGTGTGGACGTAGCCGTTTTCGATCTTCTCCACGAACCCGGTGTGTCCCAGGTTGCCGCGGGCGCCGCGCAACAGAATGACATCCCCCGGACGCGGTGCGTTGGTCAACCTGCCGTTTTGTGCCGCCCAGTCGTGGATGCCGCGCACGGAGGCGATGTGGCCCCAGGGCGATCCGCCGGATTGGCGCATGCAGGTGGAGACAAAATCCGCGCACCATGCCCGGTCCTGTCCCCTGGAGAAGGTGTTGTTAATGAAATTACCGTGCTGGCTCTCGTTTACACCCAGGTAAGAACGGGCCACATCGAGGGCGCTGCCGTTGCTGATCCCCTGGCCCGGTGTGAATTGTCCGGTGTTTAGCGGTCCGCCGAAGGAAGCGCTTCCGCTGTAGCCCAGACCAGAGCCGCATGTGCAACGGAACATGCTGCCCAACTGCATCCGTTGCGCAAGTTCCTGTTGCTCTTGATGCTGACTGCCCAGAAGATCAACAGCTGAAAAGGCGGTCTCGCTGCCATCAAGCAGACCGGTGGATTCCTGTGGTTGCTGGCGCCGGGCCGGTCTGCCCGAATCGGACGACCCCCAGTACCCCTGCATCAATTGTTCATTCAGCCCCAATGTCATGGTAGTAGCCGCCTGTAAAAACCCCGTTATACCCCTACAAAACCCCGATTCTCCTTATGCCGGACGATTCCGGCAGCCGCGCGGGAAATAAAAATATATTTGTTTATATAAAAACACAAAGTTGTGATTTTGTGACAGCAACCCCTGAAATCGGCATGAGGTCTTACTGACACTGGATGCCCGAATCGGCATGGCCGCCTGTATGGCAGATGCCGGCGGAATCGTAGTGGGTGACCTCCGAGATGACGGAATCGCGGAACAGGGCGGGGTCCTGGGTACCGCTGATGTGAGCGCCCTTTTCGGCAACTTCGCTCAGGAAGGCAATTTCCGAAACCAGTTCGCTGACGATGGCCTTGGCGGCGGGTGAGCTGAGGGCGCCCGACTCGTTTGCATGCTGGTAAAGCTTGACCAGCCTGTTCGTTTCGGGGTGGGTATCCACGGCGCTCAGGGGATTGTCAATATCTTTGGGGTGTTTTCCGTTGCCCCAGCCGATCCGGTTCTGGAGTTGTCCGGTGGTGAGGTATTCACCGTCCCAGAGGTACATCTTGTTCCGGTATTCCTCGGAGGTGCCGGATGTTTGGGCTGCATCCTCCAGGTAATGTTCCAGCCTGGCAATGCGATGCCCCTGGTTCGCCAGTTCTTTCAGCATGGAAGCCTGGCTTTCGTCCAGTTCGCCACGGGCCTGCAGTGCCTCAATCTGTTTTTCCAGGGTGGTGGAGAGTATGCGGGTGGTGCCGTTGGCGCCTGCGGTTTCCAGCATCTGCTGCAACTCCGCCGTGGAGTAATAAGAGGGGATCTCTCCGTTTTCAGTAGACAGTTCCCGGATGCGGCTGACCGGATCGGTAGCCGGGCTGGCGGTGTCGATACCACTTCCCAGCGACTGAAGCTGGATCTCCGAGCCTTCGCGTGAGCCGTTGAGCGTATCCGCCAGGTAGTCTGCCAGACGGTCGGGAATGTTGAGCATGATGCCCAAAAGCCCCCCGGCCATGAAAAAAATAACCAGGGGAAGGACGTATTCGATCAGACTGTTTCCACCTGAGCGTCGTTTCACCGTAATACCGTTCGCTTCCTGATGTCCCATCCCGTTGCTAAGGGTATCGGACCGCCGGGGGAATTCTGAAGGAACTCGAAAGAAATTCTTAAGATGGGTCATCCGGAATCAATCCGTTCGATATCCATGTTTTTATTAAAAAAGAGAGTATGGAGAGAGTGTGCAAGAGGGCGATGCCGTGAGTATCAGTGCCGGCAGCTTTGTCATGAACCGGATCAGCGATATCCAGAACGGAAGACAGCCCCGTTCCGGTCGGAACCCGCAGGATTTGAACCAGTTCCTGTTTGGTGGTCTCGCTTCCCCTGAGATTATCAAGTCACTTCGTAGTGGAGAGCCTCCTGTCAATGCCGTGGATGCAGCGGGTATCAATATTCCGGTTGCGCGGCCACCGGTTGTGCCGGCGGTCCAGGCCAGCGGGCTGGATGCTCTGGCGGTGCTGGGGCGGGCACAGGTGAATTTCAACAATCCGAACCCCAATAATCGGGATGCCGGTAACAATGTCAGCCCGCCTGCTGTTGCGCCCCAGGGAGGGGCCCCCCAGGGCGGAACCAAAGAAGGGCGGATTCAGAGCGAGTTGGATCTCCAGCAGCGCCAGTACAAGGTCCAGTCCGGCGATACCCTCAGCCATATCGCACGAGCCGTGAAGAATCAGTACGGGTTGCGGCAGCCGGTCAACGAAATCGTGGACAAGCTGGCCGCCGCCAACGGCATCCGGGACAAGAACCTGATCTTCCCGGATCAGGACATCAAGTTCGATGCGGTTCTGACAGGCGGGTAGATAGCTTCTTTACAAACGGAAATCTGCGGGCATCATGGTGTCATCAGGGGGTTTTATCCATCGCTTGAAGCGGAGGGCGACTCTTTGGGAACGATGTTTCCGGACCGCATGATTTCATGTCCAGACAGGCATATGTCGCATGCAGGCTTTGTTCAGCCTGTGCCTTTGCGTGGAATCACCCGTTATCCGTTTGAGACACCCGTGGTTTACCATGCGGCGGCCCCCCATGAATCCGTGGCCGGGCGGTCCGGCGTGCTGGCCATTACCTTGGTGAAGACCCTGCTGGGCGGTCTGGCGGTCGGGTATATCGGCAGCCGGTTGATGGGGGTCAAGGCCTGGCCCATGATTGTGACGGAGATGGCCCTGGGCTTGTCCGAGTCCCTGGCGATCGGCAAAATCTACAATGCCAGGGAGGGCGTTGCCGGTAAAACCCTGGAGACGATCCACCGGATGAAGGGGCGTCCGGCCAAACCGGCGAGCCGGATAACTGCCGCGGAGCGGTCGGACAGCCTTGCGTTGCTGTCGGGTATCGTGACCGGGATCAGTGCCTGTATTTTCGCGGGGGCGGGATTGTTCTATTCCAAAATTGGCGGCAAGACCGGGCATGCCATGCCGGACCCCGGCGTTATTCGGAAGCAGTTGGCCCATGCCGCGCCGGGAGCCGGGAAATGGATGCTTCAACTGCGGCTGAAGCTGGCCCAGTGGGGTAAAGCGCCATTTATTCAGACTATCCGGCGTTCCCCTGTGCTCTCCATGCTGGTCACTGCTCTGGCAGGGCTGGTTTTTGGCTGGGCCGAAGGGATTGTCGCCCACCGGCTCAGCGAACCGGGGCATTCCCGCTGACGGGCCGGGCCATGAAAACCGGACAGCTGTTATGACCCGTGTTGCCTAGTCTTTGGGGGATTTTTGCAAAGCCGAAGGCTTCGTAAAGCCGGATGGCGTCCGTCATTTGGGGCATGGTTTCCAGGTACAGGGTTCGGTAACCGTCCGCTTCCGCACGGCGGATCAACTCCGAAAGCAGCCGCTTGCCGATGCCCTGACCCCGCAGTTCGGGCCAGAAATACATCTTCTGAATCTCGCAGATACCCTCACTCTTGGAGGTTCCTGCGAGCCGGGCGTATCCGCCTCCGCCAAGCAAACGCCCGACGTTGTCCTCGACGACGAGATAGACGTGACCAGGGGCGGTGTATTGCAGATGCAGGTCGGTTAACTCTTCGGGCCTGCTGAAATACTCCGAACCCATGCACTGGAATTCATGCAGGACGCCGAGCATCAGCTCGTGCAGGGGGATGCTGTCTTCAGGGACGATGGGCCGGAACCGGATCGCCGTCATGTGTCCGGCGCTTCCTTTGGCTTTGTGCGTTTGGGCATGAACCGGAAAAAGAGCCAGAATCCCGCGACAAATGCGATCACCAGTACGACGACGGTGATAACCGGGAAGACGATGGCCATGATCGAGAAGAAAACGGACAGGGCGTTTTCAATGGTGGCAACGATGGGGTTGCCGATGCCCGCGGTGGTGGCGGTGGAGGCCAGGCGGACGGAGTTGGTCGCGGCCTGGACGGCCCCGGCGGTGCCGCCGCCGGCGATCAGGGCGAGGCTCCATTGCAGCAGGGGATCGAGATCGGCGATGAGGGAGCCGGTGATAAGGGTTCCGGCAATGACGGCGCCGGGGGTGGAAACCGTATCCAGCGCGTTGTCCAGCCAGGGGACGTAATAGGCGCCGATCTCCAGCAAGGTGGCCGTCAGGAAAGCCAGGAAGGCCGTATCCGTCGCCAGCCAGGTCAGCTGATCCGGCAGGGGAACGCCGAAATAGAGGGCGGCGGTACTGAGGACCAGCGGCGGCAGAAACACCCGGAACCCGCAGGCGGCGCTCAGGCCAATGCCCAGCAGCAGACTCATCAGAACTTCCATGACACGCCTCCAAAAGGTTGCAACACCTGCCTTATTTATACCACCAATCGGCTGATCCTGCCCGTTTGCCGGGAATGTCCGGCCTCGTAGCCAACCCTTTTTTAAAAAAGCGGATGTGGGTATCGGATAGCGGGTTTCAATCCCAGGGATATCCGATTGAAAAAACAATCTTAAGAAAACCGGGAAACGGCTGAACGGGCCGTAAACTGAAGAAATATCCGCCTCCCGGATTTTTCCAATTTTTCGACTTGGGTTTTCGTCGGTTTCCACAGGTTATCAGTTGAGGTGAGTGACCGTCATGTGCCAGATGTGTTCGGCAATGCGTAATATTGGGCTTCATTCCCACATGACCATGCCCGGTGCCAACCGGTACCAGCAGATGCAGCGCGGCCAGAACGGCCAGCAGAACAGGCAACAGTCGGGCCAGATGCAGGACATCATGGCCCAGGCCGAGGCACGCTTTGCCGGGATTCGTTCCAAGGCCCAGGCCGAAGGTTCCGAGACCGAGCGCCACGAGGCGGCTCACCAGTCCTCCGGACGCCATCTGGCTGGCGGCATCAATCTCAACTACCGCACGGTCAGCGTCCAGATGCCGGATGGTTCCAGCCGCAATGTGACTTACGCCGCCGAGGGCAGTGTGCCGCTGGCCATGCCGTCGGTGCCGAAAAATGTGCCGAAAACCGAGGCGGGCCGACAGAGGCTGCAGCAGGTGTTTGAAGACTTCCAGATTGCGAAAGAGGCGGCGGAAGCCCCCGGCCATGGCTTGTCCGGGGCGGACGTGGCCATTGCCTCAAGAGCCTCTGCCGGGATTGGCGAGGTCGGTTCCCTGATGGCCAACCTCGACAGTGTGATTTCCAATATCGGCAAGAACCAGGGGGCCATCGCCTTCGGCGCCAACGGCAATGCGCCCGGCCCACAAGGTAATGCCGGTCCGCAGGGCGGACAGACCGGTGGTTCCCCGAATGGCGAACAGACCACCGCCCGCCGTTTTAGCGCCATCGCATAACCGACCTGGCTGATCATCAGGCGCACGTATTCCGTCCATAATGGGGCGGGAGGTGTGCATGTTTGTGAGATTGAGAATTCTGCTGACGGGCCTGTTGATCGTGATGCTGGCGGGCGCCTGCCAGAACCATTCCACCGGCCAGGAACGCCAGGATCACAACAGGGAGAATTTCAATGCGAACGGCTATGGCGAGGGTGAATTGGCCATGTTTCAGCCCCGGCAGCGTCCGTTTCGGAAGGCGTACCTGGATCGGCTGCGGGTGCCTGCCGGTTTTGAGATCGGTGTTTTTGCACGGAACGCGGGCCATGCCCGGATGATGACGGTTCTTGAAGACGGCACCGTGCTGGTCAGCCGTCCGAATCAGGGCGACGTGCTGGCCCTGCGGGATACGGATGGTGACGGTGAGGCGGACTCGCGGCGGGTTGTGGTCAGTGGCATTCCGGATGTGCATGGGCTGGTGGTGCGTCAGGGGCAGTTGTATCTGGCGGCGCCGAGGCGGGTGTTTGTGACGGAAATCCGGTCGGAGGGCGCGTATCCGGAACCCCGGCCCATTCTGGACAACCTGCCCGCGGGCGGGCGGCATCCTTACCGCACCCTCGGCATCGGGCCGGACAACCGGCTGTATATTTCCGTCGGTAGCAGCTGTAACGCCTGCGAGGAAGAAAACCCGGAGCATGCGGCCATCCTGCGGGCACCCCTCTCCGGTGGTGAGCGCGAGATCTTTGCCGAAGGCCTGCGCAACACCATCGGTTTTGGCTGGCATCCCCAAACCGGTGAGATGTGGGGGATGGATATCGGGACGGACTGGGTGGGTGCGGACGACCCGCCTGAGGAACTCAACCGTCTTGAGGCCGGGGCGCATTACGGTTGGCCCTGGTGTTTCGGCGATCGCCAGGAAGATCCCACGGTGGATGTTCCGCCACCTGACAATTTGTCCAGGTTCGAATTTTGCGCCCGGACCCGGCCTGCGGTGCTGACCCACCAGGCCCATAGCACCCCCATCGGTTGGGCCTTTTATACTGAAAGAAAATTTCCTCTTGAGTATCAGGGCGATGCCTTTATTCCCCTGCGGGGTTCGTGGAATCGTTATCCGGCGGTGGGTTACGGCGTGGCCAGGGTTGATTTCAAAAACGGTGAGCCGGTGGCCATTGAGCCGTTCATAACCGGCTTCCTGATCGAAGACGGTGACGCCCACTTCGGCCGTCCTGCCGGCGCCGCCGTCACCCCTGACGGTGCGCTTCTCATCTCTGACGATGTCAACGGCGTCATTTACCGGGTGACCTATCGTGTGGAGTAAATCTTTCAACGGCCCCCTGTGCCAACAGCCATTGTCGGCTGATGGCGGCAATCCGGCGCAGGGTGGCACGTTCCTCTTCTCCGACCCCCATGTGCCGACCGGGGAGAACGACCACGGTCTTTGGTTCGGGGGTGAGTTCGGCGAGGCGGCGGGCGGCGGGCGGCGGAACCATGTCGTCCTCCTCGCCGTAAATCACCAGGAACCGGCCTTCAAGATACGGCAGGTGGGCGTCGGGATCGAGATGACGGGTAAACAAATGGCCTGTCCAACGGATGACGGGTTTGAACGGTTTCTCCTGTAAGGAGGGGTGTTCGATGAGGAGATCCGAAACAGGGGTGCCGCCGTAGGCAAGCAGCGTGGCGTAAACCGGGACGCCCTGGTGTTCGAGTATCCTCTGGGCGGCGGGGACGGACAGGGCGCCCAGGGAAAATCCCAGGAGATTGACACGACTTCCGTCAATACGGGGCTGTTCTTTTGCCCAGAGGGTGGCGGCGGCGATCTGGCCCGGCATGCGGCTGCTCCTTCGGTAGAGATGCGGCAGGCGGAGGGCCAGTTTTCCCAGATCTTCGGGCAGGTAGGGATCAAACGGCCAGTCGTAGAGGATGAGGGCATTGGGGCCGGGGTCCGGCGTGTGGCGCAGGTTGTCCTCGGCGCTGGGCAATCCGCCCAGGACGACCATCAGGGGAACGGGTTCTTCGGGGGCCGGGCGGGGCAGGCTGAGGATGACCCTGGTTTCCCCCACGCCAGGGTCATGCAGGGTTAAATAGTTCAGGGTCCGGGTTTCGGTTTCCACGGTCCGGCTGCCGGTTAACCGGACCCCCTGCGGTTTGGGCAACGCCGCGAAGGGATCGCGCACGGTTACCCAGGCCAGCCACAGGCCGGTCAGGCCGCAGCCCAGGATGGCCAGAAGAACCGCAAGTCGGATGAACGCTCTCATCGCGGCCAGCATAGAACGGAATTCCTGGAACGGGTATCGCCCAGGCGGTGGGGTTCATGCTGACGCATGGCCGGGGAGGGGAGGGATAGAACACTGGCTAGTGTTGTTGATGACGGCTGCAAGGTACGCTCTTGAAACGCAATAACAATAACGCATATTTTTCACGCATATTTTTAGCCCCCAGTGCCGGAACGAGGAAAGAGGAGATTGGCCTTATGGAATACCACGATCAGCACCCGTCGCCCCAGGATGACATCCCGGTTTCCACCGGGCCGGAAATGTCCGATCTCGGTCCGCAGGGTGAAGGCGAGCCTCAGGGAGAGGGTGCCACGGCGACGAAAGTGAAGGAAAATGTCCGGGAAAAATTAAACCAGGGCGCCCACCGGGTGCGCGAAGGACTCGAAAGTTCCCGTCAGGCGACCAGCTCCCGGTTGCGCAGCGCGTCCCACGGTATTAGGGATCTGGAAACCCGGCTTGGCCAAGGGATGGAACAGGCCCGTGAGAAAACCAGTGCCGGTCTGGAGGCCACTTCCCGCCGGGTGGAAAGCATGGCCGAGTATCTTGAGCAGCATGACTCCCGGCAGATGCTGGAGGATATGAAGGTGGTTGTGCGTCGCAACCCCGGCAAGAGCATGATTGCGGGGCTTCTCGTCGGCCTGTTTGTTGGTCGCCTGCTACGCTAGGATTGCGGAAAGGAAGGTTGCCATGAGCACCACAACCCCTCAGCCGCCTTCGGAATCCTTTCCGGATCTCATCAGGCGGCTGTTCGAGCAGTTTGCCCAGTTGATCAACCAGGAAAAAGAGCTTCTCAAGGCGGAAGGCAAAGCGACCCTGCAAAAGGCGGTCCAAATTGCCATTCTTGGCGTTCTGGCGGTGCAGTTTGTCGGCTTGGTGCTGCTGTTTGCCGGGGTGTCGCTGATTGCGTTCCTGATGCAAGCGGGTATGGCATTTCTGCCTGCGGCGTTGAGCACCACCGGGGTGATGCTGGTGGTGACCCTGAGCCTGGTGATGGCGGGCTATGTGCGCTTGAAGCGGGGTTACCCCGAACTGCTGGGTGACAAGCCGGTTCACGTCATTGAATAATCGAGTTGGCTAAAGGAGCAACGGATCATGGGAACCACGTCCACGGAAGACATCGAGAACCTGCGCAAGGAGATTCAGCATACCAAGGCGGAGCTGATGCACACCGCCGGCGAACTGGAAGGCCGGGTGGAGCATATCCGCGACTGGCGCGGCGCCGTGCGGCACTACCCCATGCGTGCCCTGGGCGTCAGCCTGGTGGCCGGTTTCGCCCTGGCCTGGGTGATCCCCTCCCTCGGCCATACTGCCCGCCACGCCGCCCGCTCCGGCGGCCAGGCTCTGGGCAGAAGTTTGCAGGCCGCTATTATGACGGCGATCATGGCCGAGATCCGCAAACGAATGGACTAGGGCCAATCGACATTTAAGATAAATCAACCCGTGTCATTCCGGACGCCGATAGCCGTAAGCGAGGCCCAAAGCCGAGCTGTACGGATATGGGTGAGCCGGAATCCATTGACCGGAAAACCCGGAAGGGATTCCGTTGGAGTTTATCCCTGCGAAGGTAGGGACGCAATGACGGTAAATATTTCAGGTTTAAATGTCGATTCTGCCTAGGTAGCTCCACGCCCGTTGCTGCGGTCTTCTGATAGACTAAATAGCGTAGCGGCAACCCTGGGGTGTGATGCATGAGACGATTCCTGTTGTTCTTTCTCGTGTTGGGATTGACCGGTTTTCCGGTATGGGCGCAAGAGAGCGCCGCTCCGGAGGCGGATATGTTCGAGGGGGTGCTGACCCTGAAAAGCGATATGCAGCAGGTAGCGGTCACCTTTCCGCAGTTGCGTTACGACATTGATTTTTTGCCCGATACCGGGGTGAACCATGCCATCCAGCGGCAGGTGATGGAAACCCTTCTGGCTTATGGCGAGCCTTACAGCCTGGCCACTTTGGAAGGCGGGTACGAGGTGACCTTCCGCGACTCGGATCGTATCAGCGTGTTAATGCATTATTACAGCTACGTGGAAGGGGCGGCCCATCCCAACACCCACACCTCCGGCCTGACCTACGACTTGAAGAACAACCGCATGCTGACCCTGGCCGATCTGTTTGCGCCGGAGAGCGACTGGGTTAAGCCATTATATGACCTGGTCCGGGCGGATCTGATCCGGCAGCTGATGGCCCTGTCGCCGGATCTTACGGAAGAGGCGGCGGCACAGATGCTGACCGCCTTCGGGTTTGAGCCGAAGGCCGAAATTTTCGGCACATGGAATACAGGCCCGGACGAACTGATACTGACATTTGATCCGTATGCCGTTGCCCCTTACGTTTTCGGCCCTTTAACCGTGCGGATTCCCTACGGGCGGATACCGGGCTTGAACTAGGCAGTTTTGGGCCATGTGGAATCATCCAACCAGGCCGGAAGAGTAATTATTCCGACAGGTTGCCGGATGGATAATGAACAGCAGATGTCAGAAGCATTGGAAAACGTCCTTGCATGTGTCCAGAAGAAAAAACGGCAGAGAAAACGACGGAGCAACCTGTCGCACAGGGTGAGCGCGGCTCTGGCTTCATACGGATGGGCGGCGTTATCGTTCTGCTGATCGGGGCGCTGGGAATTATTGGGCATGGGTTGAACATGCCTGTGTTGAAAAGTTATCTTCCCTGGCGAAGCGAGCAGATTGCATTATCCAGTTCTTTTGCCCTGGTTTTTCTGGGGTTTGCCATAGCGCAAGGGATTCCCGCAAAAAAAGCCGCTGGATGGCGAAGCAATGCGATACTGCTGTTGACGGTTGCAGGGATTGCGTCGTACGTTATCGGTGAACATTTTGTTCTGGCCCGCTTCCGGATTTTTCTGCCGCTGATAGAAGATTTCGACGAAATCCCAATGGCGTTCCTGACAGCGGTTCAGCTTCTGGGCGCTTCGGTCAGTTTGTTGCTTTTTAACCGGTATTATCATACCTGGTGGGCCACTCTTGGAATGGGCATCATAGGGTTCTGGCTTCTGGAAACGGTTGCTTTCGCCTTGCTGGGTTATTGGGCCAACCTCCCTGTGCTGTTCAGTTATCTGCAGTCACTGCCGGCAACCGCCGCATTCGGCATAACAGGGGTTATCTATCTGTATGCGACGATCCCTTTCAATGGCCTGCTTGCACCTGTCCTTTCCCCGTCGCGACGAGTCAGGACCTTTGCCCTGATGGGTGTTCTATCCGGCTTGCTGATTCTGATCGCGGGAGCTATAACCATTGGCCTGTTTAATGTCCGGGTGGCTGAGGAGGAACGGGGGGCTGCTACGGATCTGCTTTTTGTCGGGTTTGAATTCGGAACGGTTTTCCTTTCCATGCTGGTGATGGTGCTTTCGCTGAGAGGGTTGTTTTTTTATGAGAACACCCTCAAAACGGAAGAGGATCTTCGGCAACTGAACCTGACCCTTGAGCGGCGGGTGAAAGAACGAACCGCACAGTTGGAAAAGGTTAACCTGCAAAAGACCAAGGTGCTTTCTCTGGTTTCCCATGATCTGAAAACGCCGATAGCTGCCATTGGCCGTTTTGCTGAAATTCTGACTACTGACTGCGGCAACCTTTCCAACCTGCAAAAGGAACTGATCGGTTATATTGCACAGGGTGTTGGCGAGATGCGGGCGTTGGTCAACGATGTACTCGATCGGGCCAGAATCGAAGCCGGGCAAATTGCTCCCCAATTTCAACGCATTGCGCTTGAGCCGTTTATCAACAGCCTGATGCCTACGCTTCGGGTGTTGGCCGAGGACAAATCCCTGGAAGTCGACGTGGAGCTTCAGCCGGACATGGAGGTGAACGCAGACCCGGTTTTGCTGAAGCAGATTCTGCTGAACCTGCTAAGCAACGCCGCCAAGTACAACAAACGTTTCGGAAAAATATGGCTGCGTGTCCATGAGGATGCTGAAAGCGATCATGTGGTTGTTGCCGTTGAGGATACCGGCATCGGCATTCCCGACTGGATGCAGAAAAGCGCAACTGACGGAGATGCCGTTTTCGAGGTGGAGGATACGGGCATTGGCATCCCCCGTGACAAAATGCCTCTTCTGTTCAGTGAGTTCTACCGGATCGGCGCCGGCCCGAACACCGTGGAAGGAACAGGGCTTGGGTTGTCTTCCGTCAAAAAGCTGATTGAGTTGCATGGCGGCTTGATCGAAGTGAGCAGCGTTGAGGGTGAAGGCTCAACATTCCGGTTTTACCTGCCCAAGGTCTGTCAACCCGCCAATTCTCCGTCTGATGAATAGGGGTTCCGGTTTCTGATGACGCCATGACATCGGCTTCTCCATAGAGTCAAACAATATTTTGTTCAAGGAGCCTCATCGTTAACGCTCGTTCCTTGCGTCAGGCCGGATTGGGTGAGGCGGGCTTCATTAATTCTGAGAGGCGACGCAAACATTCTTGGCGGAGGTATGCCTTCTCGCCTCCAGATGCCTAATCGCCTTGGCGAAAGAGGCGGCGACCTTCTGGGCGTTGGCGAGCTTGTCGAAGTCGGGGCGGGTGAACAGGCGGCTGGTTTCGCCGCGGCCGGCTTTGGTTAGTAGCTTGCGGACGGCGGCTTCCAACTCGTCCTTCGTGAAGGTGCCATTCGCCACGTCCTCGAAGTTCAGGCCGGGGCGGTAGTATGTCACGCCGGGCAGGGACAAATACCACGGACGACCAAAAGCCAGGACGCTCTTGCCCATGTTGATGCTCTCCCATCCGGCGGTGCCGGTGATGGTGGCGGTCAAGCGGCAGCGGCGGATCATCTCGTGGGAGTGAATATTGCCGGGAACAACCTTAAGGTTTTCAATATTGCGAAGCCGCTTGAAGAACCCGTCGCCGCGCTGGTACTCGCTCTGGTGTTTGTTCTCCTTCACATAGATCCACCAGCCTTCCGGCAGCATGTCCGAGAGCGTTTCCAGGGCCAGCAACTGGTCGGCGTATTTGTCGCCCAGCGGGCAACTGCTCATCTCCGGCTGCAGGTGCAGCGGGAAGTAGACGAAGGGCTGATCGAGATCCGGGTTCTTGTCGGTAATCTCGTCCAGATTTTTGCGGTATTTACGGAACCGCTGGAATTTGTAGAACGCGTGCAGTTTTTTGTGCAGGAAGAAATCTTTTGCCGCATCAATGAGCGTATAATTAAACGGCTTGTAGTTGCTCAGATATTTCAGGTACATGTCCAGTTTCTGTTCGGCGTTGATAGGACCGGGGTCTTCCTCCTCGATGACGGGTAATTCGTTGAAATGGCCGAAATCATCCACATCGAAGACGTAAAAGAAGCGCTCCGGAAACATGGTGGGAAAGATGCAGAGGGTCTCGATGCCCATGGCCCGCGCCAGCGTGTAGAGCAGGCGATCCTCGCCGTAGTGGGTGATGGTGTCGATCATCACCAGGTCGATCTCGTTGGAGGAGAGCAGGTAGTAGAAATAATCCAGATGCTGATGAAAGAGATCCAGAAAATCATGCATCGTATTCATGTAAAAACCGTCGAAGTGGTTGCGCCGGTTGGCCATCTCCAGATACGTGGCGCGGTCTTTCATCACTTCGTCGTAAAGATGGTCCGGGCAACGCACCGGCGACTTGAAGGGGAAGGTCAGGTCTTTTTCCCGAAAATTCTTGCGCGAGTATGTACAGCGCTTTTCCGTGCCGATCCATACTTTCACGTCGCATGCCTGCATTTCCTGCAGGGCGTCGATGATGGGGGCGAATTCGTAGGTATAACCCCAGACGAGTGTTTTCAGCATGATGTTCTCTATGATGTTCTCTGTTTCCTGACTACCAGCATCATAAATAAAGAAAGCGCTTCAAGTAAAGCTGTTTCGCTATAGTGTTCACTACACTGGTGCGCCCAGCAACGCCCGAATCTCCTTCAGCACCCGTTCGGCCGGGTCCTCCTTAAAGGGCGGGGGCGATGGTTTTGGCAAACTGCCGGACAACCCGTCCCGGAGCGTCTTTGCCAGGGACTCCCGGGTCAGGATTGGTGACACCCGTCCCCGCCGGACGAGTACGAAAGGGTTCTCCGCCCGGTTCAGGCCGATCTGCACACAGAGGATCGGCTTTCGGGCGATCAAAGCCTCGATGAGCATCATCGAAGACATGCCGACGACGAGATCCGAGGCGTCGATGATCTCCCAGGGGGAGTGGGTCTGATCGACGGCCAGTTTCGGCCCGTTGCCTGAAAAACCCCGGTAACTGTCCGGGTTTTCCCGCGGGTGCAGCTTGAGGATGACGCCGGTCTGCGGCGACAGCTCCGCCAGCGTTTGGTAAAGGGCGCTGAAGATGCTGTGCTCCGTATAGCCGAACTCGGCTTCGGCGTTCTCGTAAAGCTGCGAGAGGGGTTCCGAGACGAAGGTCACCACCTGGCCGCAATCGGCCAGCCCCAGCTCATGGCGAACCTGCCGGGCGTGACCCGTCGGAATCTCTGCAAATCCCTGCCGAACCAGTTCAAAATACGGCTGTCCCGTTACTACCAGCCGTTTGTCCGGGAATCCGGCGGCCCGCATCTCCTGCCGGGCGAAGTCGTCCATGATGAAGATGCGATCCGGCAGGAAGGCATGGGTCGGGTGGGCTTCGTACTGGCTCATCCGGCTGATGGGCCACTCGGAAAACCGGATACCGTAGTTAATCCATTGATCCAGAATGGCAACGGAGGTTATTCCCAGTGTCTTTGCCTGTTGCCAGAGGAATTTTTCCGTAAAGTCATCGGCGCTGGTACCGGTGAGCACCAGATCAGGCCGGATATTCCTGAGCTTTTCGGCCACCTGTTCCTCGGTCTCCACATCCCAGGGGTCGCCGCTCAGACCATGGGCCGCGTAGCGGGCCAAAGCCGGACCCTTGCCGCAGAGCAGCACGTCGAACCCACCCTCGCGCAGGGGCCTTACCAACGGGATCAGCGTGTTGGCCCCGCCGGGGTCATGGGCAAACAGCAGCAGGCGTCGCGTCGTCGTCATGGCCCCTACTTTACCCCAAAGGCCGCCTCTTGTCCCCCGGTATTGTCCTCTCCCGTGGTTTCCTCTAGAGTGATGGCATGAACCCCGCCAACGCAGTGCGAAACGTCCTGATTCTCGGCGCCGGAAACATCGGCGCGTTTTACGATGCCCCGAATGATGCGGCCGTCCTCAGCCATGCCCATGCGTTTTCCACCCATCCTGACTTCAACCTGCTGGGTTTCGTGGATGTGGATACGGCCCGGGCTGAAAAAGCGGCCGGACTCTGGGGCGTTAAAGCCTATGGCTCCATCGATGACGCCTTTCAGAACAACCGGGTGGATGTGGCCGTGGTTGCCACGCCGGACGAGACCCATGCGGATCTCTTGCGGACATTGGCCGAAAAGCCGGTCCGGTTTGTTCTGGCTGAAAAACCGCTGGCTTTGGGCAGCCGGGAGGCGGAAAAAATCGCCGGGGTGTATGACAACGCCGGAATCCGACTGGCCGTGAACTACAGCCGCCGGTACGTCCCCGAATTCCACCGGCTGGCCGGACGGATTCACGGCGGCGAATTCGGGCGGTTTCTGGGCGGGACCGGCTATTACGGCAAGGGCCTGTTCCATAACGGCTCCCACCTGCTGGATCAGGCCCTGATGTTCCTGGGTGATCTGGCCGTGGTCAGCGTGACCGGCAGTATTTTTGATTTCCGACCCCAAGATCCCAGCCTCAGCGCCGTGCTGGAGACCGGGTCCGGCGGCGAACTCCGCATTCAGGCCGTGGACTCCCGCCAGGTCACCCAGTACGAGCTGGATCTGCTCTTTGAGCGGGGCCGGGTCAGAATCTTTGATCTGGGGCGTCGGCTGGAGATCAGTATGGCCCGGGAAGATGCCCAATATGCCGGATACCGGACGTATTCCCCGCAGGAGCACTGCCGGCCCGCCCTCGATCAGGCGCTGATGCGGGCGGTGGAGAATCTGGCGGACGCCCTGGACGGAAAAGAGCTGCTGAAATGCGGCGCCCCGGAAGCCGTCCGGGTGTTGAAGCTTTGCGAGGACATTCGCGCCGCTGCGCCCGCCTCCGCCGTGGGTGTCTGACCCTTGTCTTTATGCTAGACTATCCCCGTTCGAACAGCCCCAAAAGATGAGATCAGGGAAGCCCCCCGATGCCACAGCTCGTCCAGTCCAAGCTTGCCATTCACGGCGGAGACAAGGTCCGGTCCCGGCCGTTTCCCGCCTACCGAACCATCGGTGACGAGGAAAAAGCCGCCGTCAACCGGGTGCTGGACAGCGGCGTTCTGTCCCGCTTCCTTGGGGCCTGGCATGAAGATTTTTACGGCGGCCCGGAGGTTCGGGCGTTCGAAGAGGAGTGGGCAAAATATTTCGGCGTGAAACACGCCATCGCCGTCAACTCGGCCACTTCCGCCCTGTATGCGGCTATTGGCGCCGTGGGGGTCGAGCCGGGCGACGAGGTGATTGTCTCGCCGTTTACCATGTCGGCCTCCGCCACGGCGGCGCTGGTCTATGGGGCCATTCCCGTCTTTGCCGATATTGAACCGGATTACTTCTGCCTCGATCCGGCCTCCGTCGAGGCCCGGATTACCGAGCGGACGAAGGCCATCGTGGTGGTGGACATCTTCGGCCTGCCCTACGACGCCGAGGCCATCAACGCCATCGCGAAGAAGCACGGCATCGCCGTTATCGAGGACTGCGCCCAGGCTCCCGGCGCAAAGTACCAGGACCAATTCGCCGGAACCCTGGCAGATATTGGGGTTTACTCCCTGAACTATCACAAGCACATCCACACCGGCGAGGGCGGGGTGCTGGTCACCAACGACGACCGGCTGGCCGAGCGGCTGCAGTTGATCCGAAACCACGCGGAAGCGGCGATTCCGGGCAAATACAGGAACCCGGATGACTGGACGCCGGAACTGCTCTGCAACATGGTGGGCTTCAACTACCGGATGACGGAAATCGAGGCCGCCATTGGCCGGGAGCAGCTGAAGAAGCTGGACGGTCTGCTGGGACCGAGACAAGAGAACGTGGCCTGGCTCAATGAGCAGTTGGGTCAGGTTCCCTGCCTCACGCCGACGAAAATTCGCGACGGCTGCACCCACGCGTATTACATCCACCCGCTCAAGTTCGACGAAGACGCGACCGGCGTGCCGAGGAACGTCTTTATCGACGCGGTGAAGGCGGAACTGGCGCCCAATATCGGGCAGGAACACGAAGGGGTGCGGATGCACTGCGGCTACACGGCCCTGCACCTGCTGCCCATGTACCAGAGGCGCATCGCCTTCGGGACATCCGGCTTCCCCTGGACCAGCCCGCACTACACGGGCAGCGTGGAATACGGCAAGGGCGTCTGCCCGGTGGCGGAACGGCTGTACGAGCGCGAACTGTTCTGGCATGATCTCATGCGCCCGCCCATGACCCGTGAGGACTTGCAGGACGTGGTGAACGCCTTTGAAAAAGTCTGGGACAACCGGCAGGAACTAGGGAGAACCCACTGACATGAAGCAACCGTTTCTCATCGGCGAGCGCGTCTACCTGCGCAGCCTGCTGCCGGAAGACGCCCAAGGCAACTACGTCAACTGGCTCAACGACGAAGAGGTCTGCCGCTACAATTCCCACCATGTGTTCCCCTATCCGCCGTCGTCTGCGGAGGAATACATCCGGGCGATGGCGAATAACCGACAGGCGATTACCCTGGCCGTCTGCCTGAAGGACACGGATGAACATATCGGCAACATTACCCTGAACCGTATCGAGCCCATCAGCCGCCAGGCGGAATTCGCCATTGTGATGGGCGAGAAGCAGCACTGGGGCAAGGGCTACTCCAAAGAGGCCGCGTATCTCCTCTGCGATCACGGCTTCAAGACCCTGAACCTGAACCGCATCCACTGCGGCACCGCCGAAGACAACATCGCCATGCAGAAGCTGGCCGCGTATCTCGGCATGAAAGAGGAAGGACGCCGCCGCCAGGCCCACTTCAAGAACGGCCGCTACGTGGATCTCGTTGAGTACGGCGTTCTGCGCGACGAGTTCATCACCAAGTTCCAGTTGGAGAAAGCCTACCAACAGGAGCCTGCCCAGCGATGACCCACCCAGCAATAGCCAGAAAAATCGCGATTATCACCGCCAAGGGCCGCAGCCGCCGGTTGCCGGGCAAGAACATCCGCCCCTTCTTCGGCAAGCCCATCATCGCCTACTCCATCGAGGGCGCGCTGGCATCCGGCCTGTTCGACACGGTGATGGTCTCCACGGACAGCGAGGAAATCGCCGACATCTCCCGGCACTACGGCGCGGAGGTCCCCTTCCTGCGCTCCGCAGAAGCTGCCGGGGACAACGTGATGCTCTATGAGGTGGTGCAGGAGGTCCTGAACGAATACGAAAAGCGGGGGCAGACGTTTGACTGGCTCTGCTGCATGCTGCCCACGGCGGTGTTCATCACCGGGGAGAAGCTCCGCGATGCCTGGCAACGTCTGGAAGCCGCCCCGGAGGCTGACGGCCTCTATACGGTGGTGCGATTTGCCGATCCCATCCAGCGGGCGCTGCAACTGGACGAGCAGGGCCGGGTCAGCATGGTCTGGCCGGAGCATCTGCACTCTGTCAGCAACGATCTGCCCCCCCGTTTCCACGACGGTGGCCAGTTCTGGTGGATGCGCACCTCGGCCCTCTTCGCCCAGAACAAGCTTTACGCCGACCACGCCCTCGGCATGGAAGTGCCCGAGTTCGAGGCCATCGATCTGGACAACGAAACCGACTGGCGCATGGCTGAACTCAAGTATCAGCTTTACGCAGAGCGCCAGCGGGACAAGGCGGCGGTACAGGCCTGATGCAGACCCGTGTGTTGACCCTGCGAAAAGCCGGACTTGCGGACTGTGAGTCGGTCTTTCAGTGGCGAAACGCCCCGGAGACCCGACAGCACATATTCAACCCCGAACCCATTGCCTGGGAAGAGCATCAGGTTTGGTTCGAAAAGATTCTTCAGTCCGATGAGTCGGTGCTGTTAATTGCCGAATCGGACGGCGACCCGGTGGGTGTGCTGCGCTATGATTTCCCGGCAACCGGCAAAGCCATCGTCTCCATATACCTGGTGCCCGGTTTGCACGGCCAAGGGCTCGGAACCCGTATCCTACAGGAAGGTGCCGATTGGCTGAAGAGGAACCTTCCGCAAATCGAGGCTGTGGAAGCTCAGGTGCTGGCCGGCAATACCGCCTCTCATCGGGCCTTTGAAAAGGCCGGGTATGAGCCCTCTTACATGACCTACGTCCAGAAACTGAAAACATAGAGAATCCAGCGATGACCGTAACAAAAGCAGCTATTGTTCAGGACCTGAAAATCGCCGGTCGGGCTATTGGGCCGGGGCATCCGCCGTTTATTATTGCGGAATTGTCGGGCAACCATAACGGCTCGCTGGACCGGGCGCTGACCATCGTGGAGGCCGCCGCCAAGACCGGGGTTGATGCCTTGAAGATCCAGACCTACACGGCGGAAACCATCACCCTGGATATCGACGAGGGCGCCTTTTTCATCGAGAACCCGGAGAGCCCCTGGAAGGGGGAGTCCCTCTACAAGCTGTACGAAAAGGCCCACACGCCGTGGGAATGGCATGAGCCCATTATGAAACGCTGCCGGGAGCTGGGGCTGATCTGCTTCAGCTCGCCCTTTGACCATTCAGCCGTTGATTTCCTCGAAGACCTGAACGTTCCGGCCTATAAAATCGCCTCCTTCGAGATTGTGGACCTGCCCCTGATCCGAAAAGCCGCCGCCACGGGCAAGCCCCTCATCATGTCCACCGGTATGGCTTCGCTGGAGGAGATTGGCGAGGCCGTCAGCGCCGCCCGGCAGGCCGGGTGCGAGGAACTGGTGCTGCTCAAATGCACCAGCAGCTACCCGGCGAAACCCTCGGAGATGAACCTGCGGGGCATCCCCTATCTGAGAGAAAAATACGGGGTCCAGGTCGGTCTGTCCGACCATACGATGGGCATTGGCGTGGCTGTGGCCAGCGTCGCCCTCGGAGCCACGATCATCGAGAAACACTTTACCCTGTCCCGCGCCGACGGCGGGGTGGATTCCGCCTTCTCGCTGGAGCCGCAGGAGATGGCCCACCTCGTCGAGGAAACCCGGACGGTCCACCAGGCCCTGGGTGAACCGGTGTTCGGCCCGTCATCCGAAAGCGAGCGCAATTCCCTGCAGTTTCGCCGGTCGCTTTATGTGAGCGCCGACATGCAGCCGGGCGAGGTCTTTACGCCGGATAACCTGCGCTCCATCCGCCCCGGCGAGGGGCTGATGCCCAAGCATTACGACGACATCCTGGGCAAGAAAGCCAGCCGGGGCATCCGACGGGGCACCCCCATGGCCTGGGATCTCCTGGAAAGCTGAGCCGGTCAGGGCCAAATATTGCGATATATTGCCAACTGTAGATTGCCGGGCCGGTCTGTCGTATGATCTCCCTGCGAAGCAACCCTCTCCACCTGTTATGCTGAAATCCCTCCAAACGGATCGCCAGACCTATACCCGCTTGCTGGGCTACCTGAAGCCCTACCGGCGGCTGTTCGTGGTGACCCTGCTGACGTCCATCCCGCTGGCGGCCATCGGCGGCGCGGTGGCCCTGATGATCGGCCCCATCGTGAACCAGTTGCTGGAAACCCAGGATTTCGCCATCCTCAAGACGGTGCCTCTCCTGATCCTGGCCGTGACGCTGGTGGAAGGGGTGCTGCTCTATATCAACAGCTACTGCACCGTGCAACTGAGCAACGCCATCAGCCGGGATATCCGCAAGGAACTGTTCGAGCACCTGACCCGCCTGGATCTGGCCTACTTTAAAAATCATTCCACCGGGGACATCTACACCCGCTTCTACGTGGACACCCTGAAGCTGCAACAGGCCGTGGTCAACAACCTCCACGACTTCATCCTGCAATCCTTCAGCATGGTCTTTCTCGCGGCGGTGCTGCTGTACCAGAACTGGCAGTTTGCCCTCATCTCCATCTTCATCATCTCCTTCATCGTCGTCCCGCTGCACTTCATCTCCAAAAAGCTGCGCCGCCTGGACTACCGGCTGCGGGACCTCAACTCGCAGATCATCATCATCTTCACGGAATTTCTCTACGGCGTGAAGGAAATCAAGGCCTTCCAGCTCATCGGCTACATGCGCAAGCGGTTCAACAAGTCCCTGGAAACCCTCTTTGCCACCTCCATCAGCGCCAACAAGGCGGGGGCGCTGCTCAAGCCCCTGATGCAACTGATTTCCGCCACCGGCCTGGGCCTGATTCTCTATCTCGGCGTTATCCAGGTGGAGCAGGGCATCATGACCCCCGGCGCCTTCGCCTCGTTCATCGTGGCCATGGCCATGATGTTCAAGCCGGTGAAGACCATCGGATCGATTCTCGGCAAGGTCCAGGTGATCCTCGCCCCGGCGGAGCGGGTCTTCGAGATGATGGACCGCCGCCCGGAACTGGTCTACCCGGAGAACCCGACAGCCATCGGGGCCTTTGAATCCCTCGCCTTCGAGAATGTGACGTTTTCCTACAAGGATCACGAGCAGGTCCTGCGGGATCTCAGCTTCGATATCCGTCGGGGCGAAACCGTGGCCCTGGTCGGTCCCAGCGGCGGCGGCAAATCCACCCTGGTGGACCTGATTCCCCGGTTCATGGACCCGCAGGAAGGCTGCATCCTGATGAACGGCACGGATCTGCGCGACATCGCCGTGACGGACATCCGCTCCCAACTGGCCATCGTGTCCCAGGAGAACATCCTCTTCGACCTGAGCATCAAGGAAAACATCCTGCTGGGCAAGCTGGACGCCACGGACGAGGAAATCTGGGCGGCGGCGAAGGCGGCGCATATCGCCCACTGGATTGAAACCCAGCCCGACGGCATGGATACCGTGGTCGGCGAGCGGGGAACGCTGCTTTCCGGCGGGCAGCGCCAGCGGGTGGCCATCGCCCGGGCGTTCCTGAAGAATGCGCCCCTGCTGATTCTGGATGAAGCCACCAGCGCCCTGGACAACGAATCCGAGAAGCTGGTGCAGGAAGCCTTACAGGAGCTGATGCGCGGCAAGACGGTCATCGTCATCGCTCACCGGCTCTCCACCATCAAGCATGCCGACCGCATCCTCGTGCTGGAGAAGGGCCGCATCGTGGAATCCGGCGACCACGAGGTCCTGCTGGCCAACGACGGCCTGTACCGCCGGTTTTACATGATGCAGTTCCACAAGTCCGATGAGCCGGAACTGCTGTCGTTGGTGGAGTAAAGATGCTCAAGGCGCTCAAACGCTACAAGAAGGTCAGCAAGAAGGACCGCTACCTGCGACAACTGGTGGCGGTCTACGCCAGCCCGTGGGGCAAGAAGCGCGGCACCTTCCGGGATTTCGAGCGCAACGCCGGTCTTCGGAATTTTGCCGAGACCCAGGCAAGATTCGACAATGACTGCCGCCAGCTCGCCGCCGCCCTGCTGACCAGTGAAGGCACGGTCCCCGAACCGGCCCGTCAGGTTCTGGAACTCATCCTGCTGGATAACCCCCAGGCCACGGACGCTGAAATTCTGGAGAAATCTAAAGCCCTGAACGTTCCAGCGGGTCAGGGCCTTCCCGAAGACCGGTGGGTTTATGCGGTTCTGGATCAGATGATTGATCGGGACTTGGTGGTCTTCCAATACGACTATGACTTCATCGACGAAATCGTCCCCATTGTCCGCAGCCGCTACATTGGCGAGGATGGCCGCTATGATCCGTGGATGAGCGAGCGTTTTCTCAAAGCCCTGTGGCTGCTGTCCGGAGACTCCCTGGAGGGCTATGACTCCGCTGCTTTGCCGCAAAAACTCATTGCGTTGCTGGGGCCGGATCATCCCTACCAGCCCACCCGCTTTACCCGCGAGGACTATCTGAAAGACCTGGTGCCGGATGCGATGGCTGAGGAGTTTATTGCTCTCAAGTGCGAGGACAATCCCCGGCGCTACCGGGAAATCTGCGCGGCCATCTTCCGGGAGGTCAACGCCCGCGCCACGGATCACTATGAAGAACGCGACATTTCCCTGGTCTACGGCTACGAGAACAACCACCACCTGATCCTGCGCACGATCATCGGGCTGATGGCCGAAGGCAAGCTAACGCCCGACGACCGGGTGCTGGTGCTGGGGCCACGCTATATCGACGAGATCCGCTTCTTCCGAGAGATTTTGGGCCTGCCGCGCACCGTGGGGCTGGATCTCAGAAGCGAGGGCGATTACCTGGTGGAAGGGGACATGCACGAGATGCCCTTCCCGGATAATACCTTCAAGCTGGTGTTCGGCGCCAGCGTGGTGGAGTATGCCTACGACTTGCGGAAGGTGGTACGGGAAATCGTGCGCGTGACGAAGCGCCCCGGCTACGTCTCCGTTATCCACCGCACCAACCGGGCGCAGGGGCCAACCCCCATCGGCCGGATGGACATCGGCAACGTGGAGACGGCCACCGGCGTCTTCTACGAGCACCCCCACCGGATTCTCGCCAAAGACGAGGGTCTGACCGCCAGCCCGGACAAAATCGGCAACTTCCCGTGTTACGTGCTGGAACTCCAAGGAGAGTGACATGAATCTCGCCCGCTCCTGCGAAAAACGCGTCCTCAAGCTCAAATCCTGGCTGTTTGACCGCCAAAGCCTGGATCTGACCGAGGAAACCCTGGGCGACCTGACCCGCCGCAACCTGGAGTTGCCGCTCAAGGAAGACCGGCTGCGGGAACTGATGGACTATTACGAACTGAGCCGCGACGAAGCCCTGGCCACCCAGAGCGAGGAGAGCATGGCCGTCTATAAACGCGCCTTCGACAGCGGTGTGGAGACGGACAAAGTTCTCTTCGACAACTACCGGGCCTGCCGGATGCTCTCCAACGCCCGGCACATGCTCGGCTATACCCGGTTCGGTCCTGCCAGCCGTCTGCTGAAATACATCAACAGCCACTACCTGCCGGGAAAACGCCGGAATATCCGCATGCTCGATTACGGCTGCGGCGTCAGCGACTACGGCCTGGCCTTCGCGTCCCAGGGCTACCGGGTGACCCTGGCGGATATAGCCGGGGGCAACCTGGAATTCGCCAAATGGCGCTACCAGGTCCGGGAGGTTCCCGCCGACGTCATCCCCATCACCGAAGACAACCCCTATCCCGATCTGGGTCGCCAGCACATCATCATTGCGGGCGAGGTGCTCGAACATGTACGTGATCCCGTCCGGCTGCTTGAGAATATCCACGCAGCCCTGCCTGTGGGTGGGCTGTTCTGGAATTCCGGCTACCCGGATCACGAGCGCACGGTGGGCGGTTGTCATTTAGAAGAAGCCGGGGCCGCCCGCGAAGAGGCGCTGGGGTTTCTGCGCCGCCATTTTCGCCCGGCCTCGCGGTTGTCCCTGCCGGGATTTCTTTACAGAAAAGTTTAACCCGGCCCGTTTTTGTTCTTAACGAAAGGCCGCCCGCCCGCCTGGACATGATATGATTCCCCTGAAAAAATGGAGTGACACGCAGCGATTATGAGCATTTTGGCCACCTTTCAGGATCAACTCAAGGAACTGAAACAGCGTCGCAAGAAGGAACGCTTCCTTCGGAATCTGGTTGCGGCATATTCCAGCCCGTGGGCCAAGGAGCGGGGCAACTTCCGGCGCTTGCAGGAGCGTGCCCGCGAAGATCTTCTCAACCGGATGAAAGCCCGGTTTGAGAACGATCAAAAGGCGATTTTGTCCAGAATCATTGGGGACTTGGGCATCCGGGATCTCGCCCAGGCGGATGAAACGGCTCACCAGGTCCTTTCGTTGGTGGCCACCGGCCAGCCGGACGCCAGCAGTAACGCACTGGCCCAATCGCTTCAATCAACGGGAATTAACCTGGCCACCGAGTCCAGGGACGTGTCTCAGGAGCAGATCCGAGAAGCCCTGATGCGGATTCTGCTGGACCGGATTATTGAAGAGGGGACGGTTCCCCGGTTTTTCGACTATGACCACATCGACGACATCGTCCCTATCGTCCTGAGCCGCTACCGGGGCGTCAACGGCACCACCGATCCGGAGCGGAGCCAGCGGTTTTTGGACGCCCTCTGGCTGCTGGGCCGCCAACAATTGCCGGTGGACGAAAAGCGGCTGCCGGATGTAATTCGGGACGTTCTAGGCGAGAATCACGGCTACGTGCCGCCTCGTGGGCCGATCGATCAACAGGCGGCAGATACCATTCCCGATCTGGTGGACGAGTTCGTCAACATGCGCGGCGAGGACAACCCCAAGCGGTTTCTCGACATCAACCTGGAATACTCCATGCGGGTGCGCACCGGCAAGGAACCCTCCTACGCCGAACGCGACCTCTCCCTCATCCGCGGCTGGGAGGCGAATCATCACCTGATGCTGCGCACCATCATCAACCTCATCAACGAGGGAAAAATTGCCCGCGACGACGAGGTGCTGATTATCGGTCCGCGCCACGTGGACGAGATCCTGTTCTTCCGGCATCACCTGGGCCTGAAAAACACCATCGGGCTGGATCTCTTCAACGAGAAAGACCTGATTTTCTACGGAGACATGCACGACATGCCCTTTGAAGACAACCGATTCCGGCTGGTATTTAGCGCCAAGACCTTTCCCTACGCCTACAATCTGCGCAAGGTAATTGGCGAACTGGGACGCGTGCTGAAACGACCCGGCTACATCGTCAACATTGACTCCGCCGGACGCACCCAGGGACCGGACCCCTTGGGCCGGAGCGATACGGCCAACCTGGAAACGGTGCTGTCGATGTATTATCCCTTCCCCCACCAGGTGATTGCCCAGGACCCTGGCCGCAGCCATAACCCGGAAAAGCGTTCCTGCTGGCCCTGTTACGCCATCGAACTGACACGGGAGTAATAAGCCAATGACCGCCACGGTGCAAGACAAACCCGTCCTCGACCAGACCCCCGACGAGATGGAGCGCCAGTTCGACCGCGACGGCTACGTGGTAGTCAGCAACGTGCTTTCGGACAAACAGATTCGCGTCATGCGTCAGGCCATCGCCGATCGCATCAGCGCCAAATCCACGGGCGTCTACCAACAGCCGTCAGAGCTGTTGCAGAAGGTCTACACCCAGGAACCGGCGAAGGGCATCCTCTCGGATCTGTTCGTCAACTGCCCGGAAACCCTGGACGTGGTCTGCAACGAGAAGGTCAGCACCGCCCTGAAGGTGATCCTCGGCGATCCCTTCGTCATGCTGCCCGATTCCACCGCCCACTGGGGGTACTACAATATCCTGCACACCGATACCACCACGGCGGAACAGCAGGGTTGGATGTACCACAAGGAGGACGACTACCGCATCGTCGTGGTCGGCATCTACCTGCAGGACAACCAGGGCGACGGTGGCGGGCTGTATCTCGTCCCCGGCACCCACAAGGAACCGGACCCCTTCGTGAAGCTCAGAAAAGAACTGCCCGGCAAACAGGCCAAGCTCCAGCGATCCGTGCTGAAACGGGTCCTGAGAGCCGTTTCAGGCAACCGGCTCTATAACTACGAAAAACCGTTTCTCGATCACCCCCGCGGGTTCGACGTGCCGTCCAAGGCGGGGGACGTGCTGATTTTCGATATGCGCCTGCTGCACCGCTCCAGCTTTCCGAAGCAAAAGGGACACACACCCGAAGGCGGCAAGATGTCCATCTTCGTCCACGCCTCGCGCAACAACCGCCACGTGGAGAACTACGTCAACTACATCAAGAGCAAGGCCAACATATATGGCCACCTGCACGACCCGGACCGTGACGCCGAACACCAGCGGCAGCGCTGCGAGGAACACGGTTTTATCGCCCTTTAGAAACGATTAATCAGAAGGCTTTACCCATGAATCTGGTTCGCTCCTACGAAAAACGCGCCCTCAAACTCAAATCCTGGCTCTTTGATCGCTCGACCCTGAACCTCGACGAGCAGACGCTGGCCGACCAGACCCGGCGCGACCCGTCCCTGTCCCTGGCTGAGGATCGGTTGAAAGAGTTTGCCGAGTTCTACGGGATGTCCGAGGAAGAGGCCCGCAGCATTGCCAGCATCCAGGACAAGCAGGCCCTTGAGGACCAATTCGACAGCGTAGAGACCGACTCCGGCCTCCTGAAAAACTACCAGGACGCCAAACTCCTCTACACCGCCCGGATGCAGCTGGCCTACACCCGTTTTCCCTCGGCATTCAAGCTGGTGAAACACCTCAACGCCCTGTACCTTCCCGGCCAGCGGCCCAACGTGCGTGTGCTGGACTATGGCTGTGGCGTCGGCGACTACGGCCTGGCCTTCGCCAGCCAGGGGTATTTCATCACCCTGTGCGACATCGAGGGCGGCAACCTGGATTTTGCCCGCTGGCGCTTCGAGCAGCGCAAGCTAAGATTCGACGTCGTCCCGGTGACCCTGGAAAAGCTCTACCCCGAACTGGGGCAGCACGATGTGATTCTCGCGGGTGAGGTGCTGGAGCATGTGCGCGAGCCGTTGCAGGTCCTGAAGAATATGCACGCGGCCCTGCCCAAGGGCGGCCTGCTCTGGTACTCCGGCTACCCGGACTTCCAGCGCGAGGTCGGCGGCGATCACCTGGTGGAAGCCGCCGAACAGCGCGAGGACGCCCTGCGCTTCGTCCAGGCCCACTTCAAACCCGCCACCCGCCTCCAGCTTCCGGGTTGTTTATATCGAAAGATCTGAGAATTTCAGTAACGAGAATCCAAGCGGCTGATTATGGATTCCCGCTTTCGCGGGAATGACGCCCATAGGCAGACGAACGTGTTTACCAAGCCGTCCACCCGCCGTCGGCGGGGAGGTTGGCGCCGGTAACGTAGGAGGCGGCGTCCGAGGCGAGGAACAGGGCCGGGCCGATGAGTTCCTCGGGACGGCCAATGCGGCCCATCGGCGTCTTGCGGCAGAGTTCCGCATGAAAAACCGGGTTGGTGTCCGCCACTTCGGGCCGAGGGAAAGGGCCGGGGCTGAGGGCGTTGACCCGGATGTTTTTCGGGGCGAGATGGCAGGCCAGATAGCGGGTCAGCTGGATCAGCCCGGCCTTGGCGGCGCCGTAGTGGGGCGGGTTGTTCTGGCCGCTGTCGCCGTAGATGGCCGGGTCCGGGCTGACCATACCGTACATGGAGCCGATGTTAATCACCGACGCCCCGCCGGGATTGGTCTGACCGGCTTTTTCCAGCAACGGCAGAGCAAGTTGGACGGTGCGAAAGGCAAGACTCACGGTGAGATGATAGGCGGCGTCGAAGTTCTCGATGCTGTCGCTTTCCACGGTGCCCGCCTTGCCGGTGTAGGCGTTGTTCACCAGCACGTCCAGGCGGTCGTGGCGTTTCTCGATATCGCGGATTGCCTCTTCAAGCCGGGTCTCGTCGGTCAGATCGAAGGCGCAGGCCGTGGCCTGAAACCCTTGGGCTTGCAAATCTTCGGCAAGCTGATGGATTGTCTCGGACGTCCGGCCGTTGAGAACCACATGGGCGCCCGATCGGGCAAAGCCGAAGGCCAAAGCGCGGCCCAGATGCCCGGCGGCGCCGGTGAGAAGAACCACCCGGTCATCCAGGCGGAAGCTGGGCAGCTGGTAGGGCTGGGTCTGCAAATCCGTGGTCATGACGATTGACTCCATTGGGCGGGATCGAGGAGTTGTTCGGGAATGTTTTCTGGCGGGAAGGCCTCGCGGACCCGGCGGATTTCCGCCCCGGTCAGGGGCGGCTGCCGGAACAGGGCACTATTCTCGTCGAGTTGGGCCGCCGTTTCAACCCCCGTCACCACGCTGTCAATCCAGTCCTGCCCCCGAACGTACGCCAGACAGAGGTCCACGGCGTTTTTCCGGCCCAACTCCAGGGTCAACGATTGAAGGGTTTGAATCAGAGCGTGAGGGTAGCTTTCAGGAGGGGTTTGCAGCGGGGGCCAACAGGAGGCATCCGCAACAAGTATCCCCTGAAGCAGTGCGCTTCGGGCATGAACCATAAGATCCTTTCTCTTCCGGGCTGCCTCGTCGACGCCCGCTTCCTGCCAGCGCCAGTCCAGCAGGTTGAAGGGCAGTTGCAGGACCCGAACATCCGGGTTCGCAATGGCTTCCAGCGCTTCCACCGGATTCTGGACGGACGCGCCCAGATAACGCACCTGACCGGCCTGGCGCAGATCCAGCAAGGCCTGCCAGATGACACCTTGATGGGAAGTCCGGTGATGCCAGCGGTGGAGCATCAAAACATCGAGCATATCCAGCCCCAGCCGTTGGCAAGAGCGATCAATCAGCATTTTTACCCGCTGACGGACGTGCTCCGCCGGGGTGTCTTCCGCCAGATCACCCAACGGGTCCAGCTTGGTAATCACCACCGGTTTCTGAGACAGGCTTTTCAGAGCCTTGCCCAGAATGTTCTCCGCCGACCCGTAGGCCTGTGCGCAATCCAGTTGGGCGGCGCCCGCTTCAATTGCCTGATGAATGATGCGGATCGCCTCCGTCTCCGATGGCTGGCCGGTCTTGTTGGCAGCGCCGTAAGGCAGTCCCAGCTGGACAGTCCCCAGAGTCATGGGACTGTGCCGGATGCCTGTCGTCTGAAGCGCTTCGGTCATGGCAGGCCCTCCTATGCCGGGCACCGGCGGGCGGTTAGAATCCCGGTGAGGGCATGAACCACCCGGTCCTGATTCGCCTCGGTCAGGTCGTAATACATCGGCAGGCTGATGGCTTCGCGGTAATACTGCTCCGCCTGCGGGAAGCCGCCGGGCCGGAAGCCCAGCGCCTGGTAATAGGGCTGCAGATGGACGGGGATGTAATGCAGGTTGACGCCGATACCCGCCTCGCGCAGCTGTTCGAAAACCTCCCGGTGGGAGAGGCCGATCTTGTCCAGTTGCAGTCGGACGATATAGAGGTGAAAGGCGGAATACGCGTCTGGGTGCTGCCAGGGCAGGGTGAGGGGCAAACCGGCCAGCTTCTCGTTGTAGTGGTTGGCCAGTTTATGACGCCGGATGACGAATTCGTCCAGCCGCTGGAGCTGGCTATAACCCAGGGCGGCTTGCAAATCGGTCATCCGGTAGTTGAAGCCCAACGCGATCTGCTGGTAGTACCACGGGCCGTCCGGCTCATGGGTCATCAGGGCGGAGTCGCGGGTGATGCCATGGGTTCTCAGCCGGATAAGCTTTTGGTACAGGTCTTCGCGGTTGGTCAGGATCATCCCCCCCTCGCCGGTAGTGATGATCTTGACCGGGTGGAAGCTGAACACGGCCATGTCAGAATACGCGCAGCTCCCGACTTTTGCGCCTTGATAGCCGCCGCCGATGGCGTGGGAGGCATCCTCGATAACGGTAAAGCCGTATTTTTCAGAAAGTGTTTTAATCGCCGCCATCTCGCAGGATTGCCCCGCCAAGTGGACCGGCACCACCACTCTGGGCAACCTGCCGCTGGTTTTGGCGGTTTTCAAGCGCCGTTCCAGTTCAGAAACGCTCAAGTTGTAGGTTTTCGGGTCGATGTCCACGAAATCCACGTCTGCCCCGCAGTAGCGTCCGCAGTTGGCCGAAGCCACGAAGGTGACGGGGGAGGTCCAGAGGGTGTCACCCGTCTGAAGGCCCGCCGCAAGGCAGGCAATATGCAACGCAGCCGTGGCGCTGCTGACGGTCACGGCATATTTCGTGCCGCAGTACCCGGCAACCGCCTGCTCAAATCGCTCAATAGCCGGACCTTGGGTGATAAAATCCGACTTCAGGACATCCACCACCGCCTGAATATCCGCCTCGCTGATATTCTGGCGGCCATAAGGGATCATGCCGGGCAAAGCCCCGCCATTTCCTGCATCTGCTCGGCACCCAGGAACTGCTCATTGGTGCCGGAATTATACTCGAAGCCGACTTCCACCGGCTTGCCCCGCTCGCCCAGTTTATTCACCGTGTAATCCACGGGGTGGGTGAACATGATGGTGGGCCGGATGACGTAATGGTCGTCAAATTCAAGCGTCAGATGGGAGTCATCCGCCGGACACATCACCTCATGCAGTTTTTCGCCGGGCCGGATGCCCACTACCCGGTGGGGCAGATTGGGGTACAGCCCCCTGGCCAGATCCGTGATCTTCATCGACGGAATCTTGGGCACGAAGACTTCGCCGCCGTGCATGCGCTGGAAGGACTTGAACACGAAGTCCACGCCCTGCTCCAGGGTGATCCAGAACCGGGTCATGCGCTCATCGGTGATGGGCAGCTCCCGTGCGCCTTCCTCCTCCACCAGCTTGCGGAAAAACGGAATAACGGAGCCGCGCGAGCCGATGACGTTGCCGTAGCGCACCACGCTGAACCGGGTGGGACGGGCGCCGGTGAGGTTGTTGCCGGCAACGAAGAGCTTGTCCGACACCAGCTTGGTGGCGCCGTAAAGGTTGATGGGGTTGGCCGCCTTGTCCGTGGAGAGGGCGATAATCCTTTTCACTTCGTTGGTGATGGCGGCGCTGATCACGTTTTCCGCCCCGTGAACATTGGTGTTCACGCATTCCATGGGGTTATACTCGGCAATAGGCACCTGCTTCAGGGCAGCGGCGTGGATGACGTAATCCACGCCGTCCATGGCCCGCGACAGCCGCTCGCGATCCCGGACATCGCCAATGAAATAGCGCATCATCGGGCCGCTGAAGCGTTGCTGCATGACGAATTGCTTGTACTCATCGCGCGAATAGATGATGATCTTTCTCGGATTGTACTGCTGGAGTAGCATTTCCGTCGCCTTTTGCCCAAAAGAGCCTGTGCCGCCGGTAATCAGGATCGCGCTGTCATCAAACACGGTGTTTCACCTGTGGATTTCTGGGTCAAACCTTGGATTACACTATTCATAGCACAAGGGCAGGGAGAATGGTAATATGAATCCGCCACGCCCAACGGTCAGGAAAACCATGAAAATTGCAATCCGAGCAGACGCATCCACGGCAATCGGCACCGGTCATATCTTTCGTTGCCTTTCCCTGGCGGAAAAGCTTCGGAAAGAAGGGGCCGAGGTTGTCTTCCTCACCCGTACCCTCGCCGGTCATATCAATACCCGAATCGACGCCCAGGGGTTCCGCATCACCGAAGTACCGGAACCCGATGACCCCGCCGCATACCTCCCCGCAATCGGCCTGCTCGACTGGCTGGTGGTGGATCACTACGGTATTTCCGCCCCATGGGAAACCCATGCGCGGCCTTTCACCCGGCATCTCATGGTGCTGGACGATCTGGCCGATCGGTCCCATGATTGCGATCTGCTGGTAGACCAGAACTTCTTCGAGGACATGGACACCCGTTACCGGCAGCTCGTTCCGGAAAGCGCCACGATCTTCGTCGGGCCGGCTTATGCCCTGCTGCGACCGGAGTTTCGACAGTTGCGGGGGCGCCTGGGTGAACGATCCGGGGAGATTCGCCGCATGATGATCTCCCTTGGCGGCGCCGACCCCAACAACGCGACGAGGACCGTTCTGGACGGGCTGGCTCTGCTGGACCTCTCCGGCATTGAGGTGGATGTCATCGTGGGGGCGGCCAATCCCCAACCGGAGCAAATACAGGAGCGGACAGAGGCGTTGGGATTTCGCTACTGCCGAAACATTCCGGACATGGCGGAGCGCATGGCGCAAACCGACCTGTTCATCGGCGCGGGGGGCACCACCACCTGGGAGCGCATGGCGCTGGGTCTGCCGGGCATCGTCGTTTCCATTGCCGACAACCACCGGGAACTGAGCCGCCAGTTGGCCGAGCATGGCTGCCAGCTTTACCTGGGACCCAGCGAAACCCTTTCGCCCGAATCCGTTGCCGCTGCCGTCGCCACCCTGCGCCATTGCCCCGAAACCCTCCGCTTTATGGGCCGCCGGGGCATGAGCCTGGTGGATGGGCTGGGAACGGAGCGGGTCTGTGAGTTCCTGCTGGCCCGGACCCAAAATCCCACGGGGACACCGGGATGAAGTGCCCGTTTACATCCCCCCAATGCTGGCTGCTGCTGGGAATCCTGGTGTTGGGCCTGGTTCTTCGCGGATCGCTGCTCTCCTATGGCCTGCCGCTGCTGCTTTATGAGGATGAACCCATCTACTTCAACAAGATTATGGCTTTTGGCTACGGTGATTTTGACCCGGACTACTTTAAGAAACCCACGTTTTTCCTCTATTTCCACTTCTTTTTCTATTACCTGTATTTCATTATTGGTTATTACTTTTTCGGTTTAAAATCCTGGGGCCTTCTTGAACACCAATTCTGGCAGGACCCGACCACCCTGGCCCTGATTGGCCGCAGCATCACCCTGGTCTTTTCCGTGGGGTCCATCGGGTTGATCTACCTGCTGGGGCGCCGGGTGTTTTCTCCGGCGGTGGGGCTGATTGCCGCCCTGCTGCTGGCCCTGCACACCACCCATATTCAGTACACCCCCATTGTCATCGCCGATATTCCGTCTTTGTTCTTCATCCTCATCACCGCATGGCTGGCGCTCGGCATCTACGAGAACGGACGGTGGCGCGACTACCTGTTTTGCGGCGCAAGCATCGCCCTGGTGATGTCCTTCAAGTACAACGCCTTTTCCGCCATGTTCCTGATCAGCGCCCATCTGCTGCGGTATTTTCCGGACGGCTGGCGCCACCTGAAAGAGAATCTGGCAAGCGCCCTGAAGGACAAGCGTCTGTGGGTTTCGCTGGCCCTGGCCGGTGGGCTTTTCGTGGCGCTGTCGCCCTATGTGATCCTGAATTTTGATAAATTCAACGAGCACCTGACCTTCGAAAAAAGCCACATGCTCCAGCGAACCATGGAGCTGGACCGGTCTTTCAAGCCCTTCGTCAGTCTCCCCATGCTGCTGTTCAAAATCATCCCCCGCGATATAAGCTGGCCCCTGTACGTTACCGCCATGCTGGGGCTGGCGGCAGGTCTGCTGTGGCCGCTGATTCCAGAGCGTTTGTGCAGAGATCCCGGTCCCAGTTACGCCAGGGTGCTGATTCTGTTGTCCTTTCCCTTGACCTTCCTGACGGTCGTCTCCCAGTTCCGGCTGGTGAATGCCAAGTACGTCCTACCCATCACCCCCTTCCTGATGATCATGGCCGCCTTTTTCGCCGTCTGGCTGGTCCGGCATTTCATCCGGAAACCGGCGCTTTCCGGCCTGATTTCAGGGGCGTTGATTCTGCTGGCGGCATTTCCACTATGGACGGACACCCTGGCCTACGTGACCCATCGCCAGAAGCCCGACACCTTGGCCCTGGCGCAGGAAGACCTCCGAAAGCATCTGGAACCCAACAACCGGCTGTTATTGGAGAAATTCACCTTTCCCTCTTGGAGCAGGCCGGTTTTGGAAGCCATTTTGTCTGAAAGCCAAGTGCTCCAGATGGGCGAACCGGAAACCTCGGCGGCGACCGTACGGGAATTCAACCCGGACTATATCCTGATCAACCCCCAACCGATCAAGGACCCGGAGGGAAAGAAACTCCTGCGCTTTTCGGCGGACTATTACACCTATCTGAAACAGCATTACCGGGTTGTCCGGGTCATCAGCCCCTACGGGCTATTTGGCGAAAAGCGGCTCTCGCGTGTGGAGTCGGCCCAACAGCAGGATTACTTGGGAATATACCTGCAGATCGAAGCGTCCAGTGAAGCAGAAAATCCCGGCCCTACGCTTTTCCTGCTGAAACGGCGGTAAGCTTCCTGCCGGTTTTCATCTCTTCCAGCAACCGTATCAATTCCCGCGCCCCAATTTCGTCAGCCCGGCCCGCATTGTAAATATAGGCCTCCCGCAGCCCGGCAATGTGCTCTTTCATGCCGGGATGACCCAGCAATTGTTGAATTGTTTCAGACAATCTTTCCAAATTATCCGGGGCAATGACAGCGCCCAGTTCTTCGCGGATGGAGACCTCCACCGGCACCGGCTCAAACCGGCTGAATTCGCTGTTGTTGCACTTGGGCGGGGTGTCGATGAAGACCACCGGTTTCTCCATGCCCAGCCCGAATTCCAGCGCCACGCCGGACCAGTCGCAGATCATCAGATCCGCCTCGAGCAGCGACCGGGCGTTGGCAATGTCTGCGTCAAAGGCAAACGCCGGATTATTCCCGAACTGCTTTTGCAGCGCATCCATGTTGTTTGCATCCTGACGCAGGGTCATGGGATGGGGGCGAAACGTGACCTGAAACCCGGCGTTCAGCAAATTTTCCACGACTCTTGACGCACACGTGCTGGCAATGGACGTTGGTCCCCAAGACGGGGCAACCAGCACATGTGCGGGGCTGTCCGCGCTTTTGGGCAAGGCGGCTTGAAGGTACGCCCGGTAATCCGCCATCACCTTGTCGATGCGGGGATAGCCGTGACGGACGAGCTGCTTTTCCGGCAGGTTGAACAGGCGCTCGGCCTCTCGGATTTCCCGGTCATGGTGCGGCCCGACGCAGAAGAGGGTGTCGTAGGCGTCAAACGCCTTGTGACGATAAACCATATGCGTGCTGACCAGCGAGTGGAAGATGTAGGCGTAATGCACGTTATTGGGGCTGCGTTTGAGCTGGAAGGTGTTGAGATCCGGCAGGGTCATCACGAACAGCGGCACGTCGATCTCCAGAAAAAGCATGGTCCGGAAAGTCCCATCGCCGATGTACAGAGGCACCAGTCCTTCGGGCGGGCTGTTGAGCAGCGGGTCCGTCTTGGCGGAGGTGAGGTACAGCACCCGCTGATCGTAATCGGTGATCAGCCGCCGGATGATGCCCTCGAAATAGATCCGGTCCGTGCCCATCTCCGAATAGAACGCAATCTCCGGGCGCTTTTCCCCCAGCGCCTTGTACTGCCGGTAGCCGGAAAATGCATCGAGAAAATCCTTGAATCCCACGGGCTACCCTCCGAATTGGGCCAGCAGTTGCCGTAAATGGTCTTCCGTCAGCAGGCGCGGGTTGTTTCTTACCCGCTGCGGGTTGAAGCCGTAACGGATAATCGTCTCCCAGTCCGGGCGCGTGATGCCCAGTTCAGACAAAGTCGTCTTCAGGCCGATGAGCTGCATCCGGGCCAGCCATTCATCGCGGGCTTCTTCCAAGGAACGGCAGCCCAGAAGTTCGACGATCTCATCCAGCGTTTTACGGACGTAATCCGCACCCCGCGAATCCAGCACATCCTCTTCGGTGACTCCGGCATTAAACAATAGGAAATGGGGCAGGCTGATGCTCACCGCCTGGCCGTGGGCGACGCCGAAATACGCGGTCATCGGGTAGGAAATGGCATGGGGCGCCGTCGTCCGGGTGAGGTGAATCGCCTGCCCGGCCAGGTTCGACCCTTCCGCCATGGCGGCACGGGCCTCCGGGATGCCGTGTTTTACGGCGATTTCGATGTTGGGAATAATCAACCGGATGGCGCTGGCTGCCAGCGCCTGGGATTCCGGCGTGGCGTGGATGCTCCAGTAGGATTCCACCGCCTGGGTCAGGGCGTCCATGCCGGATGCCGCCGTCACCTGCGGCGGCAGGTTGTAGGCCAGCACCGGATCGACCAGGGCGATGTCCGGCACGATGGTCGGGGTGTCCAGCGAGTGCTTGATTTGATCGATATAAAGCGTGGCGAACGGGGTGGATTCGGACCCGGTGCCCGCCGTGGTGGGTACGGCGATGAGGCCACCGGGCAGCCGTTCGGTCCGGGGTGCCTGCTTTTCCGCAAAAAACGCCGGGACGGATTCTCCGGTCTGGCCGAAATAGTGAACGAGTTTGGCCATATCCAGCACGCTGCCCCCGCCAATGGCCAGGACCAGCGGGCTGTTCAGGGAGCGGTATTTCTCAACGCCCCGTTCCACGTCCCCAATTTGCGGGTTCTTCGCAAATTCGCTGAAACGCAGGACCGGACAGGCTTGCTCCAGAGGTTGGATAACCGCCTGGATAACGGGCTGGCTGAAGGAATGATGCCCCGTCACCAGAAAGAGGGACTTGAAAGAGAAGCCCTTCAGCAAGTCCGGCAGTTGCCGGAGGCTGCCTGCGCCGAGGATCACCCGTTGTGCCGTCGCCTGGGGCATCCTAAAGCGCCTCCATCAGCGCCCGCTTGTTCTCCTGAGGCGTCGTTGCGGGCCTGGCCAAATCCGGGCGGGAGCCTTTTTCCACGAGGACTTCCAGCAGGGATGGCCCCGGCATGGCGAGAAAATCCGGCAGGCGGCTTTCCAGTTCCGACAGCGACGCCGCCCGAAGGGCCAGACGGTAGCCGCAGGCCATGGCAATTTCAGGCAGCGACACGCGATCCGCCATCGTCGGCTGGCCGCCGACGGATTCATGGGCGGCGTTGTTGAAGATGATGTGCCGGAAGTTCGGCGGACCGTAAACTCCAGCGGTGGCGAACCCGCCCAGGTGCATGAGTGCCGAACCGTCACCGTCGAAACAGAAGACGGCTTTTTCGGGCCGGTTCAGGGCTAGCCCCAGAGCAATATGGGACGCATGACCCATGGCGCCCACGGTGAGAAAGTCTTTTTCATGAGACGCTCCGGCAATATCCCGGTATTCATAGATTTCGCGCGAAATCTTTCCCGTCGTGCCGACGATTCGGGCATTCTCCGGCAGGCGTTCCAATGCGAACCGGATGGCGGCTTCGCGGCCCACACCGTTCTGGAAGCCGGTCTCCGGCAGTTTCGCGCCCGGCTTGTCGAAGGTGTCCTGTCTTACCAGCAGAGCCACCGGCGCAGAGAGCGTGCGGGCCTTCTCGATGATCGCGGTCAACACTGTCTCGGCAGCCGCCCAGTCTTCGGGCAGGATGTTGTAGGGGATTTCCAGCGTTTCCAGCAGGGCCGGGTTAATGCGGCCCATCTTGACGTGCTGGGGCTCGTCCTTCACCCCCGGTTCGCCCCGCCAGCCGATAAGCAGGACCATGGGAATGCCGTAAACCTCCGGGTCCGCCAGCGACGTCAGCGGGTTCACGCCGTTGCCGAAGCCGGAGTTCTGCATGTAAACCAGCGGCACGTTGCCGGTAGCAAGATGATAACCGGTGGCCAGCGCCACGGCGTTGCCTTCGTTGGGGGTGATGATGTGGTTTTCCGGGGGCACCTGGGCCGTGATGAACCCGCAGATGTTTTTCAGCAGGGAGTCCGGCACACCGGTAAAAAAGGTCACGCCGTTGCGGGTCAGGCAATCATAGAAGGCCCGGCAGTCAATCATCGTCTTGCAGTCCGTCATGAGAACCTCCTCAAGAAACCGGAATGAGGTTCAGCACGTCCTTGATGGGCAGGCACAGCTCGTTGGCCTCCAGCGAGCGGCCGCTGCGCAGGATGGTCTCGGCGGTGCGCACCATGGCCGGGTAGGCGCTGCGCAGCAGGTGGTTGGCGTAGATGACCACGTTCACCCCGGCCTTTTCCAGCTCGTCCTCGGTGACGGCGTTGTACGTGGAAGGCACCGCCACGATGGGGATGGTCGCACTGTAGCGGCGGAAGTGTTCGCAGAAAGTCAGCACCTCGTCCGGGGTTTTCTCCCGGCTGTGGATCATGATGCCGTCCGCCCCCGCTTCCACGTAAGCTTTCGCCCGCGCCAGGGCGTCGTCCATGCCCTTGGCGAGGATCAGGCTTTCGATGCGGGCGATGATCATGAAGTCCTCGCCCGCCTGGGCCAGCTTGCCGGTGCGGATTTTCTCGGCGAACTCCTCGATGGAATCCTGGGTCTGGTCCACGTCGGTTCCAAAGAGGGAATTGCGCTTGCTGCCCACCTTGTCTTCAATGACCACGGCGGAGACACCGAGGCGCTCCAGGGTCTTGACCGTGAACTGGAAGTGTTCCGGCAGGCCGCCGTTGTCGGCGTCCACGATAATGGGCTTGGTGGTGACCTCCAGAATCTGCTGGATGGTATCGACGCGGGAAGACACGTCCACCGAGGAGTTATCCGGTTTGCCTTTGGAGGCGGAATCCGTCAGGCTGCTTTCCCACATGCCGTCGAATTCCCGGTAGCCGTCCCCGGTTTCCACGCGGGTTTCTTCCACAATCAAGCCGGTCAAGCCGTTATGGACCTCCATGATCCGAACCAGCGGCTTGATATCGAGTAGACGGCGGAAGCTCTTCTGGCGGATCTCCGTCGTGATTCCCCGGCGGCGCAGGCCGCTGACCAGATGGGAGGAGGACAGGCCCTCGGTATAGCGCGGCTCGATGAGTTCACCACCCCAGAGCTTGAGGGTCTCAATGACCCGTTCGCGGATCTTGCGGCCTGGTCCGGTCTGCCAGTCGTCGCCGTGGACGACGTAATCCGGTTTGAGGGCCAGCAGGTTGTCGGTGTAGTCCGGCGTGGCCTGGGGAATGACCCGCGAAACCCCCTTGAGGTTTTCCACGATGACCAGGCGTTGGTCATAGGTGAGCAGGGGCATCCGCTTGTAACTGGCAATGGCCTCATCGGTGAGAAGGCCCACCACCACCTCGCCCAGTTCGCGGGCCTTGTGGAGGATGTTCAGGTGGCCGGAGTGGATGAAATCCGCGCTCATGGCCACGTAGGCGATTTTGGATCGGTTGCCGTTGTCTGTCATGCCGTAAACCAACATTTGTCTTCTGCTACCACGCGGTCGAATGCCGCAAAGGCGGACATTTCCCGCTGTGTTGAAAGATTCACCGTTCCCGGAATCCCGACCACAAAGAGCCGGGCGTCGTCTTCGGGACTTGTTCTTCTGAAGCCGAAAGGTACGAAGGGCTGAATGGTCGCGGAATCCCCGGACTCCAGAACGTCTTCATGCTGCTGCCCGTTGAATGTCCAGACCAGTTTTGCCGGAACCTTGGAATAATTAAAGATGTAGGAGTGCAGCCCGTAGCTGAACTCTGTTGCCGGCTCGTCCGCCGAAAGCACCTGGAGATTAAACGCCTTCACCAGCGGCATCCGGCGGCATCTGGCCCCCGGCCAGATTTTGTAAATTGCCCGCTGATCGCTCGGGTACAAAAACGGCGTCGTCTCCACCATCTTGCGGACCACAACCTCTTCTTCGACCCGGTAGGGAGGCAGGGTCAGGTCGACAGGCTCGACATTCAGGTACCGGGCCAGAACGGCCAGTTCATCCGGGGTGAACGCCTTGTCCCGGTTCAGAACGTCCACCGGTTCACCCGCCTCCGCCAGCCGCTGCTGGAGGATTTTTCGGGTCTGCATTTCGTTTTTCAGGTGGAAATCCAGCAGGTCTTGGACGCCTTGGACCGGATGCCGGGTATTAACGAGATATTCTTTCGCCCGCTCCGGCCCCATCCGGTAGAGTTCATCAAGGGAGCGCTTCACCTCGCCGCCGAAGGTGACGGCCACGATGCAGGCCTCCTCGTTCGCGTCGCGGCTGGTGAAGCTGTGGGGGAAGTAGGGGGTGATGTAGTTGGAATCGCCGGTGCTCATTTCCTCGCAGACCTTGCGGTCGCCAATCTGGTAGTAAAAGTTCACCGGGCCGACAAAAAAGGTGACCTGATGCATGAAGTGGCCGTTGTTGTAGATAGCGTCCGGGTTGGCCGGATCATTATCACTGACGACCCGCAATTCTTTGATCCACTCCGGACGAAAGGCGCACAGGCGCGAGGTGGCCGTGTCGCGGTACTCGTAATAGGGGGTCAGGTTGCCGTGACGATCCCGGCGCTCGAAGATGCGTGCGGTTTTCTCGGATTCCGCCGCCCGCATGATTCTGATGCCGTGGGTGGTGTCGTCCTCCTGAAGTTCGAGATTTGCCCGGTTGATGGGGTAGGCGGCGCAGATGTCCTGGATGAGCGCCATCATCCGGGCCGGGGTGGTGTCGCCGTTGACGATACGGGCAACCTCCTCCCGGTCCCACCCCAGTTCGTCGGCACAAGCGGCCACGGTGCGCTTGAAGTCGTTGAGTTCGCTCAAAATCCGCTGACCCTGCGCCCGCAGCATAGCCGAGTCCATCATGGGCCGCTCGCGGACCATCCATTCGCGGGCCCGCTGCAAGTCCTGCTCGGTGTCAATCTCGTACCAGCCCCGCTGAATAGGCACGGCATGGACGTCAACGCCTTGGGCTATGAGATAGTTGAGCATGTCCGTCACGTAGGCCTTTTGCAGCGAAGGCGCATGATAGAAGGGCTTGCCGTCAAAGTCTTTTTCGGCCTGCTCAAAGGCCTCCCGGAAGATTTTCGCCCCACGTTCAGAACATTTAAACAGCCCGATGAACTCACCCACGGTCAGGTCATCGCGGGTCATCTTCTTGCCCAGTTCCACCGCCCGGCCCGCACTGTCCACCGCCGCTTTTTCAGCCTCGCTTTCGGGGTGCAGGGTCCGACCGACGTATTTCTCCTTCCAGTCCATATCCACCACCACGGCAATGTCATGGGGACTAGCCAGCAGGTCGCTGACCACCTGCGGAGAATACACGATATCCGAATAGGAGGCCATAAAAGGCCCGTTCATCTCGTCCGCCGCCGTCATCAATGAGCAGAGAATGTTGTTGTTGAGGTAGTCGGCATTCAGATAGCTTCTCAGGCCGGGATAGGCAATCTTCTCTGCCTGGAAGCCCTTAATGATGACTACATCGGTCAGCCCGTTCTGCCGGAAGGCTTCGAGCTGATACTCCAGAATGGGTTTGCCGTTGACCGGCAGCAGGCACTTGGGGCACTCTTCAGTTAGCGGGGCCAGCCGGGCGCCCCGTCCGGCGGCAATGACAATCGCCTTCAACGCCGAATCCGTCCCGGTTCCGGAAGCCGGGGCCTGGCTGGCTGGAGAGGCAATACGCGGCATCGTCAACAATCCCTTGGACATATCGTGGCCTTATGACCCATAGCCTACCAAAAACGCCCGATAAAGTCTCATAGAGGCGGCAGGAATCTTTACACCCGTCAACCGGTTCAGGATAAATCCTGCTAGGATTCCTGTTTCTCCTGGGGTTTTCTGGCGAACAGCGTGGAAATCCGGAGCTTGATGGCGTGCCAATACGTCTTGACGGCAAAGAGTCCGCCAAGAACCGTGGCTACCGCCACCTGGATAACGTATCCCCCACTGGCCGGGTCCAGGTAGGCATGGGCGCTCAGGGGCATAAACAGCCAAGCCAGCACAAGGAGAGAGAGGGGAAAGGTAAACCGGGAGAGAGTCATGGGCGGATTCCTGCTATTGCGATCTCAAAATTTTGAAAGATTTTATGCCTCGATCTTATCACCGGTATAAAATCGAGATCAATGAGATCCGGGTTTGTAGTAACGTTTGGATTACATGACAGCATATCTGGGCCACCAACCGAATAAGTTTATGACCACCCGACTGAAGAGCAAGCCCTTCTCGACTGAGAACCTGCACCTGCTGACCCTCTGGGCGTTCGCCGTGGCCCAGCCGCTGTATGCGCTGCTGGGGGAGCAGACCGGGTTTTTCGTGGCCCGCAAGGCCGATCGGCTGGATTTGATCCTCTTTGTCCTCACCTTTACCCTCGTCTTTCCCCTGGCGCCGATTCTCATCAAGGAACTGGCGGGCTTGGCCGGGGAAAAGGCCAGAAACGCCTTCCATAGCTTATGGCTGGCCCTGTTTCTGGCCCTGTTCATCCTGCCTTTCATGAAGCTGGTGGCCTTTCTTCCGGACTTCCTGATTCTGGGTATCGCCCTGGGGGCCGGGATTGGCCTGACGATGCTTTACTGGAAGCGGGAGACGTTCGGGAGGCTGCTGACGTTCCTGTCCCCCGCCGTGGTGATCTTTCCCCTGCTCTTTCTGTTTTCCAGCAACGTTACGCCCATCCTGTTGAAGACCGATCCCGCTTTGAATTCGTCCACCCAGGCCTCAACCAAAGCCCAGCCGCCGGTGGTGATGATCATCTGGGACGAGCTGCCCCTGGCCACCCTGCTGGATGAAAACGGGGAGATCGATGCCGAACGCTACCCCAACTTTGCCCGGTTTTCTGGCGATGCCACCTGGTTCAGGAATACCTATTCCGTCGGCGGTTCCACCCTCTGGGCGGTTCCGGCCATCCTGACGGGACAGTTGCCGGAAACCGGCTCCACCCATACCCGGCAGGAGTTGGAAACCAACCTCTTTACCATGCTGAAAGACAGCCACGAGCTGACCAACGTGAGTGAGAAATACACCACCCTCTGCCCGGAACAATTCTGCAAAAAAGGCCGCCGCAAGCACCTGAAGGAACTGGTGAAAGCTCTGCCGGACATCACTGCCGTCTATCTGCACCTGGTTTCCCCGCCGGGCATGGCGGCTTTGCTGCCGGATGTCTCCAACAACTGGGGCGACTTTGCCTGGTCCAACAACGCCAGACCGAAAGCGGCGCTCAGCGAAACCCCGGTCGTCCCGGAGCCAGACAAGGAAGTAAAAGAAGCAAAGGAAGTCTCGCTGCATATCGACCGGCCCACCACCCGCAAGGGCAAGGACGAGTTTCCCGGCCACAAATGGGGCCTCTTCGAGAAATTTCTTGGCCGCATCCCCGCGTACAATTCAGGTGGCAGGCCGTCGGTGAATTTCCTGCACATCGTATTCCCCCACGTCCCATACAACTATATGCCTTCGGGAAAATACTACCGGGTGGGGCCGTATAAATACTTCACCACCTGGCAGAACGAGCGGGAGATCTATTTTGATCTCCAGCGCCATCTGCTGCAGGTGGGTGCGACGGATGCCATGATGGGCAAGCTGCTGGACCGGCTGGAAGCGCAGAATCTCTACGACGAGGCCCTGATCATTATCCTGGCTGATCATGGCGCCAGCTGGACGACTCCGGGCGAAGAGCGCCGGATGCTGAATGAAAAGAACTATCGGGATCTCATCCGGGTGCCCATGTGGATCAAGCGACCCCATCAGAAAGAGGCGGAAATAATTGACACGCCGGTGCGCACCATCGATCTGCTGCCGACTGTTGCCGATCTGCTGGATCTGGAGTTGCCGGGCGAACCGGGCGCCGTCGATGGTCATTCGGTTTTCGCGGCGGATTATCCCGATGTAAAACAGGTTCGGGTGGTGGATAACCTGGGCAAAAATATTTACCACTTTCCCCTGGATCGCGATCTGGAAACCCCTTCGTTTAAAAAGCGACTGGCGCTGCTTGGCAGTGGTTCTCCGGATAAAATTTTCACCTTCGGCCCCCAGGCACTGGCGGGAAAATCCCTGGATAAATTCCGTATTGAGACTGCTTCCGGGTGGACCTTCCAGTTGGGCGAGCCGGAAAATTATGCGAATGTTGATTTGACCGAAAGTTTTACACCGACGCTGGTGGAGGGCAAAGTCTATGCCCATGGCAAGACGTTACCGAAGAACCTGGTAATAGCTGTCAATGGGATCATTCATAACAGCTTTCCGCTAATGATACCCGAAGCCGACGGCATCATCTTCGGGGGTATGATTCCGGAAAGCAGCCTCCGGGATGGAGCAAACGAAATAAGAATTTTCGAACAGGAATCACCTCATAGGTTGATTGAAATCCCGCGGAAATCATAAGCCAGAAGCTATTCGGTAAGTTTTTGTGGTCTTGATCCCGAAAGCGTAACATTTCAAAGTGGAAAATCGGGGTTAAATGGCTTGGCATGCCAGGCCATTTTCGGCGGCGAAGGACGTAGGGGTGAGGTCTCCTAATGCACTGTGCGGACGAGTCTCGTTGTACTGCGGATCTTTAATACTGACTTTCCAGCCTCTCCCAAAAACAGCGAAGCCTCAACTTTCAATTGGTCCTATTTATTGGGGCAAGTCAATAGCGCTTCAGTTTACAAATAGACACCCTTTTTAAAAGAGGTTTATGCTCGGAAATTTGCACTTACGGGGTTTTTAAGTCGAAGGGCCACAAGAGCGGAAACTCTTGTGGCCCTTGGTCGGACCGACAGGATTTGAACCTGCGACCCCTTCCACCCCAAGGAAGTGCGCTACCAAGCTGCGCTACGGCCCGACGAGGGAAAAATGGGGTATCCCTATTATTAATGCAATCCGGTCCGTTTTACAACCCCCGCATGCTGGCGGGGCAGGCGGAAACGGGGTAAAATATAGGGCATGATCGAGATCATCAAATCGTTTGCCGCCCCGGACGCGCTTGAGGGGCTTTTCGAGCAGAGGCAGTCCGGCGAGGTCAAAGGCAAATACCTGGTTCGCCGCGGCGCATGTAACCTGTGCGGCAAGTGCTGCACCAACATCTACCTGGTCCACGACGAGAAAGCCATCGAATCCGTTGAGGAATTCGCCCGGCTGCTGCCGGAAAACCCGGAGTACGAAGGCTTTACCCCAATCGATACCGACGAGCACGGGGTCCGATTCCGCTGCAAGCATCTCAGCCCGGAGAACCGTTGCACCATCTATAATGACCGCCCGTCATTCTGCCGAAAATACCCGTCGGAGAAGGGTGTCCTGCTAGGGGGGCAGTTGGCGGACGGCTGCGGCTACAGCTTTGAGGTGATCACGAAATTCGAGGAGATCCTGGCCCGCACCGCCCGAAAGCAGACCGGCAGGAGATCGCCCGGCGGAAAGCGGATAGGATGAGCACTCGACCCCTTAATGCGCCAACCGAACCCCGCGTCTACGAGAGTGTTGGCGTTTCCACCCTGCTGAGCCGGGCCTGGAACCTGCTTCGGCAAAACATGAAGGAAAGCATGCTGGTGATGTTGGCCCCCGCCGTTTTCGGCGCCGTAATCAACATCGGCATGAGTATTCCCGCCGCCTTGCCGACCCTGACCAGTAACGCCGCCGCCTACAGCATGGCCGCCCTGATTTCCGTGGGCCTTGGCTTTATCCTGGCCATCTTCAACGGCTACCTGTGGCTTTACTGCATGGCCATCCTGTGCCGGCGATACTACCAGACGCTGATTCAGGGTGTTCCGCCCACCCTGGCGGACTGCGCACGGGTTATTCGGGAGCGGGCATGGCCCCTGTTTATTGTCTTTACCCTTGTCGGGCTGTTGTATATGGCCTTTATGATTATGGATGTCCTGTTTTTCCTGGCCGCTATCGTCGGGATTTACATTGTGATTATCCTGGCCATTGTTCTGATGGGCGCTGCCGGTGGGAGTCCCAATTCCGCCCTTGCCGGCATTGCCGCGGTCGTTGCGTTTCTGGTGATGTCGGCTCTTTCGGGCATCGGACTTGTCGTTCTCATCAGTCTGCAGGGGATTTTCTGCTTCTTCCCCGTGGTGGCTGCGGCCAATGCCCGGCAGGAACGCGGTGAGATCCTGGCCTCTTGCGGCCACGCCTTCAGGCTGATGTTTCGGAATTTTCCTCGTGCCCTGCTTTTTGGCTTCCTGCTTTTTGTGCTGTTCACCACCCTGTCGCTGGCCATGTCCATGCCCATCCAGATGTGGACCTTGTTCGAACTGATGTTCAACCGGGTGGGAGAGCCGGGGGTGATTCCCTTCCACGTCAGTGTGGTGGCCAATATCTACCAGATTCTGGTGGGAACCGTCCTCTGGCCGTTTATTTTCACGGCCCTGACCCTGCTCTGGTACGACTGCCGCGTGCGGTCGGACGGGCTGGATCTGCGCCTCTCCCTCTACCGCCTGAACGAGCGCTTCAAGGAGCGAACCGGCAGGACCGCCCGGCATACCTCCGCCGGTGAATCGTCGATGGGCGGATAGCATGATGGTGGCGGTCCGATTAGAATGTAAGGAATGAAACTTTGTGCGGGATTTCTCGTCCGTTGCAGTATCGGCTCTTGAATGGAGTATTTTTCTTGATGAATCGCTTTTATGTCCCCTGGATGCTCGTTCTGGCCACTGTGCTGACCGGACTGCTACTGCCCCCTGCCGCTGCCGATATTTTTACCGAGGTGGAAAAAGGGCACCTCTCCGCCGCGGAACTTGAACAGCTCCGCAAGGGCGAGGTGATTGTCACGGAACCCGCAAGCGTCGGCGGAGGAACCCGCCTCGTGCAGGCCAAGATTCTTATCGACCGTCCCCTGGAGACGGTCTGGAACTCCCTTTATGACCAGGAGCGGCTGTTCAAGGGGGAAACTCACATGCGCAAGGTGGAGACCCTGAGCAAGCCCTCCCCCAACCAGCAGAAGGTGGCCTATTCGCTTAATATCTCCCGCCTGCTGCCTACCTTTGATTACGTCACCTCGGTCCAATACGCGCCCGCGAGCCACACGGTGAGATTTGATCGCCTCAGTGGGAGTTTCCGGTCGTTTACGGGTATGGCCAAGCTGAAGCCGGTGGACAATGGTCGGCGTACGGTGCTTTTCTACGCCCTGAAGGTGGACCCCGGTTTTCTGATTCCCCAGGTGGTGGTGCGCAGCATCCTGAAGTCGGAACTCCCCGGTATGCTGGCCCATATCAAGCAGAACGTCCAAAGCACCACCCCGGTTCTCACCAACAAGTAGTTTTTGAGCAAACCCTTCGCGGGAATGACAGACTTGGCCGGGTCTGGCCCTAGGCGGGTTGCAGGGCCTTGGCGTCCACCTCGTTCATCAGGCACTGGCCGTTGGCGAAGGTCATGACAGCCTTGCCTTTCAGCTTCATGCCCTTGAAGCAGGTGTTTTTGGATTTGCTCTTGAACCGGGTCGGGTCCACCGTCCATTCACGCTGGCTGTCGATGACGGCGATGTCGGCGGGCTGGCCCACGGCGATGCTGCCCACCGACAGGTGGACGATCTCCGCTGCGCCCACGGTCATTCGCTGGATGAGCAGCGACGGTTCGATGATGCCGGTGTGCACCAGATGGGTCAGCAGGACGCCGACGGTGGTTTCCAGACCGATGACGCCGTTGGGAGCCTGGTCGAAGGTGAAGGCTTTCTCGTCCTCGGTATGGGGGGCGTGGTCCGAGGCGATGGCATCGATGGTGCCGTCGAGAAGCCCCTGGATCATGGCCTGGCGATCCTCTTCGGTACGAAGCGGCGGGCACATCTTGAAGTCGGGATCGTAGGATTCCACGGTGGCATCCGTCAGCGTCAGGTGGTGGGGCGTGACCTCCGCCGTCACATGGACCCCTTCCGCCTTGGCCTTGCGAACCAGCTCTACCGCTTCCTTGGTGGAGATATGGCAGATGTGCAGGTGGCCGCCGGTTTGGCGGGCCAGTTCGATGTCGCGGGCCACGATGACGCTTTCGGCGGTGTTCGGGCTGCCGGGCAGGCCGAGGCGGGTGGAGTAGTAGCCCTCGTTCATGCAGCCGTGGCCCGCCAGGTTGTAATCCTCGGCGTGGCACATGATGGGGACGTTGAGCATCTTGGAGTATTCCAGCGCCAGGCGCATCACGTTGCCGTTCATGATGCACTTGCCGTCGTCCGTGAAGCCTACGGCGCCATCGGAATACAGGCTTCGCATCTCTGTAATTTCCTCGCCCCTGAGTTCTTTGGTTGCGGCGGGCACGGCATGGATGTGGATGGGTGTCTTTCGGGCTTCCTGGTTGACGTAGGCCAGCGTGGGAAGGTCGTCGATGACCGGGTCCGTGTTGGGCATCAGGCAGACGGTGGTGAATCCGCCAGCAATGGCAGCGGCGGCGCCGCTTGCGGTGGTTTCTTTATCCGGACGGCCTGGATCGCGAAAGTGGACGTGGATATCCACCAGTCCCGGCGTCACCCAGTGGTCGGGGGTGAGTTCGACGGTTGCATCGATTCCGGAGGCTTTTGCCGCCTGGGACCCGATGGCGGCGATTTTACCGTCCTCGATGAGGACGTCGGCCACCTGGTCGAAGTGTTCGGCGGGGTTGATGACCCGGCCACCCTTGAGCAATGTTTTCATCAGGCAAGTCCTCCGCGTTCGATGGGTGTGCTGAGTACAAGATAGAGCAGGGCCATGCGGATAGCGACGCCGCTGGTCACCTGGTTGGTGATGAGGGAGATGTTCCGGTCGTCAGCGAGATCACTGGCGATCTCCACGCCCCGGTTCATCGGTCCGGGATGCATGATGAGGGTATCCGGCTTGCAGAGAGTCTTGAGGCGTTCGCGGGTGATGGAGTAGTAGGTGATGTACTCGCCCAGGGAGGGAATCAGTCCGGATTTCTGGCGCTCCTTTTGCAGGCGCAGACACATCACCACATCCGCCCCGGCAATAGCCTCCTCCAGGTGGTTATGAACGGTGCAGCCCAGCTTGCCGATGTCCGTGGGCATCAGGGTCGAGGGGCCGACCACGTGGACGTCCGCCCCGAAAAGATTCAGGAAGTGGATGTTGCTGCGGGCCACCCGGCTGTGGGCGATGTCGCCTACGATGACGATCTTCTTGCCCTCGATGTTGGGGAAGCGCTGGGTGATGCTGTAGAGGTCCAGCAGGCCCTGGGTGGGGTGATCGTGGTAGCCGTCGCCGGCGTTGATGATGCCGAGCCGGTCGCCGAAATGGTTGGCCAGCTGGCGGCAGATGCCGGAACTGGAATGGCGGATGACCATGCAGTCCACTCCCATCGCAATCAGCGTCTCTGCCGTGTCAATGAGACTTTCGCCCTTGGCCACGGACGAGGTGGAAACGGAAAAATTGCTGATGTCCGCGCTCAGGTATTTGCCCGCCAGCTCGAAACTGGTGCGGGTGCGGGTGGAGTTCTCGTAAAACAGGTTGATGATGACCTTCCCCCGCAGGGTCGGCACTTTCTTGACAGGCCGCGAGAGGATTTCGGCAAAGGTCTTGGCGGTGCGCAGCACCTCCTCCACGTTCTGCCGGGTGAGATCCGCCGAGTCAATTACGTGGCGGTGATGCCAGGCGGCGGACTTTTCCGTATCCCGGTCGGTTTGGGGTGCGGTGGGGGCGATGGACATCAAAAAACCTCCTGCAAATCGCTTGGGGGACTTCCCTTTAAGCGTCTTCAGGAGGGCGTCGGAGCCGGTTTCCCCGCATGCGGGGGAGCGTCGTCTGGGACCCTTTCTGACCTCGCCGGATCAGACTTAAAGGGAGGTGATTAAGCCCATTATGCCAAATCCCTGCGAAAAAAGCCGGGTTTGTAAAGTAATTTGTCCCAGGAATCGATGTTCATCGTTTTTGAAAGGCGCACAAAAATCAAATTAATTGTTTTTATACATTCAAAGGGATAAATCAGAACATTCTATGGCATGGGGTATAGGAGGACAGGCAATGGGTTGGCCTTATCATCAAGGCGGTTTTATCGATAACCGCAGCACCGAAGAGGCGTTGCTGGGCGCCGTTTTTTCAGGCGGACTGGCCTGGGGCGGCGGAAAGCTTTTTGGCAGCCAGCATGATCATGGAACCGGTGAGGCGAATCACCGGGAGAACCATACCAACTTCACGCCCTGGATTTCGGGGATCAGCGCATTTGCGTTCAATGATCCGGGGACGGCGGCGGTTGTATCGGGTCTCGGAAGCTTTCTGGGTCACCAGATGCAGCATGGCGACGAGCCGGACCGGCAGGCGGTGATGAACGACTCGCTGCGTGAAGGGCTGATCGGGTTCGGCTCGACCTTTATCGGTTCCCATCTGGGGAACCGGATAGGCGGTCCGCGGCATCACTACGGTCAATATCGCGGTCGCCGGGGCGGGTATTTCCAGGACCCCTTTTTCTCCGGGCGGGGCCAAATCGGCTTTACGTCACCGGCCTTTCAGGATCAGCTGGGCACGAGCGTCTTTATTGGCAACTCGCCTCAGCGGCTGGTTTACGGCAATTACGGGACGGACCATTTGCTGAGCAGCCTGTTACGGTTCTAACCTGCATCTCCGGCGGCAACGGGCCGCTTGCCGGTCAGGCTCTCGGCGGCGGCAAGGTACTGGTCGCAGACGCGGCGGATATCGAAGTGCTGCCGGACCCGTTCCAGCGCCCCCTCCCGGTAGGGGGCGGGGTTTTCCGCCACCGTGGCCAGAGCTTCTGCATAAGCCGTTACCGGGGCTTTCGGCATCCGGGCAAAATCCAGGTGATCGAGATACGTAAACGGAATCGCTTCGTCCACCAGGATTCCGGCGTTCTGCACCAGTTCGCCCACCCCGCCATGGTTGACCCCCACCACCGGCAGGCCGCAGGCCAGCGCCTCGATGACCACGTTGGGGCAGGAATCCCAGTAGGAGAGGTTCAGCATCAGTTGGCAGCTTCGGTATAGGGCGGCCAGTTCGTTGAAGGGCCGCTTGCCCCAGAAGGTGTAATCCGTGCCTTCGCGCAGACCCAGGCTTTCTGCGATCTGCCGGGCATGGGGGAAACTCTGTCCGTTGTCCCCGCCCACGATGTTGAGGTGAACCGGCTGTGCCATAAGTGTTCGGGCTTTTGCCAGGATGCGCATGGCGTCATGCAGCCGGTGGTAGGGCTGGAAGCCATGGGAAACCAGGATGTTCACCCTGCCGGAAAGCTCCGGCAGGGTTGGGCCGTCGGCGGAGAAGTCCGACAGGGGAACCCCGTTGTAGATTATGGTGCCTGGCGGCGTGGCCGTCACGAAATGCCAGGTCAGTTTCCGCGAAAATTCACTCTGGAAGACAATGCCGTCGGCATGTTCGAGGTTATGGCGAAGCTGGGCGTTCTTCCGGCCATTGACCTTTTTCGATCGCCAGTTGTCCAGCAGCGGCAGGGGAAGGACAAAGGGCTTTCGGATGACGTGCTGGCGGGTGCAATAGCAGCCGTTCATCCGCACCAGCACCAGGGTCTTGCCTTCGCGTCGGCGTTCTTCGATGGGCTGGGGCAGTTTCTGGAAGGACAACTGGACCCAGACGTCCGGTTCGCTTTCGGAAAACCGGCCACGGGCCGCCAGTTCCATCCGGAGCCGGTGGAGAAAAATCCCCGGCCCCTGCTCGGTGTAGCTTTCAAATCCCAGTGTGATCACGATGCGTCCTGCGGCGGGTCCTGCCGGTTCAGCTCTGTTTCCAGTCTTTCATAGAGTACCACTTCCAGGTTGTGCAGTTCGAGGGAGCGTCCCTTGTAGAAATCGGTTTCCAGAATGCGGGTTTCCACGGCCAGCCGGGTGCTGGGGGCAGACTGGCTGTAGACGAGCCAGATGCGGTTGTACCGGGGGCGCAGTTCATCAATCCGGGCATCCAGCCAGTCCCGGATTTCCAATGTCCGGATGCCGTTGACAGGCAAGCCCATCATATCCACGGGGGCTTCCAGGTAATAGGCAATGGCGGCGGCATGGGGGCCGCTGGGATTGACCAGCACCAGATCCCCGGCACGGGCGGACTTTTCGATCCACCGGGCGGCTTCGCGGAATGAATGACCGCCAAACTCTTGCAGCATGACCACTTGGATGCCGTTGAAAATCATCATTCCCAGCATGAGGAACGTAATGGCCGGACGGACCAGTTTCTCCCGGCTGTTGGCATTGACCAGCGCACAGGCCAGCAGCAGGTAGAAGGCGGGGGCCGCCAGCAGGGTGTAGCGACGGGTCGTCAGGGTGCTGGAATCCGTCAGCCAGTCCATGCCGATCTGAAAGCCGAAAATGACGACAAGCCAGAGCAGGCAGAGTTTGACCACCGGTGAGAAGGCGAACGGATGGCGCCTGAGGTAGAAGTAAATGCCCATGCTGTAGAGAAACAGCATGGCGGAGCCGATGCGAAACAGGCTGTTGCCCGGCATGGTGAAATCGTTGAGGAACCGCCAGATGTATTCCGGCACCTGAACGGCATCCCACAGGCCGCCGGTGAAATGATCCGTCTGCTGAATCCACAGGAGCTGGAGCTTGAGCATGTCGATCCAGGGGATCAGGGCGACCACCACCAGCAGGAAGGACAGGGACATCAGGGTCATGAACGCCGGGTTGCGGTAGCGTCGCCACGTGCCGTAGGCAAACAGGAACAGGAGGAATGGTCCGTAAAAGTAATGGGTGTAGATGCCGATGACGGACAGGGCGGTCAGCCCCAGCCATTCGGGCAAAATAGGCAGGATGCGGGTTTTGGCGATGGGCGCCTTCTCCTCGTCCGGGTGTTTCTTAATCAGCCGCAGCAGCAGCCAGATGGATGTCAGGGCAATGAGGGTGATCATCGTATAGGGCCGGGCATCCTGCGCGTGGTAGATCTGGTAGCCGGAGAAGGCCATGATCGATGCCGCAAAGAGGCCCAGGGTGCCGCTGTGGATTTGGCGTCCCAGCAGGTAGATCATGGGAATGCAGGCCACGCCGAAGACCAGCGCGGGCAAGCGAAGCATCAGGGGCGTTGTCCCCAGCAGGTGGGTGGTGATGTTCATCAGCCAGAAGAACAGGGGCGGGTGGTTGTTGTACCGGAGCACCCGAACGGTTTCGTCAAAGGCGAAAAGGCCGTGGGAGGTCAGCAACTGCTCCCGGTACCAGGCGGGGCTTTTCGGATCGGCCGGGTCGAAACTCTGGCCCAGTTTCTCCAGGGCGTCCGGGTTGACCAGATTGCCGAAGGCGTGGGCGATGGTGTGGATCTCGTCCACCCACAGGCTGCGCTCGCTGATTCCATACAGGCGAAACGCCAGCCCGGCCAGAACCAGCAGTGCCAGCAGTATGGGATCGCGCCAGGGGTTGTCGGATCGAAAGAGTTTTTCAAAAGCCCCCGCCGTTTCCCCGGAATGTGAGGAAGGACTCATACCACAAAAGTTTAAACGAAATTATCCCTGAGGTGTGTACCTGCACACGAAAAGAACCTGAAAATGCCAGTACACCGGGAAGGGCAGTTTACGCAAAAACCGCAGCAGGCCGGCGCTTTTGCCGGGGTTCTTCATGACGAACCGGTAGACGGGCGGCACCGTGGGAAAGATGCCCAGGGTCTCCTCGATGGTCAGCCCGGCGTGCTCGAAGAGTTGCTGGTATTCCAGGGCGGGACGGTCGCCGGGGTGGTGGGAGATGGAGGCGGTGCGCAGCAGCCGGCCCCGGAACAGCATCTTGAGCCGCGCCGTGAAGTGGGCCAGGTTCGGCACGGAGAAGATCACCAGTCCGCCGGGTTTCAGTACCCGGAGCATCTCTCCGAGCGCCCTGGGTTGATCCGGGTAGAGCAGGTGTTCCATCACATCCAGGCACAGGACCGTATCGAAGTGGTTTTCCTCAAAGGGAATGTCCAGGATGGAGCCTTCTTTGACCAGGCTGGAGGCGTAATTCTTGTCGATGCCGGTAATGTCCCAACCCTCGCCGTGGTATTTTTCTACCAGCACGCCCTCGCCGCACCCGGCGTCGAGAATCTTTCCGGCCATGGCGTTGTGTTTGCGCAGCAGGTCGTCAATCACCTCGATCTTGTTGACGTAGATGGGGTAGTAGCTCCAGTTGGGGTCGAGGTTGCGGTGGAAATCGCCGTTGCGTGAGTACTCGCCCTTGCGGACGACGGTTTCGGCATTTTCTGCGTTGGGTTTCAGAACGGTTTCAGACATGGTCGGGTCATTTCCGGTTGCTGTTATTTTAAACGGAAAAAATCAGCCGGATTGCGTTTCCGGCTTTGGCCCGCGGGATGGGCGGGTCAGGTGTGAAAACAGAAAACTGCGGGTGTGGGGGCGGTCATGAATCCATAGAGCGCCCAGCAGGGGCAGTCCGGTCAGCAGAGTCCAGTTGAGGATGTGGGCCTGGCCCAGCAGGGTGAAGGCGTAGAGCTGGAAGCCGGTGAAAATCACCATGAATTCGCGCAACCCGCTGCCGGTGGGCAACAGGAGGGCCAACGGGAAGAACATGCCGGCATACCACGGGTAGAATTTGGGGCTGGCAACGCAGATGGCCGCGAACATGATGAGCAGCGCCCGCGTGATGAAGGATTCTCGGCTGACAGGCTCCCGCCATGCCAGGCGAAGCTGGAAAATGTAGAAGGCGCCGAAGGCGGCCCAAAGGGTGTATTTCAGGATGGCGCGAATCAGGGGGCGGCTGTCATGCAGGACCGGAAGCAGGTTGGTGACTTCCTTGTAGAGGCTGTAGAGGGCGGAATGCAGGGAACTGTGGGTAATGGTGGCGTTGGACGTGATCTTGTCCAGGGGGACCTGAGCCAGTTCCGTCGCAAAGGGCAGGGAGAACAGGACCAGCAGGCCCAGCCCCAGCAGGCTGCCGATCAGTCCGTTTTTCCAGCCGTCCTGTCGCAGGACGTGGATCAGGGCCAGGGGCAGAAGAATGACGGCGGCGTACTTGATGAGGGTGCCTGCCATCAGGGCCGGAATCGCCCAGAGCCGGGTGAATTCCGATCGGCTGATGATGAGGATTGCGGACAGGACGATGAAGAATCCCATCATGATGTCGTTATGGCCGTTGCTCAGGTGGTGCAGAAGGATCAGCGGATTCCAAAGGTACAGGTACAAGCCCAGATCCGGTCGGGGCAGGGACAGCTTCCGTCCGCCATAGTATATCAGCCCGCCCAGGCCCAGGTGGACCAGCAGGTTGAACAGCTTGAACACGAAGACGGTCACGGTGAAATTCCCCGCCGCCGGGAAGCAAAGGGCCTTGGCGATGAGCACGAACAGGAAGCCGTAGGGTGAGGGGTTGCCCACCCAGTGGTCCGTGATCATCGGGTCCTGTTTCCAGTGGGGGATGGACTTCACCACGTGGACATAGGGGTTCAGCCCGTAGGCCAGCTGCTGCCAGCCCCGGTTGATGTAGCCGAACAGATCCGTGGAGTGGAACGGGGTAACCAGCAGGGCGACGAGACCGATGAATCCGCCGAAGATAATGATGAGCCTCACAGGCGGGCTGGTGACTTGTCTCAGCTGGCGATAGCCCAGCCAATACAGCAGCAGCAGGGTTGTAATGGCGGGCCAGATGAAAATTTCGCGGGCAATCCGGGACTGGTGCTGGGGATCGTCGCCGTAGAAGACGATAAAGATCCCATAGACCAGGATCATGGCCAGCCCGATCCATCCGAGTTTGCGCAGATGGGGATTACCCAGGTGTTCGTCGGAATAAGGGATGTTCGCGTCGGACATACGCCTATTCTAGTGCGACGGCAGGTGTCGCTCAAGCAAATACAAACAAAAAACAGCCGAAGATAGGACGACTCAAAAGAAAAGCCCTGGAAGATCCAGGGCCACTGCCTCAGTCATCACTGGGATGACTGCCTCTCTATCGCAGTTCCTAAGAGCCTTTTGATTCTTTCTTTGCGGCGGCCTCAGCCTTCTTGGCCGCCCGCGTGAGTGAATCCACACGCTGCATATTCTGTACCATCTGCTGAAGATCCTTGGCCGGATGATGCTTCAGCCCCTGTTCTACCCTCCTGCTGGCCAGGCCCAGGACCCGTCCGTAAGCCTGTTTGAGTTTGCCCCGCAGTTCGTTGTCAGCGATTGTATCATAATACCCCTTGAGATCGGTATCGATGAGTTCCGCCAACGGGGTGCTCTGGTAACGATACTGTAACGTGGTCCACTTGGACGGCAGTTCTTTCATGGGACTGCCGGTGCGCACCGGCTTCTCCGCGAATTCGCCGGACTCCACGGCCTCTTTCACGGCTGCGTCCAGGTCCGTATCCGGGACCACCTTGTCTACCAGGCCGATGGTAAAGGCGTCCTTGCCGTTGAGGATGGCTGGACCCTTGCCGCCGCGGCCCATAAAGCCGCCGTTGAGGATCATCCACTTGGCCAGCCCCTGGCCGATGCGTTCGGGCAGGCGCTCCGTGCCGCCCCAGGCCGGGAAGATACCGTACTTCACTTCAGGCAGGCCCATGTTGGCGCTTTCGGCGGCCACGATGTAATCACAGGCGAGCGCAATTTCGGACCCGCCGCCCAGGGCGTTGCCGTTGACCTTGGCCACGGTCACCTTGGGCGAACTGGCGATCTCCTTCATCAAGTCGAAGCCCTGGGTCAGGAACGGTTCGATTGCTCGCTTGTAGACGACGGCCCCCTTTACCGGCACCTTGCCCATGCCGGGAATGGTGATGGTTTCGGGCAGGGCCTTCACCCAGGGCTTGTTCTGCAGGTCGCTCACCGTCTGCATCAGCCAGGGCAAGTCGGCCCCGGCGGCGAAGTTCTTGCCGCCCACGCTTTCCATCACGATGGTCTGCGTGTCCGGATCGGCTTCCGCCGCCTTGAACTTGTCGCGGATCTCCGTGAGGATGGCCGCGTCAAAGGCGTTGTTGCGCTGGGGCTTGTTGATGGTGAGGTAGGTGGTGCTGCCCTCGCGGCGCGAATCCACAAACTCCAGCCTGAACGGCTCGCCCTTGGCGGCCTGGGCTTTCAGGGATTCGGGTACACCGAAACCGGGGCGCAATTTGGCATAGTCTTCTACCAGCTTCAAGGCTTTCTTCGGCCCAATCTCGTTCATCAGCTCGAACGGTCCCGCTTCCCAGCCCAGGCCGGTTTTCAGGCCGCGCTCGATGTCGCCGAGCCGGGCCACTTCTTCATCCAGAAGCTGGCCGACCACGCCGAACACGGCGCCGAGCAGGCGGTCCTGGATCTTCTGCCGGATGGCGGGCGGGATATCCACCCGTTCCTTGGCCACCGGGATGTGATAGGGCACGATTTCCTGCTGCATGGCTTCCGCGACCTGCTCTTCGTTCCAGCCGGCGGCCTTGGCCTTCTCGCCCACCTGGCCGCGCACCTGCTTGAACTGGCCCAGCTTTTCGAGAATCGTCCCGGCAGGCTTGTAGGAATCGGCATACTTGCCGGAAAGGCCCTTGTCCAGAATCTCCGTGATTTCGCCAATAAGGCCCATGTACTCGGCCCGGTTCATGGTGCCGATGGGCAGCAGGACCTTCTTCTTCAGGAAATCGAAGTGGGTCTTGCTGGCGCCCGGCCACATGGTTTCCATGGCAACCTGGTCAATGTAGGTGGCCAACTGCTTGTCCTTTTCGGCATCGCCGGTCTTCAGCTCGTCGTAGAGACGGATGCCCTCGTTGATGAGGGGCACGCCCACCCGGTTGACGACGAAGCCGGGGGAGTCCTTGCTGACGATGGGGGTCTTGCCCACGGCCTTGACGAAGGCCAGCGCCTTTTGCAGGGTTTCCGGCGAGGTCTTGTCGCCGGGGATGACCTCAATGAAGCGGTTCTGGTTGGCAGGGAGGAAATAATGCAGGCCCACGAAACGGTCCGGGCGTCCGGTGGCGGCGGCCAGCTCGTTGACGCTGAGGGAAGACGTGTTGGTGGCGAGAATCGTATCCGGCCCCATGTGCTTGTCCAGGTTGGCGAACAGGTCCGTCTTCCAGTTCAGCACCTCAGGAATGGCTTCGATGACCATGGCGGGATTCTTGGGGGTCTGGTCCGGTTCGTCCTTGAGGGTGCCCACGGCGGCTCTCAGGCGTGACAGGTTGGCGTCGGCCTCCTCGCGGCTCATCACACCCTTCGATACGGCCTTGTCATAGGACTTCTTCATCTTGGCGACGATGAGGTCCTTCTTGCTGGTCATGTCCTGGGCGTAGACCGGCAGACCGAAGTTCATGGCGTTCATGGCAATGTCGTTGCCCATCGTTCCGGCGCCGCCCGAGACGAACAGGCCGTGGGTCTTCAGGGATTCGACAAACGCCTTGCGGATGGCCAGATCATCCCGGCCAAACCGCAGGCTGATGCTGTCCGACGCCGCCAGGCGCGGGTCGTTCAGGTTGATACTCTGTCCAAAAGCCGGACCTGCCCCGGCGGATTCACGACGTTGGGTCTCAACGCGTGGAAACGCATGAATCTTCATGAAGCCTACTCCCTTCTACAAGGTGTTCCCCCACACAGAATGTTTTTTGATTTTATAGAACAAACCAACCCTGAACGCAAGAGCCGTTCGGCTCCCTATTTAGGGGATTGGGCGTCAATCCCTTGCTGGTATGGCGCTAATGCAGTCTCCCCGGCGAGGAGGTCCCGCCAGGGAGATCGCTGGATTCCCGCCCTTCGCGGGAATGACGGATGGGCGTTCTAATGGGTCAGGAGGCCGCCGTTGATGTTGAGTTCCTGGCCGGTGATGTAGGCACTGTCTTTCGATACCAGGAACCTCACGGCCTTGGCCACTTCCTTGGCGCTGCCGAAGCGTTTCATCGGGATTTCGCCCTTGATCTTGTCCTTCACCGGCTCAGGAATGGCGCCCACCATGTCGGTTTCAATGAAACCGGGGCAGACGGCGTTGACCGTGATGCCCTTGACGGCGTTTTCCAGGGCCAGGGTTTTCGTCAGGCCCAGCACACCGGCCTTGGAGGCGGCGTAGTTGGCCTGGCCGAAGTTGCCCTTCTGGCCCACGATGGAGGAAATGTTCACGATGCGGCCATAGTTCTGGTCGCGCATCAGCTTGATGGCGCGGGTGCAGCAGTAGAACGCCCCGTTGAGGTTCACGTCGATGACGCTTTTCCAGTCGCACTCCTCCATCTTGTGAAAAGTCCGGTCCAGGGTGATGCCGGCATTGTTGACCAGCACGTCCACGCGCCCGTACTTCGAATAGACCTCGTTGAACAGTTCGTCCACCTCGTCCTTCTTGGAGACGTCGGCCCGTTTGACGGTCACCTTGTCCTTGAGGATCGTGCGGAGTTTCTCGGCGGCATCTTCGCTGGAGTGGTAGGTAACGATGACGTGGTAGTCCTCGTTGGCCAGCTCTTCCACAATGGCCCGCCCGATACCGCGGGTTCCGCCCGTGACCACGGCGATGGGTTTGCCGTTGCCGTTGGCCGCTTCATTCAGGTTGTTCGTCGTTTCTTCCATGTCGTCTGTCATCCCCTATTTCCATCAGTAATAAAGAAAGCGCATCCGGTGGCGGTTCGGAAAATTTCGACGGTTCGAAAAAATCCTGTCCACAAAGGCGTCTGTCCTAATCGCGCAAAAACACAAGGCCCACATTATACGCAAAGATCGGACCGGAATAAAGCAGATCTTGTATACTGGCAGGAAGATTACCTCGATGATTCGGAGGATCGGCGCCGGGCGCTTGGCTCATATGTTCCCATAGGTTTCCCCCTCCCCGGTTACCGGCAGGCTCAGGGAGAAACAGGCGCCCTTGCCTTCCTCGCTTTCCACGCTGATGGCTCCGTGGTGGGCTTCGGCGATCTGCCGGCTGAGATAGAGGCCCAAGCCGGTGCCGGAACTGCGCACCTTGCTGGTGCCCTGGGAGAAGCGCTGGAAGAGCCGGGGAATATCTTCCGCCGGGATGCCCCGGCCATTGTCTTTCACGCTCACTGTCACCGTGCCGTCGCCGCTGCTGCCGAAGACCTCGATTCTGCCGCCTGCCGGGCTGTGGTGGATGGCGTTGCCGATCAGATTGATGAACACCCGCCGCAACTCCTGCTTGTCGCCGCGTACGACGGGGAGATCCTTTGGCAGCGACATGCGCAGTTCCTGATCCTTGTTCTGGGCCAGGGCGCCGAGTTCCCGGCAGATGCCGTCGAGCAGGTCGTGGAGGTTCACCGTGTCAAACACCAGGCGCTGCCTGCCCGATTCGTACTTGTAGACCTCCAGCAGCACGTTGACCAGCCCCAGGAGATCCCGGTTGCTCTGGATCATCATGGCGACGATCTCCTGTTGCTTCTCGTTGAGGGGACCCAGCGACCCGTCTTCGAGGAAACCCAAAGTCTGGATGGCGGCGAGCAGCGGGGTGCGCAGATCGTGGGTGAGGGTGGAGACGAAGTCGTCACGGAGCCGGTCGATTTCCTTGCGACGGGAAATGTCTCGCATGACGACCACGTAGCCGGAGTATCCGGAGAGGCCATCGGTAGTTTCCGGGAGGGGCGAGATGTTGACCTCCACCGGCAGGTTGCCGATCTGGGCTTCGCGCAGCATCCGGGGTTCGTCCGGGTCGAACAGGCCGGTGATGTTTTTTTGATCGGGGAGGATCAGCACCTGGCGGATGTCCGTTCCGATGAAGGTGCTCAGCCCCCGCTCCCTTGCAAGCCATTCCTGGGCTGCCGGGTTGACGGAGGTGATCTCCAGGGCGCGGTTGAGGGTCAGTATCCCGTCGGCGGTGCCCTGCACAATGGACTCCAGCTTCTGGTAGGTGACCCGAAGATCCGCGGTGCGCTCCGCCACCAGCTCTTCCAGTTGTTCGCTGTAGGACTGCAGTTCGTTGCGGGCCACGGTCAGCTCGTTGATGGTCTTGCGCAGATCCCCCAGCAGCCGGGAGCGCTCCAGCCCGTTGCTGATGCTGAGCTTGATGGTTTCGTTGTCCCAGGGCTTTTCAATGTACTTGTAGATCCCCACGGCGTTGATGGCGGCGATGGCGTTTTCTTTATCCGCATAGCCGGTCAGCAGGATGAGGGTGCTTTCGGGAAGGACCTCTTTCACCGCCTTGAGAAAAGCGATGCCGTCCATCTCCGGCATCAGGAAGTCGGAGATGATGACGTCCGGGCGCTGGGTTTCGGCGGCCTCCAGGGCTTTTTTCGGGTGGTTGTATGCAAACACCCGGTGTTCCGTTTCCAGTTCCAGCATGGTCTGGATGCTGGTGGTCACCATCTCCTCGTCATCCACGATGAACACCACACCCGGCTCCCCCGACTGGTGCCGGTTGCCGATGAGGGTGTCTTCTTCCGCGGGGGTGGCCATGCGCCCTGTTTCCTTTGACGTTCGGGTTATTCCATAAAAGGCGCCCGATCGCGCGGCCAATGCCGTGAGCGAGGGCGGAAAAAACCTGTGGGAGGGGTCCAGGGGAGGGAACGTCCCCTGGGCAGGATTTCCAGTTGAATGCAAGAACATGTCATTTCTAATATCATTATATATAGAGAGCAGGACACCTTTCTTATGAGCCAGCGTCAGATTATTGTCATCACCGGACCCTCAGGGGTCGGCAAGGGAACCCTGTGCCGGAAGCTGCGTGAGCGCTTCCCGTCGCTGAAGCTCTCCGTCTCCGCCACCAGCCGCCCCCGGCGCCCGGAGGAGGAGCATGGGAAGGACTACTACTTCGTCAGCCGCGAGGAATTCCGGCGGATGGCGGAAGAAGGGGACATGCTGGAGTGGGCCGAATATAACGACAACTACTACGGCACGCCCCGCAAGGGGGTGGAGGATCAACTGGCCCAGGGCAACGGGGTGATTCTGGAAATCGAGACCCAGGGTGCCTTGCGGGTCAAGGAACTGTTTCCGGAGGCGACCCTCATCTTCCTGATGCCGCCGTCGATGGCGGAACTCAGAAAGCGCCTGGAGGGCCGGGGCACCAATACGGAGGACGACATCCGTTCGCGCCTGGCCATCTCCGAACAGGAGATTGCCCTGCGGGAGTACTTCAGCCACGTGGTGGTCAACGATGATCTCGAAGACTGCTACCGGCAGCTTGAGGATCTCGTGGCGGGGAAAATTAAGGCAGTTTGAACCGTCATCGCCCTTTCCAAAAAGTCGTTGCTCCCAAGGGAAGGTATTGCGCTTTTTCCCCAAGGGACCTTCGGAAATCCGTTCACATGCGATCTCAGATCAAAAAGGCATGGCAGGTGGGATTGGACCATTTGTTAAGAAATATTGCAAGCGCCTCTCTCGTTCAGGTCCCGCTTGGAAAGGCTTGATGATATGGAATGGCAGTGATTTTAGCCTCTTTTTACTCCTCGGCGTCTTTTCCTTAAGTTTCCGGGTTGTCCGGAAGACTTCCCCGATTTTCGTTTCGTCGGTATAATCGCCTTGTAAGTGTTGATTTTAAAACATCTTGACACATACACACTTGGTACTTAGTGAGTAGGTTAAGGATGGAGGTATTCCCTCGTGAATAAAGAAGAACTCATTCAAGAAGTGGCGAGAAAGACAAAGCACTCGCAAAAGAGCGTCAGCGAAGTCATTACGCAGACGATCATGACCATTCAGAAAACCGTCGCCAAAGGCAAGAAAGTGACCCTGGTCGGCTTCGGTACCTTCGAGCCGCGCAAACGCGCAGCACGCACCGGACGCAACCCGCAGAACGGCAAGCCGCTGAAAATCCCGGCCAAGACTGTTCCCGCTTTCTCCGCCGGCAAGAAATTCAAGGAACTCGTCGGCAAGAAGTAGGCGATTCCCACCGGATTTCGCAAAACGCACCGTGGCTTGTCCCCGGTGCGTTTTCGTTTGACGCTCAAAAATGTTATAGATGCCTTGATTTTTGTTCCTGATTATCGGGAATAAAATACAACGTATATGTCATTCGCAGGGGTATCCGTCCCCGGCCCATGTGTCATTCCCGCGAAGGCGGAAATCCATTGATAGAATTAACGCACAGGGACCGTTTCAGCATTTCGACGAGTCGGCATAATGGATTCCCGCCTTCGCGGGAATGACACAGGCGGGAATAGCAAACAGGCATGGCTACATTGCCTTATTCCCGATAATCAGGTTTTTGTTTGATCGTCCTCCTGATTTGTGTTGGAATTTCATGGGTTTTTTAAAACGAGTTTCAGGAGTTTTTCATGACGTTTTCCGCTGCCAGCCTCCGTCCGACTTTCTCCGCCAGCCTGCCGAACCCTGGAAATACCCGGCGCCCTGCCGTGGCCTCCGCCGTGACCTTCGGTGGCGCGGATCTGTTCACCGGCTCCATCGAGCCGCCGGGTGAAATCTTGCCGGTACTCAACGACGGGGCGGTGCCCAAGGAACTGCGTGAGGCGGTGACCACGGCGCTGAAAGAATTTGCCTTTCCCCTCATTCAGGACGCCCTGCGCGAAGAGGGCTGGAAGGTGGTTTTCGCTGAATTCCCCGACCAGTACCCTGGCAAGCTGACCCGCGAGAACGCCCTGGAAAAAACCATTACCGTGCCTGTGCTGGCGCAGGGCGAGGAGTGGCTGATTCCGGAATCCCTGACGTGCCTCTACGAAGGTCTGGCCGAAGCCGTGGATACCTCTCTGGGCAAACGGAAGCCCAGCATATGGGGTGTGCTGGGCAATGACAAGGCCTATGTGCGTCAGCCTCTCTCCACGTCCGAGGGATTCCGCAGGGCCGTGGAAAAAGACTGTGACGGGCTGACGATGGTGGAAAAGGTCCTGCATCGCAATGATCGTCTGCACGACGTCTTCCGGCAGGAACTCGCCGATCTGTTCCAGTACGGGCTTCCGGTCTCCGATTTCCTCGACGGCCAGGAACTGCTTTCGCTGGCGGCGGCGCTGAATGGTGGCGAGACGTTGCCGCCGACCCGTTTTCCCCATGCCCGCCTGTACCTGACCAATGCCCTGAAGGCGGACTGGTTTCTGAAGAGCTGGGTTGCACGCCCTTTTGAGTAGATGGGGCATATAAAGTCAGAACGTCCCAGTTCCTGGCTACAGGGCCGAGCGGCTGCCGGTGGTCTGGCGCAGGCTGTTCCAGGCGGTGGAGGGCTTGCCCGCGAATAGCAGGATGGGTGAGGTCCGCTTCTCCGGCTTGTCCCCCAACGGTACCCAGTAGTCCTTGACCAGCAGTTCCGCCTCGTAAACCCGTTGGAAGTTCAGGTCCCTGAGGGTTTCCAGGAATTCCGGGTGGAACTCGTAGGCATGCACGTGGATGCGGGCATTTTCCGTATGCTGCATGACGTGCTGGATGCCGTAGCGCAGCAGGTCTTCATAGCCGTCCTGCCAGCCGGGGCTGACCATCACGTTGAGCTGGAAATCCTTGTAGTTTTCGGTGGTGATCTCCAGGCTGCCGACAAACAGGTCGTTGGCCCGGTCTTCCACCACCCAGCGCTTGTGGAAGATGCCTTTGAGCCGGTCCGAAAACATTTGCAGCCACGAGGAGGAGAAATCCTTCGGGTTTTTCTCCAGCGGGATACGTTTTTCGATGGGCAGGGACTCGTCGTGAAGCGCCTTGAGCTTGTAGCGGTCGCCGCCGTCGGATTCGCGCAGGCTGCCAATGGGGGCCTCCTGCACCGCGAGGGAGGATGGATGCTCGTGCACAAACACGTGCAGCCGGGAGACATGGCGGAAACCGCAGGACTTCAGGAGGCTCAGTGCTTGCTCGTACCGGTTGTGCACCAGGGCCAGGAAGGTCTGCACGCCTTCGGCGCCATACCGGTTGATGACGTAGTTGATGAGCTGGGTGCCCACATCGTAGGAGAACTCGTCCGGGTCGATGATGAGTTGCTCAATCTTCCACCGGCTGGCCTTGTGACCATCCTTGCTGAGCCAGATCAGCCCCAGCACCTTGCCGTTGGAGACGGCGACGTAGATGGCCGGGATGAACTGCCACTGGGGTGGCAGCATCTGGCTGAAACGCTGGATGGGCGCATAGAGCTGCTGGAAGTTCTCCAGGACCCGGTATTCGAAATCCTCATCGGTAAAACGCTCAAGAAGGTTCAGCACCTGCTTGAGTTCTCGGACACCCATGGCTCGGATCTTGATCATGATGATGGTCGAAGGGGGTTCACTGATACCGTTTCCATTATAACCCTTATAATTCTTCGATTTTCCCTGGTACACCGGGCCTGATAAACTAAAGGGATATCGTTGAGCAGACGGACCCATGGCAGCCAAGCCCCCTTCCAAAAAGAAAAAGGACGCCGCGTCCAGAACCGTTGTGGCCAATCGCAAGGCATACCACGACTACCATGTGCTGGAAACGTTCAACGCCGGCATTGTCCTGACGGGAACCGAGATCAAGTCCATCCGGAACGGCAAGGTGTCCATCAACGAGGGGTTTGGCCGCATCCGGAACAACGAGGTGTTTCTCCACGGGATGAACATTGCACCCTACGAGCAGGGCACCCATTACAACCACGAGCCGGATCGCGTCCGCAAGCTCTTGCTCACCCGCATGGAAATCCGTAAACTGATAGGTAAGACCAAGGAATCCGGTCTCACCCTCATTCCCCTCCGGCTTTATTTTGACCGTTGCTGGGTCAAGGTGGAGTTGGGACTGTGCAAAGGCAAGAAGCAGTACGACAAGCGTGCGGCCATCGCGGACCGGCAGCACAAGCGGGAAATGGATAGAGCCCGTAAAAGCCGGATCTAAGGCCGTTTCATACCAGCCACACAGGGAAACCGCACCGTCATGGCGCCCAGAGTATCCAAAAAAGAACGCGGAGATTTGCCCCGGCCTGTTGTTCAGCAGGGTACCCTCGGCTTTTACCCCCTGACGAACCTCTCATTCTCGTACCTGCTGGAAGAACATTGCGACGTGGTGATCGGGATCAAGGACGAGCCGGAAACCCTCAGCATCAAAGAGAAACCCCAGGTTGCCGTGAAGATCGGCAAGCAGACCGAGAGGATTGATCTGGGCGGGCGGGTGTTCAACGGGCTTTCCGACAGTTTCTACCGGGGCAAGCTGCCCCAGGTCATCGTGGCCGTGCTGGATGTTTCCCTGCTGGACCATTTTCTCGAAGAGTTTCTCGACCACCTGGACAAGATGTTCTCCCTGGGTTTTTTCCTGCAAAAGCCGGACCCGGTGGAAAAGCTGGTGCCCGCCTTCGTGGTGTCCAGCAACGGGATCTTTTTCAGCAATCTGATCCGTAAGATGACCAACAGCCTGACGAGCATGGACCATGTGGACGACTACACGGCCCAGCGCATCATCGGTAAGTTCACCCGCGGGATGCTGGATTCCTACAACCCGGCCCTCTATTCGCCGGGGCAGGCTGTTGAGATAGAACCCGCCTACCGGATGAAGATCGCGGGAGGGCAAATTCAGACCCAGCTGACCATTCAGTCCGTATTTAGCGGTCATGGCCTTGTTACCTCTCTGGAAACCGGCTCGGACAATCCGGTAGAACGTCTGGAGTTTGAGAATGCCCTGAAGCGGATCGTCTGCTGCATTCTGCCCGCGCTGGCTGAGCAGGGCGAAATCAGCAAGAAAGAATTGCCCAGGCTTGAAAAAAAGGTTCAGGAGGCTGTTTTCCAGATTGGCCAGAAGCGCAAGGCTTTTGAAGTAACCGAAACCGTTGAGATGGCCATGGATCTGGCCCGGAAAGAGTCGGCGCAGGGAATTATCTCCGGCGATCCCACGATTTTGCAGGTCTTGTCCTCCTATGCCGGACATTTCGGCATGGATGAGGTGCAGGCCTGTTTTACGGACCTCAGGGAGAAGGTGGTTCAGGTATCGGCCCTGGATGCCTAGGCGGGTAATGACAAGCCCCTTCTTTTCGGGCCAGAATAAGAGCATGTGTCATGCCAGCCGCAACCTGATACCCTGGGGGAGCTGGGCGCTGTTTCCCGCCTGGTGGGCGACAGGAGCCTTCCGGCAATTTTACGAGCGAACCGGGCTTGTTTCGTATAGTATGGTCCGACATACCTCCAGCAGGAGATTGGAAATCTGATGGCAGCAACCCAGAATGTTCTGATTTTGACCTCCGGCACGGGTGGCGGGCATCGCAGTGCTGCGCAGGCGTTGGAGGACAGTCTGACCGCCATCGATCCGGGCCGGGTTCTGGTGATGATCAGCCAGGTGCTTGAAGAGGCCCATGTCATCCCCCGGCACCTGGCCAGTGTCTACAACTACCTGCTGCGCCATCACCAGGACTGGATGAAGTATTATTACTGGGTCATCAACCACTGCAAGCCCAATGAGTCCAGGCTGATCCTGAAAGCCGCCCTGAAATACGGTCTGCACCTTTTTGAGCGGGTGACCCCGGACGTGGTGGTGTCCGTGCATCCCATGACCCAGCATTTCTATTCCTATGTCCTGCGTCGCCTGGGGCTGGTGGAAAAGATCCCGCTGGTTACCGTGGTGACGGACCCCTATTACGGGTTCTGGCGGGGTTGGGCCTGTGAAGACGTGAGCCATTATTACGTTGCCAGCCAGGATGCCCGGCGGCAACTCATCGACTATGGCGTCGATGCCGGACGGATCAGCATTTCCGGCATGCCGGTCCATTCCCGGTTCCAGCCGGTGACGGATCTCGAACGCCGGCTGCTGCGCCACCGCATGGGGCTGGACCCCGACAAGTTCACCGTGTTCCTCAACGCCGGTTGGATTGGCGGGGGCAACGTACCCAAAATATATGAAGCCCTGAGCCGTTCCAGCCTGGATATCCAGGTGATCTTCCTGGCCGGGCGCAATGACCGGCTGATTCGTGACGCCCGTAAGATTGCGGAAGGCTCGGATTTCCCTGTTCATGTGGTGGGTTTTTCCAACGAGATTCAGGACATCATGAACGCGTCCGATGTGATGGTGTCCAAGCTGGGTGGCCTGACGACCTTTGAGGCGCTGGCATGCAACCTGCCCATTATCGCTGATGTGGTGACCGCGCCCATGCCCCAGGAGGAGGAAACAACCCGGTTTATCGAGGCGAGCGGGGCCGGGTGCCTGCTTCATACCCCCGATAAAATCGTGCCCGTGCTAAAATCCTTGATGGATTCTCCCGAAGAGTGTGATATGATGCGTCAGGCGGCGAGGGCTTCCGGAAAACCCGGTGCCTCTGATCACATCGCCAAAGAGATTTTAGGAATCATCCGGAGTTGAAAATCGGTCCCATGTCTGCCGCGAAGACAGAGTCTCAGACAGATGCCCCTGAGGACGCGCCCACGGATACCGGGGAGCAGCACCAGTTTCAAGGTGTGGGCCTTCTGAAGGGAAAAAAGGTGTTCATCAGTGGCGGTTCGCGAGGGCTGGGCAAGGCCCTCTGCGAAGTGTTCGCCCGTGAGGGCGCTGATATCGCCTTTAATTACAGCGCCAGCGATGCTGATGCCGAGGACACCGTGGAACGGGTCGAGGCTCAGGGCCGTGAGGTGCTTAAATACAAGGTCTCGGTTACGGATCTGGATGGCACCAAGCGGATGGCCAAGGATGTCATTCAACGCTTCGGCTGTATTGATATTCTGGTGAACAATGCGGCTGTGAACAAGGCGGATAATTTCGTTACCACCCTGGAAAAAGACTGGCTCAACATTATCAACATCAACGTGAACGGCCTTTATTATGTTACCAAGCCCTTTTTCAAGCAGATGATGCGCCAGCGCCGGGGCAGCATCCTGAATATCAGCTCCATTGGCGCCGTTCGCGCCCTGCCAACCTCCGTGCATTATGCCACCGGCAAGGCGGCGGCCATCGGCTTTACCAAGTGCCTGTCGCGTGAGGCGGCCCCGTTTGGCATCAGCGTCAACTGCATTGCCGCCGGTATTTTTGACACGGACCTGGGCAACTCCCTGCCCGACAAGTTCCGCGACATGTACATTTCCTGGTGTTCCAAGGGCCGTCTGGGCAATGCCCGCGAATTGGCGGAGTTTGCCGTGTTCCTCGTCAGCGACCGGAACACCTACATGAACGGCGAGGTCGTCGTTATTGACGGTGGGGCGGTCGTTTAGGACCGCGCCGGTTGATTGAAAAACCCTCACGTATGCGTTAAAGTTGTGATAGTGAATCCCTGAGATTATTTCTTTTGAGCCGGAGATTGTTCTATGTCTGAAACCGCATCTGTTTCCCCCGACTCCCTTCCCCAGGATTCCTCCGGGGGGATCGTCAAGCTGAGCGATGTCGCCGCCGGAAAACTGAAGGAGCTGTTTACGGACAATACGGCTCATGGCATTCGTCTGGGCGTTATCGGCGGCGGATGCGCGGGTCTCCAGTACCAGATGGAGCCTTGCTACGAACCGCAGGCGGAGGATATTGTCCAGGAGATCGGCGGCGTAAAGTTCTTTATTCACCCGATGGTGGTTCCCTACCTCAAGGGCATTACCGTGGACTACAGCAACGCCCTGGTAGATGGCGGTTTTAAATTCGTCAATCCCAACGCCAACAGTACCTGTGGGTGCGGTACGTCGTTCGGCGTATAATATTTCACTTTTTGGAGGAAGTCATGAGCACGATTATCGATACCATCAAGGTCCAGGAAGTTCTTGACACCCTGCGCCCCTATCTGCAGGCGGATGGCGGTGATGTTGAGCTGGTGAACATCACCGAGGAAGGCGTGGTCGAGTTGCGTCTGCAGGGCGCCTGCGGCACCTGCCCCAGTTCCACCTACACCCTGAAGATGGGCATCGAGGAGCAGCTCAAGCAGCACGTTCCCGGCGTTACCGAGGTGGTTTCCGTCCAATAGCGCCTATTTGGCACCCGTTCGGGTGTTCAGATAAGGGTTCCGGCGTGAATCCTTGCAAGCTTTTTTCATTTCAAAGCCCTGTCCGACCGGGACGGGGCTTTTTGTTATACTCACCTTATGGAGACGTTGACGGGAATCGAGGCCTACGGGCAATCCCTGGAGGCCTTGGCCGATGCGGGGCGTCTGCGGCGTTGCCGGACCGTCGAGCCGGTTCCCGGCGAACCATGGCTCGTGTGTCGTGTGGACGGGCGGCGGGCGGTGAACTTTTGCAGCAACAACTACCTGGGGCTGACGGAGGATGCCCGGCTCAAGGAGGCAGCCATGGCGGCTGTCCGCAAACACGGCGTCGGCAGCGGGGCCTCCCGGCTGGTTTCGGGAACCTCCGGCCTGGTTCTTGAATTGGAAACCGAACTGGCCCGGTTCAAGGATGCCGAGGCGGCGCTGGTGTTTAACACCGGCTATCAAGCCAACGTGGCCCTGATCCAGGGGCTGGTGGCCGCCGGAGACTGGCTGTTTCTCGACAAGCTGAATCACGCGAGCATCGTGGACGGCGCCCTGCTTTCCGGCGCCCGCTGGACCCGCTATCGTCACCTGGACTGGGAACACCTGGCACGAAAACTGGAAAAAGCTCCTGCCGATGGCCGAAAGTGGATTGTCACGGATTCCCTGTTCTCCATGGACGGTGATCTGGCCGACCTGCGCGTGCTGTGCGATCTGGCCGAGCGCTACGGTGCCCTGATTCTGGTGGATGAAGCCCATGCCACCGGCGTTTTTGGCGAGGAGCGCGGCAGCGGCCTGGCCGAGGCCCAGGGGGTGTGCCGCCGGATCGCTTTGCAGATGGGGACCTTCAGCAAGGGCTTGGGCGGATTCGGCGCTTATGTGGCCGGGCCGGAGGTTCTGATTCGGGTGCTGATCAACCGGGCACGCGGGCTGATTTATTCCACCGCCCTGCCGCCGGCGGTCGTCGGGGCGGCCCTGGCTGCTGTCCGGGTGGTTCGGGATGATCCGTCCCCCCGGCAAAAGCTCTGGGAGAATGTGCGCTATTTCAAGCCGAGGCTCGATGCCGTGCTGGCCCGTCACGGACTGTCATGCCCGTCGGAGAGCCAGATCCTTCCGGTGGTTCTGGGGGATCGGGTGATGGCGGTGTGCGAGGCGCTGCTGGCGCGGGGCTACTTCGTGCAGGGTATTCGTCCGCCCACGGTGCCGGAGGGGACGAGCCGCCTGCGCATGACCCTCTCCGCCGCCCACACGCGGGAGCAGCTTGACGGTCTGCTCTCGGCGCTGGATGAGGTTCTGGCCTAGAAATCCGGCTGCTGCATGGGGACTCCCAGCATGTAGGTGCCGATGCCCCGGCCAATATCGCCCGCCTTGCCCTTGCCGAAGATTCTCCCCAGCGACTGGCCCTGTCTCGCACGCAACAGGTTGTTCATCCGGTCTTCCGGCGGGTGGTTGCTGTAGGTCTGGCCCAGCATCTTCAATTCCAGGCGGGTGAGGCGGGTGGTGACGGTATCCGCCGGATGGCTGGTTCCCAGCACGCTGTTTTCCAGGTTGTCCAGCTCCTGCAGGATGGCCGGGTTCATATTGTAGAAACCGGGGTTGCCGGTGTAGTTCTGGCCATAGTCCGTGTATACCTGCTGGCCCGGCATCACGTAGGTTTGGGTCTGGTTGTAGTAGGGCGTCGTGGGGTTGGTGTAGAAGCCGCGGCGGGGGCTGCTGGGGTGGGTGGTGCCGGACATCCCGCCCATCGGCCCCTGGACCACCGAACTCATGTTGCGGCCCAGGCCGCCGGGATGGGTGGTGAAGCCGCCCACCATGCCCGAACCCATGCCGGTGCCCACACCGACGTTTGGCGTGCCGAAGCGCTGGAAATTGCTGTTGGTGCTGTAGGGCGAAAGCGGATAAGTCCGGGTCTCCTGATAGATGACTGTTCCCGGAGCGCTGGTGGTAAAGCCGGAGGAATACCGGCGGGTTGACGTGCCGAAGGGCGTCGTGGTCTGGTGCTGCTCCTGGTAGACCGGGTTGTAACCCTGACCGCGCAACTGGTTCTGTACGTCGTTGGGCGCCATGTTGTAGACGTCCGGCGAGACGGTTTGGCCGGGGCGGACGAAACCGGGGCGGGACTGGGTTGACGGCGGTGATCGGTAACCCGTGTAATTGGGTTGGGGCTGTTGCCGGGCGTATTGCAACTGCTGTTGCAGACGGCTGAAGCGGGTATCGATGGACTCATGCGAAAACGTCTGGCCAAAATTCCGCCGTTCCAGAGCGTCCAGCCGCTCGCTGATCAGCTTGCCCTCCGAAACCGAGCCGAAGGCGGTCTGCTCCATCTCGTCGAGGGCCTTGTGCATGGAGCCTAGCGGACCGCCTCTTTCCTTGGCGTTGTTGGAAAAATTGGTCCGGTGGCGGATGCTGGCGGTGGGATCGGATGAAAACACGGCAGGTACCTGAAAAGTCAGCCGATCCACCCGGTCTACCAGGGGCAGGTTGGGATAGGTGGTTTCGAACACCTTGCGCTCCAGCCGTTCGAGCCGCTTGGCGATATCCTCGTGGACGAAATCCCGGCCAAACACCTGCTGCTCCATGGTGGTGACCGTGGGATAGTCCGTGGCGTCCCGTGGCGGGGGCGGCATGGTGTCATAGGGAGTACCGCCGGGGGTGGGGGCAAAAGAAGCCGCTTCGCTGCCCTGACCCGCCGGAGTGGCCGTCTGATCGGAATACCCGGCGTAACCGGCGCCGGGGGGCGGATTGAATTTCTGCGGCAGGACAGGCTCCAGGGCGGATTGCAAGCGGGCCTCCCGTTCGGTGGCGGTGCCCTGCTGCGCCGAGCCGAAAACGAGGGATTCCAGCCGTTCCAGGCGCTGCTCGGCCGGAAGCTCCTCGGACGTATAGTCGAACAGGGATTTTTCCAGGTCGCCCAGGCTGTCCGCAAACCCGTTGAGGCCCATGCCGACAATCAGCGCTGTCAGCAGCACCGGCAATGCAAATCGGATTTTCGGGTGGTTCATAGGCGTTGGTATCCCGGAATTGGCGCCCCGATGTCCGGGCAGGCCCTGGGCAGCCTGTTATTATAGTGCCCCGTTTGGCGCCGGATTAATCCTGAAGACTATCCTACCCGACTCCATGTTAGCGTAAATCCGCCTCAAATTCATCCACCAGGCTGATTGCGGGGTGTGAAATCCCCCCAAAAATAAAAGCGCCAGGAGATTTATGGCGCTCTGAGGAAATAAGTTTGAGGAGAGGAGATATAGGGTGTTCACATTATTATCGCCATAGTATATAAAAACTAAATGGCGTTTGGGCCCCTCCCACATAAAACTTAACAATAAGTTTTGTCCCCGGACAAATCGGTATTCAGCTAAAAAACAGGGACATATTGTCATTCCTGCGAAGGCAGGAATCCACATCATGGGATGGATTCCGGCTCACCGGCATCCATACAGCTCGGCTCTGGCCTCGCTTACGGCTATCGGTGTCCGGAATGACACAAAGGGCTTTTTGCTTTTGAATGTTGATCGGCTTAAGAAACCGGTTTCTGGGTGCGCAGGTCCAGGTACAGGAGGGTGCTGGCGAAGGTGCCCAGGGGCAGTACCAGCAGCGTTATGACCGTGGCGATAATGCTGTGGAGCAGGTCACGGGCAAGGGCGGCGGATTCCGCCACCAGTACCGGATACAGGATGGCGTAGGCGCCGCCGGTGTTGAACAGGGCACCCAGTTCGCCGGGGGCCAGGTAGGCCAGCAACTGGTCCACGAAATACCGGGCGGGGATGACGAGGACATCGGACAACCGGGTCAGATCCAGGACCAGGTTGACGAGGAAGGGCAGGGCCACGGTGGTGACAATACCCATGACGAGTAGCAGCAGCAGGGTGCGCCAGAAATTCCGCCATACCAGCAAGATGCTGCGTTTCAGAACAGAGGGGGCGCGATCCTGTCCCTCCAGCGCAAACACCTGGAAGGAAACGGAAAGATAGACGGAAAGGAGAACAGCGGCCAGAGCGGCCAGGATGGAGCCAAGCAGGCAAATGCCCATGATCAGCAGGGCGCCTGCGGGCACGGGGATGATTCCCGGCAGCGCAAAGGTCAGCAGGTAGAGCATCAGCGAGGGAAGCCAGATGGACAGGAGCAACAGCAGCAGACGGGTGTAGGGCAGGGGGCGGATGTGCGCGTATGCGGCCCTGAAATCCGGCGTCTGGCCGGCCAGTGCTTCCACCGCATTGATGTTCAGCGAGGCCATGTAGACCAGGTACAGCCAGAAGCCGCGGGTGAACAGGAAGATGCCCGGCACCACCACCAGCGCCATCAGCAGGGTGCGTACCGGAAATGACTGCTGGAAGTACCAGAGGCCGAGATGGCGGTATTCCTCGGTGTCGAGGGAGGTCATGAACAGGTCCACGAAGAGAAACGGCCCCAGCACGGCCAGAATGCCGCCGACAAGCTTGTAAAGCACCGGCAGGACGAGAGGCCGGGTGAAGGGGCCGAACTGCCGGAAATACCGCTGGAAACTTTCTTTCAGAATCCGCCCGACGGACCTGGGGGCCGCCAGGGAGGCGGCCAGCTCATGCGGTTGGGGCATGCATCCTTTCCTCGACCGCCTTGCGGAACAATTCAATGTTCTTCTCGTCCGGGCTTTCGCCATACAGCCGGAGAATGGGTTCCGTGCCGCTGGGGCGAAGCAGCAGCCAGTCTGACTGGGCGAACAACAGCTTCACGCCGTCGGCGGTGTTGATACCCTGAATAGGACGCCCGGCGAAGACATCCCCCGGCTTCAGGGTGCGCATGCTCTCCATCAGGGCTTTCTTGAGGTCGTCTTCCAGGTGCAGGTTGATGCTGATCCCGTGGAGCCGCACCCCGGCCTCGTCCAGCAGGTCCTCGTAGATTTGGCTCAGGGGCTTGCCTTCGACGGCGATCATTTCGGCGATCAGCAGGTCGCCGAGGATGCCGTCCTTTTCCGGGATGTGGCCCAGGATGCTGAGGCCCCCGGATTCCTCGCCGCCGACGATGACGTCCTCCCGGCGCATGATCTCGCCCACGTGCTTGAAACCGACGGGCGTCTCGTGGACTTTCACTCCCAGCTTTCCGGCCAGGGCGTCAATGAGCATGGAGGTGGCGACGGTGCGCACCACGCTGCCCCGGTAGCCTCGCCGGTGGTAGAGGTAGCGTAGCAGCAGGGGCAGGATTTGATTCGCCCCCAGGTAACGGCCCGTCTCGTCAATGATGCCGAAGCGATCGGCATCGCCGTCGTTGGCCAGCCCCAGGTCGTAGCCGTCACGCGGCACCCGCGCCATCAGTTCGGACAGGTATTCATCCTTCGGTTCGGGCAGTTCGCCCCCAAAGGCGGGGTCCAGGAAATCATGGATCATGTCCATCCGGTGGCCGGTTTTTTCCTTGTAGATGCGATCCAGATACCCCAGGCCGGCGCCGAACATGGGATCGTAAAGGATCTTGGGCGGATTCTTGCGGAGGGCCTCGAAGTCCACGTGGGTGGAGAGAAAATCCACGTAGCGGCTGTAGGGGTTGAAGTATTCGACGGACCCCTGGCGGCCCGTGGCCAGATTCGGCAGGCCGTTTTGCTGGTACTCATGAACGTGGGCGACGATCGCGTCGGTAATATCCGGTGTGGCAGGTCCGGCGTAGTCCGGGATAAACTTGATGCCCATATATTGGGGCGGGTTGTGGCTGGCCGTGAACATCATGGCCCCGGCGCTGCAATACTCGCGGGCGGCGAAGGCGACCAGGGGGGTGGGGGTGTACTGCTCCACCAGCAGGATGTCAAAGCCGATGCCCTGAAGAATATCCGCCGACAGCCTGGCGAAGCGGTCCGCCATAAAGCGAGAGTCATGGCCAATCACGATGGGCCGGTCCGTGGAGAACTTGTTGAGCACGTACCGGGCGACGGCGTGCGTGACGATTTCCACGTTCTCGAAGGTGAACTGGTCCGCGATGACGGCCCGCCAGCCATCCGTACCGAACTTGATTGCCTTTTTCCCGCCCTGATCTGCCATCTCTCGTCTCCTGCCCGAACCATTACTTCCCTCCATTATATAGAAATCGGCATGTTCCGCAAAAAGGGCCGTCTGTCCTAGAATAGTGTCTGGGGAATTGTCCCTGGGAGTTTTTCCGATGCCGGACGCGTTCAACCGACACCTCAGCCGACGGGATTTTCTCAAGGCGCTCGTGGGAGTGGCCGTTGCACCCGTATTGCTGGCGAATCCCGCCCAGGCGGCCCGGCAGCAGGGCGTCTGGGTGAACGATGTCCATTCCCAGCTGAACGCCACCCGTGTCCATGAAGTGGTCCGCCCCGACTCGGTGGCAGCCCTTCAGGACGCTGTTCTCAGGGCCGGGCGGGGAAACCTGCCGATCTGCGTGGCGGGCGGGCGTCATGCCATGGGTGGCCAGCAGTTTGCCACCGGTGCGCTGCTTGTCGATACAGGCGACCTCGACCGGGTGCTGGCGCTGGATGCCGAAAAAGGAACCCTTCGGGTGGAGGCGGGTGCCCAGTGGCCGCATGTTATCGACGCGGTCCGCCGCGGGGGCAGCGGCTGGACCATCCGGCAAAAGCCGACGGGCACCGACGATATCAGCATCGGCGGATCAATGGCGGCCAACATTCATGGCCGGGGATTGACGTTTCCGCCGATGATTTCGGACATCCTCGACTTTGACCTGGTGAACGCGCAGGGGGAACGGGTCCGCTGCAGCCGGACGGAAAACCCGGAGCTTTTCCGTCTGGCCATAGGGGGATACGGACTGTTCGGGGTGGTGGCGGCGGTCACCTTGCAGCTTGTACCCCGGCAGAAAGTGCGCCGGTTTGTGCAGATGGTGGATATTGATGCCCTGGTGCCCACGCTGGAGCGTGAGGCGAAACGGGGCGCCCTGTATGGGGATTACCAGTTCGCCATTGATCCGGCGGACCCGGCTTTCCTGACCCGCGGCATCCTGTCCTATTACAAACCGGTGCAGGAACGGACGGCGGTACCGGACGTGCAGAAACTCCTCTCTGTCGAAGCCTGGAAGGAACTGGTCCACCTGGCCCATACGGACAAGAAACGGGCCTTTGAGAAATATGCCGCCCACTACCTGGAAACCGATGGCCAGCTGTATTGGAGCGATACCCACCAGTTGGGCCCCTACCGGGACAACTATCACGAGTTGCTCGATGGCCGGCTGGCCGCCGGTGGAACCGAGATGATCACGGAAATCTATGTGCCCCGCGCCCTGCTCCCGTCCTTTATGCGCCGGGTGCGGGATGACTTCAGGCTGTATTCAACGGATCTGATCTACGGCACCATCCGGCTGATCGAGCCGGACCGGGAAAGTTTCCTGGCGTGGGCAAGGCAGCCCTATGCCTGCGTGATCTTCAACCTGCACACTCCCCATTCCCCTGTCGGCCTGTACCGTTCCGCCGAGGCGTTCCGGAGGCTCATTGATCGGGCGATTGCCTTTGAAGGGAGTTATTACCTGACCTACCACCGTTGGGCGCGGCGGGACCAGGTGCTTGCCTGCTATCCGGAATTCCCGGAATTCCTGCGCCGGAAACGGGTCTTTGATCCCCAGGAGCGCTTCCAAAGTACATGGTACCGCCACTACCGTACGATGTTCGCCGACCTGCTGCGGAAATAATTCGCAACACCAATTCAATTTCAACCCTTCGCAGTATCAAGGCAGGGTTTGAATTGACCTGTTCTCCTCCATATGGAGGAGGCGTCTCTCCTTTTGGCAGAGGAGATGCCAGGTCCATAAAAATCGGGTTCTGATTCAGTTGGGGCAGGGGTTTAAGCGATTTTTGCCTAAAAAACGACATCCTCCGGATGGAGGAGATTGAAAGCGAAATCTCAAGAGTTTGGTCTACTTCATCGATAGGACAGACAAGAACCCGATTCTTACAAGAGGAAACGGTTCCGCGAATGTTTGTCGTCATTCCTTTCCTTCACACCGGAAGGCGTGTTCACACCGGCAGGCAGGCGCTGAAAAAAGGAGAAAAAACGGATTCGTCCGCGGCAATCGTCCGGAAATGGATTTTCAGACGCTGCCGCAGCCCAAGGGCGGGTTCGGATAGTCACACACGTAGGCAATAGAAAAAGGAGATTTCGATATGCCTTTAGTCGTTAACACCAACATTGCGTCAATTAACGCCCAGCGTCAGTTGGCCAACAACACCAATCGGCTCGCCAGATCCCTGGAAAGACTGTCGTCCGGTTTCCGGATCAACAAGTCAAGCGACGACGCTGCCGGTTTGCAGGTGAGTGAAAACCTGCGTGCGCAGATCCGCGGTTCGAAGCAGGCGCTCAATAACGTCCAGGACGGTATGAACGTGCTGAACATCGCGGACGGCGCTCTTGGGGTTATCACCGAGAACCTGCAGCGTATGCGCGAACTGGCTGTGCAAGCCGCCAACGATACGTACGACGCTGACCAGCGTTCCGCGATTCAGCAGGAAATTGACGCCCGGATCTCGGACATCAACCGTATTTCGGATGCTGTCGAATTCAACGGTGTCAGCCTGTTGGATGGTACGCTGGCCAACATGACCCTGCACGTCGGTCCGAACGCCGGAGCCGGTGTCGATGACCTCAACATCGTGACCGCGTTCACCAACGCCGACTTTGCGACCCTCTCCGGCGGTGGCGCCACGAACGTCAGCACCCACGCCAACGCCCTGACCGCCATTGGCACGATTGACACCGCCATCTCGGCTGTGAACACCCAGCGTGCCACGATTGGTTCCTTCGTGAACCAGTTGGAATCCGCCTCGGAAAACCTGATGATTGGCATCGAGAACCTGTCGAGTTCCGAATCCCGTGTTCGTAACGTCGATGTGGCCGCCGAAAGCGCGGAACTGGTTCGCAACCAGATCCTGCAGCAGGCTTCCGCCGCGATGCTGTCGCAGGCCAACCAGGCCCCGGCACTGGCTCTCCAGTTGCTCGGATAGGCCTGAGGGTAAGTCGGTTAGATCACAACATATTAACCCCACTCTTTTTTCCAACCGCCGGGGATTTGATCGCGTAATCAAATCCCCGTTTCCTTTTTCTTCCATAAGAAGGGAGCATGCTTCCCTCTCCCTCTAGGGGAGAGGGGTAACGTATACGCTGAAGAGAGGAGACATGAGGGATGTTCCCTCCTCTAGGCAGACTAGGCATGGGCTACAGCGGATGGGGGAGAGGAGGGTGATCGGCGTTTCGGGATGGATAGGGTGAATAATTGCTTGTAGAGCGGGTTATGGCGATTTTTTCCAAAAAGGGACGCTCCTCCCTATGGTGGAGTTTCCGGGGTTTTCCTCAAGAAACCGGTGTAGTTCATCGATACCAGAAATGTGAGACGGAAGTCCCCCTCGCGGAGGAGTGAAGACTCACCAAAGTCACACCAATCTCTACCGGAAAAAGTGGACTCCATTGAGGATCAATGGAGGGGGTTACCAAAACACGGTAGAGGCAAACCCTGGCCCGTCCGTCATCGACGTCAGCCATCGGCTGAACGTGGGTACGGCTTGCTGCGGGCTCCTTAACGCAATCGTAATGACACAGAAAAAGGAGAATAATTATGCCTCTCGTCGTTAATACCAACATTGCATCGATTAACGCCCAGCGTCAATTGGCCAACAACACCAACCAGCTGGCAAAATCCCTCGAACGGCTGTCGTCCGGTTTCCGCATTAACCGCTCCAGTGACGACGCCGCCGGTTTGCAGGTGAGTGAAAACCTGCGTGCCCAGATTCGCGGTTCCAAGAAAGCCCTGGATAACGTCCAGGACGGTATGAACGTGTTGAACATCGCGGATGGCGCCCTCGGCGTGATCACCGAGAACCTGCAGCGTATGCGCGAACTGGCTGTTCAGGCTGCCAACGATACGTACGACGCCAACCAGCGTTCCGCCATTCAGCAGGAAATTGACGCCCGGATCTCGGACATCAACCGTATTTCAGACGCGGTCCAGTTCAATGGGGTCAACCTGTTGGATGGCACTCTGGCCAACATGACCTTGCAGGTTGGTGCGAACGCGACCGCCGGTGTGGATGACCTGAATATTGCCACCGCCTTTACCAACGCCGACTTTGCAACCCTCTCCGGCGGCGGCGCCACGAACGTCAGCACACACGCCAACGCCCTGACCGCCATCGGTACGATTGACACCGCCATCCAGGCTGTCAATACCCAGCGTGCCACGATTGGTTCCTTCGTGAACCAGTTGGAATCCGCCTCGGAAAACCTGATGATCGGTGTCGAGAACCTGTCGAGTTCCGAATCCCGTGTTCGCAACGTCGACGTGGCTGCCGAAAGCGCGGAACTGGTTCGCAACCAGATCCTGCAGCAGGCTTCCGCCGCGATGCTGTCGCAGGCCAACCAGGCCCCGTCGCTGGCCCTCCAGTTGCTTGGCTAGGTCCTGGAATACAGGCACCAACAGACTTTATCCTGGTAAACCCCACTCATTTTTTCCAACCGTGCGGGATTCGCAAGAATCCCGCTTTTTCTTTTCTTCTGTTTCCAGGCTTGTGGGGCATGTGTTCTACTCTTCATGAAGGACGAAAATCAGGCAACGAATGAAAGCATGAAGGAGGTCTGATCCACCCTGTCTACATCGGATGGAGGAGTGAAACCGCCGGGGAGGAGAGTCAAAACCGGCAGGAATCCGGCCTGATGAAAAAAAGGGTTGAATTCGCTTTTAGTCAGTATTTAGGTCGGTTTTTACTCTCTGGATTGCCTCCTCCGGACGGAGGACTTTGGGAGACGTTTCTCAAGAAACGGAACTAGGTTCTCGATAGGACCAATGTGAGACACGAGTCGGTTAAAAAAACGACACGCGGCTCCCACAAAAACACCACAACAAACACAGGGGATCTCCATCGGACATACCAGGCCGATGGACCCGGCGGAAAAAAGACGGTTGGAATGAAATAGCTTCCGCCAGGGTAGCCGGTTCCCTTATCTACCAGAGTAGAAAGAAAAAACAGTGACGGCAGAGTCGGACCTGCGGGTTTCGAACCGGAGGCCCCGGCTATGCCAACGGAAAAATGAGTGAAAGATAAAGCGCCCGTACCGTCGCTTCGGGGGTACGCCCGCGCTGAACCAGGAGGTCATTGCTATGCCTTTGATCATTAATACCAACGTGTCTTCGATGACTGCCCAACGGCACTTAACGAACAACACCAACATGCTGAACCGTTCCATCGAGAAACTCTCATCCGGTTTCCGGATTAACCGGGCCGGGGACGATGCAGCCGGTTTGCAGGTCAGTGAAAACCTGCGTGCCCAGATTCGCGGTTCCAAGAAGGCGTTGGACAACGTTCAGGACGGCATGAATGTGCTGAACATCGCCGACGGCGCCCTGAGCGTGATTACCGAAAACCTGCAGCGTATGCGTGAACTGGCTGTGCAGGCGGCGAACGATACCTACGACGCCGATCAACGCACCGCCATCCAGCAGGAAATCAATGCCCGTATTACCGACATTGACCGTATTTCCGATGCTGTGGAATTCAACGGCGTAAAACTTCTCGACGGCACCCTGGCGACCTTCGATATCCAGGCCGGCCCCAACAACACGGCCGCCGATGTGATTGATATTTCCGGAGCCTTCGCCAACGCAGATTATGCAACATTATCCGGTGGCGGCGCCACCTTGGTGGATACTCACGCCAATGCCCTGACGGCCATCGGCACCCTCGATACGGCCATCACCACGGTCAACAACCAGCGGGCCACCCTGGGTTCTTTCGTGAACCAGTTGGAATCCGCGTCTCAGAACCTGGCGATCGGCATCGAGAACCTGTCCTCGTCCGAATCCCGGATTCGCAACGTGGATGTGGCCGCCGAAAGCGCCGAACTGGTCCGAAACCAGATCCTGCAGCAGTCCGCTGCCACGGTTCTGGCCCAGGCCAACCAGGGTCCGGCTCTGGCGCTCCAGCTGCTCGGCTAGGCGCCCGGCGCATACCACCCCTAAAACTTACCACTCATTTTTCCAACCTTACCTCAAGGGAGCTTGGCTTAGGCCGGCTCCCCTTCTTTTTTGTCTGGTTACAAAGACTCGGAATGGTCTGCCGGGAGATCGGTTTTTTGCGCCGGGAAGGCCAGGCTCAGCCATCGGAATTGCTGCTGGGCAATCAGGATATCGAAGTTGACCAGATCCAGTTCGAAGGGTTGCATCACGTTATCATGCAGCAGCGGTTTCAGGTTCCGGTTTGTCAGTTCCGGGAGGGTGGCCACATCACTGATCAGGGCGATCAACGCCTCTTCTTGCGTCGTGCCGCCATGCCCCAGTGTTCCGGTGGCCTCGACCCTTTCGTTGTAGGTATCCCGGATCATGGTTTGTTCTCGGTGGATTAATCCCAGGAAGGAGAGACCGGTCAGCAGCCCCAGAAAGATGAACATCAGCACCTGATACTTCAGCAATTCCACCAGGGACGGGAAGGTGAGAACCTTGTTTGTAGGCGGCAGCGGCAGGGGTTCGGCTTCGATAGCCTGCCAGATGCTGTTGGCGAGTGCGGCGGGTGCCGAAGCCGGATCAGTTTTTTCCAGCGCCGCCAGAAGGCGTACGGTATCCGTCCGATATTGTTCGCAGGCTTCGCAGGACTTCAGATGCGCCAGCATGGTCTCCTGGATTCCGGCGGTGACGGAAGGCTGGTCCAGTTCCATAAAGATCTCTGCCTGGGTTTCCTGACAGATGGCAGGCAGGTTATCGTTAAATTGGTTCATAGGGAATCCTCCTCGGCCAAAACCTGGCGGACCCTGTCCACCCCGCGTGAGAGCCGGGTGCCTACTGTGTTGAGCGGAATATCCATGATTTCCGCGATTTCCTCATAGCTGTATTTCATCTTGTAGCGTAGAACCAGGGCCTGCCGGTACTTGGGGGAGAGTTTCCGCAGGGCGCGGGTAACCATGTCGTCGAAGCTGATATCATCCAAGGCGTCGGAGACGGCTTCCAGGGGATCGTAGGCCGGTTCGTCCCAGTCTCCGGTGTCCGTTAGCTCCCGGATTGAAATGATCTTGTCTTCCTTTCGGCTCTCTTTTTTCAGCCGGGAACGGGTAACGTTGGCGGCAATACGCATCAGCCATGGTTTGAAAGGCTTTTCGCGATTATAGGAGTACAAATATCTGAATGCGCGGATAAATGTCTCGTGGGTCAGTTCGCTCGCCAGGTCAGCATTGCCGGTAACCTGAAGGATGTACTGGTAGACATCCTCGGTATAACCGTTCACCAGGGGGCGGAAGGCTTTTTTATCGCCGGCAAGAACCTGCGATATCAGCGTTTTTTCATCCGGCGTAAGCTCTTTGTCCGCCAAGGTTTACTCCATCCCAGTCAACAGGCTATTGCTCGTATGTTTTCAGGCTGCTTTCCACATAATCATAAAGAGGGGAGAGTTTTTCGGGAGGAACCTGCTGCCGCAGGACGAACCATGAATCGATCCGTTCATCGACCATCTGATCGACGAGCGCAGTGATCTTTTTTTTGCGTTCCCGGGCCCCGTCCGCCGTGGCATCCGGACTGACCAGGTAACGCACCAGTTCCGTTCCCTGGTTTTTCAGATCTTCTGAGAGAGCGGTGGTCCGGGCCTTGTAGTCCATCTCGGTCAGGATGATATCACCGACCTCTTTTTTGCTCAGGTCCATTTCCTCCATGAGTGCAAAAAGCCGGGTTGGATCGCCCTGAACCTCGTTGCGGGTCATCCGCAGCAGGAAGAGGGATTTGACGTCCGTCTGGTTAACCCCCTGTACGTACCCCGCCACCAGGACCCCAAACAGCAAAACCATGTAAGCCATGATGAGGAATCCCGATTTCAGTGAGTTGTTCATCTGTTTGCCTTCTCCTTGGTTACAGCTTGTCCAGCGTCGAGGAAAGTTTTTCAAGGTATTCGTGCAGGGCTTCGCGTTGCCCGTCTGTCAGGGATTCCGTCATGGTCAGGTAACTGCTGATCCTTTTGGTGCTGAAGGTGTCGATGATCTGCATCAAGCGTTCTTCTTGCTCCAGAGTCGTTTCCCTGTTCGAGTCCGGCGAAAACATATATCGGATCAATGCCTTCTGTTCCTGCCGGAACTCCTGCCGAAGCCCGGCGGTTTCGCTACGAAAGCGCAACTGTTCGATAGTCATGGCGCCCACCTGTTCCGGTCTGATCTCTGCGTTTCTCAGAAAATTCGGCAGTTCCTGGGCAATGATGTTTTGGCGGGAGGAGATCAGCCCCGACATCTTGATATCCACCCGGCTGCTGCCTGCGTAAAATCCCAGCGCATAAACGAATGACAGGGCCAGTAGAAAGCAGGCGGCGAAGAATAACCGTGAATTCATGAATGCTCCTATTCCCTCATCATCAGAGGTTGCCGCATCCCCGGAGTCAAATCGGCCTCCTCGAATATCCGGACCGTAATGCGCTGAATCAACTGCTGCTGATCCGGGCGGAGATCATCGCGAATGTCATACCACCGGTTAATCCTCGCCTCGATCATCCGGTCCACCAGGGCGAGGATTTTTTTCCTTTGGTTGTCCGCGATATCCGGATCGGCTTCTGGCTGGCTTAGATAGCCGGCCAATGCAACCATTTCATTTGTCGCCTCTTTCAGATGAGGAGCGGTTTCCTGCCGGTACCGGACTTCCGCGGCGACAACCTGTAGCAGTTGTCCAGGCGTAAACTGCGCCTCTTCAAATATGTCCGAAACGAATACCGGTCTGTCTGATATGCGGCTTAACAGCAGATTATAAGTGTTGATGTCGGAGTGGGCGGTTCCGGCCAGATGACCCAGCCAGTGGACCGGTATCAGAAAAGCGATTGCCAACCCTAGGACCAGTGCGGATTTGGTGATACCCGGTTTCTCCATCCCTGGAACCTTTTTTCAGAAGACGTACAATTGTCAGCAATTATACGTGAAATGCCGGTGCAAGGCCAGCTTGAAAAGCGGCAAACTTCCTTATACTCCCCCTTTGCCAGATTTCTTTCATTTTTCAGGAAAAAATTTAATAATATTTACCAACCAATTTTTCCAGGAAACACTGTAATAACAGAATTTATCAGTAGTACCAAGGGTATCGTCAAAATCTTTCATTGGCCTATCTATTTTTTCAAATCGTTACACGATACAAGCCTCAGAACCCCGATATAGTGCTTAAAAGCGCTTTTGGCCGTTGTAAACAAATGTGTCGATTCCGTGGTCTCCATCAAATCGTCCCGGTATTACACCTTTTTATGGATACAAACAGATTGACTGTTTATATAATCAAATAATTTTATTAGAGAAGTGAGAAGAAAAAGGAGAAGCATTATGTCAGTACAACCCATTCTTGTTACAGGCCCTAATGGGTTTGCGGCACGTGGTGCCAATGGCGGTGTGGTTGCGGCCCAGAAAGGCAGCGGTGCGGTTGCTGCACGTGCCGATTTGGGCTATGTGGCAGCGGGTCCCAAGCTGGAAGAAAAAACCGGCGCCAACTTCATTGCCGCTAATGCGAAAACCGGCGGGTTTCTCGCGCTGAATACCAACCAGGGGACTGGTTATATCAATAACCAGCATAACCCTGACACCAGTTTCAACTGGAAAGACGGCCAGGCCAATGATCCCATCCGTTTCGGCTCTGAGGGTCAGTTCACCATCTACGTCTAGTGCCTGGGCATCATTCACGTTGACTCGACTCGCCGGATGGTGGCTCCCATCCGCTCTATTTTAACAACCACCCCCGGTTTCGCACGGACCGGGGGATCTTTTTCTCAATAAAAAATGGCGGAAGTGACAGGAGTCGAACCTGCAACCCCTTTCGGGGCAACCGCTTTCGAGGCGGCCTCCTCACCATTCGGATCACTTCCACGCAGTATTCAATTTCCCCCGTATTATAACCGAATCGGGACCCGTTCGGGTCCTTAATTGTGGATTAGGGCGTAAATACTGCGGAAGCGGGGCGGACAGCGCCTTTACGGGGTTTCCGAGTTGAACAGCTTGAAGATCCGGTCTTCCAGCTCCTCGTTGTCCAGTTCACAGGTAAACTCGTTGAGTTCCTGGGCCTTCTTGAAGCAGTTGGCGGCCTCCAGCTTGTTCCCCAGGAAGCTGTGCGCCCGCCCCAGGTTGTAGTAAGCCAGGGCATACTTGTCGTTCAGGTAGATGGCCCGCTGGAAGAGGTCGATGGCGTCATACACGTTGCCCATCGTATCCAACTGGATGACCCCCAGGTTGTTGTTGGGGATATCGTAGAACGGGTCCAGTTCAATGGCTTTTTCGTACAGGGCGACCGCTTCGGGAATCTCGCCGCCCATCCACTTGAGATAGCCCAGGCTGGAGTATAGCTGCGGATTGCGGGGCGACTTCCTGAGGGCCTGCTCGTATAGGACCTCGGCGTTGCCGTAGTAGCCTGCCTCGAAGTAGAGCACCCCCAGTTGGACGTAGTTGTCCACGTCGTCCGGGTTCAGTTCGATGGCCATTTCCAGTGCGGCCATGGCGGCTTCGCGGTTGGGCAGGTGGTCCTGGTAGATACGTGAAATGCTCTGGGCCAGCAGCGCCTTCCACTGGTTGTCCGAACTCAGCTGCATGGCGGCGCGGTAATGCTGGAGGGTTTCCTCGAACTGGTTGTTCATGTAGAACACGTTGCCGATGCTGCAATGGACTTCCGCATTGTTGGGCTTGAGGGCCAGCAGTTTGCGGTAGAGTTCCAGTGCCCGGTCGTATTCGCCGCGTTCCTCCAGGATTCGGGCCAGTTGCAGGTGCCCCTCCTCGTTGATGGGGTCGCGGTAGATGGCTTTCTGGTACCAGTAGATGGCCTCATCATGCAGGCCCTTGTTCATGTACAGGCTGCCGATCATGTTCTGCAGTGACGACAGGCCGGGGAATCGCTCATAGAGTTTCAGCAGGCTGGTCAGGGCGCCGTCGATGTTGTTGCCGTTCTCCTGGGCGTAGGCGCCGATAACCGTCGGGAAAATCCTGAAAATATTGTGCAGTCCGATCCGCCCCGGCTCCATGCCGATGAACAGCAGGCCGGAGAGAAAATAGTAGAGGGACTGGCTGATGCGGAGGAACCGGTTGACCGGCTTTTTCGCCTTTTCCGCCATGTCATGGTAGGTGTAGGCCAGGCAAAAGCGGAATTTGCCGGTTTTCAGGCCGCCGTTGCGGATCGCCTGGTGAAGATGCTCCAGGCTCCGGGCATAGTTCTGGGATTTGTAGGCAATATAGCCGAGAACGAAATGGGCGTCCGCCGAGTGGGTGTCCTGGTGCAGCGCCTTGCGGGCCAGGCTCTCCGCCTTGCCGTAATTGCCCTTTTTTACCAGGATGTTGGCCACCTTGCCCAGCAGTTCGGAAGATTCGGGCCGGATTTCCAGCGCCCGTGAAAACTCGTTCAGCGATTCGTCCAGTGTGTTCATCGGATGGGTAATGTCCAGGTGTTTGCCGAACAGGGTCTCACCCGAACGGACGAATCCCTTGAGGCTCTTTTCGCTTTCCACCTCAATGGTTTTCAAACTGATGGGAAGGTACGGATCATGCTCCCGTCGATGCATTGGTTCTCCCCTCTACGCCTCTTACACAGGAGGTATCGACGTTCGGGGAAAATCCTTTGCACTTTGCCCGCAAACCGTTACAAATATTTACCCGATCAGGCAAGCCGGAAACTATGATTCCGAGAAGACAATGCGTCCCTTCATGTGGTGCATGCTGCAATGAAAGGGGATTTCCCCTTCGGGTTGGGGCGGAATCGTTACGGAAACCTGGCCATCTTCGGCAACCGTCTGATGAAAGTCCGCTGCGGGAACCTGCACGTCTGCCGCGCAGCTGGGCTGCTTTTCGTTGCGCATGAACGTGATTTCCAATGGAATCCCCGGACGGGCCTGGATGTTGTTCGGGTAATAGCCACGGTCAATGGTGACGGTGACGCGCTGGGTAGCGCCGTCTTCGGAAAGCTCGGCGGCAACCGGCTTGCCGTATTCCGCGCCGCCGCCGCAGGCCGCGAAAAACGCCGTTGCCATGAGCAGGGTCATCGTTAAAACAATCTTTCTCATCGTCATTCCATTATAGGGAAAATCCGGTCACGCTTCCTTATATATACATCGGTTCAGATGTGGCGGGGGAATTGGTGGTGGTGGCTCAGAACCTTGACCCGACAGGGGACTGGGCCGTTTTTCACATGGGCAAATGTAACAGACTGTAACCAAACGGATATACTTTAGCAATAATAAATATCTCCAAGTTTTTATTGAAATATATCTCACAGATATTCCATCTCACAACAATCTCAGTTCACATCGTTACAGTGTCAATTTAAGGAGTGGTCGGATATGTTCAATACAGCTTTCAACAACCCCCATTTTGGTGCCCGGTCCCAGTTTGGTGGCCAGGCTGGCCAGTTCAGTGTTTCCAACCAACTGTTCACAACGGGTGTCGGCAACCATGCCCCCCTCTTCGGCGGACCTCACCACATGGGCCAGTTTGGTGCCCCCATTACGTCCTTTATCGGCCCCCATTTTCACCAGTTTGCCGTTTCACAGCCGCAGTATCAGCAGCCGCAGCCCTATGGCAACGCCTACGGCTATCAGGCCCAGCAGGGGCTGATGGGGCTGTTCTATGCGATGGCCTCACTGATGAGCTATATGGCCAGCTACAGCAACAGCTATAACACCAGCACCGACAGCACCAGCCAATACGATAACAGCAGTGACAGTTCCAATGACTATAGCGATGACAGTTCCAGCGACTATAGCAACGATACCAGCAACGACTACGAAGCCCCGAAGGGTGACCCCGGTCCGAAAGGTGATAAAGGCGACAAGGGTGATCCCGGCGCCCAGGGTCCCAAAGGCGACAAAGGCGACAAAGGCGATAAAGGCGACAAGGGCGATCCTGGCGCCCAGGGTCCCAAAGGCGACAAAGGTGATAAAGGTGACAAGGGCGTCAAAGGCGACAAAGGCGATAAAGGTGACAAGGGCGTCAAAGGCGACAAGGGCGATCCTGGTATCCAAGGCCCCAAAGGTGACAAGGGCGAAAAAGGCGACCCCGGCGAATGCGGATGCAAGACGGTCGGTTCCGCCGGTCTCTTCGGCGACCCGTACCTCGGCCTCTTTACCCCGACCCTGGGTGCCATTCCCGAAGCCCTCAAGGCTTTCGATGTGGGCATCAACCCTGAAGACGGTCTGGTCAGCGTCCTGAGCGATCCGGATGAAGGTGGGTTCGATGTCTCCGTCATCACCCACGCCATCAACCCCGAAGGCAGTGTCGGTGTTGAACGGGCCGAAATCACCCTCGGCGGCGACAAGGTCATCTTCGGCAGCAACGGCGACCTCATCGTCAATGGCCAGGTTCGCGGCAACATTAACGACGCCGGAACCATCGGCGAGATCACCCTGGCCAGCGGCGCCGTCCTGACCAGCGAAGAGATCGACGGCCCCAACGGCGAAACGGCGGAACGCTTCGTGGTCCGCAACGGTCAGTACAAGGTGACAGCCGCGGTCCGCTCCCCGCAGGGCGCCAAGTCCTACCTCGACATGAACTTCGAGGAACTGGTGAAAGACGCCGCCGACAACGCCACTGGCCATCGCGCTACGGTGACCGGCCTGAAGAACCCGGCAACGGGCGGCGACCTCAAGATGGGTCTGGCAGACCTGCTGTCCCTGGAAAAAGACAGCGCCCTGCTCCAGTTCCTCAAGCTGAGCTAACCGCTTTCCCAACAATATTCGACCTTAATGACACTGAGATGTGAGATTATCCCCCCTGAGGGCCGAAAGGCCCTCTTTTTATTTGCCGGAAAAAGAGGAAAAGGTAGAATGGGAAGGGTGCATACGCTTGCACGCAGACGTTCGCAGATCCTCTTTGGATGGAAGGCTCCTACATGATTTGCAGGTTACTGGTTGCTTTGGCGCTTGTTGCCGCCGTGCTGTCGGCGGGTCAGCCCGTGTCTGCCGAAGTCGGGGAGCTGAAGGCCCAAACAGCTCAACCATCAACGGTTCTGGTGGAGGACGTGGACTTCTGGTACCGATTGGATTCGGATACGAAGTTCCTGGACCTGCGATCCGAATGGGAATCCGGCCATAAGGGCAACATCACCCTGGAGGAACTGGCGGATCTGGCCTGGGACGCCTATAACCAATCCGACGTTGAGGACCGGCTGGAGATCTGGCGCGAGCAGGGCGGCCCGGACCCCCTGGTGTTCGCCCCCAAGATCCACGTGCGCAACAATACAAACAGGGCCTGGCTCAACGTGAAGCTGAAGGTGGTGATCCGTGCGAAAATCGGTGAGCTGCTGGCCGATCCGGAGCTGTTTCTCACCGATTATGACCACCTGAGCGCCACGGCGGCCTGGGAGAACCTCTACGTGGAGGATCTGACCATTGACGTGCTGGCCCCCGGAGAGGAAGCCCTGGTGGCCGCCACCCCGTTCCAGTTGTATGACTTCCTCTCCATCTACAAAAACCGCTGGCCGGAGTACGTGGAGGTGGAGGCCCGGCTGACGGAGTTTGCCGACCCGGAAACGGGTGTGAAAGCCCGCGCCCTTCAGATGATTCCCGATCACTTCATTGTGCCTGTCGAAAGTCGCCGCCGCCTGACCCAGTAGCCGATACGCCCACCGGTCTGCCGTATTGTCGGACATGTGGCCGATGGCTGTCGCTCCCTGATCCCGGTTTAATGGTGGACGGGTCGGATTCAAAAAATAGGGACCCGTATGGTTCTTATTTCTTGACTCGACTCTTACCGTTGCAGTAACTTTAGTTATGCCTTGGCTCAAACCGGACTGCCGGTGCCGGGCAACGCCCCGCACAGGGAACACGTGGTATCCTCAGCCGCGTTTGCCTCTTAAGCTTTCAATTCGTGGAGATTTTCCTCATGTCCAACGACAATCCGGTTAATGAACCTGCCAAGCTTCGGGCCACCGAAAGGGACACGACGCTCAACCCGCGTCAGCTCAGAAAAGCGGGCTTCGTGCCAGCGACGATTTACGGCAACGCCGCCTCGGAACCGAGAAACATCCAGGTCCGGACCAAGGAATTCACCACCCTTTTCACCCATGGCCGCCGGGTGTTCGATCTTGACGGGCTGAACGTGGTGGCCCGCGCCCACAAGCTGCAGATCGATCCGGTTTCGCAGGAAGTGCTGGCCCTTGAGTTCCTCGAATTGAACCCGGATCAGGTCAAGAAGGCCATGAAGGATGTGGCCCGCCAGCGCGAAGCTGCCGAGAAAGAGGCCCTCCGAGCCGAAAAAGAAGCCCAGGTAGCCCACGAGGCCCAGATGAAGGTTGCCGCTGCCGAGGATGCTGAGGCTGCCGATGTGACGGAAAGCGAAAGAGGGGAAGAGTCCGCTGACGAAGGCGCAGCCGAAGTCCCGACCGCCGAGGCCGAAGCCGAACCTGCCACCGCCAACTCCTAAGCGTTCGGATACAGATTTCAAAAAGCCGCCCGTACGGGCGGCTTTTGCCATGTTGTAACCTTGTCACTCTCGCACGGGCGGTAACTGGTTGATGGGAGGACAAGGGGGCCTTGCCCCACAGCCATCAGAGGGCGGCAGGAGGAACTATAACTTCTCCAGCCAGTCGGGCGGGATGTGTGCCTTCTTCTGCATGGCAAAGGCCACGTAGTAGAGTTCCTTGCCTGTAATGGAAAACCGGTGGCGGTAACGTTGCTCCAGCCGTTTTTCAATCAGCCCGGCCCGTTCCATCCGGCGAATCAGCCCGGCAAAGCCGGTGTCGTCGTCCTCGCGGATGAAATCCTCCTTGATGTTGAAGGCCAGCCAGCCGGGAGCCTGGATCATGTTGTAGGCGCTGGCGAAGGCCAGCGGCGGAATGTCTCCGAAACCGAGGCCCGCCACCTGGGTCAGGCAGTTGAACCGGTAACGGTTCAGGCGCCGGTGGGCTTCTTCACTCAGAGGCCGGGTCAGGTCGGCCACCACGAAGTCCGCATAGATGCCGGGGCGGTCCCGCTCCGTTGCCTGGGCCGCTTCGGGCAGGATGTCCGCGCCAACCACCAGGGGAACCCCCAGCTTTGCAAGATACGCGCCTACCATGCCGTTGCCGGGGCCGAGGTCCAGCACCGTCAAATCCTCGATGTCGTCGCCCTCGTCCTTAACGGCCTTTCGTAACAGGTTACCGACAAAGGAGGGGGAGTCGCACCGGAGGTGCTGCTCAAAGATGGCCTCGTACAGGCCGGGCAGGGAGAAGATGCGACCGTAGTCATGAAAGCGGATTTTTTCCCGGACTCCCTGATGGGTCACCCAACACCATTCCTGATCCTGGTCCAGATCCTGATCCAGGTCGGCCTGTGTCGGGAATTCCAGGTGGTAGACGGGTTTGAGTAACTCCGACATGGAATATGTCCCTTGAATATGCTTTTCCCTACCCTAACACAAATCATGCCGGGCAGGCATTGCGCATACTCCCTTTGGAGGCTGTCCGGTCGTCTCCTAGGACCGAACATCGATTGTGACTCTAGGGTAAGTCCTGTTCAAGGGGCTTGTCGTGGCAGTCGACGGGCAACCCGTCTTCCGATGCCGAGGGTTTGAGGCGGATGTTGCCGCAATTGCCCCACTGAACCGTCACGGTGCCGCCGGCATCGTTGACAAAGGCGGTTTCGGCAAGTGAAACGGAAGAGAAATTGTCATCCTTGCGCCAGCTTTTCCCGATAAGGGTAATCCTGTCCAGGACGTCTGCCTGAAGGGTCATGACGTAAGGGCCTTCGTTCAGGATGAGGTCATCCGCCTGTCCGTTCACCGAAAAAAGGTCGAGAAGCGAGGGGTGCGGATTGTCCGCTCCGGAATCCCCTTTCCGGTAATCGACGGTTAGCCGGTTCGGGCCTTCACCCAGGCTGATCTGGCTGCTTCGCAGCGGGCGATCGTCCGTCAGGGTGACCGTAACGTCATGGCTGGACCCGGAGATTGCGCCTTCAATACTGGTATACCAGTCATCCGGGCCGGTAATGCTACGGATGCTTTCCAGGGCATCGGTTGAGTTGGCGGTAATCCGAACTCCGGGCCATTCTTTCAGGTTTTGTGTCCGGGTGCCCGGCGAAGATTTGTCGGCGGCATTCCCTTTGACAAACGAATCCTGCGCCGCCATGGCGCCGGGCCACTGCATCAGCAGTCCCAGGACCGTTGCGGCCACGGTTCCGGCACCGGCGTGTTCCGAGCGGCCAAAAGCCGGTGGGAGCGAAGGGGCAGGCGTCGTACCAAACCGGGAATGGTTGGCGGCGGGTATCATGGCGTCGGTTTCCTCATGTTTCCAAACACACCCCTGTCGATCAGGATGGGCGCATGATACCCCAAAAACAGGCCCGCTCTTCAGAAAATCTCGATCTTGCGTTCCGCCGGGTTGAGGAATTTGGTGCAGTTATGGCGGAAGAGCAGTTCCACCGAGCCTACCGGGCCGTTTCTCTGCTTGGCGATGATGATGTCGGTGATGCCGGGGCGTTCGGTGTCCTTGTTGTAGTATTCGTCCCGGTAGATGAACATCACCATGTCCGCGTCCTGCTCGATGGAGCCGGATTCTCTCAGGTCGCTGAGCATCGGTTTCTTGTCTTGCCGACTTTCCACGGCCCGTGAAAGCTGGGAGAGGGCGATAACAGGCGCGTTCAGCTCGCGGGCAATCCCCTTGAGTCCGCGGGAGATGGCCGAGATGACCTGAACCCGGTTGTCGATACTGGCGCCGCCGGTGCCTTCCATCAGTTGCAAATAGTCGATGACGATCAGGCCAAGATCGCCGGTTTCGGCCTTCAGTTTGCGGGCCTTGGCCCGAAGCTCCATGACGGTCATCCCCGGCGTGTCGTCGATGTAAACGGAGGCGTCACCCAGGCGGCCCATGGCGTTGGAGATTTTCTGGAAGTCATGTTCGGTGATCTGTCCGGTGCGGATCTTCTGGGCGTCCAACTCGGCCTCGGAGCAGATCATTCGGGTGACCAGCTGTTCCTTGCTCATCTCCAGGCTGAAGATGAGCACCGGCTTGTTTTCCCGCAGTCCCACATGGCTGGCGATGTTGAGACAGAAGGCGGTTTTGCCCATCGAGGGCCGGGCCGCCACGATGACCAGATCCGACTTTTGTAAACCGGAGGTCATGGTGTCGAGTTCGTAGAATCCGGTGGAAACCCCCATCAGGGTGCCCTTATTGGCATGCCGTTCCTCGATCTGCTCGAAGGTGGTGGGAAGGATATCCTTGATATGTGTCAGCTCGTCCGGCATGCCTTCCTGGGCTATCGTAAAGATAGCCTGCTGGGCCTTGTCGATGGCGGTGGCCGCCTCGTCCTCCTCGAAGGCGGTTTCCACCACGATGGCCCCCGCATGGATGAGGGAGCGCAGCAGCGATTTGTCCCGGATGATGCGGGCGTAATACTCGATGTTGGCGGAGGTGACATGAGAGGCCGCCAGCTGCATCACGTAGGAGCGACCGCCCGCCTCCTCCAGCCGGCCCCGGTCCTTGAGAACCTCCGAGACTGTGATGATGTCCACCGGCTCGCTCTTGTTGAAGAGTTCGATGACCGCCTCGTAAATCGCCCGGTGGACGCCGCTGTAGAAATCCTTGGGTTTGAGCAGCTCCACCACCCGGTTCAGGGCGGCGGAATCCACCAGCAGGCCGCCGAGGACAGCCTGCTCCGCCTCGGTGCTGTGCGGCGGTATCCGCTCAATAACGTCCTCAATCTCCGAGTACAACGGTTGTGTCGCCACGTCTATCCTTCCCTGTTCGTCTCTTTCCGTAGAATGGCCGCGCCTGGCGGGTGTTTTGTAACAATTCCGGAAGCGTGGACTCCCTCCGGCCTGTCTGCCCGATTCTATCAGATCCGGCGGGGAAAAACGCCTGTTTACAAGGATATTTTTACATTTGCGTCCTACGGGATATCGACACCTGTTAACGAAGGGGAGGACATGGAATATCCCAAGGATATAATAATTGTATATATTTTTGTAAACAAACAGGCAATTTCGATCTTAATATTGTTTTTATTTTTATAGAAAATGAATGTGCCCATTTTGGACCCAATCAAATTTCACCCCCCTAGATAGAAGAAGGAGAGCAAATCATGGGTTTTGCAGCAAGCCAAGCAAGATTCTTGATGCTGACCGCTCGAAAGAGTGATTTGGAACTTCAAGGCCAGTTTATTAACCAGGCTCGGTTGTCCCTGGCCAACATTACAGGTGATTTGTTTGCTCTGAGCGCTAACCTCGAGCCCGAATCGCCGCAGATGCTGGCCCTCCAGGCCCGGATTGCATCCCTGCAAGCCGTGGACAAGGCCCTTGAACTCCAGCTCCGCCGTGTCGATACGCAGCGTGACGCTGTTCAGACCGAAATTGACGCCGTTCGGAAGGTCATCGGTAAGAACATCGCCTCCACGTTCAAAACCTTCACCTAAGAAGCGTTTGGAGCGTCTTGACGCGCAGGAGTTTCACGAGAGCACCACAGCACACCTGTCATAAGCACTGATCATCTGTCTGTTTAAATACGAAGAGCATAGCGCAGGAGCGTATTAGCAAGCATTCAGGAGAGAGGATTTTCCAATGTCGAGCATTTCACCCTTTGCACAAGGCGGCGGTTTCCCGTTCATCACCGGTTTCGGTCCCAGCAGCACGCCGGGCGGATTCTCCCAGTCGTCCTTCGGCTTTCCGGGCATTACCGGCTTCGGCTTCCCGCCGCCGTTCGTGGACCCGTTTTTCTTTTTCACCCCGGCAGCCAGTTCGTTCAACATTAACCGGTTGCTTGGTGCGGCTTCAGGGATGTCCGTCCCCATCAACATCGGCCCCACCCCGTCCACCCTGGGCATTGCGCCCTTCCTGCTCGGATTCCCGTTCTTTGGCGGCGGCTCCGGCGGTGCTGGCGGCTTTGGCGGCGGCTTTGGCGGATTCAACGGCTTCGGCTAGAAACCCAGCCCGCAGCACCGAAAAGGTCACATTCAGTTTTCGCGCCGGCATTTGCCGGCGCTTACTGTTTTCGGGGGAGCCTGTCCGTATGCCCGTTTGCTAGAATAGGGAGGAGCAGGAGGAGGATCGGATTGTAATGTGGCGGCGAAATTCGGTTTTCGGAGCAGGACTCGTGATGTTGGGAGTGGCCTTGCTGGCCCTGGCGGCGGCAGCTTCCGCGGAACCGCTGAAGATTATCAGCATCAACGTCGGCCATGGCGATGCCACCCTGATCCTGGGGGCGACGGATGCTACGGGACACCGCGCGGCGGTGCTGGTGGATGCCGGTCCGGTGGCCCACAGGGGGCAGGATAATGGCCGGAAGATTGCCGGAGTTCTGGCGGAAAACGGCGTGCGGGTCCTCGATTACTTCATTGCCAGCCATTACGACATGAACCACCTGGGCGGCTTCATCAGCGGCGGCCCGCTGGGCAGCAGTTTCATGGACGGCCCGGACGGCGTGGGCGGTACGGATGACGACATCCGGGTGAACTTCTTCGTGGACCGGGGCGATATCTCCGATCTCGAACCGGTGACCGAAAACAAGGTCTTCGAGGCCTACCGCGACCAGGTGCAGACCGCCGGGCATGGCGAGCGCGTCCCCCTGCGCTTCAACCACATCCAGCTGATGGCCCACGGTTGCCACGAGGCCATTTCCACCCAGGAGAAGGTGGACTGCTTCACCATCGATCTCGGCGGCGATGCCCGGATCGATGCCATGACCAGCAACGGTTTTGTCCGGGGCGGCAAGGGCCGGCAGGTCCACGGGGCCAACTCGGAGAACGAACGCAGCCTGACCTTTCTGGTGAGCAAGGACCGCTTCAACTTTCTCGTGGGCGGCGATATTACCGGCCATGACGGCGCTTTCGGTCATCCCAGGGAAAATGCGAAGCTGGAGCGGGCGGTGGGGCGCTACCTCCACAAGCATGGCATCAGGGTGGATGTGCTTCGTGTCAACGGCCACGGCTCTCCCCATGCCTCCGAGTGGCAGTTTCTCAAGCTGATCCGCCCGAAAGTAGCCGTTATTTCCGTGGGAGAGAATAATGCCGAGTACCTGCCTTCGGCCAGCGCCCTGTCTCGTCTGGTGGATGTGGGGGTCCTGAGGATTTACCAGACCAACCGGGGCCGCTCGTCGGACAAGCTGCCCCTTGGGGTCACGGAACGCCAGGTGATCGTGGACGATGACATCGTAATCACCACCGACGGCATTGAATACCACGTGACCGACGACCGCTACAAGACGAACCCGTAGGAATAAGGAAGACTCACGCCTTCCTCGTGGTTCCAGGTTTCGGTCCTGGTGGCCCTCAACCAGGTACCACTGAGTCAGTTGTGAGGCCACCCCGCCCTAAGCTCCTGCGTCACTAAGGGCGGTTGGCAAGGAAAAGCCTGGCGCTTAATCAGCTGCCAGGCGACTCAAGTGGGTTCTTTTAAGAGTGAGTGAGGATTTTAAAGGAGTGTATGTGTTATCGAGTGAAGTGTAGGGGGTTTAGAAAAAGTCTGGGGTCAGATATAGTCAGCGGTTGGGGGTGTTTCCTACTGACTATGGTTAGGAGTATAGATGAAAGGATCACCCTTGTCAACCTAACTGGAGTTAGTAGGAACCCCATTTGCAATATATTTTTACATTTTCCGCTCCAGCGAATGATTTGAATCCCATGCACCGCCTACTCGGAATGAAGCCCCTTGGAGACCAGGATTCCCGGTATTTACTGCCGACTGTTGTCCGGTGTCTATCCTTCTTTCGCGGTGGTCAGCATGCGATGAATGGGGCGTGCCTTCCCGTGCGGCGAAAACCCCGGAGAAAACCCGGTTGCTCCGTGGGCAATACCGTCCCTGTACGAATTGTTGATGATGACGATGGGCATGTCATGTTCGAAATCAATGTCACGCAGCTCAATGGCATGGGTTTTGGCCAGCTCCTGCTGGATGGGATGATCCGCCGGGAGCCGGTTGAGAATTTGAACCATGCCCTCGCGGGTTACGGGCTGCTTGATACCGGCTTTTTTAAAGAGTTTCAGGGCGTGTGCCGTGTTGTCCCGGACCCATTGGTTCAGATCCGCAAGTCGGGGCAGGCCCTCCTCCTTGCCCAGCCCCTGGAAGGGGCCGTAAGTCAGGGAAAAGATGGGTGCCTTGCCGCCCACGTCAAAATGGAAAGGCTTGTACGAGTGGAAGCCGTCATCTTTGCGCCCCTGCAGAACCGTCGGGGTTGGCCGGGCCAGTTGCAGCCCGGTGGACGCGCAGATTTTTTCCATCAGGCGTTTCTGGAAGGCGTAAACCTGTTCCCCGGTCATCTTCCATACGTCCACCAGTCCGGTGAGGACGGCGAATCGGGAGGCTTCGGGATCGGTAACCTCCCTGAGGACCCTCTCCACCAGCTTTTCAGTGGGAACGAAAGTCACCGTGCCGTTCTCGGTGGTTTGCCTGTCGATGAACGCCACGGTGGCCGGCAGAAGATAACGGTCCGGGTCAGGCGGTTGCCGGCGGCTCCAGCCGAAATGGGCCTGGGGAATCATTATGGCGGGTGTCCATGCGGGGATGCTCATGGCCTTATTAACGGTTCTCAATGCAAATTTTTGCGCGGCAAGGACGCAAGCCCGATTCCGTGACTTTTCAAGGCGCTTTCAGTCAGGGGGCTTCCAGCCGCCGCTCCTCGTCGAAGGCGGCGGGAACGATCACCCGTCCCGGAATGCCCACCCCCTCAATGCTTTTACGGTGAATCCGCCGTCGGATCGGGTGCTTGTCCACGCCGATGATCTCTTCCAGGCTGTAGGTCCCCCGGATGCCGTTTTTTCCGGTCAGTTCCACATGGGACGGTCCGGCCATGCGCCAATGGCACTTGCGGCAGATACGATCTCCGCTGAGGTAGAAGTCATAGGCCTTGTCCTCCTTCAGGTGTCCCGCCTGTGCCGTCAGAAGACAGCCGACGATCCCCGTCCCGATCAGGACGGTTCCCAGAAGGCCCGAAAACCGGAGAAATAATCGGCGCATACTTTAAAGGATAACCATTTCCATTTGGCATGCATCTGCCGGATGCTGGAGATTGCTACCCGGCGTCCTTGCCGAATGAGACGGATCGGGCCGTTATCCAGCGGTTAATGACCTGGGCCATCTCATCAAGAACAGGCTCCCAGACGAGATCGTGCTTCGCGTCGCCGTAAACCACCATCTGTTTGTCCTTTGCGCCGAAAAGCCGGAAGATCCGCTCCATTGCCATCGGGTCGGCAATGCCGTCATGGGCGGGAATGAGCATCAGGCTGGAAAGGTTCACGTCTTTTGCCGCCTTGCTTCCGGCGCTCATCATCCGGTGCAGTTCCCGCCAGCTGGTGGGGGTGAAGGTGTGAACCCGATCCTTGGCCTTGAGCATCAGCCTCTGCTTTTCCAGGTTGCCCGTCACGCTGGTCAGGGCCTGGGTGGGAGGAATACCCAGGGGTTTCGACCCCAGACCCAGTTTTTCCGCCGCCAGGCGCCGCAGGTACTTGAGATGGAAACTCGTGGGGTAGGTGCCGGGAGCATAGTCGTATGCCGGGGCCATCAGGACGATGCCCTTGAGCATGGATTCGCCGTTTTCGGTTTTCGGGGGATCGCTGGCGATGAGGGTGCTGATCAACCCGCCCATGCTGTGGGCAACGAGAAACACCGGCTGGCCATGTTCCCTGTATAGCCATTCCACCGTTTCACGGACCTCGTTCACCAGTTCGGCGTAGGACTTGAAGTCCCCCACGTTATTGTCCGCGTAGCTGACGTTTTTCACGTCGATGCCGTAGACGTTGGGCTTTTTGTCCGCCAGAATCCAGGCCAGCGGAGACATCCAGGCAGACCGGCTGGTGGCTCCATGGACCATCAGCACCGACGGACCAGTTCGAAGGTGCCGGGGGGAGACTTCCGGCGAGGGTTGCCACTTTCGAAGCCGCACATCGCGCCCGGAGGGCATTTTTACGGTAAAAGCGGTGGAACGGGCCTCGCAGTCTATGGGACTTGTTTTGGGGGATTCGGTTTTTCCGGCAAACCGCAGGTCCAGGCGGTCGTCCCGAAGCCGCTGTGTTCGCGTTGAAGGGACGGCTGCCGGTCCGGAAAGCCGGACCGCGGGCATTGGGTGATGAGGCCGGGATGGTCCCGGTATCGGAGAAAGCACTGTGTTTTCACTCCCGGATCAGTGCATGCGCATGGGTTTCCCCGCTTCGTGGACCACAGATTAAACCACAAAGAAAACGCCGATGCAAAACGGGGAGGGGCGATGCCCCGGATGGGCGCCTGTTGGCAAATGACTTGATCTGCTGGCATGATGGTACTAATATTGTCTCTCCCTCACGTTCGGGGTCTGTTTTTTGAGAACTGCTGGAGATAAATTTCGATGAAACCCGCGATTCATCCCGAATACCACAAGGTCAAGGCCGTCTGCGTCTGCGGCAACACCATCGTGACCGGTTCGACCGTTCCCGCCATCTCCGTTGAGATCTGCGAAGCCTGCCACCCCTTCTACACGGGCCAGCAGAAGATCGTTGACACGGAAGGCCGCGTCGAGAAGTTCAAGAAACGCTACGAAGGCCGTCCTGCCCTTGGCGAAAAACCGAAGAAGAAGGTGAAGATCGTCAAGGAAGAGCCGAAACAGGAGCAGCCCAAGGCCAAGAAAGAGAAAAAGGCCAAGAAGGAAGCCCCTAAGGCTGAAGCGCCGAAAGCCGAGGACGCCCCCGCTCCTCAGGAAATTCCTCAGGAGGCCCCTCAAGAGGCTCCTCAGGCAGCTGAAGCGGCTCCCGCCGAAGCAACCAAAGACGAAAACCAGTAGCGTTTTTACGGATCTCTCCCTGGAACCGTCCGGCCAAAGCTGGCATAATGGTTCCAGGGATTTTTTCAGTCAAATTTGAGGAAGGGTCATCCCTCGCGTTCCCATGGAAAAACTGATCGAAAAGCTCCAATCCATCGAGCAAACCTATCATGACCTCGGCGAGCAGCTCTCGCAGCCGGAGATTCTTGCCAACTCCAACCGGCTGCGCGAGCTGTCCAAGAAACGCGCGGCCCTCGAAGATACCATTCAGGCGTTCGATATCTGGAAACAGCTCAACAGCGACCTGAAGGATTCGCGCGAGCTGCTGAAAGGCGAGAACGACGAGGACATGCGCGAGTTTCTCACCGGCGAGATCGACCGGCTGGAACGGGAGATCGAGGCCAAGCAGGAAGAGCTTCGGATGCTCCTGCTGCCCCGCGACCCCAACGACGACAAGGACATCATGCTGGAGATCCGCGGCAGCGCCGGGGGCGACGAGGCAAACATCTTTGCGGCGGATCTCGTGCGGATGTACACGCGCTATGCGTCCCAGATGGGCTGGAAAACCCAGCTGATGAGCGAGTCTGAGAGCGATCACGGCGGCGTCAGCGAGGCCGTTATCTCCATCACGGGAAATAACGTCTACCGCCGCCTGAAGTACGAATCCGGCGTCCACCGGGTCCAGCGGGTTCCCGTCACCGAGTCCCAGGGGCGCATCCATACCAGCACCGCCACCGTGGCCGTGATGCCCGAAGTGGAGGACGTGGAGGTCGTCATCAGGCCGGAGGACATCGAGATCATTACGGCACGCAGCGGCGGCGCGGGCGGCCAGAACGTCAACAAGGTGGAAACGGCGGTGCGCCTCTTTCATAAGCCCACCGGCATCCAGATACACTGCACCAAGGAGCGCAGCCAGCACCAGAACCGCGAGTTGGCCATGCAGATGCTCAGAACCAAGCTGTATGACATGGAACAGCAGAAGCAGAACCAGGAGATCACCGACCTGCGCCGTTCGCAGGTGGGTACGGGGGATCGCAGCGAACGGATTCGCACGTATAATTTCCCGCAGGACCGGGTGACCGATCACCGCATCGGCCAGAATTTTCCCCTGAGTCCCATCATCCAGGGCGATCTCGATCCGCTCATCGATCAATTGGTCATCGCCGACCAGAAAGCCAAAATGGAGAAACTCGCCGCCGAGGGCGTATCCGTCTAGTCAGGCAACAGGGCTTATTCGCAATGAACACCAGACCGAAAGTCGAACGTCGCAGACTCCGGGATCGGCGCAAATCGCCACCGCTGACCAGCGACCGGATTCAGGACGCCCTCTACGGCTTTACCCGCAGCAAGCTGCTGTTTTCCGCCATCGACTTCCAGCTCTTCACCCATATCCACCAGGGCAGGAACACAGTCCCGGCCCTCGCAGCCGAACTGTCCGCCGACGAGCGGGCGCTGCGCATCTTTCTGGATGGTCTTATCGGTATCGGTTTTCTCCACAAAGAGGAAGGCCGCTACACCCTGCCCGATGACGTGGAAAAATACCTGGTCCAAACCTCGCCCAATTACATGGGCGGGATGGTCAAACACGGCAAGCGGCTCTACGAGAACTGGAGCGCTCTCACCAACGTGGTCCGTTCCGGCCTGCCTGCCGGCGGGGCGCAGGGGCTGGCGCACCTGGAGGAATACTTCTCCGAACTGGTGAAAGGGCTGTATGTCTCCAACTGGGAGACGGCCCAGGAACTGGCGGAGGTCATGGAAGTCGGCGCCGCATACACCGGCCAGGAAATTCTGGACGTGGCGGGCGGTTCCGCCGTGTGGTCCATTGCCATGCTGGAAAAAGACCCGGCGAGCCGGGCCACCGTGCTGGACTACCCGATGGTGATCCACGTAGCGGAAGAGTATGTGGCCAAGCACCGGATGTCGGATCGTTTCAACTATATCCCCGGCGATCTCGAAGTTGTCGACTTCCCGCAGGAACGCTATGACCTGGCGATTCTCGCCAACATCTGCCACGCCATCGGCCCGGTGGCCACGGAAAACCTTATCGGGAAAGTTGCAGGTTCGTTGAAATCCGGTGGCCGGGTGGTGATTGTGGACTTCGTGCCGGACGATGAACGCGCCATGCCCGGATGGCCCCTGATCTTCGGGGTTAACATGCTGATCAGCACCGATGACGGCGATGTCTTCACCGCCGGGCAGTACCGGCAGTGGCTGGAACAAGCCGGCCTGGAACTGACCGGCAACGAGGAACTCGAATCCGACGTCACCGCCCTTATCGCCCGCAAGCCATAGGCTTTCCAGCAGGCTCAGGGATTTCTGCTTGTCTTCAATCCAAAGGGGCGAACGAGGCGCATTAGCGCCGAGGGAGCCTAGGAAGAAGCATAGGGAGGGGTCCAGGGGAGGGAACGTCCCCTGGGCAGGATGTTTAGGTATCACGTTTGCCTGCCCTGAAAAATATCCCTGTTTTTATTGTAAAAAATGTTTAGTACTAACCGAAGTTAGGTTGCTTTTTTTTTAGGTTTGTTTTAAGGTGTATACATCGTGAAAAACGGACACGAGAGAACGACACGAAACAACAGTCTGCAACAGGAGATCCCACTATGAACGCAATCTTCAACGGGTTCGGACCTACCCTTGGGTTCGATATGTCTCCCCTCAAAAACTGCGGCGAAGATTGCCCCATCGGGATCGGCGAGAAGGGCGAAAAAGGCAGAGGCATGGACCTCGGCAAGATGGATGGCGGTTTCACCACGCTGATCGACATGCCGAAGGACGAAGCCAACCTGCGGATTCCGGGGTCGGGCGCGGAAATTCAGATTCCCGACCTGATGCCGGGTATCGTGATTGACGAGAACCCTCTGAAAATCCAAACCCCTGACACCAGCCTGCCCGAAAAGGGTAAGCAGCTTCACTTCGGCGGTCGCCTGAACACGCTGGCCTGACCGAAAACCGGTGTCCCCCGCCGGTACGGCATTCTTACTTGAGGTTAAGGGGTATATGGTAGGAGATCCATTTAAAATGGGTCTCCCCTTTTTATATGATAAACTGGTGCCATCGAGCCGGTGTGGCGGAATTGGTAGACGCACGCGACTCAAAATCGTGTGGAGCAATCCATGTCAGTTCGAGTCTGACCACCGGCACCACCTTACTTTCAGCGATTTTTAAGACGAGTATAGTAGACCGAAAAATGGGACTCCGAGTCCCACTTTTGGATGACACAGGAGGTCTACTATGAAAACCGTAATCGCAAACACATTAAACGAGGGATTGACTGAGCTGGGGGTCGCCAGAAGTTCATACTTCCGGTGGAGGACACAAGGGCGCGCTTTTGATGAAATAGTCATGGTTGCGGCACGACCTATGGTCAGAATAGTCATTGGCAGTAAGGGGGACTGCCTGGAACATAGGTGTGCGGTGATGAATCAGGAAATAATGGGGCAAACCGTCCAGCTTCAGACGGCCCAAGTTCAGAATGCCAAAAATGAGCCGACAATAGAGAACTTCTTCGGGCACAAGAAGTACCTGAAAGGCTGGATCGAATGGAGGGACTCCGGCATTGGTCAGAAAGTCTGGTCGGTATCCTACCGCAAGCAACAGATCCGCTTGGGGAATCACTACTTCAAAAAGTTCGATATGATTTCCTGCGAGAACCTGCGGGCTTGGATGAACGAGTTTTCGCCCAAAAGCCATTCCGTTCGGGTGGATCGCTATTCGTTTGTGGTCTCAATGGCCAAGTATCTCTACAAAGAGCTGGACGGCATCTTCTCCCAGGACGAGTATGCCCGGATCAAGACAATGTATCCAGGCAAGACGCCGGGCTATGAGCCGAAGCAGCACATAATCTACGAGGAAGATGTCGAGGAGATATTCGAAAAACTGCCCGCCTACTATGCCCAGAAGCCGTATCATGGCCTCCTGGTGCAGACGCTAGTGATTTTATTGGCCGAATCCGGAATGCGAGTCTCGGAGTTGGCTAGTCTCCAGATGGAGAACCTGAGCTTCAGTGATAATCCCCGCCGAGCCTATATCCAGGTGAAGGGAAAAGGCAGTAAGACTCGGAAGATCCCCTTCTCCCGGAAAGCCCAAGAAGCGGTGAAGCATTACATCGCCAACAAGCCGGAAGAGGCCGGTACGGAGAGCCTGTTCAAGGTCTATCACTACCGGACGAAAGAGTACACAACACTCAATGCCGACTGGGTAAAGCATGAAATCAAGGATACCTCGGACTTTGTGGGTATCAAGTTCACGGCGCATAGCTTCCGGCACTACCGGATCACCCAGTGGGCCAATAATCCGCGGATTCCCATCACGTCTACCCAGCTCTGGGCTGGGCATACCATGCTCACCGTCACCCAGCGTTACATCCACATCCGGGATGACGACGCCCTAATCGCCGCGTTTGGGTAGTTTAAGATTCCACGCGGCTTGCAGCTTATGGAAACATCGTGTTGGACTATCCTTGGTTAAAGGAATAAGAAGTTTCCATTATGCCTACACCGCACGACCTTTCTCTTTGTAATGATTACCAGATTAATGGCACTCTGTAATCCTGAAGGCACAAGTAAACCTTTCTGGATTAAAGTATCAAATTTGATACTTTAAAAGCATTTACGGACTTTAAGTTTCATTATTGATACCTTATTAAAAGGGTATTATTAAAGTTTCAAATATGGTATTTTGTGATAGGAAATACTAAACAAAGTATCATTGGAGATACTTTATGAGAATAGAAAACCTGACCTCAGATGAAGCAGTTCTGGAAGAGCTAGGCTCCCGTATTGCTCGCTATCGCCTCAATCGAGACATGACACAAAAAGCCTTGGCAAAAGAAGCAGGCATTTCTCTTACAACCATGAAGCGAATCGAGCTAGGTGAGCATGCTACCAATATTGTCAATATTATTCGTATATTACGGGCACTCAAGTTTTTGGAGAACTTGGAGCTTGTGCTGCCGCCAGAGCCTGTTAGTCCACTTCAGCGAATCCGCACACAAAGGAAGAGCAGAAAAAGAGCCTCGTCCAAACAAAAGACCCCTGAACAGGAGCGGTTATGGACATGGGGTGATGAGACATGAGTGATGCGGAGGTAAAACTCTGGGGTAAAACGATCGGTGCCGTCAGCTGGAACCGTGAACAGGAAATCGCATATTTTGAGTACACTCCCAGCTTTATCAAAAGCGGTATTCAGGTTGCGCCTTTTATGATGCCTCTGTCTGAACAGATTTTCTCCTTCCCTGCATTAAGCAAGCAAACATTCCAGGGCCTCCCTGGACTTCTAGCTGACTCCTTGCCTGATAAGTTTGGGAATGCACTGATCGACTCTTGGCTCGCTAGAGAAGGTCGAACCAAAGAAAGCTTTGATCCAGTTGAACGGCTCTGCTACATCGGAACACGAGGAATGGGTGCACTAGAATTCTTCCCCGCTATAGGCCCGAAAGCCAAAAAGTCTAAAGAACTGGATATTGAAGCACTTGTCAGCTTGGCAAGCGATATTCTTACTCACCGAGAGGGCTTTAAGGCTTCTTTTGATGCAGAAGATCGAGAGGAGGCCATGCGAGACATTCTCCGTGTAGGAACATCTGCTGGCGGTGCTCGCGCGAAAGCTATTATCGCCTGGAACCCAGACACCAATGAAGTTCACTCTGGACAAGTAGATGCAGGTGAAGGTTTTTCCTACTGGCTGCTCAAATTTGACGGGGTGGCCGGAAATCGAGATAAAGAACTCAATGACCCCATGGGCTATGGTTTGGTCGAATATGCCTATTATCAAATGGCGAAAGATGCTGGCATTGAGATGGAAGAGTGTCGGGTACTTTCTGAGAACAATCGCCATCATTTTATGGCCAAACGATTTGATCGAACAGAAACCGGCGCAAAGATTCATATGCAGTCACTATGCGCCTTAAAGCATTATGACTTTAACCTAGCTGGGGCCTATTCGTATGAGCAAGCCATGAAAACGATTATGGAACTTGACCTCCCCAAAGAAAGCGTTGAAGAACAGTTTCGAAGAATGGTATTCAATGTGATGGGGCGCAATCAGGACGACCATGTCAAAAACATCGCTTTTCTGATGGACAAAACCGGCCAATGGCAACTGTCTCCAGCTTTTGATGTTACCTATAGCTATAACCCGGATGGCCAATGGACCGGTAGCCATCAAATGTCAATCAACGGAAAGCGAGACGACTTTACCTTGTATGATTTTGAAGAATGTGCCAGTAGAGTCTCCATTAGAAAAAGCAGGGCACATGAGATCATTGAGCAAGTTTCGAAAGCCATTGCCAAATGGCCAGAACATGCGGCATTCGCCGGTGTTTCTGAAGAGCGCGCAAAAGTAATCAGTAAAACCCTAAGAAAATTCTAGAAGCAAATGGCCAAAGTTTTATCAGCACACCTAACAGAATTAACAAAAGATGCATGTCTGAAGGCTTTTTGGCGCAAAACAGCCTTGCGTTTATTCCTGCGTCAACATCATATTTCCGAATCGGTTTTATCGACTTGGGCAACAGATGAAAAGAAGCGAGACTTTCTTGCTCGGCTATTTGAGAAGCTCATTAACCTTAAAAGCAGACGAGGTTATCAAATTATATGGGAAATGGCTTGCTCTTTATCTGAAATGACGCACTTTCCTGATCTTGAGAACTGGGAAGATTCTCACGAAAAAATCTCACAGGCTCACAAGGCAGTAGGTCGTTTAAAGATAGAAGTAAAGAAAGCAAAAGAAGTCCTAAAAGATGAAAAAGAAATCCTAGCACGCAGGCAAAAGGCAGAAGAGGAGCGCCAGAAAGCCCTCACATCAATTAACTCACTAGAGAGCTTAAAAGAAAGGCTTACTGGTTTAACCTCACAACTCGGAACTCAGGAAGGTGGCTATGCTTTCGAAACATGGTTTTATGACTTAGTAGGATATGATGAAATCCCATCTCGCTTACCATACAAAGATCCCAAAGGCAGACAAATTGATGGCTCTCTGACGTTAGATGGAACAACGTTTCTCATTGAAACAAAATTTACCAAAGAGCCTATTGGCTCTCAGGATATTGACATATTCTTGAGCAAAATCAGGACAAAGGCTGACAACACGATGGGGATTATGGTGTCTATGTCAGGCTTTAACTCAGGAGCAATAGAAACAGCATCACACGATAGAACACCAGTCATCCTTCTTGACCATACTCACCTATTCAGTTTTGTCTTTCCTGGAACACTATCACTTTCAGATGTAATCCGTCGTGTGTGGCGGCATGCATCACAAACGGGGGAGGCTTATTTGGCCGCAATAAATTTTTGAACCAAAATTGCGCCACAAAATGCACTTAAAAATGGCGCAATCAGATCGCTGGAGCCATTAATGGCTCCAGAAGACGTGGAGCTGCTGAAAGCCCAGTTCGACGGTAAAAATGTCGCCACCCAATTCCATATCCCGACCCATGCGCTCAAAGTCGATATAAGAGCGGAGATTTTCCGGTACCTGATTCAGATAGCCGCAGTCTTCGGCGAATTGCTCAGCATAGTCTTCCAGGCTTTGGTATTCGCCACAGTAGTTCTCTCCCAGCGCTTGGCGGGCTTCATCCAGGGAATGGCCGTAGTAATTCATCACCTGGGCACCGAGTTCGCCGTGTTCCTCGATAAAGGCAGCCAACTCAGAGACCCGCTCAGTGCTTTCGTATTCCGACAGACTTAGGGACTCAAAGCCTTCGTAGTCGTGGATAGCCCATTCTTCGGCGTCCGGCTCAGGTGAAGCGACCAGCATTTCCTGAATGTCAGCCATGATGTCATCGGGTTCCTGATTGGCATCAATCCAGTTGCCGTGGAGTTTGCCCGCGTTGTAAGCGGCTAGGCAGGCCACGTAGATACGGGGATTCAGTGCGTCGGTTGTATGGCTCATTGGTCTTCCTCCTATTGATGTTCGTTTGCCTCAACGGGATGAGGAAGAGCCGGTTGAATCTGCCACCGGATCAATGGGGAAAAAGGCGAAGCCGACCATTGATGCGGTGGCGAAACCGGCTATAAGCCCGTGATGTGAGGCAAACGGCAGCAGGAGCGAACGGAAAGTGACTTGCAAGCAAACAACCCGTGTAGTGCCCATGCGCCGATACTTGACCATTCATAATCACTGGCAAACACCCTGCTACAGGAACTGTATCACCTGGGACAGAATGTATTGGTGGCCAAGTAGATGACCGCTGCGCCAAACTTCAGGGTCACCGGAATGGGTTGACCCATTGGAGCAGATGATGGGGTCAGTGGATAAGGTGGCAGCTTATGCTGAAGCGGGGAAGAACGCATTATTCTGGATGATTTTTACATGATGAACATGATTTGAATCATTAAGCAATCCCCAAGAATAAAACTATTGCTGAGCTTCAGCCTGGATCCCTAATTTCATGTTTTACAATTTAGAAATCGCCTGCTACAGTCATGGTCCTGAGTGGGAAAGACATAGGGAAAGTGGATGTCGGTTGCTGCTGATACCTTATCGGCGCGCGTGGAGTTCCTGCGTCGAATTTCCGAGAAGTTGCGTCGTGAATTGGGTTCGACGGTCTTGGCTCTATTGGATGAGCCGGATGTGATTGAGATTATGCTCAATCCGGATGGGCAACTTTGGGTAGAGCGCTTTGGCCAGCCGATGGAGCCTGTTGGAGAGATGAGTCCTTCTCAAGCTGAATCACTCATGGCCACCATTGCCTCGGGACTCAACACAGTGATTACGCGTGAGAATCCCATACTGGAATGTGAGTTGCCGTTGGATGGTTCCCGCTTTGAGGCACTGATCCCGCCAGTTGTCTCCGCCCCGGTGTTTACCATCCGCAAAAAAGCCTCCAAGGTTTTTACCCTGGATGAATATGTGGAAGCTGGTATTATGACCCACCCGCAAAAACGGGTCATCGAAAAGGCGGTTGAGGGGCGGAAGAACATCCTGATTGTGGGTGGCACCGGCTCCGGGAAGACCACGCTCACTAATGCGGTGATTGATTATATGACCCAAGCCTCACCGGATCACCGGCTGGTGATCATTGAGGATACGGCAGAGATCCAATGCCAGGCTGAAAACGCGGTCATTCTTCGGGCAACCGATCAAGTGGATATGCTCCGGCTTCTGAAAGCCACCATGCGCTTACGGCCGGATCGGATCCTGGTCGGGGAAGTCCGGGGCATGGAGGCCTTGACGTTACTGAAAGCGTGGAATACGGGCCATCCGGGTGGGGTTTGCACGGTGCATGCCAATAGTGCCTTATCCGGCTTAATTCGCCTGGAACAATTGGTTGCCGAAGCCACTCAAGCGCCAATGAAGGCCCTGATCGGGGAAGCCGTTGATCTGGTGGTTTCCATTGAAAAAACGGCCAGCGGCAGGCAAATGAAAGACATGATCGGAGTTCATGGATTTAACGGTGAACGTTATAACGTGACGTGTGAATGAGGGGAGAGGATGATGATGACATTTCGGGGAAACCTCATGGTTAAAACGGTATTACCGGCCACTGTTCTGGGGGTTTTTACCTTATTCCCCGAACAGGCCCTGGCAACGACCACGGGTGGGGCGGGCCTGCCGTGGGAAGCGCCATTGCAGACATTGGCGGATAGCTTGTCCGGGCCGGTGGCTCTTTCTATTTCTCTTCTTGGGATTATCGTGGCCGGTGCCGTCCTGATTTGGGGCGGTGAAATCACCCATTGGGTCCGGAGCCTGGTTTTTCTGGTGATGGTCATCTCCATCCTGGCCTTTGCCGGACCCTTGCTGTCCTCCCTGTTTGGGGTTTCAGCGGTTATTTAGACCGATCGTAAGAGGAACGATCCAAATGAAACGCGAATTGCCAACGATCCCGTTTCATCGGGCGTTGTACCGGCCGAATCTTGTCTTGGGCGGAGAGCGGGAACTGGTGATGTTTACCGGCCTGGTGACGGTTTGCCTGATTTTCGCCGCTCAAAGTCTGGTTGCCGCCATTGTGGGTCTGTTGCTCTGGTTTGGCTGTTTGGCGCTCTTACGGCAAATGGCCAAGATAGATCCCTATTTGAGCCGGATTTATATGAAGTCCTTGAAATACTGTCGGTACTATGCGGCGCGTTCCAAGCCGTTTTGCCGACAATAGGAGAAATGAAATGTCCGTCTTAGCCACTTTTTTCCGTGATGCATCGCCCGGCGTAGCGGATCTGACCAACTGGGCCGCCCTCATCGATGATGGCATCGTGATAGGGAAAGACGGTTCTCTCATGGCAGGGTATTACTACCGTGGCCCGGATATCGCCAGCGCCACAATCTCGGGACGGGCTTATCTAAGCAGTCGGATCAATGCGGCCATTGCCAAGCTGGGAGAAGGCTGGGTCACATGGCATGATGCCATTCGCTTGCCCTCGAAGGAATACCCGCCTCCAGAGAATTCTCATTTTCCCGATGTCATTTCCCAATTGATTGATGCGGAACGGCGGGAGCAATTCCTGGCAGAGGGCCAGCATTTTGAAACCGAATATGTGCTGATCCTCATGTACCAGCCCCCGCTGACCCATACCCGCTCCATCATGGATTGGGTGGCTTCTGAAACGCCTGAACACCGGGAAGCCTCCGCCGAAAGGGCGCTGAATACGTTTGAAAAGACTCTGGATGATTTTGAAGACGCTCTGGGGGATTGCCTCCAGTTTCGTCGGATGAAATCCTACACCGTCACCGATCCATTCATGCAGGTCCATCTGCAGGATGAATTAGTCAATTATCTGCACTTTACACTGACCGGTATTCAGCAGCCCATTAATATTCCGCCGGATGGGATGTATATGGATGCCTATGTGGGTGGGCAGGAACTGATTTCAGGTAACACGCCGAGAATCGGGGACAAGCATATTGCCTGTGTCAGCATTGACGGGTATCCGTATGAGTCCTGGCCCAACATCCTGGCAGTGCTGGAGCGCTTGCCGATGGCATACCGTTGGTCCAACCGGATGATTTACCTGGAGAATCATCAGGCAACGAACGAATTGAAGCAGTTTCGCCGTAAGTGGCGGCAAAAAACACGGGGTTTTTGGCAGCAGGTTTTCCGGATTCAAGGCGGCCATATTAATGAAGACGCCATGATGATGGCCCGGCAAGCGGAAGATGCCTTGAATGAGGCTAGCAGCGGCCTAGTCAACTTCGGCTACTATACCGCCACTGTTGTCTTGATGGCTGAGGATGAGCGCCAGCTTATCGAGAATGCCCGGCTGATGGTCCGGGAGATTCAGCGGCTGGGCTTCTCCGCTAGAGTTGAAACCCTCAATACGATGGAGGCATGGCTGGGGTCGTTGCCGGGACATGCTGTGCCCAATATCCGGCGACCCTTGATTCATACCAAGCAGCAGGCCAATTTGCTGCCGCTTTCCAGTGTCTGGCCGGGAGAGGCGCACTGTCCTTGTCCGTATTTCCAGGCGGACGCGCCGCCATTGCTGCATGCTTCCACCACCGGCTCGACCCCGTTTCGGTTGAACCTGCATGTGGGAGACGTCGGGCATACGCTCGTTTTTGGACCGACCGGATCCGGGAAATCGACTTTACTGGCGACCATCGCGGCGCAATTTCGCCGGTATGAGAATGCCGCCATTATTGCCTTTGATAAAGGGAACTCCCTGTGGCCATTGGTCAATGCCTGTGGTGGAAAGCATTATGACATCGGATCAGATACAGGGTTCTCCTTTGCGCCCCTTGCCGCAATCGACAGCAAAGGAGATCAGGTGTGGGCTGAGGAATGGCTTGCGACCTGTTATGAGCTGGAAGCAGGCCATTCTCCCACACCTAAACAAAAACAGGAACTCCACCGAGCGCTGTCATTACTCCTTGAAGGAAATGACAAGGCAGGACGGTCTTTAACGGACTTTCTGGCGACCGTTCAAGATCAGGCCTTGCGGGAAGCCATGAGCCGCTTTACGATTTCGAGCTCGCTTGGACACCTCTTGGATGCCCAGGAGGATGGCTTGCATACCGGCTCGTTTACCGTCTTTGAACTCGAAGAGTTGATGGCGATGGGCGATAAAGCGGCCATTCCGGTTCTGCTTTATTTGTTCAGGCGCTTTGAGAAATCCCTGACCGGCCAACCGGCCTTGCTGATTCTGGATGAGGCGTGGATCATGCTGGGGCATCCAGTCTTTCGGGAAAAAGTCCGGGAATGGCTGAAGGTCCTACGAAAAACCAACTGCTCTGTCGTGTTGGCCACCCAAAGCCTCTCGGATGCGGTTCATTCCGGTATCTTCGATGTCTTATTGGAATCCTGCCCAACCAAAATTCTCCTGCCGAATGAGGAGGCGGATAAGGCAGGAACGGCGGATCATCCGGGGCCTCGGGATCTGTATCAGATGATGGGTCTGAATGACACCCAGATTGATCTCATCAAATCAGCCAACAGGAAACAGCATTACTACTACCTGTCACCGCAGGGCTGCCGGTTGTTTGAACTGAACCTGGGGCCAATTGCCTTGTCCTTTGTGGGAGCATCGGATCGGGAGACGCTGGCCCATCTCAAAGATTTGGCTATGCAGGATGGAGAAAACTGGCCGTATTACTGGCTGAAAGAGCGGGGGATAGACTATGAACAGTACATTTAGGGCGCTTGTGATGACCGGCATGATGATGCTCGGATTGATTGCTTGGATGCCAACGGGCCAGGCAACAACGTGTCCGCAATGCGCCACGGAAGCCACCCAGCTTTTGAATAAGCTGGAGCTGATCAAGCAGGTGGAGAACGGCATCCAACAAGTCAAAACCCAGATGGACATGTACCAGAACATGATCGCCAACTCCCAAGGCGTGTCCAACCCCCTCTGGTCCAATGCCCTGGATGATTTGCAGTCACTCAATGCCTTGATTCAGCAAAGCAAATCCATTGCCTACTCGGCAGGAGATTTGGACAGCCAATTCGCCAGCCGTTATGGCACATATTCGGACTATCTTTCCCGGAATATGGGGGAAGTGGACTGGAGAGCCAAGTACGGCCAATGGTCTGAAGGGATGCAGGACAATGCGCTTTATACCTTGAAGGCGGCCGGATTGCAGTCCGATCAACTGGCCAATGAGGATGTTTTCATCCAGCAGCTTCAATCCATGTCCCAAACCGCCGAGGGGCGGATGCAAGCCTTACAGGTGGGCCATATGCTGGCTGAACAACAGATCCGCCAGGTGCAAAAGCTCCGGCAGTTGATGATGCTTCAACTCCAGATGCAGGCCAATTACCTGGCTGCTCAACAAGATCAGGAAGCGGCTTTAAAAGCCTTCCGGCAGCAGTATTACCAGAAACCAGGCCATGTACCCTACAACGATGGCGAACGATTTTAAGGAAGGACTGATGAACAGCATTCTAACTATAAAAACCAGTACCTTGATTTTGGCTTTAGCCGGGGCAGCCGTTGTTTCCAGCATGATTACTTACTCGGTTATTCGAGTCACTACACCGGACGCGGTTTGCTTACCTGTCTCGACTGAAGCAGTACCGGAAGCAGCACAACCGAAGCCTTACAAGAAAACCCGGAAAATTCCTTACAACGATGGGGAAAGATTTTAAGCATACCCATGAAGATAAAGCCGTATTTAATGTTTGCAATAATATTTGGCTTGGCACTGTTTCTGGGCCAACAGGCACAGGCTCAGGTCTTTGAGCCACATGCGGCAGTCAATAACATCATTGATGAAATCCCCAGGCAGTTCCGGGATCAGGCCCATCATTGGGAAAGCATGTTACAAGGGTTTGCCGTTCGCTTGTTCTGGTTGCTGGCCTTAATCCAATTTGTGTGGTCTTCCATCCGGCTGATTTTGCAACGGGGCGATCTGGATGACTGGCTGACCATGCTGGTGCAGCAAATCCTCTTTGTCGGGTTTTTCTTTACGCTCCTGATGAACTCCTCAGCCTGGGCCGGGGCGATTGTGAATAGTTTTCGGGAAGCCGCGAATATGGCTTCAGGGGCGGCGGGTGGTATTCAAGGCGTTTCGCCTTCCGACTTCTTTGATGCCGGGGTGGAAGTCGTCACCGCTGTCTTGGCCAATTTTCATTTCATCAATGATCTGATTCCGCTCTTATGTGCGCTGATCATTATGATCAGCTTTGCACTGGTCGGGGCGTTTCTGATTGCCGCCTTGGTAGAATCTTACATCGTCATTTCAGCCGGTGTTTTGTTTATGGGTTTTGGCGGTTCCGGTTTTACCAGTGAGTACGCGATTCGGATTATCAATTACGCGGTGTCGGTTGGGGCCAAGCTCTTTATTCTTCAACTCTTAATCGGCCTGGGGCAAAGTCTCTTTATGGACTGGCTGGCTCAGCTTGAGGCCAGCAATTACAGCATGGAGTTGCTGATTATTATGGTCGGGGCGTCCATCGTCTTTTTGACTCTGACCAAAACCATTCCGGACCTGGTGCAGTCACTCATTAATGGCGCTTCATTCAGCAGCGGTTGGGCCATGATCGCCACTGCCAATATGATCTCAGGGGCCGTGACCAGCGCGGTAGCAACCGGTGGCGGTTATGCGGCAGGGAACATCGGCGGTGCGGTGGCCGGTGCCGCAGGGAGTACCGCGTTGGCCAGAGAGCAGATGCTGGCGGACGGGAATGAACCCTTTGCCAAGGAAAACCTGAAACAAACGGCTTGGCGAGGTGCCAAGAACTTCGGTAAATCCGCGCTGCTTGATCTGGGAGGCCGGATGAGCGGCCGCCGGATGGGTGGCAATATGGGAACCCGAGTGGGTTACAGCAACTTTAAGGAGGCCCAGGATCTGCGTGACCAGCGAAAGAAACCACCGATGCCGGACAATCCAATGCCGTCACAACCGGAGACGGTGAATGTCATCCGCCCTAAATGATGAGGAGAGGATCTTGAATACGATTATCAAGCACTTAACCAACCCGGTCCACCACAAGTATGACATTAAAACCTTGGATGATGACCTTAACGGGTATTTGGACAAACCGAAAATCAATCCCTATCTGGCGGCCAGAAAAAGCCTTCAGGAACTCTACAGCACCCAGCACAACCGGGAGAAACTCCTGTTTATGATTGCCCTCGGCGCCTTAGCATTAAACATTGTTCTGGTGGCTGGCATCGTCATAACGGCCACCCAGAACAAAGTGGTGCCCTATGTGGTTGCGGTCAATGAACTGGGTGATGCCTTGCCTGTCCAAAGAGCGGATAGGGCAAGTCCGGTGGACGAACGGATTATCCGGGCGCACTTGGCCCGGTGGGTCAAGAACGTCCGAAATGTCTCGATGGACGCCACGGCCCAGAGGGCCATGCTCTTGGAAGCGTATGCCAATATTAACCGGAACGCCCCGGCATATGGGGAACTGAATGAACACTTCCAGAAACACGATCCCTTTGCCCGTTCCAAGGATGAGCTGGTGAAAGTGAATATTGAGTCGGTTTTGCCGATTTCCGCGAATACTTGGCGGGTAGAGTGGAAAGAGCAAGTTCGAGGCCGTAAAGACGGCAAGCTACTTTCCGAATCGCCGTATCAGGCCACGATCACCACATCTATCAATCCGCCGGAAGATGAAAAAAACATCCTGGTGAATCCACTGGGGATTTACGTGGATGATTTAAGCTGGTCTCAGCGGTTGCAGTAGATAAGGATAAGGGGGAGATGATGAAGAACATACTCTTAGCTAGCCTGATGGCTTCTCTCATGCTGATATCCGCTGCCTGGGCTGAAGAGAGCAACGACGGCACGGTGACATTCCAGTACGGAGAAACGCTACCGACGGTGACCTGTTCGCCTTTGCATATCTGCGATATCCGCCTCAAGCCGGGGGAAGTCCTGATTAAGGCCAATATCGGGGATTCCGCCCGTTGGGTCTATGACACCAGTGTTAGTGGGACTTCGGATGAAGCGGTTACGACCCATGTCATCATCAAGCCGATGGAAAGCGGTCTCACCACCAATATGATCCTCAGCACGAATCAGCGAACGTATCACATCGGGCTGGTCAGTCGGGAGAACGACTGGATGCCCCAGGTGGCCTTTGCCTATCCGAAAGATCACACCCAAAACAACGATTATAGGAGGGTTACCTATCGCCCAGAAACCAAAACGCTTCCGCCAATGACGGTGCAAGCCTTGAACTTTGACTACAAACTCAGCGGCGATTCACCGAGCTGGCGGCCGCTCCGGGTTTATTCCGATGGCGTAAAAACCTACGTCCAGTTCCCGAAACGCATTCACTATGAAGCGGTGCCGGTTCTGGTGTCACTGGGTGTGGATGACAAGGAACAACTGGTGAACTACCGGATGCAAGGGGATTTCTTTGTGGTGGACAAAGTTCTGGATGAGGCCATTCTCATCAGTGGGCATGGCAGGCAACAGGATAAGGTGAAGATCCAGCGGAACGGCGGTGCGTCATGAGAATACAATCTCTTGCTCTGGCTATTATGATCGCTGTCAGTTTATCCACTTCCGGCTGGGCGGACACGGGCGAAGCACCGATTCAGGGAAACGTGACCTATCAGGTCACTCGCACGCCTCAGGTCCAGCTTGAACAAAAGCCAAAAGGCACAGGATTTTTGAACAGCATCCTGAGTCTCTTTGACCGTTCCGATACACTGGAAACCGATCAGGTGGCCACTTCCGTCGCCCGTTTTTTTCTGGCGCAAGATGTGCCGAAATCGGCGATTCTTATCCCGATGCCGGAGACCAAGAATAAGGCTACCGAGCAGTTTAAGGCCTATCTGTCGGCGACCTTGCTGCATGCCGGTTACCCCATCGGTCAGCCCACGGCAGCGGACATTCCGCAAGCCCGCTTTGTGCCCTTTGCCGTGTATCCATACCAGGATGGGGTGATTATTAAGCTGGTGGTGGGAAAAACCCAGATGACACGTTTTTACGCGCTGGATTCATCGGGAGAAATTAAGTCCGCCTCCGCTTATTTGCTGACCCAAGTCACAGGAGAGACGCCATGACAAACGCCAAAAACCAGAAACTGGCGGAATACTTCGGAAAGCCAGCCAGAAACACGGTCATTTTTGCAGGCAACCGGAAGCCACTCTTGTTTGTTTTCCTGCTGCTTTGTGTGGTTGCCGTACTGGTGGGGTTCAGTTTTTCAGAGCGGCTAAAACCCAAAGCCATTGCTACCCTATCCAAGCAAGATGCGGAGCCGGTAGATGCCCGAACGCTCTTTGGAAAGACTGCGGATGAGGACTTGCTGGCGTTGACGATGGCATCGGAGGAGAAAGCTCCTGCTGAACCGGAACTGGAGATGGTTCAGGCGCCTGAACCCTTGAACCTCTTTCAACAACGGATGCTGGCTGAAGAACAGCGGCTCCAAGCACAAAAGAAAGCAGAACGGATGGCGGCTGAAAAGGCGGCGTTGCAATCCCCGATTACCGCCTATACCAATCCGGAGTATAAGAACGTGTTGCCTAAAATCCAAAAGCCGGAGAAGAAAACACTCCAGGCACGTATCGAAAGCTCCGAACTGCTTTCGGGGAATTACCTGGCGACTACCCGTGTCCAACCGCTCAGCCCGTATGAGGTGAAAGCCGGAGCGGTCATTCCGGCAGTGATGCTGAGCGGGATTAACAGTGAACTGCCGGGACAGATTCTGGCTCAGGTGGCTGAAAACGTTTACGATACCGCTTCCGGCACCCACCTGATGATCCCTCAAGGCTCCCGGTTGGTCGGCCAGTATATGAACCAGGTCAATGTTGGCCAAGAGCGGGTCATGGTCTCCTGGCAACGGATTATCTACCCGGATGGGTCCTCCCTGAACATTGAAAATATGCAGGGCATCGATCAGTCCGGTTACAGCGGATTTCAGGATAAGACCAACAACCACTACAAGGCGACCTTTGGTCAAGCCTTGCTGTTATCCATTTTTTCGGCAGGGGCGCAATTGGCCCAGCCGATTCCAAAAGCCGGATCACTGGCCTATACACCCCAGCAAGTGGCCGCCGGATCGGTCAGCCAGCAAATGGCGCAGTATGGGATGGCCTCGATGAACCGGGGGATGAGCATTCCGCCGACAATTACCATCCGGCCCGGCTATGGCTTCAACATCATGGTCAACAAGGACATTGTGATGGAGCCGTGGCAGGCCTCTCAATACCCGTTGCAGCCCGTGGAAAATGCGCGAACATAGATGAGCATGCGGGAAAATAATCAGGGAAAGTCTCCCTCAGACTTCAAGAGCCTGGTGCTTTTCATGGGTTTGCTCCTGATGATGAGCAGTGCCACCACCCAATACCTGGCTGAGCGTTTCGGCTATCAGCCGATATTGGGAACGCCGTGGTTTGGTCGGTTTTATGCGCCGTGGGCCTGGCTGGTTTGGCTCTGGCAATTTTATGAACAGGCGGAACAGCTCTTCCTGACGGTCACTTTTGTCTTCAGCTTGGGCTTGGCCAGTCTGTTTTTGGGCTATGCCTTCATCCTCAAGAGAAGAACCAAACAAAAAGGCATTCCGGGGCTTCATGGCACGGCGCATTGGGCGGATGAAACCGAAATCCGGCAGACCGGGCTTTTGGATGGGGAAGGGGTTTTTGTGGGTGGCTGGCATGATGGCAAGGGAATTCGGTATCTTCGGCACAACGGACCGGAGCATGTCGCTGCCATCGCGCCGACTCGAAGCGGTAAGGGGGTTGGGCTGGTTGTGCCCACACTCCTCTCCTGGCCACACTCGGTAGTGGTTCATGATATGAAGGGGGAGCTCTGGTCACTGACGGCAGGCTGGCGGCAACAGCATGCCTGCAATACGGTGCTGAGGTTTGATCCCACCTCGGAGGATGGGGATTGTCGGTTTAATCCGCTGGAGGAAATCCGGTTGGGAACGCCCCATGAGATTGCCGATGTCCAGAATCTGGTCAATATGCTGGTCGATCCGGACGGCAAAGGCCTGAAGGATCATTGGGCCAAAACCGCCCATGCTTTTTTGACGGGTGTTATCCTTCACCGGCTCTATCAAGCCAAAGGCCACCGGAGAGTCGCCAACCTGAGTGACATTGCCCAAATCCTCTCCGATCCGGAAAAGCCCATTGATGAACTGTATCAAGCGATGCTGGACAATGAGCATCCCAGTGAACAGGCACGGCTGTTGGTTGCAATGGCGGCACGGGATATGATCAACCGGCCGGATCGGGAGCGGGGCTCTGTTTTATCTACGGCCATTAGTTTTCTGACATTATACCGTGATCCTTTAATTGCCAAAAACACGGAAACAAGTGACTTTAAGGTGCATGACCTGATGAACCGGGCAAATCCGGTTTCTCTATACCTGGTCGTAAAACCGTCTGATAAAGACCGGCTGAAACCCCTGATGCGATTGGTCATTAATCAAATCGTCCGGGGGCTAACCCGAGCGAACATCACTTTTGAGGACGGCAAACAGGTCTCGCCTCACCGTCATCGGATGCTCTTGATGATGGACGAGTTTCCCAGCCTGGGCAAGCTGGATATCTTTCAAGAGGCTCTGGCCTATATCGCGGGCTATGGCATCAAAGCATACCTCATTATGCAGGATATCAGCCAGCTTCGGGATGCGTATGGCCGGGACGAGAGCATTCTTTCCAACTGCCATATCCGGCTGGCGTATGCGCCCAACAAGATAGAAACGGCGGATTGGCTTTCCCGTATGATGGGAACGACCACAGTGATCAAAGAGCAAGTGAGTATCTCTCGTAGGACAGGCGCATTGTTCAAGAAAAATATCAGTACGGCTTATCAGGAAGTCGCGCGTCCACTATTGACACCGGATGAGGTCATGCGCTTACCGGGACCGGGCAAAGATGCCAACGGTCAGATTATCAAACCTGGTGAAATGCTGATTTATGTTTCAGGCCATGCCCCGATTCAGGGCCACCAAACACCGTATTTTATGGACCCGGTTTGGATGAACCGCAGTCAGGTTCCAGTTTCCAAGCAAAAGCCGCTGGAACTGGTATTATGAGCTACCGCAAGCTGGCCCTTGGGCTTTGGGTACTCACAGGATTTCTGACGCTTTCCGTAGTGGGTTTATACGTTGCCGGTTATCGGATGACCGTTACACCCTCTCTACCACGGGGTATATACAAGCAATCTTCTGTTGAACCTGGCGAGCTTCAGCGTGGGCAAATCGTCAGCTTCTGCCCGCCTGACACGGGGATCTTCCGGAAGGCCAAGCGGCGGGGATACATTCCTTCCGGCCATTGTCCCGGTTCATATATGCCCCTCTTTAAACCTGTCGTCGCTGTGGCTGGGGATAGGGTGGAAGTGACAGTTCAAGGCATCAAGGTAAACGGGAAGTTGCTCAGGAATAGCGAGATCCACTTGCAGGATCAGCATCACCGCTTGATGCCCGTTATTTCGGAAGGGAAATACATCGTGAAACCAGGATATGTCTGGCTGGTCTCTACCTACAATTCACAAAGTTTTGACAGCCGGTATTTTGGGGCAGTTTCTGTGGAGCGGATTATCGGGGTGATGCGGCCTGTATATATTGAATAAAATGCCAATGAACCTGGAGTGCACTATCTCTCTTTGGTCTGTTCGTTCTTATCAGTCAGATTCCCCTGTCTTGGGAGGACCAGGCGATGCTCCGGACAGGCAAAATCCAATTTGAGTCCGTGCTTTGTGGCAACGGCCATGAGGTGCTCTTTAAATTGATAACTTCCATCTATCACCAGGGACTGGCCGGAAAAACGTTCCTTGGCCATCATCAGGGCCAGTAAAACCGAACCTTCCGTGACTTTCGGAACTTGGATGCATCCTTTCTCATCCCGAATCTGACCGCCATCTTTCAGGCGATATATCGCTGTTCCGTTCTTAAGTATCTTGGGTTTCAGGCCTTGATAGATAATGTCCCTGGCTTTGGCCAAACTCTCGGCCTTGATTAGCTGCTCAGCGGCTTTGGCTTGCTCCCGCTCTTGGCTTCGCAGGATACCCAATGCTTTTGTATTTCCGGCTTGAACCTGCTCCTTTAGAAAGACCGTCCAGGTTTGGCAGCGGGTTTGCTCCATAATGGTTCGCTTGCTGTTAGCGTATTTTTCACGTTGCTCCATCATATCCTTGTGGCGTTGCGTGGACAAATACTTGTACCGCGCCCGCTTATCTGCTGGTGTTAAGAACAGGCTGTATCTCAGGTTCTTATACTGCCGGTTATACCAGCCTTTTAGGTATTTCACGTATTGCCTGTGCTCAGACTTCAGTTCCGATAAGGCATTCCAACGCTTTTGCCGCGTTTCTTCTTGCTGGGCTTGATATTGGGCATACAAGTCCTTTGCTTCCGGGTGGGCCTGTTTTGGAGCCGGTTCATAGACCGGTTTCTCAGGATCCTGTGCAATGCCCTTGGAAGACACGACAAAGGGGCCTAGCTGTTCCGTGAGCGGTTTAAACGAAAGCTTCCGGCTCAGGCTGCTCGCTTTGACATAAACGTCTTTCTCCGGGTCGCCAATAACCAGTCCGGCTCCTCTGGGTTTGATCGTCAGTCCATAGCTGGCCAATGTGTCATGTATGGTCTGCCAGTTCGTAGCTGTTTTCAGACAAGCCAGCAGTTCGTCTTTCACATGGACCTTCAGCCAGCTTAGAAGTGACTGCTCGCCGGAATGGGCTTCCATGTCCTGGGCTTGATTCCGACTTTTATCCGGCTCAATCCGATTGTCCTTCCGAAGCTGGTGTTTCTCTTCCAAGGCCCGACAGAGGTCATTGAGCTTGTAATGATCGTAATATGGCTCAATACAGCGTAATGTTTCCGGGTGTACCTTGTTAATGGCAATGTGCAGGTGAAAGTGCTCGGTATCCTGATGTACCACCAGCAGACGCTGATGATCGCTCAGTCCCACGCCCTCACATAGGGTTTGTTCGATGTCTCGGATCACTGCCTGACTGGGACGCTCCCCTACCGGGAAGCTCACGACCAGATGATAAGTCTTGTCGTTTCGGGAGCGGGTGTTCTGGGCTTGTGTTGCCTCAATTTCGGCAATGAGAAATGCAGGGGTGTCACTATCACAGTGTTTCAGGTCAAACCAAGCCACTTTGCGATCATCTGCGGCCTCTTGCCCATACATTTCCGGTGTTTGATACAGAATCTCCGGATTCTCTTGGGTATCCAACAGATAGTTCACCAGACGGCCAAAGTCCGATGTCCCCTTGACCCGGTTGACTCGCTTGGCAATCACGTCCTTTTTACCCCCTCCATGACAATCCGGGCCAACTGTTGCTGGAGGCTTTCAATTTGGTACAGCACCTCCCGCACGTTCTTGGGCCGGGTACCTTTGCCTTTATGTTCAGACAGCCAGAGCTTCAACAAACCGCCTAGTCGGCCCTGATCCGCACGGGTTTTGACCAGCTCACGGATTGCCTGGTGATCATACACACTGTTAGGCTGGTACCCTCGTCCCAGTTCTCGTAGAAACTTAGAGCGGGACAGACCACAAGCTTTAGCATTGGCGTCGATTTGGACCAGCTCCTCTGGATTGAGCCAGACTTCAATGCGCTGCTGCCGGGGCCGGGTGCCACGAGCCATATGCTTCCCTCCGATTAGAACGGTCTAGCTTGCCTCGCAGAGCAGGATGTCCGTTGAGCGCCTGTTAAAAACAGGGGCGAATAAGGCAAGCCGTATTGTCACCGTACCCTGTACCGGTACAATACACATCCTGCCGTCGGGGGAAAAACAAGACTTGCAAAGACTTCGGAAGATTTCCCAATTTTTCCGGCAACTTCCAAAATGATACGAAATCTTCCGAAAATTCTCCCCATTTCTACAGAAAGTTCCGAAAAGATCCGAATTTTCCCGAAGATTTCCAAAACCCGGCGCTTTCCCTGCTCAAAGATGGGATAGATTGCGGTTCTTTGTTGGCGGCATTGGGATAAGAGCGCCTTTTTGGCATGATCGGGCCAGCTTGACGGATCGCGGCATGCCCTGCTAGCATGGCTTTATGGTGTGAGATTGTCTTTAACTGTGGGGATGGCTCAACATGAATGGGGAGACGAGGCGAACGCCGTGGGGAAAAGGACGTGTCATCTTTTTAGCCAATATGGAGCGGTTTAAGGATGCCGCTGCCAAAGGCTGGCCATTTGCCCACATTTACAGGGAAAATCAGGATATTCTGGAAGGCATCTCGTATAGCCAGTTCTACCATTGGGCAAGGCGGTATCTCAGCTCTTGTAGCAGGATGCCCGATAAGCCCAAGTTTGCCCAAACCGAATCAGGGCCAATGAGGGCGGAGGTGAGATCCAAGCGCTTTGTGCATAACAACAACCCGGACCCGAAAGACCTGATTTAGAACATCATAGGGAGAGTCGTGATGAATAACGTGCATTTGGTTCTGCAAGGCAAGGGCGGTATTGGAAAAACGTTTATTTCGTACCTGCTGGCCCAGTACCACTTGGCAAACGATCTACCGGTGGTCTGCATCGATACCGATCCGGTCAATACCTCCTTTTCCAGCTTTAAGGCACTCAATGTCCAGCCCATCCAACTGGTGGCCGACAACACGATCAAGCAATCCTGTTTCGATGACCTTATCGAGCAGATCATGACGGATGACAAGCACTTTGTCGTGGATAATGGCGCTGCCTCCTTTATACCGATGTCCAACTATATCATTGAGAATGACGTGGTAGAGGTTCTGACTCAGGCGAACAGGCAGGTCGTGGTCCATATCGTCATTTCCGGCGGGATGGGGCTTATTAATACGCTCAGCGATTTCAATCAACTCGTCGAGCAGTTGCCAGAGTCCGCCGACATTATCGTCTGGCTTAACGAATATTTTGGCAAGTTAGAGGCTGATGGAAAAGGCTTTGAGGAGATGAAAGCATACAAGAGCAATAAAAACCGAGTTGGTGGCATCATTCGGCTGCCAAGACGAACGGTGGACACCTTCGGTGCCGACATTAGCGCCATGATCGAAAAGCGTCTCACTTTTGAAGAAGCTCTGGCCAGTGACGAGTTTCGGTTGATGTCCAAGCAGCGTTTGAAGATCGTTCGTCAAGACGTATTTGAGCAGTTGGAAATTGTTCTGAAAACGGCGAAAGAGGCGGTGGCAGTCTGATGTCAACACCTTTGGATACCCAAAGCATCATCGATGAGACCAACCGAGTGTTGGTCAAAGACTTTCGGATTGATCCCAGCGACCCGATTGTGGCGAATGTCATCCTCAATCAGGTCGTCCTGGGTCGCTACATAGATGAGATCAACCAGACACTGGATATTCATCATAAGCGGCTGCTCAAGGCACTGGAAACTGAGGAGGAGTCGGCCCGTCGGATCGCCTCTAAGGTTATCACCCAGTCAGCAGACTACTTGACTGAGACAATTAAAGCCAGCAGTCAAAGCCAGGAGGAACAACTGGCCACCAAGATGGAGACAAATAGAGCTCCCTCACATTGGGCTCAGTGGTTGTATGGCCTTGCAGGTCTTGGCATAGGGGTTGTCATCAGTTTGTTTTTTGGCTAGCTATTTAGCCTCAGAGACTGGATGTCGCTTACTTTTTCCGTCTGCCAGTATGCCTTATACACCATTCCTGAATGTATACATATCCGTAAAACGGCCAACCATCCTTCCTTTCCTGATTCTTCCATCAGGAAAACATAAGCAGGGGTGATACACGCTGTATCTTGGAGGGTATGTTGGGTTACGCTGATCCCGTAATCAACCGGGGTTTGGCAGACTATTGGTACACAGTCGTTTGAGACAGCCGTAAAGCAAAGTCGCCAAGCCCATCGTTATGAAAGCGGGGCTTTTAAAGGGTAATATCCGAGATGGTCGCAAAGACGTTCGGTCGGGTTTATACAGTATATGGCCGCTTTGGTCGCGACAAAGCACAATCCGGAAATTAAAACTCTGTATGAACGACTATTAAAGGGAAGGCTCGGAAGTTAGCCCTGGCCGCCTGCATGCACAAGTTGTTGCGCATGCTCAATGCCATGCTGGCCAAGGATATGCTGTATTGCCCTTAAATCCCCTGATTTCTTTTGCCTTCATTTCCCCAAACCCTTCTCCGTAAAAGCCTGGACGGGTTAAGAGCCTGGAGCAGGGGCTTTCATCCTGCCGACAAACGTTCTGCTCTTGACGCGGCAAGGCTGGAACGGATAATTCGATTGGAAAATGAAAACTTGACAGCTAAGGCAGTTTTTGTCCGCCGCACTGGTACATTTTTTTTACTTGCCATTTGCACTAAATGTGTCGTGTAGGCGTGAAGGGCTGGTTGCCTTTGGGTTTGTGGCGGGTGTTGACCGTGTTTTTGGAGGGATTTTTGCCGGGAAGAGCCGACTTTTTCCCCGTTCTTTTCATTTCCTCAAGCGCATCGGCTTCCGTGAACTCGGCTTCGCAATCAGGGTGCTTGAGGATTTCCACGCTCAAGCCCTCCTGAAGCCGTTTTAAAAAGGCTTCCTGATCTGGCGAAACCAAGGTAATCACCACACCGTCATCCGCATATAGTTCTGCCCGCGCCTGGCGGTAAGCATCGGGGTTCGGGGGAAGCTGATAGTGGATCACGTATCCGACTTGTTCCCCGCCTAAACCTTCGCCCATCGCCTGGGTGACAATCAAAAGCTCTAATTGCTGCTTAGTCCATGCTTCAAGAGTATTCTCCCGGTCCAATTGGGATGTATTCCCATGCAAGCTACCTAGCGGGGTCAGGCTTTGCAGTTGCTTGGTCAGTGCCAAGACGTCCTTTTTGGTTTGACAAAAAATAATACCGGCTCGATCAGGGGCTTCTGTCACAAGGTTGCGAACCACTGTGACACGGCCAAGATCAGGGACAATGTAATAGTAGTGCGTGATCATAACGGACTCCTGCTGTTGGTTAGCGACTAAAAACTGTCATTTCAGGTTTCATAAGAGGGCTTGGGGGTGGGGGGTGTAGGAGGAAAGGACGAGGCCTGAAGCTTCTGACGCAACCCGGATGCCTTCCATGTGCGCCTTAGGGCTTTCATGGCAGGTTGTTCTACCCAATGGTATATTGCCGATGCGATCAGGAAGGATATTAAAAGCGGAATAGTAACAACGGTCCAGGGTGTGGCGATCCCCAGCTGGTAGAGTTCCATAATGATAATATACCCGATATTTTGATGTACCAGATAAGCCCGTAAGATACACAACCCAAGTATACGAGGGGTTTCCAGGATATCCAGGAAAGACGGCCCATCACAAACAGAAAGAAGAGGCTGAAGTAGATGCAAACCATGACCAGAGTTTCAGGTCTTAACAAAACCTCCGGAATCAGACACAAAAGAATGACAGGGATATCCGTTAATCTTTTTTCCTGCCAAAACAGGTAAAACATCATACCGGCGATAAACAGGTTTCCATGATGAAGGAGAAGAATAAGATCCAAATCAGGACCGATTCGAAATCCGAACCAGGTGCCCAGAATGCAAACCGTAGAGATGGCCAGAAGCCAGGAAATGCAGATACGGCGTATATTCTCGAGTTGTCCACTTAACAAAATAGCCAACATGATGGTGTAGAACAACAGTTCTACAGAAAGCGTCCAGTAAACGCCGTCTACGTGATCGACGTCCAGCCATGCCTGAAGCATTGTCAGATTGACTAACGCCGTCGTCAGACTGACCTCCCGGCTGGGCAGGTGGAAAAATATGTAGCTGGAAAATGTAACGGCAATGGCGGCCCAGTAAGCTGGGTATAGTCTGGAGAGCCGGGAAACGATGAAATCACTGGCGTGCTGTTTTTTCATTAGCGAAAGCAGGATCACAAAGCCGCTCAGGATGAAGAAGAGGTACACGCCGCTTGCCCCGACCGAAAAGGATATCAGCCCATCCAGATAGTGTGCATAGGCTTCGTCAAACCTTTCCGTGTAGTGGTAAATACATACCAGTAAGGCGGCGATACCTCGCAGACTGTCCAATTCCTGAAAACGGGTTATCATCTTTTTTAAAAGCCTCTGACTTCCTGTGTTAACAACGATGAGAGCACCAGGAAAGGCTAGGGTTCGGCAGCAACCAGGTCCTGATCAGGCTTTGAGACACCCTGTTGGGAGCCCCGAAGCAGGCTTAAGGCATGGGTCAGGACCAGATCCACAGTTTGGCTGTGCATGCAGGCATGGACCTCCTGATCCGGATGCATCCGCTCCGGCAGGACTCTTACCGGATACGGAACCGTATAGGGACAAGGGTGCTTGTCCTTGTCCTTCTTCGGACCGGGGTATTCCCTGTAACAGGGCTGGCACTGAAAGGTGCTGCCGTAGAGTCCCGTTTCCGGGTGCCAGGCGACACCATTGACCAGGTTGATATTCTGAAGATATCCGGCATTCTGAGGGTGGGTGCTCCCCCACAGGATTACGGAGGGCTTGCCGACGGCTTTGGAGGCATGATTGAAGACGCTATCAAGCCCGATGAATACCCGGCAATGTTTCAGAGCGGCAATGGCATGCCGTATCGTTGGCCCTTCTATGAAGGATGTTCCGGGAACCTGGCGTTCGGAGCTTTGTCCCAACTGATAAACCGGCAAGCCGGTTTCTGATCGGAGTCGTGAGACAAGCGCCTCCCAGCGATCATCAAACCAGTCTTTGTAAGGGGACCAGCGTGTCTTCGTATGAATGAGTATTGTATCCCTGTATTGCATACCCCAATTCTCCTGGTCATCATCCAGACAGACGCTTAGGTTCTGATTCACAGACACCCCGGCCTGTTCGCAGAAAGACGCTGTCACATGCATGGGCATGGGGTGGGTTGGTAAGGGCATCTTGCCATAGAAGGGGTAGTAAAGATAGATAGTCCGGTCTGCTGAAGGGAGTTCGGCGGTTTCCTTCAGCAGGGTTTCACAACTTCCAGATCGCGCAGGCACCAGTTCGTCAATATGAGGATGGTTTTCCAGGATGGAAATATAGTCAGGGTGGGCGATAAAACGGATACGGTGTCCTTGCGCCTTCAATGGCTCAAGGACGCAGGTTGCCATCAGGAGATCGCCTAAAGCGCCGGGCCGCATGATCTGAATAAGATGTTCCTGTGGCATCGGCTACTCCTCGTATTGGGTCAGGATGTCCTGCAATGCCCGAGTTTTGGTAAGGGCGCTCTTCGAAAAGAATTCCAGGGGCACATTCTGCTCACTGAGCTGAATCCGGATAATTCCGCCCTGGTTGTCCACAAAATGGAAGAGGTACTTGCTGTTTCCGTTTTCGCCTGGAAGTGTTTTGCAAAAAAGGAAGGAAACCTGTTTTTCATAGTATACAAGCGGCATATCCATCGAAAGTTCCTCAAGTCTCTGTTCTTTGCTGGTCATCCGGGAAGTTCTCGATAATCTCCCGGATGCTTTCCCGAATCTCGCGGTATTTGGAAATATCGTCTTCCGGAGCAAAGGTATCCATAGAATAAAAGAACGCCTGGGTATTCAGCTTCCCGGTGATAATGCCAAGGTGCATGCCGAGAAAGACGACATAGTCAAACTGGTAGTAAGAAACATTTTCAATACTGATGCTGGAATAAAGCGAAGGTGAGAATTCATATTCCCGGAACGCCTGGAATGCTTTGTCAGACAGCCCTTCCCTGCGCAAAGGAATAGCAAAAGCCTTGTATTCCTGGCCCTTCAGACGTTGGCACCAGGCCTTTGCCATCTGGCAGACGTAAGGCGATTCGGAGATGAAAGCGATCTTCTTGACAGTCATTGGACGGCTCTGCCTATGAACATGACAATTTCCCACACCAAGGCAGTTCCAAAACTAAGCAATAGAACGAATGAAGGAATTTGGAATATTTTTTCCGGCCAGCTCATAAAAATCTCCAAAATGAGTATTCCAATGGAACCGCAGAGGGGTTTCATTTTTCAAATTGTGTGCAGAGCGCTAGGCGGCTAATAGAAGCCCTGAACAATGGATTCTCATTAAGGAGGCGTAAGCAGCATGAATTACCTAAATGTAACCACCTAATATGCGCGTATAATAAGATAAAAAGGCACAATGGAAATTTTGTCAAGCGCTTTGTTGAAGTTTTTCTTGTCTGGTTGTGTATATTCTGCCCCCAATGGCCGAAGCTACGGCGACAAGAGTCGTGTAACCAAACATCCCACTGATGATCTGTGACATGTTTGCCCCGATATCCAGCAGGTAGCCGGTTGCAAAAGGCATAATCGCTGTGGAAAGGACCATCAGGGAGGTGAGGAGCGCACGGTTTCGTCCGAAATATTTCAGGCCGTAGTTTTCAGCAAGCAGGGTTGTGGCAATAACGGGTGTCATGGCGATACTGGCGCCCGCGCAGACCATGAAGGCCACTGCAACCAGCGGGCTTTCGATTGTCGCCAGCAGGAGCAACCCCAAGGCCAGAGGGAGCAGGAAGTAGGGTAGCAGGCGGTTAACGCCAAAACGATCCAGCAGGTGCCCGGTCAGGATGGAAGAAATAATCACAGAGATGGAAAACCAGGCGAAGGTGGCCGCAAACCACTTTAAATCCCACCCTCTCGACTGCACCAGGGGAACCTGGTGAAAGAAGATCCCTGTCAGGATAAAGGCTGGAGCGAGGAGTCCCGGTAATACCAAGCCAAATGGAAGGTCCCGGACGACCTGTCTCCGACTCCAATTGGGTGCTTTCAGAGAGCTGTCAGCCTCTCTTCCTGTAAATTCCGATTCGGGAGGCGACTCTGATCTGGCCAAAAGCATAAGAAGAGCAGGAAGCAGGATGACCACGATGAAAACAGCGATCAAGACCCAGGTTTCACGCCAGCCTATTGTTTGCATTGCAGTTACCGCGAGAAAAGGCAGGAAACCTTCTCCGATGGGATGTCCCAATCCGGTCAGGCTTAGCGCCTTCCCTCGCGACGTCTGGAAAAACCGGGTAATGCATGTCGCGGCAATATGGCCCATAAGGCCTTGGCCGGTCAGCCGGATCAGGAACAGCCCTACAAAAAGCATCAGGATGGTGCTCGAAGCCGGGATCAGAAGAGCAGCACCAGCCATTAACAGGCAGGCCCAAAATGTATATTGCCGCAGGGGCATCCGATCGATCAGACCGCCCACCCACAGAATGGCGATGGCGCTGCATAGCGTGGCCAGGGAATAGATGAGTCCGAACTCGCCGTTGGACAGAGAAAGAGTTTCCCGGATCTCTCCTCCGAAAAGAGCGACGAAAAATGTTTGCCCGAATCCGGCAAAGCAGGTCAGGATAACGCCGAACCCGATGATTGATGGAAATTGACGGACGAGTTGAAGGTAGTTCAAGAACGGACTCCCCAAAAAAAGACCCGATACGGCACTTTAACCGCCATCGGGTCTCGCAGACGTGCTAGGCACATCTTAACTGTAAACGGATTCAACAAATTCGGCAACCTGCGTTTCTTTTTCCGCTGACTGGCCAATGTCCTTTTCTGAGATGATCCCGATGCAACGGTTCTGATCATTCACAACGGCAATACGTTTGACCTTTTTACGTTCCATTTTATCAAGAATGCTGTCGAGATCCTCATCTTCCCGACAGGTGAGCACCTCTCTGGTCATCACTTCTTCCAGGCGGGTACTGCCGGGGTCCTTGTTCTCCGCAACGGCTCGAAGGCAGATGTCACGGTCAGTCACGATGCCGACTAGGCGATCCGACTCATCTGCAATGGGAATGACCCCGCAATCTCTGGATTTCATTGCCTGTGCGGCATCCTGAACAGTGTTGGACTTTTCACAAACCACGGGATTCCCCGTCATAACCTCTTTAGCCTGCTTCATGTTTGTCTCCTTTCATCGCTGTACCTTCAGGATCAGCTTAACAACTCCTGTTTTTCCTTTTGTAGTAACCCATCTGGATTAGGCAGGGTGGAGCCTTATATGCCTGTTTTCTCCTGAAAAGCAAGGACAGGTTGACAAATCCTAAACATCCGGGTCACTATATACAAGAGACCGTATATCAATTCTTGTGCAAAATGACCCTTACTCCTCCGTAATCGATACCGCCTCAAGCAGACTGGTGACAGGTCTGTAATCTCTGATGTACTCAAACATTTAGCGGTATTTTCGATGAGTCTTTTTGAAGAGGTGCGTAAGCGTCGCACATTTGCCATCATTTCCCACCCGGATGCCGGGAAGACGACCCTGACTGAAAAGTTCCTGCTTTATGGGGGAGCTTTGCAACTGGCAGGTTCCGTATCCGCAAAGAAAAAGCAGCGGCAGGTCACTTCTGACTGGATGGACCTGGAGCGCCAGCGCGGCATTTCTATCAGTTCAACGGTCCTGAATTTTTCCTATAACGGTTACATCATCAATCTGCTCGATACGCCCGGTCACCAGGACTTCAGCGAGGATACCTATCGAACTCTCATGGCTGCCGATAGCGTGATCATGCTGATCGATAACGCCAAGGGGGTTGAGACTCAAACCCGGAAACTATTTGAAGTCTGCCGGATGCGTAAAATTCCCGTCGTAACTTTCATTAACAAGATGGACCGTTTTGGCAAGGAACCTTTGGGGCTTCTTGATGAGATCGAACAGCACTTCGGTATCAAGACGTATCCCTTTAACTGGCCTATTGGCGAAGGCGAGTTCTTCAAGGGTGTTTATGATCGGATTCACAAGACAATCCATCTGTTTGAAAAAACCGAGCATGGAAAATACAAGGCTCCGATGCAGGTATCGAGTCTGAATGACGAGAAGGTCAGGGAACTCTTGCCTGGCGAACTTTACAGTCAATTGGTGGAGGAGCTGGAAATCCTGGACATTGCCGGTTCTGAATACAGTCATGATACGTACCTGGACGGCGACTTGACCCCTGTATTTTTCGGAAGCGCCATGACCAACTTTGGGATTGAACAGTTTCTTAACCATTTCCTTGAGCTGGCTCCCGCACCCCAGTCTAAAAAATGCCGTGTCAATGGTCTGGTTCACCCCGCAGATGATGGATTCTCCGGGTTTATCTTTAAAATCCAGGCCAATATGGACCCAAACCATCGGGACTGTATCGCTTTTCTGCGCATTTGCTCCGGGTCTTTTGAGAGAAACATGGCTGTTGAACACCCTAAAACGGGGAAAACAGTCAGGTTGAACTATTCTCATAAACTTTTTGGCCAGGATCGGGAAACCATCGATCAGGCATTTGCCGGGGATATTATCGGGTTTTCGTATAACAAGGAACCCTTGTCAATCGGGGATACCCTCAGTATCAAACCGTGCCAGTATGAAATGATCCCACCCTTTCCACCCGAGATGTTTGCCCTGGTCCGGAACAAGAACCCGGATAAGTTCAAGCAGTTTACAAAGGGCATCAGGCAATTGGCACTGGAGGGTGTTATCCAGGTATTGCATTTCGAGGACGACCTTGGACAAACCGGTATGATTTTAGGCGCTGTCGGACAGCTTCAGTTTGAGGTTTTCCAGTACCGTCTCCAAACGGAATATAACATTGAAATCGAGCTGAACTTTATGCCGGAATACACTCATGCTCGATGGATACATGGCCCGGCGGAAAAAATTGAAACAATGTACTGGCAGTACAGCGCAAAAAAAGTTACCGACAGTCATGACAGGCTTATGGCTCTTTTTCAGGGAGAGTGGTCGATTGACTACATGCAGGAGAAAAACCCTGACATCGAGTTTCTGAAGGTGCCTCCGACTGATACCTGAGTACCCGTTTCTTGTTTATGGAAAGGAATAATAATGAACAAAGACGCGATTTATAACGAACTTTTGGGCAGCTTTCTGAAAAAATACAAGGAGGCGGATTTGGAAGCTGTCATCCGTGAAGCATCCAAAACTGCGCCTTCCGGACTCCTAACCGAAAACATCAATACCCAGGTCAGCATCTTTTTGATAACGCTTGCCTTAGAATCTGTTGCTGAACGCCTTGAAATGATGTCTCAGGCCTCCTGACACTTTGAAGGACTTGAAGCTTTGATCTACAGCATTGCTAGCTCGGGCGAGCATCTCATGCATGGGTTTTCCATAGGGAAAGAAACTTTCCTTTCCATCCTTCCGATACCTTTCTCTTATCTCCGGTGTGTCTATTTTCCAGTCAGGCCGGATACGGCTGGAAATCTCCCGTAAGTCCGTATGCAGCTCATGCGTTGTTGGTCTGCCCTAGTACCAGTAGCCATTATAAATTTTATAAATTTTCCGTTCGGGCTCCAAGATGAACGTGTAGGGGATCATCGGGTTGTGTTCCAGATCCGTATATTCCTGAATGTCCAAATCCCTTTGAACAATTCGCTCCTCATCGTATAGAAACGGTCAATCGGCGCCCAGGACAAGCCGAAGCTCGTTGACCTCTAGGAGACTATCGGTGGTGAGGGTCACCAGGCTTGTGTACCCCACAGAACAATGGGTACTGAAAGGAGCCAGGGTTTTTCAGGAAATTTTGATCCTTGGGGCAGAAATCCCCTCGGAAAAGGACGAAAACCATCGGGTTGTCGCCCTGGAGGGCTGAAAGCTTACGGCGTTTATCCGTATGATCAGGCAGTTCATAATCCGGAAACCGCGTGCCGGTTTGAATATCTTCGCGCATCTCTGTCCTCCCAGTGTAAGCTTTTGCTTTACATAAAATAGAAATATTTCTCAGAAGTTGTCGGGAACCTGACAGTTTTTTAAAATTTGCCCGAGCCTTTTTATTCCGTAAGTCTCGTTATTTCCTGCATTTTAATGCCCACGGAAGCCCTTTCCATGTCAGATAACTCTTACTAGGATCTTAACGATAAAGCGCCGTTTCCGGGTAGAAAGCAGCCCAGGCAAACCACATGACATCAAAAAAGGTGGCAGTCTTGAGAGCATGTCCTTTTAAGGGGCCTTTCAACCCTTTTCCTTTAAGGGACCATACTGTTCTGGTTTCCTGATCAACCATCCGGCCGTCTTGAACCGAAAAGGTTAGCATTTGGCGATCCACGCTTCTGGAAAAAACGCGAACGACGTCCAAAGAAGGGTCATGAATAGCAACAATCCCATCCTTCTCAAGTGTTAGATTGGCCACCTTTTCCTTCTCAAGTCGCTTTTTGGAAATGGCCAGCGTTTTTCCGCTGACTTTTACTCCAGTTACCAGCGTTTTTGCATTCAGGCGATTATCCGTGTTCAGCACCGGGAAAACAAGTCCGGGCTCACTGTAATAGCCTGTCCCTTCTATATAAGAGCCGTAGGGATCACGGCCATAGGGCCTCTGATGACCCGTCTTCTCCGACAACACCTTTGCACCAGGATAGACGTTTTTGGCTTTACCCCAAGTGGTCCAAAGTATGGGAACGCTTTCCAGTTCAGACCCCTTCATGGGGCCGTTAATCGCCTTTCCGAATATTTGAGGCCAATAGCTGCCTGTGGCCCGGTCATACATGACCAGATTACTATTCACGAGCTTGCCGGAGGTTCCAAAAGTGGTATCTTGATGCTTTGTGTGACCTTTAAAACCAACAGCAGCCCCAACCAAAGGGCAATATGTCACTGATATGGCATCGCCAGCAACCGTTTCATTGACAATCTCATGAAACACCAGAATACGTTGCGGGTAGATATAGGTTCCTTCTGATGTTTCCAACAGAAACACCACATCGTTTTCCCGAAGGGTGTGGTTAGCAGCTTCCACCGTTGTATAGAGAGGTTTTTCAATGGGGGGAATGCCGTCCTTGGCAGGGCCGCCGGATAAAACGTGCTTTGAAAGAGCCTCTAATGAGTCTTGCCCTGAGGGCGTCTGTGTTTGAGCATCACATCCGCTTGTGAACATGATGCCTGTTACCAAAAAAACACTGAGCAGTACTTTAGATTGGTACATAATAGAAACATTCCTGATTATTTCAAAAGGCCACCATCACTACGGTAATCCTTATCGCCTTGCGGCACTGTCGGCAAGCCGACATTATACCGTTGAGGCATTTGGTATGGTGAGTGTTAGCTAGGGTTTATCCTGGCTGTTTGTTAGTCAACGATTGTTTAGGAGATTCAAAACACTATGGAATACCAAAAAGCCTTAACGGCATTGCTACTTTCTATGGGACTTTCAGCAGGAGCTGCCCAGGCAATGGAGGCCCCCTCCCCATCTACTCCCTCCCATCAGAATTTGTTTCAATTATCCGAGGTAACCAGTACATTGATTGCTGAAGGCGAAAAAGATAAAGGCAGTATGTGCGCGCATCATATCTTTAAAAGAGGGAAAAAAGATAAAAAAGCTGGAGAGCATTCATGTGGCTCTGACAAGTGTGGTTCCAACAAAGGAAAAGACGAACATGCCGATGATAAATGTGGCGTTGGCATGTGTGGTTCCGACAAGGATCACGAAAGTAACTAGCCTTTACCCCTTTCAGGGGATGATTGACCATGTCGCCAACCAACCGCACTACTACGCTGCCCTCGGCTGGAAGTGAGGATAGGGCAATCCCTCCTGAAGGGGGTTTTAAAAGCTGTAGATTAGTCGAGTCGCTTGAAATCACCCTGAAACCCGCTTGATACTTGATGATTATTTTCGAGTTTATCCCCTCTCGATACTTTATTTAGCTTAAAACCAGAGATCTCCATTCTACCCGCTAGTAAAAACACTCAAATTCTTTTAGGTTTTATTGAAACGGAAAGGACCCTTCCTGCATGAAATTAAGGTTTTACTTGTCTCGCTTTGCTCTGTTGGGTTTGGCTGTTACGCTGCTTTTCACTTCTTCCGCTTGGGCCACCCCCAGAAAATTTGTTATCAATGATGAAAGCCATCGGGACCATGTTGAATTTACATCCGATGCGCCCGTTGAACTGATTAAGGGGCATACCAACCGAATCAAAGGGCATGTCATTTATGATGATTCGTTCAGATTTGATGCCAAACACCCTTTTGATATCGTCTTTGAGGTGGATCTAGCCAGCATTGATACGGGCATTGGACTTCGGAACCAACATATGCGCGATAACTTCCTTGAAACGGCCAAGTATCCCAAGGCTATTTTCAAGGCGACCAAGATTGAAACCACCGCCAAGCCCCCCTTTAAGAGCGGGCAGGTCGTTGCCATCAAGGCAACTGGCTTACTGACTGTTCATGGCAAAACCGTCACAAAAACGGTTCCTCTTAAAGTGACTTATTTCCCGGAGTCAGATACCACCCATAAGCGTTTCAAGTCGGGTAATATGATTCGCATCCGGGGAACATTCCCAGTCTCTTTTACCGACCATGCTATTCAGCGCCCCGAAATGCTTTTCCAAAAGCTCGCTGAAACCGTATTTGTATCCATTGATGCTTTTGGAACAGACACACCATGATCCCTCTCATTGAGTCCACAGCTCATCAAAAGGAAATATCGCAGCCAGCTTAAGCACGGTGACTTGGACCGGGCTCCGGCTCATGGTGGCCACTAAGATTCTGAAGCCTAACTTACCAAAGTGCCCCAACAAATAGGCATCACAAGTTCTCTAGAGGTCATCCCGTAAGCTTTTCGACGGATAATGTTCTGTTGGGACTGACTCAAACATGTGCTTGTTAAATCAATAACTCACCGGATTAGTAAGCTTATTATAAAGCGAGTCCCGTCTGCTGTCGGTTAGCCGATAGCATGTAGAAAGTGTTTCGGATATTCAAGAGATATGATTTCTCATTATTCCCAAAAAACTTGCCCCTACTGCTGGATAGCCAGCGATAGGGCTCAGGAGATTATTGTGATTTAAATTCTTAAACCAAATAACACTAAAAAGGAGAAATTGACATGCAATCAAATCCAGTCAACTCTCATATAAATTATCAAAACTTAAAGGTGTTATTTCTCAATTGCACCCTCAAGCCTTCCGGACAAATTTCTCACACCGAAGGGTTAATAAAACGTTCTATAGGCATTATGGAGAAAAATGGTGTCGATGTAGAACTGCTGCGCCCCGTAGATTATGATATTGCACCGGGTGTTTACCCGGATATGCGGGAACACGGCTGGGAGGCGGATGATTGGCCAATGTTGGTTAAAAAAGTGTTAGCTGCCGATATTCTGGTCCTTGGTACACCCATATGGCTTGGAGAGAAATCTTCCATCTGCACGCGCGTAATCGAGCGTCTATATGGTATGTCTGGAGAGCTTAACGAAAAAGGACAGTACCTGTATTATGGAAAAGTCGGGGGCTGCATTATCACGGGTAATGAGGACGGAGTTAAACACTGTAGCATGAATATCTTATATTCATTGCAGCACTTGGGTTACACCATACCTCCGCAAGCAGATGCCGGATGGATCGGTGAAGCAGGACCAGGGCCATCATACCTGGATAAAGACTCTGGGGGGCCAGAAAATGATTTTACGAATCGTAACACCGCTTTCATGACTTGGAATCTGTTACACCTTGCGGCTTTATTAAAGGCTCAAGGTGGCATCCCTGCTTATGGGAACCAGCGTTCAAAATGGGACGCTGGTTGCCGTCCTGACTTTATAAATCCGGACTACCGTTAAGTTTTTTTACTGAAAAATTGCCCACTCCCCCTAAAATAGCGAGAGCCTCTATTCTAGACTTGTTGCAGGTTAAAAATAGAGGCTAGAAGTATGATACAAGCATTTAGCTGTTGCTTTCAGGCGGATTCAGGGGGACCCAGTTTTCGGGCAAGGCGTATCAGGAGTTACTGACAGCGTTTAAGGGGATGCGAGAAGGTTGTTTTGAGATCATACCGGGCATGGTCGAACTGGCAAAGGCAAGCCCCGGCTACCTGGTGATTGATGATACGGACAACCCGAAGTATGGTCTGAAGCACCTGGCCAGGAAGCTGAAAATCCTGACCAATAGTGGCTATCGGGATGGCTACAAGATTGTCCTCTTTTTGTGGGTGATGCCGGAGGTGGGCCGGTTCCCCCTTGGCTTCGCTTTGTGGCACAAAGGCACCGCTACTATTGCTCAACTGGCACTGGAAGGCATGAGCCTGTTGAGAAACCGGTTTGATATGAAGCCCAAAGGTCTTCTGGCAGATGGACTTTACTCGACTGATGGCATCATCAAGCGGCTTACCGACTACGGTTGGGCTTGTGTGATGCGCACCAGAAACACGAAAAAACTGAATGGCATATTGATTCGGCAACACATTCCCAGGGGATATGGTGAGACGCAAGGGTGTCTGAAAAACGGGGTCAAGGTGAAAGTGATCCGTTCAGGAAAACACTTTCTGGCGTGCAACCGAGCCTTGTCAAATGTCATTTCTGGCCATTTAAAACCCACAAACCTGCTCTGCAAGGAATTATTCAGCCCATGTTGATTTTCAGTTACAGCTTCTTGGAAGAGATATTGCGTTAATATTAGCCACTTTTCATAGCACTCTACCCAGAGGAACACCGAAATAATTAGATGCCTGTGGGATGCAGCAAGGCTTGATAAAGCACTATCCTTGCAAGGGAGGTGCGTGTTGCAAAACCCTGGACCGATGTATATTCCTGAGACAAGCTACCTGCCACCCGTCCTGGCATGGATTCGAGCCCGGCCATTGACCCTATGGGCTCAGCAAGGCTACAGCATTTTGGCGACCAACCTGAACGGGGAAGTTGACGGGCAAAATGCACACGGCTTTTTTGAAAGAAATACGCGGTACCTGTCCCGGTATACCTGGATGGTTAATGGACAGGCCCTAGAGCCGGTCACCGTCCAGCCCGTAACCCACCACACGCTCATGGGTTATTACCGGGTTGCGGCATCAGACCTCGTTCCCAAGAATGTCGTGGATGTACAGGTTGCCAGAATGGTGGGGCAGGGGCTTCATGAGGATATCTCGATTGCCAATTATGCGGATACGGCATTGTCTCTGACTTTGGAACTGATGATCGATGCCGACTTTGCGGATGTTATGGAATTAACCGGTGGGCAGCGCAAGCAGTGCGGTGAAGTTGTCCAGCATTGGGAGGCCGAAAGCCGGACGCTGCGCTTTGATTACTATATTGAAGACCTCCATCACGGGCTGCTTCTGCAATGTCAGAACGGCTCAGCACCATCGTATGAGACGGGCCGGCTGACCTGGGAACTGGTTTTGTCTCCCCAGGAGAAATGGCAGGCCTGTCTGGCTGCCAAGCCCGTTTTCTGTGGCGAGGTGCTTGAGCCTTTGTACGGTTGCCATCAGTTACGACCATCAAGTGAACGGGATCACCTTCAGACCGAGTGGCTCATTAAAGCCACCCGGGTAGAATGCAGCAGCCCGATGGTGCAAGGGGCTTATGACATGGCAAAAGCCGATTTGGCCATGATGCGGCTCTGGGAGGAGGACTCGGGAGAAGACGCCTGGATTCCGGCTGCCGGGCTGCCCCTATATATCGGTGTCTTTGGGCGAGACATCCTAACAGCCAGTTGGCAAGCCGGACTGATGGGACCGGAGATGATGCGGGGTGCCCTAAGTACGATGCGGAAGTATCAGGCTACCGAGTACGACGACTGGCGGGATGAACAGCCCGGCAAGATGATCCATGAGGCAAGACTCGGGCCACTGTCCCTGCTGGACAGGCTGCCGCAGAAAGCCTATTACGGCTCCACCACCTCAACCCCGCTTTATCTCATCATGTTGTCAGAGTGTTTCCACTGGACCGGGGACCTGCGGCTTCTGGAAGAAAACCGGGAGGCCATGGACAGAGCCCTGGATTGGATTGAAGGTCATGGGGATCTCGACGGGGACGGTTTCTATGAATACCGGACGCTGTCGCGGCAAGGGCTGAAAAACCAGGGCTGGAAGGATTCGAATGAAGGCATCGTCTACGCGGATGGGGAGATTGTTCCAAATCCGATTGCTACGTGCGAGGAACAGGCATGGGTCTATGATGCCAAGGTCCGATCGGCCATTCTGTATGCCGCATTAAGGGAATTCGGCCATGCGGAGAAGCTTCTTCAAGAAGCCCATCAGTTGAAAGAACGCTTTAACCGGAAATTCTGGATGCCGGAGGAAAACTTTTTCGCATTGGCGCTGGATCCGGATAAAAAGCAGGTGACCAGCATCACCTCCAACCCCGGTCATTGCCTGGCAACCGGAATCATTGAAGACAGCAAGGCAGGTCCGGTCATCGGGCGGATGCTTTCCCCGGATCTATTTTCGGGTTGGGGAATTCGAACCCTGTCTGATCGCCATCCCCGGTTCAATCCTTACGGTTACCATCTGGGAACCGTCTGGCCGGTGGAAAACGGGACCTTCTGCATGGGGTTCGTCCGATACGGCTACCCGCAACATGCCAACTTGCTGGCGAAAGCCATTTACGAAGCCTCCCGGTACTTCGAATACGGCCGCCTGCCGGAGGCGATGAGCGGTCATACAAAAGATGAAAAGCATCCCATCCCGGCGATTTATCCGGAATCCAACATGCCCCAGGCGTGGTCCTCCAGCGCCACGGCCATTATGCTTCAGGCCATCCTCGGCTTATACCCCTTTGCTCCACTGAACCTGTTGCTGCTGGATCCCAATCTTCCCGAATGGCTGCCCGAGGTGACCCTGCATCACTTACGGATTGGAAACGCGGAAATCAGCCTTCATTTTTGGCGGGATGGCGAGGGGAAGACTCACCACCGGGTTCTCCAACGACATGGGACTATCCGTATCCTTCCCGGCCTGTTTAACATGCACCGGTTCCATGAGCTGGTCTGCTTCGGGGAAGCCCGAATAAGCCAGCTGTAAAGCTTTGAACAGCAGTAGTAGATAAGGTAATAAGGAGAATGTCATGGCCGTAACATCAGCAATGCTTAAAGAACAAAACGGCAAGTCCGCGTTGGGTGATGCCCTTAGCGGGGCTGTGGCCGGCGCAGTCGGTGTCATGGCCTTGGATCAGGTGGCAAACTTTATGTATAGCCGCGAAAATAAAGAAGCCCTTGAAAGGGAACGGAAGGCCCGTGCCCAAGTGGGGGGAACGGAAATGGGGCCGGCCTCGGTTGCAACCGAGAAAATTTCAAGAGGCTTAAAGCTTGAGCTTACTTCCAAGCAGTCAGAAACGGTGGCCAATGTCATCCATTATGGTCTGGGTATATTGCCGGGAGCCTTATACGGTATGGCCTTGGGCCGAAACGAAAAAATGGGGGCGGATCGTGGATTCCTCTATGGATTAGCCTTGTTTGCAATCAATGATGAACTGCTAGCCTTGAAGCTGGGACTGGTCGCCGGGCCCAAGGAATATCCCTGGCAGGCCCATGCCAGAGGGCTGGCTGCCCATGTGGCGATGGGGGTTGCAACATATGGCGTTTTCAAGCTGTTCAGCCGCATACGGTAGTTAAGCCCAAGCTTTCGCCAGTTTGGGATAGATAAAGAAAAGGGCTCCGAATAGGACATGGGCCCAGATAAACGGCGCTCCCATCTCTGCCGTCATCTGTGCAAATATGGGAGTCCATTGCGGTGCAATGACAATATCAACCAGCCAATAGCTGAATAGCGAGTAAACAATTCCGAGCAGGGCGGTCACTCCGGGATTAAACATCCGAGGCAAAAGAAGCGCAAACAGGATGCCTAGAAAAGCGGAGAAAATTAGGTGGATCATCATCCCAGCCATCGTGTTCATTCCAAACCCGCCGGGTTCAAAAGCCAGGCCGCCCCAGGTTGCAACCAGGTTCGGCATGAAAAACATTCCCCTGCCTGTGATAAAGATATGGTAGAGCATCATGACCAGTGACATGACGAACCCGGCAATCAGACCCGTTGCTGCCCCAGCCAGTATCCTGGCTTTCATATTCGGTTGTTCTGCAACCATATAGGCCATCATCTATCCTCCAGCTTCCTCTTTCTTCATCATATTGATTGATCATGCTCAATTGTCCAAGTAGATAGAAAGGCTAATTCTATTTTTTATTAGGATCGATTTGCTTGACCTTGTACCCGCGTACAAGGTTTATACTGATAGTGACATGAAGACGGATATAAAAAACAAGGCTTTAACGATCGGTCAGGTTGCCGGGCAGTCTGGTGTTAACCGAGAAACCTTGCGCTATTACGAGCGCCAGGGCCTTATTGAGGAGCCCAGCCGCAGCAAATCGGGTTATCGGCTTTACCTTCCTGATGCTGTCAAGCGTATTCGCTTTATCAAACGAGCCCAGGAACTTGGTTTTTCATTGGATGAAATCAGGGGATTCCTGGTCTTATCGACGAGCGACCAAGGCACATGCCAAGATATCAGGCAGCAAACGCTGAACAAAATCCATGATATCGAAAAAAGGCTTCAGGACTTGAAGAGTATTAGGGACCGACTTGTTAGGCTTGCAGAGGAATGCAGCAGTAATGGCCCACTGAATGAGTGCCCGATTATTGATGCGTTTTCAGATGGGGAATCATAAGCAATGCCTAAGGTTGAGCTGATCTTTGACTCCGATTGTCCTAACGTGGAACCCGCCCGGCAGCAGTTACGGGAAGCATTTTCCGTTCTGGGCCTAACTCCTCAATGGACGGAATGGCTGAGAATGGATCCCACCAGTCCGGACTATGTTCGCCAGTATGGTTCCCCTACAATTCTCATAGATGGTAAAGACATTGCTGGTTCTGAGTCACAAGGTGCGGAAAGTTGTCGGATCTATCAAAACCCGGACGGAAGCCTGAGAGGCGTTCCCTCAGTAGAGGCTATTACCAGTGCCCTTTCCCGAAAAACTATGCCGCATTTGGGTACATTAGCGATTTTGCCAGCGATTGGCGTGGCCTTGATGCCCAAGCTGGTATGTCCTGCTTGCTGGCCAGCCTATGCTGCCCTTGTTAGTGCCCTGGGTCTTGGTTTTTTAATCAGTGCGAAAAATCTCTTCATCGTCTCCACTTTATTCCTTGGGCTAGCTCTTATTGCTCTCTTTACGCAAGGAAGGAAAAAGCAGAGTTATAGATCTTTCTGGTTGGGGCTCTTCAGCGTCTTACTAATTCTATTTGGAAAATTTGCTTTGGATAATGACAGTATTGTATATGGCGGGGTTTTACTTTTGACACTGGCTGCCATTCTGGATTTTCTGCCTCAAAAAAAGAAAACCTGTCTAACTTGTGAAACCGATAAAGGGAGGTAAAACCCTCATGACAACAAAACGAAAAGTGGAAGTGTTTACGGCGGGTTGCCCGGTATGCGAGCCTGTTGTCCGGTTGGTCAATGATTTGGCCTGCCCGTCCTACGAGGTGGTTATTTATGACCTGCGCGAAGGATGCAGTACCAATGAATGCCGGGAGAGAGCCAAGGCTTACGGCGTCACCCGCGTGCCGGCCGTTGCCGTGAACGGGCAACTGCTCGATTGCTGCAAGGATATTGCCATCACCGAAGAAACACTCCGTGCGGCCGGTATTGGAGCCGCTTGAACCATAAAGAGAAGTGCCCGTATTGTGGCACTTCTTTTTTAGGTTGGCTTATATTTTCTATTGGTTTTATGAAGACCAATTCGACCGGAAATCAGGATATAAGGTCAGTCCCCCGTCTACATAGAGCGTTTGCCCGGTAATATAGGCTGCTTCGTCTGAAGATAGAAAAGCAGCCACGGCGGCAATTTCCTCAGGTTCCGCTATACGACCCATTGGAATATGCTGTCTCACAATTTCTCTCTTTTCAGGATCCTCTTTCCAGGCTTGATTGATAGGTGTATTTACTGTTCCAGGGCCAATTGCGTTGATTCTTATTTTTTGAGGAGCATACTCCAAAGCCAGTGTGCGCGTCAGGTTTCCCATTCCGCCTTTACTGACAGAGTATCCGAGAAATTCAGGTTTGGGTATAAGCTCATGAACGCTGGAAATGTTTATAATAACCCCCGGTTTATTCTGTTTCAGAAAATGCCGAATAGCTTGCTGGGCACATAAAAATGCTCCCTTCAGGTTCACGTTGATTACTTCATCAAACTCTTCTATACCTAATTTATCAGAGGGAGCCTGCGTTTGTATCCCGGCATTATTTACCAGAACATCAATGCTGCTAAACTGGTCTAGTACTTGAGCAAACATTTTTTTTACATCATTTGGATTGCCCACGTCTCCTTGAACCGGGAAATCCCGGCACCCATACTGGCGGATGCCCCGACAGATTCTTTCTACTTCCTGCTCGGTCTCCCGGATGTTTTCTGCGTATCGGGGGTAATTAATGGCCACATGGGCACCTTCTTCAGCAAACCGTAAAGAGATAGCTTGCCCAATCCCTGATGTAGCTCCTGTGATTAGCGCAACCTTATCTTTAAATCTTTTTGCCATATAAGCTTCCTATTGTCTTGGTACGATCTTCCAAGCCTATTAGAGAAGATATTCCAGGTCAGATGTTATCGTGGGGTAGGCGGTGACCAGTTTCTTAAGCTCGGAAGCGGGAAGATTAAGCTGGATAGCCAGCGCAAAATAATTGATGAGCTCGGAACACCCGTGCCCGAAAAGATGAGCACCAATCACTTCATCTGAGTCCCTGCCGATAAGCACTTTGGCCGCGGCATCTGGTTCGGCTACCCGCTGGGCGGAGAACCAGTCGCTCATATCGAAAAACCGACAGTCATAATTCAGCCCTTTTTCCTGGGCCTCTGACTCCAGTAAACCCACGCGAGCCAAGGCCGGAATGGTAAAGACCACACTGGGAATGCCCCGGTAATCAGGCTTGCTCTGATTCCCCTTCATCAGATTGTGCGCCACGGACTCGCCTTCGAGTCCCGCGACCGGTGTCAAGGGGGGGCCTGCCGTATCGCTTGCATCTCCTGCCGCATATACGGCGGGGTTGGACACGCTTTGGAGATATTCATTAACCTCGATACCCTTTTTGCCGGCCTGGACGTTGCCGTTTTCCAGCTTTAATTTTGCAATGGCCGGGGCGCGACCCGCCCCATGGACGACAAGATCCGCCTCGAAACTTTGCCGTGCATCGCCAACGGAAGCGTGGACAATAAAAGCATCCCCCTTTTTCTCGATAGCACTGGCGGCCGTATTGGCATGAAATTGAATTCCCAAATTTCGGCTCCGCGATAACAGACGATCAACCAGATCCGGATCGAAAGCTGTCAGAGGTTTTTCCCCTTGCTCTAAAATGATGACGGTCCTGTCGGCCCGGGCCGCAATGTGGGCAAATTCAAAAGCAATGTATCCACCCCCCACGAACAAGACGCGCTCAGGCAGGCTTTCCAGTTCCAGAAACTGATCGCTGCTGACGAGATATTCTGAACCGGGAATATCCAGGGGAATTGGCTCTGCGCCACTTGCGATAACGATATGGTCGGCTCGTAACTCGGTGTGGTTAACTTCTAGTGTCTTTTCTCCGGTGAAAGACGCCGTACCGTGGAAGGGGGCAATGCCTTCCTCGGTATAGTGCTTCTCTTTGTTTTCCGGAACTGGATCGGTAAAGGTACGCTTGAAGTTGATTAGGTCCTCCCATTGGATTGAGAGATTGTCATAGCCTACACCTTTGCCTTTAAACCGCCGCAAGGCGTCCACGAGTTCTGCCCCACGCCGAAGAACCTTTTTAGGGTCGCAGCCCCGCAGGGCGCAAGTGCCTCCGAAAGGCCGTTCATCTATGATTGCAACCGACCAGCCTGCATCTCGGCAGGTGGTGGCCACGGTGCTCCCAGCCACGCCGGTTCCAATCACAATCAGATCAAAAGAATTCATAATATACCCTCAACCGAATATATCTTACTGACAGCTGATTGCCGCTATACGTCCTTCCGATCGTTCCTGACGAATGCTCTCGCTTGGGCCGAAGGGATGGCCTCCAAACTGATGCCGCAAGGCCGCTATCGCGCGGTAGGCATCACTCTCCTGACCACGTGATTTCATCAGTTCCCAGACAGATTGAGTAATGATTGGAATGGGTACCTCCCGGCAGACAGCCTCTGAAACCAGCCAGTTGACTTCTCCGGTGTCTTCCACATACGGCTGGATTTCCTCAAGGGGAGGTCCTTCCTGCAAGGCTTTTTCCATTAGCTCGACAAGCCATCCCCGGATGACTGAGCCGTGGGCCCAGTTATGGAACAAACCGGCCAGGTCCAGATTATATTCGGAGCTTTTGAGAAGGGCGACACCTTCGCCAATAGCTTGCAGCATGCCGAACTCGATGCCATTATGGACCAGCTTGGCGAAGTGTCCTGCGCCTGGGGGACCGGCATGGAAGACACCTTCGGGGACAGCCAGTTTTTCCAGGATAGGCCTGACTGTCTTGACGGGTTCCCGATCGCCACCCAGCATAAAGCATGCGCCATGTCGGGCGCCGCTAGGGCCGCCGCTGGAGCCAAGATCAATGAAATGCAGATTCTTCTTTTTCAGACGTTCATAGCGGCTCATGGAATCCCTGTAGTAAGAATTACCGCCATCCAGGACGATATCATCAGCGTCAAGATGACTGCACAAGTCTTCGAGCACTTGGTCCACAGCAGGTCCGGCGGGAACGAAAATCAGGATTTTTCTGGGGGTCGCCAGCTTCTCAGCAAGCTCCCGGTAGCTCGGAGCACAGATCATATCCGTGGCTTTCAGTTCGGAAGGACACCCGTCCTTGGTCAGACCAACAACCCGAATCTCCCTTTCAAGGGCCTGTAGCGTTATCTGTCCTCCCATGCGACCCAAGCCGATAATACCCAGTTCCATCACTTTTCCTCCGTTTCTCTGAAGCGCTGATCCAGCGCCAGGTCCAGATTGTATGCCGATGTGATCAGTGCCAGGTGTGTAAATGCCTGGGGATAGTTCCCCAATGCGCCTCCGCAAGGACCGGTTTCCTCTGCAAAAAGTCCCAGATGGTTTGCATAGCCCAGCATTTTCTCAAACATCAGCCGTGCATCTTCCAGCCTTTGCGGATTATGCCTGCCCGCCCTCGTCATGGCATCAACCAACCAGAACGAACACAGGTTGAACGTGCCTTCCTCGCGCTCAAATCCGTCTTTGGAAACCGAAGGGTCATAGCGATAAACCAGGCTGTTCGAAACAAGACCACCCTTTGAAGGAGGACGGCAAATGGCCTGTAACATTCTCTCCAGTTTGGAATCAATGGGTGATAGAAAGAGGGTCAGGGGCATGATGAGCGTGGAGGCATCCAGGGCGTCACAGTCATAGTGCTGGACAAACGAACCGACCTCCTCATTCCAGCCTTTCTCCATCAATTCTTCATAGATGGCATCCCGATTGGCAGTCCAGTATTCCCGGGAAGCAGGAAATCCACGGCTGTCCGCTATACGCAGAGCCCGATCGAGACAGACCCAGCACATTAATTTTGAGTACACAAAATGCCGTTTTTCAGTTCGAAACTCCCAAATCCCATGGTCCGGTTCCTGCCAGTGTGTGCAAACCCAATCGGCTATTTTTCGCAATTTGTCCCAGAGGTCGCTGGGAATCGGTGCGCCATATTTGTTGTATAGAAAGGCTGCATCCATGAGCTCCCCATAAATATCCAACTGGGTTTGCCGATTGGCGGCATTGCCAATGCGCACTGGCGAGGAGCCCATGTATCCCTCCCAATGATCAAGCTCAATTTCCTGGTTGATATCTTCTCCTTCAATCCCATAAAGGATATTGAGCGGGCGACCATCCCTTGTCTCAAAACACCGCTCGGTCAGCCAGGCCATGAACCTTTCAGCCTCGTCCGTGAGGCCGATATGCATGAATGCGTAAAGGGTGAATGCCGCATCCCGTATCCAGGTATACCGGTAATCCCAGTTTCTTGGGCCACCCAGGCTTTCTGGGAGCGAACAGGTCGGTGCGGCAATAATGGCACCGGTGGGCTCATAACTGAGTAATTTGAGTATTAAAGCCGATCGGCGCACCATTTCCCGCCATCGGCCGGTGTAGGTACACTTGGCAATCCAGTTGCGCCAGAAGTTCACCGAATGGCGAAACATTTTTTCAGCCTTTTCCGGCGACGGGGCAGGAGCGCATTCCTCTCCCCGGATCTCTCCCAGTACGAAAGTGGCGGACTCCTCCTCATCCAGGGTGAACTCTGCACAAACGCCGACATTTCTGAACTCCTTCAGCGGGATATCTGTCGAAAGACCGATTTTCAAGTGTTCTGTAGAAAAACAGGCGCCGGTTTCTCCGATGTAGTGATGGTGTTTATCTCGACCGTAATTAAATGCGGGCAGGCACTCCAGGCGGAACTTCATCTGACCCCGTGCCGCTTTTACCGTTCTCACGATCTGCTGGGGCTGCCCTTCTTTCTCGATAAGGGGCATGAAATCCGTAATCTCCCCTACCCCTTCAGGTGTCAAAAAACGGGTGATCAGGATGTTGGTATCCGGCCAGTAAAACTGCCGTGTAACGGTTTCCTCCTGCGCCGGGTAGATTCGAAAGTGACCGCCGTTCCCGGCATCTAGGAGGGCGCCAAATAGACTGGGTGAGTCGAACCGGGGAAAGCAAAACCAGTCTATAGCCCCGTTTTTTCCGACCAGTGCCGCCGTTCGCATATTCCCGATGAGGCCGTAATCCTCAATAGGCTGATACGGCGCTTCACCGGAAATATGCAGGCGGTGATATCGGCTCTTCTCTTTCCATTGGACAGCCATACGGGATCAGGACATCTTTTGGGCCAGGCCGGGATAGAAGATAAAGCCGACCCCGAAGATCAAATGGGCGATAATCTGGACCATGCCGCGCGCACCCTCGAACATCGGATTGATTGGAGGCATGACCAGGTAGAACATCACGAGATACATGATGTAACCGAAGAGCAACCCTCCGACGAGTGCAGTGGTTTTACTGGGGGTTCGGCTAAAGACAGCGCCCCAGGCCATACCCAGAAATGCAGAAAAGACAAGGTGCATAATCATTCCGACCATGGTGTACATGCCGAAATCGTGGTGCATTTCAAAATTCGCATTGGTGGCAATCATGTTGGGCATGGTAAACACACCCATGCCGGTAATGGCGCCATGGTAGAACATTTCGAACATGGCCATCAGAATGCCGCCGATAATCCCGGCAACCGCACCCGCTGCAAGTCTTGAAGATATATTGGGATGTTGATGCGTTAACACGTCCATAAGCAGATCCTCACTAGTTCGCTTCCCCAGTGTAGTGGATTGTATTTTCGCTTTCAATCGGAAGGATGGATGGAGATCCAGGCAGAAGGCTTAATCCATCCAGCCGGTCCTGACCTAGCCTTGCAATTGGGGATCCAAGTCTGTATGTGCAATGTGATTGACGTAGTTACTGATGGTTTTCAGGCCGACCAGGGCAATCACTTCATAGACCTGAGGCTGACTGATTCCCGCCTGGTTGAATCGATTGATATCCGATGATTCCAGCCATCCTCTTTTCTCTATCAAAAGCTGGGCAAGTTCTGCCAGGCTTTGGTAGCGGTTGTTTGAAAACGGACCGCCATTACGAAGCGTCTCCAGTTCTGCCTTGTCAAAACCTGCCTGTTGCAAGGCTTTGGAGTGGGCGGCGAGGCAGTATTCGCAACTGTTTTCCCGGGAGATGGCAAACTTTACCACCTCCTGTTCGTCTTGTGAGAGCGAGGCTGATCCCATAATCTCGGTGCCTTTCAGATAAACCTGTGCGGCTGCAGGTGCCTGGCTGATCTCCTTAATGAAGTTGGGTATAAAGCCAAACTTCTCTTTGGCGGCTTCCTGAACAGTTTGTTGTTCTCTCGCAATAGTAGAAGTGTCCATGTCTAACCCCTTTCATTCATTCGATCTTATGGATGCAGTATAAATTCCCGAACCATGGAAAGCTATCGGGAAGGTGACAGTTTTTTTAGATTTTTTCTAGTAGGAAATCCACCATTGGATCAGGCGCTTCAATTTTCCATGAAGCAGGGTTTCCCGATAAAAGGGCAGGCTGAACTGCTTCCAGATATCACTGCGTGTCGGATACGCATGGATAAGCTGGCCAAGGTGCTTGACCGTTTGTCCGCCTTTCATGGCCAGGGCCGCTTCATGGATCAACTCGCCGGCATGGGGTCCGATGACCGTTGCCCCTAGGATTCGTCCCTTTTTATCCGTGATGACATCGGCATAGCCATGTGTCTCCTCTTCAATAACCGGGCGGTCAATAGCCGATAGTTCAATCCGAAACCGAAAGACTTTTCCATGTTTTTTCTGGGCCTGCTCATAGAGTATGCCAACATGAGCGACCTCCGGATCAATAAAAGTCACCCAGGGGACAACCTCGCGCTCCATTTTTTCCGGCCACTTCAGCAGGGCGTGAGTTACGGCGACCTTGGCCTGGTGTTCCGCGTAATGGGTAAACTGGTATTGCCCCGAGACGTCTCCCACCGCCCAGATGTTTGGACAGGTGGTCTGGCAGTGATCGTTTACGGTGATGCCGTGTTTATCGTACCGTACGCCGGCCGCCTCCAGGCCAAGCCCCTGTGTCCGGGGCGACTTTCCCACAGCAATCAGCAGTGCATCACAATCCAGTGGGATGAAATTATGATCGCCGGTCTGAACACGCAGATGGAACCGGTTGCCGTCATGAGTGACTTCTTCCAGTGAGGCGCTCAGGTGAAAGCTGATTCCCTCTCGTTTCAGAAAATCCAGAACAAACCCGGACGTTTCCGGTTCCTCCTTGGTTAAAATTCGCTCAGCCTTCTGAATCACCGTAACCTCTGAGCCAAGCCGCCGAAAAATCTGGCTGAACTCAATACCGATAGGGCCTCCCCCCAGGATAACCAGGTGATTGGGCCGTTTTCTCTGCTGGAAGACTGTTTCATGCGTCCAGTAGGGTACCCCTTCCAGGCCTTTTATTGGCGGGATAACGGCTTTGGAGCCGGTTGCGACGATAAACTTCCGGCTTCTGATCGTCTGATTCCCGACCATAACCATGGATGAATCCGAGAATTCCGCCTTGCCACGGATAATCTCGGATACCCCGTACTCTTTCTTCAGATGCTCCGGGGAGTCGTGAGGCTCAATGGCCTGGATTGTCTTTTGGACCTGCTCCATAACCTGCTCGAAACGGCAGGCTCCTTCTCCTGTAGGTGAAGCCAGACCATAAGTTTCAGCCTGATGGCAGAGTCGGGCCATATAAGCCATGGTCTTGCTCGGAACACATCCGGTATAGAGGCATTCGCCACCCAGGGGAGATCTACTGATCAGGGCAACATTGGCTCCCAGAGCAGCAGCAAAGCCGGCGGATACCAACCCGCCGGCTCCGCCACCAATGACGGTCAAATCATAGATTTTCTCTGTCGTTGGGCTCATAGCTCGAAAGGGAAATGAACACTCCTTAAGTTTCTGGCCATCATGTTGATTTTAAAATACGATAAGCCCTTAGAGGAAGAAGTCGGCAAGGCGATAGTTTTTTGAACCGGCTTTTGGTAGATTGGAATGATGCTATCCGTTATTATCCCCACGTTCAATGAGGCTGAAAACCTTGCCGGAGTTCTAAAAGCGCTCGGGAGTTCTACTACCTTGGCTGAAATTATTCTTGTAGACGGCGGCAGTACCGACGCCACGAGGGAAATAGCCCGATCTTTTCAGGATACGGGTGTCCCCCTCGTCCTTCTTTCCGAGGAATGCGGCCGGGGGAAGCAACTCAGCCGTGGCGCCAGCATTGCATGCGGAGACGTTCTGTTCTTTTTGCATGCGGATAGCCAGTTGAGTAATGGCCACCTGGAGGCGATTGCGGGGGCCATGACAGACAAAAGCATTGACGGAGGAAACTTTCGCCTTCTGTTTGATGGTCAAAGCTCTTTCAGCCGTTTCATGAACGGCTTTTATGCCCTGATTCGAAAATTCGGCCTTTATTACGGCGATTCCGGCCTGTTTGTCCGGAAAAATGTTTATCAGGCTTTGGGAGGTTTTCGAGATGATCTAGCCGTGATGGAAGATTATGACTTTGTTCGCCGTCTTGAGACCCGGTATTGCACAATCTGTATTCAATCTCCACCCCTGGTCACTTCCTCTCGGCGATTTGACGGCAAGCACCCGCTGGCCATGTTTTGGCTGTGGTTTCAAATGCACTTGCTTTTCACACTCGGAATTTCTCCTGAAAAACTTCGTGAGACCTACTATGGAAAGCATTATGAACTCAAGGTCTGATTCGGTACTGCTGGTATTCTTGAAGTATCCGGAGCCGGGCCGGGTGAAAACACGGCTGGCACAATCTATTGGAGAAAAGGAAGCCACGCGGTTGTATCGTTCCATGGCTGAACAGGTCATTCGAGAAACGGAATCTTCGGACTACGATCAATATCTACTCATCGATCCCCCGGAAGAAAAAGCGGCTTTTGAACGTTGGCTTGGAAAACAACGAAAATGCCTACCCCAGTCTTCCGGCGATTTGGGAAAAAAGCTGGCCGGTGCCTTCTGCGCTGCATTTGAAGCGGGTGCCTTGCATGTCATTGCCATTGGTACGGATTGCCCCTATGTGAGCCACAAGGACATTGGCAGGGCTTTTTTCTGGCTGCGTGAAAAAGAGGCGGTTCTTGGCCCGGCCTCCGATGGTGGTTATTACCTCATCGGTCTTCAGCGTGATGCTTTTGAAATCCTTGACGGTAATCTTCACCGCCTGTTTGAAGACATTTCCTGGAGCACTGAGGAGGTCCATAGGCAAACAGTCCAACGGATGGAAAATTTCGGGCTTGATTATCTGGATCTGCCGGAGAAGCGGGATATAGATACCCTGGAGGACCTGCTCATGATGACTACGGGATACGCGCAATGGCACTCCGAATGCTGAAACTGGAGACAGACGAAGACTTTATCCGTTTTTGCGCCGGGCTTCGCGAGACAGGCATACTCAACATTCCTGATGAAGCCGGTGTCCTGGTGGATGATATCAGCGGAAACATTAACCGGGTGCGGCGTCTTCTATTCATTGATGATTTCACCGGGAGCAAGCAGGGGGTTGTTATCAAGACAGTACCTGAAAATGGTTGCCTGGAAAGATATCCCAATATCCGGTTTCCGGAAGACCGGCTGAGCTTTGAGTATCAATATTTCCGGCTGGCGGAAGAAGCTGCCGAAACTCATGAAGAACTGGCGCACTGGGTTCCGGGCCTGTGGCATGCCGCAAAGGACTCTCCGGACGGCTTGATCCGTGCTCTGGTCCTTGAGGATTTGACGCCAGCCTTAACCCTACAGGCACATGTTCTGAGGAGGGTTGCGGTTCCTGAAACTTTTTTGACGGACCTTGGCTGCAAGCTGGCGCTTTTTCATTCCTGGAGCGCCCAAAATCTCGAACCGCATACCCCTTCCAACCCGTCTGCGGCCATGAACCGTCCCTTTGTGTTGACCCATCCCTTTGAGCAGGCCGAGACGCTGGGCAACCAATGGGCAATGCAGGATGAGTGCTGGAGAAACAGACTCCAGGACTCCTTCATGAGGCAATTCAGGGAGGCCCTCCTGCCTCAAGCCAGGCTCCTGCTATCCGGATTTCGGGACGAGGGATTTAACGTGCTGACCCATGGCGATCTTCATGCAGAGAGTATTTTTATCATTAGCGATAACCCGGTTGTAATTGATGCGGAGCTGTGTGATGTGGGCGCAGCCTGGTTCGATACCGGTATGGTTTTGGCCCATTTCAGAATGCTTTCGGTAGCCGGGAACCAGAGGCTCTCAGCGGAAAGTTTTTTAAAAGCCTATTGCGATACCCTGGATAAAGAAATCGGCATCATTCCTGAAAACCTGATAAAAAACACCTTCCAGCTTGCAGGCTTTGAAATTATTCGGCGAATACTGGGTGTTGCCAATATGCCTTATCTGGATCAACAGTCCGCCAAAGACCTGCTTGAAGTGGCCGCACACTATGTACTAGAGAGCTCTGAGGTCCTGTCATGAAAAACCTGTTGGTGATTCTTTGCCTGGTAATCTTGTTGACCTCCACCGGATTTGCCGAACCCAAGCGGGTATTTATTGATACGGACATCGGCTCCGACGTGGATGATGCGATTGCCCTGCTAACCATTCTCGGAAGCGGTCAGGTTGAAGTGGTCGGGATTTCCACGGTCAACGGGAAGACCCGGCAGCGGGCTGAAATCGTTTTAAGGCTGCTGGAACTGGCGAATCGCCCCAACATTCCCATTGGTGCCGGTGTTGGTTCTACCCTTCTTCGACAGAAACAACCCAGAAACTGGGACAAGCAACTGGCACAGCACCTGGATCGGGAACCCTCCGGATCTCTTTCCGGGGAGCACGGTGTTGACCTGCTTATCCGAAAAGTCCATGAAAATCCCGGTGTAACCGTTCTGGCGATCGGTCCGCTTACAAATGTTGCGGTGGCCATGATTAAAGACCCCACGATTATTCCGGAGATCGGACAACTAGTGATTGTTGGCGGAGCCATTCATTTGCCGGCTGCCACCGAAAAAGGCAGCATCTTTGTGGATTACAAATCGGAATACAACCTGAACAGCGATCCGGACGCGGCACGCCTGGTTTTTGAGTCCGGCGTTCCCATCCTCATGTCCGGTTTGAACCCGGCGCTTCAGGTAACCGTGGATAGGCATGATATTGCAGAGTGGCGACAGGCCGGCACACCGGTTGCCCAATGGATCAGCAACCGGGTCGAAGAGAGGCTGGTTTCCCATCAGAATCCGGAAACCCATCTGGGTGACGTTTTAGGAGCCGTTTTGACCTATGATGAAAGTGCAGCAACCGTTAAGACGCTACCCATTCATGTTGAGATGTGGGGAGACACCCTGCGTACGGTGATCGATCCGACCGGCTCAGGACGGCCGCTGCGGGTTGCATTGGACGTGGCTCAAAGCCGGTTTTACCGGAACTTTGAACAGGCAATGGGCCGAATTCTGTCCCGAGAGGTGCCGGGTCCATGACCTATTCAGCAGGAATGAATGGCAGGTACTTCTCATCCCTGTATCCGGTCCAAAAAACAAGCACTGACCGTGGACCGGACGTTTTCGGGGATGAAGCCCTGCTGAGGCGATTTCGGCCGGTTCTCCTCATGCACCCTTCAGATACTCCGCCGGTCAGCTTTACGGATCTTCTCAGGCATTCCGTCCTGAAACGCTATCGGCAAGACGGTTCTACAGAAATCATTTCTCCCTATCCCCAGCTAAAGGATCTTGAACATTTCAACGCGCCTGAATACTTTCTGGATTTTCAGCCGGAACTTTTAAGCCGAAAGCTTCGCCAGGGGCATCTACAGCCTGCTATCTATGGTAAAACTATAGAAACACCGCAATTCAAAGCCCTATACTACTTCTACTATTTTCCCTTCAGCAGCACGGCAAACCCCTTGGGAAAGAAGGCCGCACAACTGCTTCCTCAGCCGGAGGACGGATTGCTCCCTCCGGTTATACATCATGGCGATACCGAAGGGGTTCAGCTCTTGCTTCGAAAACCGGACCTGGAACCCGTGGGCCTTTTCGCCTTTCAGCACTATGCCGGCAAAAGCTTGCTCTGGTCACAGATCCGGACCATTCAGGGGCGCCCGGTCATTCGGCTTGAACAGGGATCTCATGCCAGTATCCCCTTGAAGCCTACGGATGATACCGGGAGTTTGAAAGTCCTTGCGCCAACTCTGGAACTGATTCGCCCGGATAACTGGCTAGTCATGAACTGGCGCGGGCGTATTGGCAAATTCCCGGATTCGCCCTTCCTGAACCGGTTCAAAGAAGTGTTGCCTTCGGTAACAGCAGGTTACAGGGGACCCGTGGCCCGTGAGGTAACGCCCTGGAAGGTAGACTTGGCTCTGAATGCGGCACAACATCCTGAAACCGCATTCTTTCGGTATCTGGCTCAAGGCGCCATGTAAGTGAGAGGTTCTTTCTGAACACCCCTTTGGGGAACAGAGCCATCGGAGAATCGCCAATACGCCCGTTGTTTCTGAAAAGGCATTTTGAGTAGGTTGAGAAGTACAAGTTCACGAGGATGATCATAGCCTGCAACGCCGATTCTGATCTCATCTTGGGGAATATTCAAATTTAAGCTTTTGTGCAGGTAGTCCCAGAGGGGAAAGAGGGTGCCATAATTCCCGTTCATTTCGGTTTTAACGGCCGAATGATGAATGCCATGCATCCGCGGCGTGACAATCAACCGGTTCAGCCAACGCTCGAGTTTCAGGGGCAATCTGAGGTTACTATGGTGAAACAGGGTCTCCAATAGCAGCAGGGTTTCAAAAATGAGCACCATCCAGACTGACAACCCGAGCAGAGCCGTCTGCAATACACGGAATATGATGGAGAGCAAAAGTTCGCCAAAATGAAAACGGAGGGCGGTTGTGACATCGAGCTCCGGATCCGTGTGGTGAACATTATGAAATCGCCAAAGCAGGGGAATTTGGTGGTTGGCACGGTGCCACCAGTAGAACGTCCAGTCGAACAGAACCAGTCCCAAAAACCATTCCAGACCAACCGGTAGCGCCATAAGATTCAGCAGGCCCACTCCTGCCGCTTCCGCCCACAGGGCCGTAACCAGCGCCACAGGCAGCACCAGCAGGTCAATAATCAGCGAGGCAATGAGTGCCATCCGGGCATTGATCCAAAGCCGGTTAAGCTTCTGTCCCATTTGATACGGACGCAACGGCCACCGCCACTCGGCCAGCCATAAGCCTGAAAGCATAAGCAGGCTGGCAGCCCCTTTTATGGGAAGTATTTTCGGCAAAAAATAGGTAATATTCATGATCTCTTAAGCTTTATTGTCGGCAAGACGACATTTTATCCGGAAATCTTTGGCTAAACTGAATCATAGAGTTCTATCGAAAGGATAATGGATACATGTTTCGGATCACAGCCCTTCTTTTTGTCTCTTTTTTACTGGTACTGGGGTTTGTCGATTATAACGGCAGCCTGAAAAGCTTTTCGGCGCCGCCTTCAGGATTGATGGTCGTGGATGTCCATGCCGACTGGTGTCCAGGATGCAAGAACATCGCACCCGCCCTGTCCAAGCTCCGGAAAGACTATGAGGGCAAGGTCCGTTTTGTAACATTCGACGTGACCAATGCCCAAACCAAGAAAGTCGCAGCCGCTAGAGCCCAAAAGCTCGGTTTATCGGACTGGTATGAAGCGAATAGAAGTAAAACCTCTCTAGTAACTATCTTCCAGGATGGAAAACCGGTCAAAACCTTCATGAATGAAGCCAACTTCGAAACCTACAACCACAACGTAAAGCACTTTGTTAACTCCACTCATTGATGAGCCATTTCAATGAGGTCCGGGGGAAGGTCACACTTCCCCTCTTTTTTGGAGAAAGTCCCTTATGCCCTCCCCTCCTTCTGATTCTTGCTCAACCTGCCCGTTTTCCTGGGCTGCCACGAAAGTCATGAAAAGGCCGGATGTTGCCGTCACTGCACTGACCCTACTGCTTGCGGGTGCCGTCATCTGGTACTTTTTCCCGGCGCTGGAAGAATGGGTGGGAGTCACCCAGCAACATTATGCGGGCTGGATTGAGCCGGGTACTTTCAACCGGCATCTATGGCTGCTGATACCGGTTGGCTTTCTGGGGGGATTGCTCGCCAGTGTCTCGCCCTGCGTTCTGGCCTTGCTTCCGCTGAATCTGAGCTATATGGGAACCCTTGAAGTCAATTCAAAGCTTGAGGCCATTCGAAATGCCACCCTGTTCGTCCTTGGCGTTGTCCTAGTCCTGAGCCTGATGGGACTGGTTTCATCCTTTGCCGGTGCCCTGATGGTGGATTACAAAGGCTATATCAATATTGTCGTCGGCTTACTCGCCGCCTTGATGGGCCTTGTCATTCTGGAAGTCATTCACCTCCCCGTAACGACCGGTATTCAGCGTATGCCTGCCGGAGCCGGACCCTTCATTGTCGGGAGTGTTTTTGCGCTGGTCAGCTCGCCCTGTGCTTCTCCGGTTTTGTTCAGTATGCTGGCAATTGCCGGCAGTTCAGGGGACATAATTGTCAGCACCGCCTCAATGGCCAGCTATGCCCTTGGGTATTCGGCAGTCTTGTTCCTGGCCAGCGTTCTTACCGGGTTTGCCAAGGGCGTGGGCCGGCTCAAGCAATATGCCGGTACGATCACCATCCTGGGCGGCATTTTCCTGGTAATCGTAGGCGGATACTTTGTTTATGAAGGTTATCGCTGGTTCTTTCCCGGATGATTACGCTTTTTTACTGTGAAACTTGCCCTTCCTCCCGCCAGGCCAAGCAGGTTCTGGATAGTGTCAGCTCAATAAACGATCAGGTCCGTTACCAGACCGTACCCTATGCGTCCGATCACCCACTGGTGCGGAAGTACGGCATTTGGATCACGCCTGCTTTTGTGGTAGGAAATAGGGTAATTCATGGCGTTCCCACCCAGGAAGAGCTTCTGAACCTGCTTACGATCAGTCAGGATGATTTGAGGAATGAAGAGTAAACTGTGGTATCTCAGCCAAAGCCGTTTGTTCTCTGAACTGACGCCTGAAGAGATGGTCGATATCGAGAAAATGACGGTCATGACGGAGACGCCAAAGCGGAATTCCATTTATTTGCCGGGAGATCAGGCGGATAAAATCTACCTTATCAAGAAAGGAAAGGTGAGGATCTCCAGGATTTCGCAGGGTGGGGAGGAATTTACCTTAGCGATTCTGGGCTCTGGAGATTTCTTCGGAGAACTCTCTTTGTTGGATGACCAGGAGCCAAGGAATGAAATGGCCGAGGCCCTGGAGGACACCCTCCTCTGTCTGATCAGCAAGAATGACTTTGAAAATATCCTGGCATCCAAGCCCCGGCTGAATTTGAAAGTAACCAAGCTGATGGGCTGGCGCATCCGCTCATTTGAAAACCGCATTGAGAACCTGATTTTTAAAAGCACCGCACAACGGCTGGAAATTCTGTTAAAAGAGCTGGCCCATGAATTCGGTGTCTCTCACGCTGAGGGAATCCTGATAGACTTGAAGCTCTCCCACGAGGAATTGGGCAAACTGATCAATGCTTCAAGACAAACCGTCTCCGAGGTCGTTACAACAATGAAAAAGCAGGGAAAGCTGATCCCTGAAGGGCGAAAAATTGTTCTCTCGCATTCTTTTATTGCAGAGCCTGCGATAGGTAAATAAACCTCTACAGTTTGCCAAGCGCAAATTCGAATCGTGCCTGGCTCAAGAGGTATTCATAGCGGGCCTGTGTCATCAGCCGTCTTGCTTCAATCAGTTGGATATCGGCTTGGGAAAGCTGGGCCATGTCTCCCAGTTCCAACTGATAGCGTCTTTGAGCCAGGCGATGGGCTTCTGTCGCCGAACGCAGTGTCTGCTCCGCAAGACTGATTTTCTCAATAGCTGCCTTCACTCGTGTGTAAGACTCTACAACTTCGGTTGCAACCCGCAAGGCGACTTCTTGTTGGCGGGCGTTTTGTATGGATTGTCCGGCGGAAGCCTTTTCAACATAGCCCTTCAACTCTCCGCCGGTATAAAGCGGCTGTTCGACAAACCCGCCAAAGGCACCGTAACGATTGTCGTTATCCGTATTTTCCAGTTCGTCATCGTCATGAATATAACCGGCGCCGCCCACGAACCGGGTGGTTGGAAGGAATCCCCTCTGTGCAGCTTTGAGTTTTTGCCTTGCCGCCAGAAGCTCCTGGTTGACGGCTTTCATTTCCGGACGCATCGCTAATGCTTCCAACCTGTAGTGCTCGGCCGATTCGGCAGGCATTTCCGGCGATATGGCGTCAAACGGTTGGAGAGAAGGTTCGTGGGTCAACTGCGTGCCCATAGCCTCCTGCAGGCGGGCATAACTGACATTCCTTTCATTCAGGGCCTCGATCCATTGTTGCCGAACCTGGGCCTCCAGCGTCCGGGCCATTTCAAAGTCCACCATGGAGCGCAGGCCCTTATCGGCGAATTCTTTCGCCTGGCGGGAAATCATGGCCCTGTTTTTCAATATGTCCTTATAAAGCGAAACCAGTGCTTCCTGATACTGGACAGTGTAGTAAGCCTCCTTGACGCGCAGGGCAATGGCAAGTCTAGTTGCTTCTAGCCAGTCTTCCTGAGCATAGAACTGTGCCTTGGCGGATTTCACTTCCGCCCAGGTTTGTCCGAAATCGAAGGGGGTCCAGACGACATTCACGGCGGTTCCGAACGTTCTGGAGCCGGTGACCAGTCCATTCAGGCCATTGATTGCCGGCGCCCCCGGCGGACCGAAAGCACCCAGGGCAATGGCATGGGCTTTGGGGAAAAGTTCGCTGCGGGCAATCCGGTAGTCCGCGTGGGCAGACCGGGTATTTCCCTGAGCTTGATGGAGCCTTGGGTTATGGGTCAGGGCAATGCTTACGGCGTCCTCCACCGTTAGAATACTGCTCTCTTCAAGGGTCACGGGAGGCAGGGGCGAGATGCTGCCGTTTTTTTCCCCGGATTCCGCCTTCGGAGAAAGGATATTCAGCAGGCATGCCAGAGCGAGAACAGGGATAAGAGTCCGTCTCATTGGCCAAAAACCTTTGTTTTGACTGTCATGCCCGTCTCAAGATCCGTCTGGTTATTGAAAATGATCCGCTCATTGCCGGTCAGCCCATGGACGATTTCAACGGTCTTTCCGTCGTTAATCCCCGTCTTGACCGGGATTTTATGGACCTTGGCCTTGCCGGTTACCACGAGGACGTAGGTTTCCTTTTTGGTGGCAACGACGGCTTCCGCAGGCAAGACAATGGCCTTGGGGTGGGTTTCCAGGTTCAGCACCGCATGGGCGTACATGCCGGGTAGAATCCGGTGGGAGACATTGGGCAGGACGATTTCCGTCAACATGGTGCGGGTGTCCGAATTCAACGCCGAGGCAAAGCGGGTGATGCTGCCCGTAAAGATTTCCTGGGGCAGCGCATCCACCTGAAGCCGGACGGCGCTTCCCGGTTTGATGAAACGGGCGTCGCGCTCGGGCACGTTGACATGCAGTCTCAGGCGGTCCGAGTTGGCGATGGTCAGGATGGGAACGTTTTTCCCGATCTCGATAAAAGCCCCCGGATCGACATGACGCTCCGTCACCACACCATCAAAGGGAGCCCTGATGAGGGTATAGGCGGCCAACGCCTGCATCTCCTGCACGGCCTCCCTTGCCCCCGCCACCTGGGCCTCAAACGCCGTAGCCCTGCTGCTGGAGGCATCATGCCGGCTTCGGGCCAGATCGACCTCCTGGCCGGCAATCAATGCGGGATCCGTGTTTTGGATTGCCTCATAACGCTCAAAGGTTTTTTCATCCAACACAGCCTGTGCCTTTGTGGCTTTCCATTCGGACATGGCGGAGTTATACCGGGCCCTGGCCTGCTGGACATGCTGGGCAACTTCAGGCGAAGAAATCCTGGCCAGCACCTGCCCCTTTTGCACCGGGTCCCCCGTGTCCACCCGAATCGATTCCAGAAAACCACTGGTTTTTGCATGAAGCACGGTTTCTTCATAGGCACGAAAAGAGCCGGGCAATTCGATGGTTCGAATCAGATCCTGCCGTTTGGGGCGGATAATGGTAACGACCGGTGGAGGCTCGTCCGGAATCAGCGGAGGAAACAACAGGCGGGCGCCGGTGATAATCCACGGCGTGATAATCAGGAGCGCCAGCACCAGCACGGGAATCAACCATTTTCCAGAAAGCTTGTTAGGGTTCAAAGATTTCACGCTTGGGTTGCCTCGCGTTTCAATAACACATACAGCACGGGGACAATGAAGAGGGTCAACAGGGTGGAGACGGACAGACCGCCAATCACGGCCCGGGCCAGGGGGATATTGGCTTCGGTGCCATGCCCCATCCCAATGGCCATGGGCAGCAGCCCAAGGATCGCGGCCAGCGAGGTCATCAGGATGGGTTTCAGCCGCACCTGGCCAGCCTCTATGACGGCCTCTTCGGCAGACAAGCCGTCCTCTCGTTTCCGGTTGGCGAATTCCACCAGGAGAATACTGTTGGAAACGGCAATCCCCACCATGAAGATGGTGCCCAGAAAGGACTGGATGTTTAAAGAAGTCCCGGTCAGGAAAAGAATCCAGGCCACCCCGATGAGCCCCAGGGGTACAGCAAACATAATGATGAATGGATCCAGAAAAGACTTGAACTGGGCCACCATGACCAGGTAAACCAGCGCGATGGCCATCAACAGGCCAAAGCCCAATCCAGCGAAAGACTGTTTCATACTGGCGAATTCGCCACGAAGGGTGGCCTTATACCCGGCGGGCAACTCGGTATCCCCAATCAAGCGTTCAATATCCTGGGAGACGGAGCCAATGTCCCGCTGGTCCACGTTGGCATAAATATCCACCACGCGGGCAATGTTGAGGTGGTTCACCTCGGCGGGAGCCTGGGTTTCCGTAAAAGTGGCAATGTCCCGGAACAGGATGGGATGCTGCTGCCTCCTGCCCGTGATGGGAATATTGCGAATGGTTTCCAGAGAATCAATCAGCTCCTCGGGATACTGGGCGCCCAGAAAATAATGGTTGCCATTCCCCGGATCCAGCCAAAAGGCGGGATCGAAGTTGATACTGGAATTCAGGACTGTGACAACGTTTTTAACCACCTCTTCAATGTTTAAGCCTAGCCGGGCTGCCTTCAGACGATCAATGTCAACAGTGATCTCCGGATAGTCCATTCGCTGTTGGATCCGGGCATCCACGATTCCGGGAATTCGCCTCATCTTTTTCAGCAGCGTTTCCGCGATTTCATGGGCCGTTTCCAGATTCTTCCCCTCAATCTGTAGATCAATGGGGGAAGGCAACCCGAAGTTCAGCGCCGCAGTCAGCAGCCCGCCAGTGTCGTAATCAAAATGGATTCCCGGATAAAGCTGGTGCAGGTCCTGCCGCAATTCGCGCACATAATCGATGGATTGGCGGGAACGATGGTCCGTCAGCTGGACCTGGATAAAGGCGTCATGTGGGCCGGAGTTGGGCGTGTAGGCGGCGGGCCAGTCGTAGAGAACCCCGGCGTTGGAAACGATCATCTGTCGTTCTTCATCCGGAATTTCCTGGGCCAGGTACTTTTCCAGTTCCGTCATGAACTTTTCGGTTTCTTCGATCCGGGTGCCGGTCGGCATTCTTACATGGATGGTGAATTGCCCCGCATCGGAATAGGGAAACAGTTCCGTTCCCAGTTGGGTTCCCAGAACCAGTGAGCTTAAGAACAGAACCAGGGCAAGGGCAAGAGCGGGAAATTTAAAGGCCAGAACCTGCCGGAGTCCATCGCCGTAGTTCCGGGTCAGCGTATGCAGTCCTTCCTCGAACCCGGCCATGATGCGCTGGAATAACGTCGGCCTCAGTTGGGGTCCTTCCGTATTTTGAGGGGCCTGGTGACCGGAAAAACGGACCGTGTAAGCCGGAATCAGGGTAACCGCAACCACATAGGAGGCCAGCATGGCAAAAGTCACCGTGAGAGCCAGCGGCGTGAAAAGATATTTTCCCATCCCTGTCAGAAAAACGACCGGCAGGAAGACGACAATGGTGGTAATGGTCGCTGCCAGCACGGGCATGGCCACCTCTTGTGCGCCATCCATCGCTGACTGAAGAGGCGGTTTTCCCATCAGGGAATGACGATGGATGTTTTCCAGCACCACGATGGAATCGTCCACCAGACGGCCGACTGCTAAAGCCAGCCCACCCAGGGTCATAATGTTAACGGTGGCTCCCGCCAGAAACAGCCCGATAAATGCGGCCAGAATCGACAGGGGAATGGACAGGAAAACAATGAGGGTGGAACGGAAGCTTCCCAGAAAGAACAAAATCATCAGGGACGCCAGCAAGGCCCCGAACAGTCCCTCATGAGCCAAGTTCTCAATGGCTTTGCGGACATAGTGGGACTGGTCCATAATCACGTCCAGCCGTGCTTCCTTGGGAATACGCTTGGATATTTCCTGGATCCTCTCATGGAGCCCGTCAACCACCTGGATGGTGTTGGCGCCGGGCTGACGGTAAATGGGGACATAGACCTGCCGTTTGCCGTTAATATGAACCACGTTCGTCTGGATGGCAAAGGCGTCTTCCACATGTCCCACGTCCCTGACGAGGACCGGCGCGTCATCTTTGCCGATTTTGACCGGAAAATCGTTGATCTGGGACACCTCGGGCACCATGCCGTTGGCGTTGATCATGTAGTCAAACCGGCCGATCTTGGCGTTCCCCGTGGGGATCATGACGTTGAATTTCTTCAACGCTTCCACCACGTCCATCGAAGACAGGTCCCTGGCGGAGAGCTTGATGGGATCGAGGTAGGCCAGGATGCGCCGGAGTTTGCCGCCGTAGACGGCAGGGGCGATGACGCCGGGAGTGCCGCTTAACTGGTTTCGGACCGAGTAATAGGCAATGTCATAGAGCTCGGATTCGGTCAGCTTGTCGCTGCTGGCGCTGATCAGGGCCAGGGGAATACTGGCGGTGGGATCGAAGGGCATGACCATGGGCGGCAGAGTCCCCGGCGGGAGGTAGTACATATCCGAGATGGCCAGCGAGGACACCTGGGACATGGCCGTATTGGGGTCAATATCCTCCCGGAAGTAGTCTTTCACCACGCTGACACCGACCATGGTCTTGGATTCCTGCCGGGCAATACCGTTGGCCTGCGATGTCCAGCGCTCAAGCCGGTTGGTGACGTCGTTTTCCATCACCTCCGTCGGCATGCCGGGATACAGGGTCAGAATCTGGACCGCCGGTGTCGTAAATTGCGGAAGGATATCAACCGGCAGCCGGGTCAGGGCAATAACCCCGATCAGCACTATGCCAAGCGCCATGACAATGACGGCATAGGGATTTTTGAGGGACAGACCGGTCAGGCCGCCGGCTGATCCGGCGGGTTCCTGCGGGACGGGAGTGTTCGACATGGTCACTTCACAAATCGTTCTTGGGCAATAGCTCTATTATTCAGGAAATTTTTCCGGGTACGTGTCGCCTACTTGACACCCTGCCTGCCGAGATTAAGGTTGAGTGAATAGTATGAAGGCAAAGCCATCCGGAAATACTCATGAGGATGGGCCAAAACGGCCCAGTATCCTGTTCTGTTCGGGCATTTCCTCCGAAGACGAGCTATATCGAATGCTCTTTCCGGAGTCGGCTCGCCGTAATCCCTTGTGGGTTTTGGTGCTTTTCATCCTAATCGCAATGATGGCCGCTGTTTTTCTGGGGTTGGCCGATGCTTCATCCCCCTCGATCCACCACCTGTGCTAGAATCTCTGTGCTGACCGTTAATTTTTGGGGCCTCCCGGATGACCCAACCCACCAAACTCTGGTATCTGCGACAGTTTAACCTGTTCTCCGAGATGACACCGCCCGAAATGACGGAGATTGATCGGATTACCGTCATGAAACAGGTGCCAAAATATGAGAACATCTATCTTCCGGGGGATGCTGCCAATACGATCTATCTTTTAAAGAAGGGCAAGGTTCGAATTGTCTGCTATTCGGAGGACGGACAGGAGGCGGTTCTCGATCTGCTGGGACCGGGGGATATTTTCGGCGAGCTGGCGCTGCTCGGTGACGATGAGCCGCGCAATGAGTTTGCCCAGGCCATTGAAGACAGTTATATCTGCATGATTGATCGATCGTTGTTTGAGCGGCTGCTGATTACAAAGCCCCATCTCAATCTGAAGATCACCAAATTTATGGGCCTGCGTCTTAAAACCATTGAAAACAAAATCCAGAATCTGCTGTTTAACGATGCCGAGGGCCGGGTGTTTTCCCTCTTGCAGCAGATGGCCCATGATTTTGGCGAACCCCATCCGGAGGGCGTGTTGATTAATATCCGCCTGACCAACCGGGAAATCGGGAATCTGGTCAAGGCGAGCCGGCAGACGGTTTCCGAATGCATTGGCAAGCTTAGAAAATCTGGCAAAATCCGTGCCCTTAATAATCGTTGGCTTCTGCTATCCCAGCCAGGCAACGATGCTGCCGCCAAGCACTCCCAACAGCACAAAGGCAGCGTATAGGGCGATTGCCATCCGGCGAAGCCGGGTTGTCCACAGGATCAACAGAGGAAAGAGACTGTACGTCCCCAGGGTCAGCAACAGAACGGCGACATAAGGCGCCGGCAGGCCGGCAGCATACAGCGAGTGGGCCAGCAGCACATCAAAAGCCATCGGTACGGGCAACAGGGTGGCAATCAAGGCGAGTAGCAGCAAATTCCACCCGGTCACTTCATGGACAATGAAATGCTCCAGGGGAATCGAATATGCCAATGTGACCCCCAGCACTCCGGCCAGTACCATCCACCCTGCGGTTTTGCGCATCAGGAAAGCGAACCCTTGAAAAACTCCCTTCGCCGTTTGGCTGGCCGCATCCAGCCAGCTTTCTTCCGGTTCCAGGCCGTCAATCAGGTGGCGAATCCGGTTGGCAGGCAACGCGCATGGGCCGCCTTGCTGAGTATCAGGCTGTGTCCGGTTCAGGATCAGGGGGAACAGAAGGATAAAAAACAGACCAAGCAGCAGGTACCGAATTGCCCCCAGGTAGACCGGAAAGAGTGAAAAAGTCATGCTGAGGACGACGATATTAAAAACCGGCGAACTGAGCATCAGGGCCAGTGGAAAATTTGGCCGGCTCCCACTGTCCAGCATTCCCTTTGCCATGGGTGCCGCACAGTTGACACAAACTCCCAGCGGAATCCCTGTCAAAATGCCCAGGGCAGTCTCCTGGGAGCGGTGCGGCTTATCCGTTTCCGGCAAAAGACTGACCAAAGCTAGGAGAACCGAACCCATCAGCAGGCCGAAAAACATCCCCGGAATATTGGAAACCAGCCAGTTCAGGAAGGAATGACCAATCTCCAAGCCAGGAAGGCCCGACGTTTCAAGAGAAAAGTATCGGTGACTGCTTAAGACATCTGCTACAACCGGGTGCCGGCTTTCGCCAAGAAGCTCCGGCAGGCGGTAAACAACCTCAAAGCCTGCGATAAAAGCCAGGGCCAAAAGGGCCAACAAGATTGCCCGTTTGGGGTAGGCAACTCCTGATAGGCCTTCCACACTGGCCCTTACAACCAACTCTTGTATAAAAGCCATTCAAACAAAGCCTTTGATTGTCATTGACATAAATTTTACTACAGTGACAACCTTATACTATGTATACATTGGTTGTTACACAGCCACATAGTTCTACACAGGTCGTTTGATGAAGATTCCGAATCTTAACTCCTGCTTCAACATCAGACTGCGTGCTGACATGCAAGCCTAACAGCATCCTTTATTGGCAGGGCCATGTCTGCCTCATACAAGCCACATTCTATATCATCGAGCTGTTAGCTATATAGAAAGCTGGTTTAGAGGGATAAAGAAGGTAGGCTTTCCTGGTTCCCAGAGTCGTTACATAGGAGGCCACTTGGTAGATGTTGCTGTTGCTTGGGTTCGATCCATCCTTGTACTTGGTATCCATTACCATCACTGGCTTTAACGTTTTTCTATCCCGGGACTGGTCTGCTGTTATTCCCCAATACCAAGCCTTATGGAAAGAGCTTGCCGGGCGATGGGCTCAAGAAGCAGAAGCCGTACCCCGAAGAGAGGGAACGCCCCCACATCCATTACGCGAGGATCCCTTTGCGCTCTTCGGGCACTATCTGATCCGGCATTTGTAGAGTAACGCAAGGATAGAAGTCACGGAAAATGCCTTATTGCCAGTGTTATCTGAGCTTGTTCGTTAGAAATGAATCGGTTCGAGCTTAAGCAACCAAGTCCAAGTCGATGAGGAGGGTTCGTATCTTGGGGTAATTGAAACTTGACTGAAGACGGGTGCAGGGTACCGAGAAGCAGTTACACGACTCGGCAGATCTATGAACGATTGCGGGAATACGGGCTTTGTCGGTTTGAAACTTTGGATCCCGACAAACTTCTGGGTTTATCCACCGGAGGATATCCCTGCTGCAATAGGGCTGGGCAACAAAAAAGGCGGGCACTAGTGTACCCGCCTTCATTTTGGAGAAGGGAGGCTTACGCCTTCGCCTCACTGGCATCCCGGAGGACAATGCGGCCGTCCAAGGGAAGTGCTGAAAGCTGGATGTTGAAGCCCTTGTCGTCCTGGTGAGGCCAGGCTGCGCCGATCTTAGTCCAGATCGCGGATTTGTCGCCTTCCCGATTCTGCACCTGATAGACGTAGTGCGTGGGATTGCTGCTGGCTTTAGTCGTGGTTCTGCTCTTGGTCATAGTCAATTCTCCTTATGTTGGTTGGCCGCCCTGTGCGGCCTTGACAGCAGGCAAACGAGGGCCAGTGGAAAGTCGGGAGTGACAAGGGCCGAAGGTCGCTTGCGATATACCCTTGCGCTGCTGGCGGCTGGCTCTATGCCTTCCGAGGTCAAGGCCCGCCTGGTGCGGAAAACTCCTAAAGGAGAATGGCCGCCCGCAGGAGTGAACGGCCAAACTGGATAATCCCTCAAAAAACGTCAGCGAATGGACTGCATAGCGGAAACGACATCACGCTCGCTGACCTGGACGTAAAGATTGGTGGTCGCCAGATCGGAATGGCCTAGCATCTTGAACACTAAGGCAATGGGCAATCTCCTTTTTCAGGGCATACCAAGTGGCCGAAGTCCGCCGGATGCCGTGGGGGATAAAACGGATGCCCAATCGCTTGCCGATTCGCTGCATCCGCTGGGAGACCATCCCGTTATCAAGCTTGTTGCCCCGGTCGGACACCAGAAGATAAGCGCAATCGGTTTACGGGCGAACCTTCAGATAGCTCTGGAGCTGTTTATATAGCCCACCTGTCGATCCTTTCGCCCCTTCCCCCGGTAGACATAGAGCATTCGCTGACCTGGGATTTGTTTCCCCTCCAAGTCTACGTCCTGAAGGCCGATGTGTCAGGTTTCACTGTTCCGAAGGCCGGTATAGAAGGCGATCTTGATTAGAGTGACGTTTAAAACCTTGTCGTAGTCCCGGTATTCTTTGGTTTTATCCAGGGTCTTCAAGGCGATTTCGGCGGTCTTCTCGTCATGGCAGGGCCTGGAAACGTGTTTCTTGATGCGCTTTGGCCGACGGCCTGCCAGTTTTTCCACCATGCTTTCATCCATATAGCCCTTTCGGCAATATTCTCCATCCCCCACTCTAAAATCTCACCATCATGCTTTACATCATGTAACTGAGACTCCTCAATTAGATCCGGATCGTGTATTCTGAAAAAGTGGGACTCTGAGTCCCATTTCGGTCAAACTGCTACAGTTTTCGAAATCCTGTAATCGGTGTATAGACTACGTCTCCCGGATGAGAAGAGTCTCAGAACCTCCCGACTCAAAATCGCGCGGAGCAATCCATGTCAGTTCGAGTCTGACCACCGGCACTCAAAGCTTCAAAATGGATAGTATTGGAGAGTGAGACAAAAGTCTCAAGTCATAAGACTGAGGCTTTTTTAATGTCAAAGAATCCTTCCCCGGAGCTTCTTAAGCGTCTTGGAATCAGTAGGTCCAGTTAACAAGGTAAGATTGAAGAACGCCTTAAAGAGCTATGAGTGGGTTCAATGGCGGGAAGCGGGTTTGTATATCCGTCCCTGGTCAAGCGGTATTTGCTAAATACCCCCTAGTATCGTCTGAAAGTCTTGCAGAATGGCTAACGGAGATACCACCTGTAAAGCATTCCAATCGTAAGGACAGGTATGCAGCCGTTTCTTCTTTAGCGAAGTTCCTGAACCTGAAGGGAGTGCTCCCTCAGCAGGAATATATGCTAGTAAAGGCGTCCGTCCTGGGAGGCTGGCCGTACTACAGGCATTTGTTAAGGCAGGTTACAGCAGGAATGAGGCCCTTTGCCATGCCCAAGTTTCCCGTATCCTCAGAGCGAAGGACTACGACTTCAAAAGAAAACAACCATTAATCTTACAGCCGTAGACTGGAACTCTCAACGTCTATCCATCCTTGCTTGGCTCGATAGAGATAGAATTTCTGGTCGCTTTCATGGTCGATAGCCATCAGGTGTATCCACTCGTTATCGCAAAGTTGTTTGAGAATGGGTTGTCTCTCGACGATGTCGAGGATGCGTTGCCTTGGAGCTTCAACGACAACAAATAACCGAACCGGTTCGTGGTAGGTTAAATCCCCCTTTGCCATCGATTGAATCGGAAGACCCGTCCGCAAATCGCTCTGGGGTCCAGACATAATACCGACACGTCCCACCACGTTATGGTATATCTTGCTGCCACTTCCGTAGATGTCGGGATCGGTGGCCGAGAAATAATGCTCGGCATTGATCCACTGGCCAACAACCATCGGACCCATCAGAATGCCCTCAAGCAAAGCGCCTGTTGGATCTAGCCGATAATCGTGGGAGTTGAGAAACGCCCGACCCTCAAGATTTAAATCCTGAGTTAGCGAGCGCCTGCCAATGATAAAAGACGCGTTGCCTGAAAGCCCCCACTCCGGGCGAGTTTCGCTCCAATCGCCGGATCTTCGGCGAACCTCATGTACTGCACGGGTCGGTGACAGTTCTTTGCCAACTCCTGGTAACCGAATGCATCGCTCGTGGTTGTTTTGAACGGCTGCTTTTTGCAGGTCTGCCTTCAAACGCTCAACATCCTCACGATGGGTGTCTGGTAAATCTTCGAGATCATACAAGTCCACGGCATCGGTTGTGGTATTGTGCACTGCACCGATGAAATGGGTGTCTTCGGGAATCACAATGCCATTCTCTGCAAGATACTCACGCACTTGCGGCTTATTGGCAATGGCTGCAAACAGACGTGCGTTTGGCTCGCCCGAATTGCCGCCACATGCCCCACAGTTTAGCGCTGCCTCGTACGGATTGTTATCTGACTGGCTTGTGTGTCCCGCCACGACTACGAGACGGGCGAAATTCTCTGTCAGCCCCATTGTTCGGAGAGCCGTTTCGATACTGGCATTCTGTTCTTCCTGGCTCAAGCCGCGGCCGGTGTCATCCTTATCGGCCGTCATTTTCGTGGCGACCGGCGGCACAACCGCTTTTTGAAGCCGTTCACGCCATCTGCGGTAAGCTCCGGGAAAGATTGTTCGTTCCACCATGACCGCACCGAAGAACCACCCGAGTGCTTCTACCATGATGTAGGGGGTGAACACGTAATTCTTCAAGTCGTAAAGGACTTCGTGAAAAATGTGCACAAGTTTGTTACGTGCATCATGTCTGGCTTGGCGCTCGCTGTGACTTTCTCTGACGACCTCATGGACTGTGTACTTCGGTTCCAGAATCGCGGGGCATTGAGCGGTTTCGTGATATTGGTCCAGGGCGCGACAGCTAATAGGGATACCGAAGAACCCGGCAAAGCCTATTGTTTCGTAGTTTCCAACTGCTTCCAAGTGTCGCCGGAACGGCTCTGACCGAACATCAATGCAAAACATGAGCTGAGCCAGAGGTCGGGTTGTTTGAACGGTACCAACTTCTGTTTTGGAGATGGTTGTTCGAAGCTTGCTGATAAGATCTTCCTGGTATCCGGCCTCGTAGGCATCGAGCCATACAGGCCCGTGCTCAGATTCCGGAAAATCGTCCAGCCAATCTAACAACTGCTGTAGCTGATCGGCAGCAGCCGCTTCAAGATTTTTCTGTGAAACTTGAAGTGCGTCGGCGAGCCTGGTCAGTCGCCAAGCCGCTGCAAGCCGTGCATTCTCTGCCACATTCGGGGCTGCATCCTGTTGGCTTCGAATATAGGACACGATGACATTGAAATTACCTTCAATACCAAGCTCCGCCTGACAGGTTTGATCGACAAGTTCCCGCTCGTAAAACAAACGCACGGCAAGGTATTGGATCAAATCAATAGGATACGCGGTCTGCCAGTCGTATTGGCTTTGTTCTGAACGCCAGTTAATGAAACTTGTCCAGCCGTATAAGGCCGTGAGTTGAAGAGAAAGGTAGTCCTGTCGAAGTTCCGGTGGAATACGGAGTGCATTGAGATGCTCAACCAGAGCTTCTTCTGGCGATGTTGGGAGAGTTCTGATTTTTTTGCCGCTGTCTACGATTCCGCAGGGCGACCATTCCTGAGCTGCCAGCGATTTCCAGGCGGCATAAAACCCTTTCTCTCTTTCAGGCATCGGCCAGGAGGCCTGACCCTCATCCATAAAGGCTTCACACCATTTGATGATTTCGCGGTCGATCTGCCAAACGAGTTGCGTATTCATTGCCTGGTCGCACCACGCGGCCAAGGTAATATTTCGGGCAATCGCACCGGTTTCGTCGCGCGGCTCAACCTTAATACTGAGTCGTTGCGCCAACGAGCGCACCGCGGCACCGTTTGGAATACGATTGATGAGTGCTGGGATTGTCTCGTCGGATGGGGCCGTAATTCCTTCCAGCAGGTGGGCACGAACAACCTCGAAGTGATTGACCATTCGTCCGCCAAGCTCCACTTCCCTATCTTGATCTTGGGCGAAGGCTTGGATATAAGACTGCACCGATGCATCCAGGTGCTGAGACGCAATCCGTCCAGACTTTACTAGCTGCCGATACATTTCGTTTGACAGATAGCCACGACCGCCAATGAAGCGGCGTGCAACGCGGACTGCCTCATGAAACGGAAGCGTCTCCAGGCTGCGTATTGGATTGTGGTGGACGAATGTCGTCATCGGCCAGTAGTGGGCGATGACCATACTGGCGCGGTTTACCAGCTCTTGAAGCTCTTGTACGTTTATTTGCTGTTGATGCTCTTGCATTTTCATTGAAGTCATGGAGTTCCCTCAGTATTCCAGGTCACCTCGGTGGTGTCTGTGCTCAGCCAATCTTGCGGGATGCCACTGGGAATGACGAGTAGAGCAATCACAAGTATGAATGCCACAATTTCAGCAGGACGAAGATCGTCATAATGAAGATCTTTCCGGTGTGGGCCGAAGAGAAGCTGTTGCATTAGTTTGAACAAGTACCAGCACGCGGCAAACCACGTTGCAATGATTGCGACCAAACCAAATGAGATACCTGTTGAAGGGCTTAATAAGATTCCCAGGTAACCAAAGAAAAGACCAAATGGCGGCAGTCCCACTGCTGCCATTACCAGCAAACCCATACACACAGCGAAACGCGGCATCGGTTGGAAGAGCCCGCCGATTCGGTTTAAATCCAAATCGCCATAGCGGACACGCACCCGATCCCAGGCCAGAAATAGCCCGCCCCAGACCAGCGTTACTGCCCACGCATACAACAAAGCATGTGGCATGATCTTGCCGACCTGAGCAAAATGCCACCAAAATATGGAGTACAGCGCGAGCCCGCCATAGGCCAATAGGCGAGGAACATGAACTTGCAAGAGTGCCTTGATTGATCCCCAGAGTGCACCGACGGTAGCCAGCACACCAATCGCCGGCAAAAGCCCCTTCGGAATTTCAGGAAGCAACCAGGTCATCACACATATTCCCAGCACTGGCAGCAATACGCACAATGTTGTAACCAATGCTCTCGGCGCTCGCGTCAGTGCAGCTATATACACGCCATGGAATGGAAATAAGGGGACGAGCAAAGCTGAAAGCAACAACAAAGCAACAGCTTTCATAGACATTGCAGGTAGCTCCACCGTTTGCCCGAACGCGATGGCTAGACCGATCACCGCGACAGCAATGAAGACGACTGGCGACCGATCAATCATTCGTCCGATTCTCCTGAGGGCACCGAAGAGTCTCATGGCAATGCCGTCCAGATAGAGGCGGTTCATAAAGAATAGATACGTGTGCTCTTTCAGCCATCCAGGCCAGGATATGTCTTTATCCTTTTGCTGACGGTATATCGTGAAGAACCAACCCGCGGCAATTGACAAAACAAGCAGTGCTGTCAGCATCAGGAATGAACCATACGGCAGCTCTGCGGCTTGGAGGTATGCCGCTACGACGTTCGGATCTGGAATCAAAAAGTGCGTAAACCGCTCGGCCGCAAAGAAGTAAGCCGTCGCCACCAAAGAAATCCCAACCAGCATACCACCTTTGGTTAGCCAATTTTCCTTCAGACGAAAGACTGTGAGCATCGCTTGTGATGCGGTCACCCAGCTAAAGAGCAATAGAATCAACAGTCCTTGGGAGTCCAAAAACGAAATTCCAAGCACATAGTGTGCCCCAACCGCAATGAGCAGAGGAACCAGAAGAGACATAACGAAGGCCTCGACCCACCCAATCATGCCGAGCGCCGATGGCTGCGAAGGCTGCGGTGGTTGTATAGGATGCAAGCGAGCTTCATGAATGATGTTGCCGCAATTGAGAAAGATATTAGCCTTGAACAGGCCATGAGCGATGAGGTGAAACACCGCCAGCGGGAATGCCCCAAGCCCGCATTCCATGATCATGTAACCCATCTGCCCAATAGTCGAGTAACCGAGGGTTTTCTTGATGTCGTTTTGCACCAGCATCATGCTCGTGCCCAGGATCGCTGTGATCAGTCCAATCACCAGAGCCACGTGAAGCGCCAGGGGACTAAGAATATACAACGGAGCCAGCCGGGCCAGGAGAAATCCGCCCGCATTGACGCCACCTGCATGGAGCAGCGCATGGATAGGTGTAGGGGCGTACAGTGAATCCGGCAACCACATGTGCAGGGGGAACTGAACTGATTTGCTCATCGCACCAATAAAAATCAACAGTGTGACTGCAGTTGCGCCCGTTATCTGCAAACCAGTTCCGAATAGTGCAAATTGCGTCTGATCAGTGGCGGCAACCTCGAACAGCTGCGTAAATTGGACGGTTCCATACAGATGATAGGCAAGGACGATGCCAGCCAGAAATGCCATGTCGCCGGCCCGTAACATGATGAAAGTTCGAAAAGAACCTTGCACCGTAGGGAGATGGACATAGTTGTGGGAGAGCAAAGAGAGGAACCAGCCCGAAACTTGCCAAAAAATAAAGAGTGTCACCAGATCGGCACTCGACACCATAAACAGCATGGTAGAAAACTTGATTGCCAATAACGTTTGATACCGGCCGAGTCCGCCGTCTTGCTGTAGGTAACGAGAGGAATAACGATAGAGCAGTACGCCAAACCCGGAAATAACCACCATCATTACTGTAGACAGTCGGTCAAGGGACAGCTCTACCACCGGCAAGATTTCCCAGGGTGCCGTAAAGAGAACGAGACGGGTCGGCTCCGGGCTTAGAATGGCTTGCCAAAGCAATAGTAACGAGGTTACAAAACCAGCAAACATTATCCACCAGCCGATTTTGTAGTTCGTATCGCTCAAGTAGCGGCGGGGAAGGGCCGTGAAGAGGGCCGCAATTAGCGGTGCCAGTGGAACGAACAATGGATAAAGACTAGACACTACTTATGTCTCCGTGATGAACACTTTACTGAGCTACCGCGATGAATGTTTTTTGTTCTGGATCCAAGATTTCTATCTGCCTTGTCGCTGAGTTGCAAAACCAGCCATGCATCTGTAGTCTTCCGTTTGTGGCTAGTGGTGCAATAACCGTAATCTGCAAGCATTTTTTTTAGTTCGTTAAGGACGATGTATTGGCCAACTATTTTCCAGTCTGCTTCGCTGTCAGACTTAACAGCAGTTGCATACAAATGACGCCGATCTTCGTTTTCAAAACTCAAACCTTCTTCTTTGCAACTTTACAAATTTATAATATTGTAATATTGTGTCATTTATAACATACGGAAATAGTTTTTTCAAGTTACTTGATATGCACCGACAAAAATTTGATTCTGTATTGAAATCAACTGCCGAGTTGTTCCGGTTGCTATCTCATCCCGACCGAATTCGGCTTATCGGGTTACTTTTGAACGAGGAGATGGATGTTAGTAGCTTGGCGGAAGTCTCACGGATCAGTCATTCTTCGGTTTCCCAGCACTTAAAACTCATGAAGATGCATGGGGTGGTATCACAACGGCGTGCTGCAAACCATATATACTACAGAGTCAAGATCCCGGAACTCCAGAAATTGATTATGGCAGCGGTTGAAATTCAGACTAAAGAACACTTGATGACCAATGAATCGACCCTGTTCAAAGAGATGCTGTCCTTATGGCAAGCCAACCAATAAAGACGAACAGTTTCTGCTATAACTGAGCAGGTATCTATTGTGTAGTAAGCGAGATTAAAGTCTCATCTCTCACAAGGATAGTAGAAAACGCCGAGTGGGGTCTCGAATATCTCAAATCCTAAAACCGAGGTATAAAAACTGTTTTCAGGTTTTGAAATCTGCAAACATTCTCAGGGAAAGGATTTGTGTGGACTTGGCTCAAAATCGCGCGGAGCAATCCATGTCAGTTCGAGTCTGACCACCGGCACCATCAGGACTTCAAAACGGGCCATACAAAGCTGTAACGGCCCGTTTTGTTTTGCGGATTTTTTCCGATGCCCAAATCAGTCCACGCCGAGGGCTTTGTCAAAGTCCCGGCTGGTGATGTTGGATGCGTCCCCATCGCGGCCCGCCAGAGCAATCAGATCCTTCATCGTAAACTGGCCGTCGCCATCCGAATCAATGCCCGGACGCAATTGACCTTCTCCGTTAAAGAGATTGCCCAGAAACTCCCTGGCTGGGGCGATCCCTTCAGGGGAAATGGGATTCGAATTGACCCCCGTATCGTTATAGGCGGGGCCGCCGTCCGGAATGCTATCCCAGGTCAGTTGCTGCTGGGCCATACCCTTTTCCTCGAAGGAGAGAACGCCGTCCGGGCGCTTCTCGCCAGCGAGAAAATTGTAGTTCTGATCAAAGCCGACGCCCCATTCGTTCTGCGTCCGCTGTGGGAATCCCGCCCAATCCGGGTTTCTGTTCTGCTGCATCCCGTCCGCTGAATTAAACAGATTTTCAGCGTGTTGCCTGCTCATCGAAAATGGCGTGTGTCTGGGCATGTTGCCCATGATCGGCATGCCATCGGCCATACTCTGTGTCCTCCTTGTGACCAACCCTATATAACCTTCTAAATGTATAAAAACAGATTTGCTCTGTTTTGTGCATAGAGGGGTAAAGCCCGGTCAGGGCAGTCGTTTGGGTTGTTATTTGCGCTCGTAGCGGACCGGTATTTTTCCGTCCTGCGTTTTGGGCTGCCCGGTGTCGGGGGTTTGGGGGTGTTCCCAGCGGGTGCCGCGCAGGGCGTAGTCGTTCAGCATGAAGTGTTGCAGGCCTTTCCGGTCGAATTCGGCCACCCCGTAGGCCAGGCGGTGAGGGTCCATGTCCGGCAGGTACATAAAAATGGTGAACCGGTCCTGGTGGTCGTTGTTCTCCCGCCAGATGGCCAGGGCGGTATCCCGCAGGGCCGCTTCGGAGGGAATGACGGTGTCGGTGGAGATCATCACCCGGTATTCCATCTTGCTGGTCAGGGCCTTGGTCTGATCCTCTTTCTCCACGATCCAGTATTTCAGGATCTGCCTGGGCGGCTCCTGCTGGCAGCCCAAGCCAAAGACCGCGATGCCTGCCATAAGCACCGCCGCGAAAAATCCAACCGGAAGAATAATGCGGGTTTGCTGAAACAAGAACGAATGCTCTCTGGATTGCCAAGGTCTTTTCTCAGCATATACCCGATTTTGGTGACGGGTAAACATTTGGCTTGGAGTTTGTTTACTTTTTTCGTTCTTCCCAGTAGTCCTGGTAATGCCGGATCTGTTCCCGGAGCTTCAGGGGGCGGTTGTGTAGGTGGCGATGAAAGGACGTCAGGATGATGGCGGACATGTCATCCGGGTGATCAATGCCCTGGGCCTGGAAGTATTCCGATAGCTTCGAGGAGCCGGACCAGAGACCCCATTCATTGCGCATCCACCGGCCCAGGCCAAAGTGATATTCCCCCAAGGCGTCCTCGGACTTGTTCCTGAACGTTTCCAGGTCGTCCGGGGACAGTTTTTGGGAAAGCGCCTCAAAGCTCTCCTCCAGCGAGGCCGGGACTCCGGAGTCTGCCGGGGTCTCTCCGGCAATGGCACCAGTACCGGCAAGGACCATCAGTCCGGCCAGTGCCAGGGCCGGAATCGTCATGGACATTTTCCTCATGGGCATTCTCCCTGTCTGGATGACTTGGGAAGGATATCGAGGATTTTCCGGCGATCTTTAATGTTGCCCGTCCCAAGGGGTTAACCTCCCCCCAGACGGGTGCCTGTGAGGAGGTTTTGGCGTGTAACGATGATTGATTTAACCGGGAAAGTCAAAATCTGCCTTATAGGGCGGCGCGGGTCTGAACGCCCCTCTGGTTGTGAACCTGCTGCCCCTGGCCGCTGCTGAGGGCCATGGCGGCGCCGGAAGCACCAAGCCCGCCGAGGAAGGGACAGACGGCCATGGCCGCACCCATCCCGGCCACACCGGCCATCGTGGCAACCGGGTTCTCCTGGGCGAACTGGGCGGCCTGGTTCATGGCCTGCTGAACACCGACGGTCATGCTTTGCTGCACCTGCTGCATGCTGCGGCCCAACTGGCCGGCCATATTCAGTGCCTGCTGCTGAACGCTCTGCTCGTTGACCCCTGCGCCGCCGAGGTAGATTTTATCCAGCACGGCGGTGAATCCCTGGTTGAGGGACGTGCCGTTCTGGATGCCGTCGTCGGCCAGATCGGCGTTGAGCAGGCTTTGGGCCACGTCGTCCACGGCGTTGCCCCTGGAGTTGACCTGGCCGTCGAGGGCGTTGTTGTTGCCGATGGTGTAGGCCAGGATCGACCCGTTCTGCCTGCCGTCAAACAGCGGATCATGTCCGTACAGGCGCAGAACGCCCTGCTCGTAGCGGGTCAGGCCGTTGCGCTGCTGCAGGGTGTTGATGTCGTTGACGATGTCCACCGGGCGGTCCTTCAGGGTGATCTGCCGGTTGGCGTAGCGCGTGGACATGTTTTCGCCGGTCTGGCGCTGGTGGAGGGCAAAAAATTCCTCCTCCAGCAGGGCGCCGGTAATACCGCCGTATATCTGCTGTTCGCGGGAGGCCAGTTCCTGGATGAGGGCCACTTCGTCCTTGTCCTGCCAGGTGCGCCCCGTGCCGTCCGGGCCAAGCACGTTGAAATAAATGCTTTCGCCACTGTTGGCGTTGCGGGAGATGATGTCGCGTCCGTACAGGTGGAGAATGGCGCGATCCCGGTTGTTCAGGCCGAGCTGGGAGCGCTGGTCGTCGTTGAGTTGCGTGAAATTGATATTGCGGTCGATGGGAACGCTGTCCTGCTGTGCCGGGATGCCGCCGGGAGGTACATTGCCCGGTGTGCCGGGAATACCCGGAGCACCAGGAGCGCCGGGGACGCCAGGCGTGTTTCCTCCGGGGACGCCAGGGGCATACGGATCGCCCGGAGCGCCAGGATTGCCGCCAGGGGTGTACGGATCGCCAGGAGCATCAGGAACGCCGGGATCGCCGGGTGTAGCGGCATTGCCGCTGCCGCCGATATTCCCGCTGATCATGCCGCCGACAAGCTGGAGTCCCTGGCCGACCATCTGGAAAGCCTGTCCGGTCATCTGCCAGACTGGACGGCTCTGGTCTTCGGGACCCAGGCTGTTGCCATAGTCGGTGATGCGTTGTCCCACGGTCTGGAAGGCCGAACCCATCGAACTGACCATGTTGCCCATCGCCACCTGTTCAGGACTGCGGTTCTGCTGGGCCGGATCGTTCTGGGCCGGGGCCTTGCTGTCGTATGGGGACAGGCTTTGCCGTTGGACCTGCTGCTGGGCATTGCCGTTATTGACGCCCTGGGCATAGTGGGGTGCCACGTTCGGGTCGTTTGCAACGTTCCGGTTGCTGCGATTCTGGGCCTCGTTATTATTCTGGGTGGCGTAGGTCGCCTGCGCGTTCTGATCGGCAGCCTGCTGCCGGCCACTGTTTTCAGCAGCCCGCTGGGCATTGACGGCGTTGCCTTGCGGCAGCCTGACCTGTGAATCTGCTACCTTCACACGCTATTTCCTAATTCTCTCTACTCTCTATCTCTCTCGCCGCTTGGGCACGGCACACTGGTGCGATGCCGTCCTCTTAATATAAAATGATCTATAAAAATAAAAACAATATTAAGATTTTAATTGCCTTTTCTTTACAAAACCGAAAAGGCTGTCTGGCCTGAATCCGTATGACCCGATGGGCTTTTAGGAAATGGCGCCGGTGCGGGCGAAAACCTTGAGCAGGTCGAACGTCGTGATCATGCCGGCCACGGAGTCATCGTCCGGGTTCAGGACGACCACCCGGTGGATGCGGCTGTTGTGCATGGTGGCGGCGACTTCTTCTAACGGCGTATCCGGGCGGGCGGTCTGAACCTGGCGGCTCATGTAGTCGGAGATGATGCCCTTGCGCAGCCACATCAGCAGGTCCTTGTTTACCTGCTTGTCGTCGAGTTCCATGATCTCCACGTCCTTGCGGAGGATGTCAAACAGGCTGATGACGCCGACGAGCTTGTTGTCCTTCACGACGGGAACGCCGCTGATCTTGTACTTCAGCAGGAGTTGCTGCAGGTCGTCGCAGGTCTGGTCAGGCCGGATGGTGACCACGTCCTTGCTCATAATGTCTTTCGCCAGTTTTCCGGTTGCCACGGTGACTCTCCCTATATCCACTCGCTTTCATCTTACTACAAGTCGCCTCTGATTAGAATGTCAGCGGGGCAGCAGGAGGCGGCAGGAGGACTGTCCCGCGATGGCCTGGCAGATCTCCCGTCCGTTCTGGGGGGAAAGATCCGCGCCGGTCTGCAGTTGCATTTCGTTGCTGATGGGGTTGTAAACCACCACGATGGCCTCGATGATGTCCGCAATGCCGTGGGCCTGGTAATCCACCAGCCTTGGAACCTCCGGAATGGCGTCAAATGCGTTGGGATACTGTTTTATGTAGCGGTGGTAGCGTTTATGGGCCAGGACGAAGTTCCGGTAGCCGGGGTCGATCATCTTTTCGTAGGCGTCTCTCACCTTGCAGCCTTCGGTGATGTAGCATTGCTCCAGGGCAATCATGGCCATGCCCAGCTCAAAACCCGCATCCGCCAGGTTCAATACCTGATTGACTGCCGAGCCACGCATGCCGGCCACATGGTTGAGCTGGGCGGCGCTTTGGCGCAGGGTGTAAGCCATGCGGTTCACCTTGCTGCAGCCCAGTCCGCCGCCGGTTTCCACCGGCTTGTCCGTATTCAGGATGTTGAGGCAGAATCCATCCTCGAAGCAGACCATCTCCCAGTGCTCCGAAACCGGCCCGATGACCCTGCCGATGCCCTGGCCTTCTCCGGGAGTCACAATTTTGCCGTAATCTGCCCACGGTTCGGTGCCGGCAATCTGCCGGTGGTGCATGATGGTGGTTTTGTCGAGCCTGTCGGCGCTGGCTGTCGGACTGCACAGCAGCAGAACGGCCAGGACGGCGGAAAACACGCGGTGGATCAACATGGCCTCTCTCGATCGCCTCCTCATTACGGTTTTACTCATTATAGGAAAGCGGTTGCCTGCTGTCATGTTTTGGGGCAGAACAGCCGTTCGTCTTCGGCCAGATTTTCTTCGCAGGGATTGAGGCGCTGCAGTTCCCGAATCATCGCCTCTTTCAGGAGCGGGCTTTTCGGGCGTCCCTTGGGGTCGGCGCTTCCGGAAACCGTGTTGTGCAAGGCCTCTGAAACGAACAGGGTGCGGGCGACGATTTCCGTGACGAAACGCGCCACGGCCTGGTCGTCCAGCGCCCTGTTTTCGCGGGCCGCGTCCAGCAGGTTCAGCAGGATACGGCTCTGCCGGTTGGGGGAAAGCTCTTTGATGGCGTTGAAGGAGGCGCTTTCGGCCCGTTCTGAAAAGCCGAGTTCCCCGATGCTTTCGGGCAGATCCGGTTGTTCACCCTGCATCCAGGCTTCCACGGAGACTTCGATTCCGGCGATGACCCGGCCCTGGTTGGCGATTTCGCTTAGCAGCCGTGCCTGGGCGCCGTGCAATTCGCCGGTTTCCTCAAGCCTGGCCGTCAGCCGGTCAAGGGCTTCGGCGTAGCGGAGGGTGACGCCGGACACGCCTTCCGTGGCCGCCAGTTCCGGCACGTTGACAGGGTAATCGTCTAGGGTTGCCTTGTCGCCGCTGTTGAGCATCAACTGGACACTGCCCAGCGGATGCCGGATGACCTGGGGTGTACCGGGGTTGTCATTGAGCGGATCGGGATCGGGCACCTCCAGGCTGGATCTGACCTCTATGCTGATGCGCTCCTTCAGGGGGCGGCTGTCCGGGGGCAGGCCGAAGTGCCGGGTGATGGCCTCCGGCAAATCCGAATAGTAAGTGATGGCTCCGGCCAGCAGGACGAAGATGACGAGGGGGACCGCGTATTCGTGGGCGGTGTTGCCGGCCCGTGCAGGTATTTTCATGGTGAAAAGTCTCAGAATGATATCCCGAACGTCTGCCTGTTACCATTTTAAGGCCGAATGGCAAAGAGGGGCGGGAACATTGGGAAATTCGCGTCGTCTCATCAGACTGCAGGGGTGAAAACCGCCGCGCCATATGCTATAGTGACAACACCCTTCGGGGTTCCCTCGTACCTTGACAATCGATTCTTCTGCGATTCACCCATATTCTGTATGGGTCCAAACGCCATAAGGCTGCCTTCTGTGGAGGGCGTTCTCTCCAGAATTCAGCTTTATGGGGCCGATTTGGATTTGACAGGGCGAATACGGAAGTAAACTGCGAGTCGGAGTGCTGTTCTCCGTTATCAACAAGCAGGCAATCAAATGCCAAAAACGATAAAAACGTGATCGATGCGCGTGCCCGCTTTGCGGGTCGTGCTGCTCTCGCCAAAGCTGCCTAGAACCAGCCTGGCTTAGAGCATGATCCACTCATCGTCTCCAGCATGCCGAGGCGGTGGGTCACCCACGCATGCTAGCCAAAAGCCCGATGGTGATAGGGCCCGGCGAAACTCATCACCAAGCCCGGCGGGGTCATAATACGCTTGGACGTGTTCTGAGTTGTCGGATCGAGACCTGGACACGTCGACAATAAATCGGTCCTACACTCGTAGACGTTTACTGGCGTGCGTCTTGGACGAGAGTTCGAATCTCTCCGGCTCCACCATCTTTAACAGCCGTTCGTTTTCGATGATCGAGGCGAACGGCTCATTTACTGTCCACCGCAATACTTTACCTTTTAAAGTGAAGTTCGACCCGATGGAATTCAGGATAACTACAAGATGCGTGGCTATTCCCATCCCGGTTATAATAACGTGGAAGAAAACGGCGAGGTTGTGTTCAGACAACTGGTTCTCGTCGGGTAGTTACGCAATATAAGTGTTTAAAAAGGAGTTTTATGATGACAACGGCGACACGGGTACGGGCCAGCCATTTGCTGGTGGGTTCTGAAGAGGAAGTGAAAAAGCTGCGCGAGGAGATTGAGGCCGGCGCCGACTTTGCCGACGTGGCGAAGCGGGTTTCCAAGTGCCCATCGGGCAAAGAAGGCGGCGATCTCGGCTACTTCACCCGCGGCCAGATGGTCCCAGAGTTCGACCAGGCTGCCTTCACCCTCCCTGTCGGCCAGTTGTCCGACCCCATTCAAACCCAGTTCGGCTGGCATTTATTGATTGTAACGGATCAGGATTAGTTCATTGGCAAAGTAAACCTTCATGTCTATTGTTAGTTGGGTTTACTCCAAGTACTCTCCTTCCAGCCTTGAATTTCTCTTTCTAAAGTTTCTATAGAAAGAAGCTTTTCTAATGATGGCTTTTTACCTCAGAAGCATATTAAGTTAATTAATGGACGTGAATGCTTCATTGATTTTTTTGAGCAGAACAAATTATTTATATTGAAGTAGAGGGACACGAAAAATTCGGTAGTGGGTCAGTTTGATTCAGAACGGTTCTCACTTCACTACCGCGGCGGCGTTTGATCGGGCCAGTCGCTGTGGCCGTGTTTGGATTTGGCGCCGCGGCGGTTGCGTTTCTCCAGCAGGACGTAAGGACCTTCCAGCCGTTCTCCCTCCAGCGGTGGCTGGGCGGCGCCGCGTTTTTCCAGGCGCTCGATGTCACTCATCGTCACAATGCCCACCAGCTTGTTGCCCTCATCCAGCACGGGCAGACACCGGATCTTATGCCCTCGCATCAGGTTGACGGCATCGCGCACCGTCGTATCGGGCCGGGCCGTCACCACGCGGGCGGACATCACCTTGTGCACCTGCAGGTCATCCGGAATGCTGTCCGTCTCCTCGCCACCCAGGTCCGTATCCGAAATGACCCCCACAATATCGTTGCCCCGCATCACGATCAGATGATGCATCCGCTTGCGCCACATCAGTTCGTTGGCCCGCACGACGGACTGATCGTGCCCGATGGTTTCCACCTGCCTTGACATAATATCCTGCAATCGCATGCCGGTCTCCTTCGCGTTCATTGCAACAGCCGCCGCTTTTTCGATTCGCCCTTCGGCCTGCTTCGCTCGTACCTGCCGGTCAGGGTGGCTTGCTCCAGAACATGGCCCTGCATGGCCTGCTCCAGCTCCTCGCGGGACGCGCCGGGAGGCAGCGTCAGCCAGGTGTCCAGCGCAAACAGGGTGAACCGGTAGCGATGCTCCCCGCGGGGGGAATCATAGTGCAGGGCGGCGGCGGTATTGGTTCCCTGGGCATGGATGGCCGTCCTGCCCGGATCGCCGCCGGGCGGACAAGGACCGTTATAGCCAATGGTCCCGTCGCTGTTGACGCCTTCCACGGCGCTTGCGGGAACGACACCTTCGCCAATCCGGGTGGTTTCCGGGTCGATGTTCCAGATCAGCCACAGGGTGCGCGGGCTGTTGAAAGTCGGCGGGTCCTCGGCAATCAGCGCAAAGGTCCGCACGTCCGGGCGGGGAGTCAGCAACTCCAGGGGCGGATGGATATTCTCCCCGTCGCAGGTGTATTTTTCGGGAATTTCCGCGTTATCTCTGAAAGCCGGACTCTTCAGCCGCAGGCTCCTGACCATGTGCTGCCCCATAAGCGTCCTCATGCTGAGCCGTTTTTTCTCTACACCTACAATTTAATAGACCCGACCCCTTCCTTCAATCCGCTACCTGTCTAGCAGAAATAAGCGGCAGGGGAACAGGACGATGTCGGCAACAACTGCTCTCGCATATGTTGATAGAGCAGAATGCTATTGTTACAATGGTCAATCTCTTCCGAACAGTAAAAGGAAACCGATGACGCAACCTGAGTATGACAAGTCCGAAGGCAAGGCCCTGCGGCTGCTGCAACTGTATCTCCACATCGAGGAAAACCCCGGCACACAGGCGGAAGCTCTTTGCCAACTGTTTCAGGTCAGCCCCGCCACACTGTACCGGGACATTCAGAGCCTGAAAAAACTGGGCATCAACATCCATACCGAAACCGCCAACCGGGGCGGATACCGGATTGAACGCGGAAGCCTGCGGTTTGTCCGCATCCGGCCCGATGAAATCAAGCCGCTGCTCATTGCCCGGCGGTTGCTGGGGAAACTGGCCTTCCCGTTCTGCCAGGGTGACCCCGGCTCAATGAACAGGGGGCTGGTTCCCTGTTCTTTCAGCCACCCTTGCAGGCACTGGGCCACAAATTCAGAGCCGTTGTCACTCCTTAAATACGCGGGAATGCCGTAATCCCTAAACAAAACCTCCAGGGTCAGCCGGACGTCTTCAGCCCTGAGTCTGCGCTCTACCCGAATGCACAGGCTTTCGCGCGTGAACTCGTCCAGCACCGTCAGCAACCGGATGCCGCTGCCCCGGCTCAACCGGTCCTGGACAAAATCCACCGTCCAGACATGATTGGGCGCCTTGGCCTGAATCACATCCACCGTGGCGGCTCCGGTTAGGGTATTCACCGGCGCTTCGCCAATCACCGACAACATCACGTTCACCGCTTCCAGTTCCGTTAGAAGCGGTGGGGTTGTAGTCATAGGTAATCCTCAAAGAAACACCTGACAATATAAAAACAGTTACTATATAATTTAAAGTTAGCTGACTTTGAATGATGCTTGGTCTCAATAACAGGCATTCGGGGATAAAAAATCCTCCAGATTCTCAAAAACGGCTGTGATTTGCCGTATTGAATCTGGAGGATTTTTTAAATGTCATCTCAAGGCCCACTGCAAGGTGGGGTCGTTTATACTGAAAAAGGCAGTTTGTTTTCCCGTATCCTGCATGGTGTTGCGGGCGTCTTGAAAGACGTGGGTGGTGCTGTCATTGATCACGCCCCGGAGATTCTTCAAGGGGCGGCTACCGGATTAGCAGCTACGTCATTGAATCAATCCAGAAATATCATGCCCGATTATAGTAGCAATCTGGATTTCGGTTCCACGCAAAGCAGCAGCCGTCGGATTTCAACACCGAAGCTTTCTACTTATCAACCCGTAGAAATCCCCCAATACAAGCCTTCGACCATTGCCAGAGATGCGCTTCGCCAGGTTGAAAGTCGTCGTCAGACGGTTGAGCCTCCTCGCTATACAGCACCCCTCAACCCGTTATCGGGGCTGGTGAGTCAGGCAGCATCAAGCCCAATTAGTCCACCCCGGCAATCGGTCGATTCAACACCCTATACGGAAATATCGAATGGTTATCAGCAATCTGGCGAGGCATTTTTACAAGCGCTTAATCTCAATCTTGGGCGCGGTGCACCGGCTCCCATTCAGGAGGATTGGGCACAGATTCAGCGGAACCTTTCTTATGCCCAAAGGCCAGTAACATATCAACAGCAAGTGCAGCAGGCGAATGCTCAGAAGTTGGCGGAGCTTCAGCTTCAGAATCAGCAAGCACAATTGCGGCTTGCCGAGGAACAGGCCCGAACTCTCCGACAAAAGACGGTGGCTCAATTTAACAAGGATAATTTTCCGAAGGCGGTTTACAACAACCGTTGTGAAGGCAAACAGGACCTCTGGTCAAAGGTACATCAGGGAAATACGTTGACTGACGCTGAAATGAAACAGCTATTTCATGCCATCGACCTTCAAAAATACAGTGCTTCAATCCCGGCGGAACGATTACAGACGGAAGCTGCACGTTTGTACGCTGAACGAAGGCTGGCCGAAAACATGGTGGCCCATGCGAAACAGGATGAAGAAGGTAACCTCTACCTTGGGGGAGTCCCTATCAGGCCAGAAGACGCCTTGTATTTTGCATTGGAAGATGTTCGCCACTTTCAGCAAACAGACCGGCATTTAACACCAAAACAGCTAACAGTGATCAGAGATTCTATGGATGCAGATCTCAATGCCAATACAGCTTATGAATTTATTAACAGCGCAAATCGACATTATCCTGCAGAAAGGTCAGCAGAAAAGATTCAGCACAAGCTTATTTTTGATGGAAAAAAATTGATTGATCAACAATATAAAGATTCTAAGCTTGTTAGAAGTGTCGCCTATCCTGCTACGTCAGGTGTTATTGGCAGTACCGATCCTAAACAGAAAAACCAAGGCCCTATTCCAGAAGGAAAATATTATTTAAACACAAAAGATATTTCACATAATCCTTTACGAGCGGTTACAAATCACTTTCTAGGCGACTGGGGTTTATACCGGGTTCCTTTACACCCTGATCCCAAGACAAATACTTTCGGACGAAAAGATTTTTATATTCATGGAGGAAATAAGCCAGGCAGTGCTGGCTGCATTGACCTTGGCCATAACGATGGTGCTTTACTCGGTCCGCTAATGAATACCACTGGTATAATTGAAATTGAAGTCCGCTATCCTGAAAGGAAAACCAAGTGAAAAACCTCATCTGGCCGGTTTTGATAACCACCATTCTTCATAACGGCTTTTCCTATTTCTGGCTCCTTATAGCTAATTCCGAGTCGCCTTTACCCGGAAAACAGATCATCTTAGGAAGCTATCTCTTAATTGTTTTGGCAATTTTCTGGCGATTTAAAACTTTTAAGGAAATCGGTTTATTTTCTATATTGACAGGGCTTCTAGCAGGTATAACCAGTTTAATCGTTGTCGGGATCTATTTTCCCGGAGTTTTTCATGAAATGGACTTTGGCACAGATATACTGTCTATTCTGCTAAAAGGAAGTCTTATCTTTATTTTCTTGTATTTTATTTTGGGGCTAATTGTCTGTGGCTTCAAAAAAGTTTTTAAAGTACCCAAAAATCAGGAATCTACTTAAAAAAACAGGAGGCCGGCAGCAAGCGATAAGCGTCCTCAAAACAGGCTCTTGCATTCTAAAAACAATATATATACAATTTGCAGCAGGCTGATCTTGAATAGCGTCTGCTTCTTGCGGGCGTTTGGATGTAATAGTCCTCAGATTCTCAAAAACGGCTTTGTGTCCGTGAGGATTGGGCCAGATTCAGTGGAACCTTTCTTATGCCCAAAGGCCAGTAACATATCAACAGCAAGTGCAGCAGGCGAATGCTCAGAAGTTGGCGGAGCTCCAGCTTCAGAATCAGCAAACACAATTGCGGCTGGCTGAAGAACAGGCCCGCCTTGTTCGACAACAACAAAGACAGTTAGCTCAAATTCGTTCTCAAGCAACGGTCAACCACCGTGGTCAGGATAGCGAAAACGGTTTAGAGGCCCTCGCCAGAGGTCAGCGGTTATCAGATAAAGCGCTAAGGCAACTGGATCATGCCGTTGATTTGGTTAAATTTAGCACCCGTGACTCTACTGAACGGGCAGGTGCCGAGGCACTGCGTGATCAAATACGGTTAGCGCTGGCTCAGAATGATTTCGTTCGGCATTTGGAGGAAACCAGTCAAACCCTAGATGACCAAACGTTCGAGTACCGCGGCGAGACATTTGATATGGCCGATGGTGTCCCCGTGATGCTCAAGGAGCATGAAACATTTACAGACAAAGGCTGCTTTATGACTCAGAGAGAAGTCCAGAAACTTGCAACACTTATACTGACACCGCTTGATCACACGCTTGATGGTGCTGTACAGCCAACATCACAAAAAGCCGGTACAATTAATATTCTTAGCCCTCAAGATGCTTATAATTTAGTCCAAAGTGGCAATCAAGGAAGTATAAAAACAAAAGCCGTTTCTAAATGGTATAAATGGGAAGATGTATTATGGACAAGCACAACTATAAATAATGTCAATAGAAAAAGTGTTTCATTGTCCGTTTATAAAAACGCTCTTAAGTTCTCACTTGCATTGGATAAAGTTTGCGATCGACTTGGACAAAAAGTCCCTATCGAGTCTTGGGTAAGAATTCAAAAAACCTCAAGCAATCATAAATTAGGGTTAGCTGTTGACTTAAAAGGAAGTAAGAGTTTTCTACATGGTCCCGTTTATAACGCCATCCGACGAACCCCCGAAATAAAAGGCATTGGTCAAAGCCAGCCGAATTGGCCAATAGTTGGGTTACATATCGATAATGGAAATGGGCATCTGCCACCCACAGGTCATCAACACTGGTTTATTGACAACCCCGGAGGCACTCATTATGGTAGCCCTATTAACTTAAAAGTTGAACCCTCGGGATCTACGCGTGTTTTAGGGTATCGGCAATAATTATTCAACGCATGTCCCAGATGAATCTTTGCTGCAATATTTTCCTGTGACAGTATAGTTGTTTTCTTCAAGCATTTTATCCCAATAATCTTTTATTGCTTCAGGTGATTCAAAATTGCCGGAATCAATGGTAATTGTGAACGTATCAATGATTTTTTGAGCTTGAGACAATTCTTGATAAAGCATTTGTACATAAAATAAAAGACTCAGGATAATAACTGAAAGGATTGCAAGTAAAATCTTCATAACAGCCTCTCTTAACCACTGCTCGGCAAATATGAATTAGTAATACCCTAACACTGGGAACAGTATAAATTTTCACTTGTACTGTGCATATGTATCTTGAATTCTTCAAGTGCAGGCTCACAGGTCTTTGAATCAAATTTACCTGCCTTGTTATAACAGCGTTCTATTAAGTTAGAACCTGCTTCCACAAGGCCGTTTAAGTTCATTTTTAATAGATCTCGACTCATTGTATGAATAGGAGCCTCGGGACTGATATGAAAGTCCGCATAGCTGAGTCCTATAGCAAAAAAGACTCCAAGTAAAAAAGCGATTACCGTTCGCATAACTAGACTCCTTCAATTTTAAGTAAGCATACCACAATGGACCGCTTGTCTTAAATTGAAGGAAAATAAAGGCTGCCGATTCAAGATCGCAGTCTCCTTCAGGGAGTGAGAGGGAGCATCAGGCATCAATTCGAGTCGTGCCCATGAAGGCACCACTCGTCAGAACGGTGATATCCGGGCTGGTGGCACCGGCCAGCGTCGCCCGGATCTTGGAAGCGTTGTCTACGTGGATGGTATAGCTGGCGAATCCTGCCGCCGTGAACGAGTCCAATGGCGCATAGTTCGTGCCATCGAGGGCCACCTCGATGGTGACGGTGCCGCCGCCGAACGTCCCGAAAACGGCAATGCTGAACGAATTGCCGTCTACCTTGGAACTCAGGACAATCGCCGTGCCAGAGCCATCGGCGGTCTGGTTGGATAACAGGGCTGTAGTCATCGTCAAAACAACCCGTCAAAATGTGGATCTCAACCAAAAACTGGTTGATGGCAAGGTGCTTTCCGACAACGAGATGCCCCAGGTCAAGCTGGACCTGGACATTCTCCGTTATTCAGCCAAGACGGATGCTCAAAGACGGACTGTCGAAATTCTGGAAGAAAATACCCAGAACCGGATTGTGGAGAGTATTTTGAATCATGCGTCTGTCTCTGAGGACGGCTTGATTCAGGTTTATGGCTTGGAATTGTACCCGGAAGAGGCCGAGTTGGCTGTGACGTTGGATATTGAGCATTTCTGGGAGAAAGAAGTTCACCTGCGCCCGGAAGAAATCCAACGCCAGCTCAAGGAATTTGCCATTGAACTGTGGGATGTGGCTTATGGCGAGGATATCCGAACCGTTCTGAACAATGATGCTCACGCGCTCCAGCGGGTATGGGCAGGACTCCAGTTTATCCCCGTGCTTAAAGTCACCAAGCTTGCTAAAATAGGAAGGTTCGCCCGCTTCTTCCAAAAGCCCGGCAACCTGGGGGCCAACCCCTTCAAAGGTAAAACTCCCACCCAGATTCATAAGATGTTGACGGATCGGAAAATAAATCCCGTTGATCAGGCTGGAAAAACAAACTATGTCCATCCAAAATCAGGTCGTTCTTATAGAATTGATTTAAAAAGACAAGGTAAATATCCGAATGAAGCGTCTCATGTTGATGTCATGCATGAACGAAAAACTAGAAAATTTCGGGAGAAAATGGGGCTAAGTAAAAAAAGAAAGTATGGTGAAGTAAAAGATGAGTAAAATAAATAAAAATCAGGAATTCATGTTGTCTATTGAATATGACCAAAATGTTAATAAATTAATTTTATCCTTTGATGAAAATGGACTAAATGAATTAATTGATGAGTTTTATTATAAGAAAAATTACTTTGACCATATAGAGCTTATGGTGGCTACAGGAGATCTGACAGAAAATCTGCTTTTTGAATCGAACAAGCTGATCACTTGGTTTCAAATTAATCATATTAAAAATGAAAATAAGTTAACACATATGCTTTCTTTTGAGGTAAAGTCATCAAATTTAATATGCTGTATCGATAATAATGGTATCGATCTGTTGCTAGAGGCCTTAAATGCTCTGAAAAAATCTTCAAATAAAGAAGTCTTATTGGTGAAAAATAAAGATCTTTCACCCGCATATATGCCAGAGTCTGATTATAAGGAGGTTGATACAGTTAAGCTCCAACAAATTTCTGAATAACAAAAAATAAGAAGGTTCGCCCGCTTCTTCCAAAAGTCCGGCAACCTGGGGGCCAATCCCTTCAAGGGCAAAACCCCTACCCAGATTCATAAGATGATGACCAAAAATAATCGTTATGAAGTTCGAGGCCTAGGACATCCCTTGACCGATGGCAAAGCAAATTATGTAAATCCTAAAACAGGAAGATCATTTCATTTGGATCTGAAAGGTCGTGGGAAATATCCAAACGAACCCTCTCATGTTGATGCTCATTTCAAAACAAAAACGATGGAGAAGATCTATATGAAAAAGTATGGTACTGAAAAGAGGAAATATTGGGGAATCAAAGATGAATGAGCCGGACTGTTTGATAAAAATTATCGAATATGACCCACAAAATAAAGAATTCATATTTTATCTTGATGATCGGGGTTTAGAAAATTTCCGTGAGGATATAGAACTTCTCCGAGATATGTATGATCACACGGAGCTATGTGGGTCTGCTGATCTTACCGAGAAACAAATTAATAAAAATAATGAGTATATTGAATGGTTTCAGTTCAACCATTTGAAAACACCAGAAGGTTGGTCTCACCTCTTATGGTGCGACAGTAGTGGCACTTGCTGCCTGGATAATGCGGGTGTTGATATTCTTCTTAAGAAACTTGATGACTTGAAAAAACCTGGTGTTTTTGAGGTCCTTTTAAAGGATGGTCTTGAGTTAAGTAGCCCTGACAGTGCTATTGAGGGGAATTATGAGCTTGTTAAATCTATAAAAATAATTAAAATTGATGAAAATGTCGCTTTATTCACTCCAGCCATTGTAGAGAAAAGAATGCAGGAGAGGCAAGGCAGTGCTTCCCTAATAAGCAGAATGCTTAAAAAATTCTTTGGGAGGTAAAACATGCTTACATTTGAGCTAACGCCCGACAATAAAACTATTGAAATCCATGTGGATAGACAAGGTGCAGAAGAATTAATTTCCTATCTGCAACCTTTATTAGAGGCAACTGAATCTGATCATCTCCACCTATTTACTCCGGCCTCTGATGGTCGGGGATTGAGTGATGAGAAACAAGGTGAAAACAATAAACTGATTCATCATGTGCAACTCATGTTTTGGCCTGAATCAGTTCCTATTACACTACCTCTCTTCTTCCCCCAAAAATAGGAGGCCACCGGAAAGACCGGCAGCCTCCTTCAGGGAGTGAGAGGGAGCATCAGGCATCAATTCGAGTCGTGCCCATGAAGGCACCACTCATCAGAACGGTGATATCCGGGCTGGTGGCACCGGCCAGCGTGGCCCGGATCTTGGACCCGTTGTCCACATGGATGGTATAGCTGGCGAATCCTGCGGCTGTGAACGAGTCCAATGGCGCATAGTTCGTGCCATCGAGCGCCACCTCGATGGTGACGGTGCCGCCGCCGAACGTCCCGAAAACGGCAATACTGAATGAATTGCCGTCTACCTATGAATTTATTAACTGCACAAATCGACATTATCCTACAGAAAGGTCAGCAGAAAAGATTCAGCACAAGCTTATTTTTGATGGAAAAAAATTGATTGATCAACAATATAAAGATTCTAAGCTTGTTAGAAGTGTCGCCTATCCTGCTACGTCAGGTGTTATTGGCAGTACCGATCCTAAACAGAAAAACCAAGGCCCTATTCCAGAAGGAAAATATTATTTAAACACAAAAGATATTTCACATAATCCTTTACGAGCGGTTACAAATCACTTTCTAGGCGACTGGGGTTTATACCGGGTTCCTTTACACCCTGATCCCAAGACCGGGGAGTTTTATCTCAATATCTCCCCCGCAGGCATCCCAGGTATATGCTAGGGAAGAAACTCCTCGCCGTTGTTCATTTCCACCGGGTAGCGGGTGGGAATCTGATCCGGGCGCTGGAGCCAGTCGGGCGGGCGGACGGGGGAAAAGGGCCTGCGCGGGGGATTGCCGACGGTGAATTCCCGCTGGAGTTCGCGGATTAATATTTCCGGCATGAAGTCGTTATCCAGCAACGGCGGCGGCGGCGGACAAGGGGGGTCGTTGGGGCCGCCGCAGGGATGCTGGGCAAAGGCAGGGCCGACCGGCAGGGCGGTCAGCAGGGCCAGCGCCAGGACGGTAAACGTCAGCTTCAGCGGCAGGCGGTTCATTCCAGGCCCCCTTCATCCAATTTAGCGGTGAAAATTGCCGGCTTGGACAAGGACAGCCTGAGGCCGCCAAAGAGCCGGAAGTTGATGCCTGAGAGGCCGATGGTGTCATGATCCTGCCCGAAGTTGAATACCGGCTCGGCGCGAACGAACACGTCCACCGGCACGTTGCGCTTGATGGGCTTGGACACCTCGCTGGTGACGATCATATTATGGTAAATCCCCGGCGTGTTGACCGCCGGGTCGAACACCCAGGTAAAAGCGTAGGTGGTGGAGAGGTTAACCTGTGTGCCGCCGAGATACTTAAGCCACTTGCTCTGAGCATCATACGGCACCCGAAACCCCGTCCCCACCGTGAACAGTGGAGACATGGTCTCGAACTCGCCGATGACGAAGTTGCGCTTGCCCAGGACCAGTCCGCTGTTGGCATAGGCCCACATATTGGGGTTGATGGATTTAATCAGGGTCACGCTGGGGATCACGTTGCCGCTGTTGTTGGCGTCCTTCACAAACACCTGCCGGGCGGTGGCGGCCCCCTTCAGCAGCCAGGTCTTGCCGTAGGCGATGTCATGCTCCAGCGTCAGGCCAACGGTCTGGACGGTGCTGTCAAGACTGTAGGGCGTAAAATCGTCGTAGTAGTCGCCAATCATGAAGTAGTTGGCGGAGATCCGGGTGCGCTCGGTAATGGCGTAACCCATCGTGGCGCCGGTCTGGATACGCCATGCTTCGGTGTCGTTGCGAAATGGGCTTGCCCCGGTGGGCGCCTGGTAGGGGTTCGTTTCCAACCGCAGCGAGGGTTCGGCGTCAATGGAGAAGAACGACCGGGCGGGCAGCGATTCGAACAGCTTGAGGGTCGGCTCGGAAACCGGCGGTTTCACCCGGACGCGGGGCAGGGTGATATCGATATCCAGCGTCGAACCCGGCTCGTCACCCTGGGCCGATGCATTGCCCGCCAGGGTCGCAAGCCCCAGGCAAAAACAGAGAAATCCCGTTTGAATCGCACGCCGCAAATTAGACCTGCCCTTCTTCATAGCCTTTCAATCCGTCGAGCTGCCGGATAATCGCACCCGTCTTGTTCAGGCGTCTAATCAGTTCGCGGACATCACCACCCTGCGCGTAGAGCGTCCGCAGCATCGGGTCGGCGTAGATCACCTGTTCGAGATAAAACTGCCGCACGAGGGTGTGGGTGCCGTCCCCCTCAAACCGTCGACGCACCGGGCGGCGGTAAACGCCGTCGTTAATGAACAGGCCCTCGTACCCGGCGGGGGTCACCACCGCCTGTAGCGAGGTGGTCAGGGGAATCCGACGCTCGCCGTCCTCCACCGTTGCCTTGCCCCGCAACACCATGATCCGCACCTGCCCGTCCACGTGATCCACGAAAACCGTCGTCCGGGGCCGGACCCTAAGCCGGGTATCCGCCGCTCGAAGGGTCAGGGCCTCTTTACGGGTATGGAGAATCAGGCGGCCATTGCCCACCAGGGTTGGCACGCCGTCCACATAGCCGAAGTCGATGCCCTCGTGGGTCCACCATTCAAAGGCTCTGCCCTGCTGGTGATGGCTCAGTTCGACAGCCGGTATGCCCGATTCGTCTTCCTGGGCCTGAACCGGACCTCCCGACAGCAGGCACAGCACAGCCAGAAACAGCGCGATCCGTTGTCCTGTAGATTTCATGGGTCAGCCGCTTCCTATAAACCGTCCAGACCGGCCGGATTCGGATTGATGATGATATCTGCCCCCGGCTTGATTCGCGGACCGACAATCGGAGCCACCATCGTGTCCTTGGGTCCGGGATTGACCAGCTTTCCTCCCGTGACGTCACGGGCCGTGGGCGGCGTGAACTGGGGGCGCATTCCCGGCGGAAGCTGCGGGGCTTTCGGGGTCACGTTGGTCATCACCGGAATCTTGCCGCCGATGCTGCCTCCGCCGGTCAGGCCGTTACCACCCTTGCCCGGATTCACCAGGGCGCCAGGATTTCCGCCGAGCGGATGGCCTTCGGGGATGCCACCGGAATTGCTGCCGCCACGCGATTGCGGGAACGGGTTGCCGGGTCCGCCGGCAAGTCCGCCGCTGCCGCCGCCATCAACGCCGGGCATGGTATCCTTGCCGCCGCCGGGTTTATCCCCGGCCGGTGGTTTTTCACCGCCTGCCACCGGCTTGTCGCCGCCGGAAGGCTTGTCAGAGGGCTTGTCACCAACCGGTTTATCCGAAGGTTTGTCGGAAGGTTTGTCCGACGGCTTGTCGCCGGAAGGCTTGCTGCCTGTCTGGGGCTTGTCGTTGCTGCCACCCGGTTTATAATCGCCGCCGCCCGGTTTGGTGTCCTTGGAGCCGCCATCGCCGCCCCACTTGTCTCCACCGCTTACTTTTCCGCCGGAATAAGGGCCGAACATGCCGCCTTTGCCGCCGTCACTGTCCTTGCCGCCAAAGCTGCCCAGGCCGGAAGGGTCCTTGGGCATACCGCCGCCGCCCATGTCCTTTATCCCGCCAACGTCCTTCATACCCTCCATTTCTTTCATGCCGCCCATGACGTCCTTCATGCCGCCCATTTCCTTCATGGCGTTCATGGAGTCCTTCATGCCACCCATGTCTTTCATCCCGCCACCAAGATCCTTCACATCCTTCAGACCGTCCAGGTCTTTCATGCCACCGCCCAGGTCCTTCGTGTCCTTGATACCGCCCAGGTCCTTGGTGTCCTTGATGCCGCCGAGGTCTTTCGAGTCCTTGATGCCACCCAGGTCTTTCGAGTCCTTGATGCCACCCAGGTCTTTCGAGTCCTTGATGCCACCCAGGTCTTTCGAGTCCTTGATGCCGCCCAGGTCCTTGGTGTCCTTGATGCCGCCCAGGTCCTTGGTGTCCTTGATGCCGCCCAGGTCCTTGGTGTCCTTGATGCCGCCCAGGTCTTTCGAGTCCTTGATGCCGCCCAGGTCTTTCGAGTCCTTGATACCGCCCAGGTCCTTCGTGTCCTTGATACCGCCCAGGTCCTT
>JBDIVN010000003.1:0-307909 GCA_039794365.1 Candidatus Neutrinobacter sp. | reverse complement strand
CTCTCGATGGAAACCCAGATCCGCATGGCCCAGAGCCTGGAAGAGATGGGCGTGGACATGATCCAGACCGAGGGCGCCTCGCGGGCACTGACCGCCGAGCCGCGGATCAAGCCCCTGGCCCTCCGCCAGAAGGCGGCCATCACCCTCTCCAACACACGGACCCTCTCACGCCACACGGACATCCCCCTGATGACCGCCAGCGGCATTGATCTGGGCAACGTGGGCGACGCGCTGGCCGCCGGTGCCGCCGGGGTGGGTATCGGCTCCGCCATCAACAAGCTGGACGATCCGCAACAGATGCTGGAGCGCACCGAGCAGATCATGCTCAAGGTTGCCAGCCTCGCCATGGTCAAGGAAGCCTCAACCCCGGTCTTCCAGGTTTCCTGAACCGGGTAATCCTGTTTCAAAAGTCCCTGTCCGTTACGGACAGGGACTTTTGCCTTCCGGCAATCCGCCGGTTGGGGGAGTCTGGATCATAAACACTTTGCCAAGACAAGGACAGCACAACAGATATAAACTATGCATTGCTACAACCAAAACCCTGACAGGGTTTGAGAGGACTCCCCCTCCCTAAAAATCAAGTTAAGATTATTAAAATATTCCTGAAAGTCAAAGATAAAGCACAATCACCCTTTTGGGCTAATCCCCGTTTTTCACAAAATTTTATTGTTGTTTGAAGCACACAAAGCGGGCGGTTTTGTTATAATGAAACCCGCTTAAGGCAAAAACACAACGCAATTCGACAGCTTTACCATAACGAACACACCTACTACTACACTACGTCATCTCCTCTAGTTTGGGTAAAGCTGTTTTCTTTTGCGGATTTTTCACCCGAATCCCCAACAGAAGACAGCCCCCGTCGAAATTGCAGCCTCCTTCCATCTCGGCTACAATGCCGGTATCAACGATGGAGGACACCGCCCGTGACCGTCCGAACCGGACAGGATACCGATATTGCCGCCCTGGTGGCATCACTCCCCCTCCGCCATGTGGCCATCATCATGGACGGCAACCGCCGCTGGGCCAAGGCCCGGAACCTGCCCGCCGCCGCCGGCCACGGCGAGGGCGTCAAGGCCCTGCGCCGCATTGTCGAACACGCCGGAGGGGTCGGCCTCAAGGCTCTGACCGTGTACGCCTTCTCCACCGAGAACTGGACCCGGGGCGAGGAGGAAGTGGGCACCCTGATGAATCTTTTCGTCCAGACCATCGCCAGGGAGGTGGACGCCCTCCATGAAAACAGGGTCTGCCTGCGTTTTATCGGCGATTTCACACCGTTCTCCAAGCCGCTGCAGGAGCAAATCCACCAGGCCATGGCCCGGACCGGGGACAACACCGGGCTGCGGTTTCAGGTTGCGCTGAACTACGGCAGCCGGGCCGAACTGGTGCGAGCCGTTCGCACCCTGGCCGAGGCCGTCGCCCGCGGCGAGATGTCTCCGGCGGACATCACCGCCGGGCGCATCAGCGACGCCCTGGACACCCAGGGCCTGCCGGACCCGGATCTCCTCATCCGCACAGGCGGAGAATACCGGCTCAGCAACTACCTGCTGTGGCAGTGCGCCTATACAGAACTCTACGTGACCGACGCGCTCTGGCCCGAATTTTCCCCGGAACGCTTTGACGGGGCCATTCGGGACTACGCCCGGCGCCAGCGCCGCTTTGGCCGTTGACTAGTGCCCGTGGCGGCTGACCAAATGCAGCGCCTCGGAATCGCCCCAGGCGCCGTTAAAAATCAGATACAGCCCCAGCAGCATGATCAGTCCCGCACTGAATCGGCCCACATGCACGGGAACCATGGCATAGCGTTCATGATCCAGCCACCCCATGGAGCGCTGTCGTCCCCAGATGAGCAGGATGCCCAGCCCCGTCACGATGGAGGCCAGTCCCAGACTGAAGATGAACAGGTAGCTCACCGCATCGGTCAGCACCCCCAGGCCGCCGATGGCCAGGGTGGACATCAGAAGAATCAGGGGCAGGGGAGAGGGGCACAGGCCACTGGCCATGCCCAGCAGCAGGAGTTCCCGAAGGGACGTGGCCTGCTCCTGCCCAACATGTTGATGATGGCACTGCTGACCGGAGCAGCCGCCGGAGCGCAGGCGCCATATCATAAATGCCCCCGCCGCCAGGATCAGCAGGCCGGAAAACACTTCCACCGACCGCATCAGGGATTCCTGATGAAGCCGGAAGGCGGACAGGAACCAGGCGGCGCCCAGCGCAAGCACCATGACGGACGCCGTATGACATAAGGCCATAACACCGCCCAGAATGAGCGCATCAGACAGTCGCCCCCGCGCACCTGCCAGATAGGCCGTGACCAGGGCCTTGCCATGGCCGGGTTCAAGGGCGTGGGCGGCGCCCAGGCTGAATGCGGTGGTATAGAACAGCACTTTTTCCATGAAACTAGGCCCGCGCCTCCACGATCAGATCCAGTTCGACGGAGGCCCCCAAGGGCAGGGCCGCCACCCCGACCGCCGCACGGGCATGCCTGCCGTTCTCCCCGAAAAACCGGACCAGCAGATCCGACGCTCCGTTAATGACGGTGGGCTGCGCCGTAAACGAGGGGGTGCTGCTGACATAACCGTTCAGCTTGACAATCCGGGCCACCTGCGAGAGATCGCCCAATTCGGCCCGGATAATGCTCAGGGCATTGAGAACACACAGCCGGGCGGCCTCCTGGCCGTCTTCCACCGACACCGTATAGGACCCCACGGCGCCGGTATAGGCCAGGGCACCCTCTTTCATGGGCAGCACCCCGGAGGTGAACAGCAGGTTCCCGCAACGCACCACCGGTACGTAACTGCCCACCGGCTGGGGAGCGGGCGGAAGCATCTGCTCAAGTTCGGACAGGGTGGCGGCGGCGTTCATCAAAAACTGGCCCTTGACGGATCGCGATCAATTCATGGCGCTCCCATTGTCAGACAAAGGGACACTCTTGTAAAAGAAAACCCCGCTTCGGCGCCAATTGCGTTGCTCAGCCCTGGACCAACTCATCGAGCTTGCATCCAAGCACCCGGCAGAGCTTGATCATCATCGGCAGGCGGGGAAAGGCCCGTCCCTGGTTCCAGTACAGCACCGTCTGATGCTCGACCCGAAGGCGCTCGGCCAGTTCCTTCATGGTCCAACCCCTTTTCTCCAGGGAAATTTCGGCAATCCTCAGACGTAACGGCATGCAAACTCCCGTCTCCTGTTTCAGCGCGTTGCCCCGCCCCCTTTAAGAAACCGAAGATTTAGCCGCTTAAAGGGAAAAGGGTTTTGTATTAGAATGGGACCTGCTCGGAACCCCCGTGGCCTGTTATCTTCAGGCATACCGTTCGACACGGCGGGTCTGATTATTATATCATTTATGAAAGGTTATTTTCAATATCGAAATTAACCGTGGACGATCCAATCCCAGAGAAACAGGACACCCCGAATGAAGCAGTCTCCCAAATACCTGGGACACCAAATCCAACTTTACCTGCTGCGGCGGGGGGTTCAGGTTGAAGACCTGGCCCGCGAGATGGCGATGACCGCCGAGGGTCTCTCCAACCTGATCCATGGCCGTCGGCGGTTCCGGGACGAAACCCTGGAACGCATGGCCAAAACGGCGATCTTCCGCGAGGGCGGCTTTACCCTGCACCGCCTGAAAGCCCTGCGGGCCATGGACGAGTATGATCTGGCCGAACTGGTTCTCGCCATTGCGGAACATGTCAGGAACGGGGAGATTGAACGTCTGCCGGAGGATTTCTTTGTTCAGCTTCGCCAGGAACTGAACAGGAACGGCTTTCCGCCAGCGCTTTCCGATAAAGGGCATGCGCTGTTTGAATTAATTCAGTCATCCCGGCTGTAAACTCTTCCAGTTCCATAGACAACCCGTACTCTCCAGCCCGTTTTTCGGACAACCCGCGGCCTTGCGCCTCCCATCGGCATGGTTTTCGAGACAATCGAATGTTCATTCGATTATACCAAAAGGCATTGTATACCCTGGGATCATTGGACCTCAATCCGCATCGCAAACGGAATTCACACCCTTTAGTTATACTGGAAATCCTGCCGAACTAAGTATGGTGTATCCTCGGTTTTCCAAAAAACAGGAATTTTTACATCCCTTCAAACCAGAGGGTAGAGGGGCAAAAGACTCTTGATGCGGTCATAGATGAACTGGGTATACTTGGAGACTTTTTCCAGGTAGTCCGCCTGGGCCTGGATTCCGATCATTTGCATATAAGGCATGCCATGGCCGGGGGATTTTTCGGACATCAGGGGATCGCGCATGGTATACAGCTCACGAACCTTCTGATCCAGCCGGTCCGGGCTTTCGCCGTAAAGGGCGGCGGCCAGATCGAGGTTCGGCTCGATCACCTGCCCCCGGTTCACCAGCCAGAACCGGGCCAGTTCCCGGTAACCGTCCTGCTCCTCCATCACGGACGTGATGGCATCGTTGTCACGGGCATGAACCAGCTCGTGAACCATGTAGGCCGCCAGCACGTTGGGATGGGCAAAGGCCATCTCCGGCGCAAAGCGGATGGTGCGGCGCATGTGATCGTATTCCGCCAGGTTGGCCACCTGGTTGACCTGCTCCGTGGGGGCAAACTCGTAGCGCACGGCATCCATCACCGGCAGCATGGCCGGATCGTTCCGGAGCATGCAGTAGTTTTTCGCCAGCACCTTCGCCTGGTTCAGGGCCTGCTGACCGCTGCCCTGCAACAGGAAATAGGCGGCCTGGGGCGAAGTCTGGGCCTTCCGCTTCACATCCAGCAGCCGCAGGTTGCGACGGGCCGGATCGAACATGGGCACCTGGTCCAGAATCAGCTCGTAATGGCGACGGGCCTGATCCGGCTGACCCAGGCGGGTGCGCTGTTCCGCCAGGAGGATGCGGGCCTCGTGATCCGCCGGATTGATGGCCAGCAGCTGCTCTAAGGTTCGGGCCGCGTTGGCGGGGTCTCCCACCACCACGTAGGTGCGCCCCAGGTTGTAGTAGGCGTCAGTGTATCCCGGATCAAGGCGGATGGCTTCGGCGTACTCGCGGATGGCCTCATAATGCAACTGAAGCTTGCGGTACTTGTTCCCCTGCTCCTTGTGCTGTTCGGCCATCACCCGGTTGACGCTGAAGGCGGGCGGCGGCACCGGCGGCTCCGTGCGACCGGCCACCGGGTGGGCGGCGGGAAAGTAGCCGGGCATATTGTAAAAGGACAATGGGTTCAGGCTCATCGGGCGAACTCAATCTTCAACGCGAATCAGAAAAAATCCCTAGAAAAAATCCCTGTTGTTGTGTTCTACAAAACTCCTGATGAGCGGTTTTTGCTAGGTCGCCAATCTCAGCCTGTAGCGGTCGAAGGCGTCGTCCTTTGAAAACCCCGTCCCTTCGTACAGGGCCTTTGCCGCCGCATTGTCCGGCGCCGTCTCCAGCACGATGGCCTCGTCTCCCCGTTCGCGCAGAAAGTCGCGGGCATAACCAATGAGCCGGGTTGCCACCCCGCGGCGGCGGGCCTGGGGGTCAATATACAGATCGTTCAGAATCCAGATCTGGTTCAGGGCCAGGGAGGAGAAGGTGGGGTACAACTGGGCAAAACCCAGAAGTTTCTCCGTCTGCGGGTTTTCCGCCAGAAGAATCAGGGAGTCCTCGTTCATCAAGCGGTTAAAGAGAAAATAGCGGCATTCGTGCAGGGCGGCGGACAGGCCATAAAACTCCCGGTATGCGCCGAAGGCCGGAAGCAGACGCTCCAGGTCCTCCATCTCCGCATGGACAATCCGAATGGTTGTGGTTTCGCTTTGCGGTACTGGCGCCATTGCCGCCTCCTTTCCGAATTCATTCTGACCACCGGCCAGACGAGCCGTCCCCATTTTGCCATCAACAGGGCTGCTTTTGCTACAATGTAGGGGATGAAAGCACCATTGACCGTCTACAATACCCTGACCGGACGCAAGGAGCCTTTTGAGCCGCTGTCGCCGGGGGCGGTCCGCATGTACGTATGCGGCCCCACGGTTTACGACGAGGCGCACCTGGGTCATGCCCGCTGCTACATCACCTGGGACGTCCTGTACCGGTTCCTGCGCTATCTCGGCTACACGGTGCGCTATGCCCGCAATATCACCGACGTGGACGACAAGATCCTCAACCGGGCGAAAGAGCAGAACGTCCCCTTCCGCAGCATCTCCGAACATTATACGAAGCTCTTTCATGAGGACATGGCCACCCTCAACGTTCTGCCCCCTACCGACGAACCGAAGGCCACGGAGTACATCGACGAGATGCTCGAAGGCATCCGCACGCTCGTCGACAACAAAACCGCCTACATCAGCGCCGACGGCAGCGTATATTTTCGCGCCGGCGCCAAGGCGGATTACGGCAAGCTGAGCAAAAAGCCCCTCGATGACCTCAAGGCCGGCGCCCGTGTGGAGGTGGACCCCCAGAAGGAATCCCCCCTGGATTTCGCCCTCTGGAAGGCCATCCCCGCCGACGACCCGGATGGGTGGGACGCGCCCTGGGCACGCGGGCGTCCCGGCTGGCACATGGAATGCTCCGCCATGAACCACCGGATCTTCGGGGACCAGATCGACATCCACACCGGCGGGGCGGATCTCATCTTTCCCCACCACGAGAACGAGATCGCCCAGTCCGAAGCATGGACCGGGAAAATCCCCTTCGTGAAGTACTGGATGCATAACGGCTTCGTCAACGTCAGCGGCGAGAAGATGTCCAAAAGCCTGGGGAACTTCTCCACCATCCGCCGGGTTCTGGAGCGCTACGATCCAAACACCCTACGCTATTTCCTGCTGACCAACCACTACCGGATGCCCGTGGATTTCAGCGACGAGGCCCTGGGCGGCGCAAAGAACCGGATGAACAAGATTCATAGAGCCTTTCGCCACGGCTGCGACGTGCTGGGTCTTCACCCCCAGGTTCTGGCCGAGTTCGACGTGCCGGGGCATTCCCAGGCAGAAGACTATCGGCATCTGCAGGCCTTCGAAGAGCAGATGGGCGATGATCTCAATACGCCCCAGGCCCTGGCCACCCTGGCAGAAGCCATCACCGACCTCAACACCGCCCTGGCCGAAACGGCGGAAGATCTCCCCGGCATTCGCCGGCATTTCACCGAGGCTCTTGCCCTCTTCGTTCACCTGGGCTTCAACCCCCAGCGGGTGTTTGACGAGGACCGCCTCCCGCCGGACACCGTCGCGGCCCTGCGCACGATCTACAACGAACTCACCGGCCAATGGCTGGAACCTGGCAAGGACCCGGAAACCCTGCTTTCGGAAATCATCGGGATGCGCCAACAGGCCAAGGCCACAAAGAACTGGACCCAGGCCGATGCCATCCGCAAACACCTCTCGGATATCGGCATCCGCCTGATGGATTCCAAGGACGGCACCACGTGGGAGCTGGCCGGGGTCCCCGCCGGTTCCGGGGCGGATGGCCATTAACACGGCGGATATCCATCCGCGGGTCCTGGCCCACTTGGGCGACGCCGCCTATGAGCTTCGGGTGCGCCAGAAAGCCCTGGAAGCCGGACACACCCGGCTGGATACGGTGCATCGCTACTGCACGGCACGGGTGAACGGGGCGTTCCAGGCCCGGCTGCTCAAAGCGCTGGACGGTTTCCTGACAGACGCAGAGCGGGATCTGGTGCGCCGCGGGCGAAACCTGCCCGTCACCGCCAAAAAACGCTCGGATCACCTGACCCACCGGCAGGCCAGCGGCTTCGAAGCCCTGTTCGGCTACCTGCACCTGGAAGATCCGGGCCGGCTGGACACCCTCTGGCGGCAGATCCTGCCGTACATCGACGACCCCGACAGCCTGCCCGTCTAGAGATACTCCAGCAGGCGCCGGATCTGACCGTTGAATGTCTGGATACCCCCGCGAATGACCCTAAGGGTGGCGTTGTGATCCGCCTGAAAAAACTGATCCGCACGGACCACAGCTTCATGAAACCGGGAGATCCCCCCATGCATTCCGGTCGCCCGGCCCTTCAGATCCAGGCTGGCGACCTGTTCACAGGCCTGGCGAATCCGGCATTGCCCCTTCCCAATATGGCTCTCTGCATCCAGGTAACCCTTTTTCCCCTGGAACCGTCCGAAGGCGGCGGACCCCTCGGAGAAAAGAGCCTCTCCGTAATGCAGCACCGCCGCAACAGAAGGGGCAAAGACATTCGGATCAAGCATCCACACCGCGTGATCCGTCGTGAGCCGGAAATGCGCCATAAAGGTCAGGAAATCGGCGCTGGACTTGGCGTACTTCCCGCGAAAATCCGCCATCCGGTCCAGGCCGTTCTGCAGGTGCATCCCCGCGTTGGCAGTGGCCCGTTCGCCGGTTCGAATGTTATGCTGCAGTTCCTCCACCGGCTTTCGCTTTCCGAAAAAGTCGGAGAGGTTCTCAGCCCCCATGCGCAAGGCTTCCGCGATCTCGATGTTGTAGTCGAAATAGTCCTTGAGCCGGATGGGTTCCTCGACGTTCAGGTACTGGCCGTCGGCAGTCGCTCGCCGGATGGACGGGTCCGCCGGAATAATCTCGATACTCTTGGACCCCACCAGGCCGGTAAACTGAATGGTCGCCAGGGACCCCGGCGGAATCTTGGGGGCGTCCGGCATGGTCCGGATCACCACGTCCACCTCATCCTCCTGGACCCAGATATCATCCACGTAGCCGATATCCACCCCCATCATCCGCACGTTGGCCCCGCGGGTCATCTCGTTGGCATCCCGGAAGGTGAGGGTAAGAACCTGCCGGTGCTGCTGGGGCAGGTTCACGACGGCGTAATAGACGGCGACGCCCATCAGGGTCCCCAGCACCAGCCAGAGCATGATGTCGGTGAAGACACCTCGAAAACTTGCCTTCTCAGTCATAGCGCTTTGTATCCACGGGTTTCTTCCGGCCAATACGTTTTCGCAAAGACATCTTTATATAATAGCGGCTTTTTAAACGCATTGCGAGTTGACGCCCCCGGCTGTCCCTCCGAGAATGGTCATCATGCGCCTGTTTCCCGAACCACCGCGAATTTCGGAGCAGACCCCGCCGTGGGGGCGGACCACGGCACTGGCGGCCATGCTGCTGACCTACCTGGTGGTTCCCCTCATCAGCACGGCCCTGCTGGCCATCTTCTGGCCCACCCTCGCCGATCGCGCCCGGTTCCTGCTCCAGCAGATCCTGCCCATCGGGGCCTGGGGAATCATCCTCCTGTCACTGGCCGCCATTTACAAGACCGATCTGCGCCCGGCGCTGGGGCTGCAACTGGACCGCCCCGCAGGCTACTACCTGCGGGAAAGCCTGTTGGCCATTCTGGGGGTCGTCCTGATTTTTACCGCCCTCTCCCTGATCCTCTCCCTCCTGTTCCAATCCCCGGAGGAACTGGCCGATCCCTACCGCGCCCTGACCCCGGACCGGCTCCTGATGGTCACCCTGCTGGGGCTGTTTTCCGCCCCCATCGTGGAAGAGATCATCTTTCGCGGCTTCCTCCAGTCCACCCTGTACAAATACTACTCCCCTGGCACCGCCGTCATCCTGACGGCCCTCATCTTCGGCCTCTTCCACAGCCTCTACCACACCGCCCCCGTCGCCCTCATCTCCGTCTACCTGCTGGGACTGCTGTTTAGTTACTTCCGGCTGCGCACCGGCTCCATCATCCCGTCCATCGCCGCCCACCTCTTCAACAACATCATGGCCGCCATCCCCATTTTCATGCGCCTCCAGGGCGGGTAACGCCCTCCTCGGCCAGGATCAGGCCATGAAGGGCCTCCAGGGCCAGGAGGTAGCTGTTGAGGCCGAAACCGCAGATCACCCCGGAAACGACGGGACTCACATAAGAGTGGCGGCGAAACTCCTCACGGCGGTAAATATTGGACAGATGCACCTCGATGCAGGGATGGGGATAGGCTTCCATGGCGTCCGCCAGGGCCACGCTGGTGTGGGTCAGCCCGCCGGGGTTGATGAGCAGGCCGCGGGTCGTCCCTACCGCCATGTGAATCATGTCGATAAGATCCCCCTCGTGGTTGGACTGAAAAAAGGCCACATCCAGCCCCAGGGTTTGTGCCTTCTCGCTGATTCGGGCATTCACCCCCTCTAGGGTGAGGGTGCCGTATATGTCCGGGTCCCGCTGGCCCAGCATGTTGAGGTTGGGACCGTGAATCACCCGGATGTGTCGACTGCCCTGGCTGTCCGTCATCTGAAAAACTCCCTCTGCTGTGTGCTTTATGCTTCCTGCAACTGGTTCTGGCGCAGCATGGCCTCGATAAACCCGTCGAGATCCCCGTCCATCACCCCCTGCACGTCGGCGGTTTCATAGTTGGTGCGATGATCCTTCACCAGGTTGTAGGGATGGAAGACGTAGGAGCGGATCTGGCTGCCGAAGTTGATGTCCATCGACTCGCCGCGCAGTTGGGCCAGCTTCTCCTCGTGCTCGGCGATTTTCCGGGCCAGCAGCTTGGACTTGAGCATCTCCATGGCAATGTCGCGGTTCTGGAGCTGGCTGCGCTCCTGCTGGCAGCGCACAACGATGCCGGAAGGCTTGTGGGTCAGCCGGACGGCGGTTTCCACCTTGTTGACGTTCTGGCCGCCCGCCCCCCCGCTGCGCATGGTGTCCCATTCCAGATCCTCCGGGCGTACCGCCACGTCCGCCGAGCTGACGTCCTGGACCACGGGACTGACCTCCAGGGAGGCAAAACTGGTCTGGCGCTTGCCCGATGCATTAAACGGGGAAATCCGCACCAGCCGGTGGACTCCCCGCTCCATCCGGGCATAGCCGTAGGCATACTTGCCGCTGACCCGGATGGTGGCGCTCTTGATACCGGCCTCCTCGCCCTCGGAGCTGTCGAGCACCTCGGTCCGGTAGCCCTTGGATTCCGCCCAGCGCAGGTACATCCGAAAGAGCATCTGTGCCCAATCCTGGGCATCGGTGCCCCCGGCCCCGGCGTTGATGGTTACCAACGCGTCGGACTCGTCATATTCACCGTTGAGCAGGCTTTGCAACTCCCAGCGATCGACCTCGCGCTCCAGGGCCGATAGCTCCTGGGCGGTCTCGGAGGCCACCGCCTCGTCCCCGGCCTCCTCGCCCAGCTCAACCAGGACCTGGACATCGCTGAAACGCCGATCCCAGTCCGCCATCTGCTGCAGGCTGCCCTTGAGATCGGTGAGTTCCTGCATGACCGCCTGGGCGCGTGCCTGATCGTTCCAGAATTCCGGGGCGGCGGAGATTTCTTCCAGGGCCGCTACACGGTCACGAACCTTCGGGGTGTCAAAGAAACCTCCTTGCCCCCTCCAACCGGGGGGCGAGGGCTTCCAACCGCTTTTTCAGGTCTGCGAACACGATCAACTCCGAAATTTCTGCGTCTGCCTGGGGCATCTCCTATTTTACCGCCTCCGGGCCGGAACCCCAAGCGGACCAAAATACGCCACCTGCGGGAAGCGGTTGCAATCACGCAAAAGTAAAATACAATCTGGAGCACGAAGTCCAGGAGTGAGGGAAAGAAGCATTATGAGTCTGTTCCTGCAAAAACTGTTCGGCGGCCAGGAGCCGGTGGCCAAACTGCCCGCCCCCATCCCCGCCAGCCTGCCCCAGACCCAGGGCGAGCCGCGGCCCCAGAATCCGTTTATGATCGCCATGAACCGGGATACCCAGGAATTCCAGAATGTCTACGGCATCAACCGCCCCCTCAAACAGCCCATGTTCCTGGGCTACCGGGAAGACAAGGCCCTCTACGGCGGGTCCCGGCTCTTTATCCTGTATTAGCCCCTAGTCTCCGCCACCCCTCAGGGCCGCCAGCATGGAGGCGACCTTGGCCCGCATCTCATGGCGCACGTAGGTGGGTGAGATGACCTCACAGTAGCTGCCATACTTGAGAAGGCGGTTAAGCAGGGACTGATAATCCTCCGTTCTCGCCTTAATGCGGATTCGCTCCGGGGATTCCACCAGCAGGGTCTCACCCGGATACAGCCGGTAGGTCCGGGCCAGGCGCCCGGTGAGTTCAAAAACGACACTGACCACCCGCAACCGGTTCTGGACCTTGAAGGGCAGCTGGCGCACGGACTGGATCGACTCCAGATTCAATTTGATCTTCTGGTAATTCCGGCGATCCATGCCCACCAGGTACAACCGGCTTCCCTCCTGAACTACACGGCCAGGCTCCAGGCTCAGGGTCACCACCTCTTCGCCCTGGACCCGGTAGGTCACCTCCAGGGCCTGGGCGTCCTTGCACAGGGTCCGGTACCGTGACAGCAGGTCCCGGTTGCGCTGGACTTCCTCACCGGCCAGGGGCGGCGCCGTATCGAAGAGCAACGCTGCTTTCTCATCGTCTCCCACGGACCAGGCCACCTTGCGCAGGATATTGTAATAGTTGACGTGCAGTTCCTCATCCGGATGGGACGTCAGAATTTCAAGCAACCGATGGGCGGCGCGAAGTTCCTCCTCGTTGACCGGCAACGGGAAAGGGTTTTTGAGCAGCTTGTAGTGGAAATTGTGGCGGCTGTTGGCCCGTGGAATCTCACAGCCCACCTGACGAAGGGTGTTGATGTACTTGGTAATGGTTTCACTGTTGTAGGCCCGCCCGATGATGGGATTCTCCAGCAGATGGGCGTTGAGTTCGGACAGGGTAAGAGCGCGGTGACGGACCAGCAGCAACAGGATGTACAACACCCGGTAGGCGGAGATGTTGTAGTTTCCCTTATCCAGAATAGGGTGACCGTCCCGCGGCCGGTTCAGGCTTCTCATGCCTCGACCCTTGCATACAGACGGTTCATGGCCAGCAGGGTCTGGAGCACGTCGGCCCGGAAGGATTCCGGTTCCACCACGTCAAAGGGAAGCCCCAACTCCAGAAGCTTCTGTTTCAGCAGGAACAGATCGCGGGTCTCCAGTGTGATTTCCATATAGGGCGGGTCCGCATGCCCGACCCGCCGGACCTGCTCCCCCGGCCCCAGAATCTCCACAGGCAAGGCCGAAGCGGCATAAAGCCGAACCACCACATGAATCCGACCGCTCTGGATTTTCTCAAGCTGCTCGTAAAGATCCGGCTGCTCCGTGATTTCAAACGACTCGATGCGCTCCACCCTCAGCATAACCAGGTTCTCCCGGCCCAGGCGGCTGCCGTTGAGGTACAGCACCCCACCCTGGTACATCAGGGCTTCGGGGAGGAAGTAAAAGCTCTCGCTGCCCTTGGCCGGCGACTGGTAGGTGACAAACAGCAGCCGACGATCCTGTACCGCCTCGCCAAGCCGGTCGATGGTTTCCATGCGGGCCTCGTAGTCCACACTCCGGCTGGTGGAAAACATGTCCTCGATGAGCGTCTTTCTTTCGGGAAGGGACGAGTACGCAAGCATCTTCTTGAAAAACCGGTCGAGGCAGAGAATTTCCGGGTAGCTCATCTTGGCCTCGGCAACGGTTTTGGCGTCCGTCAGGGTGTCAATGTCCTCAGGCGCCAGGATGTTGCCAAAGGGATGATACAGCAACTGGTAGCGAAACCCGTTGGAGGGAACCGGCCGGGTGATCTCGCAACCCAGGGTCTTGAGGGTGTTGATATAAAGCCAGACCGAATCTTCCGAAAGCGTCCGGTTGATCATCGGATCATCCTGAAACTTCCGGTTCAGTTCCTCCACACTCAGGGGAGATTCACAAAGCCATTGCAGCGTTTTGAAAATGCGGTATGCCGTCGTATTGAGCGTTGAGGATTTCACCGGTTCATCCTGTCTATTCTTCCCTATTGAATGGCTTATCCATGAATTCTGTTTACTTGCGTAACCGTCAAGTAATCATAGTGGCAAGGGAAACAGCTTGTAAACGGCCATATATTCAGTTTTTCAAAGAATTTGTATATTCTGTGTGATAACAACCGGTCAGTATTGTCCTACTTGAGCGGTTTTAACAATTCGTAGCGTTCTAAAAACTTCATATTACATTTGTCGGGCCTGTCTGGCCGGGGTACAATCTCGGATAGGGTCACCCTGCGGGAAACGGCACCACGGCATGAGCGATATTTTTCACCAACAGGTTCTTCCGGAGGTTCGTCGGCTGCTTTACGAGGACAGCCAGCGTTCCGCGCCGGTGGTGCAGTCCATTTCCCTCTTCTTCTGGCAGAATCTGGAACGGTGGTTCCACCGGGTGGCTTTGGCCCCCAGGCCCTTTACCATCGCCCTTGCCGGCGCTTCCGGCAGCGGCAAGTCCTTTATCCGTGAAGTGCTGGAGAATTCGCTGGGAGACGTTACGGGAATCTCCTCCTTCACCCAGGACAACTATTACCGTGACTTCGAGGCGGATTTTCCCCACCTGTCGCTGGCCTCCTTTTACGACGAGATTGATTTCGACGACCCGGTCCACATCCGGTTTGACAAGCTGGCCCAGGATCTCCACCGCCTCAAGGATCTCTCCTACGGCGCCACCCTGCACATTCCCCGGCTGCGCTTCGGCACCCCCGCCGCCAAACCCACCATCATCGAACGGGGGATGGCCGTCCGGGTCGAGCCGTTTATTGTCACCGAGGGCATCTTCGCCTTCTACGACCGGTCCCTGACCCATCTCTACGATTTCAAGATTTTCGTGGACATTGACGAAGGCCGCCGCCGCCAGCGCTGGCTGGAGCGCAACCGGCGCGAAAACCGGGGCACCACGGACAACATGTGGAACACCACGGTGCGGTGCCTCAACGAACACATCCTGCCCAGCCGCGAGGTGGCGGACATGGTGATTGACAACTCGGTTTCCCAGGCAGACGTTTCCCGCTTCGTCGAAGCCTTCATCCAGGCCCTGGCCGCCATCGCCCGGCGGCAGCGCGAAACCGCCGCGTAAACAAGCCGGTATCTCAGGTTTCCTGCGCCCCCACCGTCAGGCCGTTAAACCGGGTCATGGCCTCGTCCATGCCTTGGTGAACCACCGTCTCCACGGCCTGGACCGTCAAATCCAGCACATCATCGAGAATTTTCTCCTCGTCCGGAGAAAACCGGCTGAGGACGTGGTGATGCAACCCCCCGCCCCCCGCCGGGATGTTGATACCGATCCGAATCCGCGGAAAATCTTCGTTGCCGCCCAGCACCTTGATGATGGAGCGCATCCCGTTATGCCCGCCGGCGCTCCCCCTGGGACGCACCCGGATCTTGCCCAGTGGCAGGGCCACGTCATCATAGATAACCAACAGCCGCTGCGGGGGAACCTGGTAAAAATGAAGCAGTCGGCCCACGGCTTCGCCGGAGAGGTTCATGAACGTGGTGGGCTGGGCCAGCACGACAGGCGTACCCAAAAGCGATCCCGTCCCCACAACGGCATTGAATTTGACCTGCCCCTTTCCCTCGATGCCGTGGGCTTTTGCCAACCTGCGCACAGCCATAAACCCGGCATTGTGCCGGGTGTTTTCGTACTGGGAACCGGGATTCCCCAAACCTGCGATGAGCCAGCGGTCCATGATGATGAATTGTAACGCGGTTTTTACAACATGCGCATCAAAAATCAAATGTTTGTTTTTATATAAATGCAAGACTTCATCGTGTGTGTGTTGATCTCAGTATCAGAAGAGCGAAAATCCTAAATATAACGGAGAGAGGAGCCAATCGGGTCGTGTTCAAGATTGTCACCCCTGGACTTAGCCTGTCCGCATGTCTGTTTCTCGTGCGATTCATCCTGTCGGCCACCGGAATATCTCCGGAATCCAGTGCCGCCATCCTCGCACCCCTCTACTGGCTGACCAATATCCTGATCATTCCGGAAGCCCTGATTTACGAAGGCCTCCAGGGCCTGACGGGAATCGGGCTGCCCCCGGCACAGATCCCCCTGTCGTCCGGCGGCATGCTGGAGTTCTATCCCCTGTTCAATGTGACAGTGTTCAGCCTGGGCCTGGCCGGAGTCATCAGCTTGTCCCTCACGGGATACAGGCCGCTTCAGACATTAAAGAATCTGAAAGTGGTTCTTGAGGAAGTGATCCGGGTCCTGAAGCGCCCTGAGTCCCCAAAAGCGGACCCGCTGGCCCACCTGGCGCCCGCCCTGCCCCCGTCGCCCTTCCAGGGGAACGGAGCCGGGCTTCCAGCCGGAGGCTTTTCCAACGGCTTTGGCGGCAACGCCAACAATGCGGCCAACGCCCACACCCTGTCCATGAACAGCTGCATCCCTTCCTACCAGGGGCAAATGCGGGAAGTGTCGATTCTTTTCTGTGATATCCGGGGTTACACGGCCCTCGTGGAAAAATATCCGCCGAACCTGGTCATCCACCAGCTCAACGAGTACTTTACGGCCATGACCCAGGTGATCTTCGAGAACCAGGGACGCCTCGACAAATACATGGGCGACGGATTGATGGCCTTCTTCGAACCCACCGACGGCAGCATCGCCTCCAGCGCCATCAATAGCGTCCGCGCCGCACGGGATATGGAGCGGGTCCTGCGGCAACTCAACAAGAAATGGCAGCAGGAGGGCCTGCCGGTTCTCGACATCGGCATCGGCATCAACTCCGGCGTGGTTTTCATCGGCAACATCGGCTCTCATATGAAAATGGACTTCACCATCATCGGCGACAACGTGAACCTCGCCGCCCGGCTGGAGCAGATGAACAAGATCTTCAACACCCGGATCATCGTCAGCGAGTCCACTTGGCGCTGGGTCAAGGATGATGCCGCCTGCCGCTACCTGGGACAGGTTCCGGTGCGGGGCAAGCAGAAACATGTAAAGGTCTATGAAATTCTGAACAAAAGCCTGCAACCCGCAGCGACTCCGCCCGCCCGCGCCGTTGTCCACCCCCTGCGGCATGCCCTTGCCCTCAAGGCGAAAGCCGGAAGCTAAAGTTTTTCGGCTCCGCGCCGAAAGACTTAGCAGGATGCAGTTTGAACGGAGAATTGGTGATGCATAGCCGCCGGAACATGAAGCAGGAGCCTCCGAAGGTCATCGTGCTCGCTGCCGTGAAGGAACACGAGGGATTACAAACGAAGTGGGCCGTGGCCACGGGATTGGGGCTGGTTTATCTGGCGGCACTGTTCACCTTCGCGCTGTAACGGGAAAGCGCTCGCCACGCATTGACATCGACGGGGGGCTGTTCAACAATCTTCCTGTAGTTTTCGCAATTGTCCGCAGACAGGGAGAGCAGCGCGTGGCAACCACCGCCCTGAAAAACACGCCCCTCTACGAAGCCCATGTGGCCGCCGGCGCCAAAATGGTGGATTTCGCGGGCTGGAACATGCCGCTGCAGTTCGGCAAGGTGCTGGAAGAACACCATGCGGTGCGTAAAAACGCCGGGCTGTTTGATATCTCCCACATGGGCCTGGTATCCGTAAGCGCCGCCGATATTGAGGCCGCCCGAAGCTTTCTCAACGGACTGGTCCCCCAGGATCTCACGAAGCTCTATCCGGGAAAGGCCGTCTATACCCAGTTTCTCAATGAGGAAGGCGGCATCATCGATGACATTATCATCTATATGCTGCCTGAAGATGCTTCTTTAAACGAATTCCGGCAGTTTCTCGTCATCTGCAACGCCGCCAACACGGTGCGGGATCTGGACTGGATGCGTTCCCACGCCACCGGCGCCGAGGTGATCGCGTTGGCTTCCGACTACTCGCTGTTTGCGTTGCAGGGGCCGAAGTTCGCCGGGGTGCTGGAACACGCCGGGATCGGCGATCTGCCCAAACGGTTTCATGTCGCCCAGAAAACACTGCAGCTGGAATCGGCCAATGCGGACGTCCTCGTCTGCCGCACCGGCTACACCGGTGAGGACGGGGTGGAACTGGTGGTGCCTAACGACCGGGCAGCAGCCGTCTGGAGCGGCTTGCTGGCCTCAGGGAAAGACGCCGGACTGAGGCCCGTCGGCCTGGCCGCCCGCGATACCCTGCGTCTGGAGGCCGCCTACCCCCTGCATGGCAACGACATCACCGAAGAATACACGCCCCTGGAGGCCGGACTCGGATGGTCCGTCAAGCTGGATCAGGAGGCCGACTTCATCGGCAGGGCCGCCCTGAAAGCCCAAAAGGAAAAAGGGCTTGCACGGAAATTTTACTGCTTTAAACTGAATAGGAAGACCATTGCCCGTCACCATGACGTCATCCTGAAAAACGGGGATGAAGTGGGACTCGTCACCAGCGGTTCGATTTCGCCCACCCTGAATGAGCCGGTTGCCATGGGCTATATCCGGAACGGGGCGGTGAAAGGACCGGGAGACACCATCCAGATTCGTGTGCGGGGCAACGAGGTTGACGCTGTCATCGTAGAGAGGCCGTTTTATCAAGCGAGGTAACCAGGGAAAACATGGGCAGTTTCATTAAAGACCTCATTCCGGAAGAAGCACGTCTGCTGGAAACCCACGAGTACATCATCGTTGAGGATGACCGGGCACGGGTAGGCATCAGCCATTATGCCGCCGAAGCTCTGGGGGATGTGGTTTTTGTCGAGCTGCCGGACAACGGCGAGGAGTTCGAGAAGGGCGACACCTTCGGCTCCATCGAATCGGTCAAGGCGGCCTCGGACCTCTACATCCCGGTCAGCGGCGAGATCGTCGCCATCAACACCGCCCTGCAGGAAGAGCCGGATCTGGTCAACGACGACTGTTACGGCGACGGCTGGATGATCGAGGTCAAGCTCTCCAAGCCCGATGAGGTGGAGGAGCTGATGACCCCGGAACAATACCTCAAATTCCTGGAAGAACAGGAATCCTGACCTTAAGGCGCCCGCGAGTCAAATCTTTACATGCAGCCCGTACCGAAAGGTGCGGGTTTCGTGCGATCGGGGCATGCAATGACGTTGATTCAGGGGTTTTTTATCGCTATATTTGAGCTATCCGTTCGGGCATTCAATGAAGGGGTCCACCCCTTCAACGAAAACGGACTCTCCCGCCCCCGAAGCAACGTCCCCAACCGGCCACGCCCAAGGAATGACCGACATGACCAACTTCCTTCCCCATACCGACGCGGACCGTCAGGCCATGCTGTCCGCCATTGGAAAGACCTCGATTGACGACCTGTTTGCCGACATCCCTGGCGCCCTGCGCAGGCGGATTGACTATAGCGTCCTGCCTCAGGCCGGTCTGAGCGAGCAGGAACTGATGCAGGAACTCAAAGGGCTGGCCAACGCCAACGCCGCGAAAGATTATGCCTGCTTCCTGGGCGGCGGAGCCTATCACCGGTTTATCCCAATGGCGGTCAATACCATTGCGGGCCGCTCGGAGTTCTACACCGCCTACACCCCCTACCAGCCGGAGGTCAGCCAGGGAACCCTACAGGTGGGCTACGAGTTCCAGACCATGATCTCGGAGCTGACCGGCATGGACGTGGCCAACGCCTCGGTTTACGACGGCGGCGTGGCGCTGGCGGAGGCGGCGTTTATGGCCGTTCGCCTCACCCGGCGCAAACACCTGCTGATTGCGGACACGGTCCACCCGGAATACCGGCAGATCCTGGACACCTACGTGGACGGCCTGGGCGAGGTCACCCTGGAAACGTTTGATCCTCTGAACGCCGCCGAGGTTTTCAGCCGGGCAAACGCCGACAACGTGGCTGCCGTGCTGCTGCAGCAGCCGAATTACCTGGGCTTCATCGAGGACGTGGAAGCCATCCGCGCCTTCTGCCAGACGAGCGGCGCCCTCTTCGTCGTCTCCGCCGAACCCGTTTCCCTGGGGTTGCTGGAGGCTCCCGGCCATTACGGGGCGGACATTGTGGTGGGAGACATCCAGCCCCTGGGCAACAACCTGTCTTTCGGAGGTCCCTACGGCGGCTTCATGGCCACGAAGGAGCGGTACATGCGCCAGCTGCCCGGGCGGCTCGTGGGCCGGACAGAAGACCGGGAAGGCCGCCCCTGCTATACCCTGACCCTTCAGACCCGCGAACAGCACATCCGTCGGGCCAAGGCCACCAGCAACATCTGCACCAACCAGGCCCTCAACGTGCTGAAAGCCACGGTATACCTAACGCTTGTCGGCCCGCAGGGGCTGAAGCACTTGGCCCATCTTTCCGTCCAGCGCGCCCACGCCCTGGCGGAAAAGCTCACCCGCCTCGACGGCGTGGAACTGGTCAACCCCGGCCAGCCCTTCGGCTTTGAATTCACGGCGCGGTTCCCGGTGCCGGTGGCGCAGGTGCTTGATGCGCTGGCCGCCCGCAACATCCTCGGCGGCATCCCGGTGGAGGCCGACTACCCCCAGTACGCAAACAGCCTGCTGATTACCGCCACCGAGATGACCTCGCCCGAAGACATCGCCCGTTACGTGGACACTGTGGCCGATCTGCTGGGCAACCCGGCACCGGATTCGCCGTCGTCGCGTCCCGATAGAATTTACAAGAACATTATGGGGGTCTGCTAGCCATGACCAATACCGCCCTCGAAGCCCTGGAACCGTCGATTTTCGACCAGTCGGCCCCCGGTACCCGCGGGGTGTCCCTGCCGCCCGTCGGCGTGGACGAGCGCCCGCCGGAAACCCTGATTCCCGCCAGCCTGCTGAGAAAAGAGGCGCCCAAGTTGCCGGAGATCTCCCAACTCGAAGCCGTGCGCCACTTTGTGCGGCTCTCGCAGCTGAACCATTCCATCGATACCGGCTTCTACCCGCTGGGGTCCTGCACCATGAAGTACAACCCCAAGGTGTGCGACTACTACGGCATGCTCGAAGGCTTCACCGCCCTTCACCCCAAGACGGACGAAGCCCTGAGCCAGGGCGCCCTGAAACTGATGTATACGCTTCAGCAGTATCTGGCGGACATCACCGGCTTTGACGCCGTGACCCTGCAACCCGCCGCTGGCGCCCAGGGCGAACTGGTGGGCATGATGATGATTAAGGCCTACTTCGAGAAAACGGGCCAGACCCAGCGCACCGAGGTCATCATCCCCGATTCGGCCCACGGGACCAACCCGGCCTCCGCCGCCATGTGCGGGTTCAAGATCATCGAGATCAAGAGCGGCAGGGACGGCCTGGTGGATGTGGCCAAGCTGCGGGAACTGGTGTCGGAGAAAACCGCCGCCCTGATGCTGACCAACCCCAACACCCTGGGCCTGTTTGAAAAGGATATTCTCGAAATCACCCGGCTGGTGCACGAGGCGGGTGGCCTGATGTATTACGACGGCGCGAACCTCAACGCCGTCATGGGCCAGGCAAAGCCCGCTGAGATGGGTTTTGACGTGATGCACATCAACACCCACAAGACCTTTGCCACCCCCCACGGCGGCGGCGGCCCCGGCTGCGGCCCGGTAGCGGTCAACAACACGCTAGCCCCCTTCCTGCCGGTGCCCATTGTGACCTTCGATGGAGAGACCTATCGCTTGGCCTTTGATCGCCCCGACACCATCGGCAAGATCAAGACCTTCTACGGCAACTTCGAGATGATAGCCCGCGCATTCGCCTATATTGCCGCCTACGGCGCCGAGGGGCTTGCGCAGGTGACGAAAGACGCGGTCCTCAACGCCAACTACCTGAAGGACAAGCTGAAAGACACCTTTGAAGTCCCCTACGACCAGGTCTGCAAGCATGAGTTCGTGATGAACAGCCACCGCCAGAAGGGCTATGACAAACGGCTCAACACCATGGCCATTGCCAAGCGGCTGATGGACTTCGGCATTCATCCGATGACGGTCTACTTCCCCCTGATTGCCCATGAAGCCATGATGATCGAGCCGACGGACACGGAATCCCGCGAAACGCTGGATCGGTTCGTTGAAGTCATGAAGCAGATCGACCGGGAGTGCCGTGAAAACCCGGAGATGATCCTCGACGCCCCCCATACGACGCCCATCAAAAAAGTGGACGAGGTTCGCGCCGCGCGGAACCCCGATCTGAATTTCTATTGCTGCAGCCTGTAGGCCCTATTCGTAGCCCAATGCCGTTTCATACCCGGAGTTGTCCGGCGGCTTGACCTTGATGGGGCTGGCCTCCATGGGCTTGATGGCGCCCTTGGCGAAGGACTTGAATTTTGAAAAGGCTTCTTCCTTGGCCTTTTCCAACTGATCCAGCCGCATCAGGCCGGTCAGCAGGGTGGTCGGGTCCAACTGGCCGGTCTGGGCCAGGTTGTTGAGATCCTGCTGGACCAGCGACCGCTGGGTCTGGATGCTCCCGGCACCCCGACCGGCGATCTGCCTGGGTGACAGAACCGAGTTCAGCCGGGCATTGGCCTCGGCCAGCATGTTACCGTCTACCGGCGCCCCCGTGAGGGCGTTCACCGTGGCCACGTTTTCCATCAACCTCTGCTGGCTCTTGGCCTGCTCGCGCAATTCAGCATACGTCGGCAGACCATTGCCCTGGCCTTGGCCCTGAGGCTGGGAGTTTCTCAAGGCTCCTTGGATGATCAAGCTGAGGTTGGCTGACATGGGGACGCTCTCTCCTGATAAAAAACCAATAGATATATCAATGCTATTAAAATAAAAACATTTTATTAAGGCGGATTGATCACTCCCCGGCGCATATTTACAAAATGTTATATTCAAGCCAGGCGGCCATTTGGGGATGCTCCCGGCCCAAACCCTCAAGCCGGACGGAAGGGAGGTAGAGGGTTCGCAACGCTGGCAGAAACCGCTCGAACACCTGGGGCAGACTCCGGATTGCGGGATCGGGACTCTCTGCCGGGTATCCGGAAACCACCACGGCCCGGACCTCGATCCCCCGCCCCGTCAAAGCCTCGACGGAGAGCAGCGTATGGTTGACAGTCCCCAGGTCCGGGCGGACGACCAGGATAACCGGGGTCTTGAGATTTTCCATCAGATCGATCATCTCATAGTCCGGCGCCACCGGTACCCGGACCCCGCCTGCGCCTTCCACCAAGACCTCATCGTACCGGTCGGACAGATCCTCAAAGGTCTGCCGGATGACCTCCGGGCGGATTATCCGCTGCACATCCGCCACGTAAGGCGCTACCGGCTCCAGAAAGTTGTAAGTGCAGCAGAAATCCACCGGTTGGGCCAGCCAGCGGTTGATCATCAGCGGGTCGTCCGGCTGATCCGGCGTTTTCGAGCCGGTCTGGACGGGTTTGTACACGCAGACGGAACGTCCCCGCGCCTGGGCCTCGGCAGCCAGCATGGTCGTCACCACCGTCTTGCCGACGCCGGTATCGCTGCCGGTGATAAACAGGGGCATGGCGAACGCTTAAACGGTGGCCAGAGCCGCTTCTTGGGTTGCGCCAACACCGGTCCGGCTGGCGAAGCGGGGCATCAGATCGGCGGAGGTGACGAGACCCCGCAGGCCGTTTTTATACAGTTCGCTGCCACGCAGCAGGAAGCCGAGGGCGGGGCCGCAGACGTTGTCCACCATGGTGGTTTCGTCACTGAGAATAAACTGGTGGCTGCCCATCGCACCGCTGGCCGTCCTGCCGGTCACGGTGACCGTAGTGCTCACCGGCTTTCTGGCATTCTGCGTATCAACCAGGCCACCGACGGTCACCCGATCCCGCGGGCAGATACCGGCCAGTTCCAGGATGATATCGTCGGCATGTTCCATGTTGGTCAGTTGGATCAGCCCGCCCCGGCGGCGCAGTTCCTCTTCGATTTCCTCATCGCTCATGGCGGCAACGATTTCGGCGTTGAAACCGTCGAGATGAATAAGATCCTCCCTGACGGTGGCCTTGTAGGAATCCCAGCAGGCAATCCCCACCCCGAAGTGGATGTTCACCGACTCCACCTCGACGAACGAATGGGCGGCCACGGCGGCCACGGTGGTGAGAAAGCCCGGCGTCGCGCCCGCGCCGGTAATATAGAGGGTTTCGCGGGCAGCCAACTCGCTGCCGGTTTCCAGCAGCAGCTCCACAGCCTTCGTGCGCTTCAACGCGTCGACAAAAACGCCCTTGAAGGGGGTTTCCTTGAGAATCCGGCGCACGGTGTCGGCAAAAAACTCCACCGGCAGATTGGGCAGGGCCATGAAGATCCCGTCGATTTCCGTTCCGTAGGCCTTGAGCAGATCGATAATGGCGTCTTCGGTTTCCACCCCGATGGCCGGATAGTCGGCCACGGTCTTCAGGGGGGTGAGGGTCCTGACGTCAAGCCCTTGGGCATCAAAACACCAGCCCCGGCTGTCCGCCATGGCCACCAACCGGAAATCGGGCCGGAACTGCGCCACCCGCGCCATGCCCTTGCCCAGGCCGCCTGCACCGAGAATCGCCAAACGAATCATCTGTCTGTCCTCTATCACTGCTACCTGACTATCTGTTGCAGGCCAGTGTAGTGAAAAGACGTTGCCGGTTCAATAGATGCCTTCCGGGAGTCTATAGCCCCCGGCTGTGGTGATAGTGGCAGACGGCGATGGCCAGGGCGTCGGCGGCGTCATCCGGTGTGGGCACACGGTCAAGCTTCAGCAGGTGGCCCACCATCTCCTGGATTTCCCGCTTGCTGGCCTTGCCACTTCCGGTCATGGCCTGTTTCACCTGCATGGGCGTGTATTCAAAGTGGGGCAGGCCGAAGGTATCCATCAGGAGCAGAATGATGCCGCGAGCCTGGGAGACGGGCACCAGGGTCTTGGCGTTCTTGAAGAAGAAGATCCGCTCGATGGCGGCCACATCCGGCTTGAACCGCTCGATGACGGTGGCCAGATCCCGGTGGATTTCTTGAAGCCGCGCGGCTTCTGACTTATCCTTGGAGGTGGTGATAACGCCCCACTCGCAGGTTTCAAAGGTACCCGACGCCGAGGCGTCCACCAGTCCGAAACCCACGATGCCCAGACCCGGATCAATGCCCAGTATTTTCATACGTTCTATTAAACGCGCTTTTTCCCCCCAGGGCAAGCCACAGCAGGTTGTCTCTGCGGAGGAGTCGCTCATTCTTATTGCCGCCGGCGGCATCACCGCTCTGGCCGCCCCCGGCATCGGTCTCTGGCCGCTTGCCTGGGTGGGCATGATTCCCTGGCTCCTCTGGCTGTTACGTGTCCGCCCCTCCCCTGCACGGGCCTTTACGAGCAGCGGACTGTTCGGGTTCACCTATCATCTGGTCTACTGCGTCTGGTTCACGGGGTTGCACCCCATGACGTGGCTGGGTCTCGCCGAATGGCAAAGCCTGGCTGTAGCCGGGATGGCCTGGATCGCCATTTCCGTCCTCGGCGGCTTTCTGACGGGCATTCTGGGCACCCTCTTTGCCCTGCTCCAGAACCGGCTGCCCGGTTTTCTGCTGGCATTTCTCTTTCCCCTCCTCTGGGTCCTTGGGTTCCAGACTTTCCCCGCCATTGAACTCTACGTTCCCTGGGCGCTGCTGGAATATACCCAGGCCGGGGTTCCGTGGGCGCTGGGGGTTGCCGCCACGGCGGGCGGCGGCGGCGTGGCGTACCTCATTGTGCTGCACAACCTGCTGGCCGCCATGATGATCCGAAACGGACTGGATGAGCCGGACCCGGACTGGCGGCGATTGGTGGCCGGGCCGGGCCTGATCCCCCTGGTCCTGATGATTCCCGGCAGCAGTCCCCCGCCCGGCAATCTCCCCATGCCCGTGGCGATCATCCAGGGCAACCTGCCCATTGAAACCATCCGTTCCGGGGAGATGCGCTTTTCGGTAGCGGAAGAGGTGTACCTAAAGCCCCTTCAGGAAGCGGATTTCCCGTCAGGAACCCTGGTGGTCCTGCCGGAAGAGGGCATCGTAGCCGGCTGGGTGAACCAGAAGGACCCGCAGGCCAACCCTTCCCTGGCGCGACTGGCCGACATCGCCCGCACAAGGGGATGGATCATCATCAGCGGCATGTCCACCTACCGGCGTGATTCCGAAGTCGAAACCCCCACCGCCTATAATTCCCTGGGCATCATCGACGGGAGCACCGGTGACATTGCCTTTTACAACAAGGAGCGGCGGGTCCCCTTCGGCGAATACACCCCGAACCTGGGGGGGCTGCTACAGGAAGGCTGGCTCGACAGCCTCATGGCCCTGGCCGGAGTCCGGTACGGCAGCGTCTTTGAGGCGGGCGCCCCGAACCCGCCCGTCTCCCTGGGGCGTCATGCCGCAGGCGGACTGGTCTGCTTCGAGCTGATCTACCCGGATCTGGCCCGGCGCCACAAGAACGACGGCGCAGACCTGCTCATTAACAGCAGCAACCTGGGCTGGTTTCATGGCCACCGGCTGCTGGAGGAGCAGTTTGTTGCCATAGGCCGGATGCGGGCCGCCGAAACGGGTCTGCCCGTGATTATTTCCGCCAACACCGGGGTATCCGCCCTGATCGATGGCCATGGCCGCGTCGTGCAGCGAACCCCCTCCATGAAAGCCGCCATGGTTTTCGTTGAGAAATTTTAAGATTTATTGGCACAAAACCTTTTTGAGGGGTTTTTAAAGGGCAGAACAACACGAGTGAAACCATCAAAAGGAGTCAGGGTCCATGGGAGCACCGCTCGGATACCCGCCACAGAATTACTGGATGCCACCGGCACCGCCAGCGAATGCATGGGGGCCGCCCGGCGGCGGATACCCCGGTAATCCGGCAGATATGTATGGCTATGGAGGCCCTCCCGCCGACATGTATGGCCCCGGCCCGGCCCCTCAGGGGGGCGGGCCGGGCGGCATGAGCCAGCAGGAGATGGCCCAGCTGATAGCCCTGGCCCAAAGCATGGGCATTCCTCCGGAAGCGCTGGGACTCCCCGGCGGCGGAGGCGGTATGCCCGGCATGCCGGGCGCCCCCGGCGGATCGCAGCCGGTTCGGGGACTGGTCATGAAGCCGGACCCCAACAACCCCAACAGCCCCGGCACCGTCTGGGATACGGGCAGCAGCAGCGGCATGGGCTTCTTCACCAAGGTGCTCATCCTCGGACTGCTCGTCGGCGGCGGTGTCCTCGCCTTCAAGAAGTGGGGCAACGCCGAAATGATCAGCAAGGCCACCGCCTTCATCAAGGAGCATACGCCCCAGAAGCTGAAGGACGGCTACCGGGCAGTCGCCGACAAGATCGGCGGCCTCTTCGGCAAAGGCGGCCAGGCCGCAGAGAAGGCCGCGGAAAAAGCCGCCACCTGAGTTTCGTCCTTTTTAAGAGGAGGGAAACCGCATGACCATCATTGGACCATCCACAAACGGATCATCCCTGCCCCCCGTCCGGTTCCAGGGAGAGACCCCCGCGATCGCCGCCAATTCCATCGCGGGATCACAGGAACAGCCGCCCCAGGGATATGGCGCCGAGTGCGGAACCGCCGCCCTGTTCGCCCTGCTCGGCGGCGGGTATCTGCTGCGAAGGAATCCCGGAAAGATCATGACGCTGGCCAAACGCCTGCCCATCGCGCAGATATCCGAGCGTCTGCCCCAGGTCCTGAAACGGTTTGTGAAATAGAGCGCTTGTGAATCCGTAATCGGATTGGCATAATAAACAGGTTCTGTCAGAGAGCGAGCCTGTGCCATGCCCAACCGCCTGATTCCTCGAAAACTGGCCCCCGGTGATACGATCGGCGTCATCTCCCCAGCGGCGCCCACCGTGGAACCTGCCGACGCGTTTGAAAAGGGCGCCAGCCTCCTGGAAACTGCGGGATTCCGGATCAGGCTGCTTCCCCATGCCAGAAACCGGCAGGCGTACCTGGCCGGTTCGGACGCCGATCGCCTGGCGGACCTCCATGCGGCCTTTGACGACCCCGACGTCCGGGGCATTCTCTGTTCACGCGGCGGCTACGGATGCATGCGGCTGTTGCCCGGCCTGGATTTCGAGCGGATTCGCCACAACCCCAAGGTCTTTATCGGATTCAGCGACGTGACGGCCCTCCATATCCCCTTCTACCAGGAGGCGGGGCTGGTGGGTTTCTACGGTCCCATGCTCACCTCCAACCTCATTAACGGCGAACCCTACAGCCAGCGTGAACTGTTCGGCCTGGTTACCGGGAAACACACCGCACCGTATACCATCCCCAACCGGGACACCTATCATTGCCTGAACCCCGGCATTGCCGAGGCCCCGCTTATCGGCGGCAACCTCTCCCTGTTGGCCGCCCTGTGCGGCACACCCCACCAGCCCCGAACCGAAGGGCACCTGCTGTTCATCGAGGACTGGAAAGAGAAGTACTATTCCCTGGATCGCCAGTTCCAGCAACTGAAACTGGCCGGGCTGTTTGACGGGATTGCCGGGCTGCTGCTGTGCGATTTTTCGGACACCGAGTCCGGGCTGGAGCCGGAGCAGGACTACCCCCTAACCGAACAGCTCCGGCGGCTGACCGGCGATCTGGACGTTCCCGTAGGCTACGGCTTCTCGGTAGGGCATGGGGAGGAGACCGCCACGCTTCCCATCGGCATCCGGGCCGCATTCAACGCGGACAGCGGTGCCCTGACCCTGCTGGAAGCGCCGGTCAGCTAGTTGCTTCCCTCCGGGACCCCCAGGAAATCGGCAGGCAGGTCCAGAGGCACATCCAACAGGGAAGGCCCCGTTTCCGCCGAGGGCGCCGGAACGGCATATGCCGGGCGGCGTGCGGCAGGATTGCGCGAAAGCGCCTCACCGACAGGCTCATCGAAAGAGGCTTCCGCAGGAGGAACGTCCTCCGGCAGGACCTCCGGGATAAGAGGCTCCAGGGTCTGGACGGGCGGGGCCGGAAGATCCGTTTCCGTTTCACCGTCCGGCGGCGCGGAAGGACCGATCAGGGCCAGACCCATGCCACGGGCCTCCACGGGGAGGGTCCGCTCGACCATGGCGTTTCGAAGGTCGATTACGTAGAGGAGATCCGTCCCCGCCGCCGAAACATAGGCCTTGTGTTCGCCTTTCGCCAGTGAAATGCCGGTGGGAAAAGCGCCTGTCGACAGGCTGATGGGAGAGAGCAACTGGTTCTGCTCCAGGTCGATGATTTCCACCCGGTCGCTGGAGGCGGACACCACGTAGAGCCGCCTGTCAACCGCCGCAAAGGCCACCGGCTTGACCCCCACCTCGAAACTGGCCACAATCCTTCCCGAATCCGGTTCCAGTGCCACCACCCTGTTCTGGGAGCGGCTGGCCATCCAGAGTCGGGATTTCTTTTTGCTTTTCGGCTCCCCGTCGGCGTGTTCCTCCATCCACAGGGCCGAAATGTTTTTCATGGCCGGCAGGGTCCGCAGGACCTTCAGGGTGGTGAGATCCAGCTCATAAATATTGGGCGAGGAATAATCCGCCACGTAGAGGGCGTTTCTGGAGGGGGCGTAGACCATCTCGCCACCGTTTCCCGGCAACAGGATTTTGGTACCCGCCACCAGCTCGTCCGTACTGATCATGGACAGGAAGTTGGAATAGCGGTGACTGACCATCAGTTTGGCCTGGTCCTCGATAAGGGCGATGCCCGACGGTTTGGACCCCACCGGAATCCGGGTCTTGATCAGGTTGGAATGGGTATCCACCGCCACCAGCTCGTTGGTGGTCAGGCAACTGACGTAGACGGTCTGTCCGCTGCCGGAAGGCAGAATGCTGGAGGTCACGCAATCCAGGCGGATTTCCTCCTTGCGCAGTTCCAGGATCGGGTCATACACCACCAGGGCCTGGCGGTCGATGTCCGCCAGGTACACCGTTTTTTTCATCTCCGCCCGATCGGGCACGTCAAACTGCACCGAGGCGATCTCCGCCGGCGTGTCAATTTCCGATGAAACGGCGCCGGGGTTGTAGGGCAAATCCCCCAGGATGACCTTGAGTTCCGTGGGGATATAAAGATTGGGGGGCAACAGGAGATCCTGGGGCAACAGCCCCTCCTTCAGCTCGATGGGGTAGATGTCCAGCTTGGCCAGGGCCAGCTTGCCCGTCGCCGTATTGATGAGGCGAATGAGAAACAGGTTGTTGTCAAATTGGACCAGATCGGGATATTCTGCACCACCCGGCTCCTCAATCAGGACCTGGGAAGGGTTCAGCGGCATGGCCGGGTCCTGGGGAAACACCGGCAGATAGACCTGCCCGTTGGAGAAGGTGATCATTCCGTCAAAACGGACCTTCACCGTCGCATCCTTCTCCTGAAGGTAAGTCATGACGGTGGGGGGCAATTCCGTCGCCGTGGCCGGCGTCATCCACTGACCGATCCCCATCAGCACAGCGGCGACAAGGGGAAACACCATCCAAGAGAGCCTGTAAGAAAACACCTTAAGGGGGTCCTTCCATTGGGAATGCCTACATTATATCCAAAGAGGCGTCGTGTCAAAGGAACGGGCATCCGGGTTCCAAGGCTTGAGACGTTCAAACCGGAAAAAGTTTCCGAAAATATCCTACTGAAAAATCCGTCGGGAAATCCGGACATCTCCCTGGAAGACATACTCGGCAGGACCGGTCATCAGGACGCGTCCGCCGCCGTCCCGGTTCCAGAAGATTTTCAGTGTGCCGCCGGGCAGGCGGACATCCACCCGGTTGCCGGTCTTGCCTTCCAGCACACAGGCCACCGCCGTGGCGCAGGCGCCGGTTCCGCAGGCCAGGGTAAAACCGCAGCCACGCTCCCAGACCACCACATCCACCGTGTGATCGTCGATGACCGTCACGAATTCCACGTTGGTTTTGGCCGGAAAGGCCGGATGGGTCTCGATGGCCGGACCGAACCGGGCCGGGTCCAGCGGGTGGGGCAGATCCTGCTGAAAGACCATGCAGTGGGGGTTGCCCATGCTCACCAGCGTCACGGGGACGCTTTCATCCAGAACCCGTAGCGGGTAACGGCTGATCCGTTCCTGTTCATGGGCCTCCCCGAAGGGAATGGCCGCAGGTGCCAGGATGGGTTCGCCCATGTCCACGGTCACCGTCCGGTCCGGGTTGATGCGGGGCACCATCAGGCCCGCCAGGGTCTCCACCCGGAAGGCATCCTGTTTCAGGATGCCCTGATCATAAACGTAAAGGGCGAAGCAGCGAATGCCGTTGCCGCACATTTCCGCCCAACTGCCATCACTGTTGAGATAGACGAAGCGGATGTCATATTTTTCCAGGTCCGTCGGCTCGCTGACCACGATCAGCCCGTCGGCCCCGATGCCGAACTTGCGATCGCAGACGGCGGCGGCCAGCTTCGGCAGGTCTGCGGACTCCGGCAGGTTCCGGGCCTCCATGAGGACAAAATCGTTGCCCAGACCGTGCATTTTGACAAACGGCAGCGTCAGCGGGTTGGCATCCGCTCCGACTTGCGTAACAATTGCTTCGTCTTTCATGGTTTTGTTTTTACAAGATATATTCACAGCTATAGAATAGTAGCACCATGGACGCCTCGAAAAAAGCCCCTCTCTCCCGAAAATCCGCCCTCGGCTGGCCGCTGGCCGGACTGGCCGTCCTGTGCTTCGCCCTGTTTTTCTACCGCTTGGGCAGCTACCCGCTGTTTGACGTGGACGAACCCCGCTACGCCGAAACCGCCCGGGAGATGATCGAGAGCGGCAACTGGATCACCCCGACCTTCAACTACGAACTGCGGCTGGTCAAACCCGTCTTCTTCTACTGGCTGGTGGCCATTGCGTACCAGGTGTTCGGCGTTTCGGAATTTGCCGCCCGGTTCTTCAGTGCCGTGGGGGCCACCGGCATGGTACTGGTCACCTTTCTGCTGGGGCAACGTTTTGTGTCCCTGCGTTTCGGCCTGTTTTCCGCCGTCATCCTGGCCACCTCCATCCAGATGATCGGCCTGGCCCGGATGTCCATTACGGACATGACCCTGGCTGCGCTGATTACCGCCACCACCGCCAGCCTGTTTCTCGTGGAACGTCATTCAGCAAAGTGGTGGCTCGTGGCCGGACTGTTTTCCGGGCTGGGCATCCTCACCAAGGGGCCTGTCGGGATGGTGATGCCCGGCGCCATCCTGGTGATCTACAGCCTGCTTTCGGGCAGCTTCCGGCGGTGTTTTCTCACCCCCTGGTTCCCGGCGGCCGTCATCTTGAGCCTGGCCGTGGCCCTGCCCTGGTACTGGCTGGCCTACCTGCAGAACGGGGATCTGTTCCTGCACGAGCTTTACCACAACAACTTCTCGCGCTTTACGGGCAACGTGGCCTACCACCCCGAACCCTGGTGGTACTACTTCCCGGTGGTGGCCGTGGGCTTCCTTCCCTGGAGCGTCTTCCTGCCGGTGGCCCTCGTTCATCTCGCCGGGATGTTCAAAACCCATCGCACCCGGCTGGCCGAAGACGGCGCCTCCTATCGTCTGCTGCTGTTTGCCGCTGTCTGGGCCGCCTTCGTCTTCGTCTTCTTCAGCGTGGCGGACACCAAGCTGCTAACCTACGTGCTGCCCCTGTTCCCAGCCCTGGCCCTGCTGATGGCGGGGACCTTTTCGGAAGCCCTCACACGCCCGGTCATGGCCCGCGCCCTGGCCGTTTCCGCCCTGCTGCTGCTCGTGGCCCTCATGGTGGCCGCCCCCGTTTTCCTCATCGAGCCGGGGCTGTTCCTGCCGAAAATAGCCCGTCACATCCGGGAGTTCACGGACAACCCCCTGAACCTGGCGGCGGTGGGGCTGCTGCTGACCGGGGCACTGCTGGTGACCGTGTTCCTGTTCAGAAGGGAACCGGCCAAGGCCATGCTCAGCCAGGCGGCCACCTTTGCCCTGATCGCCATGGCCGCCCTTCACGGCATTGTTCCGTCCGTCAACCAGGCAACCCAGGGCGCCATGCTCTCCTTCGTGGAGCAGGTCGGCCCTCAGCCTCTGGTCATCTACGAAATTACCCGACCCAGCCTGACCTATTACGCCCGCCGGAGAATCCCCCATGTCGCCCGCAACGACCACGGCAAACTCGAGCGCATGCTGGAGACCGCCCGCCCCGAACGCCCGGCACGATCGGGCGCTGATTTTTCCGTGGCCGGTTCCACTTCACCGGAATCCCCTCTGGAATCTTCGGGGGGTTTGCTTTATATCATTACCAAGAACAGCCTGCTGGACGATCTGAAAACCGTGATCCCGTCCGGCAGCAATCTCACCCTGGTGGATCAGCACCCGGTCTACAGTCTTCTCATGCTTACTGAACAAGCCCCGCACGAAAACGCACTGCGCGGGCAACCCGGAAGGAATCCCTCACCATGATGGAAACGATGACCCAGCTTATGCCGGAAACCTCTGTCCAATCCGGGGTCTATCCCGTCGAGGTCAGCTTTATCGCCCCGGTGTACAACGAAGAGGAGAACGTGGTTCCCCTCGTCAACGAGATTACCGCCGCCGGGCAGCGTCTGAACCGGACCTTCGAAATCGTGCTGGTGGACGACGGATCGAAGGACAGGACGGTGCCCAAGCTCCGCAAGCTGGCCGAAGCCTTTCCCCATCTGAAGGTGGTCTGCCTCAAGCGCAACTTTGGCCAGACGGCGGCCACCGCCGCCGGGTTCGCCCATGCCGAAGGCCGCTATATTGTGACTCTGGACGGGGACTTGCAGAACGACCCCGCCGACGTGCCGAGGCTCATCGACATGATGGAGGCCGAGGAGCTGGATATCATCAGCGGCTGGCGCAAGAACCGCAAGGACAAGGCCCTGACCCGCAAGCTGCCTTCGATGATCGCCAACTTCATCATCGCCACGGTGACCGGGGTAAAAATTCACGACAATGGCTGCTCCCTGAAGGTCTACCGCTCGGAAGTAGCCAAGGGGGTCCCCCTGTACGGCGAGATGCACCGGTTTATTCCTGCACTGGCAAGCATTGACGGGGCCGTCATCAAGGAGGTCCCGGTCAACCACCGCGAACGCACCGCCGGCACCAGCAAATACGGTCTGTCCCGCACGTTCAAGGTCATCCTGGACCTGATGACCGTGCTGATGATGAAGCGCTTCTTCACCCGGCCCATCCACATGTTTGGCCGCGCCGGGCTGATCCTCTTCGCCCTCGGCATGCTGGTCAACCTGTACCTGGTTTACGACAAGGTGGTGGCCGGGCACGATATCGGCACCCGCCCCCTGCTGATTCTGGGCGCCCTGCTGCTGCTGACGGGCATCCAGCTGGTCAGCACCGGCCTGATTGCCGAAATCCAGGTCCGCACCTATTTCGAATCCCAGAACAAACCCATCTACAAGGTCAAGGAGATCATCGGGGCGGGACGCTGATTGAAATCCACGGTGCAAGTGAACTTCAAGCTCCTCGTCAAGATCGTCATGAGTCTTGGGCTGCTGGCATTCATCTTCGCCACGGCAGGCATTGACCATACCTTTGAGCGGCTCTCCAACGCCAACCTCTGGTATGTTCCCGCCGGGGTTGCCATCTACCTGGCCAGCCAGTGGATCAGCGCCTACCGATGGCAGTTTCTTGCCCGCCCCCTGGGGTTTGATCTCTCCCTGCGCGAATTCTTCGACTATTACATGATCGGGATGTACTTCAACCTCTTTCTCCCCGGCTCCATCGGGGGCGACGTCGGCCGCGTCTACTACCTGGCCAAAAGCCGGAACCGGCGAAAACGCGAAGCCCTGCTGACCCTGCTTGCCGAACGGGGGGTGGGGCTTGTTGCTCTGCTGATCCTCACCGGCATCATCTGTATGACCCCTTTCTCCGAACCCGTCCCGACACCGGTCAAATGGGGCATCCTGGCGCTTTCGGCCATGATGGTGGCCGGGTTCGCGTCCCTGCAGGTTCTGCCCCTGCAGCCGCTGCTCAACCGTTTCCCCAGGCTGGCCCTCGTGGACCAGGCCCGGATCTATTGGCAGGACCTGCCGATGCTGGCCAAATCCATTGCCCTCTCCCTGCTGGTGCATGGCTGCATGGTCTGGATTCACGTCCTCATTGTCCAGGCGCTGGGCATCGAAATCAACCTTATTTACCTGACCGGCGTCTACGGCATCGTAACCCTGGCCAGCGTCACCCCCCTCTTCTTCAACGGCATCGGGGTGCGCGAAGGCGCCTATGTCTTCCTGCTGGTACAGGTAGGCATCAGCCAGCCCACGGCCCTGGCCTTCGGCCTGTACTGGTTCGTCATTTCACTGCTCACCAGCCTGGCGGGAGGGCTGGTCTTCATCAAGGGGCATTATAAGACCCCGGCCCTTGAAGAGGAGGCCGAGCCGGTTTGACCGGGAAAAAACGGTTATTCCTCCAGCATGCCGGGATCGAGGGAAAGCACCGCCGCCAGGGTCCGGGCGTATTCATAGCTGTAATTTCGGCTCATGTCGCTCTCCCGGCTGGCCAGCAGGGCGGCATTATATTCCAGGGCGGCCCGGCTGCCATCCTGGGCATTGCCCAGACGGTTTTCCAGTTCCGCCCGCCGCTCGGACACACTGCCCAGTTGCTGCTGCATACCGGAGAGCCGCTCGTTTCGCGCGGAGTTCAACGCACTCTCCACCTGGCTGTCATAACGAGACCGCTCGGCGTCCGACATCTTCCGGCGTTCCGCTTCGGTCAGCACCTGTTGCTGGCCGCCTTCAGAACTCTTCTTCGTTTCGTCCCCGCTGCCGGCCACCGGACCGACCGCAGGACCCTGTCCATTGCCCGGCGCGTAGCCTGTGGCGGCGGGAAAACCTGCCATGCCATTGATTGCCATTACAACACACTCTCTCTCATTCTCTACGACGCTATCTGTATACATAACAATAAAAACAGCCATTCGAGGAAAATTGCCCGCCCACCGGTCAGGGGATGAAGGGGGAACTTCCATCCTTGAGGGTCGTCCCCCATCCGAACCCTTGTGGTTTTATGACAGTCTTTCAGGTAAAATGATGCCTGTAACAGATTGCTGCCCCGCAACAGTTGATCCTATCAGCCCGTAACGCCGTGGAGAGTATGGTTGCCCTATGAATTACCGCAAGCCTTTCGCCGTTTTGATGACCCTCGCCCTCGGCCTCTCCCTGGCCACCCCCACCCTTGCCGAAAGCAGCTCGGCAGAGGAAAGCGGCCCCACCCCGCTGACGGAGTTCGCCCCGGATGAAATCCGCCCGGTTCGCGGCAAGCGCTATGACCAGGGCTTGACCATCACGCGGGTCACCATCGAGGGGAACCGTCTCATCGAGGACGAAAACATCAAGGAATCCATGGCCACCCGCCCCGGCAGCCTGTACAACAAGGGCAACCTGCAACGGGATCTGCGCCGCATCTACAACATGGGCTACTTCACCGAGAAGATCCGGGCGGTGCCCATTGCAACCAGCAACGGGATTCACCTGCGCATCGAGGTGGAGGAGAACGCCCCGGTCACCGGCATCAACATTGAGGGCAACTCCCTGATTTCCGACGAGGAGCTGCAGGCCATTTTTGCCGGGCAGACCGGCCTGCCCCAGAACATCGGACAGCTCAACGAGAGCATCGAAAAAATCGAGAAGCTCTACGCCGACAAGGGCTATGTGCTGGCCCGCGTCAAAGGCATCACCGACGACCCGGACGGGGTTATCAACCTGGAAATCAACGAAGGCCAGATCAACGAGGTCTTTTTCGTCGGCAACCGCAAAACCAAGGATTACGTCGTCAAGCGCCTGATGGTAACCGAGGCCGGCGACACATACAACGAGAAGGTCCTCACCGAGGACCTCAAGCGCATCTTCTCCTCCCAGTCGTTCTCCGACGTGCGCCGGGTCCTCACCGTTTCTCCCGACGACCCGGAGAAGTACGACCTCACCATTGAGCTGGACGAGAAGAAGACCGGCGCCATCTCGCTGGGCGGCGGCCTCGATACGGGCACCGGCCTCTTCGGGTCCGTCGGCTACAATGACCCCAACTTCCTGGGTCGGGGACAGAACTTCAGCTCCGTGGCCGCCGTCGGAACCGGGGTTATCGGTCGCGGCGACAGCCTGGCAGACGCCCGGACCTACCAGTTCGACGTGAACTGGAGCACCCCCAGCCTGAAACAGACGGATAACGCCCTGGCGGTCAGCGCCTATGGTCGGGATATGGCCAGCATCAACGTTCCTCTGGGAATTGAACGCCGTATTGGCACTGGTGTCACCTGGTCACGGCCCATCAAGTCCTGGAAGAATACGGCGGTCAGCCTGTCGGCTGGCGGTGAGCGGGTCAGCATGAGAGACGGCGGCACCGGCGCCGACCTGAAAGCCCTGGGCATTACCAGCGCCATGCGTGACGGCCAGCTTGACGGCGGCACGTTCCTCAACATGACGCCCACCATTGCCTACGATACCCGTGACAACCGGTTCAACCCCGCCACCGGTTCACTGCACACCCTGTCGCTCACCGGCGCCTACGGCCTGGGCGGCGGTTCCTACGGCACGGCGTCCACCAACCTGCGCAAATACTTCAAGCTGAGAGAAGGCATTGTCCTGGCCCTGAATGCCCAGGCCGGGAATTCGATCATCGGAGACATCCCCGAATTCAACATGTTCCGGATGGGTGGTTCCTACACGGTTCGCGGCTTCCGGGAAGGGGGCCTGGGCATCGGCAACGGCTTCATGCTGGGCAGTGCCGAACTTCGAACCAAGGTGCCCCTCTTCGGCAAGCTGAAAGATGTCCCGTTCCTCGACACCCTGAGCACCGCCTTCTTCCTCGACGCAGGCAAGGTGCTGGATCAGGCGGATCTCATCGGCGACAGCCGCTTCGCCCACGACGGCTTCGGTGCCTCCGCCGGTCTGGGCATCCGGATCAACATTCCGGGGGTCGGCCCCATCCGCGTGGATTACGCCGTTCCCATCGCCGGTGGCAACGACAACTACTACAGACGTTTCAACTTCGGCGTGGGGCAGAAATTCTAAAGGGTGTTTGCCCCGGCATCCCGTCAGTCCTATAATGTATTGCATTCTGTGAACAGGAGAGTACGCACTATGAGATTTAAAACGGCGTTTATGGCCATGCTGGCAGCGTTGGTGCTGTCCATCGGCTTCGCGCAGGCATCCTTTGCCGACAGTATCGGTTACGTGGACTTTGAAAGGGTCCTGACCGACTACGACAAGGCCCAGGACATCCTGGCCGAAATCAAGGTGAAAGAGGCGGAACTGCGGAAAATGCAGGCGGAATTCGTCAAGCAGATTGAGGAAACCCGCAAGAACTCCCCCAAAAATCCGGTGAGCGCCAACCAGCTGGAGAAGGACCTGAACGAACAGCTGAGCGCCCGTGTTCGGGAATACCGCGACTGGGCCGCCACCAAACAGAAAGAGATCGATTCGGCGCTGGAAAACTCCATTCGCGATGTGGCCCGGACCAAGGGCGTGGATGTGGTGCTGACCAAGCAGGCCGTGTTTGAGGGCGGCGTGGACCTGACCAACGATGTCCTCGTCAAGCTCAACACCATGCCATAGGCCACTCAACCCTTTACCCATCCGGAATATTCCACGGCAATGACCCTGCGTTGCAGGGTCATTGCCATGTCAGGACGCATCAGGCCAACACACCTCTTAACAAAACTTTATTTTGCCCGGCTTTTCACGAAATTCATTTGACATCGATTTTCATTACGGTATCTTAGTGTAGAAAATACTATATACCCCTCCTTAAGTTTCTCGGCCTGATCAAGTGTGTATACCCAAGGCCGAGCTTTTTTTATTTACGCTTATTTCCATGCGAGGTTTTACAGATATTAACGGGGCAAGTTGCTAAAATAGGCGTGACGAAGAGAGAGAAGGCATGAGTACAGCCCACGACACGCTCCATTCCTTTGCGGTGAACCCCCATGACGCCACCCCGATGGTCCGCCAGTTCATCGAGGTAAAGCGCCAGTACCCCGGCATCATCCTGTTCTACCGGATGGGCGATTTCTACGAGACTTTCTTCGAAGACGCCCTGATTACGGCACGGGTGCTGGAGATTACGCTGACAGGCCGCGATGCGGGCAAACTGGGGCGCATCCCCATGGCGGGCATCCCCGTCAAGGCGGTGGACAGCTACCTGACCCGCCTGCTGGCCAAAAATTTCAAGGTGGCCATCTGCGAGCAGGTGGAGGACCCGGCCCTGGCCAAGGGCTTGGTGGAGCGCCGGGTGGTCCGTGTCCTGTCTCCCGGCACGATAACCGAACAGACCCTGCTCAAGCCGGAGGAGAACAACTTCCTGGCCGCCGTCGCCAGCGGAAAAACCCCTCAGGACCCCTGGGGACTTGCCTTCTGCGATATCACCACCGGCATGTTCTGCGCCACCCAACTCGACAGCAACCAACTGCTCAGCGAGCTGGACCGGCTGCAACCCTCGGAGATCCTGACGCGGGGCCGCAAGCGGAAAGCCTCCCCTGGCGAGGGCGTGGACGAGTGGACCCCGGACGTCCCGCCGGAAATCAGTGAGAATTACCGCTGCACCGCCGTGGCGGAGGTCGCCTTCTCGCCGGAAGACGCCCGCCACACCCTGAAAAAGGTGCTGGATGTGGCGAACCTCGATGGCTTCGGCTTCGAGGACGTACCCCAGGCCCAAATCGCTGCCGGGGTCATTGCCTACTACCTGAAGGAGACGTTCATCGAGGAACTCCCTGTTTTTGACCGGGTGCAGATTGTCCGGCTCGAACAGACCGTCGCCATGAACACCGCCGCCCGGCGGAACCTCGAACTGCTGGCTACCGTCAAGAACAACCAGTACGAGGGAAGCCTCCTCTGGGTACTGAACCAGACCGCCACCAGCATGGGCGCCCGTCTGCTTCGCCAGTGGATCAGCCAGCCCCTGACCCACCTGCCGGAGATTCACAGCCGCCTCGACGGGGTGGAGGAGTTGGTGAACGCCCCCACAATCCGCGATGGGCTACGCCGGATTCTCCCGGACATATACGACATCGAACGCCTCAGTACGAAAGTAGCGAACCTCACCGCCCAGCCGCGGGATCTCATCGCCCTCAAGCATTCCATCCAGCGCCTGCCGGATCTCTGCAACCTGCTCAAGCCCCTGCAAAGCTTTTACATGACCCGCCTGCACAGCTTCCCGCCGGAGCTGTTCAAGCTGGTGGCCCTCATCGACCAGGCCATCGACGACTCCCCCGGCCTGAACCTCAAGGAGGGCGGCATCATCAAGGCGGGCTACCATCAGGAACTCGACCAGATCCGCGACACCCTGGCCACCCACGAGGAATGGCTGAAAAGTTACGAGGCCGACGAACGGGAACGCACCGGGATCAAGGCCCTGAAACTCGCCTTCAACAACGCCTTCGGCTATTTCATCGAGGTCAGCCGCGCCAACGCCAGGCTGGTGCCTGACGACTACCGGCGCAAGCAGACCCTCACCAACGCCGAGCGTTATACGACAGACCTCTTGAAGGCGCAGGAGGCCAAATTCCTAGACGCCCAGGGGCGGCAGAACGACCTGGAATTCACCCTGTTCATCGCCCTTCGGGAAAAGCTCCTGCCCTACGCCCATGCGCTGAAGGATTGCGCCCAACGGGTAGCGGCGCTGGACGTGCTGCAGTCCTTCGCCACTGTCGCCGTCAGCCAGAACTACACGAAGCCCGGTGTGGACGAGTCCCTGGAGCTGAACATCCAGGACGGGCGGCATCCGGTGGTGGAAAAAATGCTGCCCATGGGGCGCTTCGTTCCCAACGCCGCCGTCCTCTCCGCTGCCGAGAAAGACTTCCGCACCCCGCAGGTCATGATCATCACCGGCCCCAACATGGCGGGCAAGTCCACCTATATGCGCCAGGTGGCCCTCATCGTACTGATGGCACAGATCGGGTCCTTCGTGCCGGCCAGTTACGCCCGCATCGGATACGTGGACAGTATTTTCACCCGCGTCGGCGCCGTGGACGACCTCTCCAGCGGGCAATCCACGTTCATGGTGGAGATGAACGAGACGGCCCAGATACTCAACAACGCCACCCGGCGCAGCCTGGTACTACTCGACGAGGTGGGCCGCGGCACCAGCACCTACGACGGGGTCGCCATCGCCTGGAGCGTGACGGAATACCTGGTCAACACCCTGGGCTGCCGGACCCTCTTTGCCACCCACTACCACGAACTCAACACCCTGGAGGAGACCCACCCCAAGATCCGCAACTACCGGGTCTGCGTCACGGAGCATGACACGCTCACCGGCGGGGAGATCGAGTTCCTGCACAAGGTCGAACCCGGCGCCGCCCAGAAAAGCTATGGCATCCAGGTGGCCCGGATGGCCGGTGTCCCCCGCCAGGTGATTGGCCGGGCGTCCGGCCTGCTCAACGACATGCAGAAGCGCGAGCTGGCCCACGTTAAAAACAACCCGATACGCGAGAAACGCCCGGAAGACCGTGAAACATCGCCCCAGCTCTCCCTATTTTAGGGCAAGCAGCTCCCTGGAGGCGGTCAGCTCTTCCACGTAAGGTCCCTGCCGGAATGCGTCCACGGAAATGTTTTCCTCCAGGACGTATTTTTCCAGGGCGTTGGTTCCCTGGTAAACGAGCTGGGGCACATCCACCAGCCGCTCCAGCGGGGTCACCGCCCCATCCCGGTCCAGATCCATCGCCGAAAAGGTCGCCCCGATCTCGAAGAACGAGGTCAGTCCGTCGTAGGTGTAGTCGTACTGGCGAAAGGCCACCGGCTCCACGCCGTGATCCAGCAGGGCCTGGGCGTACCCCCGGCCATAATCCCGGATGGCATCCACGCCGTGGACCACCTCAAAACGCAGGGTCAGGTTCCTGGCCCGCTGTTCCTCCTCCGGCAATTCCCTCAAGGCCAGAAAAGCCAGTCCGGTGTCATACCCCTTGCGATACGCCTGATTACTGGACCATCCCATAAAACTTCCCCTTACCCCTTGCATTCTATTTATATAAAAACAATCTATCAATTTTTTGGAACCCCTGCCGGATGATCTGCCGGCGCGGTGAAATTTCGCCGCCTTCCAGGTAAGATGGGGTCATGAACAGCCCGCAGCGCACGATGGAAACCACAATCGCCGCCATTGCCACACCCCGCGGTCACGGCGGGGTGGCCGTGGTGCGCCTTAGCGGACCTCAAGCCTGGTCCGTCGCCCGCCGACTGTTCTCGAAAAAAGAGACGGTTTTTGCGCCGGGCCGGTTCGTTCACGGCTGGATCGAGGACCCGGCAAGCGGAGAACCGGTGGACGAGGTGCTGCTGCTGGTATTCCAGGCCCCCCACAGCTTTACCGGCGAGGACGTCATCGAGATCCACTGCCACGGCGGGGATTATCTCAGCCGGCGCATTCTGGATCTTTGCTTCGCCCAGGGCGCCGAGGCCGCCGGCCCCGGCGAGTTCACCCGGCGGGCCTTTCTCAACGGGCGGCTGGATCTCACCCAGGCCGAGTCAGTGATGGACCTGATTTCGGCACGGGGGAACCGCATGCTGCACACCGCCTCCGGCAACCTGAAAAACCGGTCGCTGGGCCGCTGTATCGATGCCCTCAGCCGGGAGATCATCGACATGCAGACGCCCATCGTGGCCAGCGTGGATTTCCCGGACGAGGTGGACGAGCCGCAACGGGCGCCGCTGCATGCCCGATGCGAACGGCTCCTGGAAAAAACCCGCGCCCTGGAGGCCGCCTCGAAGAAAAACCGCATGATCCGCGACGGGCTGAAAGTCGCCATTCTGGGCATGCCCAACTCCGGCAAATCTTCCCTGTTCAACGCCCTGCTGGCCAGTGAGCGGGCCATCGTCACGGAAATTCCCGGCACCACCCGCGATGTCCTCACCGAAACCCTGCCCGTGGCCGGGGTCCCCGTCACGCTCATCGATACGGCGGGGATTCGAGAGGCGGACAACGCCGTGGAGATCCTGGGCATCGAACGCAGCTGGCAGGCGGCGGACGATGCCCAGGCGGTGATCTACGTGTATGACGCCACCGTGGGGCTGGGCGATGAGGACCGGCGCATTCTGGAAAAACTGCCCCACCCCGGCAGGCTGATTGCGGCCAACAAGATCGACCGGCTCAACGGCAGCCCTCGATCGGCAGATCATCTGGCCCTTTCCGCCGTTCACGGAACCGGCATCGAGGCGGTTTACGATTGGTTGAAAACCCAGGTGGACGCCTGCGGCCCGGAAGGCGACCTGTTGGACATTTCCCTGAACCAGCGCCAGCTTGCCTGTATCGGCGCCGTGCGGGATAATCTGGAACAGGCTGCGGAAACGCTGGGGCAACCCCACCTGCCGCTGGATCTGGCGAGCTTGCCCCTGACGGAGGCGCTCAGGCAGCTGGACCGGCTGATGGGGCGAGACACCACCGAAGAGGTCCTCGACGAAGTCTTCAGCCGGTTCTGTGTCGGAAAATAGGAGGCTCCCATGACCCTTTCCGCAGCGCCCGAAGCCGTCAAGGCCCTGTCCCTGGAAACCCAGGTTGCCCAGCGGCTGATCCTCGGCTATGCCGGAACGGCGCCCGACGACAGCTTCCGGAAATTCCTGCAGACCGGCCTGGGCGGCGTCATCTTCTTCCGGGAAAACTTTGAGGGACTCCAGCCCGCCGAACCGGCCACCGTGGCCCGGCTGCTCTCGGATCTCACGGCACAGGTGCCCGATACCCTGCCCCGGCCCTTTTTATCCCTGGACCAGGAAGGTGGCCTGATTGAACGGCTGCCCCACTTTCTGTTCCCCTCCCTCGTCAGCCCGCGGGCCGTGGCCCTGGCCCTGCGCGATACGGACTCCAACGAGTTCTGCGCCGAGGTGTACGACCTCTGCGCCTATTATCTCTCCATGCTCGGCTTCACCATGAACTTTTTCCCCACCCTCGACGTGAACCTCGAACCGAAAAACCCCGTCATCGGGGTGCGCTCCTTCGGAGACTCGGCCCAGACGGTGTGGCGCTTTGCCAAAGTGGCTATGGATCGCCTGGAAGCCCGCAACATCATTGCCGTGGGCAAGCATTTCCCCGGTCATGGCAATGGCATGGTGGACTCCCATGCGGACCTGCCGGTGCTGAACCATACCGACGAGGAGCTGTCCGCCTTCGAGCAGGCCATCGGCGCGGGGCTGCCCGCCATGATGATCGCCCACGGCCATTACCCGGCCCTGCAGGCGGGTGAACCGGACCTGCCCGCATCGGCGTCCCCCGCCGTCATCCAGGGCCTGCTGCGCAACCAGCTGGGATTCGAGGGGTTGGTTCTCAGCGACGACATGGACATGGGCGCCATTACCCGGCATACTGACCCGACGGAGGCTGCCATCCGGGCTTTTGAGGCCGGGGCGGACATGCTGATCTACCGGGGTTGCGGCGACACGCAGCACCAGGTGTTTGACGCCCTCCTGAGCGCCCTGCGGGAGGGGCGGCTGGATCGGGAGGCCCACGAGACCTCGGTGCGGCGCATCCTGTCGTGCAAGGCCCGGATCAAACCCTTGGCGCCCAACCCGGACACCCTGGGCAAGGTGATGAGCCGGGATGCGGTGAAAGCCGTCTCCGGGTTCATCGCGGCCAAGGCCCTGAGCATCCTCCGGGATCAGGAAACCGTTCCCATCCCCCTCGACGCCGAGGATCTGGTCTGGCTGATCCACCCGGAGCGCCGGGCGCTTCCCCAATACGCCCCGGATACCCCCAGCTCTGCCGAACTGCCCCAACTGTTCGAGGAGGCAGGAATCTACCCGGTCCACCAGCAGGCTTACCGTCCCGGCCAGGCCATCGCCTTGCCGGAGGCGGAGGAAGCTCCGGAAATTATCGTGTTTGTCTCATACAATCCCAACCTGCATCCCGAACAGGAGACATTCTGGACGGCCATCGGGGAACGGTTCCCCGACAGCCGGCGCGTACTAGTTTCCGCCGCCATGCCGGACCGGGAGGAAATTTCAGGGCAGGCGGATCTGCATCTGGTGATGGGGTGCTACCGGCCCGCCTCCATGAAAGCGCTGGTCGAATTCCTGGTCCCGGAAGACAAACTGTTCTGAAAAGATCGGTAATTTTACCCATCCGCCGCGGAATCTCCCGTGCCGATAACCGTTTCAGTGCTTGTATATCCGGTATAATATATTTCAGGCACACTGGCGTCTCCGAACGGGAAGAAGAGAAGAACGGCATGATTGAGAACCCGCACCGCCACAGGCGGGCCAGGACAGGATTTACGCTGGTCGAACTGGCCATCGTTATCGCGGTTGTTGCGATCCTGGCGGCGGTGGCTTTCACCCGGCTGATGGAAACCCCGGAGAGCGCGGAACGGGCGCTGGTGATGGACTACCTCAACCAGCTCAAGAGCGCCGCCTCCATGTATACCGCCGAAAGCGGCGTCCACCCCCAGGGATTCGACAACTTCGTGGACACCAATGTGCCCCCGCCCCCGGCATGGTGATCAGCGTCCGCACCTTCGGCCCCAATGCCGCCACCAGCCCATGCAGCGTGGCGCCCAACACCATCAGCTGCAACGGCACCTTCAAATACTACCCCAGCGTCACCTACAACTGGAACGAGGGGGACATCACGATGAACGGCCTCCCCTGATCCGCGTCATCGCCCTTTCCCCCGAATTCAGTAATTTTACTGATAAGGTGATCCCGATTGCGATCCGATAGTTATAATAGGTGAATGGTGTATAAGACCGTGATAGGGCATCTTCGTCAGAGGCTCTTTTCTCGAACAAGGTCGATAGGAGGATCAACATGCACACAGCATCCAAAGGTTTTACACTGGTCGAGTTGGCCGTGGTTATTGCCATCGTGGCCATCCTGGCCGCCGTTGCGGTTCCCAAGCTGGTTAACGCCACCGACTCCGCCGAGCGGGCCGTTGCGCTGGATTTCGTATCCCAGCTCAACAGCGCATCGGCCATGTACACGGCCAAGCAGATGACCACCCCCAACGGGTTCAACGATTTCGTGACCACCAACGCCATAATCGGTCCCGCCGATGAGTTCACACTCAGCACGGCCAACCTGGGCAACGGCGCGGGCAATTGCACCGTTGCTGCCGCCCAGATTGACTGCGGCGCGGCGTTTACCAAGCTGAACACGGTGCAGTACAACTGGAACAACGGATCAATCACCTACACCGTCAACTAGTTCCCGGTACGCACACAAGACCCCGGACGGGCCTGATCCAAGACCGGATCAGGCCCGGTCCATTCATACGGGGCGCCAGGGTTTATAATCGTTTAGGAGAGAGAACCGCAGGAAGAGACCGGTGCGACGCTTTCCCTTGAAATCCCCCATCCAGTCCATCATTGCCCCGTTGCTGGTCATGCTGATGCTGACAGTGCTGGTGGGTTACTCCGCCTACCAGATGACCCTGCGCTGGGAACAGGCCATCAACAGCATCAGCGGCTCGATGGTCCGCGCCCAGATCCTCAACAACATCCAGTGGCAGCTTCGACAAACCCACACGGCGCTCATCAACGGCAACCCGGAGGAGGCCCGGCACCTGTGGGGGGAGCTGAAGGCCCGTGTCGCCTTTATGAGCGCCAACTACCACACCATCTCCATTCCCCGCAGCCTGAACGTCTTCCTCTCCGACGACGAGAACCTCCGGCAGATTCCGGCCATTCTTCAGGAGGATTACTTCCGCTACAACCTGGACCAGATGCAGAGCCACCTGACCGAACTCCAGCAGAACTCGCGCAACATCACCCTCATCATGACCTCCAGCATGGCCCTTCTGGGCCTGCTGCTGATGGGCATCACCGCCGTGGATCTCTCGCGCCTCTTCCGGGAACTGGCCGAATCACGGGACCTGGGGCACAAGATCCAGGAGGAGGAACGCCGACGCATCGCCCAGGAACTCCATGACGCGGTGATCCAGGAACTCATCGATCTGAAGCGGGACTACCAGCCGGCCAAGGTGGATCACCTCGTCGAATCCATCCGCCGGATCTGCCACAACCTCAAGCCCCAGATTCTTGAGGATCTGGGACTGATGGCCGCCCTCGAACTGCTGGCCGACGACCTGAAGCACCACTGCGGCGGCACCGTCCACCTGAACATCGAGGAAACGGACATCGCCCGCCTGCCCAGGGAATATGAACTCCCCCTCTTCCGGATCATCCAGGAACTGTTCAACAACATCCGTCGCCATGCAGAAGCCACCCAGACCACCCTCACCATGGTCTACGACCCGTCCGAAAGCCCCATGCTGCGAATTCACCTGCGCGACAACGGCAAGGGGTTCGACCCGGACCGCCCCTCCTCCCACGGCCTCGGCCTGACCGGCGTACACCAGCGGGTCTTGCAGATGGGCGGACGGTTTACAATCAGTTCATCACCGGGCAGCGGAGCGACGTTTCGCATCCTCATCCCCGTGCCCCAATCGTTGATCGCAACCGGAGGAAAGGCCTTATGAGCGCACCGCGCCCCATTCGGGTTTTGCTGGTGGATGACCACGCGGTGGTTCGCCAGGGCACACGGGATCTGCTGCAGGCCAGCCCGCACATCGACGTCATCGCCGAGGCGGAATCCGGTGAAAACCTGCTGGGGATCATCAAGCTGAAACAGCCGGACGTGGTGCTGCTCGACATCAACCTGCCGGACCGCAACGGCCTGGAACTGCTCCAGGAGATCCGAAACACCTCCCCCGATCAGAAGGTCATTCTCTTTACAGCCCATACGGATCTGCAGTACATCCGTCGCGGAATCTCCCTGAAGGCCAACGGATACCTCTCCAAGACCATTACCCAGGAGGCGCTGCAGCAGGCCGTCATTGACGTGGCCCGCAATACGGGATCGCCGGTCTATTCACCGGACGTGGCGAAAAAACTGGACGCCCCGGCCCTGATGGATAACAGTCCCCAGCTGACGCCGCGGGAATACGAGATCCTGCTACAGGTGGCCCAGGGCCTGACCAACCGCGACATCGCCGACGCCCTGGTTCTGTCCGTGAAAACCGTCGACAGCCACGTGGCCAAGCTGATGAAGAAGATCGGCGTCAACAACCGGGCCCAATTGACCGCCTACGCCTACGAGCACGGTTTCGTGTAAAATGTTAAGCTCTGTAGCGAAAGGGCGGGCAAAGCGGGAAGGGCTTTGGTGATCCCGGCATTTTGGGATACAATAAGGGGTATGGTGGGATTCCTTGAAAATCGGATGCGGATGAGCGCCCCTCGAACGGATATTGCTGGCGGAGGGTGTCTGGTGCTGGCCCTGCTGACCTGGCTGGCCCTCGGCACGATCCTGCCCGCCACGGCGGGAGCCGCCGTCCTGGACCGTTTCGAGATCGAGACCGCCGAGGACCGGCAGAACGTCAAGGTGGTGCTCTACACCGAAGGGCGGGCCGACTACCACACCGTGGCGGCGGAGCAGGGTTTTACCATTATCCTGAACGACACGAAACTGGATGAAGCGCTGCTCAAAAACGGTTTGCCCGTGGTGATCGACAACCAGAACCGGTTTATTGGCCGGGCCGTCCCCGGCGAGAACAACCAGGTGAAGGTCATCATCCCCAACCTGCCCGTGGATCGCTACACGGTTTCCGTCCTGCAAAAACCGGCGGACGAGCCGGCCATTGCCAAAAATCCGGCCACCGTGGACGGACGCCTCAACGGCGTTTTCGAAAGCCAGTTCGAGTCCGTTGCCAACGAATTCAAGCGCCCGTCACGGGGATGGGTCGCCAAAAACCCGGAGGTCTGGACGCCCCAGACCCCCCGAAACAACGCCAACATTCGCCCGGCAGTTACTGCAGATGCTTATCCCCAGCCGACCCCCCGTCTTACCCGGCGTCAGCCCACGCCGGTCCAGCAGGTGGTTCCACCCCAGACTTTTTTCCCGGAATGGCACCCCCAGGAATCCACCTTGAGCACATCTCCCCCGGCGTTCAACAGCAACGCCTATACCGACATGCTGCCTGAGGGATTCGAGATGCCGGGTGCGGACGCGGACTTCAGCGAGTCCGTCCAGGGGCCTGCCGATCAGATTATCCCCCATACCCGGCCCAGCACCCATCTGCCCTACCGGCAGCTGGACCCCGGCGAAATATCGGATATCATTGCCCCGGAACCGGTTCCGGACGAGACCGCAGACCCTGCGACGGAGCCGGTGGCGAGTGTTACTTCTCCCGGCCTGGTGCAGTCCATTCAAGAGTCTTTTTCGGATATTCCCCTCTGGGCCGTCATCCTGGCCACCCTGTTCTTTGGCGGCATCGGCCTCTTCACCCTGACCGGCGCCCTGCTGCTGATGCGCATCCTGATGAGTCCGGCGCTGAACCGCCTGGTCCAGCCGGAAACACCCGCCATGCAATCCCAGCTGGGCCGGGCCGTCTTCGCTGATAGTGATCTGTTCTCCTCCTTTGGCGAGGCTGAAGCGGATCTCGAACGGACTCCCGGCAAACGGGGCAGCTCTCCCGATGGGCCTGACGACACCGAGCCTCCAGGCTTCGAGGATGTGGCCCGCCTGAAAGGGTCGGACTACCTGATCCATTCCCCCGACACGGTGCAAGAGGCCGTTCGCAATGCGGTGCTACTCAAGTTTCCGAGCCACCGGCGCGGCGGGTCAACCTCGAACATCAAGCCCCATGCCAGCCGTCCGTCGGCTTAAAGCAGGCCCATTTTCCGGAACTTGATGCGGATTTCCGGCTGGTTCGGCAGACGTCCGCCCGATGCTTTGATGAAGCCGGCATAAGCCTCCTTGGCGCCCGCCAGATCGCCCTTGGCCTCCAATACCTCACCCAGGTTGTAGTGGGCGGGGGCAAAGTCCGGATACAGTTGGATCAATTCACGCACCACCGCCTCGGACTCGTCCAGATCCCCCTCGGATTTGAGGGCCATGCTGAGGCCCAGGTAGGCGTGGGGCTGTTTGGGGTCCAGCTTGAGCGCTTTTCGGTAATGCCGGGCCGCCGCATTGTACTTGCCCTGGCTGAACTCGACAGCCGCCTCTTCCAGGTACTGGGCCGCATCCTTGGCCCAAGTGGGAGCCACCGCCGCCAGAACCAACGTTCCCGCCAACATCAGGGCGGCCAGTTTGAAGGTCATTTCTGATTTCACGCGTTCACCTCCGATCAAACGCTCTCCATCATCACTTGCGTTTATTGTACCCGATGGGGGGCCGCAAGATTCTCTTGCATTTGAATCGCCCGGCCTTTGTGCTATATTGGCAGCCGTTAGCCTGTTTATATGGTGTATGGAGGACGAAAGGCGATGGCTGCGACGATGACCCAACCCAAAACCCGTATTTCTATTGATGACTTGAATCTTTCGATGGGTAAGAAAGCCCGGCTGCACCGGCTGCTGTACCAGTACGGCCCCGGAAACGGTACCCTGATGTTTTTGCCCATCGACCAGGGCCTTGAGCATGGCCCCATGGACTTCTTTGAGAATCCGCCGTCCGCCGACCCCGACTTCCAGTGCCGCCTGGCCCTCGACGGCAACTACTCCGGCATCGTCTTCCATATCGGCCTCGCCGAAAAATACATGCCCGCCTATGCCGGCAAAGTGCCGCTGGTGCTCAAGATCAACGGCAAGACCAACGTCCCCTCCGACGCCGAAGCCTTCTCACCCCTGACCAGCAGCGTGGAAGACGCCGTACGCCTGGGCGCCGACGCCGTGGGCTACACCCTCTACGTGGGATCTCCCGCCCAGGACGTGGATATCGAACAGTTCAACGAAGTGCGCCGCGACTGCGAACGTTACGGGATGCCGCTGATTATGTGGGCCTACCCCCGCGGCGAGGCGGTGGAATCCAAGGGCGGCAAGGACAGCCTCTACGCCATCGACTACGCCGCCCGCGTCGCCTGCGAACTTGGCGCCGACGTGGTGAAGGTCAACTACCCGAAGGCTCAGAAAACCCCGGCTGCGCCTAAGCCCTACAACACGCTGGAACTGAGCTTCGAAGAGGGCGTGCGCAAGGTGGTGCAGTCCGCCGGTCGCACGATGGTCATCTTCTCCGGCGGCAGCAAGGTCGGCGACGAGGATTTGCTCAACAACGTGAAGGTCGCCATGGACTGCGGCGCAACGGGCCTCATCTTTGGCCGCAACATGTGGCAGCGCCCGATGGACCAGGCGCTCGACATCTCCCGCCGCGTTTCCGACGTGATGCGCAAGGCCTAGTCCCCCCTGCATTGAATCGAGAGGAGTCAACCCGCTATGTCAGCAAAAATTGGAATCAACGGCTTTGGCCGTATTGGGCGCCTCACCCTGCGGGCCGCCCTGGAAAACCCCGGCGTAAGCCTCAACGTTGTGGCCATCAACGACCTGATGAGCCCGAAGCAGCTCGCCCACCTGTTCAAGTATGACTCGACCATGGGCACCTTCAAGGGCAACGTGGATCACACGGACAACGCCATCATTATCGACGGCAAATCCATCAAGGTCACCGCGGAACGCGACCCCGCCAATCTGCCCTGGAAAGAACTGGGCGTGGACGTGGTAATCGAGTCCACCGGCTTCTTCACCGACGCCGAAAAAGCCGGCAAACACCTGCAGGCCGGCGCCAAAAAGGTGATCATCTCCGCCCCGGCCAAGGGCGACGTATTCACCATGGCGCTGGGCATCAACGCCAGCGAGTACGACCCGGCCAAGCACCACATCATCTCCAACGCCAGCTGCACCACCAACTGCCTGGCCCCGCTGGCCAAGGTGCTGGATGAGCAGTTCGGCATCAAGAGCGGCCTGATGAATACCATCCACAGCTACACCGGCGATCAGCGCCTGCTGGACGCCCCGCATGAAGACCTGCGCCGCGCTCGCAGCGCCGCCATCAACATCGTGCCGACCTCGACCGGTGCAGCCAAGGCCATCGGCCTGGTGTTGCCCAAGCTCAAGGGTAAGCTCGACGGCTTTGCGGTGCGTGTGCCCACGCCGACGGTGAGCATGGTGGATCTCACCTTTGTCAGCGAAAAGCCGGTAACCAAGCAGGCCATCAACGACGCCATGAAGCAGGCCAGCGAAGGCCCGCTGAAAGGCATCCTGCAATACTGCGACGTGCCGCTGGTGAGCACCGACTTCATCGGCAACCCGTACAGCAGCATCTTCGACCCCGAACTGACCGTGGTCATCGGTGACAACCTGGCCAAGGTCGTCGGCTGGTACGACAACGAGTGGGGTTACAGCAACCGGCTGGCGGAAGCCACCCAGATGGTTGCCGAAAAACTCCCGGTAAACGCCTGATATATTCGGGCCGGGAGACCCCATAAAACCTCCCGGCCCGCTTTACCCGTTTTTTGAGAGAGGTTGACGATATGGCCCGACGCCTGCTGATTGCCGGAAACTGGAAGATGTACAAAACCGTCGGTGAGGCCCGGCAGTTCATCACCGAACTGCACCGGCACCTGACAGGCGCGAATCCGCCCCTGCCGGAAATCCTGGTCTGCCCGCCGTTTACCGCCCTGCAAGGCGCCCTTCAGGCCGCAAGCGAACTCGGTGCCCCGGTGCACGTGGGCGCCCAAACAATGGAAAGCCGCGAAGAAGGGGCCTATACCGGGGAAATCTCTCCGGTAATGCTGAAAGATATGGGCGTGGACTTCGTGATTATCGGCCACAGCGAGCGCCGGGAATACTACAACGAAACGGACCATTCGGTAAACGCCAAGGTTCATGCCGCCCTCAAGCATCAACTCACCCCCATCATCTGTGTGGGAGAGAGCCTGGAGCAGCGCGAATCCGGCCAGACCGATGCCCATGTGGAACAGCAGGTCCGCGTCGCCCTCAATGACGTCAGTCCCTCGGACTATCCGAAACTGGTGTTCGCCTACGAACCCATCTGGGCCATTGGCACCGGAAAAACCTGCGAGGCCGCCGAGGCCGACCGGGTCTGCGGCCTGATTCGCAATGTATTAAATGACACTGGAAATGGGGATACCGTACGCATCCTGTACGGCGGCAGCATGAAGCCCGAAAACAGCTTGGAACTGTTGAAGAAAACCCATATCGACGGTGGGCTTATCGGCGGCGCCAGCCTGAAGCCGGACAGCTTCTTCGAGATCATCCGCCACGCTGTCGAGACGGGCGGCACGGTGAGCGTCTGAAAGCCTGATTATTTCACCCTTTCCACAACAATCCCTGGAGTTATCACGAGTCAAAAAGGAGTTTGCATTATGCGTCAAAACCTCAGTTTGGTTATCGCTTTGGGCCTGGTTGCCGTCCTGTCGGCACCGGCCTTTTCGGCGGATCTCTCCGATGCCGAGGCTACGGTGGACAATATCCGCGAGGCGGACCCGCCGAGCGTCTCCACCACGACCAAGGAAAGCCCGGTGGGTCAGCCCATCTCCGACTATAAGCCGACGGGTCCGAGCGTGAATGCCAAGGAGCCTCCTTCACCGACAAAACCTTACAATCCCCAGAACGACCCACACGTGCAACGCGGGTGGGACGACAACCAGCGGCGCAATGGCCGCTAGGCATCACGGAAAATCGTCTTCATATTTTTCAGCCAGCCGGCCCCGCAAGGGCCGGTTGTGCTATTATCGGGCGTAGAGAGAAGCGCATCAGTCATTCAGAGAGAAGGAGTACCCGCCCCATGACCACCGTCACCCCGCAGGAAACCGTCACCGTTCAGGTTCACCGGCTGCCCCATGCCCCGGAGTCCCTGCCCGCCTATGCCACCAGCGGGTCCGCGGGGATGGACGTGCGTGCCGCCATCAGCGAACCCATGACCCTGGCTCCCCTGGAGCGTCAGCTGATCCCCACCGGCCTACGGATGATCCTGCCTGAAGGCTACGAGTGCCAGATTCGCCCCCGAAGCGGTCTCTCCATCAAGCATGGCATTACCCTCATCAACTGTGTGGGCACCGTGGACAGCGATTACCGCGACGAGGTGCGGGTCCCGGTGGTGAATCTCTCCCAGGAGCCGTTTACCATCGCCCCCGGCGAGCGTGTCGCCCAGTTGGTTATCGCCCCGGTCACCCGTGCGGGGTGGCTTGAGGTGGGTCTCAACGTTATCGAGGACGACAAGGCCATGCTGGTCAGCAGCGGTGGCCGCAGCGGCGGTTTCGGTTCCACCGGAACCCGATAGCCCCCTTATGAAAACGGTTCTTCAACGCGTCTCCCAGGCCAGCGTTACGGTGGATGGAGCCATTACGGGCCGGATCGACCGGGGGATCTTGGTTCTGGCCGGTTTTGAGAAGGGGGATAACGCCTCAAAGCTTGATTACCACGTCAAGAAGCTGCGGGAAGTCCGGATTTTCCCGGACGAGGCGGGGAAGATGAACCACTCAGTCACGGATATCGGCGGCGGAATTCTTGTCGTCTCCCAGTTCACCCTGGCCGGAGACTGCCGCAAGGGAACCCGGCCCAGTTTTGACAAGGCCCTCCCCCCGGCGGAAGCCGAGGCGTTGTACAATCAGTTCGTCGCCCGGCTTCGGGATGCGTCGGGCCTGGCGGTCGAAACCGGCATATTCGCCGCCATGATGCAGGTGGCCCTCGTCAACGACGGCCCGGTCACCCTGATTCTGGAGAATTGATCTTTTTTTCGGCGCCTATTCGCAGCGGCAGACGATGTCCTGGAATTTCTGCCCCGGCATCTCCAGGCGCCCGGTATGGGAACAGGTGGTCAGCGTCACCGGCCCTCCCACCTGCCGGGTGAGTTCCGTCTCCAGATCGCGGAAGGTTTCGGGGGGCAGCGGGCTGTCGGCCCGGTAGTTCAGGAAGAAGACGGCGGGATGATCCTGCACCAGCTGGTACTGTCTGACGGGCAGGGCCATCAGTTCCGGCAGCAACACCTGGGGCGAAAAGCGCTCCCCGTTTTCACGCCGAAGCCAGCGGCGCTTGCGTCCCTGGAAATCAAAGAGTTCGGGCAACACGCTGCCGCAGGGGCAGGCGCTCTTCTTCAGCCGCCCCATATCCCCGGTGCGGTAGCGGATCAGGGGGAATGTTCCGTTGATGAGACAGGTCACCCCGATCTCTCCCAGTTCGCCTTCGGGCAGAATCCCGCCATCCGGCCCGGCAATCTCGACCTCATTGAGGGGGGTATGGCAGTGGAGCGTCCCGTGCGAACACTCGGAGGCCACGATCCCCACCTCCGAAAGACCGTAGCAGTCAGTCACCCGCAGTCCGAAAAAAGTTTCCAGCCCGGACCGGACCGCCGGGGTCAGCTGGTTGGCCCCGCTAATCAGTCCCCGAAGCGAATAGGGATAGCGGGTCACGCCCTGGGCCTGCCAGTGACGGACAAGATCCTGCAGGGACTGGGGATCGCCGGAGAGGATCGGGGGCCGGTGGTCGGCCAGAAAATCAATTACGGGTCCAGGGGAGGCTTCCGGGTGATCGAAGACCGGAAATTTCCAGAGCCGGGCATGGTTATTGAGGGGAAACCGGCGGGTCCAAACGCCCAGCCCTTCGGCGGCGGAAACCCGGACCACCCGGACTTGGTTGGGTTCGCAGGGGGCGTCGATGCCGGCCAGCTTCAGGGTCAGATCAAAGCCGATATCGCGGGCAAAAACGGTCCAGTCGTCCACGAGAAACCGGGTTGGCTCGCCGGTGGAGCCGGAGGTCTTCCAGACCTGCACGTCGTCGGTTACGGCGGCCTCGCTCCAGAGGGCTTTCAGGTGCGTCTGCAATACGGCCTTGTCCAGCGGCTTACGCTCCCCCGGACGCTCGCGGTAGTAAGGACAGGTGGCTTCGGCATGAGCAATCAGGGCTTCACGCTGGCCCTCAACGAACCCGCCGAGAAAGGGTGCGTCAAAGGCCGCCCGGTGGACCCCCTGGGCCAGGGCGTCGAGATCGGGCCGAAAACGGCGAAGAGACTCCCCGTTCAGGGGAATCTCTTCAACATTCGGCGGTTGCGTCACGGTCACCGTCACGCGATTCCCGAATTCATCATTCCAGACCAGCTACCGGACAGCTATTGGCCGACGGCGGAACTTTTCTGGAAGACGTCCTGCTTGAGTTCCAGCAGTTTATCCTTGGCCTGATCCACAACGCCAGCGAAATGGGGCTGCTGGACATGGCCGAACTGCGGCTTGGCAAACGGGTTGGTCACAGGAATGTTCATGCACTTGACTCCTCTTAATGTGTTACCACTCACTTCCCACAAGTGTGAATATGGCTTCCATTATATACAGTGAAGTAAAAATAAAAACAAAAACCTGGAAGCTTTACAACTTGTTTACACTAAAACACACCCGACCGCTCGCCGAGCAACCCTTCAGCCAGTTGCCGGGCCTCAATTTCGACATCCCCGCACGCCATGTCCTGTCTCCGCTCCAGCATCCTGGCGCCATCCTGACTCAGGAGCCTTATATGCATGGTAAGACGCTCCCCGTTCACCTGGGCATGCGCTCCCAGGGGCGTATGACACCCCGCCTCCAGGGTGGCCAGGACCGTGCGTTCCGCCGCCATGGCCGCCGCCGTCTCCGGATAACTGATGGCGGCCAGGTGTTTCGCCGTTATTTCGTCAGCCTCCCGGTATTCTACGGCCAGGATGCCCTGTCCCGGCGCCGGAACCAGTTCATCGACCGGATCAAAGTACCGGGTGATTCGCTCCCGAAGTCCGGCCCGGTGCATGCCGGCTGCCGCCAGCACGATGGCGTCATACTGACCCCCGTCCAGCTTGCGCAACCGGGTCTGGATATTGCCCCGGATGTTTTCACAGACGACATCCGGTCGCAGCCGCCGCAGCATGGCCACGCGCCGGGTGGAGGAGGTTCCGATAACCGCGCCTTTGCGCAAATCAAAGAGGGGTTCCCCGTTGCGGGACACCAGAACATCCCGCGGGTCTTCACGTTCCCCGGCACTGGCCAGCACCAGGCCTTCGGGCAGTTCCCCCGGCATGTCCTTGAGGCTGTGGACGGCCAGATCGATCTCACCCGCCAGCAGGGCCGCCTCCAGTTCCTTTACGAAAAGTCCCTTCTGGCCAATTTCCGAGAGCCGCTGTTCCAGGTGCCGGTCCCCGGTGGTCCTGAAGGTGGCCAGCGTCAGGGTCAGTTCCGGAAAACGGGCCTGCAACAGGGCCATCACGTGCCGCGCCTGGATCTGGGCCAGCTCACTTTCCCGGCTCCCGACCCGCAGGGTGGTCATGGCGTTTCGTTGATATTGAACAGATCGCTGAGCACTTCGGCCTTGATGACGATCTCTCCCCGATGGCCGGAGCGCAGGCGGACAATGGGTTCATGGAGCATCTTGTTGACCAGGCGGCGGGACATGCGGTCCAGGCGGGCCGCATCATGCTCGGAAACATCGCCGAGGGCGGCCAGCTGCGCCCGCCGCATTTCCTCCACCTTGGTCCGCAGTCCGGTAATCGTCGGCACCACCGGCAGGCTGGCATACCAGTGGTGGAACCGGACGTACTCTTCCGCCATGATGGCCTGGGCCTGATCCATCATGGCCTGCTGGGACTCCGGCGTGAATGTGTTGAGTCCTTCCAGATCATCCGTGTTATAGAGCCGGATGTGGGGCAATTCGCCCACGGCGGGGTCCACGTTGCGGGGCACGGAGATATCGAGGATCAGCTTGGGTCCCAGCGACTCGAACTGTTTTCGCGACAGCACCACATGAGGGGCGCCGGTGGCGATAAACAGCACCTCGGCTTCCGCCAGCACCGTGTCCACGTCGTCCCAGCCCACGCCCCGGTAACCGTATTTGGCAATGAGATCGTTGAGGCGGCTCTCGCTGCGGTTGACGATGGTGATCCGCCGCTGCTGGGCCGGGCTGAGGTCCTGCTTGAGGGTTCCCATCAGGATCGTCGCCATCTTGCCGCCGCCGATGAGGGCAATGCGCTTGTCGGCAAAATCCGGCTCAATACGCCGGGCGAGATCGTAGGCGGCCCGGCTGACACTGACGTCCTTGCTGGCGATCCCCGTTTCGGTGCGCACCCGTTTGCCCACGGCAATGGCGGTATTAAACAGCCGGTCGAGAATCCGGCCACTCGTGCCCGCCTTCTGGGCACGGGCGAGGGAATCCTTCACCTGGCCCAGGATCTGCGCCTCGCCCAGTATAAGGCTGTCAAGGCCCGACGCCACCCGCAGCAGGTGGAGCACGGCGTCTTCATGCAGAAGAGTAAAGACCGCCTGGCGGTAGACCTCCACGTCCACCCCCTTGAATTCTCGAAAGAACCGCTTGATGGTATCCATCCCCACGTCGGTCTTGTCAACGGCAACGTAAATCTCCGTGCGGTTGCAGGTGGTCAGCACGATGCATTCGCCAATGACCGGCTCGGCAACCAGGCGCCTCATGGCCTCGGCCACCTCGGCCTCGGTCAGGGCAAAGCGCTCCCGCACCGCGATGGGTGCCTTTCGCTGCCGAACGCCTGCAACCAGAATCTGCATAGGGGAACTACCGTCTTCCTCTCCAATTCAAGAAGGTCAAGAATGATGCCAAGGAAATACTACAATCCTAACAGACACATGTCCCATTATAGACCCTTTTGATCCGTTTTTCTATGAGGGGGATTGGAAAACACCGGCCCAATGCCGTCGGAACGGTGATTCCAATGCCATCTTAGCGGGGACCCGTTGAAAAGACAATGGGAATCCGCTGTCTGCGAATTCCCTTGACATCCATTGATAAAAGGGCAAGCACCAGGCTATACCGTGACCGGCGTTTTTTCACCGTTCTTTTTTCCGGCTGCCGCCTTTTTCAGGGCGTCCACCCGGTTCACCTGCTCCCAGGGAACGTCGATATCATTGCGGCCCACGTGCCCGTAGGCGGCCAGCAGGCGGTAGAAGGTGCCTCCCCGCTCGCCGGGAAGCCGTTTGAGACCGAACTGCTCGATAATGGCCGCCGGACGCAAATCGAACTGGGTCGCCACGAGATCGGCAAGGTCGTCATCGCTGAGGTTGCCGGTGCCGAAGGTGTTCACGTTGATGGAGACGGGCCGGGCCACGCCGATGGCGTAACTCAGCTGAACCTCGCATTTGTCCGCCAGGCCGGCGGCCACGATGTTCTTGGCCACGTAGCGGGCGGCATAGGCGGCGCTGCGGTCCACCTTCGTCGGGTCTTTGCCGCTGAACGCGCCGCCGCCGTGGCGGGAGTAACCGCCGTAAGTGTCCACGATGATCTTGCGTCCCGTCAGACCGGCATCCCCCTGGGGTCCGCCGACCACGAACCGGCCGCTGGGGTTGATGAAATACTTCGTGTTGGCGTCCGGCTTGACCTTCTGTTCGGCGAAAACCGGGTCAATGACGAACTTGCGCAGGTCCTCGGCAATGCGGGCCTGGACCTTGGCGTTGTCCGAAACACCCTCGATTTCCGGATCATGCTGGGTGCTGATGACCACGGTTTCCACCCGGCTGGGCTTGCCGTCCACGTACTCGATGGTCACCTGGGACTTGCTGTCCGGGCGCAGGTAGGAGAGCTTGCCACCCTTGCGCACTTCCGCCAGCCTGCGCACCAGATGGTGGGCCACGTCGATGGGCATGGGCATCAGATCCGGGGTCTCGTTGCAGGCAAAGCCGAACATGATCCCTTGATCACCGGCGCCGATGCGGTCGAACGCCTCGCCCTGGCTGGCACGGACCTCGTGGGCCTCGTTGACGCCGCCGGCAATATCCGGGGACTGCTCGTCAATGCTGGTGACCACGGCACAGGTGCGGGCATCGAAGCCTCCGCTGCGTTCGCCCACATAACCAATCTCCTCGATGGTCTTGCGGACGACGCCGGGGATGTCCACGTAGGCCTGGGAGGTGATCTCACCACAGATGAACACCATCCCGGTGGTGACGGTGGTTTCGCAGGCTACCCGCGAATCCGGGTCCTGGGTCAGGAACGCATCGAGAATGGCATCCGAAATCTGGTCGCACACCTTGTCCGGGTGCCCTTCGCTGACCGACTCGGACGTAAACAGAAACCGGGATGTGGTCATGGGTCCAATTCCTTTCCTAAATGAGGGTGTTCAACGGCAGTGATCCTTGCACAAAGGCCGGGGAAATAAAAGAAATTCAAACGAATTTTTAACCCGCGCCGTTCCCCTTCGCGGCCTCAGGATATTCTACTGCATCCGCCCTGCGACGGCAGGCAGGCCGCGGCAAAACGCCGGGAAATCAGGTGGGGGCGGGTGATGGCCGACCCGATGACCACCGCAAAAGCACCCCGATCAAACGCCTCGCAAACCTCCTCCGGCGTCCAAATCCGGCCCTCCAGAATGACGGGGGCGCCGGTTTCCCGCACCAGGGCGTCCAGCAGATCGAAGTCCGGGCCGTCGTTTTTTTTCGCCGCCGTCTCCGTCGTATACCCGGAAAGGGTGGTGGAGAGGAGATCGAACCCCATCTGCGCCGCCCGCTGGCCGTCTTCGGCGGTGGCCACGTCCGCCATCAGCCCCAGTTCCGGGAAAGTTTTCCGGGCACGCGCCACAATCGCCGCCAGGGACTCCCCGCCGGGACGGGGACGTTGTGTGGCGTCCAGAGCAACCACCGGCGCCCCGGCATCCGCCACCCTCTGCACATCCGGAAAGGTCGGCGTAATATAGACCAGGGCCTCGCAATTTTCCGGAATCACCGGCGGTTTGGTGATGCCGATCACCGGCACCCTAGGGTAACGGGTGCGCACATGGCGGATGTGGACCTCCCCCGCCAGCCGCAAACCCGCAGCACCGCCGTCGAGCACCGAGCGGACCATGGCGTCGAAAGCCGGGATCGGGTAGAAAGGCTCATGGGCTTCCGCCTGGACGGAGACGATCATCCGTCCCCGCAGGGTTTCCAGCACGGCATCGAGCGCCGGGGTCACCGGACCCCCAGCAGTTTCAGCAGAAAATGCCGGATGGGCAGCTCGTTGCCGATGACCATCACGCCCATAGCAATCATCAATACGCCCATCCAGCGGATGGGGGTCACCGGCTCGCCCCGCAGCCAGAAGGCAAGAAAGACGGCAATCACGTAGGCCAGCCCCAGCATGGGATAGGCGTAGCTGATATCGGCCCGCGAGAGCACGACCATCCAGGTGATGGCCCCCAGCGCGTAAAGGCACAGACCGAACCAGATGTAGGGGTTCTGGAAGATCATCAGGATCTGGCCAACCACCTGGGTCGCGGAGGTCAGTTCAATGCGGCCCGAACTTTCCATGACGCCGTGCTTCAGACAAAACTGGCCACCGATGCCGATGGCGATGCTCATGAAGATCAGCAGGAGGGTTTTCATAACAGCAACAGCATAGCGCAAACCTGCCCGCCAGGCAGCCGGATTGTTTATATTGCAACCGGGGATCAATACATTGTCAGTCCTCCCATTAAGCAATTGTCATATAGAATTCGTCATATAAAATGGTCGCCGCCGCCCCGTTATGCTAGCCTAGGGTAGGACTTTTCAGGCAGGAGGACCGATGGACTTGTCCCAACCGGGGATCTCGAAAAAGGACATATCCCGAAGCATCCGCGAGGATATCGAGGCACGTGAGGAGGCGACCCTGCACCCGTGGGCTGTCCGCAGTTGCCATTCGGCAGGCCGCAGTCTCCCCGAAATCCCCTGCCCACTACGAACTTGCTTCCAGCGCGACCGCGACCGCATCCTTCACAGCAAGGCGTTTCGACGCCTGATGCACAAGACCCAGGTCTTCATCTCGCCGGTGGGTGACCATTTCCGCACCCGGCTGACCCACACCCTGGAGGTCTCGCAGGTGTCTCGCACCATTGCGCGGGCGCTTCGCCTCAATGAGGACCTGACCGAGGCCGTTGCCCTGGGCCACGACCTGGGCCATCCCCCCTTCGGCCACAACGGCGAAGACATCCTCAACGAACTGCTGGGACAAAAGAATGGAGGATTTCGACACGAACTTCACAGCGTCAGAATTACAGAGCATTTAGAGCCGATGAACCTCACAGTGGAAGTGCTGGAGGGCATGGCAAGCCAGGCCAGCACAAAGAAAGCCCTCACCCTGGAGGCCCAGGTGGTGAAAATCGCCGACCGGATCACCTATCTGCACCACGACGCGGAGGATGCGGCGCGTGCCGGGCTGATGAGCGAAAAGGACCTGCCCGCCGACCTGCGGCGGACCCTGGGAGACACCCGCCAGGCACGGCTTGACCGGATGGTCATCGATCTGGTGCGCGAGACGGAAGCCGCCCTGGAATCGGACGCCCCCGCCATCGTGATGAGCCGGGAGATCGGCGAGGCGATGGGGGCATTGCGCAAATGGATGTTCAGGAACGTCTATCTTATCCCGTCGCAACTGGCACAGAAGCAGAAGGTCCGCCGGGTCATTCGCGGACTGTTCGACTTCTATCTCATGAACCCGGAGGCCATCAGCCCCAATATTCCGGAAATTCCCGAAGACGGGAAGAACCTGAGACGCCGGGCGGCGGATTATATTGCCGGTATGACGGACCGCTACGCCATTGAGCGCTACAACCGCCACCTGCTGCCCACGCCCTACGAACCCGCCCACGACCTTCAGGAGGACCCGTTTCACGTATGACCACCGTCCTCCCGTTTTCCGACGCCGCCGAGCGCGTCAAGCAGTCGCTGGACATCGTGGATGTCGTCTCGCGCCATGTCGTCCTGAAGAAGAAAGGGCGCAACTACTCCGGCCTCTGCCCTTTTCACAAGGACAGCAATCCCTCCTTCGACGTGAACCGGGAAAAGAACGTTTTCATCTGCCGCAGTTGTGGCGAGGGGGGGGATGTGGTCACCTTCCTGATGAAAATCGACAACAAGACCTACGGTCAGGTCATCCGGGACACGGCGGCGGAAATGGGCATCGAGGTGCTGGAGAAGGGCCAGAACCCGGACGAGGTGGCCCGAAAGCGGGACCTTAACCAGAAAATCCTTGAAATCAATGCCGAAGCGTCGGGCTGGTTCATCGAACAGCTGGACGGCCCCCAGGGGCAGATCGCACGGGACTACCTGCAACGGCGTGACATCGCCCCCGATACGATCCGGCGCTTTGGCCTGGGGTACGCGCTGGACGGCTGGGAGAACCTGTCGAACCACCTGCTTTCGAAACTGGACTTCACCCGCAGCAACCCGGATCTGCTGGTGACCGCCGGGATCTCCAACGCCCGGCGCGAAGGCAGCGGCTACTACGACCGCTTCCGCAACCGGCTCGTCATTCCCATCCACGATGACAGTGGCCGGGTGGTGGGCTTCGGGGGCCGGGCCTTCTCAGACGAGGACAAGCCCAAATATTTAAACTCCCCGGAAACGGCCCTGTACCAGAAGAGCCGGATTCTCTACGGTCTGTACCAGGCGAAGGACAGCATTAAGGAAAGCGGCTTCGCCGTGGTGATGGAGGGTTACTTCGACGTCATCTCCGCCCACGTGGGCGGCGTTCCCCAGGCGGTGGGGTCCTGCGGCACGGCGCTGACGGACCAGCATCTCAAGCTCCTCACACGGTTCGGCGCCGAGACGATCTACCTGGCCTTCGATTCGGACGAGGCGGGGCTGAAGGCGGCGCTTTCGGCCATTGCCCTCATCGAACCCCATGTCCGAACCACCGGCATCCGCCTGAAGATCGCCATCGTCCCCGACGGCAAGGACCCGGACGACTTCATCCGCCAGCACGGCGGGGAAGCCTTCCGGCAGTTGCTCGATGGCGCCCTGCCCCATCTGGATTTCAAGTTCGAGCAGGCCCTTTCCGGCATTAAATTCTATACTTCAGAAGGGCGTATTGAGGCTGTGAACCGTATAACTCCTCTTCTTATTTCAATAGCCCAACCAGTTATGCGAACCGAATATCGCAAAAAATACGCTGAAAGAATTGGCGTTACGGAAGAAGACCTAAGTAGAGAAGTAAAACGTTTTCTTCGGCAAAAAAGAAAATACGAATCTAGAAGATATGAACAATATGCCAACCCTATACAAAAAGATACAAAAAAAAGTAGTGGCAACAGGGCAATTTTAGAATTCCCTCCGACTTTGAATAGGAGACAGCGGAACACCCCGCTTGAGAATGTCTCAAATCTTCGTGAAAAGTTACTTAGAAACCCTGAAGCAGCTGAAACCATAATATTAAAGCTGCTTTTGCTAAACCAGGAAAGTTTCGGTGCGATGGAGCCTATTGTGAAAAACATCCAATTCACGGATAATGTCCACCAATTGTTAGTGGATGCTATCCGTCAGGCTGCCACAGCAAGCGAGACTATCGAGGGCGTTATCCGCTCTGTTAGTGACCGTTTTGCCGATCAGCCAGAGATCCAACGCACCTTTGCCGAAATCAGGATGGGTCAGGAAACCTTTTCAGATGAAATTGGTCTGACAGACCTCTCGCCCACTGAATTTCGAAGCAAAGTTACTAAGATTGCCTCTTATACTTTAGGAATTTGGACGGAACATCAATGGCAAAAAAGGCTTAAGACTTTAGCCGACAAGGCCGAGGTGCTAGAAAAGCTTAATCGGGACCCTTTGGCAACGAAGGAGACTGGGGAAGAAGAGAGTGAACTGCTACTTATCGAGTTACAGTACCAGTTCAGAGAACAATTAGCTAAAAATAATACTGACTTACTGTAAAGGAGATATAGGGACAAAGCTATGACGAAACGTCGCTCTTCCAATAACGAGGACTCCCTGCTTGAGATGATCAAGAAGCAGGAGCGCGGCGGCCGAAACCGGAGCGGCATTGACGAGCTGCTTTCCGTCAGCGATGGCGAATCCGACCATATCGGGACGCTGTTCGGCGGAAACGATTCCAACGTGGGACTGCTGGACCGGCAGGCCACCCAGACCGTCACCCTGCGCGATGGCAGCGACGACGACGACGAAGTCGTGGACTTCCAGGAGTCCTCAGGTCTGACGCTGGACGACCCGGTGCGCATGTATCTGCGTGAAATCGGCCGCATCCAGTTGCTCTCCGCCGAAGAGGAGATTGAACTGGCCCGCAAGATCGCCAAGGGCGGCAGCGAGGGCGCCGAGGCCAAGCGCAAGCTGGTCCAGGCCAACCTGCGCCTGGTGGTCAGCATCGCCAAGAAATACGTGGGCCGGGGCATGCTGTTCCTGGATCTGATCCAGGAAGGCAACCTGGGCCTAATCCGCGCCGCCGAAAAGTTCGACCACGAGCGGGGTTACAAGTTCTCCACCTACGCCACCTGGTGGATCCGCCAGGCCATCACCCGCGCCATCGCGGATCAGGCCCGCACCATCCGCATCCCGGTCCACATGGTGGAAACCATCAACAAGCTGAAAAAAGTGACCCGCAAACTGGCCCAGGAACTGAGCCGCAAGCCGACGGAAGACGAGCTGGCCCAGGCCATGGCCATCAGCGTGCCCAAGCTGCGCGACATTATCAAGGTCGCCCAGGAACCCCTGTCGCTGGAAACCCCCATCGGCAAGGAGGAGGACTCGCGTCTCGGGGACTTCATCGAGGACCGCGAAGCCGAAGCCCCGGCCAACACCGTGGCCCAGGAACTGCTTCGTGAAGACCTCACCGAGGTGCTCAGCAGCCTCTCGCCGCGTGAGCGCGACGTGCTGCGTCTTCGCTTCGGCCTTGACGACGGGCGGCAGCGCACCCTGGAAGAAGTGGGCCAACTGTTCGGCGTGACCCGCGAGCGGATTCGCCAGATAGAGGCCAAGGCGCTGCGCAAGCTCCGCCACCCCAACCGCAGCCGCCGCCTGAAAGAATACATCGAGTAGAACATCTCCCAGACTCCTTTACAGTGAAGCACCCGAAGTTCTGTCGGGTGCTTCTCGTTTAGGGTAAGCTGGCCCCATCCGAATTCATTGCATGGGAGGTCTAAACATCATGAATATCCACCACCCCCGTTTCGGCTCGTTACTGATCGGCGGTCCCGATGTCTATACCCACAACCCCCGGCAGATTGCCCTGGGCATCCGGCAGGATGGAACGGACGAGGTCCTGCTGAACGGCTTAAAGCTGGGTACCAGCAGCAAGCTGGCGGAAGTGGAAAAAACGCTGAGACAACTTGTGACCCTTCTAGGCGAGGTACTGGCCGACGGCGGCATCGACACCACCAGCGCCACGACCCAACCGATGGCGGAACGCCGCCCGGACGATCAGGCCAACCTGGTCAACGTAACGGAAGTCTTTCGTCAACATCAGCCAAGCCTGCTTGCCCAGTTCAACAGCGGTGGAAGTGGCTCCTTCAGAATCAATCTCATCGGGTAACCCCCGATTATTAAACTTTTCTTATTTTTCCCCCATTCGCTGGACATGGCGAAACCACTTGCATACCATACCTTTCAGCTACCAACCGTTTACCTTGACAGGTATTCCTGACTGAATTTGGAGGAAATGCAACCATGACCAAAACCGAAACCCAGGTCAAAATCAAACCCCTTGCCGACCGGGTCGTGCTGGAAGTACTGGCCGACAATGAACAGACCGCCGGCGGCATCTTCATTCCCGACTCCGCCCGCGAGAAACCCATCAAGGGCCGCGTGGTGGCCGTGGGCGATGGCCGCACCCTGGACAACGGCCAGAAAGAGCCGATGCACGTCAAGGTCGGCGATCTCGTCCTCTTCGCCAAGTACGGCGGAACCGACGTGAAACTGGGTGCCGAGGAATTCAAGATCGTCTCCGAGAAAGACATCCTCGGCATCATCGAAGAATAAGAACAATGCACTGTTGCACAGGTTTTAGAAACGAAAGGAGCACTTAGACCATGGCGAAACACATTGCCTATGATGAAGAAGCCCGCCGCTCCCTTGAGCAGGGAATTAATGCCGTGGCCGATGCCGTGAAGGTCACGCTCGGTCCCAAGGGCCGCAACGTCGTCCTTGAGAAAAAATTCGGCGCACCCCAGATCGTCAACGATGGCGTGACCATCGCGAAAGAGATCGAACTCGAAGATCACCAACAGAACTCCGGCGCCCAGCTGATCCGCGAAGTGGCCTCCAAAACCAACGACGTGGCCGGTGACGGCACCACCACCGCCGCGGTTCTGGCCCAGGCGATGGTCCGCGAAGGCCTCAAGAACGTGGTGGCCGGCAACAACCCGATGATCATCAAGCGCGGCATGGAGAAATCCTGCGACTTCGTGGTCGAGCAGATCAAGAAACGCGCCCGCAAGGTGGAGAAGAAGGAAGAGATCGCCCAGGTGGCCACCATCTCTTCCGGCAACGACCCCAAGGTGGGTGAACTCATCGCCGACGCCATGGACAAGGTCGGAAAAGACGGGGTCATCACCGTCGAGGAATCCAAGTCCACCGGTACCCAGCTGAAGGTGGTGGAAGGGATGCAGTTCGACAAGGGCTACATCAGCCCGTACTTCGTCACCGACGCCGAGCGGATGGAAGCCAGCCTTGAAGACTGCTTCGTCCTGTGCGCCAACAAGAAGATCAACCTGGTCAGCGATCTCGTCCCCATCCTCGAACAGGTGGCCCGTGAAGGCCGCGGTATTCTCATCATCGCCGAGGACGTGGAAGGCGAAGCACTGGCGACCCTGGTGGTCAACAACATGCGCAAGGTCCTTCGGGCCGTTGCCGTCAAGGCCCCCGGCTTTGGCGACCGCCGCAAGGCCATGCTCGAAGACATCGCCGTTCTTACCGGCGGCCAGATGTTCACCGAGGAAACCGGGATGCGGCTTGAGAACCTTACGGTCAAGGATCTCGGCAAGGCCCGCCGCGTGACGGTGTCGCGTGACAACACCACCATCGTGGTGGATGAAACCACCAAGAAGGACGTGCAGGCCCGTGTCGGTGTCATCAAGCGCCAGATCGAGGAAAGCGACAGCGAGTACGACAAGGAGAAGCTGCAGGAACGGCTCGCCAAGCTCTCCGGCGGTGTGGCGGTCATTGAAGTCGGTGCCGCGACGGAAACCGAACTGAAAGACCGCAAGCTGCGCCTGGAAGACGCCCTCAACGCCACCCGTGCGGCCATCGAGGAAGGCATCGTCCCCGGCGGCGGCACCACCCTGCTCAAGCTCCAGAAAGAGCTGGGCCAGTTCCTCAACACGTTGCAGGGTGAAGAAAAAATCGGCGGCGAAATCCTCTTCCACGCCCTGGAAGCCCCCTGCCGCCAGATCGCCGATAACGCAGGCGCCCGTGGCGACGTCATCGTCGAGAAGGTGCTCGACCTGCCCGAAAACGAAGGCTACGACGCCTACAACGGCCAGTACGTCGATATGTTCAAGGCGGGCATCGTGGACCCGGCGAAGGTCACCCGCAGCGCCCTGGAAAACGCGGCCAGTATCGCCGGCCTGCTGTTGACCACCGAGGCGCTGATCACCGATATTCCCGAAGAGAAAGGCAGCGGCATGCCTGCCGGAATGCCGGGAATGGGTGAATACTAGACACCGATCCCTCCCAGGATCATTTGCGGCGGCTGACACGGTGTCAGCCGCCGCCCCTTTTTAAAGCCAGGAGCCTTGCTTATGCCGTACGCCGTCATCTTTTCCTCGCAACTCAAAAACAGCGACGGCTACCATGCCATGGCCGCGGAAATGGCGGCGCTGGCAGAACAGCAACCGGGTTTTCTCGGCATGGAGAGCTGCCGCAGCGACGACGGTTTTGGCATCACCGTTTCCTACTGGGATTCCCTGGAAGCCATCAGACGCTGGAAGGCTCATCCCAGGCACAAAGCCGCCCAGGAACAGGGCAAGACACATTGGTACGAGAGCTACTCGTTACGCATCGCCCTGCTCAACACGCCGTTTTGAACCTCAGGCCGAGTACTGCCCGTTCTTCTGGTAGGTGCGGAAGGTATCGAAGAGGCCGGGATTCATCATGGGGTTGGCCGCCATCTCGTAGGAGCTGACGTAGGCGTTCTCGCCGCGGCGACGGCTGTGTTCCGGCAGCCACATGGTCTTGCTGGGAATTTCGGGCCTCATTTTCTTCAGGCCGGGGACAGCGGTGGCAATCATACCGTTGATGGCCTTGGCCACAGGGATGCCAATGAGCACCGCGCCAATGAGCGCCCCGAAGATAGGGTTGGCCGCCCGCAGGAACTTGACATAGCCCTGCTGGGAGGAGCCGACACGCATCGAAAGCTCGCCGATACGCCCCAACAATTCCTTGCGGGCGATTAAAGACTTTTTCGCCGCCTCGTCACCGCCCTTTTTCAGGAGGGACTCGGAGACCTCCCCCATCTCCCGGCGCAGCAGCGCCTGGGTTTCAGGATGGGAGAATCTCTCGTGGACCTTGAACAGCACCCGGTCAATCTTCTTGCGGTGCATCTGGGCCATCTTGGGATCGGCGCCCGGATTGTTCTCCAGGAACTTCAGGTACTCGGCAATGCGCTGGTGGGAGATGTCCATGTACTTGCCCAGACGGTTCAACGATTTGCCCAACTCCTGCTCCTTGGCATTGGGGGATTTGAGCAGCCGGTCCACCAGCCCGCCCGCCGTTCCGCCCTGGCTCGCCGGGCGAAACTCCCGGCGTACCTTGGAATCTTTCAGGAATTCCATCAGGTCGCGGGCCTCGCTGTCCATCACGCTCATGGAATAACCCAGCCCGGACATGGCGCCAAGATACCCCATACCCATCATGCTTGTGGTGCTGACCGCCTCCTGCACCTTGGAAAGGGCGTCCGGCTGACGGCCCGCCTTGTAGGCGATGGTGCCGATGCCCAGCAGGGGCAGGACACCGCTGGTATAGGAGATAATTCCGTAGAGCAGGCCGGCTTCAGCCAGCAACTTGGCCCAACGGTTTTGATCCCCGCCCTTGGCCGTTTCCTGCCCGTGCAGGTAGAGCAGCGAAGCGGCGGCCACGGTAGCCAGCGGGATTTGGCTGATATCGAGGCGGAACTCCTGGCCCAGTTTCAGCACCGAGTTGGGGGCCTTGAAGGCATGGTGAATGGCCTGGCCCGCCCAGCGGGAGCCACGGGCAAAGGTATTCTGGAAAACAGGCCGGGTGACGGCGGTCATGGCGGGAAAAAACCTCGAATTCACCGTTACATCGATGCTAGTTTTCTAAAAACAAAACAGAAAAATAGTTGCCTATGACAGCAACACCCGGTTTGCAAGGGCCAGACGCTGATACGAAAATGGATTCCCGCTTTTTTGAGGAATGACCGTTAGATGCTTATGGAAAACGGCTCATCGCGGTGCTGATTTTGGCCAGATAAGGCTGGCAGGCGGGGGTGATGCCGTGGCGGTCGATGGTGCCGGGTCCCTGGTAATAGGCGGAGAGGGCCTGGTTCAGGTTGCCCCGGTACTTGTGGAGCAACCAGCTGATGTAGCGGGTCAGGCCGGCAATGTTTTCCGCCGGATGGTATGGGTTGGCAACGCCAAGCCATTTGGCGGTGGACGGTTTGAGCTGTCCCAGGCCGATGGCCCCGGAACTGGATACCGCGTCATGGCGAAACGACGACTCCACCGCGATAATGCTTGCCACAAGCCGGTAATCCACGTTGTAGTCACTGCTGATCCGCAGGATGGCATCGGCCAAGTACTGGAGCTGCGGCGGCGTCAGCCGGGGATTGTAGCTCTTCATATAGCGCATCAGGATCTGCCGGTGGTAGTCTCCGGCCCGATCCGGGATCGGCGCGGTTTCGGGATCGGCCCCGATGGCCTCAACGGCGGCGACTTCCTGGAGACCCGCCTGCTGTCCGGGCGGCGACGTTTCCACCAGCATGAACGGATCACGCGGGGTGGCGGACGCGCCGAAAGCACCCATCACGCAAGCGACGCATAACAGGGCGGACACCCATTTTCGGACCGGGGCTGCCGATCCCTTCCACCGTTCGTTCATGGACTCCTGACGCTCTATCCACTGCTCAACAATAACTTTATTGTACCAAGAGACGACAAAAACCAAACCCTCTTCAGAGGGGATGATGCGGGGCGAGGCGTTCGAGATCGGCAGGGGTGTCGATGCCCACCGGCGCCTCGCTGATAATCCCGGCGTAAATGGTCAGGCCGTTTTCCAGCGCCCGCAGTTGTTCCAGCTTTTCCGTCTTCTCCAGAGGCGAGGGGGGCAGGGCGGTGAAGCGGGCCAGCGCGTCGCGGCGAAAGAGGTACAGCCCCAGGTGCCGGTAGGCCTGGGCGTCATCGCCTGCGCCATCCCGAAAACAGGGGATGGAAGCCCGCGAAAAGTAGAACGCCTGACCGCTTCTTCCCAGCACGGTCTTCACCACGTTGGGGTCCTCGTAGTGGGCCATGCCTTCCTCCGTGGCAAGGTCGAGGGGACAGACCAGGGTCATGATATCCGCGGCAGGTTGATTCTGCAGCGTCCGGACAGCCAGATCCAGGCTGGCCGGGTTCAGGAAAGGTTCGTCCCCCTGTACGTTCATCACCAGCTCATATTCGGGCAGCTCGCGGGCCACCTCCCAGACGCGGTCCGTGCCCGACGGGTGATCCGAAGCGGTCATGCGCACCTCGCCCCCAAAGGCCCGGACGGCTTCGGCAATGCGTTCGTCGTCAGTGGCCACGATAACACGGTCAATCGCCTGGGCTTTACAGACCCGCTCCCAGACCCGGCGGATCATGGGCTTGCCGTCAATCTCCACCAGCGGCTTTCCGGGAAACCGGACGGATGCGTATCGGGCAGGGATAACGGCCAGAACAGTCATCGCACAGGCAGCTCCAGGGCGAACACGTTGCCGTTCTTCGCCCCCAGGAACAGTTCATTGCCGCTGAGAACCGGGTCCCCGTCCAGAACGCTTTCCAGGGGCAAGGTCCAGAGGGTTTCCCCGTTTTCCGTATCCAGGGCCAGTACGCGCCCGTCCCCCGTTCCCAGCACCAGGCTGTCTGCCACCGGGAGAATGGCGGAAAGCAGGGCGCCCTCCACCGGTTTCTGCCAGAGTTTCAAGCCGAACCCGTTGTTGACGCAACCCACCACGCCATTGGTGTCCCCCACGCAAATTTTGGGCGACAGCACCGCCGCGGTGCCCACCATGGGATCACCCGTGGGCGAGGTGTAGCTCCACTCCCGCTTGCCCGTCTGGCGGTCCACCGCGAACATGGCGCCCACCGCGCTGCTGAAGTAGACCAGGCGCTCATCGGCAATGGCCCTGGCAACAATAGGCCCCTCAATGCGGGCTTCCCACTGCTTTTCGCCGGACCCGGCGGAAAAGGCGTAGACATTGCCCGCATAATCGCCGATATAGAGCATTCCATTCGAAAGCAGGGGCGCCGCATCCAGGATGTTCTCGGTCTCCACAAGCCAGTTCAAAGCGCCGTCCTCGTCGTTCAGGGCGTACAGGACCCCTGTGCGGGTGGCAAAATAGACGGACTTTCCATCGGCAGCCGGGGCGGACACAATGGGATGGCCCGCCTGAAACTGCCAGAGCACCCGCCCGGCCTCTTTATCCAGGGCCACGAGACTGCCGGTGGCGGTGCCGATAAAAAGCCGGTTGCCCGCCATGACCGGCGAGGACTTCATCAGGGGTTCCCCCAGGGTTTTCTGCCACCGCAGACTGCCGCTTTCACGGCTCAGGGCATACACGTTACCCCGCCTGGAAGCAACATAAACCAGGGTGTTGTCCACCGCCGGGGCGGAATGGATGCCGTCCCCCACCCTCACCTGCCACCGGATGCTGGCCGGTGCCGACTTTTGGATCTGGGCGGGTTTCGCATGCCCTTTGGCTGATTTTCTGGAAGCGCCGGGCGACACGGTCCGCCGGGCCAGCAACTCGCCTCCGGGTTCCAGCCCCTTCTGCCGGGCAAGGCCGGAGGGCACCATCAGCAGGATCAGGCCCAGGCCCAATAGCAAGACGATCATCCACCAGATTTCCTGGCGGATGCGCCACGGCGCAACTCTGGGAGAGGTGTCCGGATTCGGGGAGGAAGGAGAAAAGTCTTGGGTCACGGCGCCCTCACGGGTTTCTCTTCAGGATGACGGTTCTCCATTATACGCGAAAGAAGGGCATCCCGTTGTCAGCCGGGAGGAACTTCAGTAGACTGGTAAGATACCCGCGATCCCTCCCGTTCCCTTTTCTGAAGAATCTGCCTGATTGGAGACCCGCCCATGATTATCGTGATGGAGCCTCATGCCTCGGAAGACCAGATCCAGGCCGTCAAAACCCGGTTGGAGGACCTGGGATTCCGTACCATCCTCAACCGCGGCGACCTGATGACGGTGGTGGCCGCCATCGGCGACAAGAAACTCCACACCGCCGCCGAACAGCTGGCCGCCCTGGACGGGGTCAAGGAAATCGTTCCCATCCGCGAGCCATACAAGATGGTAAGTCGGACCGCCCACCCCGAAGATACGGTGATCACCTTCGACAACGGGGTAAAAATCGGCGGTGACAGCCCCTTGTGTGTTATGGCCGGTCCATGCAGCGTCGAGGAGGATACCGGCATCCTGCTGACCGTTGCCCATGCCGTGAAAAAAGCAGGCGCCACCTTCCTTCGTGGCGGCGCCTTCAAGCCGAGGACTTCCCCATATGACTTTCAGGGCCTGGAGGAGGAGGGTCTCAAGCGTCTGGCCCGCGCCCGCGAGGAGACGGGGCTGCTGGTAGTCACCGAGGTCATGGACAGTTCCGAGGTTGGCCTGGTGGGAGAATACGCCGACATGCTGCAGATCGGCGCCCGCAACATGCAGAACTTCAAACTGCTTAAAGCCGCCGGCGCCCTGGGGAAACCGGTGATGCTCAAGCGGGGGCTTTCCGCCACCATCAAGGAGTTCCTCCTCGCCGCCGAATACATTATGGACCAGGGGAACCCCAATGTGGTGCTCTGCGAAAGGGGCATCCGCAGCTTTGACACCGGTTTCACCCGAAACGTGCTGGATCTCACCGCCGTACCGGTCATCCGGAAGCAGAGCCACCTGCCCATTATCGTGGACCCCAGTCATGGGACGGGGCACCGCTATCTTGTTCCGGTGATGGCCAAGGCCGCCGTAGTATGCGGGGTTCACGGGCTGATGATCGAGGTGCATCCCGACCCGGACCAGGCCTGGTCCGATGGTCAGCAGACCCTCACCATCCCCATGTTTGACCAGCTGATGCCCGAACTGGCCGAGCTGCGCAAAATCATGGTTCCGGCGTGACGATGACCCAGCCCGGCCACGATTTTCGACTGGTTCCCACCGAGCTGATCAACCCGGATACGGTGGACATCGACCTGCTGGCCACCCCGGACGTTCTGGAACGAATCAACATCCAGGACCGGCAGGTGCCGGAAGCGGTGGCCCAAGCCATCCCGGCCATCGCCAAGGTGGTGGACCGGATTGTGGACGCCCTCGGAAACGGCGGGCATCTCTTCTATTTCGGCGCGGGCACCAGCGGACGCCTTGGCGTGCTGGACGCCGCCGAGTGCCCCCCCACCTTCGGCACGGACCCGGATCGGGTGCAGGCTTTCATCGCCGGGGGCGCACGCGCCATGACCCAGGCGGTGGAAGGCGCCGAGGATTCTTCGGAGCAAGGTCGGGCCGACGTGGAAAGCTCTGGCGCCGCCACCGGAGATGTGGTTGTGGGGATCTCCGCCAGCGGCGGGGCGCCCTACGTGGTGGCCGCCATGGAAACGGCGCGGGAACGGGGCTGCTTCACGGCGGCCATTACCTGCCATGGCGGTTCAAAGCTGGCCAGAACCGTCGATCAGGCAATCGTTGTCGAGGCCGGTCCCGAAGTCATTGCCGGGTCCACCCGGATGAAGGCGGGCACCGCCCAGAAGCTGGTCCTCAACATGCTGACCACCGCCAGCATGATCCAGTTGGGAAAGACCTATGAAAACCTCATGGTGGACGTGCGGCCCACCAACCGGAAACTGCGCGAACGGGCGCGGCGGATCGTCTCGGCCCTGGCCGGGGCCCCGGAAGACCAGGCAGCCCGTGCCCTGGAGGAAACGGCCTACCAGGTCAAGCCGGCAGTGCTGATGCTGCGCCTTGGCCTCTCCGCCCATGCCGCGTCAGAAAAGCTTCGGGCTGCCGGTGGCAAGTTGCGGGCGGCCCTGTTACAATCGGACTGAGTAAACACGGTATTTTTATTGTCGGGGAGGTTCGTTGATGAGTCTGCTGTTTGAGGAATTACGCAAGTCGGTGGCCGCCCACCCGGACAAAACGGCCCTGATCGAGGATGGTGTCCGCCTGACCTACGAGGACGTCCGGGACCGGGTCATCCGTCTGTCCCATACCCTCCACAAGATGGGTATCCAGCCGGGAGACCGGGTGGCGCTGATGTTTATGAACCAGAAAGAATTTCTGGCCGGATTTTTCGCCATACTGCGCCTGGGGGCCGTGGCGGTTCCCATCAACATCCAGTTGCCGCCGGAGGATATTCTTTACGTCATTCTCAACTCCGGCTCACGCCTGGTGCTGACCACCCACAAGTTCGCCCCGAACTTCGAGGGCAAACCCATTCCCGTGCTTGTCTCCAACCAGGAAGGCGAAGCCCGGTTCCCCAGCATGGAAGAGGCCATGGAAACCGGCGATCCGGACTTTGTGCCGGACTACCAGCGCAATCCGGATACCATGAGCATCCTGATGTACACCTCCGGCACCACGGGCAAGCCCAAGGGGGTCATGCTCTCCGAGGAGAACATCTGGAACAACACCCTCGGCTTTGGGGACGCGGTGCAGGTAACGGAGACGGACCGGATGCTGATGGCCCTGCCCCTCTTCCATGCCTACGGCCTGACCGTCACCCTCTACGGCTTCCTGAAGGGGGCCACCATCGCCCTGGTTCCCAACTTCAACCCCCGCCGGATTCTCTCCATGGTGGCCGAAGAGCAGATTACGGTGCTGCCGCTGGTGCCCACCCTGTTCAGCTTCGTCGCCGAAGCCCTGCCCAAAATGGGACCGGATATGTTCAAGTCCCTCAAGGTCTGCATCTCCGGCGGCGCCAGCCTGCCCCCGGCCCTCCTCAAGCAGTTGGAAGAAACGGCCAGCATCACCATCCTGGAAGGCTACGGCCTGACCGAAACGTCGCCGGTCATCGCGGTCAACCGGATGAGCCGCGGCAGCATCCCCGGCTCAGTCGGCCTGCCGCTCTCCAACGTGGACGTGCGCCTGCGTGACGATGCGGGCAGCGTCATCGAGGTGAAGCCGGGCGAGATGTCCGCCATCGGCGAAATCGAGGTCAAGGGACCCAACGTGATGCTGGGCTACTACGGCTTGCCGGAAATCACGGCGGAAACCCTCACCGCGGACGGCTGGCTCAAAACCGGCGATCTGGGCCATTTCGACGGCGAGGGGAATCTCTATATTTCCGGCGGACGCAAGAAGGATCTCATCATCAAGGCGGGCGAGAACATCGCGCCGCTGCGCATCGAGCAGGTGCTCTACCAGCATCCCGCCGTGCAGGACGCCTGCGTCTTCGGCGTGCCGGACCCCAAGCTCGGCGAGGACATCTTCGCCGCCGTCACCATGAAAGAGGGGCAGCACGTCGATCCCAACGAGCTGAAGAAGTTCTGCCGCGAGCACCTGACCCCGTATCTCACCCCGGCCTACGTCCGGATCTACGACGAGTTGCCCAAGAACGCCACGGGCAAGATCCTCAAAAAACAGCTGCAGGAGGAAAACAGGAACGCCGCCACCGTCGGTTCCGCCAGCTGAGTTGTTCTAGGCGGTCACGTCCAGGCGTTGCAACGCCTCCAGGTGCTGCGCGATGGCCGGGGCGATCCGTCCCGGCTCTGCATAGGCGATACGCTCCGCAGCAATCTTTTGGGGCAGCAGCCGGGCGAGTTCACCGTTTTCGTCCTCGCCGCACAGGATCGGATAATTGGGTACGGGCCGGTGATGGCGATCAGCAAACGCCTTACGGGTCAGGATTTCCGTATCGTTGTAGCCATGATCCCCTGCCGTGATCACGGCTTTCACCGCAGGTTCGCGGCGCAGAATCCGCTGCAACCCCGACGCCTTGGACACCCCCTGGGGAGAAAGCCAGGCATGGTAGAACCGGCGATCCGGTTCACCGCTGAGCCTGTGGCTGAAGTAATACCCTGCGCTTTCGGCATGAACCCCCGAAGCCTCCAGATCCTCCTTAAACGTCGCCATCATGGCATCCGCCTGGGCCTGGTGCGCCTCGGTGAAGGCACCGGAAGCGGTAGTAAAAATGATTCCCGACTGATCCGGCACCAACACCGCCATCAGCCGATCACCATCCCGAATCGGTTTTTGGATAACCGGATGACGGGTAAAGGACGGCGGCGTCTCCACTGCGGTAAAGCCCTCATCCGCCAGAAAACTTCTGAGCCTCGGCAGCAGGACGTGTTTGAAGTCCCAGCCGGTCACATCACGCACGGACTGACGCCAGCGCCGGTCCTGATCCTTCGGCGTCAAACCCGCCAGCCAGCGGTCGGTCCGCTCTGCGTCACGGTTAATGTAGATCTCCTGGCCGTTGTTGAGCACCATGTAATCCACGGGAACATCCCTGAGGACCGGGGCAATGCGCTGCATGGCGCTGAGACTGCGCCCCGTGTTGAGGATGCTCACCACCTGCGCCCGGTTGTCGTTGAGGACCTTCGCCGTCCGGGCCAGTCCCACCTCGTCCGGGTCGCTGCTCCATGCCCCCCAGCGGATCAGTGTGTTGTCGATGTCCATGGATACCGCCACCTTGGCAGCAGACGGCTTTGCCCTTCGCCCGAAGGCGGGCCATGGCGTTAGCAGTTTTTGATTCGCATGCGGATGAACCAGCATGGTCATGGTCGTTATATCCCCCGATATCATCCCAACCGGAAATCTCCGGACTACTTCTCGATGAGCACCTGCTCCGCGCCGTCAACTTCCTGCAACTGCACGGTCACCCGCTCGGTCTTGGCCGTGGGAATGTTTTTCCCGACGAAATTCGGACTGATGGGCAGCTGCCGGTGCCCCCGGTCCAGCAGGACCAAAAGCTGCACCGAGGCCGGACGTCCATAGGCGTTCAGCATGTCCAGCGCGGCGCGGACGCTGCGACCGCTGAAAATCACGTCATCCACCAGAATCACATGCTTGTCGGTGAGTTCCACCGGCACCAGGCTTTCAGCGGCGGGCTTGAAGTTCTGGTCCGTGTCGTCGCGGTACAGGGTGATGTCCAGAAAGCCCACCGGCACCTGTTTGCCCTCGATTTCCTCAATAAACCGGCCCACCCGTTCGGCCAGGTATTTGCCACGGGTAACGATGCCCATCAGCACCACATCCTCGGCGCCCTTGTTGGCCTCAAGCAGTTCATGGGTCAGCCGTTTCAGGGTCCGCTGGATGTCGTGTTCGCTGAACACCACGGTTTTATTGGAGAGCATGTTCTGTGCGTTGTTCATAGGCTTGTAAGACTCCGAGGATTGCGGCGGCCTTGCGCTGGCATTCACGGTACTCCCAGGCACCGACCGAATCGGCGACGATACCGGCTCCGACGTGAATGGCGCCATTATACACGAAAGGTGTGCCGGTTTCCTTCAGAAACAGGCTCCGAATCAGAATGTTGAGATCCATCCGCCCGCTGGCCGCGTCCAGATAGCCGAGACTCCCCGTATAGGCGCCCCTGGAAACCGGCTCCAACCCGTTCAAGAGTTCCATGCAGCGGATTTTAGGGCAGCCGGTGATGGTTCCGCCCGGAAACACGGCCTGAAGCACGTCCCAGGCGTCCCGTCCCCCGGCCAGCCGCCCGGTCACGTTGCTGACCAGATGGGTCACATGGGAGTATCGCTCGATGGTCAGCAGTTCGTTGACCTCCACGCTCCCCGGTACGCAGACCCGCCCCAGGTCGTTGCGCTCCAAATCCACCAGCATCAGGTGCTCGGCCCGTTCCTTCTCATTCTCAAGCAGGGTCTGCCCCACGGCGGCATCCTCGTCCGGCGTTTTCCCCCGGCCCCGCGTCCCGGCGATGGGGCGGCTTTCCACCTGGCCGGCACCGTCCACGGATACCAGGCGCTCCGGCGAGTTGGATAGAATCATGCCCCCCGGCCACTGGAACAGGGCGGAAAAGGGGGAGGGATTCCGGCGGGAAAACCCGTCAAATAGGGCATAGGGATCGATCTTCAGCCGTTTTTTCAGTTGCAGGCTGAGATTGCCCTGATACAGCGCACCTTCAGCAATGGCCCGCCGCAGCGTTTCCACCGCCGCTTCAAACTGCGCCGGGGTCAGCGACGGCGCAAACCCCTGGGCGTAATCGGCGGAGGCCTCGGTAAAGGTCGGCGGCATCAGGGCCACCTCTCCCGCCAGCTCCTGCCAGCCGGTCTCGTACACCCGGCGGCGAAAGGGGTCGTCACTGAGCACATGGATGGCGTTTCGCGCCCGGTCCGCGATGACCACGTCGGAAAATTCGCAGAGAACCGCTTCCGGCCAGCACGCATCAGGCCGGGGAAAGTGCGATGCCAGGGCCGGTTCGCACCAACGGACGAACTCGTACCCGAAAAACCCCATCAGCCCGCCCCGGAAGGGCAGATCCGGCGGCCCCGCCTCATCCACACGGCAGGCGGCCTGCAGCCGCCGAAGCCGTTCAAACAGCTGGTCCCGCGAAGACACGGGTTCCGGCCTGTCGTTCACCCACAGGGTGCCACCCTCAAGACGGATACGCTGCCGGGGCCGAAAACCCATGATGCTCCAGCGGTTGACCCTGGGATTTTCTCCCACCGTGCCACCCAGCATGGGCATCCCTTCCAGCAGGATGGCACACGTCGTATCCTCGGCAAAGGAGCGGAAGAACCGGCGGATCGGGTCGGACATCGGTTCTCCTACAGGCTTACGGCTTCAATGAGGGCGTCATCCATCTCGAAGTTGGCATACACCGCCTGCACGTCGTCGTGGGATTCGATGGCATCGAGCAGGCGCAGCAGGTTTTTGGCGTGATCCGGGTCGGTCACGGTCACCGTATTCTGGGGAACACGGGTAATCTCGGCGGACTCGATGGGAACTTCGTGCCGGTTGAGCAGGTCGCAGACAGCGTTGAGATCCGCAGGGGCGGTGTGGATTTCGTACATGCCCTCCTCGGCGTTGACCTCCAGATCCAATGCCCCGGCCTCGACGGCTTTTTCAAAGGCGTCCTCTTCGGAGAGAGCCGACCGGGACACCCGGATGAGGCCCTTCTCGTCGAAGATCCAGGCCACGCAGCCGTCAGCGCCCAGGTTGCCCAAATACTTGTTAAAGTAGCTGCGGATATCCCCTGCCGTGCGGTTGCGGTTGTCGGTCATGGTTTCGATGAACACCGCCACCCCGCCGGGGCCGTAGCCTTCGTAGATGACATCCTCGGTGTGGTCCGCCTCGCCGGTGCCGGCCCCCTTATCGATGGCCCGCTGGATGTTGTCGTTGGGCAGCCCGGCGGCCTTGGCCCGCTCAATGGCCGTTCTCAGACGAAAATTCCCCGCCGGATCGGGGCCGCCGATCCGGGCGGCAATGGTGATCTCGCGGGAAAATTTCGCGTAGATCTTCCCCTTTTTGGCGTCCTTGGCCGCCTTGCGGTGCTTGATGTTGGCCCATTTCGAATGACCTGCCATACACACAGCATGCCAAAAAAAACGTCCCGTTTCCACTCCATCCCCTATAATGGAGATAGAACAAGCGGACCCCGCAGTCGGTTGCAAAGTCCTGGAGCCTGAACGTATGAATTATCGTTCCCAAACGGTCAGCGCCGTGCTGTTGACCCATAACCACGCGCCGGTTCTGGAGCGGGCGCTGGAATCCCTGAAGTGGGCCGATGAGATCGTGGTGGTGGACCGGGGCAGCATGGACGGCACCCTCGCTATCGCCCGGCGTTACACCCGGCACGTCTTTTTCCACCCGTCCAGCGACGAAACCGTCCTGCGCCGCTTTGCCGTCCAGAAGGCAACCCGCCAGTGGGTGCTGTGGCTGGAACCTGACGAGTGGGTGGAAGAGATGCTGCGTCACAAGATTGACGGCGTACTACTGAACCCTGGTGACGGCGAATCTTTCGCCGTTGCGGTCCATCTCTACTGGCAGGGCAAACGGCTGACCGCCCCGATTCGCCGCGAAATCCGGCTGTTTCGGCGCGAAGCGGCCCAGCCCCTGGATCACGTCCTGTTTCAGGGCTTTCAGCCGGAGGGTCCGGTGACCCCTCTCAATGAGGCCATCGGACGCGAGCCCTTCCGGGATCTCTCGGATCTGACCGCCCGGCTGGATGAGCAAGCCCGACGTGGGGCTTGTCACCTGCTGGAAACCCAGGGCAACCAGGCCGCCAAGCGAGCCAGTCCCCTGGCAATGACTGTGCGCCCTGCCTGGACCTGGGTCCGGCACGCGCTCCTCAAGGGGGGCTGTTTCAGGGGGACAGCCGGCCTGGCAACAGCCTGCGCCGAAAGTTACCGCTGCTTTCTCAAATACGCCCGGCTCCGGGTCCTGACCTCTTAAACCCGCCCAAGCCAACGGCCTTTTCTAAAGAAAGGGAAGCCCATGCCCACCTATGAATATCAATGCACCCGCTGCCAGCACCGCTTCGAGATCATCCACGGCATGTCCGAGCGGCCCAAGCTGGCATGCCCCGAATGCGGCAGCCTCGTCCAGAAGCTGGCAGGCATCGGCTCCGGCATCATCTTTTCCGACCGTTTCCGCGAACCCGCCCCCCCATCCGACCCCCATGCCACCTGTCATCATGATCACGATCACGACCATGCCCATCATGACCATCCCGAAGGCTTTCCCTGCTACTGGGACCGGGAATTGGACTTCAGCCATATTGACGAGGACGGGGACGAGGGCAAAGCCTAGGGTGAAACCTGAGACTGGCTCTGGGGCTGGGACAGCAGGCTCACGCACTCCACCGCCCACAAGGGATCAGCCATAACCGCCTGGTTGATGGCCTCCTCCAGCTGGCTTTGGATGGCGGGGCGCAGATGATTGCCCCGATCCCGGCACAATTTTTTCCAGAGCGCCGTGCGGACCCTGGCTTCCATCAAGGCACGCTTTCGGGCCTGGCCATACCGATGCGCGTAATCAGCCAGGAGGCCCTCCACCACATCGGGACGCCAGTGCCTCCGAATCCGCTCCACCCAGAAACCCACCAGGGGAATATTCCCATATGGACGCCGGGGCAGGTCCGGCGCCTGGAAAATCCGCGCCAGCAAATCCTGCGACGTTTTCAGGGTTGCCTTGTCCTGGGCCGTCAGGCCACCGCGCAGCAGCAGATCGCCGATACGCTTCAAGGAATCCGGCTCCGTGCCAGGCTGAGCCGGTCGGAAGCCCGATGGTTCGAGGGGGTTCATGTGTTGTCCTACATCCCGTTGTATAGACGTGCCAGGAAACTGTCCATAAAGGACTATACAAGCATTAAACCGTGATTTTTCCGGCTTTTGTCAGCCAGTCGGGGGATTGCTTGATTTCACGCAGGCAGGATAGTTACTCCGGCTTAATCCGGGCTATGCAAGAATCAACAGTCGTTCGCTTAATATTTGCTTACATTTGGGCATGCCGGGGAGCCGGGATGTTGCCGTCTTTCCAGACACACTCGCCCGCCACGTAGACCCGTGAAAGATGGTTGACCCCAAAATGGTAGAGCAGTTCGTTATAGCTTCGGACCCGGAACAGGGCGAGATCCGCCCGTTTGCCCACCGTCAGCGATCCCCGGTCATGGTGGCGGTCCACCGCCTTCGCCCCGTTCAGGGTCACCGCCCGGATGACCTCCGCCGGGGTCATCCCCATCTGAAGGCACGCGAGGGTCATCACCAGCTGCAGGTTCTCGCTCATACAGGAGCCGGGGTTGAAGTCGGTGGCCAGCGCCACGGGAACGCCCGCGTCCAAGAGCTTCCGGGCGGGGGCGTAATCTCTGAGGCGCAGATAAAAGGCCGTTCCCGGCAGCAGCGTCGCCACCGTGCCTCCGGCCTTCAGGGCCGCAATGCCCTCGTCGGAAACGTGCAGCAGGTGATCGGCGGACAAGGCGCCCAGTTCCCCGGCCAGTTTCGCGCCGCCAAGGTCCGTGAACTCCTCGGCGTGGATCTTCAGACCCATGCCCAGATCCCGCGCCGTCTCCAGAATCCGGCGGCTCTGTTCGACGCTGAAGTAGCCGTCCTCGCAGAAGACGTCGCAGAATTCGGCCAGCCGGTTTTTCACCACCCGTGGCAACTGTTCCGTGCAAAGCAGGTCCACGTAGGCATCCGGGTCAGCCTTATATTCCGGCGGGATGTCATGGGCGCCCATGTAGGTCACGCACAGGGTCATGGGCAGTTCGCGGGACAGGCGCTGCAAGACCCGCAGGGATTTTTCCTCGCTGGCCCAGTCGAGGCCATAGCCGCTCTTGGTTTCCACGGTGGTGACCCCGAAAGAGAGCATGGTCAGCAGCCGGGCTTTGGCGAGTTCATAGAGTTCCTCCTCACCCGCCCGCCGGGTGGCTTCCACCGTCTTGCGAATGCCGCCCCCGGCCTGGGCGATATCGAGATAGCTCTTCCCCTGTAGCCGTTGCTCGAACTCGTTCGCCCGGTCCCCGGCAAACACCGGGTGGGTGTGGGAATCCACAAAGCCCGGCAGCAGGATATGCCCGGCAGCCTCCACAACCTCCGCCTGCGGATGGTCCACCGGGTTGATTTCACGGGCCGGCCCGACCCAGGTAATCTTCCCGCCCGCCACGGCCACACTGCCGTTTTCAATCACCCCCAGCGGGTTATCCCTGCTCACATAAGGTCCATCGACGGTTACCACCTGGGCGGCGTTGTGAAAAATCCGATCCGGCATGCGGTCCCCTGAAAAAACACATAAAAACGACTTTTGTATTATACTCGTCCCGAATTTCGAGTTCGAAGAAAAACTCAAGGGAAACATGAAGGGGAAGTTGAAATGACTGTGGGAATCTCTCGCGTTGCAGGCGTTCCGTCGTTCCAGGCCTGGCCTCAGGTCCGGCTTCAGGGGAATTTATCCTTCACCCCCCGGTTTGGGGACAGCACCTCACCGGAACAACCGGAACCCCGGCGGCGTAAACTGAACATGCTCCAGAAAGCGGGCCTCGCCGTCGCCACCTTGGGCTTTGCCCTGTCTCTGGGCCTCAGCGCCAAGGCCAATATCGACTATGACGGCAAATTCAACCTGATTCCGGCCACCGCCGAAGAAAAGCACCAGCAGGGCGTCGCCTCCATCCCCGGCATTCTCGTCCTGGGGCTGGGCAGCCTGCTCGTGAATCTCGGCAAGGGCCGGCGCGAAGACGGTCCGGAAGCCGGAAAGTAAAACTTATTCCAGAAAGGGAACCTGCACGCCCTGGCTGCGGGCGACGGCTTTCGCCTCGTCGTAGCCCGCATCCACATGGCGCAGAATGCCCATGCCCGGATCGGAGGTGAGTACCCGTTCCAGGCGCCGCTCGGCCTCAGGCGTGCCGTCGGCCACGATGACCATGCCCGCATGCAGCGAATAGCCGATGCCCACGCCGCCGCCGTGGTGGTAGGATACCCAGGTGGCCCCGTTGACCGCGTTAATCAGGGCGTTGAGGACCGGCCAGTCCGCCACGGCGTCGGAACCGTCCTTCATGCCCTCGGTCTCCCGGTTGGGCGAGGCCACGCTGCCGCAATCAAGATGATCCCGGCCAATCACGATGGGGGCCTTCACCTTGCCACTGGCCACCAGATCGTTGAAGATTTTTCCGGCCTTGGCCCGTTCACCGTATTTCAGCCAGCAGATCCGCGCGGGCAGCCCCTGGAAGTGAATGTGTTCCCTGGCCAGACCCAGCCAGCGCAGCAGGGGTTCGTTGTCCGGGAAGGCCTGCCTCAGGGCCTCGTCCGTGGCATAAATGTCCTCCGGGTCGCCGGAGAGGGCCACCCAGCGAAACGGCCCGGACCCCTCGCAGAAGAGGGGGCGGATGTATTCGGGAATGAAGCCGGGGATGCTGAAAGCGTCCTTCACTCCGGCGTCACAGGCCATCTGCCGGATGTTGTTGCCGTAGTCGAAAACGACGGCCCCGTTCTCCTGAAATTTCAACATCGCCTGCACCTGCACCGACATGGACTGTTTCGCCCGGCGGACGTATTCGTCCGGGTCCTCCTGACGCAGTTGGGCAGCCGCTTCCAGGGTGAGATTTTCGGGGATGTAGCCGTTGAGCGGGTCGTGGGCCGACGTCTGATCCGTCACCATGTCCGGGAGGAAATGCTTGCGGGCCAGTTCTTTATAGACCGTGGCGGCGTTGCCCAACAGGCCGATGGAGATGGCCTCGCCGGATTCGAGGTGCTTTTCGATGAGTTCCTCGGCCTCGGTGAGCGAGGACACCTGAACATCAAGGTAGCCGGTTTCCAGGCGTTTCTGAATCCGGGCCGGGTTAATCTCCACCCCCAGAAACACGCCGTTGTTCATCTTGACCGCCAGGGGCTGGGCGCCGCCCATGCCGCCCAACCCGGCGGAGAGAACGAATTTCCCGGTGAGATCGCTGTTGTAATACTTGCGGGCGGCCTCGGCAAAAGTCAGGTAGGTGCCCTGCACAATGCCCTGCGAGCCGATGTAGATCCAACTACCCGCCGTCATCTGGCCGTACATCATCAGGCCCTGTTTATCCAATTCACGAAACACCTCCCAGGTGGCCCAGGCGGGCACGAGATTCGAGTTGGCAATCAGCACCCGCGGCGCATCCGGGTGGGACTTCATCACCCCGACCGGCTTGCCGGACTGGACCAGGAGGGTTTCGTCGGATTCGAGCGTTTTCAGGGTATCCAGGATTTTTTGCAGACATTCGGGGTTGCGGGCCGCCTTGCCGGTGCCGCCGTAGACGATGAGCCGGTCCGGGTCCTCCGCAACCGCCGGATCGAGGTTATTCAGCAGCATCCGGTAGGCCGCTTCCGTCAGCCAGTTCTTGCAGACCCTTGCCGTTTTCTGGGATACCGCCATCACCGTCTCCTCCTTATGCCAACTTGCCCACCGCCGCTTCCACGGCGTTCAGGATGGTGTCATTGTCCATCAGATCCGCCACGTTTTCCACCTCGTCGGCACAGGAGCGATCCGCCCGAAGGGGGGGAACCGCCTCGCGGACGGCCCGGTACGCCGCCCAAACCCCATCACCCGGCTGGAGTTCCCCACGAAACTCCAACCCCTGGGCGGCGCAGAGCAACTCCGCCGCCAACACCCAACGGGTATGCCTCAGGATGGCCGCCGCCTTGCGGGCGGCGATGGACCCCATGCTCACGTGATCCTCCTTGTCGTTGGAGGTGGGAACCGAATCCACGCAGGCCGGATGACTAAGGACCTTGTTTTCAGACACCAGGGCCGCCGCCGTGTAATGGACGATCATCAGCCCGGAATTCAGTCCTTCCTGGGCCTTTTCACCCACAAGAAACGCGGGAAGCTCGCTAAAGACCGGGTTCATGAGTTTATCAATCCGCCGTTCGGCGATACTCGCCAGTTCAGACAGGGCAATCCCCAGCATGTCCAGGGCCAGCGCCACCGGCTCGCCATGAAAATTGCCCTGGGAGACAATCTCACCACCGGGAAAAACCAGCGGGTTGTCCGTGGCCGCGTTGGCCTCAATGAGCAGGGTTTCCCGCACCCGCGACAGGGCGTCCCAGACGGTGCCATGCACCTGCGGGATGCAGCGCAGGGAATAGGGGTCCTGCACCTTGGCGCAGTTGGCGTGGGAAGCCATGATTTGGCTGTTGGCCAGCAGCTTGCGTGCAATGGCGGCGGAGCGGGCATGTCCCGGATGGGGGCGGACGGCGGCGACCTGCGCGTCAAAGGGGCGGGCGCTGCCTTTCACCGCCTCGATGGTCATGGTGCCGGCAATCTCGGCGTATTTTGCGAGCTGTTCCGCCTGGAGCAGCGTCAGAATCCCGATTGCCGTCATCATCTGGGTGCCGTTGAGCAGGGCCAGCCCTTCCTTGGCTTTGAGCACCAGCGGCGACAACCCTGCTGCAGACAGCACCGGCCCGGCAGAAACCGCCCCCCCGTTCCGGAGGACCCGTCCTTCACCGACAAGCACCAGGGCCAGATGGGCCAGGGGCGCCAGATCGCCGCTGGCGCCCAGGGACCCCTGAGACGGGATCGCCGGGTGAATCTGCCGGTTCAGCAGGTCCAGCAGCAAGTCCACCACGGCGGGACGGGCGCCGGAGAATCCCTTGGCCAGCGTGTTGGCCCGCAGCAGCATCATGGCCCGCACGGTGGCCTCGTCAAGCAAGGCCCCGGTCCCGGCGGCGTGGCTTCGAATCAGGTTCAGCTGCAGCTGATCCACATGGTCCGCCGGGATGGTCACGCTACTCATGGCGCCAAAACCCGTATTGATGCCGTATACGGTGCGCCCGGAAGCCAGCACGTCCTCCACCACCTGGCGGGAGCGGCACATCCGCTCACGGGCCTCGTCGGCAAGCCGGACGTTCACACCGGGGTTCGCGGCCACCTCGGCCACGGTCTCCAGGGTCAGATCATTGCCCGTCAGTTCCAGCACTGTCATACTTACCGCCATAATCCCGTTGCGTCTCTCCCGGCGACGGCGCCTCTCCAATATTTCCCACTATATCAGCAAGACAGGCGGCGGATCAACGCAGGGTCCGGGCAAGCTTCATGGCAACCCCGGCGGCAATGACCCCGGCGAAATGGGGACAAAGAACCGGCGCCGCAACGAGGCCCGCTACCGTCCCCGCCGTTTCCAACGGATGCTCCCGGCTCCAGTCCAGCGTCTGGCGGCAACCGAAAACCAAGCCTCTCTCCAGCAACCCGGCCACGGACCCAACCGGAACCGGTCCGGTCCTGCTTTCCGTCCGTGGGGCCAGGCACGACAGCCCGTCCCGGAACATCCGTTTCGGGGGCACCCCGGCGGCACCGGCGGAAGGTGGGGGGAGAAGGTTTGAAATCATGCCCCACATGTACGCCAAACATGACAGGGCGCCAATGCAAAAACCTCCCGGCTTGCGGGAGGTTCTGGAAGTCTTGAATTCGGGGGTAAACCCTAGGCCGGGATGCCCTGGATGGCGGCGGGTCTCTGGTTGGCCTGACCCTGCTGCTGGTTGTTGCCGAAAGTAGCGGCAATTCCGGCTGCGCCCAAACCGCCGAGGAACGGGCAGATGGCCATCGCGGCACCCATTCCGCCCACCGCGGCCACCGTCATCATCGGGTGGTTACGCACGGTCTGCGCAGCCTGATTCAAAGCCTGCTCGAAGCCCTGGGTCACGCTCTGATGAACCTGCTGCATGGTGCGGCCCAGTTGATTGGCCCGGTTCATGGCCGTGTTCTGGACGGTCTGCTCGTTGACGCCGGGACCACCGAGGTAAAGCTTGTCAAGGACGCCCGTGAAACCTGCGGACAGCGAATCGCCGTTGACCACGCCATCGGAGGCCAGGTCCGCCTGAAGCAGGGCGCGGGCCACGTTGTCGATGCCGTTGCCACCAGATTTGCTGTTGCTGTCCAGGGCGTTGGCGTTGCCGATGGTGTAGGCGAGGCTGGAGCCGTCGATGCGGCCACCGTTGAAGAGCGGCTCATGCCCGTAGAGGCGCAGGATGCCCTGCTCGAATTCGTTGAGGCCGTTGCGCTGCTGGAGCGCGTTGATATCGTTGATGATATCGAGGGGCTGGCCATTGGAGGCAATCACCTGGCGGTTGGCGTAGCGGGCGGAAAGGTCCTCTCCCGTCAGCCGCTTGTGCAGGGCGAAGAATTCCTCTTCGAGGGCAAAGCCGGTATCGGCACCAAACTGGGCACGGTCCCTGGCACGCATTTCACGGATCAACTCCTGCTCCGCGGCGGTACCGCCGATGCCGTTGCCGTTGGCGTCGATAATGTTGTTGTAGACATTGCCCACGCTCTCGTTGGGCGCCTTGGAAATAACGGCGCGGCCATAGAGGTGGAGAATGGCACGGTCGCGGTCGTTGAGACCCAACTGGGTCCGCTGCTCGGTGCTGAGCTGGGTAAAGTCAATATTGCGATCGATGGGCTGCGCCCCGCCCGGCTGGCCCGGCTGACCCGGATAGGCGCCGGTCCCCGGCTCGCCCGCCGGATTGGCGGGACCCGCATACAGCGGGTTGTTGGTGCGAACACCGTTCTGGTAGTTGACGAGCAACTGGTCCAGCGTGCCGTTGTTAACGATATCGATGGCCCGCTGGTAGGCGCCCAGGTTGGGTACGGCGCCGCTGGGGCTGCTGGGCGAATTGCCCTGGAAGTCAAAGACCTGCTGGAGCATGGCACGGCGCACCGCCGGGTCCTGCTGCTCATTGAGGGCTTTCACCACGGCACCGATGGACTCCACGTCCGTCTGACCCACGCCCGGCTGACCGGCGAGATCCTGCCGGCCAAACTGCAGGAGGATATCTCTCAGGGCACCGTTGTTGTAGGCATTGACGCTGCCGGTCAGCTCACCGCGGTAGACGGCGGCAACCTTGGACAGAATCTCGGCTTCGGGGGTGAACTGCTGGTTCTGGGCAATGGCAATGTTGTTGGCCAGCTGGTTTATATTGTCACCAGGATTGAACACGGCGTCCAGTCCTAAAGCATAGGCTTTGAACTGGGCGGCATAAGCGGAGGCGATGGCCGCATCAAATTCGTTGGCGCCCGCCGTGGCAAACCGCGACCCCGGCTGGGCATAGCGGCCCTCGATGCGCTCGTCCGTCCCGCGGGTGCCGCCCTGGGAACCGGCAAGCAGGTAGTTCACGAAATCATTCTGGTCCAGATAGTTGTGGGGCAGGGCACCGCGACCCAGATCAGGCTGCTGACCGCCCGGTCCGGGAACACCCGGATAAGGGCCTGGAACGCCCGGATAGGGACCCGGCGCGGGAACACCCGGATAGCCAATGGGAGGCTGGCCGGGGAGGCCTGGCTGACCAGGGAAGCCCGGTTGTCCGGGGAAACCCGGCTGACCCGGAAGACCCGGCTGGCCGGGGAAACCGCCCTGCTGACCGACGAGCTGCGTAATCAACTGCGTCATCATGGTCATCATCTGCAAAATCATCTGCAGCATGGGAGCCTGCTGCTGGAAACCCGCACCTCCGGCAAACAACGGATTGGCCTGAGCCACCGGGTTAAACCCGACAGGCGCACCCTGGACCGGCAACTGCTGGACACCCGCGTTAAGCGGGAAGGTCCGGGCGGTTGGGAATTGGGTGAATGCGGGGTTAATCACGGTCGCTCTCTCGTCTCTCTTCTCTCTCTATCCATTGCATGGGCTACTGTGATAGCATTACGTATTAAAATAAAAACAATTTATTAAGACGGATTGCTCCCCCCCTCCCAATTATTAATTTTTTGTTACAGCCTCCGAGGTCCCGCCAACGCAGGGGCACCTGGCAAAGCCTTTCCTGACCGGGGAAAAGTGGCACATCCCGAATATATCCCCTGGCATTCCCCCTTTATTCCATTGCGGAAACACCGGGATGCCGCCGCCGGCAATACAAAATACCCCAGGCAGGATTCGAACCTGCGACCGGCCGCTTAGAAGGCGGATGCTCTGTCCAACTGAGCTACTGGGGCTTGCGTCAAAAAGTGAGCTTTATTTTAACGCAATCCCGCCGCAAGCATTATTCAGATCCTCAGGCCGGCAGGTAACCCATCAGCATGTCGAGGATGTTTTCCACCAGGGTAAAGAAAAAGTCGGTAAACGGGTTGGGGAAGATGGCCAGCACCAGTGAAACAACCACCGCCGCAATCACCAGGGCACCCGCATATTCCACGATTCCTTGCCCGCGGTTGCAACGACGCTGGTTATCCATAAATTCGCTGATATAACGGCTCACGCTTTCAAACACCGCGGCGTCCTCTCTGGGTTGACTCCAATGGCCCTTTTTCTTCCTATATATAGGATCATATATAGGGGATCATTCCCCCGGCGCGGCGGGGCTAAACCCCTGGGAGCCGTTTTATGACCAAACCGTAACACTCTGCCAACGCCCGCCACCCGCCTCTTGCAGGCCAAAACCCTCAACGCAGAACCGGACAGCCCGGCATCTAGCAGGCAGCATCCACAATCTGCTTGAGGCGGCGATAAAAATTCTCGTGGGGACCGATGAGGAGAATCACCACGCATTCGGAATCGGGATTGATCATGTAGGCAATCCGGAATTCCTTGCCCTTGTACTTGATGTGGTGGGAGTACACACCGGTCAGGGGCGTGGTCAGCCGCTCGCCGACGGATTCCGGGTCCGCGGCAATGCGCTGGATGGAATCCCGGATCTGCACGCGCAGCGGTTTGTCCAGTTTTTTCTGGGACTTGTCCGCCGTCCGCGTCAGGTATACGGACAGGTTTTTATAAATTTGCGCCTGTTGCATGCTCATCGCTACAGATCCCCAAAGGCATCCTCACAACGAACCAGCCGTCCCTGACGCACATCCTCCATGCTGGAGAGCATGGTGGAAATCTGATCCAGATCCATCAGGATCTCGAAGGTCTCCGCCTGGGCTTGCGTCGCCTCCGGGAAAAACCTTTCCAGCAGTTTCATTTTCGCCTTTACGGCAGCGTTTGATATGGCCATGTCAGGTTCCCCACGTTTTTCCGTTGTCATCGATACCCCTATCTATTTGTATAAAAACCGTTTTTTCCGTTTTGATGCGCCCCGGCCCATGATCCCGGCCCTCCTCCAAACAGGGGAGATCGCCCTGAACAGCGGGCCTTTCCCCTAAAGATCCCCGGTCACCGGGTCGATAGTTCTTTTATATAGACAATAGCGGTTGAATACGGGGACATTGTCCAGAGTGATGAACGCATACGGCAATCCAGGGTACGGCCAGCAGGCCAAGCAGTACAAGGCCCAGCAAATCCAAACGGCCACGCCGGAGGAGATCCTCATTCTCCTCTACGAAGGCGCCATCCGGTTCCTGATGGTTGCACGCAAGGCCATCGAGGCCGACGAACTCGAAAAGGCCCACAATCACCTGGTCAAAACCCAGCGCATCATCACCGAACTGATGCTCAGCCTCGACATGGACATCGGCGGCGAGGTGGCGAAAAACCTCTACAGCCTGTACGACTACCTCCATTACCGGCTGGTTCAGGCGAACCTCCAAAAAGATGTTACGATGATAGACGAGGTCCTGGAACATCTGCGTGCCCTGAAGCAGACCTGGGAACAGGCGATCCGGATTGCCGCCCAGGAACGCGCCGAACAGGAAAAATTGGACAAGGGCGAATTGCCGACCATGGGACCGGAGGACATGCCCGAAGGAAACTCTTCCCATGAAGGACGCACCTACAACGTCTGAACACGCCGAGCCGGACAGCCGGTTCGAGGACGCCCTGCAAACCGTCGACACCCTGCTTGTCCACTCCCGTGACATTCTGAGCGCCATGACCGCCGGGGACATTCCCCGGCTTTCGCAGTTGCTGATGAAACGGGGACAACTCATCGAACACCTGCAACTGATCGATCTGGGGGCCTTTGATGCCCCGAAGCGGTCCCGGCTCCAGGAGGGAATGGATGCCGTCGGCGAACTGGAACCCGATATCCAGGAAGGTCTCAAGGCCCTGGGAGACAAGCTGGGAAGCGCCCTGAAGAGCAACCGGGAATGGCGCGTAGCCATAGGCCAGTACAAGCAAAGCATCAGCGGGGAGTCTACCCGCATGGATGAAGCCTGAATGGGATGAGACACAGCGTGAGGCGTCAAACACCGTGAAGCTGACCCGCGTATTGCTGGTGGAAGACGAACCCCTCTGGCAGGAAGGGATTCGGAGCCTGCTGTCGCTGGAAGGGAACATGGAACTGGTGGGGGTGGCGGATACCTTTGAAGCGGGCCTGGCCACCTATGAATCCATGAAGCCTGACGTGGTTCTGCTTGACTGGAAGCTCGCCGGTGAGCGTGACGGCCTGGAACTGGGGGAGGCACTGGCCCGCGCAGGCCACGCCCCTGAACGCCTGATCCTTGTCAGCGGGTCCGACCGCAGCCTGATTCCCGCCAACCCCTACGGTTTCGTCCCCAAGCCCAGAATCGCTTCGATGCTGGTGCCCGCCATCCGTGACGTTGCCGGAATCTAAACATTTTTCAACTTGCCCCTTGCCTTTGGCTCAGGGGTGATCTAGAATACCGGCCCCGGCGAAATCCCCGGCGAATCTCCCGGACTAGGGGAAAAGATGCTTTACATCGAATCTTTTTCTCTTATGATTGTACTCTTGATGTCTCAGAAGCGATGGAAGAAAGGTGTCTCCCGTGGGCGGCCTCGCAAAGAAACAGGATACGGTTCAACAGATTCGGGCTGAACTGGACGGTGCCACGATTACCCTCGTCGTGGACTACCGCGGTCTGTCCGTCGCCGAAATTACGGCGCTTCGTCAAGAACTCTACAAGAACAACACCCGTCTGACGGTAATGAAGAACACCCTCGTTCGGCGGGCTATCGAAGGCTCCGAACTCGAAGCCCTCGGTGAATTCCTCAAGGGTCCCACCGCGCTGGCCGTCGGCAAGGCCGACCAGGTGGCGCCGGTCAAGATCCTGAAGGACTACTTCAAGAAGAATAAGAAGGCAAACGAAATCAGGGGCGGTGTGATGGACGGCAAGGCGCTGTCCGCCTCGGAAGTGATCACGCTTTCCGAACTGCCGTCCTTTGATGAGCTTCGTGCCAAGCTTGTTGGCGGGATAGCTTCTCCGCTGAACGGGATTGTTGCATCCCTCAGTGGCCCGCAACGTGCTCTGGCCAACGTGTTGGATCAGTTGGCCAAGCAGAAACAGCAACAGGAATAACGTGTTCGGTCGAAAACCATGAGGTTCAAAAAAAGCGATGTCAGTCGAACTCGATGAAAAAACAAGCAAGATTTTTGAGGAAATCAAAGGTCTGACCTTCCTGCAAACCGCCAACCTGGTCAAGGCGTTTGAGGATGAATTCGGTATCACGGCTGCGGCCCCTGTGGCCGTTGCGGCGGCTCCGGCAGGCGGCGGCGCTGCTGCCGGCGGTGAAGAGGAAGTGACCGATTTCAGCGTCGTCCTCGCCAGTGCCGGTGGCAACAAGATTGCCGTCCTCAAGGAAGTCCGCGCCATTACCGGCCTCGGCCTGAAAGAAGCCAAGGACCTGGTCGACAATGCCCCGAAACCGATCAAGGAAGGCGTGAAAAAAGAAGAAGCCCAGCAGATCAAGGAAAAACTCGAAGCTGCTGGCGCGACGGTCGAATTGAAGTAGTTCATTTGTAATCAAGAGCTTCAGGCCCGGTCCCCGGCGGACGGTCTGAAGCCTCTTGGTTACAAACGCTCATGTTCGCTCTCTTTAGCGCCCCGGAATGACCGGCGCAAAAGTCATGGCCGGATGCCCCCCTCCCCCACGGTTACAGGTCTATAAAAAGAGGTCCGATATGGTTTCACCGAAAGCTCGCAACACTCTGCCCGGTATCGAACCACTCCCGCTGGATGAACTCCACGATTTGGCTGAAATTCAGAAGAAATCCTTCGACTGGTTCGTCAAGGAAGGGCTGAAAGAAGAACTCCTCTCATTTTCACCGGTTCGCGACTATACGGGCCGGCTTGAATTGTATTTTCTGCCCGAATACAGCTTTGAAAACCCGAAGTACACCGTCGAGGAAGCCCGCCTCCACGAAACCACCTACTCCAAGCAGCTGCGCATCATGATGCGCCTGGTCAACCGCGACACCGGCGAAATCAAGGAGCAGGAGGCCTACATCGGCGAGATTCCGATGATGACCGAACGCGGCACCTTCGTCATCAACGGCGTCGAACGGGTCATCGTCAGCCAGATCGTCCGCTCCCCCGGCATCTACTACAAGAAGGACGTGGCCCTCAACGGCAAGCGGATCTTCAACGCCACCCTCATCCCCAACCGCGGCGCCTGGCTGAAGTTCGAAACGGACGTCAATGACGTCATCCACGTCAAGATTGACAAGAACCGCAAGCTCCCGGCCACCACACTGCTGCGTGCCCTGGGGATCTCTCTGGCTGAGATGGAAAACCGGTTCCGGCACTTCGACTTCCTCAAGAAAACCCTGGACAAGGACAATACGGAAACCACCGAGGAAGCGCTCATCGAGGTCTACAAGAAACTGCGCCCCGGCGATCCGCCCACGGTGGGCGGCGGCCGTTCCCTGCTTGAAAGCCGCTTCTTCGACGAGAAGCGCTATGACATTGGCCGGGTGGGCCGCTACAAGCTCAACAAGAAGCTGGGCCTCTCCACCCCCGATACGGTGCGCACCCTCACCAACGACGACATCATCTCGGCCATCGACTACCTCATCAACCTCAACTACGAGGAAGGCTACGAGGACGACATCGATCACCTGGGCAACCGCCGCATCCGTTCGGTGGGCGAACTGCTCCAGAACCAGTTCCGGGTCGGGTTCACCCGCCTGGAACGGATTGTCAAGGAGCGCATGACCCTGCAGGATTCCGAGACCCTGACGCCAAGCAACCTGCTCAACCCGAAACCGTTGCTCGCCGCCATCCGGGAATTCTTCGGCTCCTCGCAGCTCTCCCAGTTCATGGACCAGACCAACCCGCTGGCGGAATTAACGCACAAGCGCCGGCTTTCGGCCCTCGGCCCCGGTGGCCTGGCGCGTGAACGGGCCGGTTTTGCGGTTCGCGACATTCACCCCAGCCACTACGGGCGCATCTGCCCGGTGGAAACGCCGGAAGGCCCCAACGCCGGTCTGATCGGCTCACTGGCCACCTATGCGCGGGTCAACGACTACGGCTTCCTGGAGACCCCCTACCGGGTCGTCAGGGGTGGCGTGGTCAGCAACGAAGTGGTTTTCCTCTCTGCCGACGAGGAGGACCGGTTCCGTATCGCCCCTGGCGACGCCCGCCGGGACAAAAACGGCAAGATCATCGGCCCCTCGGTGCCGGTGCGCTACCGCAGCGAATTCACCATCACCGAACCGGAGATGGTGGACTATGTGGGCGTTTCTCCCATCCAGATCATCTCCATCGGAACGGCGCTCATCCCGTTTATCGAGCATGACGACGCCAACCGCGCCCTGATGGGTTCCAACATGCAACGCCAGAGCGTGCCGCTGGTCCGAACAGAGCGGCCCATGGTGGCTACGGGCCTGGAACGAAAGGTGGCCCGCGACTCCGGCATGTCCATCGTGGCTCGCGTCAGCGGCAAGGTGGCCAAGGTGACCGGCGAGTTCGTGGACATCAAGGACAAGGACGGCGAGGTCCACCGTCACCAGCTTATCAAGTACCTGCGCAGCAACCAGGACACCTGCCTGAACCACCGCCCCATCGTGGACGCCGGGGAAGAGGTCGAAAAAGACCAGGTGATCGCCGACGGCGCCGCCACCAAGCATGGCGAACTGGCGCTCGGGCGCAACATCATCTGCGCGTTCATGCCCTGGGAAGGGTATAACTACGAGGACGCCATCCTCATCAGCGAGCGGCTGATCCATGACGACGTCTACACCAGCATCCACATCGAGAAGCTGGAAATCGACGCCCGAACCACCAAGCTGGGGCCGGAAGAGATCACCCGCGAGGTTCCCAACGTAGGCGAAGACGCCCTGCGTCACCTTGACGAGCGTGGTATCGTCCGGATTGGCGCCCGTGTGTTCCCTGACGACATCCTGGTCGGCAAGATCACGCCCAAGGGCGAATCGGAGCGCCCGCCGGAAGAGAAGCTGCTTCGCGCCATCTTTGCCGAAAAGGCCCAGGACGTTCGGGACAACTCCCTGCGGGTACCCCACGGTGAAGGGGGCCGGGTCGTGGACGTGAAGGTCTTCGACCGGGAAAAGGGCGACGAGCTGCCGCCGGGCGCCAACACGGTGGTCCGGGTGTATGTTGCCCAGAAGCGCAAGATCAGCGTGGGGGACAAGGTCGCCGGACGCCACGGCAACAAGGGGATCGTCTCCAAGATCCTCCCCGTGGAGGACATGCCTTTTATGAAGGACGGCACCCCGGTGGATATCGTCCTGAACCCGCTGGGCGTGCCTTCACGCATGAACGTGGGCCAGACGTTTGAGACCTTGCTGGGACTCGCCGCCTACCTCAACGACAGTCTCTACGAGGTCCCCCCGTTTGATGAAATGTACGAGGACGAGGCCTCCAAGATCTCGGTTCACGAGGAACTGAAGCGGGCCATCGAGAAATCGGGCAAGGATTTCATCCTGCCCAACGGCAAGACCTACCTCTACGACGGTCGGACGGGCATTCCGTTCGACAACCCCATTGCCGTGGGCAAGATGTACATCATGAAGCTGGTCCACCTCGTGGACGACAAGATTCACGCCCGCAGCACGGGTCCGTACAGCCTTGTCACACAGCAGCCTCTGGGCGGCAAGGCCCAGTTCGGCGGCCAGCGCTTCGGGGAGATGGAAGTCTGGGCCTTGGAAGCCTACGGCGCCGCCTACTCGTTGCAGGAGATGCTCACCATCAAATCCGACGACGTGACCGGCCGAAGCCGGGCCTACGAGGCCATCGTCAAGGGCGAAAACCTCAACAGGCCGGGCATCCCCGAATCCTTCAAAGTGCTGGTGCGCGAGCTGCAAAGTATCGGGCTGGACATTAACGTCACCAAGAAGATGAAGGATGGCCGGGAGATCGAGGTGGATCTCATGCAGGACACCTCCACGGCGTCCAAGAAGAAGAAGCTCGGCACCGCCGAAAGCGAACTGCTGAACTTCTTTACCGCCAATCAGGAATAGCAAAACGTCAAACCCGCCGCAATAACGGGTGTTTCTAAAGGAGACCGCTTGTGGTTAGCACACACATTGACCAATTCGACTTCATCAAGATCGGCATTGCCTCGCCGGAGCGGATTCTGGATCTCTCCCACGGCGAAGTGGAAAAGCCGGAGACCATCAACTACCGGACCCTGAAAGCCGAGATGGGAGGCCTGTTCTGCGAACGGATCTTTGGCCCCACCAAGGACTGGGAATGCTTCTGCGGAAAATACAAGCGGGTTCGCCACCGGGGCATCATCTGCGAACGCTGCGGGGTCGAGGTGACCGAAAGCAAGGTCCGCCGGGTCCGCATGGGCCATATCGCCCTGGCCGCCCCGGTCACCCACATCTGGTTCCTCAAGGGCATTCCCAGCTATCTGGGCCTGGTCCTCGACATGTCCCTCAAGGATCTTGAACAGGTCATCTACTTCAACTCCTACATCGTACTGGACCCCGGCAACACCGAACTGGCCTTCAGCCAACTCCTTTCCGAGGAAGACTACGACAACATCCTCGAGGAGAACGAGGAAGCCCAGCTCGAAGTGGGCATCGGCGCCGAAGCCATCAAGCGGATGCTGGAGAAACTGGATCTCAAGGAACTGCACCAGCAGATCAAGGACGACGTGGACGCCGCCTCCGGTTCCAGCCAGAAGCGGGCCAAGCTCCTCAAGCGTCTCCGCCTGGTGGAAGCGCTCATCACCAGCGGCACCAACCCCATCTGGATGGTCATGGACCAACTGCCGGTCATTCCGCCGGATCTGCGCCCCATGGTCCAGTTGGATGGCGGGCGTTTCGCCACGTCGGATCTCAACGACCTCTACCGCCGGGTGATCAATCGCAACAACCGCCTCAAGCGCCTGCTGGAAATGGGCGCTCCGGAGATCATCGTCCGTAACGAAAAACGGATGTTGCAGGAAGCGGTGGACGCCCTTATCGACAATGGCCGTAGGGGCCGCACCGTGGTGGGTCCCAACAACCGTCCGCTCAAGTCCCTCTCCAACATCATCGAGGGCAAACAGGGCCGGTTCCGCCAGAACCTGCTGGGCAAGCGCGTGGACTACTCCGGCCGGTCCGTCATCGTGGTCGGTCCCAAACTGAAACTGCACCAGTGCGGCCTGCCCAAGGAGATGGCCCTGGAGCTGTTCAAGCCGTTCGTGGTCAACAAGCTCATCGAGCGCGGCGAAAGCCAGAACATCAAGTCCGCCAAGAAGAAGATCGAGCGCCAGGAAACGGTGGTCTGGGACGTGCTGGAAGAAGTGATCCAGGGACACCCGGTCATGCTCAACCGCGCCCCCACGCTGCACCGTCTCGGCATCCAGGCCTTTGAGCCGGTGCTGGTGGAAGGCCGCGCCATTCAGCTGCATCCGCTGGTCTGCCCGGCGTTCAACGCCGACTTTGACGGTGACCAGATGGCCGTTCACGTGCCCCTCTCCATCGAAGCCCAGTCCGAGGCCCGGATGCTGATGCTGGCCACCAACAACGTGCTGCTGCCCGCCACCGGCCAGCCCATCATCACGCCGTCGCAGGACATGGTGCTGGGAATCTACTACCTCACCATCGAGGACCCCCGTGCGACCCAGGGAGTGGGCATGAAGTTCTACAGCTTCGAGGACGCCCTGGCGGCCCACGAGGCGGGACTGGTGGAACTCCACGCCAAGATCCTGGTGCGCGACGATCAGGGCGATCTCATCGAAACCACGCCGGGGCGCATCATCCTCAACAAGACCATCCGCCAAGCTATCCATCAGGGCTAGCCCCGGCGAATTCCCCACCCCTTCATACGAAAAGCGTCATCACGAGGTAACCGAACCATCATGAGCATTCTGTCTCCCCAAACGACGAAAAAGCAGTTCGAGTACATCAACAAGACGGTGGACAAGAAAGGGCTGCGCCGTCTTCTGGCCAAGGTCTACGAGGAGTACGGCTCCGCCAAGACCGGCACGCTGGCCAACGCCCTGAAGGATCTCGGCTTCAAGTACGCCACCCTGGGCGGGGTCACCGTCTCCATCGAGGACCTGTCGGTTCCCGAAGCGAAGAAAAAGCTCCTCGCCGACGCCGAGGCGGAAATCGAAAAAGCCACCCAGCGCTTCATGCGCGGGGAGATCACCGAGGTAGAACGCTACACCAAGGTTATCGACACCTGGAGCGATACCTCCGAAGAGCTGACCCAGCTGCTCATCGACAACTTCGACCGGATGAACCCCGTGTATATGATGGCCTTCTCCGGCGCACGGGGGAACGTCAGCCAGGTGCGCCAGCTGGTGGGGATGCGCGGTCTGATGGCCGACTCCCAGGGGCAGATCATCGACCTCCCCATCAAGTCCAACTTCAAGGAAGGCCTCAGCGTGACGGAGTACATCATCTCCAGCTACGGCGCACGCAAGGGCCTGGTTGACACGGCCCTCAAGACGGCGGACTCCGGTTACCTCACCCGCCGTCTCGTAGACGTCGCCCAGGACGTGATTATTTCCGAACACGACTGCGGCACCACCGACGGGATTCCGCTACAGGCGGTGGAAGAGGGCGACAAGATCCTCGTTCCCCTCGAAGAACGTATCGTCAGCCGCTCCGCCGCCGTGGACGTGGTTTCCGAAGACGGCGAAGTGCTGGTGGCCGCCGGCAACGTCATTACGCCCACAGCCGCCGAGAAGATCGCCGGGGCCGGCATCAAGGAAGTGGTGGTCCGCTCGGCCCTGACCTGTGAAACCTATTTCGGGGTCTGCCAAAAGTGCTACGGCTGGTCGCTTACCAGCAACAAGATTGTGGATATCGGTGAAGCTATTGGCATTATGGCCGCCCAGAGCATCGGAGAACCTGGAACCCAGCTGACCATGCGTACATTCCACACCGGTGGCGCGGTCAGTTCCAGTGCCTCGCGCGAATACATCCGCGCCAAGCGTGACGGGAAAGTGGCCAAATCCATTAAGACCCGTGACTTCCGCACCCGCCACGGAGACACGGTGGAAGTCACCTCCAAGGACACGGTGCTTGAGATCAAATCCAAGGACGGGGTGGACAAGTACAACCTGCCGGGCAACACCACGGTCTACTTCTACGAGGAGGGGGCCGAGGTCAAGGCCGGCGACCTGCTCGGCGAATTCGACCCGTCCGCCGTTCGCGGCGGCAACCGCCTGACCGAACGCGCCACGAAAGACATCACAACAGCGCTGGGCGGCGAGGTGTTCTACGAGGACTTCAAGGCGGACGAAAAACGCGATCGCCAGGGCAACATCACCCGCACCGCCAACCGCGGCGGCACCATCTGGCTGCTGGGCGGCGACGTCTACAACCTGCCCGCCGGCGCCAAGCATCTCATCAAGGACGGTGAGGAGATCAAGAAGAACAGCGTGCTGGCCGAATCCATGCTTATCAGCGAGCATGGCGGCGAGGTCCGCCTGCCCGAAGGGCTGGAAACCGAGTCGGTGAAGGTCGGCAAGGAAACGGTGAAAAACATCGTCGCCGGGAAAGAACTGACCATCATCATCGCCTCCATTCAGCCGGAAAACGCCGAACTGGTTCAGACCAAGAAGGAACGCCTCTGGAAGGTGTCCGCCGGCAAGGGCAAGAACAAGGAGGAGGAAACCTTCGTCATCAAGTCGCCGCCGGGAACCACGGTGGAAAACGGCAGCATCATCGCCGAGCTGATGGACGAGACCCTCACCACCCCCACCAGCGGGGAAATCCGCTATGACGAGGATCTGGAGATCGATGAACAGCGCATCATCACCAGCCCCGGCAAAATCTACTTCATCCCGGAAGAGGTCCACCAGGTCAGCAAGGACATCTCCCTGAAGGTGCCCGGCATCGAATCCGGCTCTTTCGTTCCGGCTGGCACCGAGGTGGTCAAGGGTGTGGTCACCCGCACCGACGGTATCCTGGAAATCGTCGAGGAAAACGACATTATCCGCGAGGTGATTGTGCGCCCCGGCGAACTGTTCCGGGTGGATGACGTCACCACCCTCAACGTGGACGACGGCGCCGTGGTGGACGCCGGCACCGAGGTGGCTCCCAAGGTCAAGTCCAAGGAACGGTGCCTGGTCACCATCAACTTCCAGATGGACGTGCCCGAGGACGAGGACGTGGAAGAGCTTGACGACACCTCCGAGTTCGAATACGCCGAAGTCATCCTGCGCCCGGTCCAGGAATTCCACATCGAACCGCGCCAGGTTCACATCAACTTCGATTCCACCGAGCCGGAAAACATCAGCATCGTCCCCATCACCCAGCTACAGTTCAACGACGGCGACCGGGTGCGGCAGATCGAGGGCGCTTCGCTGGTGCGCACCAGCCTGGTGATCCAGATGAAGGGCTATCTCGAACGCCTCAAGGCCCTGGTGGAGATCCAGGACGGTGACAAGAAGACCGACGCCAACATGAAGATCGTCGTGCTGGAAAACCTGGTGATCCGCCGGGAAGTGACCACCGAGATGAGCCTCTCCGAAGAGGCCACCCAGACCCAGTTGCTGGTGGAAGACGGCCAGGTCATCGAGCCTCGGACCCCGGTGGTCAAGACCCAGGTGCTGGCCAAATCCGACGGCACCATCAGCCTGGGGAACGCCTCAGACAAGAAGGAGGTGCGCCGCGTTCTGCTCATCACCCCGGCTCACCTGACCGAGGTGAAAATCAGCGGCAAGGCCGCCGTCAAGGAAGGCCAATACCTGAAGGTGGATGACCTTCTGGACGGCAAGACACCCTCACCGGTATCCGGCAAGGTCATCAAGGTGGACAAGAGTTCGGTGACGCTGCGTGGGGGCCGACCCTACCTCATCAGTTCCGGCGCCCAGCTACAGGCCGAGAACCGGGCCTTGACCCAACGGGGCGACCTGATCGCCACCCTCGTTTTCGAACGGCAGAAAACCGGGGACATCGTCCAGGGTCTGCCCAGGGTCGAGGAGTTGCTGGAAGGCCGCAAGCCGAAAGAGGCCTGCATCATCGCCAAGTATGATGCCACTGCGGAAATCGTGGACGACGAGGAAGGCATCAAGGTCTACCTCAACAGCGAGCATGGCCGCGAGGAAGTGCCGTTGCCCGTCGGCTCCAACCTGCTGCTGGAAGACAAGCAGGAGGTCAGGGCGGGGCAGTCCATCACCGATGGTTCGGTCAACCCCCATGAACTGCTGGAATCCAGCGGGATCAAGGCGGTGCGCAAGTACCTCGTGGACGAGGTCCAGCGTGTCTACCGCTCCCAGGGCGTTGAAATCGCCGACAAGCACGTGGAGGTCATCGTCCGGCAGATGTCCAAGAAGGTTCGCATCGACGAGGGCGGGGACACCAAGCTGCTCATCGGCGAACTTATTGACGAAAAGGACCTCAACGAGGTCAACAAGAAGATCGAGAAGGGTCAGGAACCGGCCATCGGGCACCCCATCCTGCTGGGGATCACCAAGGCCAGCCTGAACACCGAGAGCTTCATCTCCGCCGCCAGCTTCCAGGAAACCACCCGCGTGCTGACGGAAGCCGCCGTGGAAGGCAAGAAGGACTTCCTGCGCGGTCTGAAGGAGAACGTCATCATCGGTCGCCTGATTCCGGCGGGAACCGGCTTCCCCCACTTCCTCGACGAACGCGAGGACATGATCGACGACTCCCAGTTGGGCGCCAAATCCACCGCCCGCAAGCCGTCGGCCATCCTTGAAGAGATTGAGAGCATGTTCGGTTCGCCGGAGATCTCCCAGGAAACCATGGGCGACTTCCTCATCGACGACTCCGGCATGGACGACGACGGGGATGAGGAATAGCTTGTTTCCACAATCCGTAAGATAATCTGCGAAACGGACCTGCGGCACCGCCCGCTTTCGGGGTCCGTTTCGTCCTTTGGCAAAACGATTTGAACGCTATGGGCCTACCCCTGATTCTCTACAACCTGATGCTCCCCCTGGCCGCCCTCCTCATGCTGCCGGTCATCATCCCTTGGATGATGCTGTCGCGCAGGGCCAGAAGCGGGTTTCGCCAGAAACTGGGCATCCATTACCCGCCGGAATTCCTCGAACGGCTCAACGCCATTAACCGCTCCCGGCAGAAGCTCATCTGGTTCCATGCGGTGTCCGTCGGCGAGTTCAATGCCATTCGTCCGCTGATTGCGGATTTGAAGGACGACTATGCCGTGGTGCTCTCCACCACCACCCGCACCGGTCAGACCCTGGCTAAAAGAACCTACCCGGACCTGCCCATCTTCTATTTTCCCTATGACTTCCGCCCCTGTGTCCACCGGGCGCTGGCCACCGTCCGCCCGGATCTCATGGTGCTGACCGAAACGGAGATCTGGCCCAACTTCATCGATATGACCACCCGGCGCCGGCAGATTCCCCTGATTCTCATCAACGGGCGAATCTCCCCCAACTCCTTTTCGGGCTACCAACGCATCCGGGCCTTTATCGCCCCGGTTCTGCAACAGATCACCCACTTCTACATGCAGTCGGAAACCTACGCCGAGCGCATCATCGCCCTGGGCGCTCCCGAAGATCGGGTCACGGTAGCCGGCAATATCAAGTTCGACATCAACCCGACCCTCGATCCCATGCAGAAGAACATCCTGGCCCACCTCTTCAGTTTCACCCCCCAGGATGCGGTGCTGACCCTGGCGAGCACCCACAGCGGCGAGGACCTGCCCCTGGTTGAAGCCTTCCAGGTGCTCAGGAAAGACTTCCCCGAACTCAAGCTCATCATCGCCCCGCGCCATCCGGAGCGGGTGCCGGAGATCAAGAACCTCCTCAACGCCAAGGGCCTCCCGTTCGCCCTGAGAAGCCATCTCTCCGAAGAACATCCCAACGAAACCGCCATCGTCGTTCTCGACAGCATCGGGGAACTGCTCACCATCTTCGGCCTCAGTTCCCTGGCTGTGATGGGGGGCAGCTTCGTGGATCATGGCGGCCAGAACCCCATTGAACCCCTGAGCCAGAAGATCCCCGTCATTTTCGGCCCCCACATGTTCAACTTCCAGGACATCGTGCGGCTCATTCTCGAACACCATGCCGGCTTCCAGGTGGAAACCCCCCAGGACGTGGTGAATCTCGCCACCGAACTGCTCACCCAGCCGGAGATCTACAGCAACGTGGTGGAAAACGGCCAGCGGCTGCTGGAGGCCAACCGGGGCGCAAAAACCGTTCTGCGGGACGCCCTCGAATCCATGCTGAAATAAAAACTTCGGCACCATTCCCTGGCATACTTTCAGGTGGGATCAACATTGAAACCTGGCGGCATTTATAGGATGATAAACCCGTCCGAACAAGCCTTTAGTCATCAGCGGGGTATACAACGTGGCATCTTCAACCGGTTCAACTCTGCGGGTCGCCGTGGTCGGCTGTGGTTACTGGGGACCCAACCTCATTCGCAACTTTTTCGAGCACGACCGGGTGGAACTGAAAATGGTCTGCGACCAGGTGGCGGCCAAGATGGAGAAGATCGGCAAACGCTACCCCACCGTCGGCCTGACCACCGACTATCCCGATCTCCTGCGTGATCCCAACGTGGACGCCATCGTCATCGCCACGCCGGTGCATACCCATTTCCCACTGGCCAAAGCCGCCCTGGAGGCGGGCAAGCATGTTCTCGTGGAAAAACCCATGTGCATGACCTCCGCCGAGTGCATGGAACTCATCGCTCTGGCCGAAGAGCGCCAGCTGACCCTGATGGTGGATCACACGTTTGTTTATCATGGCGCGGTGCGGCGGATGAAGGCGCAGATCGAGTCCGGCGAACTGGGCGAGATCCTCTACTTCGATTCCGTCCGGGTGAACCTGGGCCTGTTCCAGAGCGACATCAACGTGGTCTGGGATCTGGCGCCCCATGATCTCTCCATCATGGACTACCTGCTCCAGCGCATCCCCCATACCATCCACGCCTCCGGCGCCTGCCACGCGGGCAATAATCTCGAAGACGTGGCCTACATCACCCTGAACTTCGAGGACAACCTCATCGCCCACTTCCACGTCAGCTGGCTGTCGCCGGTGAAGATCCGCCAGATGCTCATCGGCGGGACAAGGAAGATGATCGTCTACGACGATCTGCAGCCAATGGAGAAGATCCGCATCTACGACAAGGGCATCGACATCCACCCCCACGAGACGGACGAGGAACGTTACCAGAATCTCATCAAGTATCGCATCGGCGACATGCACTCCCCCGTGCTGGATCTCACCGAGGCCCTGCGGGTGGAAGTCGATCACTTCGTGGATTGCGTCCTGAACGGCAAACGCCCCATCACCGACGGCGAGGCCGGTCTGCGGGTCGTCCAGATTCTCGAGGCCGCCAACAAATCGCTGGAAACCGGCAAACCCCAGTCCCTGTCAGCTTCGGGTATTTCACCCATCCACTAGGGATTAATTGCGGATTTCCAGCTCCTCGACAAAGGCTTGGGCGAGCCGCAGCCCTTTTCGGACGAACGTTTCGACGGACCAGTCGGGCTTACGGGCGATGCTCACGTCAAAGGTTTCCGTGTCGTTGTTTCTGCCCCGAAGCCGCAGGGTTTCCTGGCCAATCCGGCCGTCCTTGTCGTTATGGTGAGTAACGGGGTAGATGCCGTAGAGGACATCCACCGAGTCCGGCAGCCCCTCCGCTTCCGCCCGGACGGCTTTGAAGGCGTGGCCGACGATGGTTTCGGTCGTCTCCCCCTTGGGGGCATGCTTTTTTTGCTGCCTGGAACGATAGTCGTCAACACGCAGATGAGCTGCACCAAACTGGATCATGTCACGCTCCTTTTCCACACTCCATCTAAATTTGGCTTGAAATCAGGTTACCAGAAAGAAGGGGGGATAACCCGCAATGGAGGCAAAAACCGGGCCGCCTTGGTCAACATTACTTAACAAACCATGGGGAAAAGTTCCCATTTTCGTGGGAAGAGTGTCCCAAATCCGCTGAAAACGGGTTCATCGGGTCGGGCAGGAGGATTTTATACAGGTGACAGCAGTCACAAAGTCCCCCTACCATACGGAGTCCGAACCCATGCCTGTTCCCTTTGTCACCAACCCCATCAACGGTTTTTCCCAAGCCTCCTTTGCCGGAAATGCCGCTGGAACTGTCTCCGAAAACCCGGCCTACGGAAATGGCCCTTCCCTGACCGGCCCGGAAACCGATGTGTTCCAGAGAACCGGGCAGCCCCAGTCGAACACGAATTCCGCCGACAGCGGCTACGCGGGCAAGGGGATGCACCCCGTTACCGCACAGACCTGGCAGGAGATTGAGCGCGTCAGCACACCGGACCTGTTCCACAAGGCGACCATCTTCTTCAACGCCCTGCAATCCTTCTGCCGCGACAACAACCCCGTCAGAACCTGATTTAATCACCCGAATCCTATCTGAAACCCAATGGAAACGCCCTCCGAGAAAACGGTACAGAGCCGAAGAGAGACAAAAGAAGAGAAGAGAGAGTCACCAACCCGCACGCACCCGCCCCCCAGGGGGGCGGGTTCTTTCTTTGCGCCTGCAGGTTTTACGCCCGGTCCAAAAACTAAAGAGCGAAACGGCTCCCCATTCTTCCATAACACTTGCCCCCTGCCACTTTCACCTTTGCGGGAATGACGGACAAGCACGCAAGGGATGGACAAAATTTAAACGGACGTGCTTTTGGCGGTCTTCTGGGGCAGTTTACTTTCGAGAATGGGCAGCACCCGCTTTTTCGCCTCTTCCAGGGGCGCCTCGATGGTGCAGCCGGAGGCCATCTTGTGACCGCCCCCGCCAAAGTGCTCCACCACCTCGGCCACGTCGATGGCATGGGAGTCGCTGCGCAGGCTGACCCGCGTCACCTGATCATCCCCCTCTTTGAAGATGGCCGCAATCACCACCGTGTCGATCTGGCGCAGGGCGTCCACGATGCCGTCGGTGTGCTCCTCCAGCGCCCCGTGACGCTCGCGCATCTCGCGGGTCACCTCGGTCCAGCAGAGGGTCTCGTCCTCATTGAACCGGGCGTGGAGCAGGGCTTCGGCCAGCAGCAGAGCCTTGGCGCGGGGCCGCTGCTCGTAAACCTGCTTGTAGATCTCCTCGTGATCCGCCCCGGCGTCAATGCAGCGGGCGGCCAGACGGTAGGACTTGCTGGATGCGTTGGAAAACTTGAAGCCCCCCGTATCCGTCACCAGGGCCGTATAGATGGCGGTGGCCATATTGGCATCCAGTTCAACGCCCATCGCATCAATGATATCCGCCACCACCTCGCCGCTGGCGGAGGCCTTGGGCAGGACAATGTTGAGGGTCCCGAAGTTCTTGTTGCTGATGTGGTGGTCAATATTGACGGAAAGGTTCGCGTTCTCAAAGAGAGGAGCCACGGCGCCAAGGCGGTCCACCGAGCCGCAGTCCACCGAAATGGCGATATCATATCGGTCCAGAAAGTCTTTGGCGGTCTGAACATCCTTCACATCGCCAATCCCCGGCATGAAAAAGTAGACCTGCGGCATCTTGCCATCCATGACGCAGTCCACCACTTCCAGGTTCGGGCAGCCCTTGTCGAAGGCATGCTTGAGCGCAAGCATGGCCCCCAATGCATCCCCGTCCGGTCCCAGATGGACCGTAATCAGCGCGGTTTTCGCCCGTCGAACCGCCTGGATGAATTCCTGAAAGATGGCTTCGTCTCCCCAGCCGATGGTAACTGATTCAGTATTATACCGTGCCGATGCCGTTACACCAAGAAGTTCGTTGTTCCGGCCCCCTGTTTTCGGCTAGAATGGTTTGCTGGAGGAGACTTTCCCATGACCCATCCCCCAACCGGGGAACTGGCTTCCCTGAAAGGCATCGACCGCCTGCTTGCGGTGGTGGACCGACTGCGCCATCCGCAGGACGGCTGCCCCTGGGATCTCAAGCAGACCCACCACAGCCTGAAACCCTACCTGCTGGAGGAGGCCTACGAAACGGTGGAGGCCATTGACACCCTTGGGGGGGAGGGAACGCGTGACGCCCTGCGCGAGGAACTGGGGGATCTGTTGCTGCAAATCGCCCTGCATGCCCAAATTGCCAAGGAGAGCCGCCATTTTGACTTTCAGGACGTGGCCGAAGACATTGCCGAAAAACTGGTTCGCCGTCACCCCCATGTGTTTGGCGATGTGAGCGTGGCGGACGCCGACGAGGTCACCCGCAACTGGGAGGCCATCAAGACCCAGGAGAAAGAAAGCCGGGGAAACGGGGGGAGCGTCGCCGAAAGCATTCTCGATGGGGTTTCCACGGGGCTTCCCGCCCTGATGCGGGCTACGGAGATCAGCAAGCGGGCGGTGAAGGTGGGCTTCCGGTGGCCCAGCGACGAGTCGCTTTGGGAATGCGTGATGAGCGAGTTCGAGGAATTCCGGCGCGAGACACAGGCCCCGGAGCGCGACGCCGCCAAGCTGGAGGATGAGATGGGCGATATCTTCTTTGCCACCGTGAGCCTGGCCAACCATTACAAGGTGGACCCGGAGACAGCGCTTGTCCGCGCCAACGCGAAATTCAGCCGCCGGTTCCGGCAGATGGAGTCGCTGGCGGGCAAACCGCTGGAGGAGATTTCCTTCGAAGCGTGGGACACCTTGTGGAAACGGGCCAAGACCCTGGCAGACTAGTAGCCCGCCTCCATGCCCTCCAGCACAAGGCCCCCCGTAAAACCCACCATAAACGGGTACCCCAGCAGGATAATCCAATAGACGGCGTTTCCCTTCAGCCCTTGCAGGGCGAACAAATAAGGCAGGGTGATAAAAAACGTCAGGACACCCCCGATAACCAGATCCGTCGGACACGGCAGCCCCATGAGCAGGACGGGCCAAAACCAGGTGACTCCCATGGTAATGACGGTAAAGCAAAGCGACCCGGTCAGGGGGTGCATCTCGATTTCCGTCAGCAGATGGGCCACCACAGCGATAAACAGCATGCCGGATTTCCTCCATTGAATTAAAATGTCAGGCTCATCACCCAGGCGCCGATGAGCAGGCAGGGGAAAAACAGCAGGGGGACGTCCTTCGTGCCGCTCAGGACAAAGAAGTAGAACAGGGCAAGCACCGCCTGAAACCCCGTGTCAAAGGTCAGCCCCGGCAGCATGACCGTCCCGTGGCTCAGCAGGCCGATCAGCATCTTCCCCGCCACGGCGAGCATCATGTAAAGAAGGGCGGACTTCCAGAAGCTGTCCACAAAGGAGACCACCATATAGGCCATCCCCGCCGTCACCACCAATGCCACCAGGTTGATTCCCATCGGCTATTCGTCCCGCAGTTCAATGACATCCCCCACCCCGGTGCCGGTTTTCGCGATGACGCCGCCATCAAGTTCCAGCACGGCGCGGGCTTTCCAGATCATTTTCGACAGGCCCCAGGGCTTCATCTTTTCTTCCAGGTGAAGGACCGTCCCCTGTTTGTCCATGAAAATGGCATCGAACCGGAAGCGCATGAAACAGGAATGGATCTGGGAGCAGGGGACGATCCAGATACCATGCCCTTCGGGCAGGCCCGGTTTGTTCATCAGACCCCAGAACCGGGACCACGGATTGTTGCAGAGGCGCACGTGGCTTGCCACCTCCACGTTTCTGGTGATATTTACCGCCCGCTTGGCCATGGCGCGTCTCTCCCACAGACTGACTACAACCATTATAGGAGGATTCCTCCCCGCGAGGGAGCCTGATCGATGGAGGGGACCCCCCGCTGAAATTGGGCTTGAACCGGCGGTTCTACACCCAGGGGTGTACGAACGGGCTTGCGGGGATTGATCCATCGGTCAGCATGAGGAGCGGCAATATCCAACTTTTAGATGATGAGTCCTATCAACGTCGTAAGCTATTATGACGATACGGGAGATACAGTGAACGACCCAAAGCGGGTTCCAGGGGTTTTTCCCGGCAGCGTGTGAGAACATTCGTGAAGAAATAACGGTTTTGACCGCGCAACCAGTGGTGAAAGTGGAGTTTTAGGAGGCCTTAAGCCAGTGAGACGAATCAACGCATCCGAACTTCGTATTTTTGTGGTGGACGACAACGCCAATCACAGCACGGGCATCAAGCAACTGCTTGAACTGCAGTCCGGCTACAACGTGGTCGGCATCTCCACCAACGGCGAGGACGCCATCAAGCGTCTCGACGCCATCGACGTGGACATCGTGCTGATGGACATGAACATGCCCGAACTCGACGGCGTATCCGCCATCCAGCAGATCCAGGCGAAAAACGAGAACCTCAAGATCCTCGCCCTTACCGGTTATGACGATCCGGATCTGATCTTCCGGGCCATGAAGGCGGGCGCCAAGGGCTACATCCTCAAAACGATGGTCACCAGCCAGCTGATCACCGCCATCGAGGAAGTGATTGCCGACAAGGTCTACCTGCCTCCGGCACTGGCCACCAAGTTCTTTGACGAATTCCACGTGAAGGTGGCCCGTCCCAACCGGCCCGACCCCACCAAGCAGGCGCTGCTGGGTTATCTCACCAGCCGCGAGAAAGAGGTTCTCAAGCTGCTGACGGAAGGGATCACCTACAAGGGTGTGGCCGACAAGCTGGTTATCAGCGAGACAACGGTCAAAACCCACGTCAACAACATTTTCCAGAAACTTCAGGTCAACGACCGGACGCAGGCGGTACTCTATGCCATCAAGCACGGTCTGGTGGACACCAACACCCCGCTGCCCACCGCCGTCTAAACCGGCACCCATTATAAAAAACCCTTTATAATGGGACTGGAGGCAAACCGATGGCGGCAGCCGATCTGAATATGAAACTCGCAAAGCTGGATGGCCTCTTCGGCCATCTCAGCGCATGTACGGGCCTGTACTCGAAAGAGACCTTTCTGAGCCTCTACGGGTGCATCATCCGGATGGTGCGCGACCACAAGATGTGCGGCTTCGTGATGACCCGGACCCTGGGCGACGAAGATTTCGAACCCATGGCCGCGGCTCTTCAGGATCGCCCGGACCTGCCCCTCTTCCGTTTCGAGGGCGATCATGACCTGCCACCGGAAGCGGGCATCAGCCCGGCGACGGGGTTTCTTATCGTCCTGACGGATCGCCACTGCGCCACCCTGTACTGGAACGTGGATGCCCGCAAGTCTTTTCAGGTCTACCAGGGCGGCTGGACCTTCCACCCCACCGACACCCGCACCGTGGCCACGCATCTTATCGGCCATCTCACCCATGAGGACGGCCGTACGGAGCTGACGACCCTGCTGGAAGGCACCCGTGTGGACCGGCGCTATGACGACAAGCTGAACGTGCTGGTCACCTCCCTGGTCAACGGGCTGGAAAACCAGAGCCGGGAGTTAGCCATGGCCCTGCAGCAGGTGCAGGAACTGAACCGGCGGATGGTGGAGCAGGAACGGCTTGCGGCCATCGGCCAACTGTGTTCCGTCATCGCCCACGAGATCCGAAACCCGCTGGGGCTTATCGATCTCTACGCCAAGCTCATCGAAACCCAGGTGGGCCAGCTGGAACTCACCAAAACCCAGCAGGAGAAACAGGAGGGGCTGGATAAGAACATTCACCTCATCCGAGAATCCATCCAGAGCCTGGAAACCATTCTCTCGGAACTCACCAGCTACTCGCGCCCCCTGGAGCTGAACTGTTCTTCCACGGATATTGTCGCTCTGGTGACCGACGTGTGTGATTTCTACCGGCCCTCCTACGATGAGAAACAGGTGGATCTCGTCCTTAACGAATCCGCCGTCGCCGGGCTGATGCTCGAACTCGACACGGGCCGGGTCCGCCAGGCCCTCATCAACCTGCTCAAGAACGCGCTGGAGGTGTCAAAAGGAGGGAACAAGGTGACCGTCAGCGTGGACAGCCGCCGAAACGACAGCAAGGTCTACATCAAGGTCCGGGATCAAGGCCCCGGCGTGGACCCCAAAGCCCGGCAGAAACTGTTTACCCCCTATTTTTCCACCAAGAAGAACGGCACCGGCCTGGGGTTGGCCCACAGCCGAAAGATCCTGCAAGCCCACGGTGGCAGCGTGGAGTTGCTCAGCTCCTCCGCCGAGGAGGGCAGCGTGTTCGCCCTGATCCTGCCCAAGGAGACCGCCGGTTGATGAATCTTCGCCGCGTCACGGTTCTGACCCTTGCCCTGCTGGCCATCGGGACCGGTTGTGGCGGCGAACCGGGAGCCGGGCATGAGGGAGATCCCCATGCGGCAGACAATACACATGCACAGCCCAAGGGAATTGCCGTTCAGTACCAGCAGGGCGATGGCGAGGTAAGCGACACCCCGCCCAAGCCACAGGTCGACCTGCCCTTTATCCCCCTGCACCAGTTGCCCTACGAGGAGGTCACCATTCCCGTTTCCGGTCAGTCCCTGTACGGACGCCTCTACGATCCCTCCCAGAAACCCGTCAGCGATGACGACGAGGAGGAAGAATACGCCGAAGAAGACGAGGAAGCCCTGCCCACTGAGAAATACCCGCTGGTTATCCTGCTTCATGCGCTCAACGGAAGCCACCGGGACTGGGATCAGCTCCCCGCCCGGCTGGTCAAGGAAGGCTACGCGGTGCTTGCCCTGGATCTGCGCGGCCACGGCAAGAGCGCCCCGCGGGGCCGCAGCTGGCGAAATTTTTCGCGGGCCGACTGGCTCAAGATACCGGATGACATTCGGCGGACCCTGCTGTTTTTCACGGATTCGGAGGAGTATCCCCAGGTGGACGGCACCCGCACGGCCCTCATCGGGGCCAGCATCGGGGCCAACGCCGCCATCATTGCGGGCAGCCGCAACACGGAGCACATCAAGGCCATTGCGGCCCTCTCCGCCGGACGGGAATACAAGGGCCTGGAGGTGACCACCCCCATCTACGACTATACCAACGCCCTGCTGATGGTGGCCAGCCAGAACGACGCCTACGCCTTCGAGAGCACCGGACTGCTCTACCGGCTGCCGCGAGGCCCCAAGACCCTGCAACTGTACAAGAGCATCGGCCATGGCACGGACATGATCCGGTTCTACCCCGAACTGCAGGCCACGGTGGTGCAGTGGCTCTCGGATCACTTCCCGCCCACCCCCGCGCCCATTATTTACCCCGAAGAGGAAGACGAGGAGGAGTAGCCGCCTCTCCTTTCGATGGAGGATTTCCGGCCCAAAAGGCTGGATGGGGATCGCCTGCGTGCCGATAGGATCTCCAGCACCTCTTGCAGCGCCTCACACCGCACCTGCAGGAGAGAAAGATCAAGGAGATTGACTTGGGCATGGATGCCTTTTCTTTTCGAGACACCCTCAAGGAGTTCGACCGGTGCCTGAACCGGACGTACCTCGACACCCTCTCCCTCGACGAGGCCCGGTTGCTGCTGTCGCGCATTGAGACGTTCAACGCCGTAGCGGAAAACAGCCGCCGCATGAACGCTTTGCGGCTGGAAGACGAATACATGGTGGCCGCCGGCTGCCGCCTGGCCTCGGATCTGTCGGAAAAAGTCATGATGCGCCTGGTGGACCTGCTACAGGAACGCGACGAGGAAGTCGCCCTGCTCTCCTCGCGCCTGCGTCAGAAAATGCAGGAGCGCTACGAGGCGCAGGCCCTTCTGAACCGGGCACAGACCACCAGAGGGGCCACCAACAGGCTGGGGGAAACCAACGGCTTGGGAGTCATCCTCTAGGACTGGAATTTGAAGGGACCTCGGTATCAACACAGGCCACGGTGTCCAGCCGCAGATGGGATAGCGCCAGATGGTTTCGGGCCACGGCGCTGAAAGCATCCGGCTCACCGGTCACAAAGAACGTCTGGCTTCCCCCGGACGACTTTGGGCTGCTCAGATCACAGGCCGCAAGCCGTTCGGCCACGGCTTCGGCCAGAAAGTCCGCCGGGTCAAGAATCTGCACGTTTTCTGGAATCCGCCGGCCAATAGCCTCGCGGATATGGGCGTAATGGGTGCAACCCAATATCATGGCGTCCATCTCCCAGCGAACGAGGGGGCGAAGCAACTCTTCGAGATACAGCTCAAAGGCCAGTCCACGGGCCTCGCCGGTTTCAATGAGCCGGGCCATGCCCCGCGCCGGAATTTGCCGGACCGCGATATCCGGATTGAGGGCGCCCAAGGTGGCGGGATACAGGCGTGAATCCACCGTGGCCACCGTGGCCATCACCCCGACTTTGGCCAGACCCGATCCGGCCACCCACCGGCACACCGGCTCCACCGGCCCCAGCACCGGCAATTCGGGAAAATCCAGGGGTTCGCGATCCGGGTAGCAGTTGGGAGAGAGGGTGGTATCCGCCGTGTTGCAAGCCACCACCAGCAGCTTGATGCCCTGTTCGTCAATCAGCCAGCGCAGGTTGCGGGCAACCAGTTCGAACAGCTCGTCGGCATCCTTCGCGCCGTAGGGCATATGCAGGGTATCGCCCAGGTACACCACGTCCTCGCCGGGCAGACGCCGGGTCAGCTTTTCAAGAACGGACAGGCCGCCGACGCCGGAGTCAAACACACCGATGGGTCGCTGGGATAAAGCATTCACAACCGTAAGGCCCCCCGAAGGAATGACAGGACCAAGGATCAGCGGGCCTGGGCAGAGACCCGTGATCTCAGGTATTCTACAACACCCTCGGCAATGGCGTCCGCCTCCATGATCTGGCGCTGCTCGGTGGTCAGATCCCGCAGTTCGGAGGGGTTGGAAACATAACCCACCTCGCAGAGCACCGCCGGTACGCTGGTATGGTGGATGACGTAGAACATGGCCTTGCGCACGCCCCGGTCCGGACTCTTGACGTTGCTCACCATCTTGCGGTGGATCTTATCCGCCAGGGGCTTGCTCTGGGGGGTGTAATAGTAGGTCTCGATGCCGTGAATGGCCGGGTTGTTGCTGGCGTTGTGATGGACGCTGACAAACACGTCCGGGCGGATGCGGTTGGTAATCTGGGTGATCTGGGCCAGCGTCAGGTATTCATCCCGGTCGCGGGTCATGTACACCGTCATCCCACGGGCCTCCAGCGCCCGCTTGAGCCTCATGGCCACCTGCAGGTTCAGGTGCTTCTCAAGGACCCCGCTGCGGCTGGCGCCCTGATCCTTGCCGCCATGGCCGGCGTCCACCACCACCCGCGCCGCAAAGGGCGCCTTGTTCATCTTGAGGGGCGAGATGGTGGGCGGCACCATGGCCAGTTCCAGGGTGGTGCCATTGTTTGTCAGGCGGGTGTCCACCTCCCAGTAGGGATTTTGCAGATCGACAACAAACTTGCTGTTGGGCTGGCCCACGGCCAGGCTCTCCACGCTCATCCCGTCGATCTGGGGGAAATGCTGGCGGTCAAAGCCCACCCCGCCCTGACGGGCGGCGATGTTGAGCATCTCCACGATGACCTTGTCGTCCTTCTTCACCACCCGGTGGACAATGGGCGCCGTGGTGGAGAGGCGCAGCATGGTCACGCCCTTTTCCATATCGAGGGCGATGTTCTGCAAGGACCCCATTTGGGTGTCTCTGGGCAGGGTAATCATGCTCACGTCGTCGATGGCGCTGACGGTGAGATGCCGCTTGTCGGCAGAAGGGTAAAAGATGTTGAAACGGTCCGGATTGCGGGTTTCGATGACCAGGCGCACCGTGTCCTCGTCAAACTGACCCACGCGGATCTGGCGGATGTCCGGGTCGTTGTGAACGTCAATCTCCCCCAGCAGGCTTTTGCTGGCGGCCATGGACTTGTCGAGATCGATGACCAGGCGGCTGGGATCTGACAAGGTGAAACGGTTCTTCACCAGCAGGCTTCGGGAATGACGGGGATCGGCCACCACCACCAGCTGCCGGTCCCGGAAATAAACCTGGTTGATGACATTGACCCCCGGCGGGGCCGGCTGGGCATTCTCCCAGAGCGTAAAGGCGGGAGGAAGCGGAAACTCGACACTCTTCTCCGTCATGGCGGCGGCGGCTTTCGGCGCTTCGGACACCGGCGGGGTCGTCAGGTGGATGCTCAGGGCGTTGCCCTCGATGGAGGTATTAAGCCGGTTCAGGGTTTCGTAGTTCTGGGCATGGATGGTGATGCGGACCGAATTATAGAAGGTACCCTGATTTTGGGACACCTCCACTTTCTCAATGCCGTCACGACCGACCGGGATGGTGGAAACCGGCAGGGAAAGGACCGCATCCGGCACGTCAATGACCAGGCGGTAGGGGCCGACCAGCTTCAGGGCGCTGAACTGGTTATGGGTGGTCACCGGCTGATCGCCGCGGATCAGCAGGACGCTTCCCGTCGGGTCCAGGCCAATGGACTGAATCCGGAAGGCCTCGTCGGGGCCGGCCTCGGCGGACAGGGGACCGACCGTCAGGCAGGCCAGCATGACACCGATGAGCAACATCAACGCACGGTGGGTGAAAAACGTCAGGTTCAACCGGTTCATCTCCTGCAATCCTGGCACTCTCTAACTTTCAGCCTTTATTCTTATCGGTATAAACCCATAAAACTTGAGTTATGGGCAAGGGGGCGATTCAAGGCTGCATGAATCCCTGCTAAGGGAGGACACTATCTAGTTTACCGATTTTTTCCGAGAAAAAAAAGCCTTGGGCGCAAAAAAGCCTTGCCCATGACGGGGACCCTCCCTATCCTGAGCCGTGAAATGCGCCCCGGAACATTTGGTGCAGCTCCGTCGGGTTGTCCGAGGTCATCAGGGCATCTTCCTGGGAGATCAATTCATTCTTGACCGCCCTGTAGAGGGAGGCGTTGAGGTTGCACATGTCGTCAAACTCGGCGTTGGCCAACATCTGGTAGATCTCGCCCATTTCCTCGCGTTTGATGTAGTCCTTGACGGCGGGGGAGACGGTCATGATCTCGGCCACCGCCACCCGGCCCGCCCCCTCCTTCTTGCGCACCAGGCGCTGGGAGATGGTGCCGCAGAGGACATCGGCCAACTGGTTCCTCACCGGCTCACGCTCATGGGGTTCGTAGATATTGATGATGCGGTTGATGGTCTGCACGGCGTCAGTGGTATGCAGGGTGGAGAAGACCAGGTGCCCCGTTTCCGCCGCGTGCAGGGCGGAGGAAATGGTTTCGCGGTCGCGCATCTCCCCGATGAGAATGACGTCCGGGTCCTGGCGCAAGGCGTACTTGAGGCCCGACGGAAACGTGTCCGTGTCCACCCCGATCTCCCGCTGGGTCATCACCGAGCGCTTGTTGGTGTAGACGTATTCCACCGGGTCCTCGATGGTGACGATGTGCTTGGGCATGGTTTCGTTGATGTGATCGAGCATGGCAGCCAGCGTCGTGCTCTTCCCGGCACCGGTGGGTCCGGTCACCAGCACCAGCCCCTTGTGCAGCTCCGTAAAGCGCTGGATCACCAGAGGCAGGCCCAGATCCTCCACCTTGGGAATCTTGGCCGGAATAACCCGCAACACCAGGCCGGGGCGGTTCAGTTCATAGAAGATGTTCACACGGAAGCGGGCGATGCCGCCCAGGTCAAAACCGAAGTCGAAATCCCGCCGGTTTCTCGCTTTGTTCAGCACCTTGGCGGGGATGATCTTGCGGGCAAAGGCCACCATGCTGTCCTCGCTCATGGGCGGCAGCTTGGTGGAGACGATCTGGCCGTCCTTGCGCAGCAGGGGAGGATGGCCCACCCGCAGGTGGATGTCCGAGATCCCCTGGGCCACGGTCATCCGAAGAAAGACTTCCAGTTCGTTGGCAATATCCATCGCCGATTTGTTGTACTCGGACGGCGGAGGAGCCTGGGACCTAGCCTGAGACGACTGAGCCTGGGGCGAAGGCGCCTGAACGGGCCGGGCGCCCCCGGCGGGGGGCGGCGACGGCGGCTGGCGCCCCGGCTGCTGGTTCATACTCGACACGCATCGGCTCCCGTGATTGAGGCGGCCCTGTTCCTAAAGTATGACCTGAGAACGTCCGGAATGACAACCTCCGTATCGCTGATCTGGTAATTTTCGAGGATGGCGATGAGGGTCCGCCCGATGGCCAGCCCGGAGCCGTTGAGGGTATGCACGTGGCTGAGTTTGCCGCCGTCCGCCGGGCGGTACTTCAGCCCGGCCCGCCGGGCCTGGAAATCCCAGCAATTGCTGCAACTGGAAATCTCGCGGTATTCGCCCTGGCCCGGCATCCAGACCTCCAAATCAAAGCAGCGGGCGGCAGAAAATCCCATATCCCCGGTACACAGCTCGACCACCCGGTAGGGCAACTCCAGCAGTTGGAGGACCCGTTCCGCATCGGCCACCAGATTCTGGTGTTCCTCCTGGGATCGATCCGGATGGGTGATCTTGACCAGCTCCACCTTGTCAAACTGGTGCTGGCGGATGAGGCCGCGGGTGTCCTTGCCCGCACTGCCCGCTTCTCGTCGGAAACACGGGGTGTAGGCCGTAAAGTTCATGGGCAGGGCCGACTCTTCGATCTCCTCGCCCCGGTACAGGTTGGTCAGCGGCACCTCCGCCGTGGGGATAAGATAAAGGGCATCGTCGCGGCAGCGGAACATGTCGCTTTCAAACTTGGGCAACTGGCCGGTGCCGGTCATGGCGTCCTCGTTGACCAGAAACGGCGGAATCATCTCCTCGTAGCCGCGCTCCGTGTGCAGATCCAGCATGAAATCCTTCAGGGCACGGGATAGCCGGGACCCCTCCCCCCGAATAAGGGAGAACCGGGACTGGGCGACCTTGACGCCACGCTCGAAATCGAGGATGCCCAGATTCGGGCCGATATCCCAATGGGAAAGCGCCTTTTTGCGGGGCCGGCTTTTGAACTCCTCACCCCACTGGCGCACCACCACGTTGGCGGATTCGTCCCGCCCCGTGGGCACCATCTCCAGGGGCAGATTGGGCATGACCATCACAAGTTCGTCCTGGCGCCGGGCAAGATCCTCTTTCTCCTCCTCCAGCGCCTTGATCCGCTCGGCCATTTCCTTGCTGCGAGCCTGGATATCCGTGGTGTCGCGCCCTTCCTTTTTGGCGGTGCCGATTTCCTTGTTCAGCTGGTTGCGCTGGCTTCGCAGGGCCTCTTCCTCGGACAGGATCTCCCGGCGGCGCACGTCGATCTCCAGAATCCCGTCCACGGAGAGACCGGGGTCCCGGCGTTTGAGGGCGGCGTTCACCGCGTCAGGGTTCTCTCGGATTTGTCGGATATCCAGCATAGACCTTGCTCCACGCCCCGTACCGGGTAGCCTCCTGGAAAAAACCGCCTATAATTTTGAGAGAGGCCCATACACCGGCGAGGCACACGACGATGCTTACCATTATAACGGCAACCGGGGTTCCGCGACGAATCCTGCGCCTAAGGGAGTCGCCCGCCCCCGGCATCCCCTATCATGGAAACACCGGCCTCAGCTGATGATGGCCCGGTAGAGCAGGTAGGCGCCGCCCGCCACGATCCCGATGCCCAGGGCGATGAGGACCGCATTAATCACGTAGGAGATGGCCTTGGTGACGAACAGCACAATGTCTTCTTGGTTAAACTTCATCCGCAATCCCATTCTTCTCCTGATGCTGCTTCTAATCATAACCGGGATCGGTGGATTTGGGTCGCAGGCCCAGCCCCTGTACCTTGATGACGGGACGCCGGTTTCCCGGACCGGAATCCTGCCGAGTCCGCCTGAACCGGAAACACCCTCCTTCTGGCAGAAGTTGAACCCGTTCAAGAAGAAGGAGGCGCCCGTGGACGAGGAGATCATCGTGGAGGTGGGACCGCGCGAATACGACGCCAAGCCCGGCCCCCTGCTTCGCCTGCCGCGGGCGGTGCGCACCGCCGACAACCGGGTCATCCCGCCGGGATTCTACCTCATCCGCCAGCAGGTAGTGGATGACAGCAACCGGATTCTCTACGTCTTCCAGGGCAAGCAACTGCTGACCCAGCTTCCCTTGCAGGCCATCAGCCCGCAGGCGGCAGAACCGGTGGAATCCCTGGACCCGCATGCGCCGCCCCTTCAATCGATTATGGCCGTTCTGGTCAACGAAAACACCCCCCAGGGTCCCGCCATGGTCATCACCTTCACCGAAGGGCGAAGCCGGTTCCAGAGCATGCCCCTTAAGGTCCTGGTGGACGCCCGGCCCCAGCTGACATTCTGATAAAACTGCGATTGGCCCTAGGCGCTCAGATCCAGGGTCCGGCCAAAGGCTGGCGGTTTTTTCCGGTAGGAATCGATCTGGTGGCCGTAATTGGCGCCCAGATTCCCACCCTCGTTGCCCTCGATAATCAGGGCCGAATAGCCTTTAGGGGTTTCAAAGTTGCCATGGCGCACGTCGGGAGGCACCTGGAACACATCGCCGGTTTTGAGACGAACGGTCTGATCCGCCACCGTCATGAAAAAATCCGGTCCCAGGTTGACGTAGGTTTCCGAATTGTCATTTTGGTGCGTGCCTTCATGGATTTCCGTCACCTCGCCGGGCGCACTGCCCACATAGGACAGGTGGTAGTTGCCATGCACCTTGAGAAACGGATCGAACGGCCCCGTAAATGGCTGAGAATAGACGTTATACGCCACCGGATAGCTCCCCATGACCCAACCTCCTTAATGATAAGACTTCCCGAACTCAGGGTACCACAAACATTGGCGGGGGAATTTCGGGGAAAGCCTAGATAAAGTGGCGCCTTTCCGGTAGAATGTCCCCGTCTTTTTGTCTTGTGAGTGCAGGTATGTCCCCTGGAAAGGAATGATTCATGCCCATGACCAAAACTGCCAAAACCTCGAATGCCCCCTCTGTCGAAGAAATCCTCAAACTCGCCAAGAGCGAGAACGTCAAGATGGTCCGTCTCCAGTTCGTGGATATCCACGGAATTCCCAAGAACATGTCCGTCCATGCGGACCAGCTGGAGAAGGTCCTGAACAACGAAATCATGCTCGACGGCTCCTCCATCGCCGGTTTTCGGACGATTGAGACCTCCGACATGTATTTCTACCCGGATCGCAACACCTTCAAGGTGCTGCCCTGGGCCGAGGGAGACCGCAAGGTGGCACGCATCATCTGCGACATCTACAACCCGGACGGCACCCCCTTTGAGGGCTGCCCCCGAAACAACCTGAAGCGGGTCATCGCCGAAGCGGAAAAACTCGGCTTCATCTACAACGTCGGCCCCGAACTGGAATTCTTCCTGTTCGAGAAGGACGGCAACGGCAACGTCTCCACCCGGACCCATGATTCCGGCGGCTACTACGACCTCGGCCCGGATGACCGGGGCGAGCTGGTGCGCAGCGAGATCGTGGCGACGCTCGAACGCCTCGGCTTCGAGATGGAGGCGGATCACCATGAGGTCGCCGCCGGTCAGCACGAGATCGACTTCAAGTACGCCGACGCCCTGAGCCAGGCGGACAATGTGACCACCGTGAAGATCATCACCCGCAAGATCGCCAACGACCACGGCCTGCATGCCACGTTCATGCCGAAGCCCATCTTCGGCGTCAACGGCTCCGGGATGCACAGCAACCAGTCGCTGGCGCATCTCGACGGCAAGAACGCCTTCTTCGACGAGAACGGCGACTACCAGCTCAGCAAGGAGGCCCTCTGGTTCATCGGCGGCCTGTTGAAGAATGTGCGCGGCATCACCGCCATCACCAACCCGCTGGTCAACAGCTACAAACGGCTGGTGCCCGGCTATGAGGCCCCGGTGTACGTGGCCTGGTCGGCGGCCAACCGCAGCGCCCTGCTGCGGATTCCCGCCAAGCGCGGCAGTTCCACCCGGGTAGAACTGCGCTCTCCCGATCCGGCGGCCAACTCGTACCTCGCCTTTGCGGCCATGCTGATGGCGGGTCTCGACGGGGTGAAAAACAAGATCGAGCCGCCATCGGCCTCCACCGCCAACATCTACCAGCTCTCCGAGGTGGAACGCCAGGACATGGGCATCGACTCCCTGCCGGGCAGTCTCTTCGAGGCGCTGGAGCTGATGAAGGAAAGCCAGGTAGCCAAAGAAGCCCTCGGCGAACACATCTTCGGCGAGTTTATCAAGGCAAAATCCATCGAGTGGGACCAGTTCCGCACCAACGTGACCCCATGGGAACTGGATCGCTACATGGCCCGCTTCTAGTCATCCAATCCGATACGTTCCACACAGCACCGCCCGCAGGCAACTTGCGGGCGGTGTCCGTTTTTTGTTTAATACATGCACCGTCCAGACAGGTGGGGTTTTGATCCGGGGTTTATGCAGGTTCACGGTTTTCTTCCGGTATCCATGCCGCCCCTTTTCGGCAGACAGCCGACAGGGGCGCAGGAGACTGCACACCCGCCGCAGGCCGGTTATGCCCCGCCGGATCGGCTAGCCTGGGATTCCTGGCTGCTGAAGGATGACATCGGAACAACGTCTATTTACCGGCTGTTCCACCTGGATGCCCCCCAAAAATACCACCACGACAAGGACGGCATGGACAACCACGCCGTCATCCGGGGCGCCATCTCCACGGATCTCGAACACTGGCAGGACCTGGGCGTTTTACTGAAGCCGGGCAGAAGGGGAAGCTGGGACGATCTCAGCGTCTGGTCCGGCAACGCCTACCGGGAAAATGGCAAGTATTATCTGTTCTACACCGGCCGCAACCGCCGTGACGGCTGGCCGCCGGAGAAAACCCAGCGCATCGGGCTGGCCACCTCCACCGACGGGCTGCGCTGGCGAAAAACCGGTAAGCCTTTGCTCGAACCCGATGGGCGCTGGTACGAGACCCCTGGGAGCGAATACGGGGAGACATCCCCCGTCTGCCGGGCCTGGCGCGACCCGGTGGTGGTGAAGGAGAACGGCAAGTATTACATGTTTTTCACCGCCAAAACGAGGGACGGCGATCCCCGGTACCGGGGCTGCATCGGCCTGGCAGTGGCGAACCGGATGGAAGGTCCCTGGGAGGTCCGTCCACCGGTACTGGCGCCGGGGCGCTATGCGGAAATGGAGGTCCCCCAGTTGATCCATCGCAACAACCGCTGGTATTTATTCTTCTCGACACTGAAAGAAGGCTATTCGCCCACTTGGGCGGAGCAGTTTTCGCCCACCACCGGCTTGCACTGCTACGTGGCGGATCGGCTGACCGGTCCCTACCGGGCGCTCAACGGCAGCGGCATCGTCGAGACTCCGGATAACCTTTACACCATCAAGCTGGTGGACAAGCCGGATCACCCCGGCGACTATCTGGCTTACGGCTGGTACCGGGCGGATCACGGCAATGAGAAAGCGTTCACCCTCTCCCCCATGATGCCGGTCACCTGGGAAAACACCGCCGCCGGCGAGCGGATTTTGGTCAAAAGCCCGGCATGACAGCGGCTTTCCACTTATGTAAAATAGGGAGAAACTATCCAATCGCATTGGAAATAACCGTATGATTCCTCTCCGGCACTGCACTCTCTGCGTCCTCCTCTGCCTGGCCCTGCTGCTTTCCGTATCGCACGCCGATACACTGGCCGGGGAAATTGTCCTGTTTCACCCGCCCCAACCGGAGGAACTGGAGGCGGTTGCACTGGAAGCCGTGGATGGGGTGGCGCTCTCAGAGGGCTGGGACGATGCTGCCAATATGGAAGAGGACCTCTCCGACATGAACACCGGCATTGCCGGCAGCACCCGCCCCTATGTGCCCGAACCGATGGTATTCGATCTGATCCGCCCTCTGGGCGCTCGCAAGGGGGAACTGGAAATCAACACCCTCTCCGTGCTGCCCCTGCGTGGAAAAAGATCCCGGCTGAACTGGGCGCCTGAAATCGAGTATGCCTTCCGCGACGGCTACGCCATCGAATTCGAACTGCCCATGGAAAATCTGGCGGTCGAGTCCTACAAGCTGGCCTTGCAGGGCACCGTCGGAACCGTTCTGGACAACCGGCTGATTCACGGCTGGCAGGTGTTGGGGGAGTATGGCCGCCATGACCGCAGCCTGCGGACCGACGCCATGTATATTGTAGGCCACCGGATCAACGACCGGTGGAGCCTGCTCTCCATGAGCGGCCTGCGACACACGGACATTACCGGCGGGGGCCGGTTTCGGGGTCTGCTGAACAACAGCCTGTTCTATGCGGTTTCCGACAAACTCACCTTCGGACTGGAAACCAACCTGGAACTCGCCCGGCGGACCGCCCGAAATTCCTACCTGATCATGCCCCAGATCCACCTGGAAATCGGCAGGCACTACAGCCTCCAGCTTGGGGGCGGTTTCGAGCGCTACAGCCACGGCAGGCTTCGCCCCGTCCTGGGCATGCGCCTGATCCGCGAAATCTGACGGCGGACCGCGGTTCACCTAACCGGCTCCGTCCTCCCGGCTCCGACGATCCAGATAGTTCTGCAGCAGGATCTTCGCCGCCCCCTGATCCACCAGTTCCTTGCGCCGGGATGGCTGCACACCCTGTTCGCGCAAGGTCTGCTGGGCAATGACGGAGGTCAGCCGCTCGTCGATGAGGGTGACGGGGAGGCCGAGTTCGGCCTCCAGGATTTTGGCAAAATCCCGCGACTCAAGAGCTTTCGGTCCCTCCGTCCCGTTCATGTTCACCGGCAAGCCCAGCACCAGCCGGGTAACGCCGTATTCCTCGCATACCGTGCCGATCGCGGCCACCAGATCGAATTTCTGCGTACGGATCAGGGTTTCCAGCCCCACGGCGAAGTTGCCGAAAGGGTCGCTGACCGCCAGCCCCACCCGCTTTCGCCCCAGATCGAGGGCCAGGATTCTTCCGTCGGGGCCTGCCGGTTCACCACCCATGGGCTATTCGATTTCCCAGGCCTTCATAATATGGGCCACCAGGGTTTCCAGACCTTCGGGGGCATCGGGTTCGTTTTTCATCCGCAGCAGGTGCTCCTCGATGCAGCGGCGGCCAAACTGGCGGATAAACCCGATGTTGAGCACCTTCTGCTCATCCTGCTCCTCGTAGGAGATCAGCTTCATCACCTCGGTGGCGGCAAGCGCCGAAAACGTCTTGGTTTCAGGAGTATCCAGCAGGTAGGCGCTGTCCGCCAGCCGGGCAATGAGAATCTCACGCCATTCGGTGGTCATCATGGCCATGCACAGCCCCAGGGCATAGCGGTCCATGGTTTTTCGGTACTCCTCGATGGCGGCCTCCGGCGGTGTGGGGTGATCCGCGAGTGCCTTCAGGGTGATCTCCCCCACGTCCTTCAGGATTTCGGTCACCACCGGGTGATCCCCGTCTTCCAGGAACCAGGTTTCAAAATCCGGATGCCGGTACAGGTTCTCGCACTGCACCACCCACTCCGGCTTGGCATGCTTTCGGCAGAAGGCCAGCGCATCCACCGGCTCATGGGGGAAATCCTCCAGCATGACCTTCCAACAGGTGTACTCGTAGGGAATGCGGTGATGGCTGCGCCGTCCCAGCTCCTCGGCAGCCTCCAGCTTCTGGCGGCAGTATCCGGGGGAGGCGGAAATCTTGCAGCTTTCCTCGTGGAACTTGTCGGAGATTTTCATGAAATCCCCTTCGCTGAGCTGGAAAAAGCCGAAGCAGTCGATGATGCCATGCAGGTCGTTGACCGCCACGCTCATCATGGTGACGTCACCGTTCTTCTGTTTGCGGCTGACCACGATGCCCTGATTGCCGATGCCATCGGTGAGGGTGACAAAGCACTGGTAAATCTCACTTTCCTCCAATAGGGCATGGGGCTTGTCCAGTTCCTGGCGATATTCGTCAAAAAGCTCCTCCCGGTAGATACCCGCCAGGCGGAGTTCGTTGATGGACTTGCGGATAATCTTGCCGAAGACGTTCTCCTCGTCGTAATCCTCCTTGATCCCGTCAAGAAACAGGGCGGAACGCTTGGAGCGGGTGTTGCCCAGGTTCCTGAGAACCAGTTCCTTGATCTCGTCCGGCGGATCGGCAAGATACGTGGGAATATATATGTTCAGCAGGTGATCCGGCGCATAATCCGCCTGGAGCGAATTCAGCAGGTTGACCTGTTCGCCCACGGGCAGGGAGAAAATAAAATCAATGAAGTCAATGAGGGCCTCCGGGTTACGGGCCGCCACCTCCAGCATCCGCTCGGTTTCGCGGTTGATCAGCCCCTGGGGGTCATCGAGGTATTCGAGGTACAGATCCGGATCGGTCTCGTCGCCCAGATGGCGAAGAATCAGGTTCGCCGCATCCTTCACTTCGTCGCGGGACTGGGGATGACGGATGATGGCCCACAGGGGCTCCTGCAGCAGTTCGATGTCGCCGAGTTCCATGAGCAGCTCCGTCACGGCCTGAAGGGTGCTGGCCGACGCGGTGCGCTGGAGTTCCTTCAGCAGAATATCCAGGACAGTCTGGCGATCCTCGATGGCACTAAGACGCTTGATCTGCTTGTTGCGCTCCTGCTTGGAAGGGGCCTCCACAACACTCAAATATTCAATGACCGCAAGAACTTCGCTGCGGATGAAAAGCTTGGAGGGTGGCGATGGAGGATGGCTCATAATTACGATACTATATCAGATATGGAAATCTTCATCCATTCGGTGATTACGGACTCTCCCGCCGCCCGTGCGGGTCTGGTGGCGGGGGATCGGGTGCTGGCCGTCAATGGCCGCACCGATCTGGAGGATATGTTCGATTACCAGTTCGAGGTTTCTGATACAGATTACCTTGAAATCCGGGTCCGCCACACCGACGGAACGGAGGAGATCCTGGGGCTGGGGAAAGACGTTGACGAAGATCCGGGCCTCATATTCACCTCCCCCGTCTTTACCCCCATCAAGACCTGCAACAATGCCTGCCCCTTCTGCTTCATCGATCAGCAGCCCGCAGGCCTGCGGCCCAGCCTGTACGTCAAGGACGACGACTGGCGACTCTCCTACTTCACCAACACCTACATCACCCTGACCAACCTGACGGATCATGACCGTCGGCGCATCGAGATGATCCGCCCCGGCCCTCTCTACGTCTCCGTCCATTCCACGGTGCCCGAAGTCCGGATACAACTGCTGAAAAACCCGAAATTCGCCGGACGGATCATGGATGAGTTGCTGTGGCTCGCGGATCTCGGCATCCCCTTCCACTGCCAGGTGGTCGTCTGTCCCGGCATCAACGAGGGGGAATCCCTGAGCCGGACCCTGGAGGACCTATACAGCCTGCACCCGGAAGCCCTGTCCGTTGCCGTCATACCGGTGGGGCTGACCCGGCACCGGGACCACCTGCCCGCCCTGAACCCGGTGGAGACCGCCACGGCGCGGGAAGTGATCGACCGGGTCAACGCCTTCGTGAAAAAAACCGGCGCCGACGACTTCGTGTTCCTTTCGGACGAGTTCTACTACAAGGCAGGACAACCCCTGCCGGATTACACCGATTACGGCGAATTCCCCCAGCTTGATGACGGGGTGGGCACCGCCCGGATGCTTCTGGAAGATTTCTACCGACTGGAGCCCCACCTGCCCGAACAGTGTGACCCGGCACGCAAGGTGCTGATCCTCACCGGCAAGCTGGCCACCATGACCCTAGCCCCCATTGTCCGCCGGCTCAACGGAATTCGAGGGCTGTACCTGGATTGTCTCACGGTGGAAAGCGGGTTCTGGGGACAAAGCGTGGACGTTGCCGGACTCGTGACCGGACAGGACCTGCTCGACACCTTGTCCCGGCAGGATCTCTCCGGTTACGATTTTGCCCTGATTCCGTCGGTGATGCTCAAGCAGGATACGGACCTGTTTCTCGACGGCGTCACCGTGAAGGAGGTCGCCCAAAAAACGGGCATCAACATCCGCGTGGTCGATGACCCCTACAGCGCCAAGCGGCTGTTGGAGATCATCGACCTGGGATTGTCAGTGGCCCCCTAAAACAGACCCATCATCATCATCATCTGCTGAAAGAAGTTGAAAATCGGCTGGGGCGGCGGGGGCGGAGGCGGGTTGAGATCGATCATGCCGCCGCCGGAAAAATCAAGGCCGAGCAACTGGTTCTTTTCCTCGGCCAGGTTGCTGCTGAGCTGACTCAGGGCCGCGACACGCGTCTGAAGGATGGTTTTCTCCTCGGACCCCTCCTGGAGTCCGTTGCCCACACGCACCAATTCCGTCCGAATCTCTCGGGTCGTCCGGATCTCCATCTCCACGCCGAGCTGCTGGGCACGCAGATGGCCTTCCGGCCCCATCGAAGCGAGCATGGCCTGGATCTGCGCCTGGGCGGCTCCCTTTCCCGATGATTCCGGGGGAATCTCGCTCAGAATATCCGCCATTTCCTCCAGGCCGGGAATAATCCCCTGGGAGAGGGCATTTTCCACCTGGGCCACCGCCTGCTGGGCCGGCGTCACCTCAGGGGCAACCTGCTGCTGGATCGCCGGCAGATCAATGACAACATCCGGCGGCAGCTCGATAACCATCGGAGGCTCTGCGCCAAAGCCGGGGGCCAGTGCCGGTACCGATCCCCCGATGCCGGGCGGACCGACCAGCATCGGGGGATCGGGGATGTTGGCCGGAACACCGGGCACGCCGCTTCCCGGCACGCCCTGAATGGTCATCAGGTCCTGGATGGCTTTCTGTTTGTCATAACCAATGCCGCTATAAGGCGCAAAGACCATGCTCAGTCTCTCCTTCTGTAAAAGATGTGATCAACACGACAAAAGCTGTTGCAGAATAATTCAGGATGCGGTGAATTTAGACACGTTCGGGATCAATCGCTCTTCGTAAAAAATTCGCTCTTCAATTTGCCGGGGGATGGGGAAACACACACGCTTATATTTGCCAAATATATAAAAACAATTATTTGGATTTTGGTGCTATTCTCCCCGATTTTTTATTACAGCCCCGTTACAAAAGGACCGGCTCAGGTCCCCAGCCGTCGGGCCCTTTCGCGCATGGCAGCGGCCTTTTCGGGGCGGCCCGCCTCGTCGTAGAGATCGGCGAAACTGAGGAGGGTGTCCCGGTACCCCCGCCGGTCGTTCTGGCGATGGGCCGCGTCCAGGGATTGGCGATAGGCGCCCGCGGCCTGTTTATACCGGCCCTCCAGGCGATAGAGGGCGCCGAGATTGCTGTAGATATCCGGAAGCAGCGCCGCCTCCCCCAGCGGCCCGTCGGCGGATACCGCCGCCTGCTCCAGCATCTGCCTCGCCGGAACGTTCTGGTGACGGCGCAGGTAGAGAACCCCCAAGTCGTTAAGGATGCGGCTTTCGCGGCGGGGATCTCCGCCCTGCCGGACCAGGTTCAGGGCGCTTTCGTAATGGGTCTGGGCCTGAGCCAGTTCGCCCCGCACGTCATGAATCCCGGCCATCGCATACTCGGCCTGGGCCTGCTTTACCGGCTGCCCCGCCTCGGAGAACCTGAGCGACGCCTGATGATAATACACCAGCGCCTCGTCGTAACGCTTGGCCTTCTCGTACTCCCGCCCGCTGAGCTGGGCCACCTTTCCTTCGAGATTGGGCCGGCTGCCGCCTTCCAGCGCATCGAGGGCTTTGCGGTAAAGATCCAGGGCTTCGGCGCTTCGGTCCTGCCTGGAGAGTTCCCGCCCCTGCCGGACCCAGTCCTTGATCCGGTGTTTTTCCTCAGGGTTCGGACCGGCAGCACCCGGCAGGTCCTCGGAAACCGGCTTTTCGGAAACGGTTTTCGTTTGCGCCCCGTCCACGGGATTGGGGGCTTCCGGCACGGGGGCGGCACCGCCGGTTGTATCCTTGTAATCGATATTCTGGAGGAGCAGGGCCTCCACCCAGTCCCGAACCACACGCGATGGCTGGTTCAGCGCATTGCTGATAAAGCCGTCCAGCGAATCGGCGGCGGTTTTCAGGGTCTGGCGGATAAACGGGACCGCCGGAGTTTCTTTCCTGGACTGCATCGCCACCACGCTGAGATAGGCATCCACCTCCGCCTGCACGTCGGCGTCCGCTCCCAGGGCATCCATCGTGCTGCGAAAATCCTGGAGGATGGTGCCCAGCTGAATTTTGTTCTGGCGGGACTGCTCGGCCACGGTGGCCAGCCCGCCGGACTGCTGCTGGCTGTTGAATCCCTGCTGCCCGCCCCAGTTGGGAGGCCGTTTCTCCTCCTCGGCGCCGGGTGCGGACACCGGAGGCCGACCGCCGCCGTTAGGCCGGAGGTAAGGCTGTATCTGATGATGGTAAACCCGTGAAACCATAAACGGTCCGTCTGTTTTGCCTCAGCATGCCCGATAAGGTGCTTTCCAACCGAAGTATCCTGACTCCCGGCGGAATCCTTAGATCCCATCGTCAGGCAAGGGCCGGGCCTGAACCCAAATCCTCCGGATGGCGGAGAAAACCGCGATCCGGACATTGGAAAGGGTAAGCGGGTTTTACGGAATTTCAAGCTTCGGCGCGGGGGGCAGGGGGTTCGGTAAACCGTTCGCGAAACGGTCCCGGCAGCTTCCGGTAGTATCTCGACAATGCATCGTGATAGGTAAAAAACTTGAGGAAGTTCAGACCCAGGTAAACCGCCAGGGTTCCGATCTCCAGACCCAGGATGAGGGGCAGGTTCAACCGGAAATGGACGAGGTCCTGCACGTCATAGGCCATCAGCAGCCAGCCGATCTCCGTGACAACCAGCAGCAGGAACAGAACATAGGCGGGATAGAGCAGGTAGACAAAGGGTGAGGCAAAGGCAATCCGCCGGCAACGGTCGTAGATGGTCTTGGCCGCCAGATCCGGTTCCGTGATGGCGGCCACCTCTCCGAAGAGGGTGATCAGGGCGATCCAGATGCTGTTGAAAACCGAGAACAGGGAGAACAGGGACAGCAGCAGGGTGATGAACAGGAAGCTGACAATCATGGCCGGCAGGCTCATGGCCGGCATGTCCACGAACATGTTGAACAGGTACAACTCCAGAAACCCGACCCCTATGGTAATGGCGCCAATCAACAGCGGCGGAACGAGGATCATGAACCAGCGGAACATGTTCCAGTTGAGCACCGCCAGCATGGATTGCTGCGGGTCCGGCTGGTAATCCACATGCAACGGATCGGGACGGGAAAACGCCTTGGCCCACGCCTGGTAGTAGCACAGGCGGATGCGCAGGATCATCTGGATCACCCCGAAGAAGGTGAGGAAACAGAAGGCCGCCAGCTTGACGTAGAAATGGGTGGGCAGATGGGTCTGCATTGCCTCCATTTCAGGGATCAACAGGGACTTGACCGACTCGAACAGGGGAACGAACAGGCTTTCCCCCGCCAGCAGGGTCAGGGGGATCATCAGCAGAAGGACCCCCAAGAGGGGCACCGCTTGAGGCGGCAGGAGCATCTCGAAGACGTTCGCCTCCCCGGAAGCGGGATGGTCCATCTGCGGGTAACCGGCTCTGGAGATGGCTAGGCCTCCTGTTTTTCAGCCTGCTTTTCGGAACCGCCCGCGGTGGACGCCTTCTTCTTGGACTTCTCGAAGATGATGTCCTTGTCCTTCAGCTTGGCTTCCACCGTATCGCCGTCCTTGAACTTGCCCATCAGCAACTGATCGGTCAGTTCGTCCTCGATCCGGCGCTGGATCACCCGACGAAGGGGACGCGCACCGTAGGAGGGGCTGTAGCCCTCATCCGCCAGCACGTCCTTCACATCGTCGTTGACGATGAGCGACATGCCCTGCTGGGACATCCGCTTGGTGACGTCGGCCAGCATGATTTCCACAATCTGGCGAATCTCGGTCTTCTTCAGCGGATGGAAGATGATGATGTCATCGAGCCGGTTCAGGAACTCAGGACGGAAGGTTTTCTTCATTTCTTCCATGACCGTGTCCTTGATCTTCTCGTAGCGGGCGGCAACGTCATCCACGGAGGAGAATCCGACCGGGCTGGGGTTTTCGATGCCCCGTGCGCCCACGTTGCTGGTCATGATGACGATGGTATTCTTGAAGTCGATGGAGCGGCCCTTGGAGTCCGTCAGGCGTCCGTCGTCCAGAATCTGGAGCAGGACGTTGAAGACATCGGGGTGGGCCTTCTCGATTTCGTCGAACAGGACCACGGAGTATGGCTTGCGGCGCACCTGCTCGGTAAGCTGGCCGCCCTCGTTGAAGCCGACATAGCCCGGCGGTGAGCCGATGAGTTTGCTCACCGTGTGGCGTTCCATGAACTCGGACATGTCCACGCGGATCACGTTTTCCTCGGAGCCGAAGAGATAATCGGCGAGCGTCTTGGCCAGCTCCGTCTTGCCGACCCCGGTGGGGCCGCTGAAGATGAACGTGCCAATGGGACGGTTGGGACTCTTCAGACCCACCCGCGCCCGGCGGATGGCCTTGGAGATGGCGGTGACCGCATCGTCCTGGCCGATGACCCGGCCATGCAGCGTGTCTTCCATCTTGAGCAGCTTTTCGGACTCGCTCTCGGTAAGCTTGGAGACGGGAATACCGGTCCAGCCCGCCACAATCTGGGCAATGTGCTCCTCGGTGACCTCAATTTTCTGGTCTTCGAGGCTCTTCTTCCATTCGTCGGCGATCTCGCGGATCTTTTCGCGCATTTCCGCCTCTTTATCGCGCAGGTCGCTGGCGGTTTCGAACTCCTGGTTGCGGATGGCCTGCTCTTTCTCGCGGATGATCTGCTTGAGTTCCTTCTCCAGTTCCTTGCCCTCCGGGGGCAGGGCGCTGGTGGAAAGACGCACCCGCGAACCGGCTTCATCGATGAGATCGACCGCCTTGTCCGGCAGGAACCGGTCCGTGATGTAGCGTGCCGACAGCTTGGCCGCCGCTTCCAGCGCCGTATCGGTGATGACCAGCTTGTGGTGCTGCTCGTACTTTTCACGCAACCCGCGCAGGATCTCGATGGTTTCCTCCACCGTCGGCTCGTCCACCTGCACCGGCTGGAACCGGCGCTCCAGCGCGGCGTCCTTCTCGATATGCTTGCGGTACTCGCTGATGGTGGTGGCGCCGATGCACTGGATCTCGCCCCGCGACAGGGCGGGTTTGAGGATGTTGGCCGCATCGATGGCCCCCTCGGCGGCGCCCGCCCCGATGAGGGTGTGCAGCTCGTCGATGACCAGGATGATGTTGCCGGCCTGGCGGATCTCATCCATAACCTTCTTCAGGCGCTCCTCGAACTCGCCACGGTACTTCGTCCCGGCCACCAGCAACCCGATATCGAGCTGGACAATCTTCTTGTCCGTGAGGATATCCGGGATGTCCCCGTTGACGATGCGTTGGGCCAGGCCCTCGGCGATGGCCGTCTTGCCGACGCCAGGCTCGCCGATGAGCACCGGGTTGTTCTTCGTCCGGCGACCCAGGATCTGGATCACCCGGTCAATTTCCTTTTCGCGTCCCACCACCGGGTCCAGGCGCATCTCCTGCGCGGCCAGGGTCAGGTTCTGGGAAAACTCGTCCAGGGTCGGGGTCTTGCTGCGCCCCGGCGCCGAGGACGACACGGTGCTGCCGCGGGTTTCGCCCAACATGCGAATCACGTTGGACCTGACCTTGGTGAGATCCACGCCCAGATTCTCCAGCACCCGTGCGGCCACGCCCTCGCCTTCGCGGATCAGACCCAGCAGCAGGTGTTCGGTGCCAATGTAGTTGTGGCCGAGCTGACGCGCCTCGTCCCAGGAGAGTTCCAGCACACGCTTGGCCCGCGGGGTGAAAGGGATTTCCACTGCCACGAAACCGGAGCCACGGCCAATGATCTTCTCCACCTCGGCGCGGGCTTCCTTGAGGTTGACGCCCATGCCCTTGAGGGTTTTGGCGGCAATGCCGGTCCCCTCGCCGATCAGGCCCAGCAGGATCTGCTCGGTGCCCACGAAGTTGTGTCCCAGGCGCCGCGCTTCCTCCTGCGCCAGCATAATCACCTTAATGGCTTTTTCTGTAAAACGTTCAAACATAATTGCCTCGTCAGCTCAAATCCGGACTTATCCAGTATATCAAACCCGCCCGTAAAATTCCGGCCAGCCGTTACCGGCACTCGTTTTATGGTACCCGAATTGTGGGCGGCCTACAATAGTACAGGCTCAGGATGCCACAAGATTGACCCGGAAGTCCGGCGATCCGCCTTCCTTTCCATCCCAATTTAAGCTTTTCATAAGGATTGCTCCCATGATCGTCTGCCCTGCCTGCCGTCAGGCCAACCCGGAAGAAGCCCGATACTGCATGCAGTGCGCAACACCACTGGAACAAACGCCAAAGGGCACCGGTGAACTCAGACCCCGAATGAACATTTTTGCCTTCAGCCTCATCGGCTCCCTGGTTCTGACCCTGATCCTGAGCATGGTTTTCGGGCTGCCGGTATTTATCTTGGGGGCTTTCCTGCCCTTTTTCTGGTTGCGCCGGAAGCGGTCCTAGCAGAAGTCTTAGAAGAAGTCCTGGAAGAGGGGGCGGGCGGGCGCCCTGTTTTCTTCCAGCCCCCCAGCGCCTTGATCTCCTCCAGCGTCAGGCTGCGGGTTTTCCCCGGAGACAGGTCGCCGAGCTGGACCTCGCCGATGGCGGTGCGGCGCAGGCGGGTGATCTCGTAGCCCAGTGCCTCGAACATCCGGCGAATCTGCCGGTTGAACCCGGTGGAGAGGGTCAGATCCACCGTGTGGACATCCACCGCCGAGGCGGCGTCCGCTTTGGCCAGCCCCTCCGGGTCCAGTTCAACCCCGGCGGTGAGTTTCGCCAGCACGTCCTCCGTCAGTTGCGGCTCGACCTTCACCCGGTAGTGCTTGGGCAGGTGGTAGCGCGGGTGGGTGATTTTGTTGATAAAGTCCCCGTCGTTGGAGAGAATCAGCGCCCCGCTGCTTTCACGGTCCAGGCGTCCCGCCGGATCGCACACATGGTATTTCTTCGGCAGCGCATCGTAAATGGTTTTGCGGCCTTTTTCGTCGGAACGGGTGGTGATGAGTCCGGCGGGCTTGTGGAAGAGCAAATAGTACCGCTGAAGGCGCGGCAACGGCTTGCCGGAAACCCTTACGTCATCCTGGCCCGGGGTCACCTTCGTCCCCAGGGTGACAACCCGTTCGCCATTGACGCTGACCCGGCCCGCCTCGATGAGGCGATCGGCTTCGCGCCGTGAACACAGGCCGCTGTCGGCAATCCACTTGTTCAGGCGAACCTCGGCCATTTCAGGTCAGGGAGGGCTTGTGCGCCATGGGATTGGGGCTGTCCGCGCCGGAAATCAGGGTCAGCCGGGGGCGCACCCGGCCCGTAAAAAGCCGCCGGGTCCGCTGGCGATGGGTGGGAGCGGTGCGCGAGGGCGGCTTGCTGTTTCTGAAAAGGTTCAGCTGCTGGGCTTCGTGGTAGGCAACCTCGCAGCCGAAGGTGCGGGCCAAGGCCAGGGCCGCCTCGTAATCCTCGTTGGAGAACAGGGGCCAGCCTCCGCGAATCTCCATGCCCACCTGGATTTCCACCCGATCCTTGTAGATGTGGAAGACGCGCCCTTCGGCCCCCGCCTTTTCCATGCGCTCAATACAGCGCTCAACGGCCCGATCCGCCTGGATGTTCATCGATTTCAGGGCGATCAGGACCTGGGCCAGCGTGTCCTCAAGAGAAATCTGGGCTTCGACCAGCTGATCCTCCTGGAACGCGTTGATACAATCAAGAAGCGCCTGGGACACACGGGCCAAAGCTTCCTGGGTCGTCCTGGGGGCCTCCTGCTGGTGAATCCACAGGTTTTTCTGGGCCGCTTCCAAATGCATCTCTATACCTATCCTCTTCTGCTCGCCGATCATATACCGGTTGTTCCACCGGGTTCGTCCTGCCGCGCTCCCTTGCCTGCGGCAACGGTGATTCATTGTACCAGCAAATCGGCGGACTAAAGGTTTCATTTTGTTACAGCCGCTGGCGGGGGTTCTGCTACAATGGCGCCTATGAAAACGTGGATCGTATACGGACTCTTGTCCATGGTGTTCATGGGAACGGGAAACTTCCTGCTGAAGCTGGCCAGCCAGGCCGGGCTGCCTCTGCCCGGCTTATTGGGGGTGGTCTTTCTTGTGCAGGCCGCCTTTGGGGTCGGCCTGCTGCTGGTGATGAAACCGGATCTGGCCGCCGCCGGACAGGGGATTCCCATTGCCGTCGCCGGGGGCCTCTTTCTGGGGACGGCGGTCACGTTCCTCCTCCTCGCCTTCGGTCAGCCGGAAGCCAAGACCGGCGTCACGGTGGCGCTGCTCAATACCAACTTTGCCCTGGTCACGATCCTGGGTGCCGTCTTCCTCCAGGAAACCCTGACCGCCAAACAACTAGCCGGGTTGATCGTCGTCCTGGCCGGGGTTTTCCTGCTGATCTAAAAGAAAGCAGCTCCGGAGGCGGCCTGGGTAGAATCGACATTTAAACCTGGAAATACGCTTTCTGCTGTCATTCCCGTGAAAACGGGAGCCCATTCCCTGCATTTCCGGTCAATGGATTCCGGCTCACCCATATCCGTACAGCTCGGCTTTGGGCCTCGCTTACGGCTATCGGCGTCCGGAATGACACCGGTTGATTTATTAAATGTCGATTCTACCTAGTCGCCGCTGGAGATGATTTCCTTCTGCTTCTTGAGGATCAGCTGGGCAATGCGGTCTTCGAAGCCGTCGTCGGCATTCAGGCGTTTTTCCGTCTCCTTCTTGCGGGTCTGGCGCTCTTCATGCTGCTCCCATAACTCTTCCAGCGGGTCATCTTCCACGTCGATCACCTTGAGGATATCCATGCTGCTGACCACGCCGATGATCTTGCCCGCCGCATCGGTGACAAACACCCGGTGGATGTGCTGCTCCCGCATGATCTTCACCGCATCCGTCACCGGATCGTTTTCGTTGACGGTGACCGGCTTGTGCCGGCCCATCACCTCGCGCACCATCATGGAATCCAGGTGCAGATCCTGGTTGACCCAGTCAAGCACCTTGCGTCCGGAAAGATCCGTTTTGGAGACCACCCCCGTGTATTCCCCCTGGGCATTGACCACCAGCGCCCCGCTGATGCGGTTGCGCTCAAAGAGGGTGATGACCGACTCCACCGTGTCATCCTCACGCACACTGACCACCTGGCGGGACATGATGTCCCGGATTTCCGCCCGTCTCGACGTCATCGCCTCATTCCTTCGTAACAAACTGGATACGCAATTTTTTCATCGACGGATCGGAGCAACTCTTGAATATCATTTCACCCGGTTTTCCAAAGCCGCTATAATGACACCCATGAATCCGCCCCCCGACAACCCCGACACGCAGGCCGAAGCCGTGGGACGGCACATGGAAGCCCACGATCTCGCGGGACGGCACCTGGGCCTGACCCTTGCCACCATTCGCCCCGGCTGTGCCGAGGTGGTCATGACCGTCCGCCCGGACATGGTCAACGGCCATGGCATCTGTCATGGCGGGGTGACCTACACACTGGCCGACACCGCCTTTGCATACGCCTGCAACGCCCGAAACGAAAAGAGCCTGGCGCTTCAATGCGCAATCCATTACAGCGCCCCCGCCCACGTGGGAGACACCCTTCAGGCCACCGCGCAGGAGATCCAGGCATCGGGAAAAACCGGCGTCTACGACGTGGCGATCCGCAACCAGCATGGCCAAACGGTGGCACTCTTCCGGGGAACCGCCTACAACACCCGAAGCCCGGTCATTCCCTGAACCGGCGGGCGGGTCCTCCGGCCCGATCAGGCCTGGACGTTCAGATAGCTGGGGACATAGCGCCTGCCCCCGGAGACGGAATCTCCTGCGGAAGAGGACGCCTGGGCTTCGGGGAACAGAAGCAGGGCCAGTCTGCCGCCCCCTTCAAACCCCAGCACCGGCAGCAGACCGGCGGCTACTCCGTAGAGCGCCCGCACCAAAGCCCCCGCCGACCTGTTTCGCAGAACTTTCCGGTGCAGCAGCACCAGCCCCGCGGCCATGCTGGTCCAGAAGCCCAAGTGATGGGCCAGCATGCGTTTTTTAGCGCGGGGCGAGGATTCCCAGCTGACATGCTGCTTGATGATGTAGGCAACGGGGAGGGCCGCGGCGGCAGCCATTCCCCAGGCCACGGGTCGCATCACAAGAAACGCACCGGTTGCGGATACTGTTTGTTACCATAGCGCGAGCGGCCCGGTTGCTCAAGGCCAAGACCCGCCTCCCGCGGCGCGGCCTGTTACATTTGTAAATATTCCTTCAGGATCAGGCCTTCCGGTCGATATCTTGTCTAATGAAGCGATGGCAATGGAGACACGGGAGACGATTCGGATGAAACGGGCATTGGGCGGCACGATATCAGAGTACGGCCTGATTCTGGCGTTGACGGCCATTGTGGCCGTCGCCTCGCTGGGTTTTCTGGGTGACGCCATCAGTGACGGCCTGGGGAACGCGGGGGACTTCAGCAGGGCAAGCGACCTGTTCGCCCTGCTGGACGGGCCAGCCGGGAATTCCCACGCCGGCGGAACGGGCAACGCCACGGCGGCGGTCCCCGATCCGCAGGCCTCCCTCTCCGGCAACAGCAGCGTGGGCGATTTCGGCAACGGGTTTTCCACCAGCACCATCGGAAACGTCAGCACCAGCGCCGAAGGGACGGAAATGGCCTCCAACGCCATAAAAGCCGTGGCCCACACGGGGACCCTGCCGGACGGCACCTCCCTGTCCGAGCATTTCGGCTCGGACTGGTCCAAAATCCAAGGCTACCTGAACGATCTTGCCGCCCAGGGGCACACCATGGCCGGGTATGAAAACCAGACCCTGGCCAAAGCCAACGATGACGACAAGGTCGATTCCAACCTCAAGAAGCTGCAATCGACCCTGTCCCCATACAAGAAAACCTACAACAAACTGGCAAACCACCTCGAAAAGAACTACAAGGGAGACAACTCCGCCGCCATCGCCGGGCTGAAGGACCTGGTGGACAATTCCTCCGGCGTCATCACCTATTCCGCCAACAGCTTCATCCAGGACATGGCCCGCAAAGGGGACGACTTCAAACCCAAGAAGGATCTTGAGAAACAGGCCGTGGGAACGGTCTACCAGCCGGGAGACACCTACACCATCCCCGTGGTCACCACAAAATCCGCCAACGACATGGAAACGGCTGCGACCCCCTAGCCCAGGGCCAATCGATATTTAAAAACCTGATTATCGGGAATAAAACACATCGTATATGTCATTCGCAGGGGTATCCGCCCCCGGCCCATGTGCCATTCCCACGAAAGCGGGAATGGCACATGCGTTAATCGCGAACAGGTAGGGCTACGTCGCTTTATTTTCAATAATCAGGTTTTTAAATATCGATTGGCCTTAAAGGGTCTTCCGAAAAGAACGGCAGGACGACCGGTCTGTTTTTGCGATCACGGCGATCACCGGCTTTATTTTTCTTCATAAACAGCAGGTTACGGGTTCAGGAATATCCGAAAACGCCGATACCAGAAATGAGGTATACCACCTCATTGTGTATTGTTTTTCAGGAAAACGCAGGGGGCGTACGAATGATGAAAAGACAATTAGGCGTCAGCCTGGCGGAATTAGGTCTCATCCTGGCACTGGTTGTGCTGGCGGCCATTCCCGCCGTAATGTTTTTGGGAAATACGATCAGTGACGGCTTGAACAATGCCGGCACCAGCGTTCAGGGCGCGGATGTGTTCGCCCTGATGGACGCACCGGCAAACGACCCCTACGCGGGCGGGGCCAACATCGCGGTGGCCACCACCAGCGTTGACGGCTCCGGTTCCTCGATCGTCTCCGGCGACGGCACCGTGCCGGATTTCGGCAACGGGTTCGAAACCGGCTCGATGGGGACCCTGACCACCAGCGCCAACGGGACGGAAATGGCAGCGGACGCCCTTGACGCCATGGCCAGCGGCCAGCCGGTCAACGGCATGGACCTCAAGGGCTTTTTTGGCGACGAGTGGGGGACGGTCAGTTCCATGCTGGGAGAGATGGCCAATGCCGGACACAACATTGCCACGGCGGAGTATGATTCGCTAGTTAGCCCGATGAATATCGGCAACAACCTTAATGCCATCCAGGACACCTACACCCAGGACCTGGCCAGCAAGTATGTGGACATGTACAACTACCTTACCACGGAATACGGGGCGGACTTTGCCACCAACGGCCCGGCGGAAGTCCAGGCCCTGTGGTCCATGGTGAACAACTCCGCCGGCATCATCTCCTACGGGGCGGAAAGTTTCGTCAACCAGGTCGCGGCAAGCGGAGACTACAACTCGGCCAGCTATGACAGCAGCAACAGCTACAAGCTGACCGAGAACCTGGTAGGGACCGCTTTCGCGGAAGGCGATGTCTACTACATCCCGGTTGTCACCGAAGAAGCGGCCACAACCCTGGCAAACTAGCCTGAGATAACCTTACCCCTGCGGAAGGTCCGGCAAGCCCCTTGCCGGACCTTCACCCCTATCCCCAATGGCTGACCGGATGGAAAAAACGGATGAAATTGGCGTCTGCATGATGAAACCGGACTCCGGAAAAATGACGGGTTTCAACGCTCATCCCAAAGCTAGGGAGAATCGACATTTAAACCTGAAACATGCTTTCTGCTGTCATTCCGTTAAAACGGGAATCCATTCCCCGCATTCCCGGTCAATGGATTCCGGCTCACCCATATCCGTACAGCTCGGCTTTAGGCCTCGCTTACGGCTATCGGCGTCCGGAATGACACGGGTTGATTTATCTTAAATGTCGATTCAGCCTAGGGAGCCGGACGGCTCTCGCCAATCCAGATTTTCTGGAGGTTGGGGTCGCCGTTGAGACAGCCATGGCAGACGCCGTAGCAGCAGTTGCCCGCCATCGGCACCTCCTGGATCTCGATGGTGCGGTTCAGGGGCGCCAGGAACTCGGTGATGATCCGGCGGATGGTGTCCATGTCCGCCGCGGGGTTTTCGGTGCGGTCCATGGCGATAAACAGCCGGCCCGGCTCGGCCCGGATGGTCCAGATGAAGATCCGGTTGCGCCTGAGTTCGGCCACAATGCCCGAATCCAGCAGGTGACGCCGGGCATAGTCTTCCGCATGCAGTTCGGCGATATTCATCGTGATTCTATTTTGCCGCAGGAATCTCGAACATGACATAGCCAATCTGCCACAGGCTCCGAAAAAAATTCCCCGCCACGGTGCGCAGCGTTTCGGGATCACCCTGGATGCGGCCCTTTTCCAGCGCCTCGCGGATGGTGGTCTTGCCGTCACAATTGCCGATGATGGCCAGTTGCAGATCCGTCAGGGGCACCGGCGCAAAGGGCAGCCGCCGGATCGTCGCGTTCTGGCCCTGCTTGGGCGGCTCAAAGTGGGTGATGCGCTGGTGGGGAATGTAGGCCATGAACGCCTCCGTCTCGAAATCCAGTGTGTAGGACCTTGGCGACCGCTTGGGATGGCAGAGATAGAACGTATGGTTGTACACGGCGCCGCTGTAGAGTTCCATCGCCGCCCATTTCTCCCTGTCGGGCAGGGCCTGGATGCGATCGTACACCGGGCGGCTGGCCGGAATCTGCCCGTCGGGGTAGTAGTAGAAGTTGTCCAGCCACCCCTGGAAGGTGAGATCCGATTCGGCAGCCAGCGCCAGGCAGTCCTCGACCGCAAAATGGCGCACGTCGTCCCGCAGGAAGAGTTCCACCAGGCCGGCGTCGAAATTCAGGTCCGTACTGGTCTGGCGAAACTGGGCCAGGGGATGCAGGGGGTTGAGCACCGGCAGCATGCTCTTGATGACCTCGATATCAGCAGATGCCGCCTTGAGTCCCAGCCGGTCCCGAAACAGTTCCTGGAGCATGGTGACACCGGTGCGTCCGTAGCGCCCGTAAACCATCACCGCCATCACCCCGTCCGGGCGCAGGACCTTCTTCAGGGCCTTGATGGCCCCCAGGGGATCATCCACATGGGGCAGGACGCCGATGCATTCGATGAAGTCGAAATCCTCCCCCATCTTGGCCGCCTCGGCCAGGGGCATCTGCTTCAGGGTCAGGTTCTTGAGGTTATGCCGTTTCCTGAGGGTTTCCCCGTGTTCCAGGGCCGCCTCGCTGGTATCAATCCCCGTCACGTTGCACTTGGGGTGTTCGAAGGCGTAACGCGCGGCGGCGTTGGCCCCACACCCGGCAATCAGGATATCGAGGCTCTCCTTCTTCTTCAGGTACCGGCCATCCGGCCAGTAGAGCCAGTGGACGATCTTCGGCGCCGCCGCATCAATGCGCTTGCTGTCATGGTACGCCTGGAGATCGGCCAGGGGTTCTGGATAAAGCCATTCTTTTTCCGCCGTCATGGATTCTCGCCGCCTCCAGCGTCTCGCTCTCAATCGTGTCCTATTATCTCACAGGATTGAAGATCTCCGGTGCAGGCAATTGGATCGGGTGAAACGGGTTCCTGGTTGCTGTTAATTCTAAAGAGGCGGCGACTTTCTGGGCGTTGGCGAGCTTGTCGAAGTCGGGCGGGTGAACAGGCGGCGGGCTTCCCGCGGCCAGCCTTGGTCAGCGTATTTGTCGCCCAGCGGGCAACTGCTCATCTCCGGCTGCAGGTGCAGCGGGAAGTTGACGACGGGCTGATCGAGATCCGGGTTTTTCTCGGTAATCCCGTCCAGATTTTTGCGGTATTTACGGAACCGCTGGAATTTGTAGAACGCGTGCCGTTTTTTGTACAGGAAGAAATCTTTTGCCGCATCAATGATGCGTATAATTAACAGCTACCCACTCATGATACCCGAAGCCAACGGCATCATCTCCGGGGGCATGATCAACGAAATAAGATTTTTCGAACAGGAGTCACCTCGTATATTAATTGAGACCCCGCGGAAATCATAGGCCGGAAGCTATTCTGTTTGGCAAAAAAAAGCAGGCTCATGGAATTTCCATGAATCTGCTGTCCATATTGATTGCTCACTATTCTCAGGTAGCTGCACATGAGACAGATGATCCATGAGCCGATACGGCATGAATGGAATCCCTGCACCCATTGTCTGGACGCATTGCCAAAACATACAATGCCTGCTCTCGAACTCAACTGCTCACTTGAGTCAATAAAAACAAGAATAGCGTCGTAATTGCTTAGGCTATTTTAACTTCTCCTGAAAATTGAATTGCATTGAAACCTCAACGGGTTAATCCGCCCGAAGGAAGCATCCCGGTCGACAGTCTCCTCTGTATGGGAAAGGATCTCCTTGCCCTGACTTCCGGGGCGGGAGGTCTTGAGGCGTCAAAAATGAATTTTTATTAAGAGTTGCGAGCGTTCAGGCAATCCTGCAATATCTATTGTTTTTATATTTTTAAGACTTATGTTGAGTGTTTTTCGAGTAATTTGTCTGAGCCAAATCCGTTAAAGCGATCCCTGGCAACGTCAAATGCAGTTTATTCCCCAATGAGTTAGTGAGCAATTAAGAACTCCCTGTGCGGGAGTTGAGCAGACTGATACAGAACCTGAATGATTCCGTCCAGGAAGTGATTGGCCTGTTGGCCATTCTGTCCGGGGGCGGATAGCCCGTTGAGTTGGCAATTTATCAGAGCGATATAGAGGAGAGTAGGTTATGAGCATCAATAATTCATCCGGTTCAAATGCGAATGGATTTTTTATCAAGCAGGTGGGCAACTATAGAACGGCTTTCGGCGCCCAGGGCGCTGCGGGAGCAAATGCAGGCAACGATGTTATTATTCAGCATGGCAATCAAAACCTTGCCAATGGCGGTGCCGGAAACGATTTTATCAGCCAGACCGGCCATGGCAACACCGCCAATGGCGGACCGGGCAGTGATGTCATCATTCAACATGGCAACGGGAATGTTGCCAACGGTGACGGCGGCGGCACGGGCGCTCCACTCACTCCCTACTTCCAGGAAGGCCCTATGGAAATGAGTCGATACTACGGCCCGATGGAGGAGTATCTTAAAGAGCAGTTCCAGGAAGGCCCTATGGAAATGAGTCGATACTACGGCCCGATGGAGGAGTATCTTAAAGAGCAGTTCCAGGAAGGCCCTATGGAAATGAGTCGATACTACGGCCCGATGGAGGAGTATCTTAAAGAGCAGTTTCAGGATCTGTTCCCCCGTCAAATGAGTCAGTACTACGGCCCGATGGAGGAGTATCTTAAAGAATTGGTGCCTCGAGACATTCGTGAATTCTTTTCGCGGCTCTTCCCGTCCGATGATGACCATATCACCCAGATCGGCAATTACAACACCGCCAACGGTGGCCGTGGCAATGATTTCATTCATCAGATCGGCGATAACAACTTGGCCAACGGCGGCACCGGCAACGATGAAATTCACCAGCATGGCAATAACAACACGGCCAACGGCGGCACCGGCGACGATGTCATCGGCCAGGTTGGCGACAACAACACGGCCAACGGTGGCGCCGGTAACGATCACAGCCACCAGATCGGCAATAACAACACGGCTAACGGTGGCCAAGGCGATGATGTCATGGGCCAGGAAGGTGACCATAACACGGCCAATGGTGGTGCCGGCAACGACTATAGTCACCAGGTCGGCAATTACAACACCGCCAACGGCGGCAAGGGCGATGATACCCTTCGCCAGGATGGCGACAACAACCGGGCCAGTGGTGGCAGTGGCAATGATTTCATTCATCAGGTTGGCGACAACAACCGGGCTAATGGTGGGTCCGGGAACGATGAAATTCATCAGCATGGCGACAACAACCGGGCTAATGGTGGAACCGGTAACGATCTCATTGGCCAGGTTGGCGACAACAACCGGGCTAATGGTGGCGCCGGAAGTGATGAGATTCACCAGCTTGGTGACAACAACACGGCCAACGGTGGCGCCGGAAACGATCACAGTCGTCAGGTCGGCAATTACAACACGGCCAACGGTGGCCAAGGCGATGATGCCATGTTCCAGCAAGGCGACTATAACACGGCCAACGGCGGCGCCGGTAACGATCACAGCCACCAGATCGGCAATAACAACACGGCTAACGGTGGCCAAGGCGATGATGTCATGGGCCAGGAAGGTGACCATAACACGGCCAATGGTGGTGCCGGCAACGACTATAGTCACCAGGTCGGCAATTACAACACCGCCAACGGCGGCAAGGGCGATGATACCCTTCGCCAGGATGGCGACAACAACACGGCCAACGGTGGCAGTGGCAGCGATACCATCGACCAGACCGGCAATAACAACACCGCCAACGGCGGTTCGGGTGCTGATACCATCAACCAGACCGGCAATAACAACACCGCCAATGGCGGGTCCGGCGCCGATACCATCAACATGAACGGTGGTCATGGCAACACGGCCAATGGCGGTTCCGGCGATGACACCATCAACATGAACGGCAACCAGGGCAGCGGCACCATCAATGGTGGTTCCGGCGCTGATACGGCCAATATCAACGGCGATCAGAACCGGGCGGATGCCGACATGGGCAGTGGCGCCGACAGTCTCAACGTCAACGGAAACCAGAACGCCGTTGATGCCGATATGGGCAGTGGTGACGATAAAGTGACCGTGACCGGCGACCAGAACAACGTGAAAATCGATGGCGGCACCGGCGATGACGAAATCTGGGTCGATGGTTCACAGAACCATGTGGAGTTCAAAGGCGGTGACGGTAACGATACCGCCAATCTGGTCGGCAAGGAATCCGACTGGGAAGCCACAAAAAACCCGGACGGCTCCACGACCTATCGGAACAAAAACAACGGAAACACGGTTAATATTGCCGCCGATGTGGAAAACGTCAATTTTGTGAACGGCATTCCCATGAAGTTGAAAGTCGCGTCCGATGGCGTCATGGTGAATATCGGCGATAAATATGTCAGGGCTATGCAGGGCGGTCAGGTTGTACAGGAGGCTAACCTGAACACTGCGGAGCCACAGAAAATGTCATTCGGTGATTTCAAATTGAACATCCAGAATGGCAATAGCGGACAGCTTCCGGAGGAACCTCAGGGAGAAAACTGAAGATCCTTCCGTCCGGGTGTTAAACGATCCGGTGATCACGTATCGCCTGAGACGCAGATGACCTGTTGTCGGGTGGAAAAACCGGAGTGCGCAAGTGAATTTACTACTTCGCACTCCGCCCATTCCCCAGTATATCAGGACCCCCGGAAATATTGAGCCTCATAACCAAGTTATCGGCTATTTTTATCGTTCTCTTCATCCTCGTCCCAATGTCCTAGAGTAGAGAGATACCGAAGTGCGGAAGTCGAGCAATCGCTTCCGCACTTCACCCATTTTCCCCATCGGGATACGACGTCTGCTGTTGTGCATAACGCCATTGGAAAGGCCCCAAGACCTTTATTCGGGCTGAGCCAAAGAGAAGCGCTTTAAAGTGTTCTACCTTAAAACCTTCCTTTTGTTACAAAAAATTAAGGGAATATATCCCCATGGTCTTGATTATACTGGGTTTTATCTGTTTTAAAACTGCGATCACACTGTTTTAACAGTGTTTCAAGTGTATGAAATCCGGGATTGCCTTTCAGGATAAAGCCGCAAGATGACTAATATTTGAGATAATGAGTTCATAAGGATTCCGCGGGAGATCAGGGATTTGACCCTTGGAGATGGCAGGCCAACATGATATACTATGGATACATCCTATCGGTAAGAAAAGGGTCGGTTATGCTTGGTCAAAGTCGGAGTGGGAACAGTCTGGTGGAGTATGTTCTACCCCTCATCATCTTCTTCGGGGTAGCCACTGTCCTGCTTTTCGAGGATGTCCCCGGTCGGTTCCAGAGTTTGCTGGCCAGGGCCATGCATGGGCAAGCCCAGGGAACGGTCCTGAAAGTATCGCCTCTGGGCGCCCCCCATACCCTTGGTGTTGGTCCGTCAGCCGGGCTGACCACCATTGAGGTAACCATGAGCGGCGGAGAGACTTTTATTTTAGATAATTATCCGTCTGATTTGCTTCAGGTTGTGGAAACCGCGGGAGCCAACGGGGCCACGAAGCGGCTGTTGGCGACTCTGGAGCAGGCGATTGCTGCGTTTGAAGCATCGGGTGAGATTGATAGCGAACAGGCGAACGAGCTACGTGCCCTAGCCAATCAGGGCCACCGAATGGCGATGATCGAGGATGTTATATACGGCCATTTGAACAATCCGCAAAACTTCTCCTCCGGTCAGGATTACAGGGGGTCCCTACTTGTATTTGAGGGCGAGGAGATGACCGTACAGAAACTGGCCAACCGGGTTGGCTGGGACCCACAGGAGGACTTTGTAGTGGATAATCTGTATGCCGATCCATTAACGACAATGCCCCATGCCGGGAAGGATTTGAAAAAGTTTCTGGCGTTATACCATCAGGCCGAAAACAAGGGAGCCATGCGGAATCCAACTGTGCATGCGCTGGTCCAGGATCTGACCTCAAAAATTACTATTCTTGGAGGTGCGGTGGAGCATAGCGTAGACAACCTGGCGCATGTCTATGACTCAGAGGCCGATGTGAAGATGGCTTTTGAGAAAAAGATTATCGAGGGCGCGGCAACTGCCACTGACCAGCACTCAGCAACCATATGCAGAACAGGAGGAAACCAGGATGACGGGAAACACTGTTCTGGACAACCCCTGATCCAGTCCCAATGAAAAAGGGACAGGCCTGTTCCGGTGGTCTTGCCCCCGAAAGCGTAACATTTCAAAGTGGAAAATCGGGGTTAAATGGCTTGGCGTGCCAGGCCATTTGCGGCGGCAAATGAAAGTAGAGGCAAAATCAACCTGTCATCAGGCAATCGCAGGATGCCATCGAGGTCAAGTACCACGCCTAACCGACATTCCGCCATTCCCGTTCAGAGGGAACCCACTTCCAGGAGTCAGCCGTTCAACCGCTCAATGGATTCCCGCCTGCGCGGAAGTGACATGAGGGATCTTTTTGAGAGGTAGATTTCGATGATGTCCGAGGTTTTCGGTATCTGGCGATCTCATTATCCTTCCTGCACACGTTTCCAACTTGTATCATCCTTCATGTACTCTGCAATGATTCTTTCCGGCTCCGACCAGAAATCGGGCCGGTAGAGTTCCGGCTGGCCCATGCGATCCGCCAGAATCTTCGGAAGACCAAAATGTCGGATGGCAAACTCCATCGAGCCATCGGGACCGCGGCGCTTGGCAATGTTCTCAGGCTGAATCAATTCACGGGCCGCAGTCAGTATGGTTTCTCTATGATGAGTCATGAAATACTGCATCATCGCCCGCGAGGCATCGACCACGGTATCCATCATAATTTGCTGGCGCTTCGCATCCTGTTTCGCCAAAGGCTCGCCGGGGTATTGATACTGTTTATAGCTGCCCTGAAGCAACCCTTTGCCCAAAGCGTCCCGAATAATGCCTTCCGCTTTTTGCAGATCGTTGCCTGCCCCCGGAGTCACGCCGGTATCCCCGTAAGAGGCTTTTTCCATCGAGTTTCCCGATACGCCGATAAACAGGTTCGCCAGATATTGGTTTAGGGTGGGGATTTTTTCACTGTACGGATGATTGCCATCATAGCCCGCAGAGCCTTCGGGATTTGGGGAGACGTATCCCATCACCCCACTGGTGCGCGGCTGGCCTGAAATGTCATACAGCATCATGCCGTTGATTAGGGCGGCAAACATGTGACCAAATTCGTGGAGCAGAACTTTCAGATGTTCGTATTCGCTGGGGAATTTCTCCAACGGCAGAACCGGTCCGAGATCGGCGTCCATTTTGGCATCCACCAGAAGCTCTTGGGTAATATCATTGCATCCCCCGATTTCGTCATGGGCCGCCCGGTTTTTGACAGCCTCCAACAGTTTATATTCGGCAACAATGGTTTCAACTTCCTGTTGCGTGAAGGTTGGGAGTATTTTAGTACCTTCAATTTTGTTTTCCTGCGGTTCATCCCCGATATTCAATGCGGCCAGTTGGGATTCCAGATACTGGTTGTACCGTTCCGTAATTTCTCGCGCCGAACGCGGCAGTTCGCCGCTTTCTTCGGCGGCTTTGATCGCGGCATCCAATTCCGTGTGCAGTAATTTTTCCCGGAGAAGTTTGGCCTGGTTCATATATTTTTCAAGCTTGGCACCGGACTCTCCAATCGTAAGCCGTGCCAGATGCTCCAAAGCCCTGTCTTTCGTGGTGTCCACCACATTCAGGCCCAGTTTTTTGTAGTAGATTTCCAAAATCTCCTTCCGCTCTTGCCAACCGGCAGGGTTGGTCATCTTGATTTCTTTACCCATCCGACCCGGACGCTTCAGCGCATCATCCAGCAACCAGGGCTTGTTGGTGGCGCCAAGGAGGAACAGATTGGCAGGAACTGGAGCAATGGCATCGTCCACTTTATCCATTTCGGTTTTCATGGCGGCCAGCGTTTTGTTGTCTTCCTGGTTCCCGCCTGTACTGCCGGGGGATCCAGAGCCATTGCTGATACCATCCACTTCGTCGATGAACAAGAAAGCAATACCATATTTCTGCTCGGCTTCTCGGAACTCTTCATACATCGATTCCACTGCTGCCGATCCGGAGCCGTAGAAGATTTTGCCGAACTTGCTGCCGTCCGTCATAATGATAGGCGCATCCAGTTCACTGGCAATAATTGCTGCCAGCAGGGTCTTTCCGGTCCCTGGGGGTCCGGTCATCAGGACCCCTTCGATCTTGCCCAGTTTTTCGGATTCGGCGGCCAGTTCCTTGATCTTGGTCTCCAACTCCTCTTTCTGATAGGCCAGAAATGCCGGGATGTCGGGATTGTTGCTCAAGACAGCCTGTGCCTGCGGAAACAGCCCTCTCAATTTTTCAAGAACCTGAACCTTTGTCTGTTCGCCGGCTTTTTCGGCATTGATTTCTTGCTGTAGAGCCACTACCTGCTTCAGAATTTTGGCTTGCAGCAGGTATTCCAGCCGGAGGGTCTTTCGGGCGCGATAACGTTCGATTAGTTCTTTAACATCTTCTACCGCCACTTTCTGGCCACCGATATCGGCCCAGGTCTTACGGGAAACCCCGGTAAAGAACTTGGGCTTGAATTTGTCGCGGTAGTTTACTTTCGTGGGATCCTGCTGCCCACCACGCGCAGCTGCGCCCATCGCGCCACCCATAGATGCCAGCCCCCTGTCAGCCATTCTGTCTCTCTGGCGCAGCCAGGCATAGCCAAGCCCGCCGGCAAGGCTAACCCACAAGAGGGTTGAAAGATTCCTTTCCAGAAAATTGGGGCCTGTAATATTCTGTGGCGCTACAACCTGGTTGGCTGGCTTATTTCGGGAAGATCTGAGTTCACTGGGATCAGCGACGGTTACAGTGAGTTTGGCGTTCCGGTAATACTCCATCTTTTTTCGGAACGCCACTTTTTCCTCTTTGGATTCGGGAACCTGATAATCAACCTCGGAACCATTTTTCAGACTGAAACGCCAGTACTCGTGTCCGCCCATGTAATGGCTTTTCACAAAAGGATTAATCTGTCCGTCCCGGGCCCACCGGAAGAGTTCCTCCGGGTCATCGATGATCGTCACCCTGTTTCTGTTTTCCACCGGACGGCTGACTTCCATCGAGTAATTCGAATCGTTCTGAAGTTCTCTTAGCAGATTGTCGTTGGCATTTTCGATGGCCGAACCATTGAACGTATACACTGGGAAGTAAATGATCCGCCTCTCGAAATCACTCAACCTGTACTCAAACTGATGGTACTTGCGTCCATCGATGTCAGCGGTTCCAAAATAGCGTGACAACTTCTGGTTCTTGGCCCAAGTGCGCAGTAACTCAACATCTCTTTCCTCCAGTCGGGTTCTGTGGAGAGGATGAGTTGATTTGTTACTGGCAATGCGCATAGTTTCAGGCGATTTACTGCCTGAGTTCAGAAAAGTGCCATCTGTATCCGCATTTGCCCAGTTTGAAAAACCTGCATTACCCATCAAAGCTAAAAGAAAGGGGATGCTTCTGAAATCGGGAAACTGGAACGGTATATCTTTTCCCAAAGAAGTTTTTTCCTCAATTTCCAACTGATCAAGATCTCCACCGGTTCGGCCAAAGTGCGTTGTCCTGGCCTGCTTATGAAAATCAGGCCCATTATTTTTCAAGGACAAATGAGCGCCCTGAAACAAACGCATATCCATACCCATGACCGAGTATCTCCTTTTTATTTTATAACGGTTACCCTGCGATGCACTAAAGCTGTTGCTATGCTTGCTGTGTTGAAAACCTTGTAGTCCTTCAATTAAAAGATATCTCACAACTCTTCGATGATATGCAAGAATATTTCATGTTCCTGAATAAATTTTTTATTGGGGCCTCCCTGTTTAATGATTTCCAACGCAAGAACCAACGTATTAATTTTTATAATAAAGAAAAGGGACAACTGCTTTCAGTCGCATCACAAAAACGAAATACCAGTTTTAGACAAACATATCTATTCTTGGTATTGCTAGCCATTTGGGATCTTTCGGGCAAAAAGCAGCTTGAGACTGGCGATTACCATTTGTGGGCATTTTGAATAGCAGAGGGTTTTGCGCTTGAAGCGAGCCAGTAATGGCGAATGCGAGCATTCAAACCTTCCACCGTATAGGTTTCGGCCTTGGTTTGCAAAAGCAAATCCTGAGGAACAACGACCGTGTAAGGTGACCCATAATCAGCAGCAACAACCAGCGGCAAGGTATGTTTCACCCTTTCCCAGAGAGGTCTGAAGGTTTGTGTACCACGGCAACCTGTCTGGAAGTCAACAACGGTGCGTCGTTCACGGTCAACCGCAAGCCACAGCCAGAGCGGCACTGTCTTTTTTTGACAAAATGCCACAGTTCATCCAGTTCCAGAATATCTGCAAAAGCCGTTTCGGTCAGCTGGCTTAAATTTTTGAGTTGGTTCTCTCCAATGCAGCCCTTAGTCCCTTGGCTAAGTTTTCGGGCATGTTCACACCCCAGAAGTGGAGAAAGAACAGGCGAGGACTTTCCTGGAGCATGTGGTTGTGAACCGCGGTGACGGCAATCCCATGTTCCACCAGGGCGTTCACCACCGGTTCAACCTCATCGGCCAGCAAGACAAAATCGCCTGTGGTCGCCATCCGATTCTCATCAGCCCTTTGGAAATTGATGGCTGTGGCCATACCCATAAACGGCGGGACCTCCATACCTTCCTCCATAATGGTCTCCCTGCGAGGAATCGAGAAGTTCAGGACATCGCCGTTCTGTTTGCCTTTCACCTGTAAAACAGACTCAATGCTTGCCTGCTCAGCAGCCAGCGCGGAAGACGTTTTTTTCAGGGCCGGCACATTCATGGGCGTTGAAGTCAGCACCAACACCTCCTTCAACCTTTCAGCGAGTTGCACCGGGTCGCCTTCCCCGCCAAAGTGCATGTAGATGACGCTGGGTGACTCCTTGGCAATGTGGTTGTGAATGCCGGAAACCTTAAACCCCTTTTCTATCAATGCTTTCTGGGCTGCTGAAAGTTCTGTTTCCAGCAATACAAGATCCCCCATCACCATCGCACCATTCCCCATCGGCTTGAAAGCCGCCCAGGAGGTCAATGCCAGGCCCGGCTCAATGCGGATTGAATCAAGCCGAATATCAAGATCGCTCCGTGGGAAGGTTATCTTGAACATTTCTCCCTGACTGTTCCCAGAGCGGTTAAAGACCCGCTCCACCGCCTTCCAATCTGCGGCTTGCGCTAAAGAGGATTGTATTAACAGTAAGCAAAGCATTAGCGTGGGCAAGATGCGTTTCATGAAAATATCCTCTCGGTTAACGGATATTGTGCAGAATACCCCGAACAGACCGCCAGAAAAACGGTGGCAAAACTCTTTTCAATCGGGATTGGTTCCAAAACGCTGAAGTACAGCCAACGTTCCATAGTAAGCCATAACTGTCGCAATGCACGAAAGGGCCAGGGCACCGTAAAAGGGCAACTGTTTTTTAATGAGCCATGGAAACACCAGGAATAATGTCAAGGACGGGATAACCATCCAAAAGACACTTGTTGACAGGTTCGCGACCAATTGAGCATTCTTTGTATCCACATACAGCCAAATCATTGCCAGTAAGGAGACCAATGGCAATGAGGCCAAGACGCCACCCCAAAGTGCCGACCGCTTGGCAAGCTCTGAGATTAGTGCGATAAGCACCGCTGAAATAATGATTTTCAAAACAGCAAAGGTCATTTAGCATTAATTCCAATAACGGTTCCTGTTCACGAATTATTCCAGGAGTTGACATTATACTAGGCCCTAAACCTTCATGCCGCGTGTTCAGACAGAACACGGATTATCAGACCTTAACAGTTTCCCCCGCTATCATAGGCTGCCAACGGATCGGTCACCTGCGGCACGGCGGATAGCGTCGCCAATCAGTTGGGCGACGGAGATCCGGGTGATTTTGCCGGTAGCCTTCATGGAACGGCTCAGAGGGATGGCGTCGGTGACAATGATAGACTCAAATGGAGAAGCACCCAAGGTTTTGGGCGCGTTACCCGAAAACACCCCATGGCTCGCCACGGCAACCACCTTGCGGGCACCCGCCTTCAGCAGCAGGGCGGCGGACTTGCTGATGGTGCCGCCGGTGTCGATCATATCGTCGAAGATAATGCAGACCTTGCCGGAAATATCGCCGCCAATGATGTTAATGGCCTCGGACTCGCCGTGGCCAGTGCGTTTCTTCTCGACGACGACGTAGGGCAGGTCCAGCTTCTTGGCGAAGTTGCGGGCGCGAACCACGCCGCCCGCATCCGGGCTGACCACCACGGCATCAGCCCAGCCCTGGTTACCGATGTGTTCGGCCAGCAAAGAGGCGGCAGAGACCTGGGTGACAGGGATGTCAAAGAAGCCTTCCTGGATGTTGTTGTGGAGATCCAGCAGAATGACCCGATCCGCCCCCGCCGCCTTGAGCAGCTTGGCCACCAGCTTGGCGGAGATGGGTTCGCGCTTGCGCTCGCCATTATCGTCTTCGCTGCGGCGGTCCTGCCGGGCATAGCCGTAGTAGGGAATCACCGCCGTGACGGATTCGGCGTCATCCTGCCGGGCGGCGTCGATCATCAGCAGCAGTTCCATCAGGTTGCGGTCCACCGGCGCATGGGTGGGCTGGATGAGGAACACGTCACGCCCCTGAACACTCTCCTGGAGTTCCACGTGGGTTTCGCTGCTATGGTGGTTCTTGCGCAGGACGGGACTGAGTTCCATGCCCAGATACGCCGCGATCGCCTTGGCCAGCTTCGGGTTGGCCCGGCCGGTAAACAGCTTCACCTGGTCCGGGTCCAGCCTGGGCCGGCGCTCCACCTTCTTTGCCCCGGCAAAACGAATGATCACTTCATCTTTTCCGCTGGCTGAGTTCAGCGGACTGGGGTGGGGGTGGGCCATTGCACCAAAAGCGGGAAAGCGGCCGACAGAAACGGGCCATGCGAACGTCATGCGATTTTTTCTCCGAATTGCGGACGATACAGCCCCCTGGCCCGAATAAAGGCTTCCACGGCAGGCGGCACCATGCCGGTGAGGGGATCGCCGTGTGCAACGGCCTCCCGGACCGCCGTCGAGGACAGACGGCGGGTGGCAGCTGGAATGCCGGAGAGATCCAGGCGGTCTCGGTCCAGCCGGTGCCAGGCGCCGCCAACCTTCACTCCCTTGGGGATATAGCTGCGGCCGCGCGGCGCCACGAGGAAACGAAGCTTTTCCACCAGCTTCAGGGGATCTTTCCAGTGGGGCAGGTCCCGAATGACATCCAGCCCACAGATAAAGGGCAGCTTCGGCCGGGGGTCGGTCTTCATCAGGTGGTCCACGGTTCGAGCCGTATACGACGGGGTTTTGAGGGACCGTTCAACCACGCTGACGCCAAGACTGGGCTTGTCCGCGATGGCTTTTCGGATCATGGCGACCCGGTCGTTGAACGAGGCGACCTGAGAGGGGTCCTTATGCGGGGCGGAGTAAACGGGGACGAAAAGGACCTTGTCGTACCCGTACTGGCTTGCCGCCGCTTCCGCCAGGGCAATGTGGCCGTTATGAATAGGGTTGAACGTGCCGAAGTAATACGCCGTACTTTCGGACGAGTTTTTCGGGTTGCTGGCAACCCGCCGTGCCCCGAAAGGAACGGTTCCTGAAAGCCTGAAAGATGCCGGTCCGCTGAGCACGCGATTGAAATCCCCACTGAGTCCCGAAACGGAAATATTTTTACTTTTTAAATTGGAAGTGTAATATTAAAATGTTTTTGCTTCAATAGATGAACATCAGACGAATTTATTGTGTGTGGGTGGGATGGAATGACTCAAATGACCCTACCGTTGCCGGAGTCCGGCAGGATTGCTCAGACCGGTTCCACGGTTTTTCAGGGAAAGCCTCCCGGCGCTTTACTGCGGCTTCAGCGGGAACCGGCGGACGGGATCGCTCTGAGATTCGGCGGCGTACTGGACCGACCGGACAACCCGCTGATGAATCCCGATCTCACCCCTGGGGCCTTTGACAAACTGGTTTCTGAAAGGGTGAAAGCCGCCCGGACAGATGCGGCCCAACGGCTTGAAACTATCGCCGCCCTCTCGGAAATTCTGGATCTCTACCTTCAGAACGAATGGAACGACCAAACCCAGTCCAGGAAGCGAAAAGTTGTGCTCAGCGGCCTGGCGGACCTGCTGGGCAAGCGCGGGCAGGGCAATGTGGTGATGGCCCAGATTGATTCCAACGCCGGGGGCCTTGAAGGCAACGCGAAAAAAATCCTGGACTACATCCAGGCCGCCGAAGCCATCGGCGCGGACACGGTGGTTTTTCCGGAAATGGCCCTGATGGGCTATCCCATTCGCGATATCATTGGCCGTCACCCGTTCATCGTGGACGAAAACGTCAAGTGGCTGGAAGCCATCGCGAAACACACGGGCAAGACCCGGGCCATCGTCGGCTTCGTGGAACCGAGGAAATCGGCGCCGGGCAGCCAGACCGTCGGCAAACAGTATTTCAACTCGGTGGCCGTATTGGGCGATGGAACAATTCAGGGGGTCGTCAGGAAATCCCTGCTGCCGACTTACGGCGAATTCAACGAAGACCGCCATTTTACCGCCTCCCCGGCCTCCGGGTTCCAGCCCGCCGACACGCTGGGCCTGGCAACGTGGGGCTTTGACAAACCCGCCGAACCCGGCCACCCGGCCAATCTACACGGCCTGAAGGCGGGCATTACGATCTGCGAGGACATCTGGAACGATGATGAATACTTCGAGCGCAATCTGTACGTCCGCGACCCCTACGCCGAGGTCGCCGCAAAAAAACCGGACTACATGATCAACGCCTCCGCCTCACCCAGCCGCGCACGCAAGGAACAGCACAAGAACAACATGCTCTCGCACATGGGCGGCAAGTACGGCATCCCGCTGATCTACGTCAACCGCTCCGGCGCGGTGGACGAGCACTCCTTCGACGGCGCGAGCCGCATGTACGACGCCAGCGGCAAACTCATTGCCCGATCCCGCTCCTTCAGTGAGCAGTTCCAGATTGTGAACCCCATCACCGGCGAGGGCAAAATTTACCCGCTGCCCATCGGGCTGGAAGAAACCCTGAAACCGGTGCCGCCGGGCGAACGGGCGGAAAAGCCGTTCGATCCCAACGAGACTTCGGATCTTGGCCGGACGTATGAAACCATCGTCCAGGGCATCCGGGGCTACTTCAACAAGACCGGTTATCAAAAGGCCGTGCTGGGACTTTCCGGCGGGCTGGATTCCACCATGGCCGCCGTGCTGCTGGCGGACGCCATCGGGCCGGAGAACGTGGTGGGCATCAGCATGCCGAACCACCGAATCACCCGCAAGTCCAGCCGGAACGACGCGCAGGAACTGGCCGAGCGCCTGGGCATCCATTACCGCGAAAGTGGCATCACGACGCTGGTGACCCTCGCCAACCGGTTACTGGACAAGCTGTTCAACCTGATGCCCGAAAGCCTGGGCGAGCGGATTCAGGAATCCACCACCTACGGCAATATCCAGGCCCGGATGCGGGCGCTGATTCTGTGGTCGGTGAGCAATGAATTCAAAAAAGTGTTGCCCATTGCAACCTCTGACAAATCCGAACTCTACATGGGCTATGCCACGGTGAACGGCGACATGACCGGCAGCTTCGCGCCCATCGCCGACGTGACCAAGACCAAGCTGTTTGCGCTGGCGCGGTGGATGAACGAACACCGGCCCCGGAAAAACGCCATCCCGCAGGCCGTTCTGGACAAACGGCCCGGCGCCGAACTGGAAATCGATCCGGACACCAACGAACCGCTCTTGGCCGAAAAAGCGCTGATGCCCTACGAATTCCTGGATGAAGTCATCTGGCGGATCGAAAACAAGGGGGAAAGCTACGACCAGATGATGGCCGACACATTCTGGTACGAGGAGAATATCCGGCCACTCACACCGGACACCAAGCGCGAGTGGCTGGACAAATTCTTCAAAAAGATGTCGTCCGCCCGCTTCAAGTGGACCCTGCTGCCCCCCGGCGTCATCGTGGACGGCCAGTCCATCATGAAGGCGGACTACCAGATTCCCATCACGGCGCGGGTCAAGTGGCAGGGCCACAGCCGCGCCCAGATCGAAAGTATTTTGCAGGGGAACATTCGCTCATGACAACAATTCAGCAAAAACCCGGCGTGAATTTACCGCCCGCATTCTCCGGGCCGATTCGACCCATCGTTCAGCCGCCCCTTATCCGGTTCGGCTTCGACGGCGAACAGTATCCGAAGCCGGAAGGGGCGCTGCAAAGCCGGAGTCTGCGGCGGTTTTTGTCGCAGAAAGTGCTGCCGTTTCTGCAAAATTTGATGGACAAGATTCTGGTCTGGTGCGGGTTTCCCAAGCCGATTCGCATTCCGCTACAACTGCAGACCGATGCCTACACCGCCTTCGGTGAGTGGGTGGTGTCTCAGGACTCCAAAGACAAGAGCATCTACCACATCACCGCCCGCAAGACGCCAGGGTGGGTGAAAGAACCGTGGATGCAGGACACGCTGAAAGCGCTGGGACAGGACGAAAAAGATTTTCGCTTCGTCTTCTACGGGCTGGAAGGGGCCATCCATGACATCCTGGGGCGCGGCCCGGTGACGGCTGAGTCCAACACGGAAACGGACCGCATGATGCAGCAGGCCAAACCGGGGAACAAGCCCTTTCTCTGGGCGAAAAAAACCTGGGAGCGCATCGTCAATGACAACGACGGCATCTTCCCGGTAAAAATCGAGGCCGTTGAGGAGGGCAGACCCTTCTTCCCCGGCGAGCCGGTGGTGAAGATCAAGGCGCAGGACGGTTACGGCGATCTGGCCAACCACCTGGAAACCAAGCTGCTGCAAATCGGCCGTTCCATTGAGCTGGCCACCGCCGGGATGTACTGGCTGGAGTACAACAAGCAGCTGATCCGCGATGTGCAGGGAAAAGATGAGAATTTGAGCGAAGACCAGATCACCCGGCTGGCCGGTTTGCAGGCGGTGAACTTCGGGGATCGTTCCTCCGCCAGCGAGCAGGACAGTGTGAACCTGGGCATGGCCTTCGGCCTGAGCCACCCGGTAACCGCCACCATGTCCGCCGTGTACCGGGCGTGGCGCGAATCCGGCGAAAGCCCGGCCATCTGGGCATCCATGTACTCGCTGGCCCACCGGATCGTCCAGAGCTACGAAAACGAGGACGACGCTTACAAGGCCCTGTTCGGCATCGCGAAAAACGACGTGGGTTCCTACGTCTCCGACTGCTACGATACCCGCCGCGCCCTGTTCGAGTACCTGCTGCCCAAGGCGAAGGAAGCCCAGCAGACCGGCGGCAAAATCTACGTCCGGCCCGATTCGGGCGAACCGGTTCATGAAATCCTGCGGGTGCTGAACGCCGCCGTGGACGAAGGCGACAAGGCCCTGACGGCAGGCGAGGAAAACCGGTGGTACACCGAGGTGGATTCGCGCAAATACGGCAAGCTCAAGCGCATGACGAATCTGCTGGTGATTGAGGCCGACGGCGTCAACTTCAACAAGATCAAGGAGATTAACGACGCCCTGCTGAAGGCGGGCTTCTCGCCGCCGCACTGCGTGGCCTACGGCATCGGCGGGGCGCTGGTGAAGCTGCCAAGCCGGGACAACATTTCCTTCGCGCAGAAAGTGGGCCTGGTGGGCGAGGGCGACAACGCCCGCGCCGTGATGAAATCGCCCAACGACCCGGCGGCCCGGGGCAAGCGGTCGATCCCGATTCCACCCGAAGACATCAAGCTGGTGCGCGACGGGCGGAATCCTTCCGTGCGCTCCAAGAGCGAGCCGGGCGAGGACGCCTACGTGACCTACTACGACGGCACCCGCCGGGGCGAGGTGCCCTTCTTCCGGCAGACCGGCTTCCACCGCAAGCAGCAACTGGCCCGCGAAACCTTCCTGGCCGTCCCGCCGCCCGATGTGCTCCTCAGCCCCGCCATCGAGCAGTTGCAGGACGCCATCGAGACGAAATACCACGCCTGACATTTTTACGTTATCGTCATTCACATCCGGTTTATTTGAAGGGAAAACGTTATGACCACCGTCAGCTTTTCTGGGAATCCGGCCGCCCGGCCCCTGTCCAACAAATTTCGGCAGACCGTCCGCCAGGCGCACTTCGGCGCGGTGGCATGGACGCCGAAGGACGCCGCAGCGTTAAAAGACGATCTGAAGAACAACCGGGTGGTGTTCTGGGACGTGGACACCCAGCGCGGATTCATGTGGCCGATTATTCTCCAGAAAATCGACGGCGCGCTTCGCCGCATCGGCCTGACGGTGCCGGGGGCGGACGCCATCGTGGACAACCTGAAAAAGCTGACCCAACTGACCCAGCAGTTTAAAATCCCGCTGGTCGCCACGTTGGATACCCATGAGAAGAACGATCCGGAATTTCGCCATTTTGTGAGTCTGCCCGACGGATCGCCCCTCTCCACCGAGCATTGCGTGAAAGGCGCCGCCGACTGGCCGAAGATTCCCGAAACCACCCCTACCGGTACGCCGCACACGATTGATGTGAATCACCGCCGGAAGGACGTTCCGAGCCCCGATGAACTGCGGGAGATTTTCGCGCGGGGCCAGAGCATCGCGCTGGAGAAAAACACCCTCAGCGCGTTCCAGCGCCGCATCGGCAAGAGCGCCGAGAAAGAGCGGTTCGTGACGAACAAGAAGGCGGTGGAACTCGTCGAGAACATGAAAGCCATCGGCATCCGCACCGCCGTGGTCTACGGCGTGGCAACGGACTTCTGCGTCCAGAAAGCCGTCGAGGGCCTGAAAAAACTCGGCATCCGCCCCATCGTCGTTGAAGACGCCATCCAGGAAATCATCCCCGCCACCAATCCCCTACTGGATCCCAATGATCTGGTGTATGGAGATGTCACGGTAGTAAAGACCGAAGAAGTTGAGAAAGCCGTTGATAATACTTTTGAAGTGGTGTAACCGATTACCAGACCCCATTTAAAATGGTTTTACTGCTATCGCCAAAGCCGGTTTCTTGTATCCATTTATCCCTTAAGTTGAACAGGCTCAGATGGAATTGTCTTGCTTAGATAGCTTGTAGAGCATCTTGTTTACCCCATATTGCTTCAAACAGAGGCTTCTAATGGAGTCATATCAACCTCCTTCTGAAGTAAGTCTAGACCCTAATCTTTATGAAACCGGCAAGGCTGCACTTACATTGCACTTACGAGCAAAATGGCGACCCCCTAATGGATCGCCAAAAAGCTTTACCCGCCTGGTCGGGATGACTGGATTCGAACCAGCGACCCCCACGTCCCGAAGGAAACTCTCCGTCCAGCAAGAGTTTCAGCCCTATCAGGCCAAATTTTTGCGATTTTGACGACATTTTATGTCGTTTTTTTGATATTTTATGACGCCCTTGGTCTCCCTGGGGGCCCATGTATATGTATGTCATGCTGGTTCCAGCCCATACTCAACATTTTGTTGCCGACATAAAGCCGTCATAAAATGACCTTATCCCGTCACTTTTGACCTCGATTTCGTCAAAAAACAGCCCTGAATTGCAAAGTTTGAACACGGGAGGGCTATTGACCAAGACGATCGAGCATCTGCCTGGATCGCTCACTGCCACGCTGCTCCGCCTTCCGAAACAATTCCCGCGCCACCTCCCGGTCGGCGGGGATCCCTTCCCCGTTCAGGTACATGCATCCAAGGTTGTGCATCAATTTGGGCTCGTGAGGGTCCTGAATGACCGAAAAGGCATTGGCCCCTTTACGCCATGCCGGCCAGCCAATGCCCTGTTCATAATACGCTTTGGCTTTTGCCGGATTTTTTGGGAATCCACCCAGGCCCATATGGTAGATCAGCGCCAGATTGAACGCATCCGCTCCAGAACGGTCGGATTTCTTCCGCAGTTTCATTTCGTACCGTCGAAACTCCTCGACATTGCTCTGGCGGGAAAGCCCCCTGTTCGCCATCAGTTCGCCATAAACACACGGCCCGGAAACTGGCTCAGACGCGTCTGAAGCCGGGGCCATTTCTGCCGTCTCGCCGATACCACTGGCCTGGATGACGGCAATCATATCGATATTGGGCTGGCCCTCGGTAACTTTGACCCAGACCTGCGGCCCCTCAACTTTGGAAACCGTACCCGCTCCGGCCTCGATCTCCAGACCGTCCATCTCCACCGTGAACGACACCGCATCGCCAACCCGGGGAACCGCCGTTGAGCCTGGCGCCAGAGCCACCCGTACCTCTCCCGCCTGTTTGGCATCGACCATCCCTTTCAGGGAAGTTGCACTGAAAGCCAGAGGAATACACAGCATCACCCCCAGGATCAGTAACCCCAAAAACCGGATGTTCATCAAAACCGCCTTTCTGACATTAATATTCCGGAAGTCCGTAAATAGATGGGCGAGAGTGTTGAGGACCTCCCAGACAGTTCTGCTTCGAGCAATCCACCGGCACCAGATAGGGGGTTGACGCAGGTGTTTTTGTACTGGCAGGAGTTTTGGCGGGTGCGTTACGAGATGCCGCCTGTTCTGCAACCTGGGTCAGCAGGGAACAGGTAATCGCCGCCAACTCTGATCGGCTCAGGTTATACTTGTAGGCCGCATGCCCTTTAACGTAGGGATTGGTACTCAAAAACGCATAACGATTGGGGCTTTCAAACACATGTTCATATTTTTTTTCCTTGGCCTTAAAACGGCTAAGCCCTTGAGTATAGGTGTTTATACCCTCGCTTGTTGGGCTTTCCAGCCAGTAGAAAGCCAAGTGCAACAAGTGCTCGCCGTTTTTGTACAGTTCCGCCGAGCTGACGCTGACGCCATGCATCTTGAGAACACTCGTTTCAACCTGAATGGTGTAGTCCTGAATATTCCGCCCATGAAATGGAAGCTTTTGCCAGTTGTCATGCTTTTGCTTATTCGCCACCACACGGCCACAGGCATCGGTTCGGCTGTTTGAGGAAGAAGACGTACTTGCCGGCGACAAGGACGAACCGGATTGAGAGGACGGGATCTTTGTGTCGGATGAAGCCTCCGGCTGCGGTTTCAGCTTGGCCTGTACCGGCGCTGGACCGTAGGCCACCACACGAACCGACTGTCCTTTAGCCAGTTTTGACCCCGGGCGGGCATACTGGCCCTGAATTTTTCCTTCTTGGGCGCTACTTATGGCAGGGCGGCCCTGCTCGATCTGGGCCTTCAGTCCCAGATTTCCCAAGGTCCGGATCGCCGTCTGAACCGGCTGGTTGACCAAATCCGGCACGGTGACCAGGGGGATATGCTGACCATACACCAGAATCCTGACCGGGGTTCCCCGCTTGAGTCTCGCGCCGGGTTTGGCGAACTGCCCCTGCACCTTCCCTTCATCACCAAGGCTGGGAGCCGGTTTCCCCTGCCGGGGGTCCGTCCCTAATCCCACTTCCAGCATTTTATTCTGGGCATTGCGCAGGGTCATGTTCACCAGGCTGGGCATGGCCACCATCTCGGATAAACCGTACATGGTGATCTCCACCGCGGTTTCGGCTTTCGCCTGGGCACCCGCCGCCGGGGACGTGGAGGCCGCCATGCCGGACAATCGTTCCTCGTTTGCCATGGGACCGGTCCGGACTGTTACCTCACCAAATCCTGCGCGGGTCAGCCGATCTCTGGCCTCATTCAATGACAGCCCCGCCACATCCGGCACCGTGATTTTCGGCACATTGGGCCCGAGAACGGTCAAAGCGACTTCCGCCCCGTCCTTGACCTCCGTGCCCGCCGGAGGCTGCTGGGCAACGACGGTGGCCGTCCTGTCCGGCGAGGGGGCCTCCTCGCCCAGCTTCAGGGAGACTTTCAGCCCCTGGTTTTCCAGGGTTTGCTTGACGAACACCGCCTTTTGCCCCGTGTAATCCTGAAGTGTCACGGTTTTCACATAGGGGGCGTAAAGCCACAGGGTGACGGGCGTATTTTTAGCCTGCTCGCTCTCCGGCGCCGCATCCTGTTTTTCCACGGTCAGGGCCTTGGCCTGTTCCGGGGCGGGCGATCCCACCTTCAACACCGGCTTTAATTTTCTTTGGGCAAGCAATTCCTGGGCGGCCTTTCCGGGCTTGCCCACCAGCTCCGGCACCACCGGTTTGTAACGGTTGGCGCACCGCCCCGTGGCTTCCCGATTTAATTTGGCGTCAATATATTCGCCCAGGGTGCAGTGATCCACCGAATCCAGCTTGTCCTGGACGGTCCACAAATACTCAAAGTGAGAGGGATAGCTTGCGGCATCATCCGGTTTGCCATTGAGAGTGATCGTGCCTGTGGGGGTTTGCCCGTGGACCCGGCCCCACTCCTCATAACGCAGGCTGGCCCCAATCCGGGCATTGTCCGGTGGCTCGGCGGCGGCAATCCATTCCGTCATGATGGCCTGTATATTGGGGTTGTTCGGTGAGAGGCCCTGCGGATCGCTATCCTGCCTGGAGCCTTGCCCAGGTTCCGATCTGGAGCCCTCCTGCCCGGAAGAGAGCGAACCGCCATCGCCACCTCCGGCTTGCTCCCCCGCGCCATCTCCTGAACCGTCTTCGGCATCATCCGGCTTGCCCCCGGCGCGGCCTTGGGAATCGCCCATGGCGGTTTCCAACGATTCATTCAATGCATCCGGCATTTGAAACTCACTGGCCAGCAATCCCTCTTCATCGGTTCCGCCAAATTCGTATACCAGAATCAGTTTCTGGGTTTCGGGGACATGAAAACCCCCATACTGATCGGGGCGATGAAAAGCCACCTCCATTCTGAGGCCTTCCTTGCCCTTGTTAGGCTTCAGGGCCGAGCGGCCGGTTTCAAATGAAACCGAGTAAGGGATTTCCAGGCGGGTATTGGCATCATAGGGGGAGGGCTCCACATAAAAGTTGTTCACAAAGCCGCCGCTGGTTTCAGCCTTGTCCACGTGATATTCCGTCGCCTCCAGATAGCTACTGGACTGGCTCTTGTCAATGGTACGCTTAAACGCCATCCGGACATCCATAGTCAGGGTTTCCTCATCCGCCCAGCCGGAATAACGGGCATCCCTCTCCTTATTTGGATTCAGCCGCTGCACATCTCCCTGACCATACACCAGCGGTTTTTTGCCCCATCCAAAAAAGTAGAGGGAAATGGGCTTGGATTTCATCGCCTTCTTGGGGCTGAGAAACACGGAGACGTTAGGGGCCTGGTTATTGTAACCATGCCAGAAGCCCCCGCCCTGATGGCCATGTTTCCAGACGTGACGGCGAACCGCCTTGACTTTAAAATCAAACGGTTCCCCCAGCACAATTTTGCGGGGATATTCTTCCAGTTTGATGGCGATGGTCTCATTCACCCCGGCTTGGCAATCATCATTGACACAGCGCTCCATGGCGAAACCATCCTGGTTGGTGATCTCCTCATCTTCCACGGCAACATTTCTAATATCCCTGTTGTAGCGAATCTCCCTGAGAATCAACGCCAGTCCGCTGCCATTGCCTGTCCCTCGATCGGTCTGCGCCGCATTGTCTTCCTCCAGGGCGGCGATTTTGGCCATCAGTTCGATGATGCGCCTGACGTAAGCCTCCCGCTCGGACAAGGGCGTTTCAAAATCGGTATAATTGGCCAGCTGGCGTTTAAGTTCGGCCAATTCCTGCTCCAGGGTCTCGATGCTCACCGGATCGGGCTGGGCGAAGCCGGGAAGAGCCGTAAAGAGGAAACAGGCCGTTAACGCAATCGCCAGGAAGCGTATCAAACCTTGCTTCATCACGGCATGGCCTCAATGTGATCGGATTCCCGCTTCCCGTAGGGACACTCGGTCATAGCCTGCAAGCCTTGCAGCAGGGTGCCGTAGATCCGGGTCTGGGTTGTCGCGCGGGTCCGTGTGATGTAGCCGCTCAAGTCGCGGGCCACCCGGATGGACGTATCAAACAGGCCCGGTGCCTGGGGCGTATCCATAAACGACACCATGTTCCAGCCGCCCAGCACGTTGTAATCCCCCCAGCTCCAACTGCTGTTGGGAAACAGATTATACCCTTCGAGACGTTTGAGATGCATGTAATCCTTCAAAAGACGGTCAGGATCTGTCGGGATGCAGGGAGGAGAAGGGGCCTTGCTGTCGCAGATTTCCACCGAGGGGAAGCCGAACTGGGTGCATTGTTTGCTGGTGACGCACCATTTGCGCATGCAGGCCTCATCGCACTTGGGAATGGTCAGGACGCCGTATTCGAGATCCATGGTGGTTACCAACGGGTCCTGGAACGCGCCAGGGGAATCAGGATACTGCACCTCCGGCCCATGGTGGCTGACGTTGCCCTTGTAGCCGGTTTTTTCCTGGATCGCATGGTTGATGTCCGCCAGAATGTCCTGCTGTTTTTGGGAGATAAAGCCGGTGAGATCGTCATAACCGGGATTCCCCACCTCGGAACCCAGACCCATCGCCAGAAAGTCATAGTCCGCCGTCAGGGCCTGGGGATTCCCCGCCTCATCAGGAACCGCCATCACCTTCAGGGGGCGCTTCTGGCTGGCGTCAATGGCTCCCTCCGGGAAAGGAATCTTGTTTTCGTCGAGATAACGGCCGGTGGAGGGGTCGAAAAACGCCGTAATCTCCCGGCCCGTCTTAACGTCCTTGACCACCATGACCGGCTTGCCACCCACCACCAGGTCCACCGTGTACTTGGAGGCATCCCCTTTTTTCTCCCCCAGGAAGTCCGTCACTTTTTTCTGGAATTTTTCCAAATATGCCGTTTCCTCCGCGGAAAGGGTTCCTTTTCCAGGGTTGTTCAGCTTGCTGAACTGCTGCTCAATGGGGACAAAGCCCCGGTGAACACCCCAGTCCGCGCTTTTCCCCTTAATGTCCATGCCCTTGGTGAAAAACCCCTGTCGAATTAATTCCGTGGCATCGGGGTTAACGTGGCGGTAGATAAGGACCATCTTTTCCGCTTCGGCGCCTTCCAACCCCTGGGCACTGCGGCGCATGTAGTTCATGATCTCTTCCACGTGGGTATCCACCATATTGGAGTTGGCGATGGCGTCGGCCTGGGACTTCTGCATGGCCTTCAGGTTGTTGCGGAAAATATCCTCCGCGTCTTTCAGGGCCCGTTCGAAAATCTCCGGCGCCTCCCGTTTCAGCTGTCTGAGAGCCTGGGTCTGGGCATTGGCGTCATCAATGGTGCTGACCATGATTTTGGCCATCTTCGCCTTGGCCTCGCGGGATGCCGCAGTCTGGGCTTCCTGAAGGGCCTTGGTGGCCGCCTGTTTCTCCCGGCGCTCCGCCTTTTTCACGGCGGCCTGCACGTTGCGGGCAAATTGCTCAAGCTGTTCCGGGGTAACGCCCCATCGCTCGGCCAGAGAGGCAAACATGGGACTGCCGGAGAGTGACAACCCGGTGGCGCTGGCCGCCGAACCCAACATACGCCCTCCCGTTCGGCGGAGATTGCTGTAGCCGGCCATCTCCGTAACAGCCGTAAAGATTTCATCCAGGTTGACGATCAGCCGCTGGGCCAGTTCTGGATTACGGGCAATGGCCCCCTCAATCATCTTGGGGCCCATGAAGGGGATGACCGCCGCAAAAAACTGAATGACGTAATCCGCACGGGACATGCAGTGGCCGGTGAGGTTCTCCTTGGCATAAATGCCGTAAAGCAGGGTATACCAGTCAATGGCATCTCCCACCAACGGAAGGGCGCTGGCCATATCCACCACAAGCTGCTGTTCGGCAATTACCATACGCGAATGGGCGATAAATGTGTCCGTTTCCGCGGATTGCAACTGGCGAATGGCGTTGACGTACCGCCTCATGTAATCCAGGGAAGGGTCCGGGCAGTTGAAGGTAGGAAAAGACTGGCCATTGATCGTCACGGTCTGGTGGGGGGCGCTGCGGACATCGCAGGGGGGCAGCGGCTCGCCGCTCAAAAGCAGTGCCTTGATGTAGGCCAGGGTAATGCGCTTGAACAAAAGCACCCGGTATTCCTGCTTTTTGGCCACGAACTCGGCGATCTCGATTTCCCGTTTTTCGGCGCTAGTGAAGTATTGCCCCATCAGGACCTCAAGCCCTTTGATAAAGCCGGGCTTCAGGTTCTCCGCGGCGTTTTCGAGGGCGGTTTTTTTCATGCGCTCATAACTGTAGTCATCGTCGGGATGAGTGTTTTCCGGCAGTTCGAACATGCTGCTGCGGATGACCTTTTTGCCCAACTCGTACATGCGGGTCAGCTTGACGGTATCGAGACCGTAATAATCGGCAATGGCGGTGGCTTCACTAATAGTGCCGTTGATCTCTTCTGCCGGGAGGGCCAGAATCTCCTTTTTTCCTGCCTGAGACCAGCCTTCCACCTTGCGCAGCAGAATCTGCCTGCGGCTTTCCACCTGGTCTCCCATCTGCCGAAACCGGATGCGGTGAAGACTCATGTAGTCTTCACCCTCTTTTTTCGCCTCCTCCTCCAGAGTCCGGCGTCGGCTTTTCACGCTTTGGCGCACAGAATCCAGCAACTGGAGGCTTTCCTCATGCTGGCGCTTTCGTTGTTCCCGAACGTCCTTTCCGGAATAGGTTCCGGGTTCCGGCCCCTCAACACGGGCCAAGGATCCCCCGGCATACCCGATGGACAATGCCAGCAGGAGAAAAACGGCAATAATTTTTTGAACTACCGTCCAGCAAGAACGATTCATGCATCGCTTCCCTATAGCCGCAACACTCTGTTTCATGCTTTGGCGGAACCTACGACGCGGATAGGCATGGCTCTTCTGCGTCAAGCTCCAGCGTATGCAATGTTAACACAAAAATTCAGTACCCCGGTCTGAATGCCTTCAAAGCCCAATATGGAGTTATACCCTGAGCGAGGGTGACGGCAATACCATGCAAACGGTCATGGGATTCCCAAGCCTGTAAAGAGGCGGCGCAACTGCTGGATCTGATCCTGAAATACCTTTGCAGATTTGCGTGGACCGTTTGGGGGAATATTCTGTCGATAGGAAAAAGCCATACACTTTGGGATATACTGGACGCTACATTGATGATTCGCACTTGGAGATTGAATGAAAAATCTATGGTTTTATCTGTTATGGGCGGCTATTACCATTTCTATCATTCCGGCAGCGTCTTATGCTGAGACTTGTCCTGCGGGAACCTATGAAACTGGCCGTTATGAGACTGAAACGGACATCTTTATCAAGTGTCGTTGTGATGACGAGCGCTGGTGGGTGGAAGGGGTTTGTACTGCGCCCGAAAAGATCCTGAAACAGGAGCAAACCCGTGCCGCTATCGATTTGATTGTCGACGGGTCGGGTCTCTCGGCGATGCCCGAAGGGGACGCGCTTCGAAACTGGGCACTGGCGCAGAACTGGGAAGAAAGTCGCGTTCTGCGTCTTGTTTTCAGCACCCTGCATGCATCCCGGGCTTTGTTTGGGCGGGCGGAGGCGGATCTGGCTCGGGCGCTTGAGGGAGCCGAGGGTCGATCCATTCGGGAAGATCTGTTGGTCCGTGCCTATGACTCCGCTTTGCGAATGAAACTGAAAAAAGCATCACGTCAACATGTGGCTGGCACACTTGTTTCAGAAGCGGTGAATCCCGAAGACATTGAAGAGCTACGCCGAGATACCCAGCGTAAAATCATGAGGGCCGCCATCCTGCGTGCTCAGGGAAACTATGGGGATGCCCATGCGTTGTTCAACGAGGTTGCCCGGGCGGCTCAATACACAGAAGACCGGGCCATATATCGGGAGGCCGCTGATGCGGCCCTATGGACCCAGGCACTGATGGATCAACGCATGGAGCGGCTCGTTCCGGGCATATGGGACGATCTTTATCAGAAACACCGGGAATATGCTGCCGCAGATCAGGCCTGGGCACTGGGGATTGTGCTTGCCGATCATACCGAAAATTATGATGCGGCTGTGGAAGCACTGGATGAAGCGTACCGGTATTTCAAGGATCACGATCCGCACCTTGCTGGGGTGATTGCCAAAAAGCGAGAGGAAGCCGTGCAGTATGGCCAAAAGGGCAGGCCTGTTCCCAAAAGTTTTCTCAAGGAACTGGAGCAGGAAGCCGATATGGCATTCAAACCCTATGACTGGACTTCATTTGGCATGGCAGGCGCGCCCTCAAAACGCGCTTTTATTGTGATGGATGCCCTGGAATATGGCAAGGGCGACTGGGAGCGGAGCATCCGTTTTGTTAAACTTCATCTGAAAGCAGATCCCAATAATCGGGATCTGCGTGACGCGCTGAATTATATTGAAGGGTTGAGCGCCGGACGCTGAAAACGATGGGGCGAACCCAAAAATGGTGGAAATGAGTATGGAAAGACAACTTCTTTTAAAACGCACCGGACATACCGGCGGAATTCATCCGGTTCCATTGCACTTGCCCGCCTTTTTCAGGGTCGTTGTGGTGACAATGGTTGTGGTGACAGGCGTTTTATGGACGCCATTATCGGAGGCCTCGCAGTGGACCCCGGCGGGAATTACCGAACTATATACCTACTATGATGAACAGTTGCCTGGGGATACAAAGAATCCTGGCTATCATTCGTCTTTAACAATGGATTACGCATACACCGGGGCCGTTGTTAGAACGCTCAACAGGGACCATCCGGATTTGACCCTGCTGGCCAGTTATTGGACCGGCCTGTTTCTGGATTATGATTTTACCGAACTTTCGTTGTCGCCGGAGTTGACGCAGCGCCTGCCCCGGCTTCGCGAACTGGCAGAAGAATATCGCCAGATGGCCAGGGACGCGGAGCTGGTTAGTCATCATCCCGGATTTACCCCTAAGGAACGGGCGGAGCTTCTGGCCAAGGCGGCGCCCCGGAAACGACATTTAATGCTCTATCGCCATTTGCTGGATTTTTTGAAGACGGCGCAGGCCAATCCCGGCGATTGGCGAAAGCTGAGGGCACTGACCTTGGAAAGCGCACAGACCGTACATCAACAAAAGGCTAAAGTCTTGAAAGATGAGTACGATTTGCTGGAGACGATGCGCCGGGCTCTTTTTGATGATGTTGCCGAGCATAAGCAGGAGATAATCCGGCTTGAAACGCTGCGCCGCGACATGGTTGAAAAACACTGGGCACTGATGGTGGCCATTGTGGCCTCACCGGATCCGGCGGTGCTTGCGCTCGACATGCCGGAAATGGCGGTGTATGCCGAGGCGAATGCCCAGTATATAGATGCGGTGCTTCAGTTGGTTTCCAAACCGGCGGTCCGCAAGAATAAAAGACTCTTCCTCCGTATTAACTCGACTTATTCGATCCGGGGTGCGGCGCTCTGGGGGATGATTTTCGCCAGCGGGGGAGAAACGTTTTTGCGTCATGCGATTCTGGCGAGTATTTCGAGGGGACTGATTGCGGCAACCTACTGGGATCGCGCCAACTATACGAAAGTAATCCAGATGCTGGAACTGACCATGGCCACTGATCCGTTGCAGTTGAACGCCATGCAGCGTCTGGCGGACCTGTATTATGAATCCGGCCGCTATGATGAGGCTGCCCGGCTGTATGACCGGATCATGAAACTGGATGCCGGACGCATGTCAAACAAAGCCCATTTTGAAAGGGTTTCGGGGTACATGGTTGTGGGGGATTTTGAAAAAGCCCGTCAGGCCGCCCGCGAGGCCTTGGATGCCGGCATTGAGGATTCGAACCTGAAAAACCGGATTCTGGATTATCTTGTTTATTCCACAGTCGTGCTTGAAGGGGAGAAGCCGGCGGAAGCAGTGTATGTGAGATACAAGGGTAAAAAACCCAACTGGGACGAGGTTCCCCTGATCACCGGCTGGTGGGGGTGTCAGCTGGCAGAAATCGCTGACTATTATCAGTTTTCAGTGGGCGAGCTGCATCATCGAGGTTATTGTTACCTGCCCTCATCCCGTTACCATCCAACCATTAAAAAACCGGACGGGCAGGAACGCAACCGGACGGAGGACTGGGAAGCACTCGTTGCACAGGCCCAAAACATGCCTCTTCGTCCGGGACCGACGGACCGGGCGCTGGAGCTGACGAATCAGGGATTTCAGTGGCTGGATCAGGTGAGTCTGGAGGCGTGGGCGTCGAAGATCGAGCAGGATCCCAAGCAGTTGTATTCCGACAAACGGACATCTCCCGAAAAGGAGGCCATGCGTTCTGCCGATCAGGCATTTCGGGAGGCTTACTTTGCCTCGCCGTGGTGGCCGGAGGGTTACTATAACTATGCGGTGATGATGGCGGCCCAGGGCAGTGTGCGGGACGCAATCTCGCTAATGGAAAGCTATCTTGAAATTGAATCGGGCGCAGCTTCCGGGAAAATTGCCCAGGCGAGAAAATTAATCTCACAGTGGAAACGCGATGAGGAAAAATACTTTGATGCACGTAAATAGAGATAATTTAACAAAAGGGGTGTCATGTGGTGTCATGATGCTGATGATTCTGCTTCTGATGCCCTTAAACCACGCGTTTGCCAATGGGGTTTATCAGGGGTACTGGTGTAGTTATGGTGGTTCCTGTTATCAGGACAGCGGCTCTTCCTATTCTTCCTCGTCTTCATGTTCGGGTAACGGCCCCTGTATCCCCATGCTGTTTTGCCTGTTCCCTGGTGTCTGCAAAGGCTGGTATGGCGGCAACGATACAAAGGAAACGAAACCCAGTAAAAAACAGACGGTTTACGTGCCCGGCCCCACCAAGGCGGATCGCGTTTCCCTTAAATCCCGAACGCGGAGAATCCGGGCATTGACGCAAGACCTCCGTCCAGCTCAGGCTTCGGCTCGTTATCAATCTACCGTTGTCTCCTCCAGCGGGGTGACACCGATTTTCGGGCATCACAATGCGCCCTTTTCAGGATTTACGCCCACGTCCTACACACCGGGAACACCGTCTGCGATGAAAGCGCTTCGCCGGAGTGTGGCCATTCTGGCACTGGCTGAAAGTTCACAGGGATCGGGATATGATCAGGCGTTCTTCGGACAACAGGCTGCTGCCGCACTCTCAGGACAGCCGTTTCGGGTAGACATGCTGGAGCCGGACGATGCCATCGACCTGAGTGCTCAGGATACAGAAACCTTGTCGGTCAAGTTTGCCGAGTATGCCAGAACCGGAGCGACGGTTGAGGAAACACGCAGAAGGCGGCAACAGCTGGAAGAACAGCTGACCCGGGAAATGCAGGACATTGCCGAGGACTTGCCACCGGCCTGTTTTGTGGAAGGCTTTTGCACGACACCTGAGGCGAAGGCCCGAAAAAAACGGCTCGACCAGACCTATATCGATTACCGTCATGCGCTGAAAGAAGAGGGGGACGTACTTCGCCTGCGGGATGCGTTTGCCGTGGGTATACGAGACTCATTGAAGAAGCGGGTACATGTCAAAGTCGTCCGATCGGGCAGGGATTAAGCTGGACAACTGACCGGGCCCCTCGGACGGTCCCATCCAAAAGTTGAGTGTTGGGATATTTTTAGACAGGTCTGTCTAGGTACAAAGCCTCCTCGCTGGGAACGTTGGGGTCTACAAATAGATGAACTCCACAGTTTGTAGGTCATCAGCAGCTTGTTACTTGACAGTTACTTGAGAGTTGATAGCATGAAGGTACTTGTCAGCTATGAAGTAAACTCTTAAGTAGCAACTACGAAGTAACAAGTCCGTGCTGCAGGATGAGCTTTTAGAGTTAATCGGAACCCTGAGACGTTTCGGGGTTGATCATGCTGCTGTTGAGGCCAAAGCCTCTCAAAGAGGATTACCCCAACGCCTATGGGAAGCCTTATCTGCTTTCTCAAATACCTCTGGCGGGACTATTGTTTTAGGAATTGATGAAGACTCAGGTTTTGATGTGGTTGGGGTAGAGAATGTCAAAAAGGTACAGGCCGATCTATCAGCCATGTGTACTGAGATGGAACCGGCATTGAGACCGGAGATTCAATTCTTTGATATTGAAGGCAAGTCTCTTATTTTGGCTGAGATCCCTGAGTTGCCGGGAGACAAGAAGCCCTGTTACTACCGCCCTCAAGGCCTAATTAATGGGTCCTATCTTCGAGTTGGTGACAGCAACCGAAAGATGAATGCCTATGAACTGCACGCCATCGAAGAAGCTAAAGGACAACCTCGGCAAGATCTTGAACCCATAGCCGGGACGGGGATTAAAGATTTAGATGCAGATTTACTTCAGGGCTTCCTTCGAAGAATTAGGAGTAAGGGCAAAAATTTTCAAAGTAGCTCCGATGAAGAATTACTGAACATTCTTAAGGTCACTGTTATGGATACAAACAGTGAGTCTGTTCTCTCTTTAGGAGGCTTGCTCTGTATGGGAACCTATCCACAGAGCCTGTTTCCAAGCTTATGTATAACCATTGTCCGCTATCCAACCAGTGAGGCTGGTCAACCCGGGCCTCGTGGCGAACGGTTTCTTGAAAACGTTAAGGTTGAAGGCCCTATCCCCTATATGGTTCAAGAGGCCTTGAGTGTCATAAAACGTAATATCCAAAGGAGAGATATTATCCAAGGCATAGGTCGAACTGAGCAATGGGAATATCCCGAATTGGTTTTAAGAGAAGCCATTGTGAATGCTTTAGCCCACCGCGATCTCTCTTATATGGCCCGCGGCAGCCATGTCCAGGTCCAAATTTATCCCGACAGAATGGAAATTCTGAGTCCTGGGGGCTTATATGGGCCGATACAGCCGGAACAGTTGGGAACGCCAGGAGCACAGTCTTCCCGGAATGAGTTTTTAATCAAAATTCTTGAAGATTTGCCTCTCCCGCATGATAATCAGACCATTTGTGAAGGGCGAGGCTCTGGTATCACGGCGATGCTTAACCACTTAAGGCAGGCTGGAATGTCTCCGCCTGATTTTCAAGTCAGCTTAGCCCGTTTTAAAGTTTGCTTTTGGAATCATACTTTACTTAGCCCTGATGTTCTGTCCTGGGTTGCTCAAGTCACCATGGGCCATGCTATTAGTGAGTCTCAAAGAAAAGGGTTAGCTTACGTCTATCATTCAAAAGTTATTGATAATGTTGGCTATTGCCGGCTTACTGGCGTCGACTCTCGGCTTGCAAGCCGAGAGCTCAAGCAATTAACAGATCTAGAAATTTTAGAGAAAGTGGGCAGTGGACGCTGGGTAGAATACCGTTTGCCAGATCTTGAGCCGAAGGCTGCTCAAGAAACCATCCCCGGGCTTCAGGTCGAGAGAAAACGTCAGAAAATAAAAAAGGGTTCTAAGCCGAATCAGCGGGACACTGTGCTTCAGGCCTTTTCTGAGGTCCCCGCATCATTATCCGTAAAAGAACTAAAGGCATTAACGGGTCTGCCAAATACGACCATACGCTACTGGGTGCGACGTCTTGTTAAAGAAGGGGTACTGGCAATGGATACAAGTCATCCCAACTCCCCTGCGACAAGCTACACGCTGAAGCACAAGGAAGGATCTTCTACTTAAGAAGGACAGTCAAATACAGAAGGCTCGCATTTTTCAGTTTTCGTAGCCATAACACTGATTATCAGACCCGATTTAATCCATTTTGCGACTTCCAAAAGGCTTTTCCTGAAATCGGCAGCTTCGCCCTGAAAGCCATGCTATTCTCGACATTCGGCTCCATTTAACCTATACTAGCTCTGGGCAGGCTGGGCTGAAAATCCACATTTTCCAAGCTTGGACCTGGAAGACACCAGCACCTTTACTAACAGGGCTCCGGCACTGTTTGCCCGAGATTTTTCCGCTTTTACACTGCTATGAGGGTAATGCGTTGCCAAAAGCCAAAACAAAGTCTGAACGACATCATTGGTGGCCGGAGTGTGTTTCTAAACACTGGAAAAACACTGACGGCAACGTGCATTGCCTCTTGCCAAACGGGGAAGTAAGACCAGCACCCCAAAAAAACTTTGGCAGCCTAGGAAACGGTCATTACATAAAACTCGGCCAAAATGCAGGAGAAACAACGGTCTGGGATCAAAATTTTGAACCGATATTTGATAAAGCAGATAACGGCTTTCCAAATGTAATTACTTGGCTACAATCTTTAGAACAAAAAGATGTGCCTAAAGCAAAAACACTGACTGAACGTTTCATACCTCAAAACGCAAGCAATGAAGAAATAGCGAAACTTGTCGAGAGCATCGTTTCACTGGCAATTAGGTCTCCCATGAATAGAGAAACAGCTGTGCGGACCGCAGAGGTATTGCGGGGTGTAGATCGATTACCTGAAAGGGAGCGAAATTCTCTAATTGCATTAAATATGCGAGATAGCCACCAAACAGCCGTTTCACAAATAGGAACGAGAGGGAAGTTTGCTGTTTTATACTCACCTAAACGTGAGTTTATTTTTGGGGATGGGTTTTTTCACAATATTAGATCACCAGTACAACCCTATCAGCTTAATAGTTACAAGATGCTTGTTCCCATTACACCGGAAATAAGCGTACTTTATGCAAGGCCAAGACAATACACTGCTGAGCCTCGTCTTTTTACTTTTGTGGTGACACAAGAAGAAGCCAATGCACTTAATCATGTAGTCCAAATATATTCGTGCAATTTCATATTTTACAGGTCCGAAAAGCCGATTATTACACCTGATTATGAAGAAGGGATGCATAGGTCCTATCCAGATACAAACAATCCCGTAGATGCGCTAATTTCTGCAATTCCGGGAGCTGAACGACCACACACCGCCCCATATCTAAGTAAGATCATCTTCCAGTAAAGGGGGCAAAATGGGAAAATGGCCATATTAACCTCGAAAATAGGAGAATTTGTAGAGAATGTCTCGAAAACGTCCAATTGATATTCAACGCGAAGCAGCTTTTAGCCTTCGTATTAGTGGTGATGACGAATCAGAGATAGTCGAGCCTTTAATAACCCTAGGCAGTGTAGACATTCAGTCTTCCTCTAATTAGAAATCTGTGATCTACTGTTCTCTATCAGGATATGAGAGGATAGAGCAATGGAACTGACAGCATCAGGGCTTTGACATTCTCCAGGTTCAGCTCCCCGTATTGCTTTAAAAAGCCGGCCACATAAAAGACATAGTTCTTGATACAGCCCTCACTAAAAGGCCGTCCACCGATCAGACCACAGCGCATGGCGGACTCCCACTGGGAAAGGTGTCTGGAAAGGCTCGACATCTTGAAAAACCTCCTCTTTGACTAACGGAGGTCATACGTCACTCCAAAGAGGGTGTTTACCAAGTGTATTGAGGCCTTTGTGTCCATTTTGAATCAATCGAGACATCACAGGCCAGATATCAGAAACCGGCTGTTTTCACGGCATTTCGCCGGTTTTTCCGATATCTCACCCGGAGCACAATGCCCGAGACGTTGTGCTCTCGAAGGCCTGACCGAGCCCACAACGAAAACGACCGCCGGTCGGAAGGCGGTCATGGCGAGGATTTGGGACCCGCCTGGTCGGGATGACTGGATTCGAACCAGCGACCCCCACGTCCCGAAGGAAACTCTCCGACCAGCAAGGGTTTCAGCCATATCAGGCTAAATTTTTGCGATTTTCACGCCATTTTATGTCGTTTTTTTGATATTTTATGACGCCCTTGGTCTCCCTGGGGGCCCATGTATATGTATGTCATGCTGGTTCCAGCCCATACTCTACATTTTGTTGCCGACATAAAGCTGTCATAAAATGACCTTATCTCGTCACTTTTGACCTCGTTTTCTTCCAAAAAACAGCCCTAAAATGCAAAGTTTGGACATTTGTCGTGAAACTTCAAATCCTGAGTGACATCCACAATGAGTTTTCAATCCTGCCGGTACCACAGACCGATGCGGATGTAGTGGTCCTGGCCGGGGACATTGATGTGGGTTCCAAGGCCATCGAATGGGCACTGGGATTTGAAAAGCCCGTCCTCTATGTCCTTGGAAACCATGAATTCTATGGAGGCCACTATGAACGGGTGAGAGAGCAGGTACTCCAAGCCGCAGAAGGCACACCCATACAAGTCTTGGAGAACCAGGCGGTAACCATAGGGAATGTTCGGTTTCTCGGCAGCACCCTCTGGACAAACTTTGAGCTGTTTGGCCAGCCCAAGTCCAGCATGGCCATCTTCATGGCTCGAATGATGATGAACGACTTCCGGCATATCCGGACAGAACCGGATGAGCGGCAGCTCAAGCCAGAAGACACCTTGAGGTTTCACCAGGAGGCAATCTCGTTCCTGGAGGAGGCTCTCAGGCAGCCCTTTGATGGAAAAACCGTCGTTATCACCCACCATGCCCCATCCCTTCAGAGTGTCCACGATCGGTTCAGACGAGACCTTTTGTCAGCCGCCTTCGCCTCCGATCTTTCTCATCTGATGGGAGATTCTGTGGACCTTTGGATACATGGCCATGTCCACAACAGCAACGACTACACCGTAAGAGATACACGGGTGGTTTCTAATCCCCGGGGATACGAGCGTCAAGGGAATCATTCTCCAGAGAATCCGTATTTCAAACCTGATTTCGTTATCGAAGTCTAATCGCCCTCCATTACCTGCCTCTCGATATAATGCCTTGGTATTTTTCAGGCCAGGAGAGGCATATGAGCCATTTTTATATTTCTAGGGAAGATCTATATGAAAAGGTTTGGACAACACCTGTCAGTCGCTTAGCCCCAGAGCTCGGTCTATCCGATAGGGGATTATCCAAGCTTTGTGCCCGTATGGAAATACCCACACCTGGCTGTGGGCATTGGAGAAAGGTAGAACTTGGGCATCGCGTGAAGAAGGAGCCGCTTCCAAGCCCGAGTTATAGCTGTCATCGATATGCCAACTTCTCGAAAACAGGAATTGCCTTTCGAAACGAGGTTAAGAGCTTCAAGGACGACCCCTGGGTTGTCCGCATAAAAGACACGGAGAGTAAGCCTGAAAACAAGATTATCGTTCCAGAAACCATTCATAGGCTGCACCCTTTGGTCAGCAAAAGCCTCAAGTCGCTCCGTAGTGGCTATGTAGACAAGTACGGGCGCTCCAGACCTTCAGAGACAGAAACCTTGGACATTTGCTGCTCAAAGAAGGCAGCCCCCCGTGTAGGACGCATCTTTCATGTCCTGATGGCTAGCCTAAAGGACCGGGGCCATGCCCTAACCGTAAAACGAAAATATTACCCATACTCACCAGGGTCTAGCTATGTGGCCACATACATCGAGTATTTCGGTGAAGACATCCGTATTTCTCTGATGGAGAGGGCGCAAAAGGTCCCTCATACGCCAACAGCTAGGGAAGCAAAGTATAACTATGGTCCTAACCATGATTTCATCCCAAATGGCCAGCTGATTCTGAAAGTCGAGAATGCGCACTGGTATCGGGGCAAACAAAGCTGGCTTGACACCGAAGAGAAGCCCCTGGAGGTCCAGCTCAATCGGCTCATGGTTGATCTGGCAAAGATTTCGCTTCATTTGAAGAAGCGGAGAGAGGAAGAAGAACGGGAAAGACTTGAGGAAGAGCGAAGAAAGCAAGCGGCAGAAGAGGCTCGATTAAGGCAATTAGAGGAACAACACCGTATTGAATACCTGGAAGGCCTTATTGCCCAATGGAGCAAGGCACAGAAGATACGCGAGTTCTTGCTCCTAGCTGAGGCCACTCCTATAGATCTGGCTCCAGAGGGTATGGATAAAGAGGATTGGCTCCGGTGGGTACGCGGTTACTCCGACAGCTTGGATCCGTTGCTACTCATAGGAAGCACTCCGTTAAGAAATCAACAGTCTTCAGATGATGACGTTTCTTTACATTAGCCCAAAGCAATTTATCGGGTAGCAGGGTTTTTGTATACTTAATTGTTTAAGGAGACAGTGTCACTCTAGGGAAGGATTTACCGTGTCTAATCTCACTCAACCGGCCACTCGTATGTATATTTTCGCCCTCATTTCCTCGCTTGAGGCTGATATACGGGAGTACCTCTACCAGCTTCCCCATATGGTGCCTTTTCCTCAAGATGTGCGAGAAATTGCCGAACGTCGGTTTGAGGATGACCGAAAGATAAAAGCTGAGGAAGGCAAGGACCTACTTGAATATATGGACTTTGGGGATTTGTCCAAACTCCTGTTTAAGCTGGTTCCTACCGGTCGGCCAGAGTTAGATTTGTATCTTAAAACTATCGCCTCACGTCTTTCAGAGCTTATCTTAACCAGAAACAGGGTATGTCATTCTCGCCCACTTGAACCGGAAGACTCTCATAAAGTAGTTGATTTCATCTTGGAATTCACTCCGGATGCACCTATGCCCTGGAAAAATACTGTCACAACTTATAACAATCTCCGTGAAAACCCTGCGCTTGCATACGAAACCCCAATTCCAGACTATTGGAAACTCGACAACCGCTCTTGCATACCGAACAACCTGCCCCTCCCAGACTTTGATGATACTGGCTTTCTAGGCCGAAAAACAGAACTTCATGATCTAAAAAAATTGCTCCTTGACGAAAAGGCCGTCATAAATGTAATCGGTGAAGGCGGAATAGGGAAATCTGCACTTGCATTAAAATGCCTTTATGATCTTGTAGATGTGCCTGATATAAAACAGGCACGATATGATGCGATCATATGGGTTTCAATGAAGAGTAACGCTCTAACCGCAAATGGAATCCGGGAAATTGAGGATTCCATAGGTACCACCTTGGGTCTTGTCCAAGATATAGCTGAACAGCTCGGAGCTCGAACGGATGGGAGCAAGCTTACTCCCCTTGCACATCTGATAGACGAGATACATGAGTACATGAGAGAGTTTGATATCTTACTGGCTATTGATAACCTTGAGACTCTCAATAGCGACGATGAGATGTTGCGTTATTTATTATCCGGCGTCCCCAGAAACTCAAAAGTTCTACTTACCTCTCGGATTGGCTTACAGGAGCTTGAATACCGCTTTAAATTAGAGGGAATGGATAGACTTTCCTGCATTTCGCTAGCACGCAGCTATGCAAAAACTTTCAATCTTAAGGAGTTTTATCAGCTAAAGGATGAGCTTCTGAGTATGTACGTAGGAAAGTTGTTCTACAACCCCCTGTTGATTAAATGGTTTATTTCAAGCATTGCCTCCGGCGCAGAACCGCAAGATTTGCTTACGAAAGAGAACGTCTCATTTAGAAACGTCATACATTTTTGTTTTGAGAATCTTTACAGCCGAATTGATGACCGACAAAAATATGTTTTGGAAGTAATGGCTTGTGCTAACAAACCGGTAAGCATAGTCGAGTTAAAGTATCTGCTTGAAGATGATTACGAGCAAGAGGAGGTTCAACAAAGCATTAATATTCTTAACCACAGCAGTATGATTCGACGGATCTCTTCAGATAAGCACGGCAGCTTCATCTATTCTCTTACAAATATTGCCACTGAATATCTTAAATCTCACCACCCACCTCGCCCAGAGGTATTCTCAATAGTCCACAAGAAGAACCGTAAGCTAAGACATAGCTTCGAACAGGAACAGATCAACAGAGAAGTAAATAAGTACGACATGTTTGCCATTCATTCATCTAGAAAGAATCAGAATGAAAAAATCTGTGCGGTGAACTTAAGCCGCGCTTTGAAGTTATTCCGCCCGAGACAACTGGTCGAGGCAAAAAGACTGATCGAGGAAACAAAACAATTAATGCCTAGCTTTTCAGAGTGCTACCGGATTTCAGCAATGCTTGCTATCGAGGAAGAGGACTTCTATACAGCATATAATGAATTACAGATGGCCGTAGAGCTTAATCCAAACTCTGTCATTGCCAGATTTACTTTTGCTTATTTCCTACAGAAACATATGGAGGAGTATGAAGAAGCCCTCGACCATATAGAAGTTGCTTTGAAGCTCGACAAAAACCAGCCATACCATCTTCTTTCCCTAAAAGCTTTTTGCCTTGGGAGGATTGGTCGGTATGAAGAATCGACAAACACATACGAAGATCTGCTTCGTAATAAAGAAGGTATCTACTTCAAATACCGGACACAAATCCGAGATCAGGCCAGTGAGAATTACAAGCGCTGGGCTGAACATGTTTTGAATTATGACAAAATTTCTTTCTATAAATACATAGGAAGAAGTTTAGAAATAATCGAAGAAGGAATCAACCTCAAAGAGATGGATGATCGGCTGCAGGATAAATTTATCCGGATTTGTGGCTTTATCTTACAAAGAGGCCCCGAGCCTGTGCCTAGCTCGCTTATTGAAAATATTTTACATATACTCTCACTTGATCTTGATTGGCTTTCTAGCACAATGGAACCACTGTCCCTAATCAAGCAATGTAAGCACAAGTTCAAAAACTCGAGTTCCATTACTGAAAGTTGCAACTATCTTGAAACATTAATAGAAAAGCATACCCTAAAAATGCAGTCTCTAGCTTTGTCTGGAGAGAATGCGAAGAATGCAGAGATTCTTCGTGGGATTGTTAAAGCTTGGTATCCAGAAAAAAGCTATGGCTTCATTATTGATAGCCAAGGAAACCAACACTTTTTCCACAGTAACTACATCCTTGGTCCATTCAGCGGTATTCCAGCCGGAACACATGTATCCTTTACTCTAGGAGAAAACCATCAAGGCTCTTGCGCCATGAATGTAAAAGTAGAGAAAGCAGCAGCTGCTAGTAAATAAAGCTCAGAGATTAGGCCCTCATACAGGACCTCGCCTGGATAAGCCATTAACTCCAACTAAAGGATAGCACAGTGAAGCATCCATTAATTTCTATCTCCATAGGTGCGTTGGCAGCGCTTCTGGCAATTCTGTATTTTTCACAACCTCAATTTGGAAACCAACCAGGCATTGGACGCTACCAATTGATTCAAGACGGATCGGCCTTTTATCGGCTTGATACAGCAACTGGCGAAATTGAGTTTTGCGCACCCGATCAGCAAAAGCTGCTCGATTTATCTGTTGACTATATGGCCAGAATTCAGGATTCGGTAACCTGTGTTTTACTTATACGTGAGCCTAAGAAAAATCTACCATTAAGAAAATAGGTCGCCACAGATTACGAACTTATCATTGATCCCCAAAGGAGGAGCAATGCCTATCGAGACAAACTACATACAGTATCATCAATCTATTTCACGTGAACTTACAACCTTAAAGGACCGGATACGTAATTTGATTGGCCCCCGCCACTGGCAAACCGATGGGGAACACAAAGAAACAATACTTCGTAAAATCCTAGCAAACCATGTTGCAGATTCGCTACGCATTGGAAGAGGGTTTATATGCTACCCCAATGGCGGTTCTTCAAAGCAACTGGATATCTTGCTAACAAATCGAAACAAACCCACACTTTTCAAAGATGGAGAACTCACTTTAGTTACTCCGGATGCCGTAAGTGCCATTATCGAAGTTAAAACAAAACAGAACATTACTCAGTTAAGAGCTACCCTAGGACAATTAGCAGAACAGGCTGAGCAGCTTAGAAAATATCAAGAGAACTGCCCGGTTGGGTTATTTGTTTTTGAGACCAATAAGTCTCTTGATGATAACAAGGTCTTAAGCCTTGTTCATTCAGTATCCAATAACAAGAAAACTAGGGTTATTAACTGGATAGCTTTAGGTCCACACTCATTCTTTCGTTTCTGGCCTCGAGGTTCAGACATCGGGATAGGAGAGTATGTTCAATACAACTTATGGCATTCTTACCATCTTAAAGACTTGGCCCATGCATATTTCATTAGCAACGCTGTATGGGAAACATCCTCGGATTCTGATTCAAAAATGCAATTTGCCTGGTTCCCAATAAAAGGAGGCAAGGAGCCCTATAAAACATCTTCAATCCGAATGAACCCCTGGGGACCTTAGATCAGGATCAAGGCTCATTAGTCCCAATGGAGGGAAAAGCAGGATGAGACTCTAATCCCATAGCCATACCACTGATTATCAGACCCAATTTAAACGGTTTTACTGCTATCGCCAAAGCCGGTTTCTTGTATCAATTTCTCCCTTAAATGAGAGAAGATTTTATCCAACGCTTGTATCCTCTCTTGAACGGGCTTAGATGAAATTACCTTGCCTATGGCTTTCTGAAATTTGTGCATATCGTAGAGCACCTTATTCGTCACATCATTTTTTTGGGACAAATTGTCATCAAACCGGTCTTTGCAGAACGACTCAAAGGCCTTAATGATCTTCTTCCTACGCTCTTTCTCAGAAATGGCCAGGTTGTTATAGCTACGAAGCTTTTCCTTGAAAGCCCGTCGTACTAATGCCCATTCCCCAGAACAGCATCCCATGTGAGCATCAGGGTTGGAGTTTGCTCTCTCCTCACAATCCGAGCGGTGGCAGTATTTTCGGTTCTTTCTAACAGGGTGAGAGCCTTCAAAATCTATTTTGCCGCACCAATAGCACTGGCAATATGGCTCTGAGTAAAACAATATCGTTCTTACCGCAAATGTCCTGAAGTCACCCCAAGAATCTTCATAGACCTTCTGCGGCTCCAACCCTTCAAGGCCTAGCTGCTGAATATGGAGGATTGTCCAGTCCAGGGCCCTTTGCTCCTGGCTTTTGGATACTGGATTCACAGTAAACTCAACCGGTGAGCTATGAACTATGCCGCTCAGCTCCGTCTGCAAAGAGGCGATGAGAGCCAGTTTTTCATAGGGCAGCTTCTCAATCGGACGGACAAGCGTTTCAACCTCTTCTACTGACAATAAACCTTGGCAGACCAAAGCATTTAGCTTTTCATTAAACTCTTCTCGCAAGATGTGAGGTGGTCTTAGACCATCAGTATTAGCTGGCCCGCTTTTCTGTCGAATAAACTCGGCCAGGACGTAATTCAAAAAGCCGTACTCATGAGTGCCCACCATTACAATACAGATTCCTCATAATTTCTGTGTCTACAAAGATTGTATCCCAGGCAGAACAATGAGGATATAGCAATCCAGAACAAGAGGTTTCTGATAATGCCATCCTTATCACGGGCAAGACTCTTCAGTGCTTTGCCGCCCTACTTGGGCGGGAAGCGTCGGCTGATTCCCTGGATATTCCAGACACTGGGGAGGGCTGCCCCTCCATCTTCCTGGGAGAAACTGACTTTTATTGACGCCTTCACCGGTGGAGGTGCAGTCAGTCTGTATGCGAAGACACAGGGCTTCCAGCAGATCTACTGCAACGACTGGTCAGAACGCTCACAAATTGTCATCAAAGCTCTCCTGGAGAACCATTCGCATCTCTTAAGCCGGGAGGAAGTCTTAATGCTCACCCGCTCTCTTCCCGAGGGAGAGGCCCCCGGGTTTATCCAAAGGCACTTCAGCCCCAATGTCTTCGCATCCCGCCATGCAGAAGCCCTGGATCGCCTTTTATACTGGTCAGATAAAGTCCAGAATCCGACAAAGCGTGCCCTGAGCCAACTTCTAGCCTGGCATCTGATTCGTGACTTTGTTTGCATCTCAAGCTCAATCAGCACCAGCAATAAACCGTATGCAGAGGCCCTGGATGGTCTCCGGGATTGGCAAACGCTTAACCCGAAGCGGTTTGTGGATGACAGCTTCCCGAACCTGCTCAAACCCACCTGGCACTCGCTGGAGAAACGGCGACGCGCCCTTAACAGGGGGGTGTTCAGCGGTAGCCCCGTTAAGCGCTTCCAGATGGATGCCATTGCCTTCGTCAGTCAGGCAGAGGGAGATGTCCTCTATGCCGATCCCCCTTATCCGGGATGCCTGAGCTACGAGGCCACGAATCGGATTCTTGACGGCGTTCTCACTCGGCAACGTCCCGAAGCCAGTCTATCCACATCGCCTTTCACCAAAGACACTGAGGCCCTGGAAAATCTGCTGGATGGAGCGCAGCACATCCCAATCTGGCTGATATCCTACGGCAACAACCACATTTCCCTTGAGGATCTGGTCGTCTTGGTCCGGCGGCATGCCCCCAAACGGCATGTCAAGGCCAATGCCCAGGCTTTCAAACATCTTCCCCACGTTGCCAAGCGTACCGGAACCCAGGAGTTACTTGTCCTGGCCTATGTTTAAAGAAAAAGGAGGCTCAACCATGCCAACTATCCCGCTTCAGCTACTGGATAACGACCCCAAAAGCAGCAATGTCTGTTCCCCCGAGACCTTGGAGAAGCTTCGGAGAAATATCGAGAGAACCGGCCTCTACCCGCCATTGATTGTTCGCCCTCGAAACAAAAAGTCCGAACGTTTTATCATCATTGACGGCCACCATCGAAAACTGGTGCTGGAATCGATGGGCCACACGGAAGCCAAGTGTGTAGTATGGCGGATCTCGGGACAAGAGGCCAAGATCGCCCTGGCCACTCTGAATACACTGCGTGGAACAGAGAACCTGAAAAAACGGGCCGAGCTGGTACAGGCCTTGACCCAGACTCTGCCCATCGAGGAACTAGCCCAACTCATCCCGGAGGCGACCGAAGAAATCCAGGACCTGCTGGCACTACTTGAGCAGGATATCGAAGCACTGGAACGGTCTGTTCAAGAACAGATGGAGGCAGAGAAGGCATCTTTGCCGGTGCCATTGACCTTCCTCGTTCCTCCCCAAGATCTCGCTTCCGTAACACAGGCATTAACGCATTTTCAGGAATCCTCCTCGAAAAAACCTGATCGGGGGGTGGCCTTTGTCAACCTGTGCACCTTTGCCCTAAAAAAAGTGGAGTCTCAGCATGCCAAAGGAAAAGGAAAATAATAAACTTCGCCGAAAACGTGCCACCGAGGAGAAACGGAAGGAGCGTTCTCGGAGTATAGAATCCCTGATGGACAAGGGCTATAAACCAGCAGAAATCGCTCAAGCTCTGTGCCACCGCTATAGTATCAGCCTTCGGCAGGCCGAGCGTGACATCAAGGCCGTAAAAATCCAGCGCTCTAAGTACCTGTTGTTAAACTCACCTCACGATCTCAGAGCTGAACACTATCACGCATTATCCCACATCTACCAAGATAGCCTTCAAAAAGGAGATACTTCCACCGCTTTAAAAGCACTGGAATTAAAAGACAAACTCCTTGATAAACATGCCGACATAGGAGGAATACCCAATGAACCGGTATCCGATTCATCCAAAACTACACCGGAAGACTTGGAAGCGCTTCTGGAAATGCTTGAAGAAGAGTCCCCTGAGTGACAAACCAGAAGTTGTAAACTGGGCGGCTTATCAGCGCGGTTACTTTGACCTTGCTTTCTTTGCCAGATATTTCTTTCCCCACTATTGCAAGTATCCGTTTTCCAACATGCATCTGGACTTTTGCCGAGCTGAAACAGATCCTCGCCGCCGAGGACGGCGGGAAGTCATTGCCGCTCCCCGAGCAAACGCCAAAACTACCTTCAAATTGCTGATCAAGGCCATCCACGCCATCGTTTATGGTTACGAGTCCTTTATTTTAATCGTCGCCCACTCTGCCCCCGAAGCAATTGATAAGGCCCGGGAGATCCTTGATGAGCTTGAGCATAACGAGCGGCTGATTCAGGTGTATGGTCACCATGCTCCAGTCCGCGGTAAAGGTCCCGGACAATGGGGGCACAAATCCTTTATCACTCGGGGTGGTGTTATGGTCAAGGCCAGATCACGAGGACAGCAACTCCGAGGCATTAAGCACAAGTCAAACCGACCCAGCCTGGTGATCTGCGATGACATTGAATCGCTTGACGGAGTCCTTTCACCGGAGCAGAGGCTAAAAACACGCCACTGGTTCTACAAGGACCTTATGAAAATTGGACAGGTGGATGGCTCCACCAACATCACAGTGATTGGCACCTGTCTCCATCCTGAGTCGCTGCTCTCTGAGCTGCTGAATACGCCCGGTTTCCAGGGTACCCGGTATCAGTCCGTGATTTCCTACGCCCAGCGTCAGGACCTCTGGGACAAATGGCAAGAAATATATATCGATCTGTCCAACCCAGACCGGCATGCGGACTCCAGGGCGTTTTACGAAGCCCACCGGAAGAAAATGCTGGAGGGAAGCCAGGTTCTCTGGCCGGCAGGCGAACCTTATGACTACCTGATGCGACTTAAAGTAGACGAGGGGGTTGCCGCCTTCCAGTCCGAAAAGCAGAACGATCCCTATGATCCTGAGCGCCAGCTCTTTGACATGAGCCGGGCAAGACGCTTCCGTCTGGTTCTCGATGAACCGAAACCCCATGCGATCCAGTGGATAGAGGCTGATAAGACATCGCAGGGTAAAAAGGTCATGTGGTCCGATATCGTAGAAGTTATCGCCTTTCACGATCCGGCCCTCGGGAAAAAGGCCGGCCAAACCACCGAGCCAGACTATGCTGCCATTGTCGTCCTTGCCAAGGATAAAGACGGCTATTTATACTGCCTGGACGCCTATATCGAAAAAGACCCGCCGTCAAAACAGATAGAACGCGCCTTCCAGCTCTACCAGAAATGGCAGTTTGACCGATTGTTCCTGGAAGAGAACCATTTTCAAGCGCTCATGAAAGGGCTGTATGCAGACGTTAACAACAAGCAAACAGGCTCAAGCTTCCGGGTTAAGGGCGTTCACCAGCATGAAAACAAGTGGAAACGCATCTCGACACTGGAACCTGAGATCACGAATGGGTACCTTTTGTTCGCTGACACCCTGAATCCCCGTCTGATGGAACAACTAAGTCTGTTCCCCACCAGCTACGACGACGGGCCAGACGCCCTCCAGGGAGCCGTTGCTCAGCTCAAACGGCGCTTTGATGCGATTCGGAATGCTCCAGGTGAAAGACGTGGCAACCTTCCCCTTTGGCAAGGAGCCCGTTTTTATTAGTTCGAGGGAGTCTCCTCCGGCCAGCACTGTTTTCCTATCCGCTTAAACTCTGAAATGGCGAGTGCGCCCCGTTTCCTTGCCTTACTTTCAGTCCTTTTTAAGGCTTCAGAGATACTTTGTCGGGTGGCCTCATAAATGGCAAGAGGCTCGAAATCCTTATGCATAATAACAAGCATGACGATATCCCACTCATGCTCCAGCTTAATCGTACCTATCTTCTGCCCTCCCAGTTTCTTACTGTTTTGCACGAGTCTGGATTTGATCTGGATACGGCGCCTAGAACCATCTGTTGCATCGTACCCAGGGGTCCTTGCCCCCACGAGAGTCAACCCTAACAAGCGTGCTGCTGAATACTCGCCCATCTCACCGGTAATCCCCAAGGGCTTTCCGGTAAGTCTATAGTATTCTGCGGCAAGACTCTTCACTTTCTCCAGGATCGGCTCAAGCTCAGACCAAAGCATTTCCACGTAATCACTCCTTTGCTCAAGAAAAAAGCCCCCAAAACTGGGAGCCGGGAGTTGATAAACCGTTGTGACACGGCCGCGGCAACTTTTAGCCGAAGCCTGGACATATGTTGCCGCCTCCCGGCAAAAGCCGGAGAAGCGGCATCTGTTCTGGCCGATGCGAGCCAGTCACAACGGGGTTATCAAGCCCCGGCCGTCGCTGTAGACGACAGCACCTTTACCTTAGATCACCCAGTATCCAAAAGCAACTAATTATTGCTGGGAAATAGGCTCAGGCTCTTCCTCCCCGCCCTGATTAGGGGGCTTGGACCGACCCATTGGAACACTGTTGGGTATCGGCGCCTCCTCCAAATATCCGCGTTCCTTAGCCCAAAGCAAAAACATACGTAACACTCGAATGGTCTTTCTTATGGTTTGGGGAGCCCGCTCCTTCCCGTTCGGCTTCTCCAATAATACCGGTGACTTTAAGAACTTCCCGACCTGGGCCTTGGAGATTTCGGAAAGAGCCCTGTCTGGCCCCCAGAAGGCCCGTATTTGATCGAAATCCTTCCCATAGGTGTACAACGTCATTGGAGACTTTCCGGCAGCTTCAAGGGCCTTTAAATACTCCTCGGATGCTTCCTGTAGGGTTATAGCTCTACTCGCTTCATTTTCAAGCATGTCATAGCTCCTTACTTCAATAGACATGCGCATCTATGCTCCATAAGAAGGAATGTATCAAGCTAGTGTATTGATTTGTGTCTATCTCAATATTAGGTTCTACCCGCATTAATGATATAATTCCATGTTTCTATTTCTTGAGCCTATGGGTCTAGATATGAATGTTGACATAGTCCCACCTAAAGACCATTGTGTCCGCTTATGGAATTTAATCACGCATGAAATGGACGAAATCTATCCAAAACATGCTGTTAATACGTATGGTGAAAGGGTTAGGTGGGGCACAATCTCTCAGCAATTGCTTTTTGCGGCGAGTATTCAATCTATGCAAGTAGATAGCGATATTCAGAATAGCAGTTGGATGTGCAGGGGGGCCGCCGAATGGGAGGATAAATATAGTGAATTTTTAAATTTATATTTGCATAAGGTCACAATGTTTATGTGGATTTGGGGTAGCTTTGAGGCAACAGTTGATTTAGTTTGTGAACCTAAACGGACAGCTTCTTATAGAAGAGCTATCGACTATATCAAGTTACATCCGATAACTCATGAATTAACTGGCATCTCACGAGTTGTAGAAAAGGCCTTAAAACTTCTAAGATTTTTGGAGCCAGAACTCCATACGAGAATTCTCAATAATGTGGACAAAGAAAATGAACAACACTACATGCCATTGCATATATGCAGCATTTTAAGAAATCAACTTTTACATGGGAAATGGGCTCCTTCTGAATTTCTTGAGACTTGTCCTAACTGTAATCGTAATGTCTCACTAGAAAATGAACCTAGAATTCAATTATTAGATGAGCTAAATCGCCTGTGCTTGCTGTGCATTCAAACACTTTTATACTTATTTTTCGCAAACAATAAAAGCACATTATGTTATTACTTAGAATTTGATGATCTGCCTCTTAATATAGGACTACAGATCCTCCATAGTGAAGAACCGGAGCTTTTACTAAAGCAGCTTGTCACTCCTGAGGAATATGCACAGCTTTGTGAAAATGGATAGGGACTGAGATGTTGCTGAAAGGCTCTCTATTATCTCTTAGGCAAATAACTAATCAATTGATTTTATTAATCGATGCCCTTTTAAGGCTACTCCCTTTTCCTTCAAGATTTTTTCCCAGCCTTCTCGCGTTCCGATAATGGCAGTATTGTTATACAAACCTCGCTTTTCTTCAGCACATGTCAAGCGCTTAAATTTTTCGTATTTCGGGTACTCTGGATGCAAAAATGATTCTTTCCTATGAAGAATCGGAGGATTGGTAGAATTTTCATATTCTCGGTATTTTACTCGAAATTTGTAAAAATCTGCGATCAGGGAGAAAGCCAAAGCAGGGTGGGGATTGCTATCAAAGTCTGGATAAGATAGGTAGGAAACCTTAGGCTCATCTTTATGGAGCTTTATAATGTTAGCCTCATCAACCCGTCCAATGTATATTCGAGCGCAAGCCTCATATACTCGCAATATCGGCGGTAAATGCCTTAGCCCGCTTTCATGCACATAAAGGGCATTCGGGGTATGCTTACCCACCGGAGAGGCCCTTAATGCTTGGTTCCGTTGCTCTTTATCCCCAACAGAGAACAGGAGGTCATCTGCAAGCTCACAGGCGCACTTGTAGGATGTGAAGAAGCTCTTTATGTCATACTGTAGCTGAATCGGGAATTTCGAAAGCTTAGGCCGCTTTTCGAATTTCAGAAGGGCGAGAAATATCAAGGTCTCTTGAGAGCGCTCGTGTCTGATTTCTCCCCATTCTCGCTCTTCAGTCGCTCTAAGGATCACTCTAAAGGCACGCTTTATAGACCCGAATTGGCGAATAACATCGGTAGCGGTGGGTATCTCTTCCTCGATGGGAAGCCTTCCTCTTTTCGCGTAAAAGTCCATTATAGTTTGGAGGAGTTCACGGTTCTGAGCAAACAACTCCTCTGATTTTGTGAGCCTCGGGGCTATGATCCGACGGTGGTAGCGCGTAGCTTGAAAGGCAATACGCTCCTCGTCATCCCTAAAGACATAAAATACCCCGGGGCCCGCAGCTGCAGGGAGGACACCTAGTGTTTGTTCAATCCAGTCCCTCAGTTCATGTTGCTCAAAGAATTTCTGAAAGGTGCCAAACCTTGTAATATAGCCATCGCCATACTCTTGAAAATTTGGCATGTCTCGTGCCTCGCCTACGAGCCGAGCACTCACAATCAAGGTTCTTTCCGTGATAGACCACGCCTTTTTTAAGGTTTCTTCACGCTCTCCAGGATCTTCGATAACATTAACAACATATCCAATGTTAACTATCGAAGCTTTATGTAATGCACTCTCTGACCTATGCTCAGGATCCCATCCATCAGCATCCATTCCCATCTGTCTCAATAAGCGCAGGTCATCTCCCCGGCCACAACCGTAGTCAAAGAAAGTAAGCTCGGGGTTAAGGATACCATCCGAAAGCGCATATTTTATCGGTCGAGAGTAATCGTTTCGAACAATCGCCGTCTTGTGCCGTTCAATTGTTACGCCCATTCCCTTTCACCTTGGAAGACGTTAATGGCAGCTCGATAAAGTCTTTAATGCTGCGGAGATTACGGTTGCCGGCGAGGTATGAGATGCCACGGTGCAAATGAAGACGAAACTGTTGCATCAGTGTCTCTGGATCTGTGTCCAGACCGTCCCGGAGGCACCGTTCTTTCAGTAAAGCCATATAGAGCTCATTCTGTTTCCCTCCGAAAACCTTCCAGGTCATTTCAACATTACTATCTGAAGGGATTTTCGCTGGAGGGGGCACACTTGGTTCACGCAGTGATAAGCAGAAAGCCCATCGGCATAATACATTCCAATGCTCTATACCTGTATAACGCTTTAATTTAATCAACTGCTCTTTTGCTTGTTGAGAAAGCCTGATGTGTTCAATGGCCATTATGCGACCTCACTGGCTTCATTGAAATAACCGGAAACAATTTGAGTGGTACTGCTCTTATCATCGTAGACCAACTGGTAGGTTCGCCCAACTGAAGGCCATAGCTTGGTCAGGTAGTCACCTATGATCTCTTCGTCCGTTGACAGAAGGATCACTTGATGGCTGGCGTTAGGGAAATATCGTTCAATCAGCCGCATACGATGTATCGTATCCAATCGTCCCATCGGGGTATCAATAGCTGTCGGCAACGGCCTGCCAGAAGCCTTTGCCATGCCCCAAAGCAAGGCAATCGAAAGCAACTGACGCTCCCCGGCTGATAGCCGATCCGGAGACAGAATCTGATCACTCTCCCCATAGAGAGTCAGTTCAAACGTTGATGAGTCAATCGAAAGCCGTCGAACGAGCGATGTTTTTCGAAGGAGCTGTTGATAGCTCTCTAGAACAAGCGCTTCTATGCGACGAACATGACGATCTATCACTGCCTTCCTAAAGGATAACAGTGTATTTCTTAACCGATCAGCGTGCTTAAGAATTCTTTCTCTATCTTCCTGAACCAAGAGAGTCTCGATATTTCTTTCCAACAAACGCCCCAACGACTGCTGCCTTCTCTCCAATTCCCGTTCTTGCTTATCGATCTCCATATCAAGAGCTTTCAGCCTTAATTCTGCCTGTGCTATCTCTTCCTGAAGATGCCTATATTCTTCTGCAATCGCGGCAATGGTATCGAAGTTTGGAATACTATCAAGCTCGACGTTTGCATGCTCAAGATTCTCAAGCGCTTCTTCGTACGCTAACAGAAGCTTTTTTGCCTGCCCTTTAGTTGCAATTAGCTCGCTATGCATTAATGCATTCAAGTCAAGCCGAACCTCCTCAGGAAGAGCCAGCACGATGTCTTGGGCACTCAGCTTCTTACGCTTACTCAGGTCTTTTCTAGAAAAGTCTTTTAACGCCTTGAGAGCCGCCTGGTCCTGCGTCTCTTTTTTCAACTTTGTCAGGATTTCCTCATCACGCTTTTGCAGTAACTTCAAGACATCGCGTGATAGCCGACATTCTTCCTCTTTGTTATCACGCTCTACAACGGCAGTCATCAAATTATCAACAAAAAGAAATGGCAGTGTCTCGGAAGCAATTTCGCGTAATGCCCTTTCAATTGCCTCAAGCCCTTCCCGGGCTTGCCTCTGGACGACTTCAATCTCAGTCCGCTTATCATATAGATCGCCGCCCAGCTTCCTATACTCTCCCTGAACTTTTTTGAGCCGTGCTTTTTTCTTATCAATCTCTAGGGTTTTTATTGAGGCAGCTTCCTGCTTTAGATTAACGATCTCACGTTGCAATTTCTTGATCGCCTCTTCCGCCTCCTGTATTTTTTGCTGTTCCTCATTGTTCTTAGACTCAGTCTTTTTCCGTTTTTCAAGAATTACAAGATCCTTATCCAACTGATCAACAATATCTAACCCCAAAAGATTCTCCAAAGCCGTTTTTATTAGGGAGACTGAGCTTTGAGTAGACGCATAGCCCTCTACTTTCTCCCCGTCAAATAAGAAGAGATGGGCAATGTTGATAGGGAAGATATCGTCAACTTGTGACGACCAGTTCTCGGTTAAGGCCCGATCAAACCTACCATTTCGAATAACTTCCAATGTCTCCTTGCAACTTTTTCCAGTTAATCGCCAAGAACGATGTATCCGGTAGGCTTGCTCCTCACCATCAATAATGCATCGAAATGATAGCTCCAGAGCGGCTTCACCATTTTTTGAACCACGATGGATACATTTTTTTAAATACTCCTCATAACCTAAGCCATTGCGGTTCGAACAATGAGCAAGAGGTCCAAAAAGGCACAACTGTATGGCATCTAAAAGGGTAGTCTTGCCCCCTCCATTTAAGCCCCCAATCAAAATGACCGGTTTCTTCCGAGTTGGAGGCTTCAGATCAAGGCTTTGCCTTCCTGCATATACGCCAAAGTTGTGTAAGACCAGTTCGTCAATGATCATATAACAATATCCTCAGCGGACTCTGCATTGTTAAAATCCTGGATGTACCCTCCTGACATTGCTAATTGCTCAACATGTTTTGCGGAGGTCTCCAGTTGGCCCTTTCTCTTACGGATGCGCTCCACAGCATCCTCTTCGTTTTCATAGAAGTGCTTTTTAAAAGCACTTTCAATTGTATCGAATATACCGGCACGACGGAGCTTTGAGCGATATCGTTTTTCAAGTGACAGCAGTTCTCGAGCCAGTTGATAATGAAGTTCGCTCTCCCCACACAGTTCTCGCAGGATTTTCATCTCTTCCGGCCCAAACACTGTATTATCATCCAGGCGTTTCCCAGGGTACTCTTCGCCGACTGCCTCCTTATAGACCTGAGGCAGAACATCCTCAATCTCATGTTTTTCAATGACCCAGATACGGCGTATTTCCTCGAGCTCTGCTAGCGAAATAAGCTCAATGTCTTTGACCTCCTCAGGTCCCTCCTGACGGATATACTGCTGGGCTTCTAAAACCTTCCGCAGCCAATCCGCTCTCACATCTTGCTTATAAGGGCCAGGGATAGGTCGATCATGAAAAAGTTGCACGGCTCCAGACATTCGCCGAAAATCCCTCAAGTGCCTATCGTTCTCAGATTCGTTGCTTCGGAAATCCAGTTCATTCCTAATTTGAAGCAAAGGTAGCATCCATTCCTTTTCATCATCGTTTTGGATCATTGCCGTCATTGATTTGTCTTTTTCAACCAGGGTGCATACCCAACATCCAAAACGACTATCTCCACAACTCGGGGTTGTAGTGTCAACTACTAGCGGGCATTCCCCATCCGGGGAGGCGCCCTGGTACATGGTCAGTAGATCCTTGTTGTTATAACCCCAGGGGTTACCGACTTGCATCAAAAATAACCAGACATCATCATTTGACCAGTCTTCAATAGGGGAATATATATACGAATTCGGGAGACTGCCATTCGGACTGAGCTTTTCGCGGATCCTCTTCTTCTCAAACTTATTCATGACTCTCGCGCGAGCCATACTTTCAGCTTTCCTTGTTCCCAGAACGACAATAGCCTCCCCATGCTCCTGGACAATGGTGCGAATAAACTGTGTCGAGGGCTGTATCTTCATACGCTCTGTACACCAGCGGAACTTGTGCCTTGGCGCGGGATACCCCTTCCCAATCAGGTTTACCCAGAAGGTATTGTGAATTTCTGGCGTCAGCCTATGTGAAGCAATGGGAAGCCCTTGCTTTACCGCCTCCTGAGTCATTTTCTCCAGAGATTTGTTTACCCAGACAGCAACAATAGGGTTTTCAACTAAGGTATCGGTGCTAATGACGTAAACCTGCTTTTTTAGCCGATCTTCATCCAAGCTCGATAAGGCAAGCCAGACCAACTGCAATGTTGCCGTCGAGTCTTTGCCGCCACTATAGCCAATCACCCAAGGGATATCATCTGACAAGTACAAGTCCACAATCTCTTCAGTCAGAGAAGCTATAGCCTTCTTTAAACCGAGTTCTTTAAATGCAGACTGATTTGAGGACTTAGGCGGCATATTCACCTCTCAGAAAAGCATCTTCCACTCTTTGCTCTTCCGGAGATAGCTGTATTTCTAAGTGTTGCTTAATCGCATTGGCGGTCAAGAGAACATTGTGGTGAGACTTGGAAACCCGCCCACCCACAAGGGCTCTCCCTTCCCACAGCTTGGCATTCGCGCGTCGCCAATCGATAGAACGAAGGCCCTTTAGGCTTTTCTTCCAGCCCGTCGGGTTTTCCTTCAACAGAACATTGCCAACCCGCGCCAATGCTTGTAATACCACCCCATGGGTATGGATAAAGTCTTGACGCACTTCGCCAGCCGTAATCGAACCCTTTCGCACCAATTCCCATTCCTTTATGTGCTTGGCAATCTCCTTCCAGTATTCCACAACCAGCTCTGAAACCTCCTGAGCATTGTCAGTCTCAAGATCTTCGATCAGATCCGTCGTTGCCTGATAAATAGCGCTCAAAGTAAAGAGCCGGCGGGACCGGGGTGACAGATTCGTACGCTCAAGCTCCACTACATCACGAAAAACCGGCGATTTTGCTACCAGCATCTTGGAAAGCCGGGCGGTTTGGTCTCGATAATCATACAAAACCCCCAATGACTTGGAAGGACGGATGGCGTACCGGTTCAGATCTGCAAACATCTGCTGACAACGCTCTAGCCCCTTGTCCAAAAAGAAAACGACCGCAATCGTCTCGTCTCCTAGCTCTGGATGCTCCTTTAAGGCCATTTCGATCGACGCACGCCGGTGCTGTCCATCATTGATGATAAATCTGGCAGACATTGGAACATGTAACAATCCGATACGGTTTCCCTCACCTTGCTCCAAGAGCTGTTCGAAGGACACATCGGCATCTATTGAAGCGGTAATAGCAGAAAACACATAGTCTTCTGGGTTAGACACAATATACTTCGCCATTTCTGGCAACCTCGAACGGTTCAATTGCCGTTGCGCCCTGAGCTCAGGGACCAGCTCTTCTTCATTAAAGAGAAAAATCTTGGGGAGGAGCCTTAACGGGCACATCGAAACATAGTATTCTCGGTTCGCCTGAATGCCCCGAATCGCTGGGAATACGTACTCGAACTCAGCCATTGTACTCGTCTATTCTCCCCAGTACACTATATTGTATAGTAATCTGTTTGTAGTTCATTAGATCATTTATTATAATGTTTGTCAAACACGATGCAAACAACCTTAACAAGGACCGAATATGACTGTCTATCTGGATTGCAACGCCACAACCCCTATAGAGCCTGAGGTCTTAAAGCTTGTGCACCATATCATGGCTGAAGAGGTTGGCAATGCCGGAAGTCGAACCCACGAATTCGGCCAAAGAGCAAAGAAAAGGGTTCAAAAAGCCCGGGAACAGGTAGCATCGGTCGTCAAGGCGCAGCCTGATGAGGTCATTTTTACCAGTGGCGCCACAGAAGGCAACAATATCGCCATCCTAGGATTGGCCCACCATGGCGAACAATTCGGGAAAAAACACCTCATCACCACCACTATTGAGCATAAAGCCGTCCTGGAACCTTTCGAAGCCTTGGAATCACGGGGTTTTGAGGTCACTTACCTAAAGCCCAACAGAGGTGGGGTTATTTGCCCCGAATCCGTCCAAAAGGCGTTGCGGCAGGATACGCTCCTTATCTCGGTGATGCACGTCAACAATGAAACTGGCGTCGAGCAGCCCATTACCGAGATTGCCGAGGTTCTAAAGAGTCATGAAACCTACTTTCATACAGATGCAGCACAGGGTTTTGGCAAATCCCTTCCTCCACTCCAAGACCAACGGATCGACCTTATCAGCACCAGTTCCCATAAAATCTATGGCCCTATTGGCGTTGGGGCACTCATTATCCGAAAAAGAGACTTCAAGAGACCTCCTTTAAAGCCTCTGATGTATGGAGGAGGTCAAGAGCGCGGCTTACGACCAGGAACATTGCCGGTAGCTTTAATTGCTGGTTTTGGATTAGCTGCTGAGCTAGCCCAAAAGAACCATAAAACCCGCCAAACAGCATGCACCGCTACGAAAAACGAGGCCTTATCTGCGTTAAAGCCCCTGAAAGTAATAATTCATGGAGAGCAAGGAAGAGTTTTGCCACATGTCTTAAGCCTGTCTACAGAAGGCGTGGACTCAGAAGCAGTGATGGTAGCCCTAAAAGGAGTTGCCGCCATCTCCAATGGCTCGGCCTGCACATCTAGTGATTACAAGCCAAGCCATGTATTGCAATCAATGGGATTGAGTAATACCGAGATCCAAGGAGCACTTCGCCTCTCTTGGAGTCACTTGAGCTCGAAGGTTCCTTGGCAGGAAATCCGTATAGCGCTGGAAAAGCTTTTGTAAGAGAATTGTGTACACACCCTCATCTTATATACCTCCATATATAAGGGGGACATTTATAGCGGCTTTTATCGAAGACTTATGGAACTTCGTGACTTACATTATGAGGAAGATTATTATAGCGGCGAAGATAACTTCGTCCGTGATTTTCTACGCCCTTGTCTTAGAATTTCCCACAAATACTGGAGGGCAGTAGGTTACTTTCGTAGCTCTGCGCTTGAATGCTACGGTGACTCTCTCAATGATTTTGTACAGAATAACGGTGAGATCAGAGTTATAGCGTCAGTAGAATTAACAGAGCAAGACCTTGAAGCTGTAAAACAAGGCTTGTTACTACGGGAAGCATGCGCCAGAAGACTAGAACAGATTATCGAGGAGGATTTTTCTAATCCTAACACACCAGGCATAAGACGCCTCGTGAGCCTACTAGAGGCAAATCTACTCCAAATCAAAATCGCTATCCGCCGCAGTACAAAGGGCCTGTATCATGAAAAACTAGGTATATTCTTTGACCAAACCGACTATGTTGCTTTTTCAGGCTCTACAAACGAAAGCCGCCACGCTTTTGAGATAACAGGTGACTGTGTTGATGTATACACCTCCTGGAAAGATCCAAAGCGGGCAGAGCGCAAGAAGAAACGCTTCGAAAGGTTATGGAGTGGTGAAGCCACGGATATTGATACCTTTGAATTTCCTGATGCCATTAAAAAAAGATTGATTCAAAAAGTTAAAGACGCGTCTTCTCATACTTCTGACCACAACCATACTTCTATCTCCTTAGAAGAAAAATGGCGGCATCAAGCCGAAGCGGAGGAAACATTTATCGCAGAAGAACGTGGAATTCTTGAAATGGCTACCGGTACCGGGAAAACACGCACTGCCGTGAATATTCTCACGACGTTATTTAAGTTAAATCAAATTGACGCAGCAATCATCTGTACGAAGGGAACAGACCTGCTTAACCAGTGGTATAAGAGCATTGGACATCTCAAACAGACCTTTCCCGACTCCAGAGGCTTAACCATTTTCCGTCAATACGATAACTACAAGGAAGTCCGTCATTTCGAGCGCTGTCTAAAAGATCGTCGACGTATCCTAATTGTTTCACGCCATTTTTTATGTGATGTTTTAAAAAATATTGCCACAGATGAAAGGGACCGTCTCTTACTGATCCATGACGAAGTTCATGGCCTTGGGAGTGAGACCATGGTGAATTCCTTAACTGGATTAAGTGACACTATCCGCTATCGGCTGGGTCTAAGTGCCACCCCTGAAAGAGAGTATGACGAAACAGGTAATGATTTCATTGAAAGGGATGTAGGCCCTGTAATATATAAGTTTGAGTTAGACGAAGCAATTAGGCGCGGAATCGTTACGCCCTTTAACTACTTTCCTCTTCATTACTCACTAACTGATGAAGACAAAGCAAAGTTACGGGATGTCTATAAAGCAAAAGCCCGTGCAGAACGTGCTGGGCAACCTATGACTAATGAAGAATTTTGGACAAGGTTATCAGCCGTTTACAAAACTTCAACGGCAAAACTTCCAATATTTTCCGATTTTATTCAAGCCAACCCTCATCTTCTTCAAAGATGTTTGATATTTGTTGAACGCAAGGACTATGGAGATCAAGTACTTTCGATTATTCATCAACATCGTCCCGATTTTCATACGTATTATGGAGGTGATGATGTACGGCATTTAGAGGCTTTTGGAAAAGGTGATCTTGAATGCTTAATCACATGTCATAAACTATCCGAAGGTATTGACATCCGAAGTACAAACACGGTTATTCTCTTCGCCTCGTCACGTGCTCGCCTAGAAACTATTCAGAGAATTGGCAGATGCTTAAGAGTCGATCCCAACAACTCGGAAAAAATAGCAAATGTTGTAGATTTTATATGCGATAGAGAGTCAGCAAACATTGGGCGGCTCCACCCTGACCTAGAACGAGAGTCATGGCTAACATCACTATCAAATATTAGACAAGCTGAGGTGATATCAGTATGAGCCTAAAAGACATCTCCATAATTCGAGAGGCCTTCCAACAGGCGGTTAAATCGAACGATCAACCGGAAAACCTTGTAGAAGTGCTTCTCTCCTGGTACACAGCCCTTACAGGCGGAAATGAAGAAATACACGACCCAGACTCATGTAACAGACGACTAAAGATTCTTTACGACAAGACGCGCATAGGTTCTACGGAGGTCGTATGACCACAAAAATTAACATCTTGGGATGGAAAGTCGAGGGCCTCCGTTGTCCTGACCACGAAATCTCCTGCACTACTGCTAACGGAAATAAACCTGCACATGTTGTGCTCGTTCAAATGCCGAATGGAACTGGCAAAACAACAACCCTTCGATTAATAAAAGCCGCATTGTCCGGAGAAGCCGAACACTGGGACACACATCAGGTAAAAGAGCTCAAGAAGAGGGATTCTCAGGCCGATGAAGGCGTGTTTGAAATTCGTCTTCAAATCGATAGGTCTTACAAACTGACCATCCGTATGATGTTCGATTTTTCCACCGGGGTAGTGGAATATAAAACAACCAATGAAAAAGCTGGCGGGCAAACGGCTGGCTTTGATCCCCCTCAAGAACTGAAACGACTCTTACATAAAGATTTTGTTCCCTTCTTTGTGTTCGATGGAGAATTAGCTCAAACTCTGCTAGATAAGTCCCAAACAAAGTCTGAAACAGCACTAGTAAACCTCTTTCAACTTCATTATTTACCGAAGATGAAAAAGAAGGTCAGCGATTACTACAAAGCTTTTAAAACAGACAATAACATCACAGCCGAAGAGCAACGCGGATATACCCGACGCTTGAATGAAGTAAACGATCTAGAAGACTTAATTAAAGAGCGAAAAGCTGAGCAAAAACGATTAATAGAACAGCGAAATTCCTTGCAAGCAGAGATAAACGAGCTAAATACTTCCTATGCAGCCGAGATTTCAAAGAATGAAAGTCTTGAAGAACAACTGAGAGGCGTTCGGGAAAAATTACATGCTCTTGAGGAAGAGATTATCAACTCCGAGCAACAAGCAATGACTCATATGACGTATCCCAATGCTTTGTCTCCAGCATTTGAAAGCCAGCTATATGAATTTAAACAGCAGCTTGACATCGCAAAATTGCCCGAGAAGGTTGCTCGATAATTTTTCCAAGATATTGCGAAGGAACCTGCATGCATTTGTGGTCGCGAGATCGATAAAGCCATAGAAACTGTTATTCGTGCACGAGCAAATAACTACATGGGCGCAGATAACATAAGTGTTCTTAACACGATAAAAGAGGATATTAAGAACTCAGTGGAAAGTTCGAGGGAGAAGCCCTATACCGAGTTAGGCAATATACTTGATGAACTAAACAACCTTCTAACTCAGCGGATTGATATTCAAAACACGATAGATGTTCTAGAAGATCAGGCCGGGGAACAAGACCCAAAGTTTAAAAAGGTGCGCGAAGAAATCAGAAAAAAAGAATCTCACTTGCATCAAATTGAAGCCGCACTAGAAAAGTTTGAGGACCCCAATGATCGGAAAAAGAACATAGATACCTTTGGCTTGCAAATACTAGAAGACCGTTACAAACAAGCACTTGGCGGCTTGCAAGAGATAAAAGACGTTCTTAATATTAAAAGAAAACGTGACATCCTAGAAAAGATACTCGCAGAAACATACGACAAAGCTTTAAAGTCGATAGAGCAACAAATCTGCCAGGAAACAAATGAAAAAATACAAACCTTATTACCGTATAACAATATTCGCGTTGAAAAAATAGATAAGGGACTAGTTTTAGAGGGGCAGGATTCAGGTAGCGTTGGAGAAAATTTGAGTGTTGGCTATGCTTTCTTATCAACACTTTTCACGCACTCAGCTCATGAGTTGCCTTTTGTCGTAGATAGCCCTGCTGGCGCTATCGATCTTAAAGTAAGGCCCGAAGTGGGGAAACTCATTCCAAAACTGTCAAACCAATTTATTGCTTTTACCATATCATCTGAACGTGAAGGGTTCTTACCAGCCCTAAAACAAGCGTGTAGCTCAGATGATATTGAGTATATTACATTGTGTAGAAAAGACGACAGTTCTATTAATAATGGGGACTCTGCGAAAATTGTTACCACAGTTGACGGTGTTTGCGTATACGACGAAGAATACTTCAATCATTTCCAATTAGAGCAGGAGAAAGACTAATGGCTTCGTTCCGATTACCTAAAGATGCCGTCGACTTCTTCAAAGAATTACGAAAAAATAAGCGTTTTTCATTACAATTTGATATTATTTATTTTTGTTTTATTGCAGGAATTGCAGAAAACAAAAAAAGGCCAGACATGAAACAAGCGGACTTAAGTGATGTAGTCGATGAATTTCCTATAAGCTATAAATCCAAAAGAAGCCTTTTGGTATCTCTGCTCATCCATCGAACAATTACATCTATGGGGATTCCATTGTCCGATAAAAAACAAGTAAATGATTTGCTTTGTAAGCTGATTGATCCCCATTCAAAAACGTTTATGACTGATGAAGCAATGAAAGAATTTAACTACTACGTATATGGCGGTTACGACGTAATTAGAAAGTGGTTTAGTTCAAAACCTACTGAATTGTCTTCATTTTTGATCGAATATAAAATAAACCTAGACAGAATACTTAACAATCCTGAGCAGAGCGTAGGTGCTATGCGCTAGCACTATAACACTATCAACATGCCAGAAATATTCTTTCATATATATCGGGAATTATGACCTACTGAAGAGAGATAACTAGACATGCCAATCCAGTCAAATCAACTTACGATTAAGTTTCTTTTTGAACAAAATCATACTTTTGAGGTCCCAAAATATCAACGCGGATATGCTTGGGATGATGATGCTATTCAAGATTTTGTTGAAGACATTTCACGTTGCCTAAAGGCCTATGAAACTCAAGATCAACCCTCTAGAAACCACTTCTTTGGGGGTATTGTTACTGTTAGAAAACCCATTCCTAATTCAAATCGCTCTAATTATGAGGTTATAGATGGACAACAACGACTGGCCTCCTTTGTAATGCTTGTTGCTGCACTTTTAAAATGCGTTAAGTCTATCTTAAATACAATAGATGAGCAGATATTACAAACTAATGAAGAGCAGCAAGCTAAAGCATTTCTTGAAGAAACCATTGGCACCATCCAGAGCATTTATCTTACTTACAAAGATATAAATCAGCTTCAATACGTTACAGTCCCCAAGCTAACGCTCTCGCAAGCTGATAACGACTTCTTTTGGGATATTTTAAATGGTAGAACAAACACCTCTCAGCGTGCTTCTCATGACCGCATAAAAAGCGCTTGGGATAAACTCGTGAATTTTATTGATGCCGAGGTTCTGATAGGAGATACCTTATCGGAAAAAGCTACACGCTTACAAACTTTGGTAAATAGAGTCTTAACTAACGATTGTAGTGTTATTTTCATGTGTTCTGACACTCGCAGCGAGGCTTACCAAATATTCCAGGTATTAAACGATCGGGGTGTTCACTTAACCGATGGAGATCTCTTACGCGCAAGCACATTGGAGCGATTAGATAGTCCTGACCTTGCAACCCTCCAAAATAGACTAGCTAATTGCTGGGATCGAATCCTAATGTACCCATCGGATGCCATTAATCATTATCTTGGATGGTACTATTCCTCCATGCAAGGTGTTAGGCCAAAATCTTCTCTTTTAACAGATCAATTTTTAGAAGATCGTTTCTGTTGCAAAGAAATAACCACCGCAGATGTTCCAATAGCTCAATCTATCATCCGGGAAGCAGAAAAAATAGATACGGACTTTGCTGTGCTTAGCACACTATGTGATGGGGACTGGCCATACGTAGCTCCTACTGATGTGCCTCGATGGGATCGAGAACGTCTCCGCATGCTGGTATCTCATCTTAAACATACAAATGCAATGCCACTGTTATTATCGTTATGTACGCTGGAAGCGAGTAGGTTTGCAGACGCTGTTTCCATGCTTGAGAGATTCGTTTTCAGATTCAAAAATATTGGCAATGGTCATGCGACAGCGATGAATCAGATTTACCTAGAACACTCTAAAAAGATTCGTGATGAGAACAATTACTCAATAGAAACACTCCGACAAGCATTGAACGACTTAGTCCAACGTCATATACCGGAAACAGTCTTCAAAGCAAAGATCAGAGAGTTAAAGTATTCTCCTAGAGGTGGTAATTCTTATATCCGGTACCTTCTAATCACTCTTGAAGATTACAAAGACTGGTATGAGAGTGGGGCCCAGGGTACTCCTACATGCAGAGACAAAGTGCGCGTATTCGATTTTTCAAATACAACTTTAGAGCATATTTATCCCCGATCAGCTTCAAACGAAAATCGCGTAGATGAACTGGAAATAATTAAACACACAATAGGAAATTTAACCATTCTTGGTCCGGATGACAATGCTGACGTTGCAAATCAATCATTTTCAGAAAAACGGAGTGTTCTGCAAGTATCAAATTTGAAAATGAATAGGAACATAGGCGAAAAGGAAATTTGGGGAGTAGATGAAATAAACTCCAGAACTGAAGAGCTTGTAGCATTCGCCTCGAAAGTATTTGTACCCTAGCGGCTAGTGAGGATTAATCCCAACCTTGCATGGATTCAATAGTCTCATCTTCGCTGGTCATGCAATAGGAACGGGTAGTGCCTATATCACTATGTCCGCAGGCAATCTGGAGCATGGGAAGAGGGCGACCCTTATTGGCATTGATGGTTACAAAAGCCCGGCGTAAAGCATGAGGGCTCACTTTCACCTCTGCACGGCGTCCCAGCTTTGCCAGGCGCGTTCGGACACCGTATCGGACTACCGGATACCCTTTTGAGGTCACCAGTAACCGCTGAGACTCACATTCTGACCGTTGGGACAGGTATCTTTCAAGGGATTGCCGAGCTCGTTGGGTCAGTCCTACGCGTCGAGTCTTGCCCCATTTGGCCCGTTTTATGGTCAGATGCCCCTTTTCCAGGTCAATATCGCCTAGTTCCAGGCTACAAGCTTCGCTCACCCGGAGTCCTGTCTGGCTGAGAAGCTCTACGATAATGGTATCCAGGGGGGTATCACAGACCGTCAGCAGTTTCTCGATGCCTGGCTCATCCACGGTAACTTTCCTGGGAGGCAAGTGACGCTTGGGCTTGTACCTACGGACCCGCTCCAGGAACCTTGGATCAAGGTCTTCCGGAAAGCATTCCTCGTTTTCCAACAGGTAGCGAGCAAAGCAGCGGAGGGACTCGTATATCTTCAGCCGCTTGGCGAACTGCTCAATGGGTACCGTCAGCATCAGGGCCTTGACGTTCTCAATGTTCAGTTCCCCGTATTGCTCCAAAAAGCCGGTCACATAAAAGACATAGTTCTTAATACAGCCCTCACTAAAAGGCCGGCCACCGATCAGGCCGCAGCGCATGGCGGATTCCCATTGGGAAAGGTATCTGGAAAGGTTCGACATATTGAAAAACCTCCTCTATGGCTAACGGAGGTCATACGTCACTCCAAAGAGGGTGTTTACCAAGTCTATTGGGGCCTTTGTGTCCATCTTGAATCAATGGAGATATCCAGAGGCCAGATATCAAAACCGGTTCTTTTTTCCGGCGTTTCGCCGGCATTTTCGATATCCCACCTGGAGCACAATGCACAAGACGATGTGCTCTCTGAGGCACACCCGAGCCCACAACGAAAACGGCCGCCGGTCAAAAGGCGGTCATAGCGAGGGATTTGGACCCGCCTGGTCGGGATGACTGGATTCGAACCAGCGACCCCCACGTCCCGAACGTGGTGCTCTACCAAGCTGAGCCACATCCCGACCAGACCGGTGTTTTCATTATTGCCAAAGGCGGGGGGATTTTCAACCCTTTGGACGGCGCGATGCCCCGGAGGCCCCGCCGATCACTGGCAATTTGACCCGTTTGGTGTTAAATAATGTCATTATGTTCGAAGTCATGGTCGAGAAACATTTTGCTGCCGCCCACCATCTGCTGAACTACCGGGGAAAATGCGAGCGTCCCCACGGGCATAACTACGTGGTGCAAGCCATCTGCATTGCCCACGAGCTGGACAAGGCCAATGTGGCCATTGATTTCACCCTCCTCAAGCAGAAGCTCGGCGCCATCGTTGATGACCTGGATCACCGGGACCTGAATGAGTTTGAGGATTTCCACGGCGAAAGCCCCAGCGCCGAGTACATTTCACGCTATATCTACCGGCGGATGAAGCTGGAGGTCCCTCAACTCAAAAAGATCCGGGTGTTTGAAACCCCGACACAGTCCGTTACCTACTCCGAAGAGTAGAGCGAGGAAACCGCCGGGGTCTGGCTCAGGAGGCCTGACGCTCCTCACGCAACCACTGTTCGCGGGCAATCGGCGTGGCATGGTTCCAGAAGTCCTCAATGCGGTAGAAGTCCCGTGCCTGGGGATGCATCACATGGACGACGATCTCGCCAAAATCCAGCAGGGTCCATTTGCCGATGCGATCCCGCTCCTGCCCGATCGGCTTGTATCCCAGGGTGTCCATAGCCTCCTGAACCGCGTCGGCAATCGCCTTGAGTTGGACCGTGCTCTCACCGGTACACAGGACAAAGTAGTCCGCAACGGACGAGATCTTGTTCACTTCCAAAATACGGGTATTCAGCGATTTCTTGGCTTCGGCGGCATTGGCGGCAACGACAGCCACTTCAAAGGGGCTTAAGGCGGGATATTTCGTCAAATCAGTTTTCCTCCTCGTTTTTTCTGCGTCCGGTTGTCTGTTTCAGGCGGCGGATAAAATCGTTTCGGGCTTCAAGCGTACGCGGGTGGATCACCTGGCGCTTTTCCATCACGAAGGCGATGGTGGAATCGAGCAGGTAGAGCATGGTTTCGTCCAGGCTCGCCGGGTTGCGCTCGTCCAAGTGCGCCGCCACCCGCTTGACAAAGAGCGGGTTGCGGGTGTTCTCCTCGATCTTGTCGGCAATGTAGACGATCTGCTCCACCCGGTCCATTCCGGCGCGACCGGTGGTGTGGTAGCGGATGGCGTCAAGAATCTCCGGGTCCTCAATGCCCAGTTCCCGCATGACGAGATCCGCCCCCACGAAGGGGTGCAGGGTCTGGGGACTCTCGCGGTCCGCCTCGCTGATCGCCAGGCCATGGCGGTCACAATAGTCGAAGAGTTCGCGTGGCCCCATCAGTTTGGCCGCATCATGAAGCAGGCCGGCAACCGCCGCCTTCTCCTGGGCCTCGGCAGGCAGCCTGAACTTGCGGGCCAGTTCCAACGCCTTGTCGTGGGCGCCCAGACTGTGTGACAGCCGCTCCCGGGAGAGTTTCTCCTGCAGCCATGCCTTGGCTGCATCCAGATCAACTTTCGGTGCCGGGATCGGGGTGGGTCTGTTCAAGCATACTCCTCGTCGGATCAAACTGCTGCCACGACACTTGTATTATAGCGCGATTCCCTTCCGTGTGCCATCCCGCCCCCGGTTTGAACCCCTGTTCTTTTCCCTCTAGGCTTCCGGCACGGAAACCGTGGCCGGGGTCAGCAACTCCCGAATCCGCTCGACCGAAACACACCGGCCCGACTCCGGCTCGATGCGGAAGCGCACGGCGTTGACCTGCAGCGTGGTGGAGACAGCCACCTCCATCCGCGCAGGCAGGGTGGAGCGCAGGCGCATGACCGAGCAATCCACGTCCATGCCGATTACGCTGTCATAAGCCCCGTTGAAGCCGGCATCGGTCAGATAGCCCATCTGGCCGTAGAGAATCTGTTCATCGGACGTCTGCACGTGGGTATGGGTCCCCACCATGGCACTGACCCCCAGCCTGGCACAGTAATGGGCCATGGCAATCTTCTCCGCCGTGGCCTCGGCATGGAAATCCAGGAAGACAATGGGGGTTTCCCGCTTCAGGTCGGCGACCATCTGGTCCAGACGCTCCCAGGGCGAGTTGTAGTTGCCCATGAACACCTGGCCGATGAGGTTGATGATGCCGATTTTAACGCCCCGGATCTCAAACACCCTGCAGCCGGTGCCGGGCATGGTGGCGGGCAGGTTCGCCGGACGCAGCAGGTGATCCGCGCTTTCGATATATTCCAGGATTTCACGGCGATCCCAGGTGTGGTTGCCGCCGGTCAACACGTCAATGCCCGTATTCAACAGCTCATGGTAGTGTCTTTCCATCAACCCGAAGCCGTGGGTCACGTTTTCGGCGTTGGCGGCCACCACTTGAGGAAAGTTTCCCGTTTCCCGCAGTGTCTGGAGATAGGAGGCCACGGCATGGCGACCGGGCTTTCCGACAATATCCCCAAAAAACAACAGATCCAGCACGGGTTTCTCGATCTTCCCCATTCATGACGGAAACAGACACTCCATCCTGCCATAAATCCCGGCGGGAATCTATATCGTTTCGGCGCTTGGGAGACGGGAAAGGGCTTTCATGGCCAGCTGGGCCGCCTGACGCCCCACCCCCCAGGCATCCGCCTCCAGGGGTTGGTGACGATAATGTCCGTGATCCCGGCCAATCAGCGCCCAGGTCTCTCCGGCGCTGTTGTAGTAATCCGTATTGATGCGGTAGTCTTCCACCCGGTTGGCATCCCCCACCTGGCGAAGCCCCCCGGCCTCCAGCGCCCGGATGCGCCGGGCCTGATCCGCGTGGGTGAGTTCATGGGCGGTGCTGTCCACCAGTTCCCGGAAGATATGGCCGCGCAGCCGCTCACGGTGGGCGGGATTGGAAAAATTCAGCCGGTTTTCAGCCATGTAGTCGCGGGCGCCTTCGACCATCGCCTGATGATTGATGATGACCCGGTGGTTATCCGGTTCGAAGGCCGCCATATTTCCCGGCGACACCGGCTCCGGGTTAACCTGGAAATCCACCGGCGAGAGGCCGTAGGCTTTCTCGATGCTTTGCACCACGGGCAGAAGCAGACGCCGCATTTTCGCCGGGTCTTCCATGGCCTGGAAGGCGCCGTCATAGAGGCTATTTAAAGCCCGTCGGCCCTTCCGGGACCCGAAAGCCTCTTCCAACCGCTGCACCTGTTCACGCTGAACCCTGTGTCCGTCGGAGTTATAGGCGTTACCCTCGCTAATGGTGTGGACCGTCTCCGGGGTGCTGCCCAGGAAGACCGCTTCATTGGTCCGGGCATCATACCCCCGGAAATGAAGCTGATCGTTGATTCTGAAAGTGCCCCGCTCCCCGCCCGGCAACACTCTCGCCTGGCGGTAGGCAAGCCCTGCCAGGCCCGGATTTTCGGGATGGGTATAAAGCAGGGGCATCTGTCCGGTTCGGGCAGCGATCTTCAGGGTTTCGCGCAGGATATTGCGCCGCTCCTGCGGCGTCATGGTATCCAGCAGCGGCTCGTAACCATCGAAGCGACGGGCTGCCGCCAGGGATTTCCGAATCCCGGCAGCCTGCGTACGGTTCGCGTTGGCCGCATCAAAACCTTCCATCACGTTTTCCTCGGTCACCGTCAGGACGTTGTCTGCCAGGCGGGCTTCCAGGAGCCGGTAGTTATCCCGGTCCAACCCCAGGCTGCGGGCCGAATTCAGCAGGTATCCGGCAGCATCAGGCGACGAGGCGGACAGACCCAAAGCCGTTGCCCCATCCGAGCGGCGCTGGAAAAAGCGGTAATCGGCAGGCAGTTCCTCCGGCAGCCTGGCGTCCCCCGTCAATGCAGACGCCTCACCGCCCCCCTGAAAGGACTGTCCCTGTGCCATGACCCGAAATGATCGATGTTGCTGAAACTCAGGCAATGCCTGCGGCCCCCGATAAAATCAACCCCGTCTGCATGCATGAAAACCGTTTTTTCGATCCTTGTGCGGGTCCGTTGCAAAAAGACGGCCCCGTTATCGGGGCCGTCTTTGGAATCGTCTTTTCGGTTGCTTTTTCCGGCGGATTATTCGTCGCCGTCCGCATCCGGTTCGTCACCATTGGCGGAGACCGCCGGTTGGGGGGCGCCCAAGCTGGCGGCCAGCTGTTCACGAACCTCGGCCTCGATCTTCGTCATCAGATCCGGGTTCTCCTTGAGGAAATCGCGGACCTTCTCCCGGCCCTGGCCCAGCTTCTCGTCGCCGTAGCTGTACCAGGTGCCCATCTTCTTGACGACCCCCATCTCCGTGGCCACGTCAAGCAGACACCCCTCGGAGGAGATGCCCTGGCCAAAGATGATGTCGAACTCAGCCACTTTAAAGGGCGGGGCCACCTTGTTCTTCTTCACCCGGACCTTCACCCGGTTGCCATACTCGGTGCCGTCTTTCTTGAGGGTCTCGATCCGGCGGATGTCCATCCGGACGCTGGAGTAGAACTTCAGGGCGTTGCCACCGGTGGTGGTTTCCGGGTTGCCGTACATCACGCCAATCTTCTGGCGCAGCTGGTTGATGAAGATGACCGTGGTGTCCGTCTTGCCCACGATGGCGGTGAGCTTGCGCAGGGCCTGGCTCATCAGGCGGGCCTGCAGGCCCACGTGGGAGTCGCCCATCTCGCCGTCGATTTCCGCCTTGGGAACGAGGGCCGCCACCGAGTCAATGACCACCACATCCACGGCGCCGGAGCGCACCAGTTGTTCCGCGATCTCCAAAGCCTGCTCACCGGTATCCGGCTGGCTGACCAGCAGCTCATCAATATTGACGCCGAGCTTGGCGGCATATTCCGGGTCCAGGGCATGCTCGGCATCCACAAAGGCGGCGATACCCCCCTGCTTCTGAGCCTCGGCCACCACACTGAGGGTGAGCGTCGTTTTTCCGCTGGATTCGGGACCGTAAATCTCAACCACCCGCCCACGGGGAACCCCGCCCACACCGAGAGCCAGATCCAGGGACAGGGCGCCGGTGGGGATCACCTTCAGGCTGCGCACGGCCCGGTCGCCCAGGCGCATGATGGAGCCTTTGCCGTATTCCTTCTCGATCCGTTCGACGGCCAGATCGAGCATCTTGCGACGCTCCTTGTCCTCCGCCTTCTCGTTCTTGTCCGCTTTCTCCTTGACTGCCATCGTTCTATCCTTTCAGTCTCGTTAAAACCTGCCAAACGCTCTTTCAGATTGTCCACAAAAATGCCCGACCAAAAACTATCGAACATTTGTTCCATTATCTTACCCCAAAACCCCAAATGTGAGTGTTACAATTCTGCCCAGGCATGTAAAGACGACTGTCTGTGGCAAAGATTGCATACGAAGGGGAAAATGATGAAAACCGGCATGTATCCCGCTTCCCACACCACCCGGTTCGGCAGCCATCCGGGCCGGAACGAGGATGAGGAACGGATTGACGCCATGATCAACGAAGGGGGGCCGGTCTGGCCCGGCCAGACGGAACCTGTTCCGGTGCCGCCGAAACGGCAGGTGGATTCGCCGCCCGCCCGAACCAGGGGCTGGCGGGCTTGGACCTGGAACCTGCTGGAGCACCTGCGCCAACAGCTCAGCCGATGGTCTGGGTAATCTCTACGGACCAGTCGGCGCCGGGTTCTAGGGTCATGCGCCACTGGGGCAGCAGGACACTGGACTGATAGACCCGGTCATAACCGCTTTCGGACTGGGAGACGGTTTCCACCGGGAAGCGCCAGAGATCCGCCGGGACGCTGAAACGCAGTTGGACATCCACCTGGAACCACTCGTCACGCATGCCGATGGCGTCAATGGCCTTGAGCTTGCCGGTGGAGCCAAGATGAGGATAGCGGATCGCCACGGTTTCTGCTTCCGCCGTGGCGGTGCCCCCGCCGACAACCGGATTCACCGGTTGATCCGGCAGATAATAGTAGCGATCCGGCGCCTTGGGCGCCAGCATGTTCACGTTGAATTCCGGGGCAAACCAGAGGTCCACCGGACGCGGCCCCCGGTTCGTCAGCCGGTAGGCGATGCGGGCCTCCGCCCGATCGGCGGCCACGGTCACGGTCTTGGAAACGGTCACGGGAAACTGCTCGCCCTCAAACCACACATGGCCGTCACGGGAGAGGGTCACGCCGTCCTGATGAACTTCCCAGGTGTAGGGCCGGTTCACGAAATCGCCCTGCTCCGGGTAATGGGCCTTCTTGAAGGCATCCAGGGTCGTCTCCCCGCCCAAGAAGTGATCCAGCAAACTCATGCGGCGGTACCAGTCGTAATGAAGCAGTTCCTCCCGGTCTTCTTCACTGCCGTCCTTCATCCGGTGGTGATACGGCTCATGACGGCGCGAAAGCGTATCGAGGAGATTAAAGGCCCTGGGACGAAAATCCAGTTCAAACAAGCCGCCCCCCTCGTCGGGATCGAAATACAGATTCTGCAAGGGCGTTTCCACCAGCAGTTCGGGCTGACCGTCGGCGTCGAAATCGGTTTCGGTGACCTCCAGGAAGGTATCGCCGCGCAAAGCGGCATCCGCAAGATTCTCCGCCTCAATGAGATGCCGGTAGTTGACGGTGCGCAGGTTGGTCAGATACAACCCCCCAAAAAACCCATGCCAGAAGACGTCGTTGGACTGCCCCTGCCAGAGATGGTCCAGGGCCTCGGCGGAGGCCACCGCCCTGTCTCCGTTCATGCGGTGCACCTTACGGGCCACGTGGAGCATTTTCTTGTGGAGGTTGTTGGCTTCCGGGTATTTCACCAGAAAGTGCCGCCAGAACCCGGCCCGAATAAAGCGCCTGTAGGGTTCGGGGGTCGCCTCCAGTGCTTCCTTGTAGGCGCCATGAAGATTCGACGGCAGCGCCCATTCCATCATTTCGCTGTAGCTTGCGGTGGGCAGATACACCCGGCCCAGCGGGCGGGACTGCTTTCGGTACTGCGAGGGGGTGACGGAACGGATGACGTCCGAATGCTGTTCGATGGCCGTAAAGAAGCGGTCCAGCCATTTTTCCGTGTAAACGTGCTTGTGGGTGCCGGGCCAGACACCGAACTTCTCACCGTCATCCAGGTAAATAGCCGCCCGTTCCCCGGTTCCGTCCGCCTGGGAGAGGATGTACTCGACGATGGCCTCCACCGGGTCAAAGGGAATCCGGTAGCGCAGCTCTTTGTTGACCGGGAAGATTTCCACGCTTTCGCCCTGCTCCTCGGTGACGTAGCGGCCAAAGAGCTGGTGATCGTCGAACCCTGCCGCCTTGAAGTGGGAATCGTCGAGGCACAGCCACTCGACCCCGGCTTCGGCGATGAATTTGGCCAGGTGAGGCTCCCAGACCCGCTCCGCCTGCCACATGCCGGTGGGCCGGGTGTCCAGCAAGGTGCGGACCCGTTCGGTGAGACCCCGGATCTGCCCGACTTTATCGGGATCGGGGATGATGGCCAGGATGGGTTCATAGCAGCCGCCGGTCATCATCTCCACCTGCCCCCGGTCAATGAGGCGGCGCAGTTGTTCCAGATGTTCGGGGTGATGGCGCTCAATCCAGTCCAGCAGGAAGCCAGTGTAGTGCATGGCCATCGCCACGGCAGGGTGGGCTTCCAGGACATCGAGAAACGGCTGGTAGCATTTCTGGTAGGCGTGTTCCACCACGTGGTCCCAGTTGTCCACGGGTTGATGATTGTGGACTCCGAGGATCAGGGAAATCCGGGGCGACGGCATGGCACTTTGTCCTAGGCCGAGACGGTCTGCCCGGCGGGGGCTTTGACGGGTTCGGCGTACCAGCGGTAGTCCAGATGCGGGAAGGGATTGTCCTTCTCTTCAAGGCGGTAAAGGGTTTCCACGTCCACCTTGCCCGAATCGAGCATGTCGCACAGTTGGTTGAAACCTTCCACGTGACCGTTGAAGCGCTCGATGGCATAGTCCTTCGCCTGGAAGGTGGTGACCAGAAACGGCCAGTCGCTGCTGGAAAGCAGGAGCAGCTCGCGCAGGGCCTGGTTCAGAATCCGGGTGGTGATGGGGTCGGCCCCGCCCCGGAACTTGTCGGCCAGATCCCGCATCCGGGCCTCGGCGGTATGGATCACCGGCCACATCCAGTCGGTATGGTGGTTGTTCCAGACCCAGTAGTGGCCGCCTTGGCCCCAGGTGCTTTCGGGAAGCTGAATAGCCCGCTGGGGCTGGTGCGCCTCCAGGAACTCCCCGGCGGTCTGCACGTCCACGTTTTCCATCTCATGGAACCGTTTGAGGACGCCCTTGAGCCAGGCCACCCCTTCGAACCACCAGTGGCCGTACAGCTCGGTATCGAAGGAAACCAGCAGCAGGCCCTCTTCGCCGGTGGCCTCGTGATGGTCCTTGAGCAGGTGGTAGCAGAGGTTGGTGAAGTGATCCGCCTGCATTTCGGTTTGTTTAAAGGCTTGCACCGGATCGTAGAGCATCTTGTCTCCCAGATCGGCCTCCTTGCTGGTCAGGCGCCAGTAGTGCATCCCGGAATTGGGGTCCTTGCGGTGGAATTCCCGATAGAGGCCGTCACCGGGATACCCATGGGCGGCGGACCAGACCTGGAAACTCGCCCGGTTGTTGCGGCCCATCACCGCCACGGGATAGTCCTTCAGCCAGTAGGCCTCATAGGTGTTCAGCCCCGTGGGAGGCAGGTGTGAAACCGGAATATACTCGATGTCCCCGTAGATGCCGAAGACCCGCCGGGCCTCGGAACTGTCGGCGCCCTCAATGGCGTGGTATTCGGTGAAGAAGTAGCCCAGATCGTTTTCATAGAGAAAGGCGTCGATGGCGGGACGGATCTTCTTCTTGCCGGTCTTGGGATCGATCTCCTCCTTCGCCGGGCGGTAGGCGCATTCGGGGAGCCAGCAGCCGCGGGGCGCCCGGCCAAAGTGGCGCTTATAAGATTCCACCCCCACCCGGTACTGGGCGTTGATACTGGCGTCCTGCCCCAGCAGCGGGGAGAACCCATGGGTGGCCCCGGAAGTGGTCACCTCGATGGCCCCGGCGTCCTGCAACTGGCGGAAGCCCTGGATCAGGTTCCGGTCGTATTTGTTGATGAAATCGTCCAGGGTCTTCTCGTACCATTCCTTATAGAACTTCGCCAGGAAGGCCAGGTGCTCCGAGTCGGGCACCTTGGGATCGGGATATCGCTCCAGGTCCTCGTTGACCGCCTTGAGCCGGGCGTTGATGTAATCCACAAATCCTTGCTGCAGGTGGGCATCGGTCAGCTGTTCCGCAAGAATCGGCGTCATCCCGATGGTGGCCCTGGGCTTGATTCCCTCGGCAAGAAGCTCGTTGAGGGCATTGAGCAGCGGCAGATACGTTTCGGCCATACACTCATAGAGGTTCTCTTCCCCGAAGGGCCACATCCCCGCCTTGCGATAGAACGGCAGGTGACTATGCAACATCAGGACAAAAGAACCAAAACCCATACCTGTTTCCTTCTGCTTACGCGAATACCGACTTCTTGTACCTTGGACACCAAGGTGAAATTCTTTTCATCATACACGAGTTAGCGGCAAATTAAAAGCCCCGCATCCACACAGGCCGGGCTGCGCTCTGCATGACCCCTGTTCCATGATCACGGGGCATAGAGCCGGCAATAGTTCCAGTAGCTGCCGTAGACCTTTTTAATATAGTCGCGGGTCTGCTCATAGGGAATCATCTCGATGAACAGATCCGGATCGTCGTGCAGGACGGTGGAGGCCTGGACCCAGCGCTTCATGGCGTTGGGGCCGCCGTTGTACGCCCCCACCGAAAGCATGGAATCCCCATTGAAGAGCTGGTGCAGGTGGCCCAGATACCGACTGCCCAGGCGTACGTTCACCTCCGGCTGGAAGAGGTTCATGGGCTGGAACCCGGCAAGCCCTTCCCAGCCGGCAACCTCCTTCGCCGTGGAGGGGAGGAGCTGCATCAGCCCCAGCGCGTTGGAACTGCTGACCGCCAGCTCGTTAAAGTAGCTTTCCTCACGCATCAGGGACTGGACCAGAAAGGGGTCCAGTCGATTTTTCGGCGCCTCACGGGCAATCTCCCCGGAAAAATAGAGCGGGTAGAGAAGCCGCATCTCGGCAGGCGTCGGGTTCAGCCCGGCCAGATCGCCGCTTCTGGCCCGCAGGGAGAGATCATCCCGGATCACCCGGATGCCCTTGGCCCGATCCCCATTGATATGCTCGCGCCAGCTCGCCACCGGGGCCGGCACTTCGCCCAGCTCAGCCTCCAGCACCAGGGCCAGATCCTCCGGGGAACCCACAAGAGCCAGCTCCCTGGCCCGTTCACGCAGGACGCTTTCGGTTGTGCCCTCGCCCAGAGCCGGGAATCGGACACTGGCCAGCAGGGCGTCCACGTCCTGTTCAGCCGTCGGCGGGTAGGGGCGGGCAGGACCGGCCACCTTCCAGCCCGGATCGCCCTTGCCCTCGGTCAGAACCGTCAGGCGTCCCGAAGCCCGGAAGGCGTAATAGCTGGTGGGATACTTCTCCATAATCCCACGGTACGCCTGGGTGGCGTCATGGATCTGGCCGGATCGCTCGAAGAGTTTGCCGCGCCAGAACAGCACCTTTGCGGCGGAAAGGGCGTAAGGGTAATTTTTCATGTGGACGGCGCTTTGCTCCAGGAACGCGTCATGGCGGCCCTCGCGCAGCAGGGGCCAGAGCAGCTGCCAGGAGCTTTCAGGCGCGTAATCCCCGTCAGGAAACCGCTCCACAATCCGCCGGTAGTAGGTCTGGGCGCCGCCCGGATTCAACTGGGACAGCTTCCAGAAGACATAATCCCCGTTGTCGGGCAGCGGTTTGGTGCTGAGGTCCGTCAGTTTACGGATGGCGTTGTCCTTGCCGGTGTTTCTCACCAGCATGTCCACCCCCTCCTGGAGCCGTTCAGGGTCTTTGGCCTGGGGGATACCCCGCACCAGGGTTTCGATACCTTCTGCCATCTTCCGGTTCTTCAGCTGGGCGGTGGCCAGCTCCAGCCAGACCGCCTCGAAGGGGGCCTTCTGAAGGTGTGCCAGGGCGCGAACCCAGTTGCGATCCCCACGGGCCAGGCCCCGTCCGATATGACCGGACTCTTTCGGCGTGGGAGCCTCCAAGCGCTCATCCAGCTGGGAGGCGATCTCGGCGGCGAACCGCCCATCCGGGCTTTTTTCGAGGTAGGAGAGCCAGAGATCCAGGGCCTTGTCATTGTCCCTGGCAGAGCCTTCCTTTTGGTAAAGCACGCCCAGGTAATACAGGCTTCCAACGGCGTAGTCGCTGTCGGGATAGCGGGATCGCACCTGTTCAAAAACCGTCCGGGCCGCCTCGTCATCACGGGCACGCAGGTGGGACTGGGCCAGCTGATACATGGCCTGGGGGGCCAGGGCGCTGTCGGGACGTTCCTGCAACAGCCGCCTCAAGACCTGTTGGGTCCGCATTTCATCCGGCATGGCAGCATAGGCCTCGGCCTGACGAATCAGCAGAACATCCAACAGGGCGGGATAGGCTTTTTCAAGCGACTTCATGCCGGAAACCGCCTCGGCATAGTCTCCTTGGGCCAGGCGATCCAGGCTGGAACGGAAAATGCCCCTGGCCTCCTCGCGGGTAAACCCCTGAAGCGGATCGAAGACCACGATATCCGTCTTCTGAAGACCGGTAACCCGCAGCATGTCGTCCAGGACGCCCTTCGGATCAAGCCCGCCGCGCCAGGCGAGAAACAGACCACTTCCCATCACCGCGATCACCAGCAGCAGGCCGACGATCACCAGCAGGTTGGGCATCCCTTCAATACGGAACCGAAAACGTCTCAACAGGTCGGGCATCACCGCAAATCGCACTCAAAACACCGAAACAGTCCCAGCATACCACCGCCGAAACCGGATCGACAACCAGACACCCGGCGCGATCTTCTCCTATAATGGAAGGGTTTGTTTCCGAAAAGTTCGCGGAAAAATGTCATTATGCCCACCAACGTCCGACCCTTTCGACCCAAAGGCGGCGACGTCAGCCCCCAGGACCGGCTGATCATCGCCGCCCTCTACCTGCTGCTCGGCTGGCTCCTTCAGGGGGCGGCCACCGGGGAGGCGGGGCTGATGGTCTTCATCGCCCTGGGGATCATCTACTGGGTTTTTATCCACCGCGGCGCCCTGAGGGTGTCCTACTTTTTCCGGTTCCATTTTTTACAAGCCACCCTTTTGTTCCTGCTCCTGTTTTTCGCCCTGTTCCTGCCGGTTAAAATCCTGCAACTGCTCGGTCATGCGGCCAGCATCGTAAACCTGGGGGTTGTCCTGGAACCGGTTGCCTTCATTACCGGTCTGATCAGCCTGGTGGGCCGCTACATCATGCTGGGGGCCGGCATTTCCCAGGCGATTTTCGCCCTGCTGGGCAAAACCCCCCGGCTGCCCGTGGTTACCGCAAACGTTCACTACTGGGTCTAACCGGTTTCTCGTCTTCTGAAAAACCCCTTCAAATAGAGGGTGCGCAAAATGCGCTCTGCCCCCAAGATGGGGGTAGATCTGCGAATGCCTACTATTTTGGATGGAGCGAATGGCAGCCTTTCTTGCACTCACTCGGTGGACCCGGCTCTGGCCGGTCTTGATCCTGATTCTCCTGCTGGCCGGTCCCGCAGGGATGGACCCGGCATGGGGCGATCCCGGCGGTCTGCTTGAGCGGACGGAATTGAGCATTGCGGATATCGCTTCCAGCTATGAGGACAATCTCTCGCGCCCGCTCATCCCGGAAACCTCCCTCTGGCTACCCCTCGGCATTCAGATTATTCTGTCCTTCGTCATCATCCTGCTGATGTTCGGCCTCTCCTTCTTCGGGCGGCGAGCCTTCTGGGCCGTGATGCTGCTCACCGTCTTCACCATCTCGCGGCACCTGATGTGGCGCGGGGTGGAAACCCTGGATTACGCCAACCCCGCCAGCAGCATCGCCGGGTTCGTGATCTACGCCGCCGAACTGCTGGCCTTCGTCAGCCTGCTGCTCGGCTATTTCCAGATCGTGGGGGAAACGGACCATAAGCCGATCCCCATCACGGACCGTGATCCCGCCGCCCTGCCATCGGTGGACATCCTCGTCTGCACCTACAACGAGCCGATCAACGTCCTGTACCGCACGCTGGTCGGCTGCCAGGGCATCGATTACCCCAACAAGAGCATCTATCTCTGCGATGACGGGAACCGCCCGGAGATGGAGCAGCTGGCCCGGCGCCTGGGGGTCCATTACCTCAGCCGGACCGAGAACATCCACGCCAAGGCAGGCAACCTGAACAACGCCATGCAGTATTCCAACGGAGAGCTGGTCCTGGTCTTCGACGCGGATCACGTCCCCTGCAAGACGTTTCTGAAAGAAGTCATCGGCTTCTTCGACGACGCGCAGATCGGCTTCGTCCAGACCCCCCAGCATTTCTTCACCCAGGACCCCTTCCAGCGCAACCTGATCGCCGAGGACGTCATCAACAACGAACAGGACCTGTTCTTCCACGTCATCGAGCCGGGGAACGACTACTGGGACGCCGCCTTTTTCGCAGGCAGCGGCGCCATCTTCCGTCGCAAGGCCCTGGAAGAAATTGACGGGTTTGCCGTGGAAACCATCACCGAAGACGTCCACACGGGGCTGCGGCTGCACTCCGCCGGGTGGAAATCCCTCTACTACAACCGGGATCTCTCCGCCGGCATGGCCTCGGACAACTTCTCCGATTTCGTCAAGCAGCGCATCCGCTGGGCGCGGGGCATGACCCAGATCCTCTTTTTCGATAACCCCTGGCTGGTCAAGGGCCTCTCCCTGACTCAGCGGCTCTGTTATTTCGCGGGAATCTGGTACTTTTTCCACGGTTTCCCCCGCCTGGTCTTTCTTATCGCCCCCCTGTTCTTCCTGCTCTTTGGCCTCAAACCCGTGGACGCCGGATTCCTGGAGGTGCTCATCTATTACGCGCCGAGTTTCGTCTGCCTGATCCTGGGCTATGCCATCATTTCACGGGGCATGCGCCAGAGCTTCTGGTCCGAGGTTTACGAAACCGCTATCTGCACCTATCTTTTGCAGACCAACATCGTGACCCTGCTTTCGCCCCGGCGGGCCAAGTTCCGGGTCACCCCGAAAGAAGGCTTCAACCCTTCGATGTCCTTCCACTGGGAAGTAGTGGCCCCGCAGATCATCATCGGCCTGCTCACCGTTTTCGGCATCGGCTTCGCGGTGATCCGCACCCTGTACACCCCGGAATACGCCGGGGGCATTTTCACCAACCTGTTCTGGTCGATCTACAACCTGGTGCTGATCGCCGGGGCGGTTTACGTCGCCCAGGAGCGGCCCCAGTTCCGTATTTCTCCCCGGATTTTCAGGGAGGTGCGCTGCGAACTGCGTTTATTGGACGGCACCATCGCCGTGGGGCAGACCACCAACATCAGCGAAAGCGGCATGGCCGTCGTCTTCCCCGCGCCGGTCCCGGTTTCGGGGACCCTCAACCTCAAGCTCCTCGACTGGGAGATCGAGGAGATCAACGTGTTCCAGGTCCAGGCCATCCGAAGCAGCCTGGATTCCCAGAACCGGTTTTACGTCGGTTTCCGCCTGGTGAACCGGACCGATGAACAGCATCGCCAGCTGATTCGACATATGTTCGGCAGCGCCGACGTGTGGGAACAGTACCACCGGCGCACGGACACGGGCCGGTCCTTCCTCAGCCTGCTGGCCACCCCCCTGAGACTCGTCGGCAAAGAGGAGAAAGCCAGCCGGCGCCGCACGGTGCGCATGCAACTCAACCTGCCCTGCCTGGTGGAGACCGGCGCCCATGCCCTGCCGGGCTATTCCCAGGAGATCAGCGAAACCGGCATCGCGGTCTATCTTAAGCCGGACGCCCAGATTCTCAGCCTGGATGAAACCGTGGGCCTGAAAATTCAGTGGAGCAACGGCCATATCAGCGCCCTGCAAGCCCAGGTCAAGCGGATTGAGGCCGCAAAAGACGGCCAGCTCCGGGTGGGTCTGAATTTTATCAATGTCAGCCGGGAGCAGCGGGTGGAAATCATCCACCAGCTCTACCAGACCTCCGACGGCCTCGTACGGGTAGCCCCGCCGGTGCCCCGGATTCTCACCTGCCAGCTGACCCTGCCCGACGGACGCATCGGCAGTGCGCTGACCCAGGAAATCAGTGAGATGGGGGTGATCATGGGGCTGTCAGATGATATTCCCCTGAGCAACGGAATGAACGTGACCGTGGATCTCCACTGGGAAGACGGCGAAACAAGCCGGTACAGCGGTATCATCAAGGGAACCCTGCCCGCGGGACCCGGCAACCTGCCCATGACTTTTGTGGCTTTCAACCACCTCGATATTCCCGCCCTGGATCAGCTCAGCAGACGGCTTCACGAGCCGGTGGACAGCGAGGCCTTCACCCATCTCCATGCGGTGTGAAGGCCCCCAAGGGGCCTGCCCCGTTCGAGGATTTCACGCTATAATGGTAGGCATCCACTGGGCCTGACACGAAGCATCGATTTTTTGGACCGGATAGAGAGAGGACCTCCCGCCATATGAAGGGGCCGAGCCTGCCGGCGTTGCCTGCACCGCGGATCACCCGCAAGCTGATGATCCGGGTGATCGCAGCCAGCCTGTTGCTGGTAGCCAGTGTCATGCCGCTGGAGTCCTCGGCCCAGTTGCAGCAGGGCATCCGGTATTACAACCAGGGCTACATCCAAAAGGCGATCCCCGCTTTTCGCCAGAGCTACAAGGCCAACCCGGCCAACCCGGACAACCAGCTCTGGCTGGCCCGCGCTCTCATCCGCCAGGGGGGCAAGGCCGACTTCAAGGAGGCCCAGGATCTTCTCACCCGATTCCTGAGCCAGAAGCCGGAACACGGCGAGGCCATGATGCTGCTGGGGGAAATGCTCGGCTGGAACCCCCAGACCCGGAAGCAGGCCATCACCCTTCTGCAAGGGGCGTTGGAAAGAAAGGGCGATTACCCGGCAGTGGGCAAGAAGGCCGATACCGTCACCCGGCAACTTGTCGAACTCCTCATCTGGGAGGGAAACTATACCGAAGCGGCCCGCTACGCCCAGCCCATCAAGGACACCTTCGCCTCAGACCGGAAGTGGCAGGCAACTTATGCCCTGCTGCTCTCACGCCTCGGCCAGCCGGAAGAGGCCCTGGCACTCTACGAAAACCACATCCGGCCCATGGACGGCGGTCCGCTCCAATGGCAGATTGACTATGCCGACGCCCTGCACCGAAGCGGCCAGAAGGAAAAAGCCCGCTCCGTCTTTTCCAGAATCCAGGCGAAATCGGACAGCCGCACCCCCGCCGATGAGATCAACGCACTGGCCGGACTGGCCTATGAGCTTGAGGAGTACGAGGCCGCAGCCGTCCTGAACGGACGGCTTCCCGAAGCCTACCGGCAACGGAAGGACGTCCGGCTACGCACGGCCAGGTCACTGGCCCGGCTCCGGCGTCACCCGGAAGCCATCGAAGCATTCCAGCAGGTCTACCAGTCCGGGGCCATGCGTCCCCCGGAAAAACTCGAATACGGCGACTATCTGCTGGGCCTGGGACTGCCCAGTGCCGTCCTGCCACGCCCGGATCTCATCGAATCCCTCTTCGAGGAGACTTACCGGGCCAGCACCGACCCCAGGGGCCGCGGCGAGATTTCCCTGCGCCTGGCCCGGCTCTACAGTTCCTACGGCGAAACCGCCAATGCCTTTTCCTCCGCAGGCGAGGCTTACATGGACGCCTACCGGCAGCTGGGCACCCCGGAAGTGCGGCGGGAGATGCTTGATTTCCTGCGTTCTCGCCGCCAGGAGAGCGAAACCGCCGAAGCCCTGTTCCGAAAGCTGATGGCGGAAAGTTCCGACCCGGCCATCACAGGGGCCTACGCCGAGTGGCTCTCCTGGCAGGATGGTCGGCGAAAAGAGGCGCTGGAAGCCTATATCTCCCTGGTTCAGGAAAACCCCGACCAGCGCGAAAGCCTCCAGCCGAAAATCGAGGAGGTTCTCGGCTGGCATACCCCGTCTGCAAACTGGGTGCCGATATACAACCAAGTCCTGGTCCTGTATCCGTCGAGCCGGGCAGCCCGCCTCGCCAAGGCTCGCGCCTACGCCGGGGAACCGGGATACACCCGCGATGCCATGAGTCTCTACCAGCAGTTGCGTGACGACTACCCCGATGACGAAACCATCAGCCGGGAATGGTCCGGGTTGCTGGCCGGGGATGAAGACCGCCGTGACGAAGCCATGGCTTCCCTCAAGAGTCTTGTGGAGCAGAACCCCGCCGATCTCGACGCCCGCGTCGCCTACGCCAAGCTACTGTCTTACGAGGGCGATTACCGCAAAGCCCTGGAATTTTTCGACTCCGTGCTGGAAACCGACCCGCAGCACCGCGAGGCCTTGGTGGGCAAAGGGTACACTCTTATCTGGAGCGGCAAGCGATACCGGGCCAAGAAACTGCTGGAGGAGGCCCGCCAGCGGTATCCCGATGATGTCTCCGTCGCTTTGGCCCTGGCCGCCGCCGAAAAGAGCATTGGCCGAAACGACAAGGCCCTTCAGATCCTCAACGAGATCCGTCCCCTGCTGAACTGGCAGGACCAGGGACCAGCAATTATCTTCTGCCAAGACGAGCGCCTGGCCGATGACAGCCCCTACTCCAGGGAAAACCTGATTTATGACTTTGCCATGCCCGCCAGAACCCGGACCCCAATAGAACCTGCCACACCCAAAACCGGATTACCTGTTCAAGTCCCGTTTTCAGCGCCTTCTTTCAGCGTAATAGCGCCCCCTGAAACGCCAAAACCTATTCAACCCGAACCGTTTCAGCCGGAGATTGACGATCTGGCCCGTGAACTCGACACCCTGCAATCGGCCATCTCCTCGCTCAACGCGGTTCAGACCCAGTCAGGCCGCCAATTGGACCGCCTGAAGACCCATCTCTGGGATCTCAAGCATGAAACCGTCCCCGAACTCACCACCCTTCACCACCCGGTCCATGAAAATCCGCAACTTTCCCCCAACACATCCATTCTTCTGCGCCGTCAGTACGCCCAGGGCATGGGGGTCTACGACGAGGATCTTTTTGCGGGCCAGGGCGGACGGTTCAGCCAGGAGATCCGGCGCCTGGAGGACGACCTGTTCTCGGACCTGCGCCCGGAACTGCGGGCCGGGTACGCCTTCCAGTTCCAGGAGGGCGAGCCGACCACCAACGAACTGTTCTCCTGGGGCTTCCCCAACCAGATGAGCCTGTCGCTCACCCCCCAGCTCCGGTTGCGCGGGGGCATCGTACCCAGGCGCTACTATCTTCCCAACGCCACCATCCGCCCGCGCAGCACCTACGGGATTCTCTACACCCTGGGAGCCACCGCCAAGTATTGGGACCGGGTGACCCTGGACGGCGACTTCGGCATCACCCACTTCACCCAGAGCGATCATGAGAACATCACCTGGCGGGCACAGGCCAAAATTGACATTATCGACGAAGTAAGCCTGAAGGTCGGCGGTCGGCGCCAGACCCTACCCAACTCGCTGCTCTCCGTCGCCGGATTCCGGCCCTCCGCGGGAGCCTTTCGCGGAGACGTGCTGGGTCCCGCCAACGAAAACGCCTTCTACACCGAACTCAACATCCTGCCCTTCCGCAACGTGGACCTGAATCTTGGCTACGAGTGGGCGGTGGTCACCGGCAGCAAGGAGATGCCCGCCAACTACAAGAACCAGTTCTTCACCTCCGTCGGCTACACCCACCGGTTCAACGCCGAGCATTCCGCCCGCCTGGGCTACGAATTCCTCTTCTTCACCTTCAGCAAGAACACCACCAACGGTTTCTTTGACGTGGAATCCGGTGTCCGTCGCCCGCTGGCGGTTCTGCGCCCGCCCATCCCCGCCGATTCCGGATATGACTATGGCGGATATTTCAGCCCCAGCCGGTTTTTCCTGAACGCCTTCCGCCTGGATTACCGGGGCGCCATGTTCAACAGGTTCCTGGAATACGAACTCGGCGGCAGTTTAGGGGTCCAGGCCTTCGAGCACGGTTTCGGCATCCAGGATTCGGACCCCACTTCGCTGGCCAGCGCCTTCAACATCGCCCTGAAGATGAACTTCACCGACTGGCTTGCCGCTTACGGACGCACGGACTTCCTCGACAGCGGCGGCCTGTTTTCCCGATGGCGCTTTGAAGGCGGCCTCATCGTGCGCCCCAACATCCGCAGCCTCTCGCCGGTTTTCGGCGGCTCCTAGTTCTGGCCTGCGTCCGGGCCGTCACCCCGGAACATCCCGGTCCTCTGGCGACGCCAGTCCCTGACAAACTGGTAGACCTTATAGGGAGCGGTTTCGTACATGCAGTCCGCGCCCAGCAGGGCGGCCCCTGTATTGCAGGCCCGTGCCAGCCAGATCCGTGTCCGGTTGGCGGGAATATCCTCGATGACCGCCCGCTCGTCAATCAGGTACACCTGCCCCTGGTACCGGCCCAGTTGGACCCCGTGGGCAAAATCCCGATCACAGACATAGGCGGGCGATCGCAGGCCGCGCAGATACCGCTGAAAGGCCCGACGTTCCTGCCAGGTCACGTCCAGCCGGGCCTTGGGCTGAATCGACCAGTAAACGGTGCCATGATGCGTCTCCACCTCTCCGGCATCCAGAACCGGCAGATCGATCCGGGGATCATGCGGACGTGACAATGGCAGGTACGAGACTTTCAAAACCTGGTTCTCCGGCAATTCAATGGCCAGGGCGTCCCGGCCATCGCCCAGGTAGCCCACCGCCTGGAGTCCGTCCAAAGGCTCCCGGCTGAAGACCTCAAGATATGCCGCCTGGGGATGGTAGGCCTTCACATTGTCGCTGGTCCGAAAAGCCTGCCGGATCAGCCCGGTGATGGCCAGATCCGCCCCCTGTTCCCGGACGAACCGGTCCATGACCTCAGCCTGCTCCGGCAAGTAGGCCCCGAACCGGAGTGCCGGCATGCCGGCGGAGACGGCCCCCGGCGGCGGCAAAGGCCGTTGAATGGTCTGAATCGTTTGGCTCGTCATTGTTCGGTGTCCCTGTCCTGGAATTTCCCGGCGCATGATAGGATGGATGTTCGAAAGGCCGGTATGATCCTGTATAAAGACCCTCAAGCGCATTTGTTGCCCGAAGACTCCATGCGGTTCCCGTTTGACTTTCCCCTGCACGAAGCCACGTTCCTGGAGCGCCCCAACCGGTTCGTGACAATCATCCGCCGGTCCGGTGAATCCGAACCGGTGAAGGCCCACGTCGCCGATCCGGGGCGGCTGAAGGAACTCCTGCTACCGGAGGCCCGGCTGCTGGTTCGGGATCACGGCCTCGGCGGTCCGCGCAAGTTGCGCTACACCGTGGCACTGGTCCAGTCCCAAGAGGGGCACTGGGTGTCCATTAATTCGCAACTCCCCAACCGGCTGGCGGCAGCGGCCCTGGCCTCCGGCATCCTGCCCGGCTACGAGGAAACGTCGGTCATCCGCCGGGAGGTGACCTATCTCGGCGAAGAGGGTACGAAGAGCCGGTTCGACTTCCTGATCCGCACCCCGGCCTCCAGGCAGTGCCTGGTTGAGGTCAAGGGCGTATCGCTGGTGGAGGCGGGAGTTGCCCGGTTCCCGGACGCCCCAACCGCTCGCGGCGCCCGGCATGTGCGCGAACTGGCCGAGGCCACCCGCCGGGGGTACGAGGCCAGGGTCCTGTTTATTGTCCAGCGACATGATCCGGTGTCGTTTGAACCCCATGCCCTCCAGGACCCGGCATTTGCCCAGGCGTTGGACGAGGCGATCCGGGCCGGGGTACAGGTCAATGCCTACCGGTTTGAGATGACCCCCACCCACTGCCGGTTTGCCGGAGAAATCCCGGTCAACTGCCCTCCCGGTGGAGATTAGGTCCGCTTTTTTGGCAATTCCCCCTATCCCGTGATTTTCTTATGTTAAGATACCAAAAAATTTGCAAAGGATTGGAGCACCCCCTATGAAGCTTTGCGTTGTCGGAACAGGGTATGTCGGACTGGTGACGGGCACCTGCCTTGCGGAGATGGGCAACGACGTCATCTGCGTGGATAACAATGCAGAAAAGATCGAGATGCTGAAAAAAGGCGGCATTCCCATCTATGAACCGGGTCTTGAGGAGCTGATCAAGGCCAACACCCAGGAAGGGCGCCTGAACTTTACGACGGACCTGGAAGCGGCGGTCAGCCGCTCGCTCATCTGCTTTATCGCCGTGGGAACCCCCCAGGGGGACGACGGTTCGGCGGATCTCAGCGCCGTCTACGAAGTGGCCCGCAGCATCGCCCGCACCATGGACGGCTACCGGGTCATCGTCACCAAGAGCACCGTCCCCGTGGGCACCGCCGACGAGATTGACCGGATCGTCCGCAGCGTCACCGATCAGCCCTTCTCCGTCGTCTCCAATCCTGAATTTCTCAAGCAGGGGGCCGCGGTGGACGACTTCCTGAAACCCGACCGCGTGGTCATCGGCACCCATCCCGGAGACCAGCAGGCCGCAGACATTATGAAAGAGCTGTATTCGCCGTTTCTGCGCACCGGCAACCCCATCATCATGATGGACATCCGGTCTTCGGAAATGACGAAGTACGTGGCCAACGCGTTCCTGGCCACCAAGATCTCCTTTATCAACGAGATGAGCAACCTGTGCGAGCAGGTGGGAGCGGACGTGGCCCAGGTACGGGTCGGCATCTCGTCCGACTCGCGCATCGGCAGCCAGTTCCTCTTCCCCGGCCTTGGCTACGGCGGCTCCTGCTTCCCTAAGGACGTCAAGGCCCTCATCAAGACGGCGCGGGATCACGGCTGCCCGTCCACCATCCTCGAATCGGTGGACACGGTGAACCAGGAGCAGCGCCGGTTCTTCCTCACCAAGATCAACAGCTATTTCCGTGGCGACCTGAAGGGCAAAACCTTCGCCGTGTGGGGCCTCTCCTTCAAACCCCGCACCGACGACCTCAGAGAAGCCCCCAGCGTCACCCTTATCCGGGCACTTCTGGATCAGGGCGCTAAAATCCAGGCCTTCGACCCCAAGGCCATGGACAACTGCCGAAAGTATTACCTGGGGGACGCCATCCATTACTGTGACAACTCCTACGACGCCCTGAAAGGGGCGGATGCGCTGCTGCTTGTGACCGAGTGGAACGAGTTCCGCCGCCCCGATTTCGAGAAGATGAAGGGCCTGATGGCCCAACCGGTGGTCTTTGACGGACGCAACCAATACGACACGGACCGGATGACCCAGCGCGGGTTCGACTACTTCTGCATCGGGCGTCCCGCTTCCCTGAAGCCTGTCAATGCCCAGCAAGCGGAGCCGGAACCGGTATGAAGAAGCGCATTCTCGTCACCGGTGGCGCCGGGTTTATCGGCTCCCATCTGGTCGAGCGCCTGCTGAATGAGGATCACGAGGTCCTCTGCCTGGACAACTTCTTCACCGGCGCCAAAGAGAACATTGTCCACCTGCGGGAGCATCCCTACCTGGAACTGATCCGCCATGACGTCACCGAGCCGATCCTGCTGGAGGTAGACGAGATCTACAACCTGGCCTGCCCCGCCTCGCCGGTTCATTACCAGTACAACCCGGTCAAGACCGTCAAAACCAACGTGATGGGGACCATCAACATGCTGGGGCTGGCCAAGCGCACCCGCGCCAAGATGTTCCAGGCCTCGACCTCCGAAGTCTACGGCGATCCCAAGGTCCACCCGCAACGGGAAGACTACTGGGGCCACGTGAACCCCATCGGCATCCGCAGCTGTTACGACGAAGGCAAGCGGGTGGCCGAAACCCTGTGCATGGACTACCACCGCCAGAACAACGTGCGGGTCAAGATCGTTCGGATCTTCAACACTTACGGCCCACGGATGGCGCCGGACGACGGGCGGGTGGTGAGCAACTTCATCGTGCAGGCCCTGCGCGGCGAGGACCTCACCGTCTACGGCGACGGCTCCCAGACCCGTTCCTTCTGCTACGTGGATGATCTCGTGGAAGGTTTCGTGCGGATGATGAACGGGACCCCGGACGATTTTACCGGCCCGGTGAACCTGGGCAACCCCGGCGAATTCACCATTCTGGAACTGGCGGAAAAGGTTCTGGCCTTTACGGGATCGAAATCCAGGATCGTCCGCAAGCCCCTGCCGCCGGACGACCCCACCCAACGCCGCCCGGACATCACGCTGGCGAAACAGCACCTGGGCTGGGAACCGACCATTCCCCTGGACCAGGGCCTGCAAAAAACCATCGCCTACTTCGAAAGCCGCCTGCAGAAGCAGCCCACCGCCAGCGTCTAGACATTATTGACATGAAAAAACGCCCGCCCAGAGAAAATCCTAAGGATATCTCCGGGCGGGCGCCGATTATTTAACCGTTCCTACTTGCAGCAGGGGGCTGCGCTGGCGCAGCAGGGGCCGGGGCAGCAGTTGGCCGCGAAGGCGGCCAGCGGCGTAAACAGGGCCATGCCCACGAGCAGGGCGGTCAGGATTTTCATTTTCATGGGAATTTCTCCTTTTAACTAAAGCGTTATTACTGAAACCACGGCATGTCTCAGCCCTCGAAAGACAGCGCTTTCGAGAATCGCTTTAGTTCAGGAGTATGCCCAGTTCCAGGTATCGTCGCCGCTGGTTGGGAATAAAAGCCTTTTTCTGCAAGGACTGGGCGAGGGCCAGCCGGGGGGATTCCACAAACAGGACCGGAACGGCGGGCAGCGCCGCGCCAAAGGTCAGGACGAGTCCGGTGTCGGAGAAGGCAGGCAGGGCCGCCTGGGATTCGATCTGGCAGCAGCATGGCGAAAGCGTCTCTTTCTCAACGGGGCAGCAGGCCCTTGCGGCATCCGCCGCCCCCAGGCACGCCAGCATCCCCGCCATCAGCAGGACAAGGGTCAGCGCCGTGCATCGAAGCTGTTGTGATCGCAGCATGATCCGATCATAGCCTATGACGCAACCGATTTAAAGGGGTGGCCGAACCGGTTGTTTTCAGGCCCGAAACAGCTCCTCCACCGCCGGGTCCGGCGGGCCGTCGTACTTCTGCTTTTCGGGGATGACCCCGCGGACTCCGCCCCTGGGATCGGCCATGTCGCCGTCATAGCGGGGAATCAGATGGACGTGGAGATGACCCACCGTCTGACCGGCCGCCTCGCCCACGTTGATGCCCACGTTATAGCCGTCGGGGAGGGGCTTGCCCTTGGCGGTCAGGGCCGCCTCGATTTTGGCCTTCGCGTCCTTCAGCGAGCGGAAGATGTCCATCATCTCCGCCTGGGTGGCCTCAAAAAGACTGGCGAAATGGCGCTTGGGCACGATGAGCGTGTGTCCCTCGCCCACCGGGTAGCCGTCGAGGACGGCGAAGCTGCGCTCATTTTCGGTCACCTTCAGACGGTCCGGGATCTCGCCCCGGTGAACCTTGCAGAAGAAGTCCTCGCCGGTGGCCTCTTTACGCGTCGCGCCAAAGACCGGCGTCTGGCCGCCAAAGTGCGTTTTCGGCCCGAACGGGCGCACGGGTGCAATCGTCATGACAGGTTTCCCCCAAAATCAACTTTTCCCCTTCGAATAAATCTCTCTCCGTGAGAGTCAGCGTATCCAAGGTCTATTCTCCGGCCTAACAGCCGGGTGTCAAATGTTTGTTCAAATAGCAATTCAGACTTTGGCCGGAACCGGGCGGACGGCCTTGTACTGGCGGTACCAGTCCACAAAGCGGGGGATGCCGTCCTCCACCGTCGTCGCCGGGTGGTAGTCCAAGCGCTCGCGGGCCTTGGTGATGTCAGCATAGGTGATGGGCACGTCGCCGGGCTGCAGGGGCTGGCGCTCGATGACCGCCTTTTTGCCCACCGCTTCCTCGATGAGTTCAATGAGCCGGGCCAGGGTCGTTGTCTCGGATTCTCCCAGGTTGAAGACGTCAAAGGGCTGCTTTTCGTATGCGATGGCGGCAAGCACCCCCTGCATGATGTCGTCGATGTAAGTATAATCCCGCCGGGTGGTGCCGTCGCCGAAGACAGGGATGGGGCGGCCCTCGTCGATCATGCGGGTGAATTTGTGGATGGCCAGATCCGGGCGCTGCCCCGCGCCGTAGACCGTGAAGAAGCGAAGCGCCACCACCTGCAGATCGAAGAGATGGCTGTAGGTGTAGAGCAGGCTTTCCCCCTGGGCCTTGGTGGAGGCGTAGGGGGAGATGGGCCTGGAAATGTCCTGGTCCTCCCGAAAGGGCACCGTCTTCGGGCTGGAGCCATAGACGGAACTGGACGAGGCGAAGACGAATTTATTAATCCCATGCTGGCGGGCCAGCTCGGCGAGGTTCAGGGTACCGGTGACGTTGGTTTCCAGGTACAGCCGCGGCTCTTTGAGCGACGGACGCACCCCGGCACGGGCGGCGAGATGGACGATGCCGCCGGATTGCAGCTCCCGGCCATGGCGCTCGAAGATTTCCGAAAGCACCCGCTCGTCCCGGATATCGGCCCGGTACAGGTGGAAATCCGAGCGATCCGCGAAGGGTTGGACGTTCAGCGCTTTAATGGCCGGGTCGTAGAAGTCGTTGAAGTCATCGACAACAATGACTTGCGCTTCGCGATCCAGCAGGTGGCGTACCAGGTGGGAGCCGATAAACCCGGCCCCACCGGTGACGAGGTAGGTCTTGTTTGCATACTCGTAGGTCATGGCGTGTAGTGGATTCCTTTGGCTTTCAGGCGGTCGATGGCTTTTTGCAGGGTGTCCACGGGGGAAACCAGGGATACCCGGAAGTAGCCGTCTCCGGCATCGCCGAAGGCGACCCCCGGCGTGATCACCACGTCGGCGGTGTCCATCAGGTGACGGCACCAGCTCTTGGAGTCGTCAAACCCCTTGGGAATGGGCAGCCAGACATAAAGGGTGCCGCGGGGCGGCTCGATGACCCAGCCCAGATCCTGGAAGCCTTTCACCACCACGTCGCGGCGCTCCTGGTAGGTGGCGATAATCTCCGGCAGGAACTCCTCCCCCCGGTTCAGGGCGACGATGCCGCCGTCCTGGATGGCGGAGGCCACCCCGTAATCGCAGTTGGTCTTGACGCTGTAGAGGGTCTTGATGACGCCGGGATTGCCGCAGGCAAAGCCCACCCGCCAGCCCGCCATGTTGAAGCTCTTGGAGAAGGAGTGGAACTCCACCGCCACGGATTTGGCGCCGGGGATGGAGAGCACACTGGGCGGCCGGTAGCCGTCGTAGCAGATTTCACCGTAGGCCATGTCGCTCACCAGGATGATATCGTGCTTCTGGCAGTATGCCACCAGCTTTTCGTAGTAGCTCAGGGGCGCGGTGGCGGAGGTCGGGTTGTTCGGGTAGTTGACGAAGAGAAGCTTGGCCTTCTGGGCCACGTCTTCGGGAATCTGCTCCGGGTCGGGCAGATAGCTGTTGTCCTCGGTCATGGGGCAGTGGTGGACGTTCCCCCCGGCGAGCCAGGTGGCACGGCTATGGACCGGATAATAGGGCGAAAAGACGATGCTGTAGGTGTCGGCGTCCATGTAGGCGAAGGTCAGATGGGCCAGGCCTTCTTTTGAGCCAATGAGGGGCTGGATCTCGGTTTCCGGGTTGATGTCGGCATGATAACGCCGCTGCATCCACTCGGCCACGGCGGCACGGAATTCCGGTTTGCCCTTGAACTGGGGATAGCGGTGGTTCTCCGGATTCATCACGCCTGCGGCAATGGCTTCGAGAATGGGTCTGGGGGTGGGGAGATCCGGGTTGCCCATGCCGAGATCGATGAGATCGGCGCCGCGGGCGCGGGCTTCGGCTTTGAGTTCGTCAAGCTCCGCAAAAACATAGGTGGGCATGTTGGACAGCCGGGCGGACGGTACCACCGGGCTGGCGTAGGGGGACATCACCGCATCCTGACTCATGACAGGGGCCTCCTCTGAAAGATGGTCGCCCCAGCATCTTACCAGAAAGAACCGTTCGGTTCCTTAGATAGGGACCGGGCGTTAATACTTTCAGGCGTCCATAGGCACTGAACAGGCTGCTAGATCGTCTGGAAGACCAGGTGCCCTTCCTGGGGGTCGATGGTGAGTTTGAACTGGCGAATAAAACTCAGTCCCAGCAGGCCGGAAAAGCTGGACCCCTCGCGGACCTCAATCACGGTCGCCTCCACGTCGCGGGCTTCGAGACCATTGATGGTCACCCGGTCGATGAGAATCTTGGGCACCTCGATGCGGCCGTTGGCGGTAGTAATTTTCACGGTGCCGATCTGCCGGACGGTGGCCGGGTCAAGGGATTCGTAAAGCTCTTGGGAGATGGACGTGTAGGTGGCGCCCGTATCCACAATGAACGTGCCGCTGACCTTGCGGTTCAGGACCGCCTCCACCATCAGGGCGTTGTTGTGGGGCTTCAGGGGAACAGCTACCTGGCCGCGTCCGGAGACCTCCTTGACGAAAACCGTCTTGGAGACGTCCGCGGCAGGCCGGGTCAGGGCCAGCGCCTTGAGGCGCCTGCGCGAATAGTCCCGGACCCGATCATCACTGCCGTTGGCGGAAACGTACTGGTAGTGGAGCATGGCCTCATCGGGACGCGACAGCTTGTCCAGCACCACCGCCATGTAATAGCGCACGTCCGGGTTATTGGGGGCCTGGGCCTGGGCCTGGCGAAGGTAGGTCAGAGCCTTGTCATAATCCCCGCGGCGGTAGGCGTAGATTCCGCTGTGGTAGGCGGAGACGAAATGCCCCTCGTCGGCACGGGCCTGTTGCAGCGCGTTGAGGCCGCCAAAAACCAGAGCTGCCAGCAGCAGGGTGCAGATAAACGTCCGGAAGTCCTCAAAGCGCACGCGCCGATCTCCTCGCAGTCTCGTGCCATTCCTCTTGGAAATGCTCTCGGCAAAACCGCCGGAATCTTTAACGATCCGCCTTCGAAGACGCCTTTTGGCATAATCTGCTCGGCCTTGTCCCGAAAGGGTTTTTGCCCTGTCCGGCCACCCGTTTTTTCAAAAAAGACGCAACAAAATGTCCGTTCTTGTTTTTATGCAAACGAGGGCAATTCTTAAGGGATTCTTAAGGGCGTCACCTATCAAGCTTCACGGGACACAGGAAGCATCTACAGGGGAGCTTAACAGCACAAAGGATTTTGAGAGAGCACGGACAATTGCCATGAGGGGCAATGTCACAACAGGGGGACATTCGTCACATGTCGGAAATGTTCATGGGGACAGCCAGCCAACAGTTTGGAAACGGCTACAGCCATATTTTCAATGATCCGATGTACCAGTCTTCCGTCAACATGCAGAGCCTGTTGGCCGAGGATCTGAGAAACGGCGGATTCCTGCCCGACGCCAGCGGCAACTACCGCAGCGCGAATTATAACGAGGGGAGCAGTCCGTTGGGCAATGCCTTCAACACAGCCCTTTTCGGAAGCAGCGCCATTTCAGCCGCCAATTTCCTGTCCAAGGGCGCGGCCCACAACATTGCCTTTGAGGGCGGCAAAGTAGTGGATAAAGGCCTGAACTTCGCCGGGCGTCATGCGGACTCCAGAGCCTTGCAGGTCGCCCAGAATGGTTCCCGCGGGTTCCTCGGGGCGGTAAGCAAGTTCGGCAACTGGTTCAAAGGGGTAGCCACCGGCGCTTTCAACGCGGCAAAAAGCACGTCGCTGGGCGGCAAGATCTTCGGCGCAGCCAAAACCTTCTTCACCAGCGGTGTCGGCAGCAAGGCCGTCGCTTTCCTGGGCCGGATCGGCGGCACCAAGCTGCTCGCATGGGGCGCCCGCCTGCTGCCGGTACTGGGCATCACCGGGCCGGTCGGCTGGGCCATCGGTGGCGCCGCACTCGCTGTCGGCCTGCTGACCATGCTGCTCTAGTCCGGAAAAACTTCCAACCTGTCCGGTTCCGTCCGTCGTCTTTCATGCGGACGGTTTCCGGACGGCGACCCGCACTTTCACAGACTTTCCAGATTCATCGTAATCCTTATCATCTGTGTCTATCCCACTTGCTAGACGGTTCAGAAACGCTGAACCGCTTTTTTTTTGGGATTTTCAGGAGGCCTGATCCAGCAGGCGGCTGACGAATTGCTCCACCGCCTCATCCGGCGCACCCTCCGAATCCAGTCCGCTGGCCAGACGGCTGAGGATGACCATGCGCTGGTCCCGATCCGATGACAGATCCCGAAGGACAACCTCCACCCGGCTTTCCCCGCCGGGATTTTCTTCCGTGACGGATTTCTCCACGTGCAGGTGCTGTTCGCCGAAAGCGGCTACCAGGGGCTGGTGGGTCACCGCAATGACCTGGGCGGTCTGCGAGAGGCGGCGCAACCGCTCAGCCACGGCACGGGCGACGGTGCCGCTGATTCCCGTGTCAATCTCGTCGAAAATCAAGGTCCCCACCCGCTCCTGCTCGGCGGTAATCACCTTCAGCGCCAGCAGCACACGGGAAAGTTCGCCGCCACTGGCCACCTTTCCCAGGGGCTTGAGGGGTTCACCGGGATTGGCGGAGAAGCAAAACTCCGCCGTTTCTGATCCCCACTCCTTCAAGCTTTCTTCCGGGTGAAGCGCCACCTCGAAACGGGCATGGGGCAGGGCCAGCTCATGCAACTCGGCCAGCAGCCGCCGGGAGAGATCCTCGGCCAGCAGCCGCCGTTGCCGGGCCAGGTCTGCCGCCTGTCGGGAAAGGGCCTCGGCCAACCGGCGTTCCTCGGCCTCCAGCCCGGCCAGCTTGTCGGTGGCCAGACCATCCTCCTGCAACCCGGCGGCCAGGGTATCCCGTGTCCGAATGACCTCCGCCAGGGCGGGGCCATGTTTGCGCTTGAGTTTTTCCAGCAGGTCCAGCCGCTCTACCGCCTGCTGCAAAGCCTGGGGGTCCCCCTCCATCGTCTCGGCATAGTTCCCGATTTCCAGGGCCAGGGATTTCAGTTCCTCCAGATGGGACTCGAACCGTGTCTTCGTCTCCGCCAGCGCCGGGTCCAAACCGGCCATCTCCGAAAGCATCCGCTGGACCCTGCCTAGGCCGTCCAGAAGGGCGCCTTCGTCATCGCCACCCAGCATGAATGCGGCTTGACCGGCCAGGTCCTGGAGTTTTTCCGCATGGGACAATCGCTGGAGCCTCCCCTGAAGGAGAAGATCCTCGTTTTCATCTTCCAGATCCGCGGCTTCCAGCTCGTTGAGCTGATACACGAGATAATCCCGATGTTTTTGGCGGTCTTCAGCGTCCTGGCGCAAAACATCCAAGTCCCGGCGCACCTGCTGCCATTGCCGGTACTGCTGCCGGTAATGGGTTTTCAGCTTCTGAAAAGCTTCATCTCCCAAGGCATCCAGGCATCGGCGGTGGGTTTCCTTCTGGAACAGGCTGGTGAGTTCGTGCTGCCCATGCAGATCCAGCACCAGGGGCCGCAGGCGGCTGGCCACGTCACGGGACACGGGAACGCCATTGATGCGCACCCGGCTGGCGGACTCGGTGAATTCACGGGAAATAAGGATTTCCGTTTCATCCTCGAAGAGATCCACCCCTTCGCCAGCCAGAAACTCCCGGACCGGGGATGATTCGGGCACCTCAAAAGCCAGTTCGACTTGTCCCCGCTTGCATCCCGCTCGCAAGACCTCCCCGGCAGGCACCCTGGCTCCAAAGGCGAGGATGATGGCATCAAGCAACAGGCTCTTGCCCGACCCCGTCTCACCGGTAACCACCGTAAAGCCGCTCCGGAGTCCGGCGTCAAGTTCGCGGACGATGGCGATGTTTTCCAGACCCAGGCGTTTGAGCATCGGTCCTCCGTTTCGCTTTCGCCTCTCTATCAGCTCCATTGTATCAAGAGCCAGGCTCCGGGCGTCGGCCTGTTAAAAATCCGCTACAAATTCCACCGTCTTTGGCCTACAATCAAACCACTATGGTACGCATTCTTCCCTTTCGCGGCCTTCGCTACAACCTTTCGCAGGGCGGGTCCCTGACCCACGTCACCGCCCCGCCCTACGACGTGATTGAGCCGCCGTTGCAGGAGCGTCTCTACGAACGCCACCCCGCCAACGCGGTCCGGCTGATTCTGGGGAAAAAGACCCCGGAGGACACGGCTGAAAACACGGTTTACACTCGCGCCGCCGGGTATTTTCATGACTGGCAGCAGAACGGCACGCTGCAGGCCGACGAGAAGCCCTGCATTTACGCCTACTCCCAAACCTGGCAAGGCATCACCCGCAAGGGGCTGATCGCCCTGCTGGCCCTTGAGGATTACGAAAGCCGGCAAGTCCTGCCCCATGAGCGGATTATCGCCAAGTACGTGGCGGACCGGCGGGAGCTGAGCCGGACCGTGCAGGCCAATCTCAGCCAGATTTTCATGATTTATGGCGATCCACAACGGAACGTGGAGCACCGGGTGTTCGAAACCCCGGCCCATGACTGGCAGGAGGCGGTGGATGACGACGGAGTGGTCCACAGGCTCCGCGCCCTTGACGATCCCGCCCTGATTCAGGACATCCGGGAATTGTTCAGCCGCCAGACGCTGCTGATTGCCGATGGCCACCACCGCTACCAGACGGCCCTGACCTTGAAGCAGGAGGCCCGTGAACTCTACAGAGAGCGCCATGGCCATGAGGCTCCCGAAGGGAGCCTGTTAACCGACTACATGATGGTGTTTCTCGCCAACATGGACGACCCCGGACTCGTGGTCTACCCCACCCATCGGCTCTTCCGGCACTGGCCCGACGGCTGGGATCAGCAGCGCTTTGAGACGACCCTTGATGAGCATTTCGACACGGTGGACGAGGCCGCCTTCAATACGTCCCCGGACACGTTCCTCTACGAAGGTCCAGGCCGCAGCCCCCGCAAAATCCTCCGGCTGAAAACCCCGGCGGCCCTTTCCGGTTTGCATGAGAGCCTGCGCACCCTGGACGTGGCGGTTCTGGACGAGGTCGTCATCAAGGGTTTCTTTGAAGAAACGGCTCAAAACCTGAAAGAGACCAAACTGCTCTGGTTTGATCGCAGCGAGGAGGCGGTTCGTCAGCTGATAGAGCGTGGCGAGACGGTGGCCGCCTTCTATATGCACGCCCCGTCAGTCCATCAGGTCAAAGCCATCTGTGAGGCGGGCGAACTGATGCCCCAGAAGTCCACCTATTTCTACCCGAAAATCCTGAGCGGCACGGTGTTTTACAGCTACAGTGAATTTGACGCCCAACCAGGCCATGCCCTTTCCGGCGTCGTTGAAAACGCCATGCCCCTGCCTGCCGGGTTTTTCAACGCTTCCCACCCCCTTGTGTCCAGCAGCCCGACCGGAGACCTTGACCGATGAGCACCCCGTTGAACCGTCCGGACAAGACGCCCATGTTCACCCGCGAAGGCCTCAAGGCCTGGGGCATCGCCACCGCCATTCTGCTTGCCTTTGCCGGTGTGGCCACATTCGCGGTGATCACCACCATGGACATGGAGCGGAAGAAGTCCGGCTTCAAGGCCATTCAGGTGGAAAAGCCCATCTCCTTCATCGACACCACCTACCTGAAGGACGACCCGCAGAAATAGGGCGATTCCCTCCCGTTTTAAGAATTTTTTAAGCAGTCTTAAATCTTTGGGAGGAAAACCGGATTTCCTCCCAAACCGATGGCATGATCAGGGTGGTAAGGTGAACTGGCCGTGACATAGGCATCGTGTTTCACATGGGATGACGGCCAGGGATCGACGATAGGCATTACGGGATAAACGAAGAAAGAAGGTTCCTCGCCCATGCGGTATCCGGCACGCTATGACGCGTTTTTTCCGTTTCACCGGCGGATCGAGCAGTTGCGCATCCAGATTAACGATGTGTTCCAGCCGCCCCCGGTCATGGAACTGATGATTCCGGTGGACATCCGGGAAACCCCGGAAGCCTACCGGGTGCTGGCCCTGCTTCCCGGTGTGGAGAAGGAGCGTATTACGGTGGAAATTGAAGAAAACCGGCTTTACCTGGCTGCGGAATTCGTACCCGCCCCGCCGGAGGCTTCTGAGAAACTGCTGATTAACGAATTTCCGGCGGGCACCATCCGTCGAACCCTGGCGTTTGGAGAGCCTCTGGATGCCCGGAGCATCGAGGCCCGTTACGAAAACGGCATTCTGGCTTTGATTATTCCCAAACAGACTACCAAAAACCCTAACACCGGAGGTTAGCAGACACTGTAACCCAACAACCTCCTATACAAACCCTGGCGGAAGTCCCTTCTTCCGCCATTTTTATTGGGTATGGCGCCCTGCCGGCTTGTCGAAGAGAATGACATATTCGTGCTTGAAGATATAGAACCCGCCCTTGAGGGCACGGTAGCGCCAGAGGTTGCCGGTTCGGCCCTTGCCCCGCTCGTTGCCGGTGATGTTTTTCACGATGATGGACTTGGTGCGGAAACCGGCCCGGTTCATCCGCTCCATGCACAGAAAGCCCAGCGGGATCAGTTCGCCGCCGGTGTACTTGTCCCCGATGACCAGCCCGGCGAAGCGGCCCGGCGCCAGTTTTTCATAGCCCAGCCGGGCCACCGCCTCGAAGCCGTCGAGAAACGCCTCGGTGGATTCGGCGTTGGAGAGATCCGTCTCCAGTTCGGAAAAACGAATAATATCGGCGTAGGGGGGATGCAAAAACAGGAACTGGGCCTGTCCCAGGCCGAATTTTTCCAGGGCCTGCCCAATGGCCTGTCCGGTCCGGTTTTTGTCCGCGCTGTTGCCGTTGATGATGGCCACCCGATCCAGCTTGCCCTGTTCATCCAGCTTGCCGCGGACGTAATCGGCCAGTTCGGGCTTCAGTTCGACGCCGATGGCCCGGCGGCCCAGGTTCACCGCCTCAATGGCGCTGGTGCCGGAACCCAGAAACAGATCCAGCACGACGTCATCGGTCTTTGTAAAGCGGGTCAGCAGTTGGGTAAGAATCTGGGGAACGCAGTTGCCGTGATAATCAAGCTGGTGTCCGTTCTGGCGGTCGCGTCCGTTGAACAGCCACAGGCTGCCTGTTTCGATATCCTCATACTCCCGCCACCGGACCAGATCCAGATCACTGTATGCCAGGTCGGTGGAGAGCCGCCGATCCTGCCGGAGAGCCGTTTCCGCCTTTTTTCGAATCCGGGCCTGGGCCGGGGATTTCGCCCGCGCCTTGCGGGGCTGCCGTTGGGATGCCATTGCCTGTTGCGTCCTCCTGTCTGCCTTTTCCATCGTAGAGGGTCTTCATGGCCGAGGGCTTCCTGTGTTCGGAGGAATTCGCAATCGGCGGCGCCCGACGGTTTTGATCCAGATGTCTCCCTGGGATACAATGGAAGCGGAAGCAAGGTGGCCCGATTCTCGATGCAGCAAGAAACCGGACGTATGAAAATCCACCGGCGCCTGGATGACACGCACCTGGCCCGGACCTCCTGCGCCATCGGCATGTTCGACGGGGTGCACGTGGGACACCGCATGGTGCTGGAAAATGCCCTGCGCGAGGCCCGGCTGAAGAATCTGACCAGCGTGGTCTTCAGCTTTGCCCGTCATCCCCAGTTCCTGCTCTCCAAGACCCCCACGGACCAGCTCTCCACCCTGGAAGAACGACTCTCCATCTTTGAAGATATGGGGTTTGACGCCGCCCTGATTCTCGATTTCGACGAGAAGCTCAAGAGCATGAGCGCCCTGGATTTCGTCAAAACCATCCTGCTCAGGCACCTGGACGTCGAAAACGTCTCCGTGGGTTATGACCATTGCTTCGGCGCGGGCCGCCAGGGGGACGGGGAGTTCCTCTCCCGCTGCGGACGGGAATTCGGCTTCAACGTCCAAATTATCGACCCGGTGCGTGTTCAGGACCAGATCGTCAGCAGCACTCTCATCCGAAAACTGCTGAAGTTCGGCAACCTGAAGCAGGCCAATATGTTGCTGGGTCGTCCGTACAGCCTGACCGGCACCGTGGTGAAGGGGGTTCAGCGGGGACGGCAGCTGGGATTTCCCACGGCCAACCTGGAAATAAAACCCTTCCGGGTCATTCCGGCAGCCGGAACCTACGGCGGCATGGCCCAGATCGGCGGCATCTCCTACCGGGCGGTCTGCAACATCGGCCTGTCCCCCACCTTCGGGGACCAGACAGCCAGGCGGATCGAGGTTCACCTGCTGGACTACGCGGGAGAGAATTTTTACGGTGAACGGCTCGCCATGGCCTTTTACCGCAAGCTTCGCGACGAACGGAAGTTCTCCTCCGTTTCGGATCTCATTGCCCAGATCCGGCGCGATTGTGACGAGGTAGCCCACGAAACCCTGCAGGACCCCACCCCCTTTGGAAGTCAGGATTACGGAACGCCGCCGCATTAAACGGGCCTCGGCCTCCCTGCGCCAGGGCTGCATTCATGTGCAGGTGCCCCGGCACTGGCCCAAAACTCTCAAGCACGAGGCCGTGTCCGAACTGGTGGAAAAGGTGCTGGCCGGCGAGCAGCGGCAAGAGAAACTGCTGAACTCCCCCGCCGCCCACGGGCCGCGCATTACGCTTCGCACCCCGTCGGAACTCGAAGCCTACGTGCGCCGGATCAATGCCGAAACCTTCAACCTGACCCTGGGCAAAATCCGGATGGGCCAAGCCCGCTACACGCAACTGGCCCAACTGAACCTGCGCACCAAGACCATGACCGTTTCGCGCTTCTGCCTGAATGACGTCCCCGAATCGGCGCTGCGTTATCTCATTATCCATGAACTGGCCCATTACTATGAGGCCCGCCACAACAAGGCATTCTGGGGGCATGTCGCCCGGTTCGTGCCGGACTACCGGTTCCAGTCCCGCCTGATAAAAGCCTTTCACAAAAAGGCCGTGGCCGAAGACGAATGCCCGCCACTGGAAGCCGGCATTAACGGACCGGAATACCCGGATCTCATTGAGGAGGACGCCACCGACCCGGTGGCCGCCACGGAAGAACCCCTGCCGCAAGTCCAGCCGTCCCTGCTGGGCTGGCTATTCACCCCGGTCCGCCAAGCCATCCAAACCCGGCTGTTCGACTAGGGTCAATCGACATTTAAGATAAACCAACCCGTGTCATTCCGGACGCCGATAGCCCTTGAACAAGGGATAGGGGTGAGCCGGAATCCATTGACCGGGAATGCGGGGAATGGATTCCGTTGGAATTTATCCCTGCGAAGGCAGGGACAGGAATGACAGCAGAAAGCATGTTTCAGGTTTAAATACCGATTCTACCCAGGGCGAATCAGGACTTGTTTTTTCGCAGCAGGTTACGGCTTTGCAGGTACTTCATGGACTTGCCGCTGAGCCAGTCCTCCATCACGTGGACGGCGGCCTCCAGCTGCTTGTCGTTCTTGTTCTTGACGTCCTCTTCCTCCAGCTTGATCTCGATATCCGGGATAATCCCCGTCTTGTTGATATCGGTATCGTTGGGAGTCAGGTAGCGCTGGGTGGTGATGTTCACCCCGGAGCCGCCCGGCAGTTGGTTGATCTCCTGCACCAGGCCCTTGCCGAAAGAGGTGGTGCCCACCAGGATGGCCCGGTTGTTGTCCCGCAACGCCCCGCTCAAAATCTCGCTGGCGCTGGCGCTGCCCTTGTCGATGAGGATGACCAGCGGCTTCTCGGTCAGCATGCGCGGGGTGGCCCGGCGCACTTCCTTGTAGCCGTCACGATCCACGGTGCTCACGATGGCCCCGCCGTCGAGGAAAAAGTCGGCAATGCTGATGGCGTTGGAGAGCAGTCCCCCCGGATTGGAGCGCAGGTCGACAATGTAGCCGGCCTTGTCCGAGTTGTTTTTGATGGCGTTGCGCATCTCGAAGGAGGCATTGCTGCTGAGGAAGGTGGAAATCTTGATGTAACCGATGTTTTTCGGGATGTTGGTCCCCTCAAAGGGCGGCTTGTTGCTGACCGCCTTGAGCTTGATCTCGTCGCGCTCGACCTCGTACCATTTGTCCTTCTTGCCTTCGCGGCGAATCAGCAGCTTGACGGTGGTTCCCTTCTCGCCCCGGATGAGGTCGGCAGCCGCTTTCACGTCCATCCCCTTGGACTGGACGTCATCAATCTGCAAAATCTCATCGTTGGCCAGAAGACCGGCGCGAAAAGCGGGGGTATCCTCGATGGGCGCAATAATCAGCAGCTTCTCATCCCGGTTGCCAATCTGGATGCCAATGCCGAACAGGGTGGCCTTGATGGAACGGCCTTCCTCGGCAAATTCCTCCGGATCAAGAAAACGGGTATACCGGTCATTGAGGCTGGCCAGCATGGTCTCAATAGCCACATAGGCATCCTCTTCGGTTTCCAGCTTGTCATCATAGCGATGACGCCAGATTTCCCAGTCCTGGCCGTTCTTATCCACGTCCACGAAGCGGGCGTTAATCAGTTTCCAGACATCGTCGTAGAGGGACTGGGGCGAATAGGCAAAAGCCTGCGCCGGAATCAACGTCGTAAAGACGGAAACCAGCAGGGCGACTGTAAGAATCCAACCGGCTTTGCGTTTCTGCATGCGACTCGTGACCACCTTTTTCATAAATTGACTTAATGTATTATATCGAATCCGGGAAATTTTCCCATCGGTTCCCCAATCGAGTTTTCCGCTCAGGTTTCTCAGGGATAGGCCCAGGCCCCGAAGATTTGGATGCACCCGAAGGACATGACACGGGCCAGATCCCAGAAGCGTTCACCAAAACCGAAGGGGAGCCAGAAAAGCAGGATCAGCAGGACAAACCCGCCCGCGCCCAGGTTGCTGTAGAACCGGCGGGTGGCGGGGAAGAAGTCGGCCACGATGCTGTGCCCGTCCAGGGGCGGCAGGGGGATCATGTTGAGCAGGAACAGGGCCGCGTTGAAGACGCCGCCAACCAGGAAGAACTCCTGCAGGTTGCCCGTCAGGGTGGATGTCATTGCCACCGGCAGGTAGAAGAAAAGGGCGTAACCCGCGGCAAAGGCCACCATCAGCAGCAGGTTGGCGAAGGGACCGGCAAAAGCCACCAGAGCATGGCTGTACCGGCGTCTGAGATTTCGTGGATTGACGGGACAGGCCCCCCAGCACAAGCCGAACATGGCCAGCATCAGGATGGACACTGGCCCCATGTGGACCAGGGGATTCAGGGTAAAGTAACCCCGTTGTTTTGCCGTATCATCCCCTTCCAGGTAGGCCGCCCACGCATGGAAAAACTCGTGCAGGCTGACGGAGAACAGCCCCACCAGCACCACCCAGATGAAATACTGGGGGTCCGTAAAGAGGGTGTTGATAAACATAGGAACAGTGTAGCGAAATTCCGGGGGCGTTGCCATCCATCCGACCCGAAAGCCTTGTTTTTAGCCGCCCACCCCGATTTCAATCCGGGCAATGGCAAAGCCGGTCTGGGGAGTAAAGGCGTTGATCCGCTCGCGGATATTTTCCCGTTCGAAGGCGAGTTCGGTGGCGGTAGGGCCGTTGGCCACCCGCACGTCAAGAATCCACTGACATCCTTCGCGACGCAGACGAACCGCCCGGCTGGTTTGCCGGTAAGCTTCGGGCACCACCTGTTCCCACAGGGCCAGCACCGCCAGCTCCCGAACCTTGTTGTCCAGGCCCAGCTCCCGGCCCACGGCGGGCAGAATATCCCCGATACTGTTCAGGGGTTGCGACCCTTTTCGGGCGCGGTCCTCCGGCCGGCTCATACGGCCAGCTCTCCGTCCCGGACCCGACGGGTTTCCCCGTCCGCCACCGAGAACACCGCCGTGGAACGTTCCTCCACAAAACGATGAACCACGGGGTTCAGCCGGGGATCGAGGTGGGTGGTGGTAAGAAACACCTGGATGTGAGGGTCCAGGCGATCCATCAGGTATTGCTGCCGATCCGGGTCCAGTTCGGCCATGACGTCATCCAGCAGCAGCACCGGTGGTTCGCCAAGCCGCCCCGAAAGCAGGGCCAGTTCCGTCAGCTTGAGGGCCAGCACAAGGGTGCGCTGCTGACCCTGGCTGGCATAGGCGCAGGCGTCCAGCCCGCCCAACTCAAAGCGAATATCATCGCGGTGTGGGCCGATAAGACAGGTTTGGCGAGCCATCTCCTCACGGGCCATCGCCTCCAGGATGCCGTTCAAACGGTTCTCCAGTTCATCCACCGTCAGACCGGCGGCCAGTTTCCCCTCGAACGACGGGATGTAGCACCAGTCCAGGGCCTCCTGTCCGGCGGCCAGTTCCAGGTACTGGACCATCGCCGGATCGTGGAGCAGCCCCAGGTACTGGAGGCGGGAAACCGTCACCCTGGCTGCCGTGGACGCCATCTGGCGGTTCCAGACATCGAGATGCTCCCGGCTCAGGCGCTGGGGTTCCTTCAACAGACGGTTTTTCTGGGTTTTCACCTTGTGGTAGTCCGCCAGGTAGTCGAAATGACGACGATCCATCTGAACGATGGCCGCATCGAGCCACCGGCGGCGATCCCCCGGACTGCCGCGCAGCAGCAACAGGTCCGTATTGAAAAAGCTGACGGCGGGCAGGTGGCCCAGCATCTGAGAACGACTGCGCACCGGACTGCCGTTAAGCCGGAAGAGGGTCTTGAGGCGTCCGCCCCCATCAAGATCCATGCGGGCCTCCAGGCGGGTCTGGCCTTCAAAGCGGTGCGGATGGACCACCGCCGTCACCGCGGCCTGGGATTCCCCGGCCCGGATCAGCTCCCGGTCGGAGGCCGTCCGATGGGAGCGGGTGTGGGCCAGGAAGTAGATGGCCTCCAGCAGGTTGGTCTTGCCCTGTCCGTTTTTGCCCAGGATCAGGTTCTTGCCCGGCGAGAACGTCACGGCCTGCTCCCCGGTGTTTCGAAACTGCCGGAGGGTCAGGGAGGCCAGACGCATGCGTTCCTCTTCTTTACTTGACCTGAACCGGCATCACCAGGCAGAGGTAGCTGTTTTCGTCCTTCGCCTTGAACAGGGTGGGGGCAAGCGCCCCGTTGGTTTCCATGCGCACGTCGTCCGACTCGATCACCCGCAGGGCGTCGAGCAGGAACTTGTAGTTGAAGGCGATATTGAGCGGTTCGCCGCCCCCGTAGTTGGCGGCAATGGTGTCCTTGGAGTCGCCCAGATCCGGCGTGTTGGCTGCCAGGCTCAGGTTGCCGTTGTCAAAGGTCAGTTTCACCACGTTGGTCCGCTCGTTGGCCATCACGGCGGTCCGCTCCAGCGAGGAAATCAGCTCCTGCCGGTTGGCGTAGGCCACAATCTTGTTCTCCACGGGGATCAACTGCTGGTACGGCGGGAATTGGCCGTCGAGCAGGCGGGAAACCACGTAGACCTTCGAGGTCCGAAAGGAGATCTGGCCGTCCTGGATGGAGAGGCGCACCGTACCCTCTTCCGGGTTGCTGCCCACCAGCTTGACGAACTCCTGCAGGGCCTTGACCGGAATGATGGCGGAAATTTCCTCGGTCACGTTGTGGGCGCTGAGGGTTTCTAGACTTCGGGCCAGGCGGGAGCCGTCGGTGGCCGCCATTTCCAGGCTTTCCGGATTCAGGCGGAAGAAGACGCCGCCCAGCACGTTGTTGGTCTCGTAGCTGGCCGCGGCGAAATAGGTCTGGTTGATGGCCCGGATGAGCGCCCTGAGTTCCACCTCCAGGTAGTTTTCCCGGTCGATCTGCTTGATGAGGGGGAACTCCTCGGCGGGCATGGTGCGGATGTCAAAGAGGCTGGCGCCACACTGAATCCGGGCCGTCTGGGTCTGCTCATCGATTTCGAAGGCCACCTGGCTGGCGGAGGGCAGCTTGCTGATGATTTCGGAAAGTTTCTTGGCGGAGAGGGTGGTTTTGCCCGGCTCCTGGATCTCCGCCCCCACCCAGGTCTCGATAGCGAAATCGAGGTCCGTGCCGGAGAGCCTCAGCTGCCCGTCCTCGGACTGAATGAGGATGTTAGACAGGATCGGCTGGATGACCCGGGTGGCGGTGGCGCGCTGAACCGCTGCAACGGCCTGATGAAACTCATCCCGGTGTACAGTGAATTTCATAGTGACCCATCTCCTTTACTCAGAAATCTGATGAATACACAGAATGATAACGAACCGCCCCGGTCCCTTTCAAGGCATGCCCCCCCATTGTAACGACCAGTTTCCGGCAGCAGGGCCGTCCGGGGGAAAGGGGGATAGAGAGATCTTTAAAATTCTTATTTTAGATCCTCTTTCTTCTTCATAGGCCCCCGGTGCTGTCGATAACTGCCGATAACCCCCGCCCATGCCGGAATCTGGGGTGTCCATAACGTGTTCAGAGGGGTGTTGAGGGATGGGCCGTTTTGAACGGTGAAGTGGGCAACCGGAAATTTTTCTTCCCCTTTTCGTTCATCCCGGTGCCTTTGATCACAACCCCATGACAGGTTTTGAACAGATCGGGCCTGAAACGGTTTCGTGGATTTCCAGGCAGGTTTCAAGCAGCGTTTCCATCCAGTCCAGCGGAATCATGTTGGGGCCGTCGCAGAGGGCTTCTTCGGGCCGGGGATGGGTTTCGAAGAACAACCCGTTGCACCCGGCGGCTACCGCGGCGCGGGCCAGGGTTGTGGCGTATTCCCGTTGCCCGCCCGACGAGGTGCCCTGTCCGCCCGGCAGCTGGATGCTGTGGGTGGCGTCAAAAATCATGGGCAGCCCGTAGGACTGGACGATGGGGATACCGCGCATATCCACCACCAGGTTGTTGTAACCGAAGGTGGTACCCCGTTCGGTGATGTAGATTTCGGTGTTCCCCGTGCTCTTGACCTTGTTGGCCGCATGGATCACGTCATGGGGGCTGAGGAACTGGCCTTTCTTGATGTTGACGGGAACACCGCTTTTGCCGGCGGCGATAAGCAGGTCCGTCTGCCGGCTGAGGAAGGCCGGTACCTGAATCATATCCGCAACGCGGGCCGCATGGGGGATTTCCTCAACCGTATGCACGTCGGTGACAATGGAAACCCCCGCAGTTTCCTTGATGTGCCGAAGGATTTCCAGGCCTTGCTTCCAGCCGGGTCCCCGGTAGGCGTCAATGGACGTCCGGTTGGCCTTGTCGTAGGAACTCTTGAAATAGTAGCGAATCCGGTGTTTCCGGGCCAATCGGTCCGTGATATCCCTGAGGGTCAGAGCGGTTTCCAGGTTCACGCTGCCATCGCCCTCAATGACGTCCGGCCCGGCCAGGATGACAAAGGGCAGTTCCTGGGAGAGCATCGGGTTGTTGGGGTAAGACACGGCGGTTCCTCAACTGGTTAATCGCGACATTCCTGCAAATAATGCGATAATGGGAGGGAGGAATCAAGCCGTGCTTCCGGTTTTCCTTGAAAATCCGGAAAGAATAGTCGGAGTCGATCGTCGTGCCCAAGATCCGTTCAGCCGTCCTGGTGGGGGCCATTCTGGCCCTTGTCGCCCTGTATCACCTGGGTGGCCTGTGCGCCTTGGCGGAACAGCAGATCACGGATCTTAACCATGCGCCGCTGCGGGTCCAGTTGCAGACGCCCCTGAAGCCGGAGGCGGAGGGAACGTTTCGTGCCATCCTGACGGAGAACTATGTCTACCGGGAACAGATCCTGCCCGCCGGAACCGTTTTTGAAGGGCACGTGGAACGGGTCAGGGAGGCCCGTCCCCTGAGGCAGGCTGGCTATATCATGCTGTCCGTGGATGAGGTCACGTTCCCCTCCGGGGAGATCGTTCGCTTTGACGGTCCGGAGGACTGGCAGGGACTGTCGGAGGAAAAGCTCAAGGCCCCCAAAACCGGCAGCTGGAAACGGGACTTCTGGAAATACCGGTTGCCGATGACCGCCGTGAGCCTGGGAACCAGCATTCCCCTGCGGGTGGCCACCAATCTGGACTGGTACGTGATTACGCCCATCAGCACCGGGGCACGCATGGTGACGGGGACCGGCCTGGAATTCGCCTATGACGATCACGATACGGCCACCAAAAAAATTGCTTGGGGCATCTACCGGGGAACCGGCATTCCCACCCTGAAAAACACGGTGAGCCGTGGCTCAAAGCCGCCTTCATACGAGGCCGGGGAAAATATCGAGATCGAACTGCACCCCGAAGGGCTGGAGCGCCTGTTCCTGCGCAATATCGCCAAAAGCCTCCCCGAACCGCCCCGCCTGATCGAGCCTTATTAGGGGGCTTATTAATTTTTCACGAAACCTTGCCAGTGGCGTTGCTCTTGCCCATCATGGGGGGATGGCAAAGGGTTCCCTTATTGAAACGGCGGTCCACGAGAGAGAGCTGGCCTGCCTGTTGGCCCTCAATGCCCTGCCGGGCGTCGGGGCGCGTTCGTTGCTGAAATTGCTGGGAGCCGCCGGATCGGCAGAGTCGATCTGGACCGCAGGCCTGGCCCCCTGGCGGTCGGTTCTGCCGGGTGCTACGGCCCAGCGGGCCATGGACGGCTGGGAGGCCCTGCATAAAAATCTGGACCCGGAAGCCCTGCTGGCCGGATACCGGGCGATGGGAATTCACCTGGTGGATGTGCGGACCGACGCCTATCCGGCCCTGCTGCGGCAGATCTATGATCCACCTGTGGTTCTCTATGTCCGGGGAAATCCGGATGTTCTGACCGGAAAGACCCTGGCTTTTGTGGGCACCCGGCGAATGAGCGCCTACGGGCGTCAGGTGACCCAGCGGCTGATCGAGGATCTCGCTTTGGCAGGTCCTGTTATTATCAGTGGCCTGGCTGCGGGGATTGACGGGGTGGCCCACCAGGCGGCGCTGGATCAGGGCCTCTTGACCGTGGCCGTTTTCGGCTGCGGGGTGGACCGGATCTTCCCGACCCGCCACGAAAAGCTGGCCCGCGACATTCTGGATGCCGGCGGTGCGCTGATTTCCGAATATCCGCCGGGAACGCCAGGGGACAAGTTCACCTTTCCCCAGCGCAACCGGATCATTGCGGGGCTTTCCCATGGGGTCGTGGTGGTGGAGGGCAGCCTGAAGAGCGGTGCCCTGATTACGGCCCGCGCCGCCATGGAGGAGGGACGCAGCGTCTTTGCCGTGCCGGGCAATATTTTCAGCCCCGGCAGCCAGGGACCGTTTTCACTGATTCGCGACGGGGCCGTGCCCCTGGGCGAGGCCGTCCATATCCTTCAGGAACTGCGCTGGGTGGACCCGGCGACGGTCCGGGGAGATTCGCCGGAATCGTCGCCCGTGGCCCAGAACCTGAACCCGGACGAGGAAACCGTCCTGCGCCATATCGAATACGAGCCGATGGCTATCGAGCAGCTTCACCGGCGCCTGAACTGGGGTGCGGCCCGGATCGGGCAGGCCCTTACCATGCTGGAGCTGGCGGGCCGGGTGGTTCAGCTCCCTGGGGCCAAAATCTGCCGGACCTGAGATCCGGCGTGCCGTTTGCGCTAAGATCACAACGCGATGAAAACCCTGGTTCTTATTGATGGTCATTCCCTCGCCTTCCGGGTCTACTTTGCCTTGGAGCGAACCCGCATGTCCACCTCCAAAAAGGTGCCTATCTGGGCGGTATTCGGTTTTTTCAACGCCCTTTTCAGCCTGCTGAGAAAAATTCAGCCGGACGCCATCGCCATCTCCTTTGATGTGGGCCGTGAGACCTTCCGCACCGAGATGTACCCGCAGTACAAGGCCCACCGCGAGGCCATGCCCGATGAAATGCGCCAGCAGATGACCCTCATTCGGGAAGGGGTGGAGAAGCTTGGGATTCCCATCTATGAGCTGCCCGGTTACGAGGCGGATGACGTCATCGGGACCCTTTCAAAACAGGCGGTGGAGGAGGGCTGGCGGGTGCAGATCCTCACCGGGGACCAGGACGCCTTCCAACTGGTGGACGATCACCGGGTGGAGGTCCTGATTCCGCCAAGAACCCCCAAGGACGAGATGAAGGTCTACGACCGCGAAGGGGTCTATGCCAAGATGGGGGTGTACCCGGAGCAGGTGATTGATTTCAAGGGCCTCAAGGGGGACTCCTCGGACAATATCCCCGGTGTCCCCGGCGTGGGGGACAAGACGGCGGCCCGGCTGCTGGCGGATTTCAAGACCCTGGAGAATCTCTACGATCATCTCTCCGACGTGAAGGGCAAGCTGCGGGAAAAACTGGCGACCTACCGGGATCAGGCCTTTCTCAGCAAGACCCTGGCCACCATCAACCGCGAAAGTCCCATTTCGGCCACGTTTGGGGACTGCCATCTGCACATTCCCGATATCAACGCCTTTCTGGCGTTTCTTGATGACTGCGAGTTCAGGAACTTCCGCAAGCAGGCCCCGGACCTGCTCAAACCGTTTCTCAACGGCGCGTCGGATCACGTGATGGCTGCGGTCAGCCATGTCACTGCCGGGGAGACGGAAACCGGGGAACCCCATGAGTCGTCCGCCGGGCAGGTGGCCGTTCTGGAGGCTGCCGCCGCCTTTTTCACGGTTCCCCACCGCGTTATTGTTGAGGAGGCAGAGCTGGCGGCCTTTCTCTCGGAAGCCGCCCGGACCGGGGTGTTGGCGCTGGACCTGGAAACCTCCGGGCTGGATGTTTTTGGCGATAAGATTGTGGGGATTGCCTTGTCCTACCATGAGGGACCGCTTTGGTCCCTGGTGGAACGCCCGGCGGTCAATCCCCTGGGTCTGAAAGATTATCCGAAAAGTTTCCAGACGCTGGCCTTTGAACCGGATGCCGAACTGGACCCCTCGCGGATCAGGACCGCCTATGTGCCGGTGGGCCATACGGACGGCAGCTCCCAACTGTCGCGGGAGACGGCCCTGAGCCGGCTCAGGCCCCTGCTTGAAGATTCCGGCATCGTCAAGATCGTCCACAACGCCAAGTTCGAGATCAACATGTTTCGCGGCGAGGGCATCGATTGCCGGGGACTGGTGATGGATACCATGATCGCCAGCTACGTGGATCGCTCGGATCGCCGCCATGGCTTGAAAAGCCTGGGTTACGAGATCTTCAGGCATCCCATGCAGGAGATCACCGGCCTGATTGGCACCGGCAGAAAGCAGGTTCCCTTTGGCGAAGTGCCGGTTAAGAACGCCGCCGCCTATGCCAGCTGCGATTCCTTCGTGACCCTGGAACTGGCGGCCCATTTTCTGCGCCGGCTGGAAAATGAGCGCCTGACCCTGCTCTATGAGATCGAACTGCCCCTGACCCTTGTGCTGGCCCGGATGGAATGGGACGGGGTGAGCCTGGATGTTCCCTACCTTCAGTCCCTCAGCGTCGATCTGGAAAAGCGCCTGGCCGTCATTGAAGCCGATATCTACCGTCTGGCGGGTGTCGAGTTCAACATCAATTCCCCCAAGCAGGTGGGCGAGGTGCTCTTTGAGAAACTGGGCATCCCCCCCCTGCGCAAGACCAAATCCAAGAGCGGCTACAGCACCGATGCCAAGGTGCTGGAACAATTGGCCGGGGAGCACGATGTGGTTCAGAGGATTCTGGATTACCGGCAGCTTTTCAAGCTGAAATCCACCTATATTGACAGCCTGCCCACCCTTCTCAACGCGAAGACGGGGCGGATTCACAGCTCCTTTAACCAGACGGTGGCCGCTACCGGGCGGCTCTCAAGCAGCGACCCCAACCTGCAGAACATTCCGATCCGCACCGAGGAGGGACGACTGATCCGGAAGGCGTTTGTCCCCAGGGATGAAAGCTGGTCGCTGCTTTCCGCCGACTATTCCCAGATTGAGCTGCGCCTGCTGGCCCACTATTCGGAAGATCCCAGCCTCATCCGGGCTTTTCAGGCCGGAGAGGACATTCATACCGCCACCGCCGCCCTGGTCTTCGGCATGGACCCGAAAAACGTGACCAGGGAGCAGCGCTACCAGGCCAAAGCCGTTAATTTCGGGGTGATTTATGGCCAGACCGCCCACGGGTTGTCCCAGCAACTGCGTATTCCCCGCGGCGAGGCGGCGGAATTCATCGATCGATACTTTATGCGTTATCCCAACGTCAAGCGCATCATCGAATCCGTGCAGGCCGAGGCCCGAAAGACCGGCCAGGTGACCACCCTGTGCGGTCGGGTCCGGGATCTCAGCGAAGGGCTGAACAGTTCGGTGCGCAGCGTACGCGAGTTTTCCGAGCGGGCGGCCTTCAACACGGTTTTGCAGGGGTCTGCCGCGGACCTGATGAAAATCGCCATGATCCGGGTCCTGCGCCAGCTCGATGCCCGGAAACTGGAGAGCCGGATGATCCTGCAGGTTCATGACGAACTGGTGCTGGAGGTGGGCAAGCACGAACTCGACGAGGTGCAGATCCTGGTGCGCGAGGCGATGGAACTGGATCAGCCCCTGAAGGTGCCCCTGGTGGTGGATATGAACGTGGGCCGCAACTGGATGGAAGGCTAGTTTATCGCCCCGACGGTTGATGTTGCTGACGTACCTGTTATCATTTCAAGGTAATCTCTGGACGAGCATCCGATGAATCCTCCCAAGCTCAAAGCCGTGACCCTGGTCCATAATATTTCCACCGATCCTTCCCATGCGTTCAGCCGGCGGGTCATCGATTTCTTTGAGGAAAATGGTATCCGGGTCTACCTGAGTACGGTGAAGAACCGGGAATGCCCGGAATTTACCGAAGAGGCCGCCGGGTCGGACCTGGTGATTGTCATCGGGGGCGATGGCACCGTTTTGCGCACGGCGCGGGTATTCTCCGAAAAACAGGTGCCGCTGGTCGGGGTGAACGCCGGGACCCTGGGATTCCTGACCCGCATTGACGCGGATCAGTTGATCTCCTACCTGGAACTGCTGAAAGGGGGCAAATACGAACTGGAGCCGCGGACCATGCTACGGGTGCGCACCCCGCTGCATCAAAACAGCCATACCGGTGAATTGGCCCTGAACGACGTATTGGTCAAGAATGCCAATCCCAGCCAGATGGGGTCCTTCCGGCTGTTTATCAATGACACCCTCATTGCCGACTATGATGCGGACGGAGTGATTATCGCCACTCCCACCGGTTCCACGGCCTATACCCTGTCGGCGGGCGGCCCGGTTATTTCCCCTGAAGTCGAGGCCATCGCCATTACCCCCATCTGCCCCCACAGCCTGTCGGCCAAACCGGTGGTGGTGCCTGCCGACAAGTGCATCCGGGTGGAGTCCCTCTCGTTGAACAGTCACCTGGTTATCGCGGTGGATGGGCAGGATACGGGCATCCTCAACCTGGGCGATTCCATTCTCGTGGAGCGGGCGCCCTTTCCCATGCAGTTCGTCACCTTCCGCCCCGAAGAGGAGGATTTCTACCTGCTCCTGAAGAACAAGCTCCACTGGGCTATGAACCCGCGCTGGAAATCCCAGGGCTGACGGAGAGGGGGCCGATCGGTGGAAATCCGGATTGTTGCCGTGGGCCGGATGAAGGGGGGCTTCACATACCTGCAGAGGGGGGTGGATGAGTACATCAAACGGATGAAGCCCTATGCCGGGGTCTCCATTGTGGAAGTGCCGGATGAGGCGGTAACGGCCAGCCGGACCCCGGAGCAGATCATGGAAAAAGAGGGTGAGCGCCTGCTTTCCCATATGGACAAGGCCGCCTGCTCCATTGCCCTTTCGGAACGGGGCGAGTTGATGAACTCCCTCGCCCTTGCACAAACATTGTCCAGCCTCTGGGCCATGACAAATCCTCCAAACGGGGGTATTGGGAATCGGGGATCGGGGCCTATGATATTTGTGGTTGGCGGTGCGCTGGGACTCTCCCAAACGGTGCTCGACCGGGCGGACCGGATTCTCTCGTTATCGCCGCTCACCTTTCCCCATCTGATGGTCCGGCTCATTCTTGTTGAACAGATCTACCGGACATTCAAGATTTTAAAAAACGAGCCGTATCATAAATAGATCCCATTTTTTGGTTGGTGTCCATGAAAAACAGGTGGAACCGGTTGTCGTGACCGGGCGGGATCGTGTGCGGAAGAACGGATTTGAGGAGTCAGAGAAGCCGTGAGCGAACTCAAAAAGCTAAAAAAGACGGTGATGGTGGATATCTGCTTCACCCAGACCATGAACGGTTACGACCCGGTGGAAATCGAGGAGGAAACCCTCGGTTCCCTCTACCAGGTGGACGATGACACCTACATCCTGGCCTACGACAGCCTGATGGACGGCAAGAAAGTGACCACCACCGTCAAGATCGCCAACGGGGTTTTGTCCGTCGTCAAGATCGGCGATGTCCACAGCCGCCAGACTTTTGCCATGGACGAATGGTATGCCAGCCAGTACTTCTACGGCGGCGGCTCGGTCGTCTGCCGCAACTTCACGAAGAAGATGGAATACGCCCTGACCCCGGACGGCGGCCTCATCGAGGTCCTCTATGAACTCTGGTCCGGGGATACCCACCTGGGTTATTACAATCTGGAACTGTTTATCCGATAAGACAGGCCAACCGCTTTTACCAGATGTTGTTTTCACTGGAGCACCCCGGATTCGTCCGGGGTGTTTCCGTTATAATGGCTGCAACAAACGGAGAAAAGAGAGGAGCATCGCCATGCCGCAAACCCGCCGAGGTAAAACGTTCAAGGATCTGGTCCAGGAGGCCAAGGGCCGCATTCGGGAAGTGACCCCGGATGACGTGGAACAGATGACAGCCCAGGGCGAGAAGTTCGTTCTCATCGACGTGCGCGAGCCGGAAGACTACCACAAGGGCCACATCGAAGGGGCTGTCAGTGTGCCGCGGGGCCTGCTGGAACTGGAAATCGACGAGCTGGTGCCGGATCAGGACATGAAGCTGGTGGCTTACTGCGGTGGCGGAAGCCGTTCCGCCCTGGCCGCCGATACCCTGCAGGTGATGGGCTACGGTAACGTCTATTCGATGGCCGGGGGCTGGAAGGCCTGGAGCCAGCGCTAGGCGGAAAAAACCGATGTCCGGAATCCGCAGCGACGTGGCCCGCCACTTTGACCGCTGGGCCGGTGAAGGCCGGGGCGACGCCATGGCCGAGGGACATTGGCCTCGAACGACCCAGATTATCGAACGCATGCAGCTCGAACCCGGCATGCGGGTATTGGATCTGGGCGGCGGCAATGGTTACGCGGTCCGGGCCATGCTCGATCAGGTGGGTGGAACCGGTATGGGCGTGGGGGTGGATATCAGCGAGGGGATGGTGACGCTGGCGCGGAATCTCTCCAAGGACTATTCCAACGCCCGCTTCATGAAAACCGCCGGGGACCGCCTGCCCTTTCGGGACGATGCCTTCGACCGGATTCTCTCGGTGGAGGTGATCTATTACGCCCCCGACATGGCGGCGGTCATCGAGGAATGCTACCGGGTACTCAGGCCGGGCGGGTCCCTGTGGATCATGGTGGACTACTACCGGGAGCACCCCTACAGCGCTGTCTGGAAAAACCTGCTGGGTTTTGATATCCAGTATCTGTCTGAAAACGGCTACCGGGAACTGTTCGAAGGCGCCGGTTTTCAGAAGGTCGTGACCGGACGGTTGTTTGATCCCACGCCGGTGGATGAAAACGAATTCCGCCCCGGCTGGGGCTATGACACCGTTGAAGAGTTGCGGGATTTTCGGGAGAATATCGGGTCCCTGCTGGTAACCGGAAAGAAAGAGACGAAACGGGAGAAACCCCATGACCCCCCTGACGATTTACGAAAAGAAAACCTGCACCACCTGCAAGAAGGCGATAGCCTGGCTGGATAGCCAAGGGGTCGCCTACGAGAAGCGGGATATCGTCAGCGATCCGCCGCCGGCGGACCTGCTGGATCACGCCATTGACGCAGACAACGTGAAAGCCAGCCTTAACAGCCGCTCCGGCCTTTACCGGGAAAAGAAGCTGGGCGAGAATGTCCCTTCCAAAAAAGAGGCCATCCGACTGATGCAGCAGGACCCCAACCTCATCAGGCGTCCGCTGATGGTCAAGCCGGACGGCAAGACCCTGATGGGGTTTGACGAAGAAGCCATGGCGGCTTTCCTCTGACAGAGGACCCTAATCGGTGACAGCCTTGGTCAGGGTCGGGTTGTCCGGATTTTCGCCCTTGATGACGGCCAGATAGTAGCTGATGAGCTGAAAGGCCACGATAGCGACAAACAAGCTCTCCACCGTGGAGGAGGAGGGCAGGTTCAGAATCATCTCCGCCCCCACCGAAAGGCCCGTGCGGATGGGGAGCGGTACCGGCGGGCTGTTTTCAAAGGTCATGAAGAAGACCCGGTCGTCTTCGAAGGCCAGTTCCTCGTTGGGGCCGAAGGGATCGATCCAGAAGTGGGATCGGATATCCTTGTAAAGGGCCTCGGCCAGCTTGTGATCCGTGGGCACCACGTAGATGGAGTTGGGATGCAGCCCGTTGACTCCGGAAAGAATCACCTTGGGGCCGTGCTTGAAGCTTTCGGAGTTGTCCGTGTAGACGATGTTGCTGGAGGTCTCGGTGAGTTTCAATCCGGCTTCGGGTAGGACAAGGGTCAAAGGCCCCTTGGAGAGCAGGACGAAGTGGTTGACCTCGACGAGCCTCTGGGTGAAACGGAAGATGGCTTCCATCCGGGCCGGGTCCCAGAGGGCCTGGATGCGATCCGGGATGCGTCCGAGCTGGCGCCGGATCTTCCGGTAGCTTTCCTCCGACAGACGGCCCCGCTTCAGGCCCACGTACAGCCCCCAGGTCAGCAGCGTCAGGATCGAGGCGGTAAAGGTCTTGGTGGCGGCGATGGATTTTTCCTCGCCGGCGCCGATGTGCAGGTGGTTGTTGAAATGCCGGGCCAGGGTCGAACCTTCGTTGTTGGTGACGGTGATGCCCGCCATGCCGCCCTCGGTCAGAATCTCTTCCAGGCCGCTTAACGCCCGGATGACGCTGGCCGTCTCGCCGGACTGGGAAATGACCAGGAAAAAGGCGTTGCGGTAAATGGTGGCCGAATCCGCCGCCATATCCTCCTCAAACAGCCGGGCGATGGTGAATTTTTCCTCCAGGGATTCCGGGTTGTGGATGTAAAGTGGCAGCCCCGTCCACTCTTCGAGAAACGGCGCCGCAATCTCGATGGCGTGGCGGCTGGACCCTTCGGCCAGGGCAATAATCCGCAGGACCTGATCCCCCGGCAGCACCACGATGCCTAGTTCGCCCTCCTGGCGAGCCAGAACGTCACGAAAGAGATCCGGCTGGTCCTTGATCTCATGAAGCAGGGTGACAGGGGGTTTGGGCGGCTGTGTGCTCATCGCTCCTCGGTGTCCATTGATTCCATTGTAACGCCCTGATGAACCGCCCTTGATATTAAGTTTTATTAATATATTTATGCCTGTTCAAACAATCTAATGGTCCCCGCAAAAACTTTCGGCTACACTGTCGGACAGTCCAATCCTTGTTTTTATTTCTGGACAATTTTTAATTTCGATCGATTATTCACAGCGCATTAGGAGAGTGGGAAAAAATGAAGATACCGGGTGAGGGACGGGGGTCGGCCCGTCGGGTGCAGGATGTGCCCGTTCAGCGGTTGCAGTCTTTTCCGGCGCCGGGGCGGGATACGGTGGTTTTTGGAGCGGGCCAGCCGTCTCAAAACCAGCCCCCCCGAAAGCCGAACAGGATGATGCTTTGGATTCTGGGCGGGGCGGCGGCCCTGGGGCTTTTTTCCGTGATGGGGCCCCAGGGGGACCGAATTTCCATTGAGAGGCCCTACGTCTACCAGGAGGTTCCGGCGGATGCGCCCCGGCCTCCGGAGGTTTATCCCGGCCCCCGGCCCGGCTCCCCGGAGGTGGCGCTTCCCGATATCGCCCGGACCCAGCGCAATATCGTCAAGGACGTGGATGAGGCCCTCGATCTTGCCCGCCGCGGTCACCTGCAGCCCGACGTCAAGCTGATGAACTACCGGGGCATGATTGCCTACGAATTCACGCTGCGCACCGGCAAGGCGGTCTACCTGCCCGTACCTCAGGACGAAGCGGAAAACCGGCGGCTGGTCCGGGGGATTTCCGAAAACTGGGAGTATCCGATGACCCTGTCCATGGAGCAGCTGGATCAGAGCGGGGGTGCGGGGGCGGTACTCATCAGCCTGCTGCCGACCCTGCTGTTCCTGGGCCTGATGATTTACCTGATGCGCAACATGCTGGGCCTGGGGGGCAAGGGCGGCTTGAAACCGCCGGGGTTGTCGGATCAGAACACCTTTCCGGTGAAACGGCCCAACACCCGCTTCGAGGATATCGGCGGTTATCCGGAAGTGGTGACCCAGCTCCAGGAGGTTCTCGAATACGTCCAGTACGTCAAGGCCCAAAACGCCCCGGCAGGGGCGACGGGCAGCACCATGCTCCGCCAGGACTGGCCGGAGCCGCCCAAGGGGATTCTGCTCACCGGGCCGCCAGGCACCGGCAAGACCCTGATGGCCAAGGCCATTGCCGGGGAGGCCGGGGTGCCGTTCATCTCGGTCAGCGGCTCCGACTTCGTGGAGATCTTTGTGGGCGTGGGCGCGTCCCGTGTCAAAAAACTCTTTGCCGAAGCCCGCAAGCAGGCCCAGGCGAATGGGGCCTGTATCGTCTTCATCGATGAAATTGACGCCCTGGGCAAATCCCGTGCCGGTCTGGGCGGGGTCAGCGGCGGCAATGACGAGCGCGAGCAGACCCTGCAGGCCCTGCTCGTGGAAATGGACGGCTTTGGCAAGGACAGCGTCAACAACATCATCGTCATGGCCGCCACCAACCAGGAGAACGTCCTTGATCCGGCCCTGGTGCGTTCCGGGCGCTTTGACGTGAAGATCGAAGTGGGCGCCCCGGTAACTCCTCAGCAGCGCCGGGAGATCCTGGAGAAGCATTGCCAGGGCAAACAGCTCAAGCTGGGACCGAAGGTGGATCTGATGGAGATTGCTCGCCTCACCCCCGGCAGCGTGGGGGCGGATCTCGAAGGCATCGTGAAGGAGGCCAAGCGCTTGCGCTGGCAGGAGGTGAAGGCCAGCGGCGAGGGAGATCCGGCAGAGGTGGCGATGCGCCATTTCCGCGACGCCATCCAGAACGTCAAGATGGGGCCGCGCCGCCATTACGAGTTGCCCGCCAAGGACCGTGAAACCATCGGCATCCACGAGGTGCTGGGCCACGGGCTGGTGGGCGAGGCGGTGGGGATTCCGCCCATCGTCATTTCCATGATTGCCCGCAACAAGTCCCTGGGCCACGTTATTCCTGATCCCCAGGCCATGAGCAGCATTTTGCCGACGCTGGAGGACAAGCTCAAGGAACTGCTCATCACCATGGGAGGCCAGGCGGCGGAGACGGTGATGAACGGCCCCGAAAAAATCACGCCGGGTGCCTCCATGGACTACATGCAGGCCCGCGGGCTGGTGAAGAATATGCTGACGTCCGGCATGTTCCGGGGCTTCAGCGTTTCCGAATACCGTTATGCCGACCAGCAACTGGCCCGCGAGGACCGCGAGTTCATGAACAACGTGCTGGAAGAGGCCCTGGAAACGGCGGTGCGCATCATCGAACAGGTGCCTGCCGACAGGCGGCGCGATCTGCTGATGGCGAGCCTGCAGGCCGGGGAACTCCAGGGCGAGGAGGCCATGAACTTTTACAGGGACATCCTGGGTCCCGGTTTTGACTGGACCCCCATGCATGAACTGGCCAGGGCGTTTATTGCCGATCCTTCGGGGAAAAAGCGTCGACAGACGGCATCCCCGAAATTTGGCAGTGCCAGGGTGGTTCGCCTTGCCTGAAGAAGGGGGCTAGGCCTCGTTGGAGGACGGGGCCTTCACGTTCAGGTAGGCGAGGCTGCTCATCAGCAGGGCGAGGCCCACGGCCAGGTTGACGATGCCGCGCCAGAACGGCGGGACCTCAAACCAGTTCAGCGCCGCGCTGATAAGCAACATGATTCCGATGATGATCCAGCTGCGCAGGCTGTAGACATGGACCGCCTTCTGCGGCTCCGTGAAGGCGTTAATGCGTTCGATATTGCGTTTGGATGTCTTGGAAAGGACGAATTTGCCCTTGCCCACCCCGATGATGACGGCACCGACCACCCCCAGAGCCAGCATCACCGGACCCACTTCGCCCAGGGTTTCGGAGAGCCGGAAGGCGCCTCCGACGGTCAGCGAGAACCCGCCCAGCGCCCACAGGAAAAAGGCCAGCTTCAGCAATTGCTCACGGCCCAGGCGCAGGGGAGCAAGATAGAACAGCAAGGCAACCAGGGGTGTGATGAGCACCCGGATGAGGGCACTATTCATAACAGGCGGATCTCCTTATTCATGCGGCAAATCTCAGGAGTGTTTGGAAACCATGTTGGGGCTGGGTTCCCCGTTGGTTTCCAGCAACTGTTCCACCGCCAGGTACATCTTGCAGTCGTAGGGGCGGTCATTGAAGAATTTTTTATAGTAACATCCTTCGCAGTTGGCGTTTCTCAGGTAGCATTCGACGGCGGAGGCGCTCCAGCGCTTGAACGTGCCAACGACGAGGTTGTCAGTCTCGAATGGGTCAGACATAGACTCTCTAACTCCTCTACCCTATCCACAAATAATCAGGTTTTCACGGTTGTTTTACTGACATGCTCGAATTTGCCACGATTATATCAGGGACAAGGGCAATGCCGTAACAAAAGGCAACACTTTTTTTCTGTCAACCCTCTAAAGTGGGGCAAGGGGACATTTCAGGTTCTGTTACGATTTGTTACACTGGCTCGCCAGGGTGTTCAAATTTGAGACAAAACTTGAAAACAGCCGGGCAATCTTCATGATCTGCGCAAGAGGCGGGTTTTGCTCTGAAACGCATGGTTGTATAAATGGTAATGGACTGGGTATGATGGGATCTTAAGGTTGAGCCGAACAGCGTTGCTGTTTTTTTCCTGAAATTTCACCGGCTTTTTGATAGGATGGCGGGAAGCTTTGGTGAGGTGTGGGGATAAAAAGTGACTGTTCAGCAGCCCTTCCATAGGACCGCGTCAAATGAAACTGTTATGGTAGCGCCACTTCCGGAAAACCTGGATGAGCTGGTCCGGATCATGGAATCCCGCGCGGAAGCGGAGGACCGACGCATCCAGGCCATTACCGCTCTGGGCAACCTGCTGGGTTCGCAGCAGGGGGATCTGTCGGCGCCGCGCGGAATCATGGCCCTGATTGAGCAGGTCAAGCAGGATGACAATCCCCTGGTTGTCGGCCACTGCGTGGGAGTCCTGGGCCGTATCCGTGCGTTAAGCGCCGTGATGGTGATTGTGGATGTGGCCCTGGGTACCCACATCGCTCTTTACGAAGGTCCTGGTGCCGAGGTGTTCCGTGAATCCGACGAGTCGCTGCGTCTGCGCTGTGCTGCCGTCCAGGCCCTGGGACGTATGCAGGACGAGCGCTCGGTGATCCCCTTGATGAGCCTGTTGAATGATCGGACCGTCAACTACCGGTTGCGCCTGGCGGCGGCTGAAAGCCTGGGTCGGGCCGGGGACCCCCATGCGCTGGGATCGCTGGTGGACATCCTGGAGGACGAGCGGGAGAAGTCCGTCTACCTTAAGGAATCCGCCGCCAAAGCCCTGGGCATGCTGGGGGATATCCGGGCGATGGATTCCCTTATCCGGACTCTGGAGTCCAAGCGGGGCATCCGGGACAAGTTCGATTTTCTCAAGGAGCAGATTATCGAGGCCATTGGCCGTATCGGGGGTCGGGAAGACGGGGCGTACAAGGCGAGTGATGTGCTGATGCGTTCGCTTGGTGACGAGGCGGCCTCCATTCGGCTGGCGGCGGTGGAGGCCCTGGGTGACATCGGGGATTCGACCTGCATTCCCCGCTTGCAGGATATGCTGCGTGACGAGGATGACGACGTGGCGGTTGCCGCTGTGGCCGCCATCTACAACCTGGGCGGCGAGGCGGCGGTGCGTGAACTGCTCGTCCAGGAAAACCTGCCCCAATTTTTGCGTGACGAACTGGAATCTTATATTCCATAATGAAGGCATGATGACCCCATCACAAAACGGACGGGCCATTGCCCTGCTTTCCGGCGGTCTGGACTCTACCGTGTCCCTGGCTGATGCCCTGACCCGCCATGCGGTGGTGAAGGCGCTGACCTTCGACTACGGCCAGCGGGCGGCCCAGTCGGAAATCCGGGCGTCCAGGGCATTGGCGGCCTATTATGGCCTGGATCTGGAGATCGTCGAGCTTCCGTGGCTTGCCGCTATGCTGCCCCAGGCCCTCTCCCGCCATGCGGATACGGCCCCGGAGCGGACCCGCCCGCAGGACGGGGCGGTTTCCGAAACCACGCGCCGGGTCTGGGTGCCCAACCGCAATGGCGTTTTTATCAATATTGCGGCGGCGTATGCCGAGGCGATGGACGCCCCGATCATTCTTTTTGGTGCCAATGCCGATGAGGCCGCCGGCTTTCCGGACAACACCCAGGCGTACCGGGATGCCGTGAACCGGAGCCTGACGTTCTCCACCCTGAGCCATGTCCAGGTGGAAACCCCCCTGGGCGGATGCAGCAAGAAAGCCATCATCAAACGGGGCAAAGCCCTCAACGTGCCCCTCGATCTCATCTGGAGTTGCTATGAAGGCGGGCTGGAGCACTGCGGCGTCTGCCCTTCCTGCGTGCTGCTGAGGGACGCCCTGGCCGAAAGCGGCGAGCCGGTCTATCTCTCCTTCCTTTCCGAAGAGTCCTAGATAGAATCGACATTTAAACCTGAAACATGCATTCTGCCGTCATTCCCGGTCAATGGATTCCGGCTCACCCCTATCCCTTGTTCAAGGGCTATCGGCGTCCGGAATGACACGGGTTGATTTATCTTAAACGTCGATTGACCCTAGTTGAAGGCCTTAGGCGGGGGCCGTGTTTACGGTCTTCCGGCGATCGTACACCTGCTGTCCCCCGACCCAGGTGGCCTGCACCTCAAGACGCTCTTCATCCCAGAGGACAAGATCGGCCATGGCGCCGGGGGCGATCCGTCCGTATTCCTTCAGGTCCAGGAACTCGGCGGGACTTTGCGTGGCCATGCGAATGGCGGTGGGAAAATCCACCACCTTCCAGCCCACCAGGTTTCGGATGCAGCGATCCAGCAACTGGGCGGCTCCGGCCAGTTTGCCCTCCGCATTGAGCGCCCGCCCATCGCCCAGAGTGACCCGGGTGCCGGCAAAGGCAACGGTGGCCCCCTCCTCTGCGCCGGCCAGCTGCATGGCGTCAGAAACGAGGATGAGCCGGTCGGCCCCCTTGGCGTTCAAGGTGGCTTTCAGGGCTTCGGGATGGACGTGGACCCCGTCGCAGATGAGTTCGGCGTAGAGTTCCTTATGGGCCAGGGTCACGCCGATGATGCCGGGTTCGCGGTGATGAAAGGGGCGCATGGCGTTAAACAGGTGGGTGACCCCGCAGAGGCCAAAGCCGATGGCGCGGTGCATCTCTTCAACCGTGGCGTTGCTGTGCCCGGCGCAGACCCGGATGCCTTTTTTGACCAGCCGGGTGATGGCGGCGCCGTCCGGGTCCTTTTCCGGTGCCAGGCTGATCAGCCGGGTGTTGGGGGAAATCAGGGTTTCAAGATCCGTCAGGTTGATCGTGCCGGGGATTTCCGCGGCGGGATGGGTTCCCCGATATTCCGGCTGGATGAAGGGGCCTTCGATATGCAGCCCAAGGACCCGGCAATGGCCGGATTTTCGATGGTGGATGGCTTCCTCCATCGTCCCGATGGCCGTCATCATGTCCATAACGGGGGCGGTAATTACGGTGGGCAGAATCCCGGTGACGCCGTAGCGGGGCAGAAGCCGCAGAACCTGCTGGAGGTCGGAGAGGGACGTCTGATTGAAGTCGCACAGCAAAGCCCCGTTGATATGCTGGTCAATCAGGCCGCAGGAGAGAAAATGCCCGTCGGCGTTGATTACCTCCACATCCTCATGGCTCAGCAGCATGCCTGCCGGGGGTTCGGTGGTCAGTTCGCGAATCCGGCTGCCTTCAATGATCACCGTTTCCCGGCCCGTTTCACCATTGGGCTTGACGACCGTCGCGCCGGCAATGATCTTGATGGGTAAAGGCTTCATGATGCTTCTTCCCTGCACGTGACCCTTCCCATTTTATAATAAGCGGCATTTTAATAATAGGAGGACTCGGTGTACAATGGGGAAAATGTTTGAACGGACGATGATGGGAGCAGGCCGCCGGTGACGTCGGAAAAGATTTCCAGCCAGTTGAAGGAGAAGCTTCGGCAAACCCTTGAGCGCGATTCGGGGCAGCCGTTGCCCCGGCCCCACGGGCCGGAAACCGTGTTCGAGCGTCTTTCGCGCTCATATACGGATGCAAAAAAAGATTTAGATGATACACTAACATGGAGGCAGTCCGGCGACGGGCCGGGTACCGATGCCGATGAGGCGTACGGGCTGTCTGCGATCCCTCCGGATGAAATCCCGGATACCGGGACGGATCGGCAAGTGGAACATCAACCGGATCATGAAAAAGGTGTGACGTTTTTGAAACAGACGATATCGGGAGGAAGCATGCAAGATTTATCTGGATACAAGGATCTGTCCAAACCCCCGGTGGTATCCGAGGATGAGGACGATGAAAACGAAAAGTTCGGACCTGCCGCCGTAACGGGGACCCTGTCCGCGCCGGTCAAGGGGCTGGACAAGCCGCCGGTCTTTTCGTCAGACTACGCCGATGCTCAGCCGGGCGGGGATACGGAGTTCAGCAGCAACGTCCGGACCCTGATCCGCCTGGTCAACGATCTCCCCGAAGGGGTGACCAAGCAGACCGGTGCCCAGATTATCCGCTTGACGATGGAAGCCATGGGCATCTCCATGGAAGACGTGCTGACGGAAGCCCAGTCGGCCCAGTCCGAAATGCTGGACGCCGTGCGGGCGAACATCAAGAAGATCGAGGAGTACAAGACGGTCATCCGTAAACTGGAGTCCGACATCAAGTACTACCAGGGCAAGGCCAATGAACTCTCCGAGATCATCGACCTGTTCATTCTCTCCAACACGTCGCCCAAGGTGCCCAACGTCGACGAGCTGACCGAAGGCTAAAAAGGCCCATCACATCAAACCGTGAGGTTAACCGGCATGAACCGGCTGTCCGAAATTGTCAGGACCGGCTTCGGTGGCCTTCTTGTGCCACTGGCTGCCGTGCTGGTGCTGGCGCTGTCCGGTTGTGCCGGCTGTGCGCTGGAGCAGGTCCGGCCGCCCGTCTGGGATTCTCCCCAGACCCGCCAGGATTCCAGCCTGAGGGAACAGGGGTTGGCGGTTTACCGCCAGGCATGGCAGACGGTCAAGTACGAGTATCTGGACCGGACCTACAATGGCCAGGACTGGTCCCGTTGGGAACGTCGCTACGATTCGGTCATCCAGAGCCCGGATGATGCGTATGTGGGTATTCAGACCATGCTGGCCACCCTCAATGACGATTACACCCGTTTTCTGCCGCCCCATGACATGAGCGAGCAGACCATGCAGATCGACTCGCGGGTCTTCGGCGTGGGCATCCAGATCATGGTGAAGGATAAAAAGCTGACCGTGGTGAGCACCCTCAAGGAAACCCCGGCGGCTGAGGCGGGCCTGGAGCCTAACGATGTCATCACCCACATTGAGGGTGAGCCGTCGGCGGGCCTCTCCGTCAGCGAAGCTGCCGACCGCATCCGTGGCGAGGAGGGGACCTACGTCAACCTCACCATCCGCCGGGGGGATCGGTCCTTCGATGTCCGGGTCCAGCGGGCCGAAATCAAGATCAAAACGGTGTTTACCAAGTCGCTTCCCCACAAGGAAATCGGCTATATCCGCCTGAACACCTTTATCAGCGAGAACGCCCTGTTGGAAATGAGGGAAGCCGTCAGCAGCATGGCTGACAAGAAGGCGCTGATTCTGGATCTGCGGGGCAACTACGGGGGCTTGCTCAACAACGCGGTGGATATTGCCGACCTGTTTCTTTCAGAAGGGGAGATTGTCTCCATCGTGGGCCGGGACAATCAGAAAACGCGGGTTATGAAGGCCAGCAGCGGCATCGAGTTTGACAAGCCGCTGGTGGTCCTGATTGACGGAGGCAGCGCCAGCGCCAGCGAGATCCTCAGCGGGGCGCTGAAGGATCATAAGCGGGCCACCCTCATCGGTACCCGGACCTTTGGCAAGGGGCTGGTCCAGAAGATCAATCCCTTGATGGACGGCTCCGGCATCAACATCACCATTTCCCGCTACCTGACCCCCAGCGGGCGCGATATTGACCACAAGGGCATCGACCCCGACATCGAGGTCGCCCTGACCCAGGAGGATCTCAGGAAGGACCGGGACCCTCAGTTGCAGGCCGCCATCGATTACCTGGTGCGCGAGGAGCGGATGACCGCCAAGGCCGCCTCATGACCCTTTCTCCCGATGAGGTCACCCGGTTGGTGGCGGCGGCACGCCAGGCAGCGTCCAAAGCGTATGCTCCCTACAGTGATTTTCCTGTGGGGGCGGCGGTGCTGGCTGATGATGGCCGGGTGTTTACCGGCGCGAACATCGAGAACGCCAGCTACGGGCTGACCCAGTGCGCTGAGCGCACGGCGCTTTCGGAGGCGGTCATGGCCGGTTACGGACGCCATGCGGATCGACCCCTGAGGGCAATGGCGGTCTGGGCGGCCCGAAACGATCACGGGGCGGTAACCCCCTGCGGTGCATGCCGCCAGGTCATGGCCGAGTTCCTGTCTCCGCGGGCGGAAATCCTGCTGACCGATGCTCGATCCGGGGAAATCGGCTGCCGTGGCATGGCGGATCTCCTGCCGGACGCCTTCGGCCTGGCGCCATGATCTCCCATGATTTCTTGAGAGCGGCTCAATACAGGTAGCAGCAGACCTCGTGCCCCTCGCCAAAGGGGGTCAGGGGTGGAAATATGGTGGTGCAGACCTCCATACGCTGGCTGCACCGGGGTTCGAAGGGGCAACCCGGTGGAATCCGGGTGATGGGGGGCGGCTGGCCCTCGATAGGCTCCAGGCGCCGACGGTTTCGGGTAGGCAGGGAATGGAGCAGTCCCTGGGTGTAGGGATGTTTCGGGTTGTGGAAAAGATCGCGGACCGCCGCCTGTTCCACGATGCTGCCGGCGTACATGACGGCTACCCGCTCACACATCTCGGCAACCACGCCAAGGTCGTGAGTGATCAGCAGGATGGCGGTCCGGTGTTCGCGCTGGATATCGCGCATCAGTTGCAGGATCTGGGCCTGTACGGTGACGTCCAGGGCCGTGGTGGGTTCGTCGGCAATGAGTACGTCAGGTTCGCAGCTGAGGGCCATGGCGATCATCACCCGCTGGCGCATGCCGCCGGAAAACTGGTGGGGGTAGTCGTTGATCCGCTCGGCGGCATTGGGCAGGCGTACCCGGTCCAGGAGTTCAATGGCCTTTTGGCGGGCCTCGTCCCTGCCCAGGTGTTTATGGAGCATCAGCACTTCCATGATCTGGTCGCCGATGGTGTAGACCGGGTTCAGCGAAGTAAGCGGGTCCTGGGGAATGATGGCGATGCGGGCCCCGCGGATTTTCCGGATCGCTTTATCCGGCAGGGCCAGAAGATCCTGGCCGTCGAAGCGGATCTGCCCCGACGCGATTTCGCCGGGCTGGGGCACCAGCTTCAATACTGCCAGGCTGGTGAGGCTCTTGCCGCAGCCGGATTCGCCGACCAGGCCCAGAATTTCGCCGTGACCCAGGGATAAATCCAGGCTGTTGACTGCCGTGGCCACCCCCTCTTCCGTGGGGAAGCGGATGGTCAGGTTCTCTATGCTGAGCAGGGGTGCATGGGTCATACCCCCTCATTATAGCGAAGAACCCGGCGTATTCCCCCTCAATCGGATCGGCGTCAGTTTTCCCCGGTTTCCGGTTTCAGCAGGTCGTCCATTTTGGCCGTGTCTCCGGCGATGAGGGCTTTGGCGAAGCCGGCAAGGGCCTCTGCCTCCAGCGCGTTGATCCGGTCCTGATGATCCCGAACCCGGTCCCCGATAGCGTTGGCCTGGGCGTTGTCATAGTCCGGGTGAGCATGGATCAGACGCGAGAGCAGGGAAACCTCGCCGATTTTCGGTTGATCCGCCGTATTCTTCAGCAGGCCGGGGAATTCCCGCAGAACGTGGGCATAGAGATCGTAGAGCAGACGGTCCCGGACCGGGCCGTCCCCATCCGTTTTTCTCTGGGTCAGGTTTTCATGGAAGGCGGCATGGGCCAGGCTCCCAATCACTCTGGCCTTGTCCTCGAAGGTGCTGTCGGGATGGGCTTCCGACAGGGCGCGAGTCCAGGAGAAGCTGTCTCCAAGAACGGAGATGGCACTGCCTGTGGCCGCAAGGACATGGCGGAAACGCCCGAAAATGCCGTCGAGAATCTCACGAAAGAACCGTTTGACCTCATCAACAAGGGACCCCAGGGCCCCTTGTTTCGGGGCATCCTTTGCGGAGGCCTCCTCTGCAGGAGAGGCTTTTGCCGGGTCCTCGCCAAAGCGGATGGCCCCGTGGCCGGCACGGGTCCCGCTCATCCCGGTAAACCGGGCGGGTGAAGGGCAAGACACTGGATTCATCAGCGGATACCTCCTGCCCCTTTAAAACATCTCAAGGCAAAAAGTTGCCTCCGGATTCGGCACCCCCCAAAAAAAATCGGCTTGTGAAAAACCGGTTTTCGGGAGGGGGTAAACCGTTGCCTGGTCCCTTTTTGAGAATTTGCAAACGCAAGCCGGGCGCAAACCGTTTGCGTTTACGCATAGAGCCTGCCTTTTTCTCTGGCTATCATTTTGCGGAGAGAGGTATAACTTACCCTCGTATAGAAAACTCATATAGAAAACAAGTGTGACTGTATTGCATGTACTCATCAACGGACGTGGAGACAAAGTAGCCGTATGTTCCTAGCCAGAGCGTGGAATGCGATTTATAGCGACGAGCCGTACAGTGCCAGCCGGAATTTCCTGATTTCCTCGATTCTCTGGCTGGTTTTGGGTACGGTTGCCGGGTTGACCGCCGCCGCCCTGATGACCTGGCCCGAATTTATCAAGGACGTGGCCCAGCTCTCCTTCGGACGGTTGCGCCCCGCCCACATCAACCTGGTGGCTATCGGCTGGCTGTCGATGGGTTATGTCGGCTGCTACTTCTATCTAATCCCTGTTCTGTCGGGCCGAAAGAGCCTCTGGAACGAAAAGCTTGGCAACGTGACGATGATCGTCTGGAACCTGCTGGTCTTTTTCGGGGTGATCTCCATCATGAACGGTTACACCGAGGCCCGTGAATATGCCGAGCTGAAGGGGATCTTCGACTGGCTGGTCATTGCCGGGCTGCTGCTGGTGGGTTTGAATACCTACATGACGGTACTCACCGGTTCCGAAAAGAAGTGGTACGTGACCGTCTGGTACGTGCTCGGCTCCCTGTTCTGGTTCCCCATCGTCTACGTGATCGGCAACCGGACCTTTGTGGCTTTTGACGGTCTGAACGATGCCATTGCCGGATGGTTCTACGGGCATAACATCCTGGGGATGTGGTTCACCGTCGGCGGAGTTGGTATCCTGTACTACCTGCTGCCCCGGTTTACGGGCAACCCGCTATACAGCCACACCCTGTCGATGATCGGCTTCTGGACCATTGGCATGTTCTATGCCCCCACGGGCACCCACCACATCCTGCAGTCGCCGGTGCCCGAATGGCTCAAGGCCGTTGCGGTCATCTCCAGCGTCTTTCTGCTGGTGCCGGTGCTGACCGTGCTGACCAACTTCTTCATGACCCTCAAGGGCAAGTGGAGCCTGGCGGCGGATCATATTCCGCTGCGCTTTGTCATGGCGTCGGGGGTGGCCTACCTGCTTACCTGTATTCAGGGGCCTTTCCAGGCGACGCGGGCGGTCAACTGGTATATCCACTTCAGCAACTGGGTGGTGGGCCATGCCCACCTGGCCCTGCTGGCCACCTTCTCGTTCATTGTTTTTGCCGGGGTGTACTACATTATTCCCAAGGTGACCGGGCGCAAGGTTTACAGCAAGCGCCTGGCCGTCTGGCACTTCTGGCTCAGCCTCTACGGCTGGATCATCATGATGCTCTCGCTCACCATCGCCGGGCTGATCCAGGCCGCGGGCTGGCACTTTGCCGTCCCGGTGGACCAGTGGGTTGTCGAGCTGGAGCCGTATATGTTTGTTCGCTGGGTCTCCGGGGTGATGATTGTTCTCGGCCAGATCCTGTTTATGTTCAACATCTACAAGACGGTGTTCGGCAAGGAATTTGAGCCGGCGCCCACGTCCCCGACGGGAATCTCATACGTATAAGCAAAACCAAGGCAGGAGAGGCATTTGTGAAAGCCCACGTCAACTACATCGTCGCAGCCGCTTTTGTTGCCCTCATCTTTTTCACCATCATCTACGTGACCGCCATTCTGCCGGCCACCACCTTCCAGCCGGAACGTTCCGAAGTGGCGGTGGACTATACGGCACAGGAATTGCGGGGCCGCGACATTTACCGGCGCGAGGGTTGCTTCTACTGCCACACCCAGTTTGTCCGTTACCAGGACCGCGAATCCGGTGAGATGGTGGCTGCCGGGGACTACGTCAACGAAACGCCCCACATCTTGGGGACCGAGCGTACCGGGCCGGATCTCTCCAACATCGGCGGCAAGTACTCCGATGCCTGGCATTGGGCGCATCACGTCAATCCGCGTGCCGTCAAGCCGGGGTCGATTATGCCGTCCTTCAGCTACCTCAGCGACGAGGAGATGACGGATCTCATCGCCTATCTGCAGACCATCGGCCATAAGCGGGTTCAGCCCCAGTGGATCGTGGCGCCCCAGGAGTTTCGTGACAAGTGGTTCGTCAAGGGTGAGCATGGTGAAAGCGACGAGGGGGTTTCGGTGGCGGTGGACGTGAATTCGTCGGCTGCCGCCAACGCGGGCCGCGGCATCTTCATGCAGAACTGCGCCCAGTGCCACGGGGTGACCGGGCGGGGCAACGGTCCCATCAGCATCACCATGCAGAAGAAACCGGCCAACTTCACCCGTCCCTATTACACGGCTTATGATGACGCTACCTGGTACTGGCGGATCAGTGAAGGGGTGCCGGGGACCCGGATGCCACGCTGGGCTAAGAGCCTGAGCGATGAGGATATGGCCTATCTTGTCGCCTTCCTCAAGACCCTTCCCAACGATCCGGTGACCGGGCGCGAAGAGGCCACCCTGACCTACGAGGATCTGGATCGGCCCGAAGAGCTGAACCACAATTTCTGGGAAATCGAGTCCACCAAGGACCCGTTCGCCAACTATGCGCAGGAAACGTTTGGCCCGGCCCCCCGTTCGATGGTGATGAACGAGGAGGCGGCCCAATGATCTGTCCCAGTTGCATTTCGGGTGGTATTGGCCCAGGCTACATTATGGCCTTTGTGATTTGCGGCCTGTTCTTTGTCGTCGGTGCCGGTGCCCTGTTCTGGGCCTCTCGCAGCGGACAGCTCGACGGGCTGGAGCAGACCAAGTACAAGATGTTACAGGATGACGAGACATGACCGAACACGATACGACGGAGCACACCCCCAAGAAGGAAGATCCCGCCGAGTTCGAAATCGGGGAACACCAGATCCCCTGGTTCCTCTGGGTTTTCTTTATCCTGATCATCTGCTGGGCGTCCATTTCCTGGATTCCCATGTTTGGATATTAGGTTTTTGGATATATAAGTTAACGGGTATTGACTTGAGGCGACAATGGCAATGACTTCACCGGGAAATTCCATCTCATCCAGATACTGGGCATCCATCACCCTGGTGCTCCTCTTTGGGCTTTTCCTGCTGACCGGCTGCGTCCAGCAGCGGGCGGAGTTGTCTGAGGGTATTGGTCTTTCGTCGACGCCGACCCTGGATGAACGGGCCACGGTCTTGGATTTCAGCTACCCCTCCCGCCCGCCTTCCCTGGCCACTGGCAAGGAAATCTTCACCCGAAACTGCCTGCAATGTCATGCGTCGGGTTTTCAGGGCGCCAAGTCCCAGCAGAACTTCCTCTACTCGACTCCCATTGACATGTACGTCATGCTGACCACAGGAAAGCCGCCGGTACTCAAAAAAGAGAGCGATGTGCGCCGCCAGATACGCTTTTCGGAGCCGCATCCCTCGTTCCGAGAATCGTTGACCCGTGATGAGCGCTGGGCCGCCATCTTCTATGCTCGTCATCTGGCGGGTGGCAGCGATATTGCTCACCGGGCGGTGGGCAATGAGCCGGACATCAAGGCGGTTTTTGGCGGAAACTGCGCCGTCTGCCATGGCAACGAGGGGAACGCCGACGGTCCCCTGCATCTGAGCCACGGCGGTCATGACGGCTTGGAGGGCACCAAGGTCCATGGCGGGATCTTCCAGCCGGCTCCGGCCCGCTTCACTCAGTTCAGCCGGATGTTTAACCGTACCGATGCCCAGATTTTCAAGTATATCGCCGAAGGCATCTATCCTTCCGGCATGCCGGCCTGGTACGACAACCGGGATGTCGGCAGCGGCTATACGTTTGACGACGAACTGATCTGGATGCTGGTCAAGCAGATCCGGGCGTTCACGTTTACGGCGGATCTGCCGGAGGATGCGCCGAAACCGGCAGGGCTGACCGCGGTGGAATTCGTCCCTGAGCTGAGCCTGGATATTCCGCCGGTTCGTCCCCTGCGCCCCAACGCCTACACCGGTGCCGACACCCGGAAAGACGCTTATCAGCGGGCGTTGGTTCCCCGGATGGGCGTCGTGAAGAAAATGAACGGCGAGGACGCCGGCAGCCCCTCCGCTCGCCCGCCCGCCCGGACTCAACCCGGTACAAGCTCACCTGAAGGAGAAACCCAGGAATGAACCGCAGAGCTTTTCTGAAGCTTATTCTGTCGATTCCCGTGCTGGGGGCGCTGGCCCTCTTCGCCTCGCCCCTGTTCCGGTATCTGCGCCCCACGGCGGGACCTATTACCGAGACCGGCATTGACACCACGGGCGAAATTACCGAGTGGAACGGTAAGGGTGGCCTGTTTACCCCGCCGGACATGCCGGAAGCCGTCCAGGAAGTAGCATTCAGGTTGTCCGAGTTTCCTGAGCCGTGGTCATTCAAGGCCTTCACCTTCGGGCAGAAGAGCCGGGAGTATACGTTCAAGCAGTACCAGACCATTCGCATCCCTGGTTTCGTCGTCCGGCTGCCGAAGAACCGGGCGGACGGGAAGCCCGACTTTATTGTGATCAGCCGGATCTGTCCGCATATGGGCTGTGTTTTCAACTACCTGCCGGACTATACCAAGGCCGTCGAATACAACTACAATCAGGCGGTCAATCCCCTGTTTGCCTGCCCCTGCCACCTGAGTGTCTACGATCCGATGCAGACCCAGCTGGTGGAAGGCAAGCCGATTCCGGGCAAGGTGGTCAGCGGTCCGGCGCCGCGGCCCCCCCGCGAGTTCATGTGGGAAATTGAAGGAGAACGACTGGTGATTACCGCCGTCGAGGCTGGAGGTATCAGCTAGATCATGCAACAGGTCATTGATTTGGGTAAAAATGCCTGGTCTGCCGTTAACGAGCGGCTCCAGAAGGTGGATTTCTTCGACGAGACCAAGGCGGATTTGCAGAAGGAGTCTCCCTGGTACAAGCTGGGCGGCATTTACTATATCAACTGGATTGTCGTAATGATTACCGGCGTGGTGCTGATTGCCCTGTACCTGCCCACCACGGAGCAGGCCTACAACTCCATCGCCGACTTTTCTGAAAGCTTCTGGGGTGTCTTGCTGCGGGGCCTGCACAAGTACGGCGGAGACGCCATGATTATTGCCGCCACCCTGCGGGTCTACCGCATGTGGTTTAACGCCGAATACAAGAACAAGGGTGAAATCACTTTCCTGATTTCACTCATCCTGCTGGTTATCGCCATGTACTCCGGTCTGTCGGGCTATCTGCTCATCTGGAACCAGCGGGCCTTCTGGGCCACCAAGGTCTTCGCCACCTTCCCCACCTACCTGGATATCACCCCCATGGCCTGGTACTGGCCCTGGGAGGGGAACATCATCGTCAACAAGAACACCTGGATCATTCCCAACATCGTGGGCGCAGTCACTAAGATCATCGGAGACTGGACCCATCAGGGGATGAGCACGTCACAGATCCTGCTGGGGGGCAGTTCCATCGGCCAGGCGACCATGACCCGGTTCTTCTCCCTGCATTTTGCCCTCTCCGTCATCCTGCTCATCGTGACGGAACTCTACTTCTATCGGAGCCGTCTGCGCCGGTTGAACCTCAGCAAGAGCGCCGTCTTCATCGTGCTGGCCTTCCTGGTGGCCACCGCCATCATCTTCCCGGCGGAATCCGGCTCGCGGGCGAACCCGGAGGTGACGCCGCTGCCCATTCTTTCCGACTGGTATTTTCTGGCCATGTACCAGATGCTCAAGTACATGGACCCCTATTGGGCCACCCTCTGGACTGTGGGCGTTCCTTTCGTGGTGCTGGCCCTGGCCTTTTTCGACGTCGGACCGGAAAAAAGCCCCTGGCGACGCCCCATCTTTACCTGCCTGGGCATTATGGGGGCCATCCACTTCGTGGTGTTCTCCCTGCTGATCATCGCCAACCAGGCCAACATCGACCGGGACCCCCCCTACTGGTATGCCAGCATGTTCCTTACCATGACCATCGGCATGTTCTGGCACTGGGCATTGTACAAGCAGAAACTGCCCCTGCTCATCTACTCTGCCTTCACCCTGGTGGCCGCCGTGTTCTACCTTTGGTTCTGGCACTGGCAGGCCGGCCCGTGGCTGGAGATCTGGTACAATTCCGTCATCCTCCACGACCCGGCCTACATCAGCGGCAATCCGCCCCCGGCCCTGCCCCAATACACCAACTACCACGGCATTCCTGTCAACTATGCCGACATCCGGCCTGAGGGCGGGTTCAACTGGACCAATCTCTACTGGAACATCCTCTGGGCGGTATATGCCGTTATCCAGACCGTGGTGGCGTTTTTGCTGATTGCTGGCCATGAGCGCCGTGAGGATAGCGGGGAAAGCCGGTCTGAAATGCAGGGGGCTGCGGCATGACGGCAGGAGGACAGATGATGACTCAGCGCTATCCCGGATCGGTCGGTTTCAGCCGGCTTCTCTGGTGGGCCGTTTTCGTTCTGGCGACGGTTTCCCTGTCCCTGTGCTTCCAGACGTTCAAGACCTTCACCCTCATGCCGGGTCTGGAAAATGCCCTGGCCCTGCTGGGTGCCCTGACCCTCCTGTTTGTTGCCATCACGGCCCTGATTTATGACGGGTACGCCAAGGACAAGGCCAAGGGAAAGGTGGTCAAGCCCTTCGGGCCTTTCGAATGGCTGTTTGCCCGCCAGTACGCAGAGTCTGATGACCAAGGAGACGACGGATGCCAAGAGTGATGAAAACGGTGCTCGCCTTTGCCGCCATGCTGGTTGCCCTGGTTGTCGGCATTCCGCTGATGTTGCAGGGCGAAAGCCGGATTAACCCCAACGAGATTGAAAACATTTCCCAGATGTACGGCATGTCGGCGGAAGCCATCCGGATGCGGATGCCTGAGGTGATGTCGATGGTGGATGACGGCATGAAGCCCTACTTCTTTGGGATCGGATTGATTTTTGCCCTGGTTGCCGTGGCTTACGTGCTGGTGGATGGTGAAGACCAGGTTGCCACCCTCAAGGGAACCGAGCAGGAAGAAGGTTGACGGAGACACACTGACCCCATGAATATGCAAGCCAACGCCAAAATCGCTTATTACAAGCACATCTTCGAACCGCTCCAGAAGTTCGTGGTCCTGCCGCTGGAGAAGGGGCTGAATGCCCTCTTCACCCAGAAATACAACCCGTTTTACTACCACGGGGCCTTGCCGAACTTTTTCCTCTGGGTGCTGTTTCTCACGGGCCTGCTGCTGCTGGTGTACTATCAACCGACACTGGCCACCGCCTATCCCTCTATCAAGTTCATCACCTTCGAGGCGCCCTTCGGCAACGCGATGCGTTCCATTCACCGTTACGCGGCGGACGGCATGATGATTTTCGTTATCCTGCACCTGGCCCGTGTCTGGTTTACCGACCGCTTCCGCGAGTACCGGATCGTCCCCTGGCTTACCGGCATCGCCCTGCTGGTGGTGCTGTTCATCGTGGGCCTGACCGGCTACATCCTCATCTGGGATAACGATGCCGTGGCCCTGACCAACGTGACGGCCAATATTTTGAAGGCCCTGCCCCTGATGGGTCCGGATCTGGCCCGGTTCCTGCTGGCCGGGGATACCATCACGGACTACACCATCGTGCGGGTGCTATTCCTGCACCTGGGCATCCCCATGCTGATGATGTTCCTGCTCTGGCTCCATTACCTGCGGATTACTCGCCCGGTGACCGATCCGCCCCTGGCGCTGAACATGCTGCTGCTGGGCGCCCTGTTCCTGGTGTCAGGCGCATTCCCGGTGACCCTGGACGAGGCGCCGCCGGCGAACCTGCAGGTCACCTCCGGCGTGGTGGAACTGGACGTGCTGTTTGCCTGGCCCCAGATGCTCGCCATTGGCGGTATGAACATGGGGCTGATCTGGGTGTTGATGCTGCTGGTACCCGTTTTTCTGCTGGTGCTGCCCTACTTCCAGAAGAAGGCGCTTCGGGGCCAGTATGCCCACGTGGTGTTCGAGAACTGCACGGGGTGCTCGCTGTGCTATAACGATTGTCCCTACGAGGCCATCACCATGCGTGACCGTGAACCCAACGACGGCACCCGCTTCAAACGGATCGCCACGGTGGACCCGGGCCGCTGTTCCAACTGCGGCCTGTGTGTCGGGGCCTGCGCCTTCAAGGCCATCGACATTCCCCGCTGCGAGTCCGGCGATGTCCTGAAAGAGATTGAACTGTCCCTCTCCGGGACGAAATAACCGCTCGAAAAGAAAGACGATCATAAGGAAAGACGATGATCATGAATGCCCAAGAGAGTCCAAAACCGGAAATCAAGTTGATCGGCCTGGTCTGTGAGCGCAGTGTCGATCTCGAAGACCGTCTGGATGAAGACGGGCGGCTGAAAGACGATCCGGCGGTGAAGATCATCCGGGTGCCGTGCAGCGGGATCATTCAGCCCATCATGATGGAAACCGCCCTGAAGAAAGGGGCGCCGGGCTGTTTCGCCACCGGCTGCCGCATCGGCGACTGCCATTACCGCGAGGGCAACAAGTTCCTGCGTGACCGGCTGGAGGGCACCCGCATGCCCAAGCTCAAGCCCAACGTGGACAAACGCCGTATCGAGGCCTACTGGCTCTCGGCGGTGGAGTACGATAAATTCAAGGAACTCATTGCCGAGTTCGAAAAGACAGTGGAAGCCCTGGACAGCGATGCCGCCACGGCGGTGGGCGCCAAGGGCTAGAGTCAGGAGTCAGTCGTCATGGAAAAAAACCGCGAAGAAGTCAGCCTGTTTATGAAGAACCTCTGGTTTTTCCTCCTGTACTTTGCTCTGTTGTTAATGATCGCCAGCTTTGGCCTGATTGCCGAGACGTAAAAGACAAGGAGCCCCTGGAGTTATGACGGTCGATAAACCCACGGATGACCCCCACTACGAGGAACATTTCCGCGAAGAGGAAGAGTTCACGGAACATTCCGTGAGCCACTTTTTCCGTGAGCACTGGCCCCTGGTGTTTTTTACCAGCCTGTTCCTGCTGATGATGATGTTTCCCCTGGTCTTTGCGGGCCTGGCGGAAGGCTACGGGCAGATTCCCATCCATGCCCTGTTCATCTTTCTCGCTTTTGCCCTGGGGCTGACCCTGGTCTTTCTCAAGCCCCAGTTGCTGCTGTACTATCTGGGCGCCCTGTCCCTGCTGAGCTTTTTCATCATCCATCCTGCAGAGGGCACCTGGAACGCCAGCGGTTTCTATCTTACCGCCATCTGGCTGCTGTTTATCGCCACCGGCATCTACTTTTTCGTCTTCCGCAACCGGGACGGCGACGGGAAGAAATAATGCCTTGTCAGTGTCCGAGGCTTTGTGCTACAACTGAAGCTCCAGAAAAACGCCAGAGGAGACAGCTTTTTCATGGTTAAAATCCGGTTAAAACGGCTTGGCCGTAAGAAAAGACCCTTTTACCGCGTTGTGGTCACCGATATGCGCAACCGCCGCGACGGGGCCCCTTTGGCCGAGCTGGGCTACTACAATCCCCTCAGCAAGGAACTCAAGCTGAACAAAACCGAGGCCCTGAGCTGGGTCAGCAAGGGCGCCCATCCCAGCGATACGGTCAAACGCCTGATTGAAGCCGCCCCTGAAACCGGTGAGTTGATCAGACTGGAAGCCGCGAAGAAGGAACGGTTATCCAAAAAGGCCAAGGCCAAGCAGGAGGCCGAAGCCACGGCGAAACCCGAAGCTGCCGCTCCTGCGGCTGAAGAGGCAGCCCCGGTTGAAGAAGCCCCGGCTGCCGAAGAGGCCAAGGAAGCCGAACCCGCCGCCGAAAGCTAGACCGCCCTTATCGGCCAGACATGAAAAAGCACCCGATTTGAGCGGGTGCTTTTTCGTTGGGAGAGTGTGGGGTTTGTCTAGTGGGCCAGGCTGGTCTGGCGGGATTTTTCCAGGGCCACGATGGCGTCGCGGCCTACGAGCAGGCTCAAGGCGTTTCGGGCGCTGATGTAGGTGCGCCGGGCCTCGTCCTCCTCATTGCGGATGTCCTGGTACAGGGCATCGATCACGGGTTTCAGGGCCCCGGCGGCGGGGTCGTCCGTTGCTCCCACCTGCTCGTAATACGCGCTGAGGGTCCGGTGGGCTTCACGGCTCAGCTGCCACTGCTCTTCGGCGTGGCGGTACTGGTAGTACTTGCGGATCAGATCCGACTGAAGGGCCTCCACCTCCTTGGCGAGGATCAGCATGTCCGCGTCGGTGACGCGGGTCATGGCGGAAACCGACGGGTCGCCGCTGATGAGATCGTTCATCAGTCCGCCGCCGATGACGCCGGCGGGGGTGCCGGTCCACATGGAACCGGCAATGCCTCCCAGCTGGGCGACGCCGGACATGATGCGCTTGGTGAAGGAATCCTCGCCCACCGGTTCGCCGGTGGCGGTGGTATGGGACAGCTTCTCGATGGCGTAGCGGATGGTGCCGCTGCGTTCTACGGCGGCCTGCCAGAGCATGGCGATATCCACCGTGGCCAGCTCCTCCTCATCACGCAGTTCGTTGTATATGGCGCGGTGCTGCAGATGAAGGGTTTCGGTGAGCTTCTCAAGGGTTTCGCGGGTTTTGGGGTCCAGCCGGCTCAGGGCCTCTTCGGCGGGGTCCGTCTCCGCCGGTTCCTGCGCTGCGGTGACGGGCAGCTGTTTTTCAGTATCGATGATAGTGCCGGTCTTGGTGACGTCCGGCGCCGCCTTGAGGACGTCGTCATCCAAAGTCTCGATGACCAGCGGAGCGGTGGAGGCCGGGGAAGACGCCTCGTTTTCGCCCCCGGCTTCCCGGTAGTCCGGCGTGATATTGGTCAGGGGAGCATGGCTTGACGGCCCCTCCGCCGGTGCTGCCGTGTGGGCGGCGTTGATGACGGAGGGCAGGACGGCGTGAGCCTGCGGTGCGGCCAGGCACAGCCACAGGCTTGCGGCCAGCAAGCCGCAAACCGGAAGCGCTTGAAGGGGCTTATTCCATGATGCGGTCATCGTCAATGGGTTCCGGGATCAGGGTCAGGGAACCGGAAGAGGCCGGTTCGGGGGGAGCGCTCTTGTCCGGCGGGGCCGCCGAGGCGTTGACCGGTGATGGGGGTGTGTTGCCGCCAATGGCCTCACCTCCGGCCTGTTCCACCAGATCCTGGGTGTGGGCGGCGGAAAGCTTCAGGTTCTCAACCGCATCCTGTCCCGCCAGGCGCTCAAGCTGTAACCGGTGAAGTTTCGCCTTCTGCCGCAGCTGCGTTTCATCCATCAGGGCCTTGTAGTAGGCGGTTCCGGCAGCGAGTACGGCTGTGGAGTTGTGGCCTGACATGGCCTGGGAATAGCGCCGGTTATTGGCCACCGTGGTTTCATGGGCATTGGCCAGGGCCTGCAGGCTGCTTTTGTAGCTGTGGTAGGTCTGGATCAGGTTGGCCTGCAACTCGTCGATGAGGCCCGCCAACTGGATCTTCTCCGTGGCGGAGAGGATGTTGGGGTTCACCGTCGGGGCGCCCAGCAGGACGCTGCGGGTGGCGTCTCCCGCGGCCATGGCCCCCATGTTGCGGTAGTAGGAATTGGCCGCTCCGGCGGGACCGGGGAGTGCGGTGGCCGCCATGGTGGCGCCGGAGATCAGCACGTTCATGGTTTTTCGCATGAACTGGCTGGAAATCTTCGACTGCAGCTCTTCCGGCGTGGAGAGCTTTTCCAGGGAGAAGCGGATTACCGGGTTTTTCTCCACGGTGGCGTCCCACAGGGTCTTGAGGTCTTCCTCGTCGAGGTTCCGCTGGAGATCGAGCAGGGCCTGGTATTCCTCGTTGCCGGGGGTGATGTTGAGATCATTGTCCAGCCGGGTAATGGCAGGGCGGGTCTTCAGGGTGTGGGACGGCGCAGTGATGGCGCTGAGGGTGATTACCTCCGGCTCGTCCTCGTGAAACGCCTCTTCCGGCTCGATTTTGGGGTTGATGGCCGCTACGGGGGGCAGGAAATTGCGGGGTTCGGGCTGATCCTTGCCCCGGCCAAAAAGGGCGAACGCCGGCGCCGGATGCAGCATCAGGACACCCAGGCTCAGGAGGCCGAAGATCGCGAATCCGCGGGGGGTGATTCTGGCTGAAAAGCTGGTCATATCTGGCTAGACCCCGTACATGCCGAAAGGTTCCAAAAGTTTTTGCGACGTGATCGCTATTTGAATAAGGACGTCGTCCTCTGGAAATTGTGTCCTCAGGTTCTGGAAATCCGGTTTCGTAAAAAATTTTAACACAAACCGCCGGTTTGCCGGACAGGCTGCCTAGTAACCCGTCACCTCGCCGGGTCCTGAGACCGGGCGGAAGGCCTGCAGATCGTAGGCGTAATAGTCGCCGGACTGGATGACCCCGTCGCGGGGGTAGCCCTTCTGTTCCCAGGCGCTCTGGATCACACCGGCCTCGGCTGCGTTGAGAAGCTTCAGGCTGGTCAGGTAACCCAGTCCCGTATGGCTGTAGCGATCGAAGACCAGCAGGCGAATCGGGCCGCCGTAGAGGCTGTTTAGGGGCTGTCCGTCCACCCGGGTGCACAGCAGAGCCTGGCCCTCAAGCAGCGCTTCCAGCGGCAGCGGTCCTTCCTGCCCCAGGGCGTTGACCTGGCACAGCACGGTGGCCTCCGGCTGGGGAACCAGTACCTTGAGGAGGTCCGCCAGCAACACCCCTTCCCACCGGGTCCGGTAGGTCCAGCCCTGGGCTGAAACCAGGCGCCGTTCCTGGCGGGTTTCGGGCATGGCGCTGAGATCCTGCCATGAAAATGTTTTCGGCGTTTCCACCCGTCCGGTAGCCGGCAGGGAATACGTGGCGCGCTCCAACTGCGCCATGCCACCGCCATAGGTCGCGGGGAAGGGGAAGAAGAGGTTTTCCCCGCCGGATCGTCGATCCAGCTGGTCGTGGTAGCGGCTGTATAAGGTTTGGAACACCGGGCGATTCTCCTCGTCCGTGATTGTAACACAGGCGGGGGCGGATCTCCGTTCAACGGCCCCTGTTTATGGTATATCTGTAATGAGTTTTCGAACCCCCGCGATCGCAGGCCAGCAATCCACAAGGTGAACTATGCGGCGTTTAGTGACCCCCCGTTTTTCTGCCCCCGTCCTGGTTGTTTCAATGATGCTTATGGCGGCGTTTGTTGCCGTCTCCTTGGCCGGACCCACCCCCGAACAGACGCGGCAGGTGAACATTTCGGCGGATCAGCAGTCTTTTGACGAACTGGGCCGCACCCGGTTCTCCGGGGATGTTCGTGTGGTCTACAAGGACGTGCGCATCAATACCGATCTGGCCACCCTGGAGATGAACGCCGTGGGCGAGCCGGACGTGGCCACTTTTTTCAACCGTCCCCTGGCCAAGCGTATTGTGGAGCCGGGACCCGATGTGAAGTTTCCCGGCGAGGATCATCTGCGGGCCAACGTCATCAAGATCCTGCTGGCGGAGAATATCATGCGGGCCGAGGGGGACTCCATCTCCAACATTCATACCGCCGCCCAAAGCCCGGTGGTCATCGAAGCGGAAATCCAGGAGTTCGACAACGTCCAGAAAACGGTGAAAGCCACCGGCAGCGTCCAGGTGGACTATGAGCAGACCCGGATCTACAGCCCGCTGGCCATGCTGTGGATTGACGAGCAGGGCCGGGGCAAGCGGGTGGTGTTCACCGGCGGCTCCAAGGCCATTCAGGAACAGAGCGTGATCAACAGCGAGAAACTGACGATCCTGGTGGAATCGGGCAACCTGCTGGCCGAAAACAACGTGAAAACCGATGTGAAGACCGAAAGCAAGTCTCCCGACTCCCCCTCGCGGGTCTTTATCGAGTCGGATTTCCAGCAGTACGACAAGGCGTCGGATACCATGCTGGCCAGCGGGAACGTGAAGATCCTCTATGGCGATTACCGGGCCTTTGGTCCCAAGGCCACCTTCCGGATGAATGACGGGGCGGTGGAGACCATATTCATCACCGGTCGCGCCCGCATCATTACGGACACCCGCCACGTGGAGGCGGACAAAATCGTCATTACCACCGATCCCAAGCACTTTGACGCCGTGGGCAACGTGAAGAGCAAGTTTCTGACGCAGCAGGACAGCCCCGCCTCGTCCGGCGCCACGGGCGCCTCCGCCACGCCGTCAACCCCGGCCTCCTCCGGTACGTCAGCCAGTTCAGGGGGCACGTCCCCGGAGGCGGGTCCGGCGACCGAACCCCGCAACACCGCCCCTTCCGACGACTATCTTGAATAACATGAACAGACAGGCGGAAACCCCAACGCCATGACCCTCAACGTACAACACCTGCACAAATCCTATGCTGGCCGTCCTGTGGTCAACGATGTCTCCTTCACCATCGAACGGGGAGAAGTGGTGGGTCTGCTGGGGCCTAACGGCGCCGGGAAAACCACGTCCTTCTACTCGGTGGTGGGCATTATCCGTCCGGATCAGGGGGACGTCTACCTCGACGGGGTGCCCATGAGCAAACGCTCCATTCATGAGCGGGCGCGGGCCGGTATTGGCTACCTGCCCCAGGAAACCTCGGTCTTCCGAAAGCTGACGGTGGAGGACAACCTGAACCTCGTGCTGGAGTTCCAGCCCCTCTCCCGCGCCGATCGCAAGGCACGGGTGGATGAGCTGCTGGAGGAGTTTGGCTTGACCGAACGCCGAAAGGCCATGGCCATCCAGCTTTCCGGCGGAGAGCGCCGGCGGGTGGAGATTGCCCGCGCCATCGCCGCCAACCCCAAGTTTCTGCTCCTCGACGAGCCGTTTACGGGGATCGATCCCATTGCCATCCAGGATATCCAGCGTCTTATCGGGTTGCTGAAGGAGCGGGGCCTGGGCATTCTTCTGACGGACCATAACCCCAAGGCCACCCTTTCCATCGTGGATCGGGCCTACATTATCCACGACGGTCGGATGATCTTCTCCGGCAGCAACGACGAGGTGGCCCGCAACGAAATGGTTCGTCGCAACTACCTTGGCGAAGACTTTGAACTCTAGGGGACGGGTATGCCGCTGATCACCACCCTGGATCGCTATCTTTTCGGGCAACTGCTGCAGATTGTCCTGTTCGGGCTGCTGATGTTCACCATCATCTGGCTGGCGCCGGAGACCCTTTTCAGGCTGATCCAGTTGCTGTTCGACGAGAAAATCACCCTGGCGGGCTTTTTCAAGATGATTGCCCTGCATCTGCCGGAGATTTTCGAGCAGTCCATTCCCATGGCGGTGCTTTTTGGCAGCCTCTTTCTCTTTCGCCGCCTGAGCCTGAGTCTGGAGATGGTCACCTTTCTCAATGCGGGCATCAGTCCGATCCGCCTGGCCCTGCCTATCTTTATGGTGGGGCTGCTTTTTAGCGCCCTCCACCTGGGTATCCAGGAGTGGGTAACCCCGAAGACGGCCCCTGTCTATGAGGCCATGAAGCAGGAGGTGGGCCTGTCTTCCAACAACCAGCGCAACTTCACCTTTGTGGAGAAGAACCGGCGGGGCCATTGGGACAAGTTCCTGCTCATCGGGCAGATCCAGGACTTCCTGAAGACGGGTCGCCTGTCCGACTTCTTCATTCTCTACTACCAGACCGATCCGGCGGGCAGCGTCTATATCTCCCGGATTTTGCGGGCGGCCCACGGACATTGGGACGAGGGTGCCAAGGCGTGGCGGTTGTTTAACGGCATCGATTACGAGTTGAACGAACAGGGTGTCTTTCGGGAGAACCGTCCCTTCCGCGAGCAGTGGGTCACCATGAGCAAATATCCCTTCCAGTTGCTGGAGTATAGCATGCAGAGTCCGCGGGATATGGATCACCGCAGCCTGCGCCAGTATATTCGCCTGCTGGAGGAAGGGGGGCAGTTGCAGGACGTGGGCTACTACGAGGTCCGTCTCCAGCAAAAGGTCGCCTTCCCGCTGGCGTCCATCTTCTTCGCCCTGCTGGGGGCCTTTCTGGGGGTGGAGAAAATCCGCAGCCGCCAGCAGTACGCCCTTCTTTTCGGGGCGCTCCTGCTTTTCCTCTACAGTGTCAGCATTCCCTTCACCACCAACATGGGGAGCCTGGGCATGCTGCCCCCGGTGATTGTGGCCTGGCTGCCCATGACCCTGGCTGCCGGTCTGGCCCTGATTCTGCTTCAAATCAGGCACCATCTGGAATTCGGCTAAAAGCAGGGCGGCATCCGCCGACACATCGGATAGAATGGTAATAGCCGGGATGCGCGGGGATCGCCTGAAAACGATGGCCAAATTCAAAGATTATTACCGCATGCTCAACATTGAACCGTTTGCCGACGTGGAAACGGTGAAATCGGCCTACCGCAAGCTTGCCCGCCAGTTCCACCCGGATCTTAACCCCGGCAACAAGCAGGCCGAAGAGCGCTTCAAGGAGATCAACGAGGCTTATGAGGTTCTGCACCACGTGGACAAGAAGAAGACCTACGACGATACCCTGAAGATCATGCGCTACCGCTCCGCCCCGGAACCGCCGCGAACCGCCGCCGAAAGCGCAAAGAGCGCGAACAGGAAACCGCCGCCAAAACGCCCCAAAGCAAAGGAGCCTGCACCGCGTCCCGATCCTGAAACCAAGGGAGACAAGGCGGACAAGTCCACCAGCACCCCCATCAATGAGCTGTTCGAGACCTTCCTCAGGAAAGGTTTTGCCGGGGAGAGGGAAAGTCGTGGAGAGGACCTGTCCGGCGAAACATTCCGCAAGGAAAAGCCCCGCCGGGGCGAGAATGTGACCGTGGAGACGGTGATCACCCCCCTGGAGGCCGAGCAGGGGGTGGTGAAAACCGTCAACGTGGAGCACAAGGAGATCTGTCGGCGCTGCAGCGGGACGGGCCGCGTGAACAGCCTGGTCTGCACCGCCTGTAACGGGGACAAGATCCTGACCCGCCTCAAGAAGATCGACGTGCGCATTCCCGGCGGCGTGAAAGACGGCTCCAAGGTCCGGGTGTCCGGCGAGGGGGGCCGGGGTCAGGGCGGGTTGGAGAACGGCGACCTGTTTTTGCAGATCAGGATCAGCGTGGATGAATCCCTGCGCATCGAGGGTCTGGACGTCTACTGCTCCCTGGGGGTTTCGGTGGTGGATGCCGTGCTGGGGGCCGAGGTGGACGTGCCCACCCTGGGGGGCGTCATCAAGATGACCATTCCGCCTCACACGTCATCCGGGCGGGTCCTGCGGCTCAAGGAACTGGGGGCGAAAAACGGCCAGACCCGCGGAGATCAGTTCGTCACCATCAATATCGTGGTCCCCGAAAAGCTTTCCCAGAAAGAACGCGCACTCTACGAGGAGCTGGCCCGGATTCAGCGGGAGAAAAAGTAAGCCCGCCGGGCGGGCCTATCCGTAGAGGGAGAGGCCGTGGCGGCGGGCGGAATCGTGTGTGGGTGTTTGTTGGGGTTTGTTGTAGGGGGAACCAACGGGAGATAAAGCTTGCTCAAGAGCGGCAATCCGCTCCGGGTCCCTGCGCCAGCGACCCTGCTCGAAGTCCAGGTTCCGTTTCAAGGCCACCTGATGGCGCAGGTCATAGGGAGAAGGGGCCGGTTGTTCTTGGCGGGCCTGGCGGTACTCGCGGCCAAAATGCCAGGAGTCTTGCAGGCGGCGGATGATGAGCAGGGCCGCAAAACCGATGAGGCCTGCGGTCAGCCCCAGCATCACGACGGGGTGGCGCATGAAGCGTTCGAAGGGTTTCCACAGCCGGGCAAAGCCTTTGCCCGCGGCGGTGGCGGCGGCTTTTTCCGCGCCCCGGTCGATGATCTGATCGAGGAGCCGGTGGCGAATTGCCTGCCAGAGCTTCGTTGCGCCGAAGTAGCTGCCGAAGGCGAGGCCGAGTCCGACAATTGTGGTGGGGATGCCGGCCAGGATGGGGTGCCGGTTGGCGAACTCGGCGTACCGAGGGTGGCGTTCGTAGAAGCGCCGGACCCCCTTCCGATACAGGCGCAGGGCCTGCTGCATGGCCAGCGAGGCGATGAAATCGTCGCTGCCCGCCTTGATCTTGGTGGCCGCAGAGCCGTTGGTATAGAGGGCCGAGGTCAGGGCGTTGGTCCACGGATAGATTTTTTCGTAGGTGTTCGCTGCCCGGTAGACGGGCCGATCCGGGTAGATCGACACGTAGGACGGCTGGTACCGTTGGGGGAATCCCGTTGTCGGGTTGTTGACGGCGCTCATGATGGTAACGCTCTTGCTCTTCTGTTGGGGGACTCTGAGTAACCGTATCGTGTTCCTGATGATGATGCCATTGAACCCGAAAGACGCCCGGCGATCGTGAGAAAGGTTTCCCGTTTTGGGTGGGTAATTTTTCCCAGCCCATTCGGGAGCGGGCAGGGGGTCTACACTCTTTGGTGGATGCGCGGCGCGGGGCGCAAATCCATAATGGGAATGAGAAACGGGAAATTTTTCTACGATTGGTGGACGTGGATGAACCTTAATGTGGCCCAGGGATTGCAGCGGGTTTTTGGCCCCAAAGCGCTGACCGTCTTCACGGCGCTGGCGGTGCTGCTGGCAACGGGCTGGAATGTTTCGGTCCTGGCCCAGATCGGCCTGCCCACCCTCGATATCCAGATTGGCCAGGCCAGTACGCCCCAGGATGTGAGTAACGGCCTGCAGATTTTAATTCTGCTCACCGTTCTGACCCTGGCACCGGCGATTCTGATTATGGCAACCGCCTTTACCCGGATTGTCATCGTTCTGTCCCTGACCCGCCAAGCCATCGGCTCGCCCCAGTTGCCTCCCAACCAGGTGGTGGTCGGCCTGTCCCTGATCCTCACCTTTTTCGTGATGGCCCCCACCTTCCAGCAGATCAACGAGGAGGCGCTGCAACCGTACTTCCAGGGGCAGATGAGCCAGGAACTGGCTTTGGGCAAGGCTGTTGAACCCATTCGGGTCTTCATGTTCCGGCAGGTTCAGGAAAAGGACGTGGAACTGTTTATGGGGCTTGCCAACCTGCCCCAGCCGAAGAATTCCCTGGACGTGCCCACCCACGTCCTCTTGCCCGCCTTTATCATCAGCGAGCTGAAGACGGCCTTCCAGCTTGGCTTCATTATTTTTCTCCCGTTTCTCATCATCGACGTGGTGGTTTCCAGTGTTCTCGTGTCCATGGGGATGCTGTTTTTGCCGCCCACCACCATTTCCCTGCCCTTCAAGATCGTGCTGTTCGTCCTGATTGACGGCTGGCACCTGATCAGCCGTGCGCTTGTCGCAGGCTTTAATTGACGGAGCCGTGTTCGTATGACCCCAGCCCAGTTTACCGATCTTCTCCAGCAGACCGTTTGGCTCATCCTCCTGCTGTCCGCCCCCATTCTGGTCACCAGCATGGTGGTGGGTATCGGCATCTCCATCTTCCAGGCGGTGACCCAGATCCAGGAATCGACCCTCACGTTTGTGCCCAAGATCCTGGCGTCCCTGCTGGTGTTTGTGTTCGCCAGCCCCTGGCTGGTGGAAACCATGGTCAACTACTCCGTGCAGCTCTTTGACGCCCTGCTGCAGTTTGCCCGGTAACAACGGAGGACCCGCATGGACCTGAGCCTGCTCACCGTACCGACCGTCATTACCTTCCTGCTGATCCTCATCCGCATCAGCGGGATGATGGTGAGTTCGCCATTTTTCACCAACACCGGGATTCCCGCCTACACCAAGGTCGGCTTTGCGGTGATTTTCTCCTTCATCCTGTTCCCCCTCCATGCGGGCGCGGCGGGATACCAGGCCCCCACGGACCTCATCCAGTTCACGGTGGTGGCCTGCCAGGAGTTTGTTCTCGGACTGCTCATCGGCTTCGTGATGGAGTTGCTGTTTTCGGGGATTCGCATGTCGGGCGAGATCCTTGGGGTGCAGATGGGGATGTCCGTTTCCGGCGCCCTTGATCCCATCACCGGTGTGCAAACCCCCCTGCTGGGACAGTTGTATTTCATCTTCGCGTTTCTCGTTTTTCTCAGCCTCAACATCCACCATGCCCTTATTATGGCCGTTAACCGCAGTTTCGAATGGATTCCCATCGGCGGCTTCGTGACCCGGATGGATCTGCTGGCCGAGCGCTTCATGGCGCTGGGGGCGGAGATGTTCGTTGTCGCCCTGTTGGTGGGGCTGCCCGTGATGGGCCTGCTGTTTGCCTCCGAGGCGGCGCTGGGCTTTGTGGCCAAGGTCATGCCCCAGATGAACATCTTTATCGTCAGCCTGCCCCTCAAGACGGCACTGGGCCTGCTGATGGTCATGGTCAGCCTGCCCTACGTGGGAGAGTTCATTGGCAATCAGTACGCGGGACTGGTCCAGCATCTGCTGGGCCTGTACCGGGGAATGTAGGGGAGGTTACGGATGGCCAGCGCCAATAAAACCGAAAAACCGACCCCCCGGCGCATCGAGGATGCGCGAAAAAAGGGCCAGGTTGCCAAGAGCAACGACCTGAACGGCGCCGTGGTGCTGGCGACGGCCACCGTGCTGATGGCGCTGGTGGGTCCCTATACCTATGAAACCATCGCCGGGATGACCCGGCATATGTTCTCCGAGATGCTCCTGAAGGCCGTGACGCCGGAAGGGTTCATTATCCTTATCACCAGCGCGGTGGAGAGCATCATGCTGCTGATTTTCCCGTTTTTCGTGGGGGTGGCGGTCATGGCCGTCCTGGCCAATATCCTTCAAATCAAGCCCATGGTCAGCCCCCAGGCGATCCAGCCCAAGCTGGACAAGCTCAACCCGGTCCAGGGGTTCAAGCGGATTTTCTCCCTGCGCTCGGTGGTGGAGGTTATCAAGGCCATCCTCAAGATGACTATCGTGGGGGCCTGCGGCACGGGGGTCATCCTGGTGAACCAGGAGCACCTGATGAGCCTCTCCCATATGCTGCCCGTGGAGGCCGTCGGCATCGTCTGGGGCATTATCGGCAACATCGCCATTTACTCCGTGGTCATCTTCCTGGTGTTGGGCATGGCGGACTATTTCTACCAGAAGTACGAATTCGAGAAGCAACTGCGGATGACCAAGCAGGAGGTGAAGGACGAACGGAAGAACCTGGAGGGGGACCCGCAGATCAAGCGCCGGATTCGTGAGATCGGCATCCAGATGTCGAGGAAGCGCCAGTTGGCGGCGGTCAGGACGGCAGATGTCATCATCACCAACCCGACCCACATTTCGGTGGCCATCAAGTACGATCCCGACGTGGGACCGGCTCCCATCGTGGTGGCCAAGGGCCAGGAACTCTTCGCCCTGAAAATCCGGGAGATTGCCAAGGAGCACAACGTGCCCATCGTGGAGAACAAGCCGGTCGCCCGCGCCCTGTTTGCCATGGTGGAGGTGGATCACATGATTCCCCCCGAACTCTTCGTATCCGTGGCCCAGGTGCTGGCCTACATTTTTTCGCGCCAGAAGGGCCGCCGAAAACGGCAGCCCATGAAGCAGACAAGCAGGATTGACGCATGAGCAAGCCCCAGAATCCTCAACAAGTTTCGTCCATGAGCTGGAAATATCTGCTCAAGCACAACGACGTGCTGCTGGCCATCGGTATGGTCCTCATCGTGGCCATGATGATGATTCCGGTGCCCGCCGGCGTCCTCGACATCCTGTTGACCGTCAACATCGCCCTGGCCGTCACCATCATGCTGGTGACCATCTACACCAACGAGCCTTTGCAATACTCCACGTTCCCCACCATGCTGCTGGTGTCCACCCTGTTTCGTCTGGGTCTCAACGTCAGCTCGACCCGGCTGATCCTCGGTCAGGGCAACGCGGGGCAGGTCATCGAGGCCTTCGGGAACTTCGTCATCGGCGGCAACTACGTGGTCGGTCTGCTCATCTTCATTATTCTGGTCATCATCAACTTCATCGTCATCACCAACGGCGCGGGCCGGGTGTCCGAGGTGGCTGCCCGGTTCACCCTGGACGCCATGCCGGGGAAACAGCTCTCCATTGACGCCGATCTCAACGCCGGGCTGATCGACGATAAGGAAGCCAAGCGCCGCCGCCAGCAGATCCAGAAGGAGGCCGATTTCTACGGGACCATGGACGGTGCCAGCAAGTTCGTCAAGGGCGACGCCATTGCGGGGATCATCATCACCGTCATCAACATCATCGGCGGCCTGATCATCGGCGTGGTGCAGATGAACATGCCCATCGGCGAAGCGGCCAGCACCTTTACGGTGCTCACCGTAGGGGATGGCCTGGTCTCTCAGATTCCGGCCCTGCTCATTTCCAGCGCCACCGGTATCCTGGTGACCCGCGTGGCCAACGAGGACACCTCGCTGGGGGATGATCTTGGCATCCAGATGCTCAGCAACCCCAAAGTTCTGGGCACCGTGGGCGGTCTGCTGATGGCGATGGGTCTAATCCCTGGTCTGCCGACCGTTCCCTTTGTTGGAATCGGGGCGCTGGCGGCCCTGGGCAGCTTCCTGGTGGTCAAGGACAACAGGTCCAGGACGGAGGAGGCCCAGAAGCAGGAAGCCCAGCAGAAGGCCCAGACCAAGAAGAAGGCTACCACGGAAAACGTCATGGAACTGCTGGCGGTGGAGCCGCTGGAGCTGGAAATTGGCTACCGGCTGGTGCCTCTCATTGAGGTCGAATCCGGCGGCGATCTCCTCGACCGGATTTCGCAGATCCGCCGCCAGGTGGCGCTGGATCTGGGCTTTGTGCTGCCGTCGGTGCGGGTGCGCGATAACCTGCAACTGCCTCCCAACCAGTACAACATCAAGCTGCGCGGTATCACCATCGATTCCGGCGAGGTCATGTCCGACATGTGGCTGGCCATGAGTTCCGATCCGGAGGTGACCGAGCCGATCCCCGACGCCATCGAAACCCGCGAGCCGGCCTTCCATCTGCCCGCCCTCTGGATTCACGAGGACCACAAGGAAAATGCCGAGATCGGCGGTTACACGGTGGTCAGTGCTTCGGCGGTGGTGTCCACCCATCTCACCGAGGTGATCCGCCGCCACGCCTCGGATATCCTCAGCCGGGCTGATGTGCAATCCCTGCTGGAGAATACCAAGCGCCAGAACGAATCGTTGGTCAGCGATCTGGTTCCGGACGAACTTTCCGTGGCCGAGATCCATCTGGTGCTGCAGAACCTGTTGCGCGAGAAGGTCTCCATCCGGGATCTGGCCACCATTCTCGAAGCCCTGAGCTACCACTGCCGGGTCAATAAAGATCCCGACTACCTCACCGAGCAGTGCCGGGTGGCGCTGTCGCGCTCCATCTGCAAGCAGTACCAGAACCCGGAATCCGGTGAACTGCCGGCTATTACCCTGGCACCGGAAATCGAGGAGCAGATGGCCCAAGGGCTGACGGAGGACGGCGGGCTGGCTCTGAGTCCGGTCTTCACCCAGCAGCTTTTGAACGGCGTCAATCGGGAAGTGGAACGGGCGATCTCCAGCGCCGGGGTCCAGCCGGTCATCCTGTGCAATTCCCAGCTTCGTATGGCCTTTCGGCGCCTGATCGAGCGGACCCTCCCGCAGATTGGCGTTCTCTCCTATAATGAGATCGGTCCGACGGTGAAGGTCCACTCGGTGGGCGTGGTCCGTTTCGAGCAGACCCAAACGGCGGTTTGACACGCAAGAGCAGAGCAGAAACGCGGGTTAGAGCATCATGCAACTTTCCAAGAAACTGGCAGGCGTCTTCGCAACCGGCGCGTTCATCATCATGGGGCTGACTATTTTCATCGGGAACACCGATCCGCTGACCTTTCTGATGGCGCTGGCCAAGGGGCAGATTGCCGTGGCGGTGGACACGACCATGGACCGGCCCATGAAGGTGTTTACCATCGCGGTTCCGTCCGCCATCCTGGCCGGGTTGATCGGCTATTTTATCGGCGAGGTCATGGCCAATCCGGCAGGGCCGAAGCCTTCGCGCAGCGGCAACAGGCCGGCCCAAAACGCCCGGACGGTACAGGGATCGGGAATGACGGGGGACGAAACCTTTATCGATGACATCGAAGGCATGCCCGATGATCTAAAATCTTCCGCCGATCCCCCGCTGTCTGCGGACGAGGCGTGATGATTTATAATAGGGTATACAGGTTTGCGACGTCCGTTTAAAGAAATTGCCGGACCGACCCGATACCTGTAGTATGATCCTTTTTTCTTGTAGGTGATCGGTACGAACAGCTTTATGGAATCCAGCGAACCTCCCAGTAGCAGCTCCAACACAACCCTGATTGCCCGGCCCGCTCCGGCAGAAGAATCGGATGAAGCGACCATATACCGCCATGCCCTGATTGCGTGCATTTTCGGGATGGTGGTGAATCTGGCCCTGGCCGTGCTCAAGCTCTGGGTGGCCGCCATCAGCGGCAGTTCGGCCATGTTCAGCGAGGGCTTGCACTCTCTGGGCGACGGCATGAACAGTATCATGCTCCTGGTGGGCATTATCCGGGGCAAGCGAATGCCGGATCGGACCCACCCGTTCGGGTACGGGTTGGAGGCCAACTTCTGGGCCTTGTTTGCCAGTGTGTTCCTTTTTGTCAGCGGTTGTTGGGCCATATGGGAGGGGGTCCGGCGCTGGCATGAAGGGATGTTGGAGCATCAGGACTACTCCTTGGCCATTATGGTGCTAATTGTCAGCATGCTCTTTGAGGTCACCGCCATCTGGACGGCATCCAGGGCGATTCTCACCGAAGTGGGCATCCCTTCCACCTGGTACAACGCTATACCCAAGGGCTACCTGCATATCAAGGACGCCAAGGTGCCCACCACCCGCTACGTGTTTTTTGAAGACAGCATGGCTTTTCTGGGTGCCTTTATCGCGTTTGTGGCCCTGGTCGGCTCCGAATACTTTGTGGCCCTGGGTTGGCTCCATCCCCAATTCGCTCATATCCCTGACGCCGTGGCGGCGGTTCTTATCGGTTTCCTGATGCTGATGCTCGCCTACAACCTCTTCAAGCACAACAAGGGTATTCTGCTGGGGGCCGCGGCCCCGCCCAAGGTGGAGGCCCAGATTCAGCGGATCGTCACCAACGTCCACGGCATCTCCCATGTGCATAACCTGCGTACCATCGATCAGGGCCATTCGGGGATGATTATCCATATGACGGTGGAGGTGGAGCCGGATACGCCGGTGAAGGACGTGGATGACCTGACCGAGCGGGTGAAGGAGAAGCTGGCGGAAAATTTCAAGAATGTCCGGGCCGAGCAGGTGTTTATCGAGGTGCTGGCCGACGAGACCGAGTTTGAGTGGGGCACCCAGTTCGAGGCGTTGGTGGCCCAGGGCCGCAAGGAGGGCGTCCTCAAGCCCCGCGACGAGGCCTTGCTTCGCCGGGCCTACGACTTTACGGAACTGGTGGTGCGTGATGTCATGATTCCGCGCACCGACGTGGAGTACGTCAACATCGACACCCCCCTCTCCGAGGTGGCGGACCGGATGATTGAAACCGGCCACACCCGCTGGCCCGTCTTTCGGGAAAACATCGACGACCTGCTGGGCATTGTCCATTCCCGCGATGTTTTCCGGGCTATCCGTGAGGGCAGGCTGGATGCCAGCCTGGACGGGCTGGTGCGGGAGATGGACATCTACCCGGAAAACAAGCCGGTCAGCGATCTGCTGGAGGAGTTCAAGCGCAAGAAGCTGCGCATGGCCGCCGTTGCCGATGAACACGGCGGCTTTGCGGGCATCGTCACCATCGAGGACCTCATGGAGGAGATTGTTGGCGAGATCTGGGACGAGCACGAGGTGGAAGAGCAGAACCTGATTTTCCTGGCGCCGGCACGGGTGCTGGTCAGCGGCAAGTATAACGTCGAAGACCTCAACGACAGCCTGGATCTCAACATTCCCCACGACGAGTTCGTCACCATCGGCGGCTTTGTCTTCGGCACCCTGGGCCGGGTGCCGGTTAAAGGCGACCAGGTGACGTTTGAGGATCTCACCCTCACGGTGGATCTGGTGGAGGGTCCGCGCATTATCACGGTGCTGATCGAGTCGCCCAAGGAGTTCGTCAACAAACGCGCCCAGGAAGAGGCGGAAATTGCGGCGCAGGAGGAAGCGAAAAACGGGGGCGGGGAGTAGTTCTCCTATCCCTGGGTCTTTGCCGTCAGGGAGACGCCGAGGCGGTCGTTCAGCACGGCGATGATTTCGCGGTGCAGGGTGTCGATGGGCTGCAGGGCGTCGAGCACGGCAAAGCGCTCCGGTTCCGCTTCGGCCAAGGCCAGGTAGCCGTCGGCGACTTTTTCGTAGAAGTCCAGTTCTTCCCGTTCCAGCCGGTCGGCTTTGCCCCGGCGGCTGACCCGCTCCAGCAGCTTTTCCGGCGGCCCGTGGAAGAGGAGGGTCAGCTCCGGTTTCCGCCCGTGGGTGGCGATGGCGTTGAGCCGGTCGATCATGGCCCGGTCCAGATCCCGTCCGTAGCCCTGGTAGGCGACGGTGGAATCGAGGTGCCGGTCGCACAGCACGAATTTTCCGGCTTCCAGGGCCGGGAGGACGACCTCGTCCATGTGCTGCGCCCGATCCGCAATATACAGGAGCAGTTCGCAGGTGGGGGAGACGTAGCCGGGATGGTGCAGGAGAATCTGGCGGAGGCCCTGGCCAAGCTCCGTGCCGCCGGGGTTGCGGGTCAGGAGGGTCTCATGGCCCGCGGCCTGCAGCACATCCCGGCAAAACCCCATCTGGGTGGATTTGCCGGAGCCGTCAATACCTTCAAACGTGATGAACATCAGTGTTTTTTCTGGGGCAAACCGGATGTCTGATGGCCTGGGGGCAGGATCTTAAGGCGCCGGTTGGGTTCATCACCCACGCTGACGCTCATCAGGTTGTTCTTTTCCACCAGCTCGTGCTGAAGCCGGCGGATGTAGGAGCGCCGGGGGGCCAGTTCGATGGGCTCCTCGGACTCAGCCATTTTCTCGATGGCCTCTTCGGCTTCTCGCAGGGCGGAATCCGTTTCGTTGCCCCCCTCCTCGGCGATCTTCTCGGCGAAGGTGCCGGCATCCGCGTTCATCGCCTCGCGCATGGCCCGCTGAATCTGGGGCATGGTGTTGGTCTTGGCGATATAGACCGGCACTTCGTAGTCCGCGGCCAGTTGCAGCATCTTGGAGCCGGGTCGGGCGCTGCCGCGGAGGGCAATCACCGCGTCGGCATCGTAGAGGTGGTTGGTGATGCTGACCTGGCTCAGATTCAGCCGCTCGATGATGCGCTCGATATAGGCGCGGCTGATGGAATAGGGAAAAATCCGGAATTCGTTGCCGTTGGCAGAGAGGCTGGCTTTGACCTTGCGCTCCATTACGGCGGTCTGGAGGTCCTGAATATCCGTGGATTCGGCAAAATCCGGCATGACCTTGACGTCGCTTTGTAAAATCCGGGTGGCGCCGGTTTCCGAGTCCACCCGGCGGACTTCGGGGAAGATGGTCCAGCCGCGCAGCAGGTGGTCCACCGCTTCCGCCACGTCCGGGTAGACCGCCAGCGTGTTGTAGTCGCGGATTTCGATGCAGATGTCAAAGGTCGGTTTCTTTTCACGCTCCAGCACCGTCTTCTGGGTGGCGCGGCGTTTGGCCTCTTCGTCCCCCAGGGTCACCGCCTGGATGCCGCCGATGAGATCCGAGAGGACGGGGTTCTTGATGAGATTCTCCAGCGTGCTGCCGTGGGCGGTGGCCACCAGGGTCACGCCCCGCTCGGCGATGGTACGCGACGCCTGCGCCTCGTCCTCGGTGCCGATCTCGTCCACCACGATCACTTCCGGCGTATGATTCTCCACCGCCTCGATCATGACCTCCTTCTGTTTCTCCGGGCTGCTGACCTGGATTCGGCGCGAGCGGCCCACGGCGGGGTGGGGGATGTCCCCGTCCCCGGCGATTTCGTTGGAGGTATCGACGATTACCACGCGTTTTTTCAGGTCGTCGGCCATCATCTTGGAGATCTCCCGCAGCCGGGTGGTCTTGCCCACCCCCGGCGGTCCGAGGAACAGGATGCTTTTGCCGGATTCCACGAGGTCCTTGATGCTGTCGATGGTGCCGGTGACAACCCGGCCCACCCGGCACGTCAGGCCAACGATTTCGCCCTGGCGGTTTCTTAGGGCGCTGATGCGGTGGAGGGTTCTCGGAATCCCCGCCCGGTTGTCCGAGGTGAAATGACCCACGCCCTTGATGACGTGGTTCAATTCCTCGAAGGTGACCTGGTTGTCGCTGAGTTCCACGAATCTGCCGCCGCGAAAACGGGCTTCCGGTCGTCGGCCCAGGTCCATGACGACCTCAATCAGGCTGGAAAGATCCTGTTGGTAAAGATTTTTCCGAATCCGCTCCGGCAGGACGTCGATGAGCAGTTGAACTTCCTGATCGATGGGTTGATCCTCTAGACTAAACGCTTGGCTGAAATCGGGTTCAAGGGGTGATACTCGGTTATCGGCCACTTCCGGCACTTTCTTGAAGCGGAATTCTTGGGATGCCACTCGCTCTGGTGAACCTCCGTCAGATTTTCGAAACGACAGGGGGAGCGGGGGATCACCCGTCTCTCACGTCCCTATCCTGTCCCTATTATACCGGATGTTGCCGGGGTCTGGAAAGGCCGGACCAGCCCGGTTGCCCGCTCAACGGCGGTGCGATCCGCCTGCGGGGTTTCCAGGGCGTCCCAGACATGGCGCCGGGCGACCGTGCCCATGCCCGCCCCGGCAATGAAGGCGTACTCAGGCGCTTTCAGGTATTTGGCGGTGTGGGCGTTGATGCCGCCCGACACGGTAATGAGGGGGAACCGGTCTCCGGCGAATTCCCTGAAGAGCACCGCCGAGCGCAGGGCGGGGAGAGATGCGTCGGGGTTGTCCGACCCGGACATGGGTGCCCCGTCCACCTGGATGATCAGGGGAGACAGGCTGTTTTGCCGCACGAAGGCGTCGAGTTCGATAAGAAAAGGCAGCCAACGTTCTGCCGGGATGCTGTCCGGGCGGAAACACAGGGCGATGATCTTGCCCGAAAGCAGTCTGCCGAAGCGGCTGAGGAAGTCGGGAAGCATATACGGGTCGGCGTGGCCGGTGTGGATCTCCACCGCTTCCACCCACGGATTCCCCAAGACCGAGGAGAGGATTGCCATATCCTGCTGGAAGGGGTGCAATGCCAGGGCCTCGGTCGGGCAGATGTCCACGCAGCGCCCGCAGCCGTAGCAGGCAGGCTGGCTGATATCGAGCTTTTCATTCAGGGCGAGGGCATCCGTAGGGCAGATGGGGACGCAGGCGCCGCAGAGGATGCAGTCGGGTTCAATCAGATCGATCTTGCGGAAATGGGGGTCCGGGTCCAGGGGGATGGAGACCATGACCAGGGGTGGTTCAGGGGCCCCCGCGAAACCCCGCTCTACAGCGGCGAGCACTTGCGGGTCCGGGGCGATGTCGATGCAGTCGATGCCTGCTTCAGTGTAGATGCGGGTCAGGGCGCTGACCCGATCCGCATCCGTAAAGCTTCCCCCGCAGATCAGTTTGAAGAACCGCCGCCCGCTGAGGGCGTCGAGGGCGCGTTGCTGGGTGGCGGAGGGTGGGGTAATCATCGTGCTATTAGGATAGCATCAAGAGAGGGGCCGGTCTTGTTCTCCCCCGGTTTTTTGGGGTATATTGGGCGTACACTTTTGCCGATGTAGCTCAGTTGGTAGAGCAACGGTTTCGTAAACCGTAGGTCACCGGTTCAAGTCCGGTCATCGGCTTTTTCTGTGCCCTGCGGGTTACCGGGCGCTTCGGGCGAGTTCGGTGGAGTCTTTCTCGCCTGGGGGCGAGAGGCCAGGAGAGCAGCGGGTCTGGAGGACGGCAGAATCCATGACCAGTTCACCCCCTTGGCTGCGGTGCTGCTTTTCCCAGTTCATCAGCAGTTCCAGGCAGGCATGGTCAACATATTGGAGCGCATCGAGGTGGATATGGATCTCCCGGTCACAGGGGAGGCTCTCCAGGGTGGCGGCAAGCATGGGCAAGCGGATGAAAATGGCCGAACCCCGAAGGTGCAGATCGGTCCGCTGACTCTCAGGGTCGTCTGTCCGGACGATCTCTAAATGGGAGAGGACAACGAGGGACTTGACCAGGGCCAGTCCCAGACCCACCAGAATCCCGGTCAGCAGGTCGGTGGCCACGATCATGATCACGGTGGCGGTAAAGATGGCCACTTCCGCTTTGCCGTGTTCCGCCAGTTTGGGAATGATCCGGAAGTTCATGAGCTTGTAGCCGGTGTAGACCAGCAGGGCCGCCAGTGAGGCGATGGGAATCCAGGAGAGCGCAAACGGCAGGACCGCCACAAACAGGAGCAGCCAGAGGCCATGGAGGATGGCAGACCGGTTGGAGACGGCGCCCGACTGCACGTTGGCCGAACTGCGGACAATCACCCCTGTGATGGGAAGCACCCCCAGCAGGCCGCAAAACGCGTTGCCGATGCCCTGCGCCCGAAGCTCCCGATCGTATTGGGTCCGAGGTCCCTGGTGCAACTGGTCGACGGCGGTGGCGCAGAGCAGGGACTCTGCGCTGGCCACCAGGGCAATGGCGAGAACGGTCCCCCAAATCGACATATTCACCCAAAGTTCGGGCATGGCCAGGACGGCGGGGGGCCACGTCAGGGAGCCGAGGATATCGGCGGGAACGGTAATAAACTCAATGGGCAGACGCAGGACGTTGGCCACCACGGAGGCCAGAAACACGGCCACCAGCGGGGCGGGAATGGCCCTTAGCTTTCGGGGGGCACCCACCTGCCAGAAGATGATGGCCAGGATGGTCAGTACGCCGATGGCGGCGGCCAAATGGTGGGCCGTTCCCTCCATGGGGAACAACCCCTTCATAACCGCCTCCGGAATGGACAGCAGGTTTTCCAGGCCGTCCCCCCTGGGTTTGTCGTCCACCATCACGTGGAACTGGCTGGCAAAAATCAGGACGCCGATCCCGGAGAGCATGCCCTGGATCACCGCCGGGGAGATAGCCCGAAACCACTGACCCAGCTTCAGCTGGCCGGCGACGATCTGGATGATTCCCGCCATCAGCACGATGAATCCCAGGGATTCCAGCCCGAAACGCTGGATGATATCCCAAACCAGGACCGTAAGGCCCGCCGCCGGACCGCTGACTTGCAGTGGGCTGCCAGTAAAGAACCCGACCACCAGGCCGCCCACGATCCCGGAGATCAATCCGTAAATGGGCGGGACGCCCGAAGCGATGGCAATACCCATACACAGGGGCAGGGCGACCAGAAACACCACCAGGGAGGCCATGAAATCCTTGAACCATGCGGAAGGGACAGCGGGTTTTGCGAACTGACGAACCATGATGACGGACTCCTTTTTTCTCCAGTGTTGTAACGCTGGCTGTATGGAACGGCAATCCCCCGGTTCACGGAGTCCAGCCCTTGCCAGGTCAGTCACCGGGATCAGGCTGGGAGGCGATAGGATAATAGAAATTAATATATTATAATTTTTTAATATGATAATATTAACATATGACCCTAGATGATTCAAGCCATGACCATGAGGCCGTGCCGGTATGAAACGCCGGAAATTTGACGATGTGCTGAAATCCGTGGCCCGACTCTTCCGGGTGATTGCCCACCCGGATCGGATTCGCCTGTTGGGGCTGCTGCAAAATGAGGAGATGGATGTGAGCCATCTGCACCGGGATCTGGGTATCAGTCAGTCGTCCGTCTCCCAGCACCTCAAGCTGCTGCGGCTCCAGGGACTGGTCGTGGAGCGTCGGGAGGGGCAGCACGTATACTATCGGCTGCGCAGCGCCTTGGTCAAAGCGGTGATCACCAGCGCCATCGAGCTTCAGAGCCGGGATCTGCCCAGCGATCCGGAATCGCGGGCGTTGCTGGAGGAAATGAAGGCCCTCTGGCTTCTGGAAGACACCGGCGGCGCCTAAGCGGCCCGGACGCCGGTGAGAGGTTCTCCTGCAAAGGGGAAGGGTTCCGAAAGGCCGGGCAGGTGGGCCAGGGTGTTGTTATGGGAGACCACGTGGTGGTTGAAAATCCGGGTTTCGCCGTTGTAGCTGTATTCATAGCCGCCGGTGGTGTCGGGCAGGTGGGCGAACCGGACCCGGTCGATCAGTGCCGGATCGAACCGGCCCAGGGTGTCGAGCATATCGCGCACCGTCTTGTGGGTGCCCCGGAACATGCCCGGCACAATCGTCACGGTGCTCTGGTTGAGATCCCAGTCAATCTTGCGGGCCATGTCGTTATATAGGGCCTCAGGTCCCAGCTCCAGGGTCAGGTGCGCCATGTAATGCTTTTCAGGCCCCTGGACGATCATCAGGGCGCAGCCGCCCATGTTCCCGCTCATCAGGGCGGTGTCCTTGGACGCCACGATGCTTTCGGGCCAGCGGATGCTGATGCCCGCCTCCGGCGTGATCGGGCCGGTATGGAGGGGCAGTTCCTGCGAGTTCGGGCCAAGGTAGCCGTGATCCGTTTCGGTGAGCACCAGTTGCTGCAGATCAAGCGGGAGACCGTTGGGGCGGGTGGTGCGGATGAACTGGTCCGCTGAGGCAACGGCTGAGGATGCGGCGGGGGGCAAAAACCCGAAAGCCGGATACAGGCCCGTTGGCCTCGGTTGTCCCGGCCAGCCGGTCATGGTTGCATATCCTGAAAAGAATCCCGCCGATCCCATAGAAAATACGGTTCCCATCTAAAACATTTCGGTCTGCTTCCGGCTGATTCGCCAGGCTTCTCTGGCAAAAGCTCCCCTTACCCTCATATGAACACGCGACATGCTGGCCGATTGCCTGAATGTAAGGGATTGTGAACGGGGTGGGGAGAGTGGGAATTGTGACAGAATGTGACGAAATTTTATATCTCTTGGATATTATTTGGATAAATCTTCTGGGAGGGTGGGCAATCGAGCCTTATTTAATGTTTTTATAATGATAAGAATAATAATTTTATGATGTCTCAGGTAGCAGTAGCGTGTGTGCAATTTGAGGGAAAGAGCAAGAGGAGAGAACCGCCGTGGGTCTTTTCAAAGCGATCAAGAAAATCGGCAAGGGGGTCGTTGACGGTGTTTCCAGCGCGGTCAAGGGTGTCGCCAAAGGTGTTGCCGATGTGGTCACCGGTGTTGGTGAAGGTATCTATAATGTGGGTAAAGGTGTTGTGGAGGGTGTGGCCAGTGTCGGCAAGGGCATTGGCATGTTTGCCTACCATACCCTCGCGGGCGACGGTCTGATAACCGGCCTCGAGGAACTGGGCAAAGGGATTGGCGGCGGGGTTGTCAAGCCGATTGAAGGTGTCGGCAAAGGGATTGGCAGTGTCGTCGAAGGTGTCGCGGGCGGCATCTGGAACCCCATCAAGGGGGTTGGCCAGGGGGCGGTTCAGATTGGCCAGGGCGTCATTGAAGGCGTCGGCGGCGAATTCCTGGGTATTGACGCCCTCAGGGATCTCGGCGGCGGTGGCGACGGTGGCAATCCCGCCCAGGCCAACGGCAATCCGCTGATGGACAATTATTACAACGATCCGATGGTGCGGATGCTGATCCTTCAGCAACTGGCTGCCCAGCAGAACCAAAACCCGTTTGGCGGCCTGGATGTTGGCGGCGCCGGTTCGCTGGGGTCCGTCAACGGCAACTTCAACCCGTTTGGCCAGGCTGTGGGTACTCCGTCTCGGATTCCGGCGAGCAGCCTGTACTTCCAGACCATGATTAACCCCTACCTGTCGACTTTCTCAGGGTAATGAGCCTGAAAAAATTGATAACGCCCCTGCTTTGGGCGCGTTTTTCAGATGAGCTGACAACAAAAGAATAAAAACTGTTTTTATATCTTTATGGGACATGGTATTGGGGTTTCACAGGAGGTTGGTTTCATGGGAACGGGAGAATTCGGACTGAACGCGGCACGGGCGTACCAGGCGCTGCCCCAGGCAAGAAGGCACTCGGAGACGGTGCAGTATGCGCCCACGCCGCAACAGAGCGCCTTCAATCTTTTTCAGTATGTGCGGGCATTTGACCAGGATGGCCAGCCGGGATACTCGGCCAGCGAGATCGCCACGATGAGCGGTCTGGATCTCAGCGGACTCAAGGACCCGGCCCGGATAGAAAAACTCTGGGACCGTAACGGCGATGGCCGGGTGGATGACCAGGAGGCTTTTACGGGGATGGCGATGCTGGATCTGGCGGACGGCCAGTTTGACGGCAGGATCACCGAGGCGGGACGCACGGCCACCGAGGATTACAGTCTGGGTTACTCCGCCCGCCGACAGGGGGATATGAATATTGCCGACACCCTGACCCCGGAGATGCGGGCGCTTCTGAAAGACGTGCCGGGCAGTGATGAGTTGCTCAGGCAGCATGAGCGGCAGCTGGATGATCGTATCGGCCCTCATGTGGAACGGCAGGTTGAGGAAATGCAGGGGCAGTACCGCCGAAACCTCAACGATGCGGCCATCGGCACCCAGGTTGAGGAACGTTATAATGCCTTTGTGGAGGCCATGAAAGGCCAATAGGAGGCGCGGGGCCGGCAAAAGGCTAGTCCGGCAGTTTGCGCAGGGTGAAGCTGAAGGTGGAGCCTTTGTTCACTTCACTTTCGACCCAGATGTCGCCGCCGTGGTACTGGATGATGTGCTTGACGATGGACAGGCCCAGACCCGTGCCCCCCATCTCGCGGGAGCGGGCTTTGTCCACCCGGTAGAAGCGCTCGAACAGCCGGGGGATATGCTTGGCCTCGATGCCGATACCCGTGTCGGACACGTTGATCTGGATCATGCCGTTGTCCGTCTCGAAGGCGGACACCGCAATGGTGCCCCCCTCGTGGGTATACTTGATGGCGTTGTCCACGAGATTCGTGATGACCTGTTCCAGGTTGCTGAGGTTCGCCAGCACCTTGGGGAGGTCGTCGGGCAGGTGGATGAAGAACATCAGGTTTTTTCCCTGCACGTTGGATTCCACCATGGAATGTACCTTGTGGATGAGGGGCTTGAGGGTTACCGGCGCCAGTTCCGGCTCAAAATCCAGGGATTCCAGCTTGGAGAGATCCAGCAGATCCGCCACGAGTTGCGACAGCCGCTGGGAGTGGCGAAAGATGACCCGGACGAAATCGCGGGCCACGTCGGGGTCGCTGAGCGCCCCGTCCAAAAGCGTTTCGGCATAGCCGTTGATGGCCGAAAGCGGGGTGCGCAGTTCATGGGAAACGTTGGCCACGAAGTCCCGGCGCATTTTCTCCGTGCGGCGGATGGTGGTCATGTCGTGGAAGATGGCCACGCAGCCGTCGATGCCCTCGGTCATCACCAGGGGCACCAGGTGGATCTGGAAATACTGGCTCAGGTTGCCCTGCATCAGGGTGAGTTCCTGGGTTACGGACTTGCCGCTCTGCAACACCAGCGAAATGCCCTGGCGCAGTTCGTCACTGCGGATCACGTCGTTGCAGGGGCGGTTGAGCATGGCCTGGTCCAGATCCAGCAGCTTCTTGAGCGCCTGGTTGTAAAGCAGCACGTACATGGCCTCGTCCACGATCAGTACGCCGTCGTTCATCTCCTGCAGCAGAAGCAGCAGGGATTTCTGATCCCGGAACATATCCTGGATGCGGGACGAGGATTCCAGAATGGGAAGATCAATCATCAGGAGGCCACCGAGCTTTTGGTGGTCAGGCGGTAGCCGACGCCCCGGACGGTTTCTACGCAATCGCGGGCGTCGCCCAGCTTGGAGCGCAGCCGCTTGACGTGGGCATCCACGGTCCGATCCAGCACGTCCGTCGCCTCTTCCTGCCACACGTCATCAAGGATCTGCTCGCGGGTCTTCACCACGTTGGGATACTTGGCGAGGTTCAGCAGGATGCTGTACTCGATCTGGGTGAGCGACACCTCTTCGCCGCAGACCAGGACCCGGTATTCCTCCGGAAAGATGCGGATCTGGTTCACTTCGATGACGTTGGGAACGGTGGGCCGGGTCCGCCCCAGCATGGCCTTGACCCGCAGCACCAGCTCCTTGGGACTGAAGGGTTTGACCACGTAGTCCTCGGCACCGGATTCGAAGCCGGTGATACGGTCCCGTTCCGAGGAGCGGGCGGTCAGCATGATGACCGGGATGGTCCGGGTTTTCTCGTTGCCTTTGATTTCCTGGCAGATGTCAAACCCGGAGCGGTCCGGGAGCATGAGATCCAGAACGATGAGATCCGGCTGCCTGTCCCAGGCCAGTTGAGAGGCTGAAGAGCCATCGTAGGCGCAGATGACCTCATACCCTTCCTTTTCCAGATTGTAGCGAACGAGATTGACCAGATCGTGTTCGTCGTCAACAACCAGAATGGTTGATTTCGTCACGGCGCACTCCTCGTATGTTGCGGGGTTCAGGCGTGGAAGTAGAGACCGGCAGGATTGCTACGTTGATAATAGCCTGAAGACGGCACGAAGGAAAGCCCCCCGTCCATAAACGCGACCGGTGGAACCGGCATCCTGGCAAAGGCAGGTTGTCCGGGGGAGGCCGCCTCAGGGCGGGGCCGGTCCAGAGCGTCCGGGGGAATGGGATTTTTATATCCCTGGGCGGCGTAAGGCTTTTCGGCGAGTTGGCCCTCTTGCCAGATTTCCGAGCGGGAGCCGCCCCATTTCCGGCTGACCACCTCGGCGACGGCAAAGGCCGGAACGGCGAGGGCCAGACGCGTGACAGACTCCAGGAAGGGGGAGATGTTCGGCATGCGCTTGTAGATGAGTCCGGTAAAGAGGAGCTGGATGCCCATCAGGAAGCCTCCCGCAATGGCCAGCAGGGCGCCTTCGCGTTTGACGGTCTTGTGGAACACGTCTTTGGGGGCTTCAAGATCATCCTTGACCCGGTAGGCGCTCCCCACCGCCTTGGTGGCCACCCCGGCGGCGGCGTATCCAGCAGCTTGCAAAAGCTTGGTTGTGATGGGATTCAAGGGAGATGATCCTGTATCACCTGAACTTATGGGTCATCGTATGCGATCTTTTTGACGAAAAGATGACAAAATGGCCGAAAAATGTCATAGAGACTCGGAAATGACCCAGGCCGCACTCCAGCAGGCCTGAAAGTTGAACCCCCCGGTCAGCCCGTCAATATCGAGGATCTCCCCGGCCAGATACAGGCCGGGGCAGACCCGGCTCTCCATCCGGCGAAAATCCACCTCGTCCAGCTTTACACCGCCGCAGCTGACGAATTCCTCCTTGGACGGACTCTTTCCGATAACAGGCAAGGGGAGGTGCTTGAGGTTTTCAACCAGCCGGCTCACCGCCTTTTTGGGCAGATGATCCGCCTGGGCTGAAAGATCCGCCCCGCTGGCTTCGAGAAGGGAGCGCCAGAGCCGCCGGGGGATTCCTGAAAAAAACGTGTTGGCCAGTTTCTTTTTGCTCCAGGCTTGGCGGATGAGGGCCTGGATTTCCGTTCGCAGCGGCTCTTCCTGCCAGTCGGGGAGCAGATCCAGGGTCAGGGTTGCGTGATACCGGGCTTGAGAGAGGGCCTGTGCCCCCTTGGCTGAAAGCCGGTAGATCACCGGCCCGGATACCCCGACATGGGTAATGAGCATGGCCCCTTCCGCCTCGATGGGCTTGGCGTCCCCCACTTTCAGTTTTCCCCGGACACGGGGGAGGGCGATGCCCTGCAAGTCGGCAAGTACCGGCGCGTCCACCTTGAAGGGGAAGAGGGAGGGGACGGGGGCGATCACGGTATGTCCCAGCCCTTCGGCAAGCCGCCAGCCGGGTGGGCTGTAGCCGGTGGCCAGCACCACCGCCTGGGCAATGTGTTCCCCCTCGGCGGTGGTGATGAGGAAGTCCCCGTCCGCCTGCTTGTGGATGGACCGGATGCGTTGCCGGGTCCTGAGGGTGACGCCATGCTTTTGGGCCTCGCGCAGCAAGAGCCGGATCACGTCGTCCGAATCGTCGCTGACCGGGAAGACTCGCCCGTCCTCCTCGGTTTTGAGCCACAGGCCCCGCTCCTCGAACCAGCGCATGGCGTCTGCCGGCTGGAATCGGCTGAACAGGGACAGGAGCGCCTTGCTGCCACGCGGGTAATGGCTCACCAGCTGGCGAATGTCGAAGCAGGCGTGGGTCAGGTTGCACCGTCCGCCGCCGGAAATGCGCACTTTCTGAAGGGGGGTGTTGCCCGCCTCCAGAACGGTCACCTGGTGTTCCGGATGTTTTTCCGCCGTGTTGACGGCGGTAAAGAACCCGGCAGCCCCCCCGCCGATAATGACGATTTTCATGGGGCCGGGGCTTCCAGCACCTCGATGAGTTGTCTGGCAAAGGCCGTGTGGCTGGCGTGCCCGGCATTGAAAGCGTAAATATGGGCGTTGATTCGCAGGGGGTTGATGCCGGTGAGGGTCAGATCGCCAAGGAGATCGAGGATCTTGTGGCGGACCGGTTCGGCTTCCATGCGCAGGGGCGTGGTGTAGCCGCCCTCATCCGTGAAGCCCAGGGTGTTGTCCAGGGAGACGCCGCGGGCCAGCCCCTGGGCCTGCAGGACGGGGAGTTCGCGCACGAAACCGAAGGTCCGGGCGCGGGCGATCTCTTCCGTTGAATCCGTCTGCGAGTTCCAGTGCATCCAGGAATTCTCCAGCCCCGGATGGGGGAAGTTCACCGAGTACGTGGCCTGAAAATGTTCCGCCGGCAAGGCGTAGAGGCAGATGTCGTCGTTGTGCCGGTAAAAGACCGCATGCCGAAGGTTCAGCGATTCCCTGGATTCCCGCCTGCCGCCGAAGTGCCGGGTCAGGGCATCGAACCACTCCCCGGCGCTGCCGTCGAGGATGGGCAGTTCAGGGGCGCCGTCGATACGGACCCGCAGATCGCTGAATCCAGCCAGGGCGCAGCCGCAGAGGAAATGCTCCACGATGGAGACGTGCTTGCCGGAAGGGTGTCCCAGGGTGATCCCCCGGTCGGCGTTGGCGATGGCCTGTAGCCGGGCGGGAATCAGCACGTCCTCGCCGAGGTCGAAGACGATGCCCTGGCCTTCGGGCAGGGGTTCGATGGCGACGGAGACCGGCAGGCCGGTGATCAGGCCATGGCCTTCAATTTTCAGGGCTTCAGATGTCATTGTCATACGGGGGTGACCTTTTCAGATTTTTCCTGTCCGGATTTTTCCAGTTCCGCCTCCAGTTCGGCCATGCGTTTTTTCAGGGACATCAGGTCCTTGCGCATCTCCGAGAGCTTGCCGATGAGGGCCACCTGCTGGAAGACCTCGCGCTGGGGCCGGGCGGGCTGGCCCACCACGATGGATTTGGGTTCGATGTTGTCCATCACCCCGGCCTTGGCCATCACGATGGCGTCGTCGCCGATGGTGACGTGGTCCTTGATGCCCACCTGCCCGGCCAGCACCACCCGGTCCCCGATGTTGCAGCTGCCGGAGACGCCGACCTGGGAGACGATGAGGCAGTTTTCGCCCACCGTGTTGTTGTGGCCGATCATCACCAGGTTGTCGATCTTGGTGCCCTTCTTGATGTGGGTGGCGCCGAGGTTGGCCCGGTCAATGGTGGCGCAGGCGCCCACTTCCACATCGTCTTCCAGGATAACGGTGCCGATGGAGTTGATCTTCACGATTTCGGCGTTGGTGGCCTCGATTTTGCCTCCGCTTTCGCGGGCGGACTCGATGCTGCCCTTCTCCGGGGTCACGTAGCTGAAGCCGTCGGCGCCGATACTGGCGTTATGGTGAATCGTCACCCGGTTGCCCACCATTACCCTATCGCCCAGGCGAACGCCGGGGTGCATCAGGCTGTTTTTGCCGATCTTCACCCCCGCGCCCACGCTGACGTGGGAGATGAGCGCCGTGTTCTCGTCAATGGCGGCCTTCGGTCCCACCGTGCAGAAGGGACCGACAGCGGCAGAGGGATGAACCTGAGCCGATTCGTCCACCACGGCGGTGGGATGGATGCCAGAATAATGATGGGGTGGGGTGTTGAAGATGTTGAGCAGGACGGCCAGCGCGACCCGTGGGCGCGGGACGGTGATGTACCCCTTCAGCAACCCGTCGGGGACGGGGATGCCTTCGGCGACAACGGCGGCCTGGATGGTGTCCTTGTGCAGGTGCAGGAGCTGGACCGCACCGGGATCAATGATGAGCGCCAGATCCGTTGCGGCCCCGATCATGCGCGGGTGGACCAGTTGGGTGACGTTCACGCTGCCGTCGCCCACGACGGTCCCCTGAACGGCCTGGGCCAGTTCGGCCAGTGTACGGGTCTGGGTGCGGGTCTGGGTCATCAGTCAGCGGCCTCCTGTTTATCCGATGGAAAATACATGAATATCAGGGGGATTATAGCGGGGACAAACCCCGCTTGCCAGTCTTACCTGTTGGCCGCCTGCCACTTCGCGCCGTCGATGATTTCGGCGAACAGGCAATGAAGACCGGCCTTGTAATGGTTGAAGATTTCAACCATCCGGTTGGGGAAAGGTTCGGCGGGGCTTTCCACGGGTGGACCGCCGTTGATGTAGACCACCTGCTCGATTTCGGGGCATTGGGCCTGCAGCCAGCGGGCGAATTTCTCTTTGAGGTCGGCCTTGGCCGGGTCCATGGTAAAGTAGATCAGCCTGCCGGTGCGGGGATTTTCCAATACTACCGCGTTAAGGAGGCTGACGTTGAAGCGGGTGGTCTGACCGGTGGACATTCGTCCTTCATAGGCGAACATCCCCGGTGCGCGAATGACGTTGAAGCCCTTGCGCTCCAAGGTTTCCGCCGTTTCCCGGTACCGTTCCGACCCCGCCTCATCCAGCGGCTTCAGTCGCTCAAGCCCTTCATGCTCCAGGAACTGCTTCCCCTGGGCCGGATCGT